>JBAZYP010000016.1:0-3615 GCA_041659265.1 Candidatus Pacearchaeota archaeon | reverse complement strand
AGAACTTTTTGGTTCACCTAATGCTTTAACTGCAAAATGATCATCATTTTCAACCCAAACTCCATATGGATTTGTTGGATCTGGATTAAACATAACTGATGGCCCTTCAATTCCTCCATTCTGACCAATAACAATTTTACCTGATTCTCTATTCATAGATATATAAGCTGAATCATATGTAGAAGAAACCTCACCTTTAAAATCAAGATAAGTTTTTACTCCCCTTTGATTCTTTATTGACAATGACCCAATATTTGCATCTTTATCAAAATAAAATTTTGAATCACTATATTTTAATGTACCTTTAAATTTATCTCCATTATCAAGAGTAATATCTCCAGATGATTCAAAAGAAATTATTGTTTTTTTATCTTCTTTTTCAGATATGGATTTTATTGTTGGAATCTTACTATTTGGAGGTAATTTAACAAATACATTTTCACCCTTACTAATAACTCCACTTCCTACAGGAAGATTTATCTCCTTATTACCAAATAAAAATTTACTTTCTTTACCAACACTAAAATAAGATTCTACAATATTCCCTTCTTTATCTAAATATATTTCAGGAGGATCTTTAACTGATTTTTGTCCTTTAGAATCTACTACTTCTAATTTATCAAGATTAGTATAAGTTCTTTCAACCCCATCTTTACCTTTTATTTTAATATATCCCCCGGATTTAATTAATATTTTTGTTTTTGAATCCCCCTCCCCTCGAACTAGTTTAACATTTTTTACAGAGATTTCATTATTTCTTGCTTGTCCAAGACCAAATAATTCTCCAACATAAGTTTCATTATCTCCGATTTCACTATCTAATTTACCAAGATTCACATTGGCAGGAGTAGGCGAAGTTGTTCCACTTACAGGTATAGAACCTAGTTCATCCTGAGATGAGATAATATTTATAAAAAATACTAATATTAATCCAATTAAAATTAAATGAATTATTCCACCCTTTTTCATTTATATATTAATTTTCTTATTTTTTTAAACCTTCTTAAACCGAATTTTTAGCTATTTAAACCCTATTATTGTTATTACTAGTGAGTTACTAAAATACGAAAGATTTATAAACTTCAAAAACATGTAAATATTAACATAAAATATTACAAATATAAAAATGGGATTAGAAAAATACATAAGTGCGGGAAAAGAATATCTTAATAATACTGCAAGAGCCATAACTCTAATATCATTGCCTTTTATTAATGGAGTTTACGCTTCAGCTCAAGAAGATATGCCTAGATTTGCAGATCCACCTCTTAGACCTGGTGTTACTAAACTTGATGATCAAAAAGGAGCTAGTAATAAAATACAAATGTCTCCACCACCCGGATATGAATCAAAAAATAGGGGATTTAGTGAAAAATATGATTTAAAAGATTTAGAAACAGCTATTTTTCATGAAGAAGATTGGGCTAGAATCTATTTAAGTAAAGATGATACCTCTAAACAAAAATTTGAAAAAGATTGGATGTCAAAATCAAAAAAAGAAAGAGAATCTATTGTATATGCTTTAAGTGAACCATTATCTTATGTTGAAAATAGATTTTCAAATAAAGATCAAGATTGTGTGGAAAAAATTAATTCTGCATATCATTTTTTGGAAAGAAAAAATATGGACAAATATATGGAAACTTCAAAGAAAGATTTTGATGGCTCAGTAGGAATTGTTCCAATATTTAAAAAAGGAGTTTCATTAGAAGAACTTCAAGAAGAATATAATAAAGAATATCTCGGTTTAATAGATTTATCAAGACAACTTGGAAGAAAAGAATTAATCCTAATTTATGAACACGAAAAGAAAAAAGATGGTTTAAAAAGACTTAATACTGATTTATTTAAAAGTTATAAATTAGATTATTAATTTTTTCTCTTTAAAATCTTATTTTTTTTAGGTTTAAACAAAATAGCTATTAATATTCCGAGTATTATAACTAAAACCCACCAATAAGAATAAATTTTCTCTAAAAAACTTTTATTTTCTTTATTTTCACTTTCTAAATCTTCATCAAAAACACTTTCTTTTTCTCCTGTTATAGCTTCTGTTTTTATTTTAGAATACGTGCTAATATCTCCCTTTCCTATCATCTGGTCTTTATCATTATAAAAAGCAAGTTCTTGCCCCTTTTCATTATAAGGAATATAAATATTAAAATTAACTTTATCTAAAATCTCTTCACCACCTTCAATAAAATTTTCTCCAGATTCATTAATTAAATCATACATTAGAACATTTGGAACAATGAAATTATTAGCCCCTAATACTACATTTTGATTTAAAACTTCAACACTATAATCTCCAATATTATCTTCAATAAAATAAAGACTAGAATAGATAACATCAACATCTTTAACTATTATTTTTTCATCTTCATATAATAAAGAAATATTATAATATACATTACTTGCACTAACTAGATTAATCATCATTATTCCTAAAATTAAAATCATAAACTCTTTTTTCATTTTGCTTCTGAAATATATTTATTTATTGATCTAGGTTTTTTTTCATATCCTGCATATTTTATATGCATACTTATCACTTCTTTTTTCATTTTATTTACCCCTGACTTCTGAAATATATTTTTCATATGAATCAGGTCCGGTTTCATATCCTGCATTAGCCATATGTTTATTATATAAATCTGTACTAATAACGCCGTGTTTTGCTAGTAATGCGATTTTTGCTCTTCTATATTTACCTCTTTCTTCACTTGATAGATATGCTTTGGTATATTCAGGAGATTTATAAATAAATGCACCAGTTTCAGCCATATCTTCTTTCCAATTAGTTGCCCCATATCCTGTAACCGGAGCAACAACCGATCGGGACCTAGTTCCTCCAAAAAGAGGAACCCATTCATTAATTAATTCTGAATTACCAAGTGTTGCAGAATGAGTTGCTTCATGTTTGATTATATCCGGACTAAAATATTTTCCACCTATTTCAATTGTACCAACCCCTCCCCATGCAGCAGCAACACTACCTCCCATTGTAGCTACTCTATGCAATTGTATTTCATTAAGTGATTTTCTTGCATAATCTGGTAGTTCATCAACTAAATCTATCAGCATCCTGAATCTATCTGGAGTCATTTTTCCTTCATAAAAACCATCCATAGATAGTTCCATCTTTGAATATTGTTCAAAACCTTTTTCAGAATATTCTACATAATTATAATTAATACGATTTGATACCTTTCTAGTTAATAATGGAAAATCTTTATCATAAGAACTCCCCAATATATTATCTGGATTAGGCCCATAACCAATTTCAACTCTATTACTTATTACCACCTTATTTCCTTCTTTTGATATTGGAACTAATTTTCCATCTACATTATTAAAAACTTCAAGTTCAATAGGGATTGTTGTTGTACCTTTTCCATCAGCAACAAGGCCAGTTAAAACTCTTCCATTTGTTTTTTTATAAAACTCATTATTTTGTGTATAAATTCCTGCATTATCTTCATTTATTGCTACGCCTCCAACCATTTCTCCTCTTGGAACAAGTCCAGTTGAATCTCTTTTTGATATAGCTAAATAAGAACTTTTTGGTTCACCTAATGCTTTAACTGCAAAATGATCATCATTTTCAACCCAAAC
>JBAZYP010000015.1:0-8290 GCA_041659265.1 Candidatus Pacearchaeota archaeon | reverse complement strand
AATAAGTGGAGAATTTTTTATTTCTTTATGACCTTTAGAAACAAAAAATTCTATATATTTTTTAATTAATTCTGTTCGTTCCATATAAAAATAGAGAATAAGGGTGTTTTTAAAAGTTATTTATTTTAAAAATAAGGAAATACCTTTTTCGTAGGATATTAATCTATTAGATAATTCATCTTTAATTTCAGGATAACCTTTATTTATTATATTTATTCCTTTTTCTTGCGTTTTTGGATTCATTAATAAACTTCCAAGAGTTGCAATACCTACATTACTTCTTAGCATTTTTATTGCCCAGGCATCTCTTTCTTCTTTAGTTTTACCACGATTACGAAGATTTCTATAAATTGGTTCATCTATTACTCCTGTTTTTTGTAGATATTTCCAAGCAAATATATTTAATGGAACAACTGAATCAGAATATAATTCTAAATCTTTCATAACTTCTATTCCTCCTTCTAATCTATCAATATAAAATAAAGCATTTTTTACAATTCCCCCTCTTTCTCTAATAGCAGGAACCCATTTATCTCTTGGTGATGAACCTTCATTATTCAAGTCTGAAGTGATAACAAAGGTTCTACCTTTAATTTCTTCATCTGAAAAAGGAATTATTTTTTTATCCTTGTAAATCATTATTGCGGGTTTACCAATTTCTTTTATTAAAGCATTAGAAAATATCCAGTCTCTTGATTCTCCGCCAGCAATAGTATAATCATCAACAGTTCTCATAACATAAGAAACTAAATCTGCATAACACTCAATAGCTAATTTAAAATCAGAGGGATTCTTCATTATTGCTTCAGAATTAATATAATATGGGCCTATTTCACCCGAAGTATATGGAAAAAATGTATTTGTAAATTTGAATGCTTTATTTCTCGCTAATGCTTCAAGATTTGCTTCTTGTATACCTCTTCTTTCAAATTCGTTCATAATAAAAAATAGATTAAAATGTTTATAAATTTATATAATAAAAATTCATTTGAATAAAGTAAGTACAAATTAATCTATAAATTAACAAAAAAATTATGTAATAATTTCTTCTTCAGCTTTAATACTTAAATTTTCTAATTGTTTTAATTTTAAACTTATTTCTTCAAGTTCATCTTGGAGAGTAAGTTTTTTTAGTTTGTTATCAGAATTATTTTCTTCTAATCTATCGAGTTCTTTTTTTAATCCATCTCGAGGAAGATAGGTGTAGATATCTATAATCATTTGTTTTAATGCATCCATTTCATTTTTAATTTTTGCTTTAACTTCATCTTCTTTTTTTCTTAAAACTCTATAATTTCTAATATGTTTTAATACATGTAAAATTCCTAATTCAGAAACTAGTATTTGTTTTTTTGCGTCTAAAACATCACCATATGTTATTTTGATATGCCTTGTTTCCATATTAATCAAATTTATCAAAAATCGTTTTATCTATTGTTTCCATACGTGCTTTTATAATTTGAATTTCTTGTTCCCACTCAGTTAATTCTTTTTCTTCATCACCTTTGATATCCCTTAGCTTTTGAATAAGTTTTTCCATTTCTTTAAGTTTATCTTTGATACCATCAAAATTATCCATCGTTATTTTGAATTTATCAAGTCTAAGATAAACCGGCTCATCTTTTTTGGAAATTGTAGAAGTTTCTTTAATTTCTTTTCTTTCAACTCTTTCAATAGTTTTTGGTGGAGGTTCTATTTTGGGTTTTTCTTTAGATTGAATTATTGGTTTAGGTTGTTCTTGCTGATAATCGTCTATATTATTTATTGTATCAAATTTCGATTTTTGCATTCCATATTCTATTCCAAATTCTTCACTTTGACTAGGAGGTTGAATAATTGTTATTGGTTTAACTATTTCTGGTTGACTAATTACTGGTAAAGCTGATTGTGTATATTCTTGATTTATTACAGGCATATCTTCAACCATTTCTGGAAGTTCGGGTAAACCTGGAACTGGTTCAGAATTAACTAATTCTTCTTTTTGTTTACTAAATAACCCCATTTTTTATAAGATAATAATTATTTACTATTATATATATCCTAGTTTTTGTTCACTTAAAAACTTTTGTTTTTTATTGATTTCTTTAATTGTTTATATTATTAAGTGGTTACAAATAAGCGAAAGGTATTAAAACCAAGATTCCGATTTAAAAGCAAACAAAAAAAATGCAGATTAAATTTCTTAAATCCATAGTCGAGAATCTAATAAATAAACAAGCAGTGCCAATCATAGATCTTTTGATAGGTAAAAAGCATGTAAATGAATTTTTGATAGCAAAAAAATTAAATTTAACTATTAATCAGACCAGAAATATTTTATACAAATTATCTGATTTTGGACTTGTTTCATTCATAAGAAAAAAAGATAAAAGAAAAGGATGGTATATTTATTTTTGGACTCTTAATATAACTCAGTCATTAAATTTATTGGAACAAAACTTAAAAAAAGAACTTTTAGCCTTGGAAAATCAATTAAAAGACAGAAAAGATAAGAGATATTATTTATGTACGACTTGTTCTTTAGAATCTACTGAAGAGAATGCTCTATTGAATAATTTTGCTTGTCCTGAATGTGAAAATGTATATCAACTTTCAGATAATAAAGAATTAATAGAAAAATTAGAAAAAGATATAGCAAGAGTTAGAAAAGATATTGAGATGGTATCTGCTGAAAGAAAATTAGAAGAAGGAAAGAATGAAAAGAAAAAAGCAGTTAAAATAAAGAGAGATGAAAAAAAAGTTAAGGATGATAGGGCTAAAAAGAGAGTAGAAAGATTAGCTGAAAAAAATAAGGATAAAAAAGATAAAAAGCCAATTGATGATAAAAAAGTATTAAAAACTAAAAAGACTTCTTTAAAAACCCCAAAGAAGAAATAAATTAAAATTTTTTCTATTTAATGGATAAATGGTTTAACAATAATTTTGAAAGAGAAAGATTAAGAAAATATACTAAAAAAAGATTAAATGGCAAATCTTACTTTAATTTTTTAAGACTTTTTAGTGTAACAACTTGGTTGATTATTTTTAATGTATTTGTGTATTTATTGGTATTTTTTTCAATTCAAGTATTAGGAGAAGAAATAATAAGAGATATTGTAGCAATTCAAGCAGAAAGTTTTTTTTCAGGCAATATTGTAACTGTTATTTCTAGCATGTTTGTTCATTTTGAAGTTTGGCATTTAATGGCTAATATGGCTACTTTATTTTTTGTTGGAAGTTTTGTAGAAAAATTAATTGGAAGAAAAAGATTTTTTATATTGTATATTTTTGCAGGAATATTTGCAGGATTATTTTATGTTACATTATCTTATTTTTTTGGTGGAAGTTATCTTGGAGCAAAAATTTTTGGAAGTCCATTAACTTATGCAGTTGGTGCATCTGGAGCTATTTTTTCAATGTTAGGAGTTTTATCAATATTAACTCCTTATGCTAGTGTTTACCTTATTGCTGGACCAATTCTTGCTATAATTTTAGAAGCAATTTTTAATGCAGTTATACCTAACTCACCTTATTTATCTATATTAAATCTGGCTGTATGGATATATTTGATTTTTTCAATTTTTTCAATTTTTTCTTTAAATCCTAAAATATTGAAAATTGCTTTACCATTAAGGATGCAATTCTGGGTATTACCAATTATAGCAATAGTTCCTTTGATAATTATTGGATTATTTGTAGAAATTCCTATTGGTAATAGCGCTCATCTTGGAGGATTACTTGTTGGTATGTCTTATGCAATTTATCTAAGGAATAAGTATAAAAATAAGACCGACCTGATTAGAAGATATTTTTCAAAGTAATATGGTTAATAAAAAAAAGAGAGTTAAGGCAAAAAAAGATTTTGATATAAATTCTTTTTTTTATGATAATTTTAAAAGTAGTTTAAATACATTAAAATTAACTAAAAAATATTTTTTATTTGCAACAATTTTATTTTTCGGTTCAGCATTTTTAGGTATTATATTTCCAAATTTATTTAGCGATAAAATAAATGATTTAATAAAAAATTTAGTATTGCAGACAGAAGGTCTTGGGCCTTTTGAACTAACTGGATTTATAATTTCTAATAATATTAAATCAGCTTTTATAGGATTATTATTTGGAATATTTTTTGGATTAGTACCTATGTTTATAGCGGTAATTAATGGATATGTTTTAGGTTATGTTATTGTTAAAGTTGCTAGTAAAACGAGCATATTTATTGTCTGGAGATTAGTTCCACACGGAATTTTTGAAATACCTGCAATTTTAATTAGTTTAGGTATTGGAATAAAATTAGGGTTGTTTTTATTTTTATACAGGGGAAAAGATTATGGAAAAGAATTTTTAAAATGGTTAGTTGATTCTATTAGGGTATTTATTTTTATAGTTATTCCTCTTTTAGTTATTGCAGGTTTAATAGAAGGTGCTTTTATCCATTTCCAAGATAAACCTATACAGATTATGGATATAAAGGGAGGAGATCCTATTAAGGTTTTATATAATGTTGAAGAAATTCAAACTATGTATTGCGTTGCTTATATTAGTGATGGAAAATCTGTATATCTTAAACTACCTGATAAATGTTTAGACCAAGAAGATATTAATAATTCAATTAATGAAACATTATGCGATTATCAATCTCATAAATCTAATATTGGAGAAAATGTTATGGAACTTTATACTTTAAATGATAATAATATTGAAAAAAATGGTTTTATAGAAATTTGTTGTGGAAAGGAATTAATTACTGATAAAGATCTTGTTCCAAAAGAAAATTTGTTATGTAGTGATAGATTTAGATTATAAATAATGAGTTATTCTTTTTTGTTTACCAATTTCTTTTAATAAAATTGATTCTTTAGTGAATGTTGAAATTGGAATTTTTAATCTTGATTGAATTTTATTTAATGCTTGAGAAATATCATTAAATTTTTCTGGTTTGGATTTAAATGCATCTCTAGTTACTTCCCTAAGTATTCCGACTCCAAGAGGCGCATAATATTCAGGTTTTACTTCTCTAAAGAATATTGCTGTAGCTTGTTTTTTTATTCTTTCAAGATATTCTGCTAAAGCAAGCCGGTTCGCATAATAGGCTCCAGTAACTTCATAAGCATAATTTTTTCTTCCATTAAAAAACTCATAATCTTTCATTAAGGATATATTATTAGTAGAATTCCATAATCCTCCTGCTAATTCGGCTTCTAAAACTTCAAAAGAAAATTTATTGGGTAAAAGAAGGATTTCATAATGATTTCCATTATATTCTGAATTAAACACCATTATTTCAAATATTTCTTGATAATATTTAATTTTTTTTAATAATTCTTTAGAAATCAAATCATCTACTGCAGTTATTGACCATCTTGTTGGAACTAATTTTCTTTGGAAAGATAATCCTAATAATCCTGCACTAAGAATTTTATTAATGTTTGAAATTGGAATATTATTTTTATATAATTCTTTAATAGATACGTTTGCTTTTAAATCAGTATCTGAAACAAGATAATCTACTTTAGGTTTAATTTTTGCATTTTCTTCAAGACGGATATATTGGAGGGGTGCTGGATTAGCTATTACTGTAGTTTGATTATTAATATCAAGAACTTGACTTGGTGCTTTTTTTAAAAAGAATTCTGTTGAAACTGGTTTATATGCCATTGAAACTTCTTGCATAACATTTAGAAATTTATCATCGGTTCTTACCTTATTAATTGAAGTAGAGAATTTTCCATAAATTAGTTTTCCTCTTTTTGAAAGGATATCTTCTATTGAAAGTTTTTTTTCATACCATATTTCTGGCATTGAATAAATTTCTGTATCTTCTTTAATCATTGGAGATAATACCCCTGCATTGATATTTGGATAATTATATTTACCAACAAATATTTCAGGAGGACTTGAACCTGAGAAATGGGTTTTTGTAATTGGAGAAAAATCTTTTATTTTAGAATAAATTATACAGGGTTTTTTACACCAACCTCTACCTTTACATTTTCTACACTCGTCTTTATTAAAAAATGCCATTGAAAATAAGTAGATATGAATCTACATAAATGTAAGGTGATAACATATTTACCTATATTTGTAAAGAAAACTTATTCTCTTAAGTCACTTATACCTAACATAAGGAAAAGTAATCCAACTAATACAACTAAGACCACTATTCCTCCTTTGATTAGTTCCAATGCTGCTAAACCCCATAAATGCAATGGCATTCCAGGTAAAACAAGCACAATTGGACCAATTATCAGGATAAGACCTAACAAAATTTCTATCCACTTGTTCATATGAATAAAACATTTAACAAATTTATAAAGATTTCTATGATTGAAAATCAACTAATGTCTTAAGATTGTTATTTTAAGGTTTATATCTTAATAAGTTAAATATGAGATTATATCGAGAATTTATGAATAAGAATTTTCTTTTGTTGTATTCGGTTTATACTTTTGTTGATAGGGCATAATTTACTGAATTAGTACAAGTTTCTTTTTGTTGGTATTGTGTCACTTTTTCACAAAGAGAAATATCTTTTTTTAGAATTGCAACTCTTGTATAACATGAATTTCTATTATTCCAGCCAAATTTGTCTTCTTGTAATGAAACTTTTTCACATAAATTTTCATCTTTAGCTTGTTCGGCCGCAACAATATAACATGCATCTCTTGGTTGACCTGTTATATTCAAATTATTTTCTAATATTAAAGCACATTTTGATCCTGGACTTGATTGTTTAACAAACCAAATGCTAACTCCTAATATAATTAGAATAAAAACTCCAATAATTGTTCCTATTAATATTCCTTTCTTCATAATAGTTATTATAAATTTTAATTTAAAAATCTTATTATTTTATTCAATCTTTAAAATAACTTCAAATCTAATTGAAGTTAAAGATTCTTTTATATACTTTAAATGAAATATATTAATCATGGAAAATATTTTAATTAATAATTTAAATGAACTGAAAGGATTTTTTCAACTAGTCGGGGCATTTATATTTATGGCTTTTGTATCCTTTTTATTAAATAATAAGGAGAAAGAAAAGCTTCAAATCTAGTTGAAGTCTTGGATTCATTTAAATAATAAATAATCTTATAAAAAAAATGGCAAATGATAAATTCATATTAATTGGAATGGATGATTCTAGGAGTAAAGATATTGCTGAAATACTTGGAAATAAGACTTGCAAAAAAATTCTTGATTATTTAGCAGATATAAAAGAGGCTAGTGAAAAAGATATTTCTGATGCATTAGAGATACCTATAAATACTGTCGAGTATAATTTAAATAAATTAATAAAATCAGGTTTAGCTGAAAAAACAAAAAATTTCTTCTGGTCTAGAAAAGGAAGAAAAATAGATATGTATAAACTTGCAAAAAAACATATCGTAATTTCACCTAAATCAACAAAAGTCGATATGCAAAAACTAAAAAGCGTTGTACCTGTGATTCTTATTTCTGCACTAGTTGTTGCTAGTTTAGTTGGTTTATTAATGTATTTTGAAAGTGGAAAAAATTTACCAATTGTACCTGGAAAAAATATTATTCAATCTGATGAAGCTAAAAATTTTAATTCATTTGAAGAAATGAGGGAATTTTTGAAAAATAAAAATCAGGAAGATTCAACTAATTATTTTTCAGATGGTGTAAGAAATACCCTGGGTCGTGGAGAGGTAACTATGGAAGCAGCAGCACCAACAGCTGCTCTAGCTAAAGATTCTTCAAGTCAAGGTTCTGGGGGATCTAATTCAGTAACAAGTCATTCAAATACTAATATTCAGGTTGAAGGAGTAGATGAAGCAGATATTGTGAAAAATGATGGAAAATATATTTATACATTAACTGGAAATAAGGTTGTAATTGTTAATGCATATCCAGCTGAAAATATGAATATTGTTAGCAAGATTGAGAATTTAAGTGGAGCTAGAAATATCTTTGTAAATTCAGATAAACTTGTAATTTTATCAGAGGGTTATTCTAATGGTGGAGGTTATAGAAAAATGGGAATTATGGCTGCAGAATCCTCTGTTGCATGTTATGGAATGGGTTGTGGAGGTTATTCTGAACCTAGAACTGATATTTTAATCTATGATATAAAAGATAGATCAAAACCTATTTTAGAAAAAAACATAAGTATAGAAGGATCTTATCAAGATACCAGAATGGTTGGAGAATATGATTATGTTATTTCTTCAAAATATATTAATCAAGATAATCCAAGACCTCCAATATATATGAGGAATGGGGTTTTAACTGATGTTCCAATTAAAGATATTTATTATTTTGAAGATTATTCTTCAAGCTA
>JBAZYP010000014.1:0-8309 GCA_041659265.1 Candidatus Pacearchaeota archaeon | reverse complement strand
TATGAAGTTGTTGCAAATGGCAGATATTCTGGATAAAAACTTGCAAATATAAAATATAATCCAACAAGTATAACTACAAAATATAATACAACTACAATATATTTCTCTATTTTAGATGCTTTTCTAAACTTCTGTATCTCATCTATACTTACTGTTATTCTTCTTTTATTATCAACCGGCCCTTCTGCTTCAAGTCTAGCTCTTTCTTCTTGTTCTTTTAATCTTTGTTCCTTTTTTTCCTGATATTCTCTTAATATTCTATAAGAATCAACTGCAACTCTTTTATCAGGATCAGGTTTAATAGGTTCATAATTAGGATTATAATTTTCAGGTAATTTTGCTTGATGAATTTTATTATCAACAGTTCTATCATCAACTACCCTATCTTCAACTAAATTTTGATTAATTTCTTTTAATTTATTCTCTTCTTTTCTTCTTATTTCTTCTGCTCTTCTTTCTTCAAGTCTTTTTTCGTCTAATCTTCTAGCTTCATAACTGCTTACTCCACTTCCACTATTACTTAATCCGCTTTTAACATTATCATTTCTAATGTCTCTAGTATTATTACCAGTATTTAGTTGGTTTTGTACACTAGGTTTAAATGCAGGTTTATAAGAAGGTAGGTCTACAGGTTTATTTTGAGGTTTTATAGCACTAGCTTTATCTGGCAATTGCTTATCTGCCTCTTTTAAGATTTCATCTTTATTCTTCCATTTATAATAATCTGAATAACCCATTTTTTGCTCTTTTTACTATAGCTCACTTTTTTTCTTCACCTCTTAGTTATGAATATGATATTTTCCTTCTTTTAAAGGTTTGATAGTCTTTATTATATATTATATATAAATATCACTAAACTATATAGTTTTTCGTGTCGTATTGGTAGTAATTAAGTTGTCGTAACTTTATTCCAATACTATCCCCTAAAATCCCCCTGGGATTTTAATATCATCACTAAACTATATAGTTTTTTATGTTGGTACAGTAGTGATTTATATGTTACTATTTTTATCAAGTACACTTTTTTTATTATTGTATCGTGAACTTGCCCTTTTTATTCCAATTCATATCTGCAACCCTTTTTATACTTTATTATTGTAATAATATTACAGGGTTTTGATATGAATTGGATAGAATGTTATACACCTCATATCTAATTAAGCTACTCTAATTAGTCAGAATTAAAGTTACTAGTATTTCATAGAATTGGTTGGTAGGTATTTTCTTTATCTTTTAATCTCTTTTTCCTATCTTATTATGCCACTCTATCTCTATCATTGTAACAATTACCAATATTTCCATTCTTCCTTAAAATTTATATAGATATTAACATTATGATTAATATGAATGAATTAAATGATTTAAAGCCTAAAATAATCAAGATATTAAAGAAGAATAAGGTAGCAAGAGCTGGAATATTTGGAAGTTATGCAAGAGGAGATCAGAATAAAAAAAGTGATATTGATATTTTAATAGAAGTTAATGGGAAGAAGTTTAGCCTATTAGATTTAATAGCTTTAGAAATGGAATTACAAGAGAAATTAGGAATAAAAGTTGATCTTTTAACTTAAACTCTCTAAACCCTTTGCTAAAAAAAAGAGTATTGGATGAAGAAATAAAAATAATATGATAAAAGACGATTTAATATTTATTAGTCACATCTTAAATAGTATTAAATCGATTGAAGAATTCTGTTTTAATATAACCTCCAATGAAGAATTTAAAAATAATCGGCTTGTTCAGAGTGCTACTATCAGGGAATTAGAAATTATTGGTGAAGCATCTAAAAATATTAAAGTTTCTTTTAAAGAAGAATATCCAGAAGTTCCCTGGAAAAAGATATCTGGTCTTAGAGATAAATTAATTCATCATTATTTTGGTTTAGATACTAATATGATTTGGGAAGTAATAAAATATGATATTCCTAAGTTAAAGGAAGATTTAACAAAGATTCAAGAGAATTTCATTTAATCTCTTTCTTGTCTTTCTAATTTTATAATATCTTTTTAGTTTTTTATTATTCTTATCTATTTTTGGTTCTTTGTTTATTCTTCCATATCCAAGAGCTGATTTCTTGATTAAAGTTCTATCATTATTCCCTCTAAATGAATCCCGATAATCTCTCCAATCATCCCATTTGGTCTCTAGATACGGATAATCATTATCATTAATGAAATAGGTTCTTCTACCTGAGTGTCTTCTGTCTTTTTTAGATATCAACATAAAATGCTGGATTTTCCAGCAGATTTTAAATAAATTAACCAATTGTAATTAAAATTACACGCAAGAATTTAATCTTGCAATTGGGAGAGAGCAACATGGCTTTCTATTATTTTTGTTCATTAATTTGCTAATGCAACATGGCAATTATTGTTTTTTATAGCAATATAAAATTTTAATCTAATCATGGGATTGAATAGCTGCAGATTCGCTAATTTTTTCAACTCTTCCTAATGCCTCATCAATTGCACTAATTTGTTCATTTAATGATTTTTCAACAGCTGACTTTCTTTTGATTAAATCCTCAGATTCTCTTTCAGAATCTTTAATCTTTTGTTCTTTTTCTCGTTTCAATCTTTCTATATCTTGCTTAATATTCATTTCCCAATTCAATAAATCTGATTTTAGTTTTTCAACCTTATTTCTGGATTGTTCAACCTCTTCAGTTAATTTAGTTTTAGAATTGATTATATCTAATTTTCTAGAGGTTAATCTTTCAACTATAGAATATCTGCTTTGTGATTCTGACATAGTATACCAAGGTATACTCATTTTAAAAGAATTTTTATAATTAGAAATATTTATTTTAATTAAGGGTATTCATAGTGAATAGGTCCTATAAAATGGTAACAGAACAGGATTTATCCTAATTATTTTAGATATTACCAGAATTTCTTTAGTTTTGTGGAAGGGATTTGCAGTAGGAATTATAGTAATAAAACTCTATTTCTTAATTTATTCTAGCTATCTTTTTAACTTATCCTATAAAAATTACCAATATCTCTTTCAAAACTTTGTATCTGATTAAAAATTAACTTCTCTATCGGGCTTTACCAGTCATAAAATACCTATTAGAATATTCTTCAATAGAATGCATCATATCATCAACAAAAACTGATAAACTATTATGATTCTCTTTTACATATGTATCATCATTATATTTTCCAATTTTTATCTTTATTCTATCATATAAACTTTTATTGAATTCTTCCTGAGGGCCTAAATTAAAATCTAATTCAATATTAGCACTATCATCAGCTCTTATTATTTCTCCTGATAAGGTTCTTCTAGATCCATAAAAATCTATTAAAGATTTTTGCTTATCCGATTCTTCAGTTTGTTTGGATGTTTCATTGCCTTCATTTAAAACAAGAAAACACTCTCTATCATAGTTTTCAACTAAATGATAACATAGGTTCTTTGCTTCTCTTAATTTGATTACTCTTGGAAATATTATTTCAATTCCCTTATCTTCTATTCCATTAATTTTTGCCATAACAATAACCTACTAATATCGAATTTTTAAAATTATATCTATTATATGGATATATTTTTTTCAATTACAAGTATTTTATTGGCGGTTAATATGTTTAATCAATCCTCTCTATAGATTAAATCAAGTATACTCTAACTTGTTATTTTGTAAGTTACTAGTATTTCATAGATAAGGTGGAGGGTATTTTCCTTTTTTAACACTCTTTTCTTCTCTTAATTCTTCTCATCTCAAACTTATAGTAATAAAATTTACTAGTATTTCATAGATAAGGTGGAGGGTATTTTCCTTTTTTAATACACATTTCTTATCTTATCCTGATTTCTCAATCTGGTCATTGTATCAATTACTAATATGTCTTTATTTTCCTTATATAAACATTTAAATATTAGTACGTACTTAATACGTATAATGGAAAAGCTAAAATTCATTCATAGAGTATCAAAGGGAACTAGGTTTAATCAGATTTATATCCCAAAGGAAATGATAACTCAATTTGAAGCAGGTGATCTTGTAGAGGTAACTCTACTTGAAAAAAGTACTTCTTTATACAGTTCTCCTAAACTTGGGAAATTATCTGAATTTAAGATAAACCTCATAAAAGAAATTTTCTCTGAATTAAAAAAATATAAGGAAATTAAACAGGTTTTTATTATAGGTTCTTTTTTGACTCAAAAACATGATTTTAATGATATAGATATTATCATTATTTCAGATAAAGACATTGAAAAAGAAGTTTATAAGACTCTTATGGACAAATTTGAATTAAAATTTCATATATTAATAATTTCTGAAAATAATTTTAAAACCCTTCAAAAGTTTTGTCCGATTCATAGGAGCATGCTTTATTATTTTATTTCAGATAAGAAATTTAGTTTACCTAAAGACATAGAATTAAACAAGGACCATATAAGATTTTTATTAATGATGCCAGAAGATCTTCTTAATATAAACCTAAATTCAAGAGTTTTTTATGATTCTATTAGAAGACTACTAACTATAGAAAAATTCTTGGAAAATATTTCATTAGACCCTTTAGAGATTAATAAAGAAATTAAAAATCTCTTAGGAGATTCTTTAGCAACAAACCTGAGGCAAAATGGTTCTATAGATAAAGAAATTATAAAAAAACTTAGAGAAGTAATAAAGTCAAAATTAAACCTTATAAATAAATTATTAGATCAAAAATGAGTAAAAAACAAATACTTAATGAATTAACAAATATTTTAGCAGTTGCTCTTAGGCATAAGATAGGGAGTATGGTTAATAAGAATGAGATTTATGCCTTAAAATATTCAAAAGATTCAGAAATACTCTTTAAAGAAGCTTCAAAAATAAAAGAACAAAGCAATTAGGATTATTACGATATTATTCAGATAAGGGAAGAATTAAAAAGAAAATTAAAAAACGAGTTAGATAAGAAAGATTTTCTTATCAATGAGAAATATGATTTAATGGATTCTGAGATAGACAGTGCATTAATAAGTCTAGGATTAGTTTAATTAAAATATTTCTTTTTCTCCCTTTTCTATTATATTATATTTTTTTAACACTCTTTTCTTATCTTAATCCTTATTATCTCTATCTTATTTTGTAAAAATTACCAAAGAATCATATAATACAAATTCAATAATATCTCGCCAAAAAACTATTTAAACTGAATAATTGTTAATAATATAATTAACTCCATAGAATCTTTAAACGGATTCTATGATTTTATCTCTATCATATTTCGTAAAAATTACCAATCTTCCCCCCTTTCCCATCTTCAATAAAATTTAAATACCGAATATCTTATTCATTTTTATGGATTATATATCCGCCTCTTTTATTGGAAAAGATTTAGGTATAATAATAGGTGTTCTTGAAAATGTTCTAACAAAAGGAATAATGGTCTATAAACCAATAAATGATTTTAATCCAAATAATGATTCAACTCCTGAAGAAATCTATAATAATCTTCCAACAACCCCTGATTATGCTCTTATTCCATATGATTCAGTTAGAACTGTCTATGTTAATGACAAATGCATTTTTAAAAATAGAAATAATTTTGATAGAATTTTTCATGGACTTAAACCAGATTTTCCAGAATATATTGGAAGAGGGGATTTAGAGATTTCTGTTGATTTAAATAAATTATCAATTATTGATTTATGTTTAGTTTCACATATCAAAAGTCTTGTTTTAAAACATAATTATTTTTCTTTTAAACTTGAATTACCTGAGGATTTTGATAGGTCATTATTAGGGTCTTAATAAATGAATTTTTTAAAGTAGGGATTCTTTTTTATTATCCTTATTTTATCAATTTATGAAATGTTTTAAAATCCTTTTTATTATAATTTCTTTTTTTATAAATCATAATCTTTCTAATTATCCTGATAAATACTTTAGAATTTCAAATATAGTATTTCTAGATACTATTTGCTACTAACGGGCTAATATATTCTGACTTTCTTAAAGGAGGTAATACTTGAGATATTTCCTTACTGCCAGTATTAAGTATTAAAACAACAAACCAGGTATTTCTAAATTCTTTATATTCAATTCTTGCTTCTTTTAAAGACGATAAAAATAGCTTGTCAATTTCATTATTGAATATCGCGAATAATTCGCTAGCATAAGATAATTCCACCCCAATTACTTTTCCTTCATTATCCAAATCTAAAACAATATCTTCTGAAAATTCTACGCTTTCATCGACTTTTTTCTCAGCATTACGAATATATAAAACATCATATTTTTTATCATAATGGAATTTATATGCCATAGTATATTTAGTTAAAACTATCTTATAAATCTTTTCTTATATTTTTTTAATGTAGTTTTTCCGATTGGGAAAATAGTTATCACAACAATCTTATCTTCAAAAGTTACAACATAAACTCTACCTTTTTTATTACTATAAACAAAATAGATTGAATATCTAATTTCTCCATTTCTTTGCTGTTTTTCACAAAATTTTATATTTTCAAGATTGATTAACTCTGTTTCTATATTTTCTTTTTTATCACCAATTCTATCAAGTAAGAAATCCAAAGGTTTTGCATATCTAAATCCTTTTTTCTTGTATCTTTCTATAAGTTCTTTCACTTCATTAGAATAATCATCACCCATTATCTTATTATTAATTGGAAGTTTTTATATGTAGCTATAGGTATCTTATTGCATTATTTATATAAATTTTGAATTAATTGCAGGGAGGAATAAGAAATAAATCGTTCGGATTTCGAGTTATAAATATTAAAGTAGATTATCAATATAGCATTTACTTATCAACTCTTTAATGGGAATTCTTCTAAATAAAGTTCAGTTGCTTCTCTAAGATTTTCTAATGCGATATTAGCATTTTCTCCCTGACTTACAGTTCCAACTTCAGAGCATTTTGCAATATACCTATCTTCTTCTTTTATAATAAATGCATTCAAATGTACCATAATTAATATTACAATTTAAAGGTTAAAACCCTTTTGGTTATATTTATATAAAATTTATTTGTAAATCTCACTAATCAATATCTTTATCCTGTTACTCTAACTTATCCTTTCAAACATTACAAAGAATTTTTTATTTCCTTTTTCCACTCTTTTTTAATTTTAATCCTTCTTACTCCCTCTTGTCATTGTAAAAGTTACTGATATGTTTCATTCTTTATCCCGCTATTCAATCTTGTCTAATTATAATTACCAATATTTCATTTCATCTCTTCTTTTTCTCATTCATATAAAAATATTTTATAGCATATTCTTCAATATTAAACATCACATCTTCAACAAATAATGATAGATTATGATATTGATCTTTATTTATATCTGGAAATTCTTCAAAACCTGCTCTAACTTTTATTCCATTATATCTTGTTCCAGGAGTAGGGGTACGAGGTTCAAGAATGAATTTATATAAAACACTTAATTTTTCTTCTGGTCTAACAAATCTTCCAGATATCTCGGTTCTTGGTTCTGTTGGATAATATAATATTTGTATTCTATCCATATCTTCACTCATGGTTAATACTTCATCATCATAATTCAACTCAACTTCGCAATTATCTTCTAGACTTTTATTAACTTCATAACAGAATTTTAAAGCACTTTCAAAATCCATGGCCCGACTAAACCACATTTCTCTATAATTACTTCTTTCAAAATATGATAATTTAATTTTATTCATATTTTTATAATAATTATAATATTTTTAAGATTATATGTCTTTAAAGAAATAATAGAATTTTTTTATAAATTTATTTAATATTCTGCCCCCCATATCTTTATAAAATAATTTTTAATATACTTTTTGAACAAAAAATGAATAAAAATCAAAAATATGAAGATAAAGCATTTAATGTTCAAGTAGAAGATGTTTCAAGACAATTTTACACATTCTTTGTTAATCATGATAAATTACATGAAGCAAGAATGATAAGAGATTCTAAAAACGATTTATTCAGATTTCAATATTTATCTTATTTATCTGAAGACCAACCTGATTTAGAAGGTTTAACTTTAGAAGGAATATTTGATGAATTAGATTTAGCATCTGATAAAGCCCAAAGTATCGCACAAACAGCTAATGAAATAAGAATATTAAGAAAAAGATTAAATGAAGAATCAATTGGAGACGATTATATGTTATATGCAGTATTTCATAGGTCTGTTTATAATTAAATTAAAATGAATCAAATAGAAACCTTTCATGCAAAAGACCTTGGTATAATTATAGGTAATACAATTAATTCAAAAATTGGTGGTATTTTATTATATAAACCTTTAACTCAAGAAATTCCAAATATTAATATGTCAGATAAAGAGCTCTA
>JBAZYP010000013.1:0-30760 GCA_041659265.1 Candidatus Pacearchaeota archaeon | reverse complement strand
TCATAAAGAAATAAAAAATTCTCCACTTATTCCAGAAAATGATCCTACTGTATTATTTACAACAGCAGGCATGCATCCATTAGTACCATATTTACTTGGAGAAATTCATCCAAATGGTAAAAGATTAGTGAATGTTCAAAGATGTCTACGTACAGTTGATTTTGAAAATATTGGAGATACCTATCATCATACAATGTTTGAAATGTTAGGAAATTGGAGTTTAGGGGATTATTTTAAAGAAGATGCAATAAAGTTTTCATTTGAATTTATTACTAAAGTCTTAAAAATATCATTAGACAGATTTGCAGTAACTTGTTTTGCAGGAAATAATGAATCTCCAAAAGATAATAATGCAGCAGAAATCTGGCATAATCTAGGTATCTCTAAAGAAAGAATTGCATTTTTAAAAGATAACTGGTGGGGACCAGCAGGAACAACCGGCCCTTGCGGGCCTTGTACAGAGATGTTCTATTGGAAACCTAACAATATTCCTGCACCAACAAAATTCGATCCAAAAGATGAAAATTGGGTGGAAATATGGAACGATGTATTATTGGAATTCAATAAAGATCAAAATGGAAATTTTAATCAAGCAAAACAAAAAAATATTGATACTGGAATGGGCGTAGAAAGAACTATAACTGTTTTATCCGGCCTAGAAGATAATTACTTGTCAAGTTCATTCTTAAAAATAATAAAAAAAATAGAAAATATCTCAGGTAAAAATTACAAATCAAATGAAAAAGAATTTAGAATTATTGCAGATCACACAAAAGCTTCAGTATTCCTTCTTGCAGATGGAGTAATCCCGTCTAATATGGAACAAGGTTATGTCTTAAGAAGATTAATTAGAAGAACAATAAGATATGGGAAAAAATTAAATTTAAAAAATTTTATTACTAATATTGCTGAACCAATTTTTGAAATTTACAAAGATTATGAAATTTTAAAAAATAATAAAAATAAAATCTTATTAGAATTAGCTAAAGAAGAAAAAAGATTTCTAGAAACATTAGAACAAGGAATAAAAGAATTTGATAAAATTATTAAAAATAATTCAAAAATTATATCAGGTAAAGATGCATTCTTGCTTTACCAATCCTATGGTTTTCCAATAGAAATGACAGTTGAACTAGCTAAAGAAAAAAATATAAAAGTTAATGAAAAAGATTTTGATTTGGAATTATTAAATCATCAAGAACTTTCAAGAACCTCTTCAGCAGGTAAATTTAAATCAGGACTTCAAGATAATTCAGAACTTACTACAAGGCTTCATACAGCAACCCACTTATTACATTCATCATTAAGAAAAGTATTAGGTATTGAAGTACAACAAAAAGGTTCTAATATAACGAGTGAAAGATTAAGATTTGATTTTTCTTTTTCAAGAAAAATAAATTCTGAAGAAATTAAAAAAGTTGAAAATATGATTAATGAAGCAATATCTAAAAAACTTCAAGTGTCTAAAGAAGAAATGTCTCCAGATAAAGCAAAAGAATCAGGGGCTTTAGGTTTCTTTGAACATAAATATGGAGATATTGTATCAGTTTATACTGTTGGAGATAAATCTAATCCCTTTTCTAAAGAAATTTGTACAGGTCCACATGTAAATAATCTTTCAGAACTAGGTCATTTCAAGATTCAAAAAGAAGAAGCAAGTGCAGCAGGAATTAGAAGGATTAAAGCAGTTCTAGAATAAGTTATTATAACTCAAATCATAAAAGGATTTGAATAAAAATTTAATCAAATTTATAAATATTAAAATCTTATAATAATCATGAATCCTATAATAATACCATTATTAATACTTGGATTTTTATCCATATTAAGTTTAATTGTTTTTATAATAATATTCTGGATATTAATGATTATTGATTGCCTTCAAAGAAAATTTCAAGGAGATTCAGAAAAAACAGCATGGATACTTGTACTAATATTCTTACAATTTTTTGGAGCGGTATTATATTATTTTATTATAAAAAGAAATGATAAAGAAAAGAAAAAGAAAAGATAATTATATTTAAATTTAATTAAAATATTATAATTTCACTCAACATATATTCCCGGTTTACCAGGTTTTGCTTTACCTGCTTTTCCTTCCGGGTCATATTTGTTCTTATCATTAACTGCAAAAACTTCAATAATAAGATTTGTTTTTTTCTCAATTACCTCTTTAGAATCTTCATATAATTTTTTTTCAGGAGGAATTGAATAAAGAAAAGCTTTCTTTACTAGTTTACCTTGTTTTTCTTTAACAAGCTTAACAATATTATTTAAATCATCAGAAATTCTATCTATCTGCTTTTCTAGTTGTTCAAATTTATCATTGATTTTAGATTCATCATATTTTGGCCAACTTGATAAACTTATAAACTCCTTATTTCCGATTCTTTCCCAAATTTCTTCAGTTAAATGAGGACAAAATGGGCTTAATACCTTAGTTTGGATTATTATAAACTCATTAATTAATTTAGGATTAGTATTTCCTTTAGAAATATATTCCCTTAATGATTTTTGTAATTGATAAAATAATTTATCAAAACCAGATCTAAAAAGCATATTTTCCATTGCTTCAGTTCCTTGTTTAAGATATTTATTTAAATAAGACAAAAATACATCATCATTAGAAGTTTTCTCATCTTTTGCTTTTTTATTATAATTACTTATTGCAAAAAGATACCACTGCAACAATTTATCTTTAACAATTTCTGCATTATTAAAATCAAAATTAGGATCATCAAGTCCTTCTCCACCAAGCATAAGACCTGCTCGAGTGATATCTGCGGGATATTTTTCAAGCATTTGCCTTATAGTATAAAAATTGCCTTTAGATTTACTCATCTTTTCTCCATCAACTAACAACCAACCATTTACACTAAATGCTTTAGGCCAATATTTTTCTGGAAAAATAGCAACATGATTAAATAAACAAAAAGACATATGATTCTGAACAAGATCTTTTGCCGTACTTCTAACATCAAAAGGATACCAATATTCAAATTCTTCTTTCATTTCTTGCATTTTCTTATCTCCTTTTCCTTTGCCCAAAAAGATATAATCAAAAAATTCATCATCAATTTTTTCAATAGGATAATCTTTTATTATATGTGAGATGGTATAATAGGCCATATAAATAGTAGAATCAGATAATGATTCAATAACCCATTTTTCATCCCAAGGAAGTCTTGTTCCAGTTCCAAAATGATGAGTACATGCCCATTCTTTTAACCAATCAAGTACATAATTAAATTGAGGTCTTATAATTTCCGGATATAATTTCATATTATCAAGGGCTTTATGTGCAAGCTCTTTCCATTCTTTATTTCCATAATTCAAAAACCATTGATCTGAAACAATTTTAACAACACATGGAGTAAGGCATCTACAAACAACAGGTCCATTAAGTTCAAAAAATTTATCCAATAACCCGTGTTCAATCATTTCCTGTTTCATTTTTTCTTTAGCTTGTTCTACTCCCATTCCTTGATATTTTAAACAATTATTATTCATTCTTCCAGAATAAAATCCTGCTTTGTAAATAATTTGGGTAGCTTCTTCAAGTTTAGGATCATTTTGATCTTTAATCTTCATTTGTTCAACAATTTTTATTGCAGGCATATCACCCCATTCTTTAGAATCAATTATAGGTATTGGTTTAATACTCCTGATTTCATCAAAATCAAGATTATACTTTTTCATTTCTTTTTCATTATTTTGCAAATCTCTTAAAGCAATATAATCATAAGGAGCATCACTTGGTACAGAAGTAACTAAACCGCTTCCAACATTAGGATCAACAAATCTCGCAGGAAGAATAATAATTTCCCGATTAATCAATGGCGCCATGCAATATTTCCCGATTAAATAAAGCCCAGGAATTTCTTTAATAAATTCGACCTGCTTATCCTGATTTTTTAATTTTTCCATACATTCTTTTGAAACTATCCAAATTTCGGAATCAACATTAACTTTAAAATAATTTACATCAGGATTAACCCAAAAATTTGTCTCTCCAAAAACAGTTTCAGGTCTTAATGTAGCAGCAATCAAATAACCATCTTCAAATTTGAACTTTAATAAAGAAAATTCCTGAGAAGTATTTCCTTCTCCTTCAACCCTATCATGATCTCCTACAGGCATATTATCTTTAGGACACCAAACAACCGGATGTTTACCTTTTTCAATATATCCTTTTTCTTTTAATATTCTAAATTGCCATTTAATAAATTTATCATAATGAGGATTTAAATCAGTTGTAATAAAACTCCTCCTCCAATCTACTCCTGCACCAAATCGAATTAAATCTTTTTGTGCAGCTGGAACAAAAACATCAATCCAATGTTTAACTTCAGAAAAATTTTTAATTTCATTGTCTGAAAAACCCATAAGTTTTAAAATATCTATCTGCTTTTTCTCACCTTCCTTAATTCTTTGTGCAGCAGCAAATACAGGGCTTCCAGTACAATGCCAAGATTGAGGAAATAAAACATTAAACCCTTGCATCCTTTTGAATCTTGCATTTACATCTACTCTTGTTGAAGAAAAAGCATGTCCAAGATGCAAATATGCATTAATATAAGGATAAGGAAAATTTACATAATATTTTTTCTTATTTAAATCAGGATTAGCTTCAAAAACCTTATTCTTCTCCCATTTCTCCTGCCATTTCTTTTCAATATGTTTAAAATTTATATCTTCCATTTTAACTAAATTTTGAACTTTTGAAAATTTAAATAATTTTCAATTGCATTAAAGTCTACATCTGCCATTAAATACCTAAAAATCAATTGTTTTTAAATATTAAGATTATTAAATTAACTAATAAAATTTAGGAATTTCTGTAGAAACCATCAAATTTTGTGAATCAGGAAAATAAGAAAAAGTTACCATTATATATTCTCTTTCTCTTTGAAAAATCATAGAAGAAGAAATACTATCTGTTTTATCTTCTATCTCAAAATTATTTATATTATAAAAATCACGTATATAACTCCTAATTTTTTTAGCATCATTTAAACTTACTGAAGTTAATTGAAAATCTAAATTTTCATGTTCTAGACCATCGGCTTTAGAATCAATTAATATTCCAGTTTGATCTCTTAAAAAATCTCCTAAATTATCCGGTTTCATAATTTAAATGGAAATTAAACAGTTTAAAAATATTTATATATTTTCCAAAACCCTTAAATAATTAACTTTACCTAATATTTTATGAAAGATTCTAAATTCCAAATATTTATTTTTTCAGATAAAATATACTCAAATTCTGAAAAAGCTTTCTCTTTTGAAAGTACTAAAAACCTTGGTGAAAAAAAAGATGGAAAAATTATTTATTCACCTTTTGAAGCTTATTATCTTATTGATAAAAATAAGGCAATTCTAATTAAAAACAATAAAGAACTTTCTTTTGAAGAATCTTTAAATATATTAATTAAATCAGTTAAAGATTTTTTAACAAAATATGCAGTTTTTAAAAAACTTAAAGAAAGAGGATACCTAGTTAAAACAGGTTCTAAATTTGGTTCTGAATTTAGAGTCTATGAAAACAATTTAAACAAGCATGCAAAATGGATTTTATATATTGTAAAAAAAACAGAAAAAATTTCTACTGAAGAATTAATATCTAAAACAAGAATCTCTCACTCCACAGCTAAAAAACTTTTAATAGCAATAGTTGATTCTGAAGATAATATTTTATTTTACGAAACAGACTGGATAAAAATATGAAAAAAAAAGAGAATAAGAAAAAAAATAAAATTAGTTTTAAAGAATTATATCTTTCAAAAAGAAGTATTATTAAAGGAATTATTCTTTTATTGATTTTAATTATTACAATCTATTTTGCGTATTCTGGAATTTTTGAGTTTATTGTAAAAAAAATGGGAAAATATGGTTTATTAGGAGTATATATTAATGGAATAATTTGGGGATATTCATTTGCTTCTGTTCCAGCAACTGCAATGTTCATATATTTCACTAAATTATATAATCCTTGGATAGTTGCAATAATAGGTGCTTTAGGAGTTGTTACTGAAAATACTCTAGTTTTTATATTATTTAAAAAAGAAATTTCTGAAAAAACTAAAAAAAAGGTAGACCATTTTGTTTATACAAAATTAAAACTAAAAGGAAAAAATTGGCTAATAATCTTAGCTGCTTTAATTGTTATGGTTACGCCAATCCCTAATGAAGTAGGAATATATTTATTAACAATTGCTAGACTAGATGAAAGAATCTTCATGATTATCTCATTTCTTTCAAGTTTCATGGGTATAATGATTATAGCGGGTATTGGTTCCTTAATTTAAAAGTAATCTAGTTAGTTTTATTAACCCCTTCAACTCTTTTTTCATATGGTGAATGCAGTCTTAGTTAAAAACAAGATTTTAGAAATATTAAAAAGAAGGGGTCCGAGTCTACCCATCCAATTAGCTAAAGAAGTAGGAATAAGTTCTCTTTTTGTTTCAGCATTCTTATCAGAACTTTCAACAGAAAAAAAAATAAAAATAAGCAAATTAAAAGTTGGAGGTTCACCGCTTTATTTTATGGATGGACAAGTTGATCAATTAGAAAAATTTCATTCTTATATGCATCCAAAAGAATCTGAAGCCTTTCTTCTGCTTAAAAAAGAAAAAGTCTTGAAAGATTCTTCACAAGATCCAGCAATAAGAGTTGCCCTAAGATCAATTAAGGATTTTGCAGTAGGTTTTACAGACGATAATGAAATTTATTGGAAACATATACTAATTCCAAATGAAGAAGTAGAACTAATGTTTAAAAGTAAACCAAAAATTGAAGATAAAATAATAGAAATCTCTAATCAGGGTGAAGAAAATATTATTAATACTGATAATAAAGAAGAATTAATTGAAGTTACTATTAAAGATTCAATTAAATTAGAACAAGTTCCAGAAAAAATAGAGATTATCGAACAAGTAGAACCATTAAAAATTATTAAAGATGAAATAATTAAAGCTCCTATTCAAGAAATTATTCAAGAAAAAAAGCTAAAAACTAATCCTATAAAACAAATACAAAAAGAAATAGAATTCGATAATCCCTTAGTTGAGAAAATCATTGAAAAACCAAAAAAAGAAAAGATTAAATCAGATTTTGTTTTAAATGTAATTTCCTTTCTTGAAAAACATCACTTTAAAATACTTGAAGAAAAAGACCATAAATCTAAAGAATATCTTTGTATAGCTGAACTAGATTCAACCCTGGGACCAATTTCTTTTTTAACTCTTGCTAAAGACAAAAAATCTGTTTCAGATGAAGATTTAAAAAAACTTCTCTCAGATTCTCAAAGAATCCCTCTTCCAGCCCTATATTTAGCCCCAGGTGAAATGAATAAAAAAGCTAAAGAATTTCAACAAAAATATTATTCTATTCTAAAATTTAAAAAAATAACTTAATTTAAGTTATAAACAAATTTTCTTTAAAAATCCCAAATTTAGACTTTTTAAGGCTTAATTTACTTTTATTACTCTAACATAATTAAAAATAATGGAAAACTTATTATACCTATTATACCTTAAATTTATAACAGTACATTATAAAAAAGATAGATAAAATCTAGCCAAAAAGGATATTTTTTAATATTATCTTTAAATATTATGTATTGATAAAAACGTTATTGTTAGAAGTTTTATGAACTTTTCAAACAATATAGATAAATACAAAACTTTTTAAACCAGAAAAATAAAGAATTATTATGGGAAGAATAAAGTCTAAATTAGTAAAAAGAACTGCTATAGCTCTATTAAAAGAAGAAAATAGTTTTTCACCTGATTTTGTTAATAACAAAGAGCTTCTAAAAGGTGTAAGTTCCAGCAAGAAAGTAAGGAATCAGATAGCTGGATATGTAGTTCGGAAAAAAAAGTACGAACTAAAAGGTAAAATACAGTAAAAAACATGCCAGAAGAATTTCAAGAAAAACCTAAAACTGATGACAAAGATAATATCATCTTTATAGGTATTAAGCCGTTTATGAATTATGTTACAGGCGTTGTAATGCAATTTCAAAATAAAGGTCAAAATGAGGTAATTGTTTCAGCAAGAGGTAAATTTGTTTCAAAAGCAGTGGACGTTGTTGAGGTTGCAAGAAGAACTTTTTTAAAAAATGAAAATATTGTAATAAAGGATATTAAAATCTCTTCAGAACAATTTGAAAACAAAGAAGGAAAGCGTATATTTGTTTCTTCAATAGAAATATTCCTTGATAAAGCAAAATTAGTTGAGTAATATTACTTTCTTTTATGAATCTTATGATGTTTTGATTTTTCAATTTCTAATTCTTTTTCTTTCTCTTTTTCAATCAAAAAATTAATTTTATCATCCATTTTATCAATTTGAGATTCTATATGTCTAATTCTTTTATTATTCTTATAAGTGATATAAGCGTTAACAATTATATAAACCAAATAAAGAATAAAAATTATACCAACAGCTTCTAATATAGTTACAATAAACTCTACATCTGAAATAAGTTTTGGAGTTACTTCCCTTAATAATGTATCATTTACAGCCATATTTAATAGAATCAATCATCCTTTTTAAGTATTTTCTTCTTAGATAGAAATTCATAAATTAAAAGACTAAAACGTCCCTTACAGAAGTTTTTTAAAGGAATTATATTTCCTAATCTCGGCTGTGTAGCTCAGTGGTAGAGCGCGGCTCTCATAAGGCCGAGGTCCCGAGTTCAATCCTCGGTACAGCCATTTTCATATTGCTTTAGCAATATGAATATTCTTTATTGATGATTTGAACGAGGGAACCGATTTCAATCACTTCAAAACGTAAGTTTTTAATGTTCCCAAAAAATTAGGATAATTTTTGAGGACTCAGTACAGCCATATTAACTATCGTAGATAGTTATTTCTGTTATTCCAAGGATTTAACTCGATAGAGTTCAATCACTTCAAAACGTAAGTTTTTAATGTTCCCAAAAATTAGGATAATTTTTGAGGACTCAGTACAGCCATATTAACTATCATAGATAGTTATTTCTTTAATCCCATGATTTAACTTGTTAGAGTTTAATCACTTCAAAATATTAAAATTTCTTAAAAAACATAATACTATATTCTCAAATAGAACAAACTTTAAAAACAGAGCTATTATAGATTCTCTATGCAAGTGTTTGAAAAAACTAGGGGTGAAATAGAGGCTAGAGCAAGCAAGATGTCTGATTTCTTAAAGATGGAATATCTTGAAAGCTGTTTAAAAAAATTACCAGATATTGAAATACATAGATTTTGCTACCAAGAACTTTCAAAACTTTATGAAAAAAATCATATGTATCCAGACGCAATTAAATATATAATTAATTTTCAGGAAATAACAATCTCAAGAAGAGAGAAAATAAATGCTTTCTTAAGAGAAATTGAACTTTTAATTAAAGGGGGATATTATGATCGAGTAGATTATTCTTATAAAAAATTAAACGAAAACATGAATGAAAAAGAATTATATGATGTTGAAATAAAAATAAAAGAATTTTATAAAACCGAAATAAAAAATCTTGAAAGATCCAATAGATATGCGCCACTATTAAAAGCATATGAAAAATTAGTGAAATTAACAACAGGTGAAGAAAAAATTGAAATGAAGAAAAAAATACTTTTCTTATATAGAAAATTAGGTAAAGTTAGAGAATCTATCGAACTAGAAAGAGAATTAGGATTAAGTCATGAAAGAGCTTACTAAATTTAAAAACTATTTTTCTTTAATCTTTTCAACGTTATAAAACATAAAATCTGCTTTTTTCCAAGCATCTTTTGATAAACCTGCTTTTCTAGATAAATGTTCTAAAAAATTTATTTTGTCGGGGAGATCTTCCCATACTTGAGGTAAAAATGTAGCAGAATAAAATCCTCTTTTTAATATCAATCCCATTTCATTATTAATCTTATTTAACAAATCTATTTCATCTTTATATTCTAATTTAACAGGTTTAGATAGTATGGATATTTCAATTTTAATTTTATCAAATTCTTTCTTATTCAAAGGTAAAAACCTAGGATCTTCAAAAGCAGCATGTATAGAATTATCAATTACATCCTGATAAAGTGCTTGAAAGCTTTCCAAACTCCCTATACAACCCCTTAATTCATTATTAATAGTTAATGTAACAAAACATGCACCATTATCTCTAAACTTCTTCTTAATATTATCCTCAACAACTAATTTATTCCCTTCTAATTTAGATTTAATATTTTCTCTTGCAAGTTTAAGTAGTTCTTCAAACATATTAATTATACCTAATATTAACAACTATAATAAATTATTTATTTGATATAGAATAACTCGTAGCTAAATATTCTTCATACTGACGAAATATTGGGAATAAAAATTTTCTAGATCCGCTCTTCCATCTATTTAAATGATAAAGTTCATGGCAAATAACTTCTTTTGATAAATTTTCATTAGAGATATTAATTAAATATTTGTCTCCATCAATTTTAAGATTTCCAGGAGTATCAACATTATCGGTTATAACCAAATTAAGATCCATATCATCTAAACCTAATTTCTTTTTTTCTTCATTAAATACTCTTTCTGCTTCATTAAAATCTTTTATAACTATTGAATTTTGAATTAGACATCTATTCCTATAACAATTAATAATCCCACCAACTAAATCAAAAGCACCAATAGAACAATAAGTTATTGAAACAAATATTACAGACCTTAAAAATTTGTCAACCTTATCTTCCATTTTAAATAATGCAACAAAAGATCTTATTAAAATTTTCTGGCTAGGTTAGTTTACACATTTCCCAAATGAATATATTTTAATCCATATCTCTTCCCAATTTCTTCTGCTTTTTTTAAAGTTTCAATTGGAGTTATTTCCCGTTCAGTCATATGGTATCTAGGAAAAAATCTAGAAATATGCCAAGGAATATTTATATCAATTTCAGAAATAAATTTTGCAATTCCTTCAAGAATTTCTTCATTATCATTTAATCCAGGAATAATTAAAGTAGTAACTTCAATATGAATATTATTTTCTTTGCACTTCTTAATCAATTCTAATACTGGCTCTATTATTCCTCCGCAATATTTTTTATAAAATTCATTATCCCCCTTTAAATCAATATTCATGGCATCAATATATTTTTTAATATATTCAAAACTTTCATCACTAAAAAAACCATTAGTTACAAGGATATTTTTTAATCCTTGATCTTGTGCAATTATTGCGCAATCTTTTACATATTCAATAAAGATTGCTGGTTCATTATACGTATAAGATATGCTCTTGCAATGAGTAGCTAATGCAAGTCTAACAATATCTTCAGGTGAATGTTCTTCACCAAATATCCTTCCTTTTTTTGAAGTTTGAGAAATATCATAATTTTGACAAAAATCACATTTAAAATTACATCCAACTGTACCTATAGAAAATGTTTTAGTCCCATGTAAAAAATGATAAATCGGTTTCTTTTCAATAGGGTCATCATGAATAGATGCAATCTTTCCATAAACAAGTAACATCAATTTTCCGTTAATATTCTTCCTTACACCACAAATCCCAGAATTCCCATCATCAATTTCACACTTATGACTGCAAGCAAGACATCTTACCTTGGTCCCTCTAAAATTCCTATAGAGTTCGCATTCTTTTTCCATATTTATAAAAGATTATAGAATTATAGTACTTTCCTAACTTAATATAATTAATCTTTTACTGCAAAAGCTCCAACATTAGGATGATTATAATTTGATGGACTTATTGATAAATCTAAACCCAATCTAGATCTACCAGGAAACCTACATGATAAATCAGGATCAAATAAAAATGCATGAGTATCAAATTCATCCCTAGTATTTGAACTAAAAAAAAGTCCAACTCTTCCATTCTCTGGAAATCTATAATCCATATATCCATCTCTGCTATTTTCAAGAGGCATACCATGAATATCACAATTTTCACCTTTTAACCATCTTGTAAAATCAATACTTCTTTCTTTCATAAGAACCTGACTATTAACTTCTTCAGATTTAACTGATGGCTGAATAGAAGTTCCGGATAATTTATATCCGCCTAAATAACTTAATCGATTATTTTTATGAAAAAATCTATTTGGACTAGTTATTTCACCAAATTTAGCATCCAAAAAAGTACCAATATAATTTGGTTGACCTGGAGTAACAGTTATTGGGGCAAATAATTGTGTTCTTATAATGGTTTTTATATCATTAGAAGAGCAATCAGGAGCACCAGATTCTACTTTCTCATATAAATATTTTATAAATTCTTTAAATTCATTTATTTCAGGAATTCTTAATCCTCTTGTTGCTAAAGTTGTTTGTGAATCAAGCCAAGTTTGACCTAAGCAGGTTCTAACTGTTTCAAATTTTTTTGCTATTGAGGGGATATATATTTCAGCCATGGATCATATAATAATCTCCCCTTTTTAAATATTTCGTTTGTATTAACTAATGAGTTGTAACAAATTTCCAAGTTAATAATAAATACTTTTAAAACTATAACCCATTATGTGGTACCCAAATAATTCTAATGAACTTAAAAAAATGCTAGAAGAATTCTTAAATCAAAAACAAAATATAAAAATTCCTTCAAAAATTAATGGAATTATTGTTCCTCATGCAGGTTATATTTATTCAGGACAAATTGCAGGTTCTGCTTATTCCCTAATAAAAGATAAAAATATTACTCAAGCAATAATAATCGGACCCTCTCATTATACATTCACACATGAACCTCTAACCTCTAACTCCAAAAACTATAAAACTCCATTAGGAGAAATTGAAACTTTCAACCTAGATTTCAAAACCGAAAATATAGATAAAGAACACTCTATAAATAATCAAATTCCCTTCCTGCAAGCCCTAGGAATAAAAAAGGTCCTTCCTTTAATGATCGGAGATATAACTAACGAACAAGCACGTGATATCGCTATAAAACTCTCTAAAATTAATGATGCAATCTTTATATTTTCAACAGATCTTTCTCACTTCCTCCCATATGAGGATGCAAAAGCAATTGATAAAGAAACAATAGAAATAATAAAAAACCTAAATAAAAAAGATTTCAATCATATTGAAGCCTGCGGCATTTATCCACTTGCAATTCTCTTCCACCTCTGCCACATATTAAACACAAAACCCAAATTAATAGAATACAAGAATTCTGGTGATGTTACAGGTGATAAAAAGCAAATTGTTGGATATGCGAGTTTCTTCTTTTGACAAAATTGAATTATTAACAACAAAAGAAGAAACGAGTAAGAGTTTTTACTTCTGAGAATCTAAAATAATTTCCATCAAAAGAAAAAACGAGTTTGAGTTTATTCAATCGAAATAGAAATATTTTATAATCCTAAAAAAAGTTTATAAGATAACTACTTAAAAAATATTAGAATTACTTACTAGGATCAGGACATCTTCCAAGATCTTCAGCATAACAAAATAATGGATTTTTAGAATCTGCTTGAATATAACAACAAATTCCGTTTCGATTAGCTTCATCCTTACAACTTGCCAAAAAAGTTTTTCCCGAACAACCAAGATCCATACTTACAGAACCGCTACCAACACTTCTCACCAAATTCAATTCCCCACCCAAATTACCATTTGAGCAAGTATTATTTATGGTAGAATTAATCGATATGAAACCGATAATTAAAACCAAGATAACAAGAACAATCCCTAAAACAATTTGTAATTTTAAATCTTTTAAATTTAATTCTCTAGCACCTTTTTTCATACAAATAAAAATTACTTTAACTATTTAAATGTTTTCAAAATAATAATTTTTTCTAATCATTATATCCAATAATACACTTTAAATTGAATAATCATTTATAAAAATCATCCATTAATTAATTTAGTGATAGATAAAATATTAAAAGATAAAAAATTACTTCTTACAATTATAATTTTATTATTATCATTATTTGTATTATATTCATTATTGGAATTCCTTAGTGCATTTATTGGAGCTATTCTTTTAGCATTTATTTTTAAACCATTAAATAAATTTTTTATTAGAAAATTAAAATTTTCTAAGTCACATTCAGCCATAATAATTCTAATAATTTCTCTAATTATAATTATTATTCCAATAATAATTATTGTAGATGGATTAATTAATCAAGTAAAACTCTTGCCAAATCAAATTGATAAATTTAAAGATATATTGCCAAAAAATATAATAATTGATAATCAAGAAATTATCTCACAATCAAGTAGTCTGCTTTCCAAATCAATTAAACCCATTTTTTCAAATGTTTCAGAAGTTTTAGCAATATTATTCTTAATGTTCTTTTTATTATATTATTTTATTGTAAACGAAGATCTTATTGAAAAAAAAATTTATGAAAATCTTCCATTTAATGAAAAGAACAATAAAAAAATAATTAAAAAATTTAAAGATATTACTTATGGAACAATTATAGGTACATTCTTTATAGCATTAATTCAAGGATTTTTAATTGCAATAAACTTTTATTTTCTTGATATCCCTAATTTCTTATTCTGGGGGTTTGTTACAGTTATCCTATCGTTTATTCCTTTTTTTGGAGCCCAAGCATTATGTATTCCAATAGCAATTTTTCTAATACTTACAGGTTCTTTAACAAAAGGTCTAGCAGTTCTGATCCTCGGTTTTATTATTGGTAGTATTGATAATTTCTTAAGACCAATAATAAACATAAAATATGGAGATCTTCATCCATTAGTTTCAATTATTGGTATTTACATCGGCCTTTCACAATTTGGAATAATCGGAATCTTTATTGGCCCTATGTTACTTGAATATCTTTTATTGTTTTGGGAAATCTATAAAGAGAATTATTTAAAATAAAAAAGTAAATTTTATATAATTAATAATTTATATAATAAAATGAAAGAGATTGATATTTTTGGATATGAAATAATAGAAAGAAAAAATGGGAAGATAACTTATAAGACATCCCTAGGAGATATATGTTCTCAACCAATAAAACAATATGAAGATTTTATTGAAAAATGTAAAAAAAATATTCCATTAAATAAAGAAATGAAAAAAAAGATTGATGAAAAAATAGTTAATGAAAAAGAGGATTTAATAAAAAAAGGAATTAATCTAGAAAGGTTTAGAAAAGAACAATATAAAATGGTTGATGAAATAATGTATCCAACAATTGAATCAATAAACAAAAATATTCAAAAAGAAAATAAAAAAAGACAAAAAAACAGGATTATTTTTAATAAATAAATATTCTCACTTAATAACAGGTATAGGATAAGGACTTGGACTTACTCCAGAAGGCGTAAGAGTTGGAGTTAAAGGAATCATATTACTTCCAGAAGAAGTGTCGCAACCAATTCCTTCTTTACACATTCCATTTAAATTATTAATAGTACAGGGTTTTCCAGTCATCCACGGATTATAATCTCCCAATAAACAGCCATTTTTAGAATCACAATTTGGTAAATAACAACCCCCTCCAGTATATCTAGATTCTATACAATTTATAACCGATATTACTTGCGGAATTTTTTTAGGAGTGCAAATAAAATTATTATCACAAAAATCCTCTGAAAAATATACCATAAAAAAAGTCCCCATACAACCCGATTTGTAATAATTTGCACAATGTAATCCAGTTTTTTTAACACACATATGCTGAATTAAATCGCATTCAGCACAGCCAGTATAAACCCTAAGTCCAAAATCTCCTTCAACAGCCCCACACTCAGCATCACTTGTACAAAAAATATTAGTTGGCGAAGTAATAGGTTCTACAGGTATTGTTGGAATTATTGGTTTTATAGGAGGATAAATAATACTACTAAATAAATTACCATCATAATTTATATTATTACAAAAATTATTAAGATTATTATATTGAGAAATAGATACAATTATTAAAACAAAAAGAATAAGTAAAATTCCAAGAATCATTTGCAATCTTAACTCCTTAAGACTTAATTCTCTACCCCTCTTTTTCATAATAATTATTATCTCTTAAATCTATTTAAGTCTTTACAAGTCATCTATTTTCTTATCCATCTATCTGCAACTAAAGGAGAAATAACTAAAGATAATAAAACAAAAATCCATAATTCCCCTCTCCAAAAATAATAAGTTTCAACTACTTCTATTAAACTTAAATTTCTTATATAAACATTCATAAAAACTTCAAAAATAATAGTCATTACAATCCAAATTATTCCAATTATTATCAAATCTTTTTTAGAATAATCTTTCTTGACACTTTTTATAAATATTAATATAGCTATAAAAAATATCAATATTCCAATAACTGAACTTATTTGATGTGCCCAATTTCCAATTAAGGGTTCAAGAATAGGTTTATATGTAGCTTCTCTAACAACTGCATTTAATATAGCTAAAATTAATAAAACGAACCAGAATAATATTCCTTTAATAAAAAATCTTTTCATGATTTTATTTAATTTCTTGATTTATAATCAGGTCTAACAAGAGTATCAAAAAAAGGTTTTCTTTCCTTTATTTGAGAAATACTTTGATCTTTTAAAGGATTATAAATATTATCTAGTATAGGATTAGATGGCCTAGATTCAGATCTTAATTCATAAGAAATTTCTCTTTCAAACAATTTTGTTATAGGATTTGTTGCCATTTTATTTTATACTAAACCATGTAACCCATCACCAGATTTTCTTGGAATCAAGTGCAAATGGCTATGAAAAACCACTTGACCAGCAGCAGGTTCATTGTTTACAATTAGATTAAATCCTTCTCCCTTTTTATGTTTAATTATATCTAAACCTATACTTTTGACTGCCTCCATTAATTCAGTACCTAATGTTGCAGGCATATCAAGTAAATTCCTATAATGTTTTTTAGGAATTATTAAAGCATGACCTTCTGATTTAGGTTTAACATCAAGTATTCCAATAAAATTATCATCATCAAATATTTTTGTACAAGGTATCTCTCCTTTTACAATCTTACAAAATATACAATCCTCATTTGTCATTAAAATAATAAAATAATTCGCTTATTAAATATTATTATATTATACCACTTTTAACAATAAAATTTATTTTTTATCTTTTATTCAAATATTAATAAAAAAATTCTTAACAAATCTTATAGTTTCATTCTCCATCCAGGAATTCCAGAATTAAATGCATTCCAACAATTTAATACTTTTTCTCCCATCTCTTTTCTAGGGTAATCCCCTTTATCATAAAAACAATCATAATGAGCTAGTCCCTTCCATAACTTTCTAGAATCTGGATCGTCACTCATTCCAATTACAAGAGTTTCATTACCTAATAGGGATTTATTATATGCACTCTTGACTGCATCAGGACCATCAATAGTTATTAAATGAGTATCTGAAAGAATTATATCTATATTATTCTCCTTTAATACATTTTCCAGATCTTTTCCATCATCTATTTCCATTACAGAAAAACCCTTATCTTCCAAACTAAACTTATAAATTTCTCTTAATATCTTACTATCTTCTAATAAAACTACTTTAACCATGAAACAATCAAAATATTTCCATTTTTAAAAGCTTTCAATATAAAATATATCTAACAATTTTCCCAAACAATTCTTTTCCCTTTCTTCAAATATTCATCCAATATTTCTAATTCTTTATAAATTCCCTCAATAAAATCATATTCTTTTGCTTCTTCTAAAGTTACCCATTTATATTCTGTTAAGGCATCACATAAAATTATCTCTTCACTAGAAGGTTCGCAATATAAACTTACAATTAAACAAGGTATAGAATCCTCCCTAATATAAACCATACTTGTAACATAACCAATATTTTCTATCTCAAGGCCCACTTCTTCTTTTACTTCTCTTTTTAATACTGTTTCTAAAACATTATACCAATGTTCACTTGTATCTTTTGGTCTAGATAAATAATCCTCTAATTCAAGTTTTCCACCAGGTACAGTCCATTTAGAAGGAAACGCTTTTTCAAAATCCGCTCTTTTAGCAATTAAATACTTACCATCTTTAACAAGTATTCCAGTTACAGCTATAAAATGAACTCTTTTATCCATTTCTTCTTGCACCACTTTTTCCTAATAATTCAAGTAATTTATCATCTGCTTCATCAGGTGATATTTCTCCAAATAAATCCTTATATAAAAGAGGAAGATATCTTGTTTCAATTTCCCTTGTTCTTGCAAAATGATTTATTACTTCAACAGGAACTCCGCTAGTTTTTGCTCTGTACCATCTCTCTTTATAATCATTATGAGTTGAAAAATAATAATTATAGAGTAGTTCATTAGCAACCCTAGGATCTATTTCAAAAACATCAAATTTTTCTTTCATGAATTAGACTTGCAAATTTTTATATATAAACAATTCCTCAAATTTTTTGACTAAACTAAATATGTTTAAAATAAATACAAAATGGAAAATAATTTTGAAAAAAAGATTCTTGAATTATTCTTATTTAATAAGAATCTTAAATTCAATGAAATTGAAAAACAAATAAAAATAAGATCTAATAAACTTTCTTACCATATAAAAAATCTTATTAAAAAAAATATCTTATTAAAAAATGATGATGAATATTCCTTATCAAAAACAGCAGAATATCTTATTCCTTATCTTTCAAATAAAAAAGCAATTCTTCCAGTTCTTCTTATTCATATAGGTGATAAAAATAATTGTTTTCTTTATGAAAGAAAAAAAAGACCCTACAAGGATTATCTATCTCTTCCAGGGGGAAGATTAATGTTAGGAGAATCAATTGAAGAATCTTCCAAAAGAATAGCTAAAGAAAAATATAATATTAATATAACTAAAATTAAAATTAATTCTATATCATTAGAACATATAAAAAAAAGTAATAACAAAATTAATTCTTTTCTTTTAATATTCATCTCAGCTAAAACTAAGGATAAATTATCCCTAACTCCAATTTTAAAAAACAAATCCAAGATCATACCAAGTGATTATCTTCTTCTAAATAATGATTTAGATAAAGAAATAAGAATAAAAACCCTTAATTCTAGATTAAAAGAATAAGGGCCTATGGTTCAGTGGTAGAATTCGCCCATGGCATGGGTGAGGCTCGAGTTCGATTCTCGATAGGTCCAGAATTATAAAATAAAACTACATCTTAACTTTCTCATCAATTATATCATTAATTAATTTTACTAATAATCCATCATTTCCCCTAATTGCCCTTTCAATCATTTTTAAAGCTCTTTCAAAATTATCAGTTTCAACATATATCCTGAATTGATTTGCATTTCCAGAAGGCCTTAGATGAATAATTTCTTCATTAGTTAAATAAATCCTTATTCCATCTAAATAATTTATTTTTTTTATTTTAACTTTTTCTTCAAAAAACTCATCAAAATAAAATAATAGAGTATTATTTATTTTAATAGCATGTTCGATTAATTCTTCTTTAACTAATATTTCATTTCCATCTTCATCAACAAATCTAACTTCTTTTTCAAAATGAATTTCAACAGCATCTTTATTTTTAGGTGAAAAATGAGCTAATAGTTTCTTGCCAACTTCTGGAGTATATCTCTCACATCCAGGAGTTATTACTAAACCAGTTAAATTTTCAATTAAACCCGCATGCGAATAACTTTCATATTCTCCACTAAAAATCTTGAAAAATAATTCTTCTAGGGGAATACCTATTTTTTTAGCAAGTATTAAAGCGCATAATATTGGAAAGGTCGAATCTCTTGTTGGAAGAGGAGTTAATCTTCCATGCCCGCTATTTTCAATTCCATTAAAAATTTCTTTTGGAAATGGTTTAGATGAACCAAGCATTGCTCCACCATTAACTTCAAATCCATACAATCCGATTTTTTCAAGTAACTCAGAATGTTCTAATTTTATTCCTTTTTTTTCAAATTTAATTCTTTCCTTTTCTAATCTATTTTGCATTGCTTTAACAATATGCGGCGCACCAACTCTTGTAAATTTAACTTCAATTCCATTTTTCTTTAGAAATTCAGAGGATTTATAATTAAAATTAATAGGTGCAGCAATAAAATGTGGTTTATATAATAAAATAGATAAAACATTAAGATTATCTCCTTTAATATAAAAATAATCTAATTTCCCATTTTTATATAATGGTTTTCCATCGTTTCCTTTTCTTAATATAACAATTGCTGGTCTGTCTGAATCTCCATCCGTAGTTACAGAATAAAAACAATTATTTTTTAAAGCAAGGTTTGCCATTTTCTCAAGTAAATGAAATTTCATATCTTCAGTATCTACTGCAATAAATTCTTTAGTTTCATCTACTTTTTCTTCCCTAATAACTACTGCACCCAGTTCTTCAAATACTCTTGGAATTAATTCTCTACCTACTGCAGTCTGTTGATAAAAAACTATTTTTTCTCCAGCTAATATTTTTCCAAAAGCATCTTTATATCTCTTGATATATAATTCTTCAGATTCAATATTTATCCTAGCTGAACTTACAGAAACTCTTGCTTTAAGAAATAGAAACCTTTGTTCACTATTCATTTCATTAAAATCTTTAAAATAACCACTATCATCAAATAATGTTTCTTCATCAGATTTATTGAACTCTTGCCTTCTTACTTTATCTATATTTTCTAATATTTCTTTTTCATCTTCTTTTAAAACCTCGCTATGAGGTTTAACAAATTTAACTCCATTTTGTCCATAAGGATTATGACTCCCAGTAACCATTATACTTGGAATTTTATTAGTAAATCCATATAATGAAACAACAGGTGTAGGAACTTTACCGCAATAATCTATTTCTAATCCATTTTCAATTAATGCTGTAGCTATAGCAATTGATATTCTTGGTGTAGAAGGTCTAAAATCTCCAGCAAGAGCTACTTTTGAAAAATTATTTATTCCAGATTTAATTAAAAAATTCAAAAATCCTTTTGTAGAAATATAAATCTGAAGATCAGTTAATTCAGAATCGGGCCCCCTTAATCCACTTGTTCCAAATTTAAGAGGTTTATGTTTCAACTCATTTAACATTAAATTAATCATTAAAAAATCTTATTAAATATTATCAATATATAAAATAGTTATTATTTTTAACTATCTTTTTTCTTCTTTATTTCTTGTTTCAACAATTTTTCCAGCTTGTTTAAACTCAATTTCATTATTAATTAATTTTTTTATTATCTCTTTTAAATCTTTAATTTTAACCCTTATTTGTAAAGTAGTATCTCTATCTCTTATAGTCACATCTCTTCCAACAATACTCTCTTCATCTATAGTTATGCAATAAGGAGTTCCTATCTCATCATTTCTAGCATACCTTCTTCCAACACTTCCAGATTTATCATATATAACATTAAATTCTTTTCTTAAATCTCTTACAATTTCTTCAGAAATATGTATATATTCAGGTTGCTTAACTATTGGAAATACAGCAGCTTTAATTGGAGCTATTTTAGCTGGAATTTTTAAAACAACATAATCTCTTTTCTTGTCAAAATTATAAGCTTTAGTTAATATTGCTAAAAAAGCTCTTTCCATTCCAAAAGTAGGTTCAATAACTCTTGGTATAACTTTATTCTTATATTTCTCATCAAATATAGCCATTGCCTGTTTACTATGTTTCTCATGATTTGTTAAATCATATTGACCTCTATTTGCATTTCCAGCAATTTCTTTAGAACCAAATGGGTACATATAATCAATATCAAAAGTTGCTGATGAATAATGAGACAATTCATCTTTCCTATGTTCCCTTATTTTAATTTCACTTAAATCAATGGAATAAAACCATAATATTTGTTCAGCTAACCAATAAGCATGCCAAGGTTCTAATCTTTTTTCATTTAACATCTCTCCAATTGTTGTAGATCTTAAATCTTCTTTTCCCGCAACTTGTGTTTCAGCATCTAATAATTTTAATTTTACTTCTTTATGAATATCACTTAAAAGATTGCATTCCTTTTCTTCAGGATTTATAAAAAATTCAAATTCTCCAATATGAAATTCCCTACACCTAAATAAAAAATCTCTTGGAGCTATTTCATTTCTAAAACATCTTCCAATTTGAGCAACTCCAAAAGGTAATTGCATCCTTGAAGTCTGTTGAATTAATTTAAAATCTAAAAACATTCCTTGTGCAGTTTCACCTCTTAAATATGCATCAGTTGCATCTAAAGCACCAACTTTAGTTTTAAACATTAAACTAAATTCTCCTTGAGATTCATAATCTCCTCCACACTCACATTTGACTTTACCTAATTCAGATTTATCTAATTTTGTTGATTTCTTGCATAATTTGCATATTACAGCAACATCACTAAAATTTGCAACATGACCTGACGCAACCCATGTCTTAGGGTGAGATATAATACTTGCTTCCATTCCTACCATATTATCCCTTGAATTAACAAAAAAATTCCACCAATCTCTCTTTAAATTATTAAATAATTCTACTCCTAACGGCCCAAAATCCCAAAATCCAGAATAACCTCCATAAATATCAGAACTCCTAAATACAAAACCTTTTTCCTTGCAATAATTAGCAAGTTCTTCAATTGATTTTAATTTTTCAAATCCTTCATCCATCCCTTCATCATCTTTTTCAGTATTTTTAATGTTTTCTATTGTTTCTCCTCTTTCAATTTTATCCATTATATCTTTAGCTTTAATTTCAGCAAGTTCTTTATCTTTCCCTAAATAAGCAACACAATCACTTTTAATTTTATCTCCATCTCTAACACTTCTCTGTAAATAATAATATTCCTTCCCGTTAACAAATTTTTTAGTTACAAACATGTAATATTAGGTACTATAGAACTTTTTAAATATTATTAACTAATTAACTATTGAATAACTTCTTTATTTGTTATCTCTGGAAAATTATATATGTATTCTCCAATCATTATTTCAGCAGATTCTAAGGATATCTCTAATAACTCTATTGCCCTATTTTTATCACTAATTTGTTTTATTAATTTAACAGGTTCTTTAACTAAATCATTAAGTTCGACTAATCCATCAATTTTAATACATCTACCTAAAAGACTTTCATAAGCAGATATTGATTCCAATTTTCCAGTAACTAGCGTTTCATTTTGAATTAAAACTAATAGTTTAGGTAATTTAATTGATTTTTTTATATTAGATAAAACTCCTTTACTAAAATTTTTATAATTCTCTTCTGAATCATATTCAGAGGTAAGTAATCTATTTCGTAAACTCCTTAAATTCATTGCAACATGATTTAAATCACCATTTTTAAAATTTAATCCATTTAATTCCAAAAGATATTCCTTTGAACCAGTTAACACCTTAGCAGATTCTTTAATATAATCAGCCATTGTTGGAGAATAAGATAAAAATCTTCCATCATCGTTTGTTACTCTATCTAAAAGATTAATATCTGTATCAATTCCTTTTTCAAGCATACTTGCAAAATAAAGTTTAGCTAATGTTCTTATCTCATTTTTTGGAGTAATTACTCCAGAATTTAATATAATCCCTCCATCAATATCTGATGTTCCAGGAATAAATCCTTTTGAATTATTTATAGATCCATAAGTATAAAAACAAGTTCCAGGAAGTTCCTTGTTTATCCCATTACTAAATTCATTTAAAAAATTAATATAATCTTCTTCTTTCAATCTTCTATCTTTATTTTCCATTTTCAGTTTTAAATTTATTCTGTTTATAAATTTATCATATTATTTATTTTCACTTTTACCTATAATTTGCTTTTCTTTATTTCAGGTTTAAAATCTAATCCGTCTATTCTAAAATCCCAACTATTTTGAGGTATAGCTTGTAAATAACCAAAATCAAATACAGTTAAAGGATCAATAAATTTCCAACTTAAAGATTCAGATGCAGGATCTAATAATTCTAAATGTAAATGTACAAGACGATTTCTATATCCCGAATCATGATATAATCTCCCTATCCTTTTTGTTTTAGAAACTAAATCTCCTTCTTTAACTTCTGGAACAACATGGCCATATAAGGAAATTAGTTTTTCATAATTATTAATATCATATCTTATAAAAATTATATTTTTATAGGAATCATTATCTTTATGAATTCTTACAACTTCTCCATCTGCAAGAGGATAAACAGGAGTTTCTTTAGGTAAACCTAATACACATTCTCCATCTTTATTGACATATGATGCAAAATCAAATCCTTCATGATTTATTCTATATCCATTCCAATTTATCCAATTATGAAATCCTTCAATTGTATTTTCATTTATAGGAATGTTAGGCCCTATTCTTCTCCAAGCAAGAATTGCTTCTTCAATATTTGATTCTAAATTATTTCTCATATTAAAAATAATTAATTTCAAGAACTCTTTAAAATAGCTATTTTTTAGGCTTTATAATCTTTTTGATTCTAATATAAGATAGATATATAAAACATTTTTAATTTAATATTAGATGAAAAAGAAGTGGATAATTATTCTAACAGCTTTATTAATATCACCAATTATACTTTACCTCCTACTTTCTTTATTAACAGGAAGTTTTTGTCCTCCTGATGGTTGGCAAGGGCCTTATCCCCCATGGTGTTCTAAACCAATAAGTCTAGGACCTTTTTCATATTCAGATTTAGAATACATTCCGAATTCAAATCTAGAACCAAAACAGGATAAAATTCTATTAGGTATTGGGATGAATGATTTATGGGGAAATCCGCATTTAGCAATTGATATGGGTGAAGATTCAAGAAAATTAGTTGAATCCTCTATGAAAAGAATATCAACAATTAATAGCAAATCCTTGCTAATTACTGATTTTGCAATATATAATGAAAATTTTAAAGTAATTGATGCAACTCAATCAAATGCTCCAGGAGCTTATGAAATATCAAATCAAGAACTAAAAAACATTGTAACTTTAGCAAAACAAAATAATCAAGAAAAAGTTTTTTTAACAGTTAATCTTTATGATCCTAATTATATTTTTAAAAAATGGCTAGGTGAAGATTTATCAAATACTCCTTATGAAAAAATTAAATCAGGTAATAAAAATATTATTACAGAATCTATGTTTCCTAGTTGGAAAGAAAAAATAATAAAAGTTTCTAAAAAAGCTCAAGATACAGGAATTGATTATCTAATTATTAATCCAACTGATTTCAACTTTGAATATTTTGCTGATTTAAATGAATTAAATAATAAATATCTTGAATTAATCCCCTTAATTAGAAATGAATATTCTGGAAAAATAGGATTTTTTACAACTTTACCAAGATTCCTAAATAATAATTATAGTTCATTAAATCAAATAGATTTTGTTATTGTATCATTTGATGTTAACTCAGATTATCTTGCAAAAGAAATATTTTCAACTTCAACTAAAGACATAGATTCCTTAAGAACCTCATTTGATAATTGGTTATCTCATGATAACTGGAATAATATCCCTAATAACAATGAGATTTTCTTAAATATTTTAATTCCAAGTTATGATGGAGCAATAAAACAGGGCTGGATAGAACCTTCAAAAGATGAAGATAAATGGCAAAAAAGCTATTCTGAACAAGCTTTAGCATATGAAGCTTTATTCCAAACAATTTATTATAAAGATTATAAAATAAAAGGCATATTTTCTTATGGTTATTGGTGGTCTGATCAAATATATCCAGTATCAAAAGACCTTAGAAATGATTTATCTCAATCTATTAGACAAAAAGACGCAGAAAAAATATTTTATAAATGGTCTAAATTAATATAAAATTATTTTTGATTAACTAAAGTTAAATAAACTAAATAATTACGAGATCCAGGAGTTCTTTCATCATTTATTTCATACATCCTTTTTAATTTCCTATCTACTCCTTTATAAGAAGAATTTAAGCCAAGATTTTCTATATCCTGAACATATTTTTTAGTTCTCTCATCTAATTCCATAAAAGTTTCCCTATCAATGCAAAATTTCTGGAATGAACCAATTTCACGAGATAAATATTGTTCTAAATTTGAATTATATTTTACTGCAGAACTATTTCTTAATTCAATAAATGCTTTCAAATCTCTTACATCATTAGATTTATCATTAACATAAGATTCGCATCTATTAACATTTGAATTATGTCTAAATCCAGTATTAAAAATTTCATCAATTTTTAATTCCCTAAATATTCTAGCAACAGATTTCTTTCCATTATTTTTATTATAAATATCATGAACTTTTTCTACTATTGCTTCAGCAACAAAATTATCCTTATTCTCTTTAAAATAATCTAAAAATTGCTTGTAATCTTTAGAATAAAATTCTTCTTCTTTCATTATTTTTTCTCTAGATTTAATTCCATCAGATAAATGATATTCATAATCAATAACTTCAGATAATTTTGAAAGTTTTTCTTCATTAATTCTATATTTTGATTTTATAACTTGTTCAAATTCTCTTATTTCTTTATCATTATCTCTTTTTTCTTTTTCCTTGTAAACTCTTTCACTAACTTCATGAAAGATTCTAGCAACAGATTTTTTATCCTTATTTTGTTCATATTCTAATCGAACTTTATGATAGATTTCAGCTTCTTCAGAACTAGCTTTCTTTTCTTTCAAATCTTTAATAAAATCTCTATAAGCTTGAGTATATTGTATTTCTTCAGCTAATATTGCTTCTCTTGTTTTCTTTCTTTCATTAGAATGATATTCACTTTCAACAACATCAATCATTTTTTCTAATCTTTCACCAGATAATTTATATTTAGTTTCTAAAAGATTAGAAAAATCTTCTTTCTTTGTTCTTTCAACTCCTTTCCAAATCCTAAATCGAGGTTTATAAGCAGGTGTTGGTTCGCTAGCCGGTTCTATTTGAGTTTCAGTATTTGCTTCTATTTCAGTACTATCATTAGTTCCAGACCTATTAAACGCACTATAAAGCCAACTTTTGCTCTGTTTTACCTTATTTGCTAGTTTTCCAAATAAGGTAGGTTTTGTTTCATTCACTTTACTTTCCAGATTATATTGTCTATTAAGAACCATAAAACTCTATATCTCCTTTCTTTTTTAAATGTTACTATTTTAAAGTAATATCTAAATATTGAAAATTAAAATATCTTTTAAATAATTAAAAATTTATTTAGTAAATTTTGAATATATTTAAGCACGGGGTGAGAACTAAAAAATATGTAAGTGAATCGAAATGAAAAAAAGTTCAGTTGCCCAGATTTTCTAAAGATTAAAAAGTAATAAACAAAATAATAATTTAGATAAGTTTTTCAATTGCAAGAAAAATACAATCACCAGTCCAGATTTCATTAGGTTGTAAAACTTCTTTAGTTATTGGAATTATACCATCTTGACAATATTGTCCATCAGTATTATACTTAAAATAAGGCATAACAAACATTAAATTTGAACTTAATAAACCTTCATAAAAAACAGGCCCAGATTCTCTGCTTATGATTTTATTAATTGGTCCAGTTAATGCATTTGAATCACAATCTCTCCAGATTTTTACCATATTATTTTCAGCAATCTTTAATGTATAAGAAGCAGCACTTCCTCCATTAAAATAAACTGAAGTTCCAAAATCTAATGTTGACAAATCTAGTTTAGAACTTCTCGGAATTAATTCTATGACTCTTTCTAAACCATTCCCATCTCTAAAATGTATTTTACTTCCTTCTTTTTTACCTAATTCACGTTTATAATCAGATTGAAATAACGGACAATCTCTATCAGAACAAGGACTAAAACTATTTACTATTTTTCTATGAAATAGATGTAATTCTTCATTCGTATCTAATCTAATTATTCCCATAAAGATATTAGAAATTCTCTATTTTTAAATCTTTATATTTGTTACAACTTTAAAGTAATAAATAAAGCACGGGGTGCACACCCCATATTTAGCTTATCCTCTGGGGTACACTTTTTATTTATGTGATTTACATTTATCATGGTGTGATGTGTGTGATCTAGCCCATTTTTAAATATTGTCGAGATTGAATGGATGGATAACTAATCAATCAGCATATAGGTTAGTTTCATCGTACAATTTATCCAATTCCTTATAGCAAAATAAACATTTTTGTTTAAACTTATCCATAGTTTCTTCTGTTATCTCTTCTTTTACTATTTTTCCTCTACTAAATTCAAGAAAGACTTTTTCTCCATTTAAACCAGAATAAGTAACTCTTCCATGAGCAAATCTATTTCTTTCTTCAATAATAAATTGAATTGATCCAAATAGTTCAGTATAGTCTTTCTCTTTGAATTTATCTATATTTCTTAATAGATCTTTAAAGACTTTTAACTTATTCATAAATCCAAAAAATTCTTTACTTAAAATTAGATTCTTAAAGAGTTCGGCTCCACAAAGCTCTTTCCTAAATAAAAGTCTAATTATCACATACTCCAATTTTTCTTCTACAGAAAGAGAATTATTTATCATTTGTCCTCTCCACATTTTAAATAAATCATCTCTTTTGACCATGTCTTCTATTGTTGTATCTAAGACTTTTACACGCTCATAGGGTCCAAGTTTGGTAGAGTTTTCATATCTAATAATATCTGAACTAGTTGTAAATTTAGGTTCTTCCATAAAAATAAATAGGTTCTTTTATATATAAGAATTGTTAATATAAGTGGATAAATTAAGAAATATTAAAACTGATTTGTTTTTGAACAGAATTACCCGCTTTATCACTTGCCCTAATAGTTAAATTATGATCACCTTTTACAAAACTAACTTTCTTATAACAATTATTATTCTTTAAGCTTGTGCACAGATTCTTCCATCTTGCCTTGGTTCCTTCAAAGCCATCTAGATATTCCACTCTGTTAAAACTATTTTTATCCTCATTTAAAATAGTCATATTAAAATAAACATTTCTATCAATAACAAGAGCTTTGAAATTTTTAATCTCTGGTGCAATAGTATCTACTTTTACTTTAACCAGTCTTGATTCATCAGTATTATTTGCTATATCTGCAATAATAAATTTATATTCAACTTCTTGTCCATTGTATTTGCTTATATTCAATGGAATAATCCATTCAACATTTTTACCAGAATCACATAGTTTAATGAAAACCTGATTTCCATTGATTAATATCTTAAGATTCTTGCAATTTTCTTCACTATATTTTATATAAAAATCATTACCATTTGTATACTTCCTGCTTTGAGGTTTTGTTGTTGATATTTGAGGAGATTTTGAGTCAATAAGAAAATTTACTGAATCTTCAAATTGCCTATTATCTTTGTTTATTGTAACTATACCTAAAGTATGGTTTCCATCAGTTAGCGGTAAGTATTTCTCAATATGAGAACAATCTTTATTATTACAGATATCTATGTAAAGAGGTTGTCCATTCCTAGATATTTTCCCGTCTAATTGATATTTAATGGAGTTTACAACAATTCCAGTGCTAACATTAATCAAAACTTTTCTATTACTCATTATTTCACCTTCTTTTGGATTATGGATTATTGGTGAACCACAAAATTGAATTTCAGTAATATTTTGATAAGTTAGATTCTTAATTAAAACGCAATCAGAATCCTTGTTTGTTATAAGACAACAACTGTTAAAATTTAAATCAATATAATACTTTATTCTGTTCATATTAATAACATTATTACATGATGTCCATTCTGTATAAAAAGGACCATAAATATTCGGCTTACAGAAGTCACATATCTGATTTAATCTATATTCAATTATAGTTTTATTGCTTATTTTACCACAAATATTAGAATCATATTGAGTCAAAAATCTTGATTGATTCATTTTATCCATTTTTAAGCAGGAAATATTTGTCCATTCACTCCAACTTGTGTTTGTAAGATTAACATTACACAAATTATCCAAATTAATCTCTATTAAATTTGTTTCCATAGGTTTGATTATAAAATGAAATAATTGATGATCTTGCTTTTCTGGAATTATCAATCTATATTCCCCTTTAGGGATTGTATAAAAAGAATCTATTTTACCACTTTCTCTATTAAAGTGAAAATAATTTTTAGAATCCATATTTCTTGTTAATTTAAATTTCTCTTTAGTAGAAATTCTTTCTATTTCTAAATTATCATTAGAATTTTTATTCCAAATTGAATTATTTTCTATTAACTTAAATTGAACTGAACCTTCATTATAATTAAAATTCTTTTTATAACCGGTTTTTGGGTTATAATATGCATAAGAATTTGAGGCTAATATCAAATCAGAATCATCATTTAGGAAGCTTATAATTAAATTAGAATAATCTAATAAATTATTTTTTTCCGTAGCGTGATTTTTATTAGAGATTATAGATAAGGTAACATTTTTATTTAATAGGCTTGAACTTGCTATTGAAACTAAACAATCATGTTCTCCTATCTTACCCTCTGCATGTGCACCATCATCTAAGATAGAACACATAAATGATTCAAAACTAGAAAAATCAGTATAGTCTTGGTTACCAATGATTACGATTGATTTTTCTAGTACTTTGTTCTTATTAAAAGATTCAAATAAAGAACTTGCTACACTCATTTGTTTATATATTGGAGAATTTGAAGCTCCAGTATATCCAATTCTATTATCTTCTACCTTAGAATAGGTATCTCCTAAGAAAATACCTATTAAACTTGACCACCATGTTAAATAATTGACTTTCCAGTTTTGAGTTATACCCGTAGATGCTGCAGAGCCATAACTTGGAGGAGCAATCATGACTAAGTGGTTAACATCATTTTTATAGCTATAAGAGGAAATATTTTGGAAATAACTTCTTGTAACGAGTCCACCCATACTATGAGTTATTATATCAAATTTTTGGTTATTACCATAATTATTTTTCTT
>JBAZYP010000012.1:0-60868 GCA_041659265.1 Candidatus Pacearchaeota archaeon | reverse complement strand
ACAGAATTATTCTCTGTTGAAATTTTATTTATCTATTTAGTGTTAGTAATCTGTTTATTTACAAGAGTTCTATAATCTATTTTTCTTTTCTTTTCATAAGCATTTACTAGTCTATGAAATTCTTTTTCATCATGTCTTTGAATTGTTAATTGTGACATCTTATATTCTTGAGATAAACTAGGCCTTGTACAATAATTTGAGATATTTGAATTATTAAAACATCCTAAAATTCCAAGACAAATTGTACCTGAAGCTAATATTTTTTGTAAAGTTTTCATTTTATTTTTCCTTTTATTAATTTATTTCTTTAAAATTTACATCTATAACTTTTTCAAGATTATTTTGCAAATGATATTTTTCTTCTCTTTCTTCCCTTCTTTGTCTTAAATTATTAGCACCTATCATTCCAAATGCAGCACCAACAGCAGAACCATAAAGCGGTAATGGGGGTTGTTTCACTAACAAAGGTGAAAAATTTATTGCTAATGACACTAACCAACATGCAACTTCATCACCAAGACTATTATTATCAAGGCTAATCAAATATTTTAATCCAACAACTGGAGCAATTGCACCAAGTGCAGTACCTACATATAGATTCATTCTTTCTCTTAAATTATATCCATATTCATCTGTTTTATTTGTCATTTTATTTTTCTCCAAAATTGATTTGAAAACTATCTTCTCCTAGTTTTCCTTCAATTGAATCAATTTTAATATGATTAGGTCCTTTTTCTCCAGTAATTGTTAATTCCTTATGTTCATTCTTAAAAGCTTCAACTATGGCTACAGCTCTATTATAATTTGCAGAAACTTCTCTTGAATCACAATCATTTCCTTGAATATAGCATAGAGTATATCTTTTACCAGATTGAATCATTATAGATAATCTATTTAATGCACTATGCGATTTAAAACTATAACTTGAAGAGATAGGTATTCCAGTAATTATTCTTTCTTTTAAAGATTCTTCACTTTCTTCAGCACTATATTGATTAATATCTGCTTTTGAACTACAACCAACAACCGCGCTTAGTCCTGCAAGCATTCCTAAAGTTACAGATTTTATTGCAGTTCTTCTATTCATTCTTTGCTCATATTCTTCGGTCATTTTATTTATCTCCTACTTTAGATTTATTATCCGGATTATAAGATTCAATTATCTTTGCTCTATGTTTTTCAAATCTATATTTTCCAATTTCATAAGCTAGACTTGCCATGTTAGTAATAAAAGGTAGTGAATAAAGCCAGTACGACTTCTCGCCAATATTTTCAGTTTGACTAAGTGCATATGCTCCAGAAACAATACCTAATGCTGTTCCAGGCAACCTAAACAAAAATAATCCAGTTATAATATTATCTTTATCATTTTTTGAAAGTTTTTGAACTTCTTCTTCGGGATAAGATTTAACATATTTTACAGCTGAAGAAGGTACTCCTAAGAATGCTTCTATAAATCCATATGCAGTTTTAACTGCCCCTTTAACTAAAGCAACTCCTGCTTCATAATTTGCTCTACTTGGATTCATTTTATAACCTTCATATTTTCTTTTCCTAAGTTCATAATGCATAGCTTCAACTCCATTATCTAATGAATCTAAAGATCCAGTTATACCTTGAATATCTTCTTCAGCTAATCTTTCAATAGGTTCTCCCGCTACTGGATTTTCTTGACAAACTTCTTCTTCAAGTTTTTGTTTTTTTGTTCTAGTTTTTCTTTTAATTGCCATTTTATTTTTCTCCTTGTTCAAAATTTATTCTATAACCCTGAGTTTCTATCTCTCTAACTTCAAAATATTGTTCAGTTTTTTTACCATAAACTTTTATTCTGGATTTTTCTTGTTTTGCAGAATCTATTAAGGAACCTGCAAGATTATAATTTGTATCTTCATTATTAGATCCACTCCTATCTTGAGTATAACATTGGGTATATTTATCAGATTCATCCCTAACAATAAAAGATAATCTATTATTATTTCCTTCACAATCTTGAGTGTAATTCATTCCAGTAACTATTCCTTCAACATATCCTTCATTTACCTCTACTTCAACTTCAGCTTTAATATCATCAAGTCTTTGGATTGATACTTTTTGTTCACATCCCGCAATAGGTAATGTAAATACCAGCGCTGCAAGTCCGGTTCTTAATATTTTTTTCATTGTCATTTTATTTTTCTCCTTGTACTTTAGATACGCCATATAGTTTTTGTGATTCTATAACCATTAATCTTGCTTTTTCTTGTTCTATATGAATATCTTCCTTAGCTTGTCTATATCCCAATGAGAAATTTTGATATCTATCATCCATTTCTCTTGATTTATTTCTAAATAGTCTTATTGAATTTAATCCAATTAAAAGTCCTATTATGAAGGTTCTAATTGTTCCATAAACTTTTGTAGATTGATATTCATCCACACTTGGATCTTGATATATTTGATCAATTTCCTTATTAATTCCTTTCCAGTCAGTCCTTGCCTTGTCTCTTGCTTGTTTTCTTCTTTCAATTTCTTCTTCAGAAAAATCAAGATATTCTGTCTGATTTTTTATAAATTCTACTTTAGCTTCTCCCTCAAGTCCATGAAGTTCTTCTAATCTTTCCAGTTTATTTTCAAGAGTCTTATCTTGCTCATATATTCTATTAACTATTGAAGCATTATAAGCTCCGGTTAAAGTGAGTGCAACACTTCCTACAGTTAGATTTGCAATTTGAGCTATAAAATATCTTCTAGATATTTGCTTAGTTCTTTCATCATATTCATTTGTTGTCATTTTATTTTTCTCCTAAATCGCTTCAGCATATGTATGATCTAGATACGCTTCTACTGAATTAATATTATAATTCATTATAGCCTGATCTACATATTGAGGATTTAATTTTGGATATTGTAAAAAATTATTTTCATCATAAGATGAAAACACACTATCAACTAATCTTGATTCTAGTCTTGCGTTATTGTTTTGATTTTTTTCTGTTGTCATTTTCTTCTTCCTTGTTCTTGTTTTATTTTTATTTTATTTATTTTTCTTGTAAATTTTTTGTTTTACACTAATGGTAATATCCTTCTATATTAGAAACCTTTTATCTAAATATTAGTCCAAAATAGTAATATTTATATATATTAAGTTAATAATAGACTAATATGGGCTATAAATTAGATTTAAAGGATAAAAAGATTTTATTTGAATTAGATAGAAATTGTAGAGAATCTTATAACTCTATTGCTAGAAAAGTTGGATTATCTAAAACAGCAGTAGTTAATAGAGTATCTAATATGGAAAAAGAAGGAATAATTAAAGGATATTCAGCTGTTATTAATTATGCAAAACTCGGATTTTATAATTTTAGGATTTATATAAATCTTCAAAATACTGATTTAAATAAAGAAAAAGAAATTATAGGATTCTTAAAGGAAAAAGAGATAGTTACTTGGATTGCTCTAATGGAAGGATTTTATAATTTAAGCATAAGGGTATTTACAAAAGACATTCTTGAAATTAATAATTTATGGGAAGAATTAATGAATAAATATATTAATTATTTTAATGATAGATTAATAGTATTAAATATTAAACAAACCAATTTTTTTAGAAATTATTTAATTGAAGTTTCAAAAGATTTGTATGAAATAATTTCTTCAAAAGAAAAAGAAATTTTCGAGTTAGATAATATTGAATCAAAAATTATAGAAATATTGTCCCAAGATGCAAAAACTCCTATTATAGATATAGCAAAAAAAGTTAAGTCAACCCCTAAAACAATTATCTCCAAAATTAAAAAATTAGAAAAAGAAAAAATAATATTATATTATAGGGCAATTTTAGATAGCGAAAAAATGAATTTAATGCATTTTAAATTAAGTTTAATGACTTTTAATACAACTAAGAATGATCTTGATGAACTAAGTTTTTATATTAAAAAATCACCAAATATTATTTCAAGAGAAGAAACTCTTGGTGGTGAAGATATTGAACTGGATCTAGAAGTAAAAGATTTACTAGAATTTGAAAAGATTTTAAATAATATAAGAGAAAAATTTGGTAGAATTATTCAGGATTATACAATTCATCATATAACTAAAGAATACAAAAATATTTTCTTTAATATTTAATTTAATAGTTATTAATAACAATAATCTTTAAAAAATACTTATCAATTAATTATAAATGCCAATATTACCTAAACATATTAGATACGAGCCTGATACTTCAAGAACTCATTCTTTAGAATGCGGAGAAGATTATGATGTTTTAAGTTTAAATGAAAGAAGGTATTTGCAACCAGAGATTATTCAGGAGTTAAAATCTGAATTATATGATTATATTGATAAGACAAAAAGTAATTTATGTCTTGATTTAACTGGAGTAGAATATTTAGCTTCATCAGCTTTAAATGGTTTGTTGATTGCTAATAAGAGTTTAGAACGAACTAATAGGAATAGATTAAGAATGATAAATGTTCGGCCTGAGATTAATGAAGTTTTTATTATTACAAGAATAAACCAAATATTGGATTTATATGATTTAAGAAGATCTTAATTAATAATTATTATTTATCTTTTATACACCTAATTCTACATAAAAATAATATGGTGTTGTTGATACATCTGCACCATGTCCATCTTCTAAAACCATCATTTCAAAATCATATTCTCTTCCATCAAATCCTATAGCATTATCATGTAATAAAGAAGTAAATACAACATCCTGATTATCAGGAGAATATAATAATACTTCTTCAAATATTCCATCTCCAGTACTATTTAATATTCTAGTATTTGGACATTCTCCACTATCAAATCTATAAGAATTAGTAAAGAATAATGGATGATCATTTAAATGAAATGTTTCATTAACCCCATCCACATCATCAAATCCAATATTATATTGAGTTTCCAGTTGTGTTACATTCATTCCATATAAACTTGTATTTCCTTTATTAGAACTATCATCAGCATAAGTTCCAGCAGCTGTAAAATTAAAACATTGAATATTGTTCCAATTAATTGTTTCATTTCTAGATGAATATACTTCTCCATTAATAGATACTGAAGACCAATTATAGAATATATTTCCATCTGAGTCTGATAATTGGAATCCTCCTGTAACATTTCCCATATAACCTTGCCATGATTGTGAAATAGAAACTCCATAAATATTTATTTCAGTTAAATTGCCTGCAACAGCCGATATTGTTGCTGATCCAGTAGTCTGGAAGGTAGTATTCCTGCTTCCAGTTATAGAAGCCCCATTGGGTCTAGCACTAATTAAATTAATTCCAATTACAATAAACAAAATTGATATTATCAATATAGATATTATTTTATTTTTTATTCTTTTTTTCATTTTTATTTTCTTTATTTTCCAAATAATCAATTTCCCAAGAAATACTTCTTGCAGCTCTAACTGTAACTTGTCTATTTCCAAAATTTCTTTTAAAGACTCTAATCCCCTGAGTTTTTGAAATTTTGATTATACCCTCGGTTTTAAGATTATTCAATCTAGGTTTTATAGCTGAAGAAGTTAAACCAACAATTTTTCCAATCTCACTAGTTACTAAAGGGCTCCTTATCATGAGTGCTCTTAAAATCTCTTTATCAATTCCATCAAGAACTTTTTTCTTTCTTTCCTTCATTTTATTGAATAATCTCCATTTTAATTTTTTTATCAACATCAACAAACCATCTTACTTTGTGACCTTTTTTTAAATCTAGAAATTCTCTGATTTCTTTTGGAATTCTTGTTAGAAGATTTCTACCATCACTTGATAGAGTAGTTATTTTTTCAACACCTGCTTTAATAGAAACTAGATTTTTTAGTTCATTTTCACTTATGGCCATATCTTTTTTAATTGATTCAAGTATATAAACCTTACGTTTTTATTTAGTTTTATACTAAATAGAGTGTACACATATTTATATTATATTTGTGTACACTTAATTATAATAAATATTTTAAATTCGATATAAATTAGAGTGTACACTTTTATTAAATAAAATTATTTAGAGTAAATTTTATAGATAGTGTACACAAATAAGAAATAATATTATTATTTTTTCTATTGCATGCTGTCATTATTTTTTGATTACCACTATAAAATAGTAACTATAATAAGATTTATAAAGTTTCTAAACTTTAATTAAAAAATGAATCAAATAGAAAAATTAGATGCTAATGTAATAAGAAAACAATATTCTAGAAGAGGTTTTCTTAAGTCCGTAGGAGTCGGAGGTCTAGTTGGAATTTTAAGTGGATATGCAACTAAACAAGGTACAGATTATGTGATAAATGAAGTTGGAGATATTGTTTCTAGTATTGAAAGAGAAGTAAGAAAAGCAGGAGTTTATCTTGATAATTTAAAAGGAACTATTGATAAGAAATTAGCAGAAGAAACATCCCTATTAGAAAAAGAATATACTACTGGAAGATTAAAGATTTACGAAAGATTGGGAATCGCAACTCCGGCTGAATTGCAGGATTTTCAAGAAATTATAGATTCTCAAAAAAAATTTGAAGATCATTATGATCTAAAAGAAAGATTGCATGAATTTAAAGATAGACTTGATGAAAGGCTTCTAAACGCAGATTCTTATCTTGAATCAAAACAACCTGATCTGGTTCAAAAAACAAACGATGCAATAAGAAGTTTGTTTGGAATGAAATCTGGTGAAGAAGGCAAGATTTATAGGGAGGCTACAAAAGAAAGATTAGTTGCTCTTGGAAAAATTTATGATACAAATAGGGATATTAAAGCAGCAAATAAGGAATTATTAACTCAACTTAATATCTATATTAAAGAAACACCAGATTTATCCGAAGAAGAAAAGAATCTTTTAGAATTCTTAAGAGAAAAAGCTATGGATAGCGGAGTTGATCCAAATTCAGTTAAAGACTTAATAAAAAATTATGATAATTTAGATGCAAGAACTGATTATATGCTTAAATTAAGAGCATCTCTAACAAAAGCAGAAGAAATCTATGAAAAAATAGATGAAAATAAAGGATATATTTTAAAAATGCAAGGATTATTGAATCAAGGAATAGATTTAAAGGAAAAAGCAAGAAATGAAGCTGCTATGGAAGTTATGCTTCATAAAAAAAATTATGAAGAAAGTATTTCCAGATTAAGATCAAGTGTAGATAAAACTATATCAGAACTTGAATCCATTGGTTATAATATTGAAACAACAGAAGAATTAGCGAATAAAGATTCATTCACTCAAGGTTTAACTGGATTATTGAATAATGTGGGAAAAGTAGTTGTTGCAGGAGTTGGTCTTGTTTCAGGTTTAGGTTCTTATGCTTTAATGCATAAACATCAAAAGAAAAGATCAGCTGAAAAAGCATTGTATTCAACAGTTGATAAATATAACAGATTAGTAGATGATTATAACTCTATTGTGAATAAACCTGAAGAAAAATCAAGTTCAGATGAGATAAGTTCGCAAATATAAAAATATAAATAATAGGATAATTTGAATAGATAATAATGAAAATTAAAAACTGCATATTAATTGAAGCTTTCAAATGCAATAAAAATTCCTCTGTTGTAGATGTAGCTAAAAAATTTAAAGGAATAACATTAAAACATATGTTTGTAGTTGATGAAAATGATTATCCAATAGGAATTATATCCATAACAGATATTAATAACCGAGTAGTTGCAGAAGGAAAAGACCCAAAAAAATTGATTGCAAAAGATATAATGTCTTCACCTGTTGCAGTTGCAGATATAAATGATGATTTAGGGGAAATCTATGAAAAAATGGTAAAAAAACATACTGTTATGGAACCTGTTGTAAAAGAGAATAAAATGGTAGGAATAATCACTATTCATCAAATAGTAAAAAACCTTAATAATAATTCATAAAATGACCAAAGAAGAATTCGTCCAAAACTATAGGGAAAATTTTTTAAAAGATGATCCAAGGATAAAAGGGATTTTCTCAAAAGCAGCTTTGATAAAGATAAAGAAATTCTTAACAGGAGACTAGATTATTCACTTGGTCTTGCTTATGATAAATATGCTAAAGAATATTTTGAATCAAAAGGGGTTGGTAGTTATGTATCAACAATGCTAAGGTTTACAGGAGCAATATCTGATTTTGTGGGCTCATATATGTTTTGGGCTTTAGGCGGAGCAGGATTTGGCTTTAAAGGAGTAGGTTTATTGGAAAAATCAGTTGCAGATGCAATTGATGAAGCTCATTATATTAAACATGCAAGGCACGATTCTTTAGAAGATTCAGTAAAGGATAATGCTAAAATCATCAGTGAAGGTTTGGTTGAAAGAGCTGCTGCATATCTTCCATTAGGAGTTGGAGAGGTTGCAGATTTATTAAGGGGAAAATCAAAATATGACGCAAAAGTAACAGAAGATGCTTTAAATAACGCTAAAGATAATTTTTATGATTATGTAACAAGACCTGATAACCTTAAGATAGCAGGACTTGAGAATTTTAAAGATTCCTATGAAACAAGCTTAGATACTGCTGCATAGTCCTAATTTTATTGATTTTTATCGATATTTTATTGTTTAACAAACCTTAAAAATAAGCCTTCTTTTGTTATTTTATGACTTATATAAAAAAACTGGTGATAAAAGGTTTCAAAAGTTTTGCTAGAGAAACAATAATGGATCTAGATAGGCATATGAATGTGATTGTAGGGCCTAATGGTTCAGGGAAGTCCAATGTTACTGATGCTTTATGTTTTGTTTTAGGTAGATTATCAATTAAAAGCATGAGAGCAGCAAAAGCATCGCATCTTTTATTTTCAGGTAATAAAGAGTATAAAGGATCTAATGAAGCTTTAGTAGAAATAGTTCTTGATAATGCAAACAAAACTTTTGCAGTAGATGATCCTGAAATTAGTTTGAAAAGAATTGTAAAAAAATCTGGTCAAAGTGTTTATAAAATAAATAATGAAGTTAAGACAAGACAGGAAATTTTGGAATTATTAAATCAAGCAGGTATAGATCCGCATGGTTTTAATATTATTCTTCAAGGTGAAATAGAAAGATTTGTAAAAATGGCTCCTGAAGAAAGAAGAAAAGTTATTGAAGAAGTTGCAGGAATTTCAGTATATGAAATGAGAAAAGAAAAATCAATAAAAGAAATGGAAAAAACTGAAGAGAAACTAAAACAAATTAATGCAATTTTAAGAGAAAGAACAAATTACTTAAGAAATCTTGAAAATGAAAGAGAACAAGCATTAAGATTTAAAAAATTAGAAGAAACTAAAAAAAGATGCAAAGCATCAATAATTAATAAAAATATTCAGGAAAAAGACAAGGAATTAAAACAAATTCTAGAAGACGTTGAATCAAAAAATAAAGAAATAAGAAAAAAAGAAGAAATAGTTCAAAAGACTCAAGAAGAGATTATGGTATTAAACGAAAAAATTAATAATATTTCTAATACCATTCAAAAATCTTCAGGTCTTGAACAAGATGCTTTATTAGCGGAAATTTCGCATATGAAACAAGAAATTGCTGGTTTAATTGCAAAAAAAGAGAATTTTGAAAATCAAATTATGGAACTATCCAGAAGAAAAAAGAATCTTGATGATTCAGTAAACTCTTTGGAAAAAGAAATTGCTGATATTTCTAAAGAAACAGTTAAAGATAAGAAAAAAGATTTAGAAGAAAAAAAATCTTTATTGGAAAAATTAGATGAAGCAAAAAGACAATTTTTCATGATTAAATCCAATCTTTCTTCAATAAATTCTCAGGTTGAAGAAAAGAAAAGACAAATTCAAAGATTAAAGAATGAATCTAATTTCTTGATGAACCAAATGGAAAATGCTGAAAGAGAAATAAAGATTAGGGAAGATATAGATAAGCATTCTGAAGCAATTATAATATTATCTAATTCCCTAGAAGAAAATAAAAATAAGATAATAGATTTAGATAGCATAATTCTTGAAAAAGAAAAATTATCAGCAATGCAAAAACAGATTATAAATGAAGCTGATAAAATAAAGAATTCTGTATCTAAACTGGATATCTGCCCATTATGTAAAACCAAAATAACTAAAGAACATATTATAGAAGTTATATCTAAGGCAGATTCAGATATTCTAGAATCCAAAACATTAATTGAAAATTCATTAAAAGAAATTGAAGAATCTAAATTAAAATTAAAAGAAATTAAGGATATGATAGCTAAACAAGCTTTGGAAATTAATCAGAGAAATATAGATAAAGTAAAACTAAATTCAATTAATGAAAAAAAAGATCAATTAAGAAGAAATGATGAACAAGTTTCTGTTGCAGAAACTGAATTGCAGAACCTTGAAATAAAAAAGAAATCATTAGAAGAAAAATTTTCAATGACAAAAATTAGTGAAGAACAATATGAAAATCTTAAGCTTGAAGTTAATGAACTTCAAAGAAGTGAAGAAAGAAATTTAGGTATAGAAATAACTTCTAAACAAAGGGAAGTTGAACGTGTTAGATTAGCAATAAAACAAAATCAAAGAGATCACGATGATATAACTGAACAATTAAAAGATATACGCGCAAAACTTGAAGAAAAAAAAGAAATTGTTGAAAGAAAAGAAGAACAAGCAGAAATTTTGAAAAGAAAATATCAGAAAATGTTTGAAGAAAAAAACGCACTTCAGGATAAAGTTAGATTATTTGAATCAAATATGTTGAGGCAACAAAATGAAAAAAGATTTTTAGAAAGTGAAAATAATAATTTAATGATATCTAAAGCTCAAGTTAATGCAAAAAAAGAGACTTTTGTACAGGAATTTATCGAATATGAAGGAATTGAGTTAATTTCAATTCCAATAGAAAGATTAATAGAAAAATTAGCTGAAACTGAAGATATACTTTCAAGGATAGGTAATGTAAATATGAAAGCTTTGGAAGTTTATGATTCAATTAAACAAGAATATGATAAAGTAAAAGAAAAAGTAGATCAATTAGAAAAAGAAAAAATAGAAATATTAAATGCAATTACTCAAATAGATAAGAAAAAGAAAAAAGCTTTCACTCATACTTTGGAAAAAATAAATGAATTATTTTCAGGTAATTTTTCACAATTAAGTGCAAAAGGAATTGTTACTTTAGAACCTGAAAATAAAAAAGAAGTCTTTGATGGTGGTTTAGATATAATTGTTAAAGTTGGCGCAGGTAAATATTTCGATATAACCTCTTTATCAGGTGGAGAACAGACTCTTGTTGCCTTATCCCTTATTTTCTCTATTCAAGAGTTTAGGCCCTATCATTTCTATATCTTTGATGAAATAGATGCAGCTTTAGACAGGAGAAACTCTGAAAAATTAGCTTATTTATTAAAGAAGCACATGAGAGAAGGTCAATATTTGATAATCACCCATAATGATTCAATAATCTCAGAATCTTCAAGTGTCTTGTATGGAATTTCCATGCAAGAAGGAATATCTAAAGTCTTGAGTATAAAGGTATAATAATTGAATATGAAATTTAATTTAGTAAAATTAAAATGGATATTATTTGTTTTTATTATAATTCTTAGTTTAACTTTTTTATTATCAATATCTTTAATAAATCCCCTTAAAAAAAATTCTTTATCTGTTACTTTAGAACATCCTTTTTATTTAAATAGTAAATGGGTTAAAGCTTCAGAATTAATTGTTGGAGATGAATTAACAACTAGTACTGGAAGAAAAGCTAAGATTACAGGAATCAGAGATGTTTTTTCAAATGATCCTGTCGCAGTATATAATTTAAAAGTAAACAATTTTGAAAATTACTTTGCAGGAAATGTTCTTGTTCATAATAAAGCAATGAGAATTCCTGAAGAAACCTTTTATAATGTAAGAGAAATAAAAGCTGGCGAGATAGGAAGTCTATATCAAGAAAAACAGGCTTTAGATTCATTAGCTTCTCAAAATAGCCCAGGAATAATTAGTAATGAATTTGGTGATTTTAAGGACGTTTATATAATTGATCCTAAAACTGTTAATAAAGAACATCTTCCAGAAAATCTTAGATATTTAGTTGAAGATAGTGACGACCTTGTTGTAATAAAATTCTCAAGGGAAAGTAGAAGAAGTGAGTTATCTTCTCCAGCTGAATCATTTACTAATTCAGAAAAGAGTGTTGAAGATTTCACAAATGAAGTTATTGTAGCAGATAAAGTTAATAGTGAACTTAGAAAACAAGGTCTTGAAGATCTATTTCCAGAAAAAAAATATTTCGGAGCAAATTTCGATTCATCTGATGGTAAAGTTATTGGACAAGCAATAATTGTAGAAGATCATGTTCCAGGAGATACAGTTTATGATCTTATGCAGACATTAGAAAATGATTATTATCATCCTTATTCCATAGTTCCTACTGAATTAGGAGATAGGGCAATTGACATTGGAAATAAAGTTAATGATAAGATAATGGATATTGAGAGCGAGGTTAGAAAAATTTTTGTTAAAGAAAAATTTTATTGGTATGATGTTCATGATAAAAATTTTGCTATTTCTTTTACAGATAATTCTGGAAAACAATTATCATTAAAAGAAATAATCGATAGTGATATTGACATTGATAAAGAAGTTAGGGTGCATTTTAAAGCATACGAAGTTGGAGGAGTTGACCCTAATGGAGATAGGGGATATTTGGTGGAATTTGATGATCTTTTAATTAATGTTCCGCCAGTCTATTGAAGAGATTTTATCCCTATAGATATAGAACACGGATAACAAAAAGGACCTGGAATTTCACCTTTAGGAGTTTTAATGCTTTTGCAAATATCTTTTTTTGGTTGTATATAATATAATTCTCTGCAATTAGAACATATTCCGACTCCATCATTATAGGTAGGAATTTGATTAAAATTTTGAGAACTCCATACTGGTTTAGAATCAAGTTCTTTAATTATTCTTTCTAGATATTCAGGACTCATATAAAAACTATTAAATTCTCCTGAAATTTGAATTAATGATTCTTTAGTATGAATTTTTTTTTCAAGTGCCATATTAATACTAATAAATAATCACTTATAAATCTTTGGAAAGTTACTACTTTTAAGTACTATTTTAAACCAAATAACAGAAATATTAAAATTTATTCTTTCTCTAGAACATTATAGCTATCAATTAATGTCCTATATTTTGAATTCTGGATTTGAAGTTTATTAGTTAGTTCCTTTAAATATTGAACTTCAGGATTATCGTTTCTTAATTCATTATTTTCTCTATTAACCTTTTCAAATTCAATTTTATAACTCGATACTTCAGTTTCAAGACTAGCTATCCTTTCTTTAAGTTTCATTATTTCAGGATTAATTGGTTTATCTATTCTAGTTGTTTCATATTCAACGACTTTTTTTTCTAATAATAATTTTTCTTTTTGAAGTCTTAACAAATCAGTTTCTAATGATGTAACATTTCTTTCATATCTTAATCTAGTTTGTTCTGGAACCTCTCTATTTTTATAATCTTTTATCTGCCCTAATGCAGTTTCATTTGCAATAGTAAGTTCTTCTATCTGCTCATCTTTAGCAACTAATTGTTCTTTAATATCTGTATTCTCTAAAGAAACAGCAGCATAACCGCTTTGAGCGAGTCTAAAATCATCATAATCCTTATTTCCAACTATATGAAAACATCCAGAGGATAACAAGGTAAGTAACCCTGCTGTAGCACTAAGTGCAATATTTCTGCTAGTTAGTCTCCTATTCATGATTCTTATTTAGCCTAATCCCTTTTAAATAATTATGATTTATGGATATATATTATAAAATAAGTTGTTTTCTACGATTATTTTTATAAGTCAATTCATAAATTTAAGCGTTTTTTAAGTCTATTCAGTTCTTGTTGCTCTTCATGCAACAATACTTAATAATAAGAATATTAAAATTCAATTCTTCTCTTTTTTTAAATAAAAAAAAGACGGAAAAAACAAGTATTAAAAAAAATAAAAATAATAATTTAATAGTAGCTTGTTTCTCCGAATTCTTCAGGTTCTGACGGTCTTTTTGTTAATAGCACGATTAGCACTATCAAAAGTACAACAAAGATTATCACTAGTACAACAGTCAATATCAATACAGTATTGTTTTCTGTTGCTCCAGCTGTTATTCCACCAGTTGATGTTGCTTTTTCAACATTCACTGTGAAATCTATCTTTCTTTCTAGACCTGTCTCTGAATTAACATTGACAGTTACTAGATGAGTACCTTCTTCAGCGCTTGCTGTAGCTTTGACATTAACTTTGACAGTCCTACTTGAGTCTGCACCTACTGTTACTATTGGTTCAGTTACTTCTATTATTAATCCTTTTGACGATTCTGGCACTATAGAATATACTGCCATTCTGTCATTAGGGTTAACTAGAACAACATCAAAAGATGTTTCTTCCCCAACTTTAACTGTTCTTGCAGTGATAGATGGCAATACGCCAGTCTGTGCACTTTCAATAACAAGTTTCTTTTTAACAGTTGTGCTTGTGTCATAGTTGTATGCTTCAATAACTACATTGTAGGTACCTGCAGCAGCGTTTCTTGGCAATGACAGGTATAATACTTTGTTATTCACATTTCTTATGTTGTCATATGTGTCTTGTTCATTGGCGCTTAAATCGCCGAAATAAACTTTTCTTTCAACGCCTAATTCAGGTATAGAAGCTTTAACGTATGTGTTTGCAAGGTCGTCGTTTCCATTGTTCTCAAGAACAATGTCTAGAGCAATTGTGCTTCCAGGTGATGACTTTTCAGGTCCATCAACAGAAAGTATCTCAAGACTGTATAAAGATCTCTGTAATTCTAAAGGATATTCAGATTCAACTGAATCTTCGCCCTTAGCAGATACTTTAACATTCAAGACAGCTCCTTCGTGTAAGTCATCCAAATCCATAGTTGAAGGTAGTCTTAAACTGAATCTCTTAACATAAGCACTTCCATTTACAACATGGAAATAACTTGTTTGTTCTGAGATGTCATCTTTGTACCCATCTATAGAAACTTCGACTTTCACTTTTGAAACATCTGCATTTGCAACAAAGAACACCTCAACTGGAATAGTTTCAGTAACTTCTCCAGCCATTGAAGGTGTAGTTGTGCTTGCATAGACACCGTTAATTTTCACTTCAGATATAGTTACTATATCTGCAGCAATCACTGTGTTCAAAGCAAAAGCTACAGCTAAAAATGCTAATACAAAACCGAAAATTGCTTTGTTTTTCATTTTAGCTTTTTGATAAATTTAATTAATTATACGATATAATTTCCGTTTATAAACATTTCTATATTGTAATAACTATGTAATAATTACAAAAAGAGTAACATTTAAAAAGTATACCTGGGTATACTTGATTATGGGATCTATTACAACTATCAAAATCTCGACGGAAACTAAGCAAAGATTGGATAGATTGAAAGAACATCCTAGAGAGACCTATGAAGAAGTGCTTAAAAAGATTTTGTTTGTTCTAAATATATCTAAGAAAGATCCTGATAAAGCAGCTAAACTCCTAAAACGACTGGATTCTATGATAAAAAGAAAAGAAGCTTATAAGAAGGGAAAGGCAAATCCAGATGATGAAGATGATGAATAAGCTTTTATTTAAGTGATTTTTCTAAGTTTAAACCCTCTACAGAATCTTCAATCATATAAGGACTTTCATTAATTATGATAATTTCCTTATCCTTGGGCAGATTTTCTAAAACCTCTAACCAAGCTTCTTTAGGCGTCTTTAAGTGTTTTCTTTCACCTTTTTCATTATATTCAATTCCTGAAAAGTGGCAGTGCCATGAATCAAACTTGTTAAATAATTTTTTAATCTTTTCATAATCCACGCTTTTTTCTCTTGCAAGAATATGCGCAAAATCAATGCAAAACGAACAACCAGTTTCTTCTGCAAGTTTTGCTATTTGTTCAATTGAACCAAAAACATTTATTTTTCCCATGGTTTCAGGAGCTATCTTTATTTTCCACTTATTTTTTTTGATTTCTTTTACTAATTCGCTTATTGCATTTTTTATATTTTTATAACTTTCTTCTATTTCAACACCAGCATAAAAACCTGGATGAAAAACAACTGTCTCTGCACCAAGTTTTTCACCAATTCTACAGCATTCAAGAATTCTAGCTTTACTCTTTTCAATCTTTATTTTTTCTTTTGAATTAAGATTTATGAAATAATGTGCATGAATACTAAGTTTGATATCTAATCTTTTAGAAGCTTCTTTTATTTCCTCCATATCCTTTTCATTTTTAATATAAGTTCCATAAGTAAATGCAATTTCACATGCCCTTAAACCAAGTTTATGATATTCTTCTAAGTTTTTTATAGCCTCTTTTACAGGCCCTAATCCAGATGGTCCAAATCTTATATTCATTGTTTTTCCCTCGGTAATTTAGTTGTATATTTTAGTATCCTATAAGTATACTTGAGTATACCTTGAGTATGAGTTTAGTATACTTAATATATCACTAGGGTATACCTTAATTTTTTTAATATTTTTTTATAATCTTATTATACCTATTTATTTAACCAAGTTTAATTTTGTAAACCTAGTTAATTATAAAGTTGTCTGATTAAATTCTTTTGAGATTCCATTAATATTTTCTAAGATATACTTGTGCATCCTTTGTATTAAAATATCTTGTATATCTTCTTTTAATAATCCAGTGCAAGTTGATATATCTTTTTCAGGAAATTCTTTTTGATTTCTAAATATGGTGCAAGTCATCATTTTTCCTTGAAGATTTTCACTATCAATATTGCCTTCTTTCATTTTAATAAGTGTCACATCAACCTTGCATCTATCTTTATCCACATTTTGAACTATTTTATATAACCAAACAGAATCTGTATCTTCTTTAATATAACTATATCTTTTGCATTTAGAAGCAGCTTTAAAATAACAACTTTCATTGTCACAGGTACTATATGTAAAAAAGAAATAATAAGAGATATAGATTAATAATACAATAGCAAGAATCCCTAGAGATATTATTAATTTTTTTACCCAATTTGAATATCCCTGTTTTTCAAGCACCTCTTTAATTCCCATATTATCTATTTGTTTTTATTGTATTTAAAATTTGTTAATATGTTAATATCTAGGCTCTTATCCAGAGTTTTATTTTTTTTAAGAATTAACATATAAAATTAGGAAATTTTGCAACAAAGTAGATAGTTCTGGAAGGAATTCTAAAGAATTCAGGACAATAGCATAATATCTGTATATTAAATATCATATTTTTTGGTTAATATATAATGCCTTAAAATGAGATTTGGTTAGATTTTTATTAAATATCATTAATTGATTGATTTCTCCATTAAATCTTTGACTTATATTCTTTCCAGCTATATATATAGTAGAATTAGGATAATTATAATTTCCAACTAGTTTATTTTCAAGTTTTCCATCAATATATAGCTCTAGATTCGCTTTCGATATTAAAATTCCTACATGTTTCAATTCATTGGCTAATATTGGGTCTATTGAACAAATTTCATTATTAATTGCCCTTAAACACAATAATAAATTATTTTCAGGCCCAATTAAATATAATTTATACCCTGAAAGTTCAAGAATTGTTTTATTTGAATTATTTCCTTTTAATTTAAATATTAGATTTATTGCTTTAATATCATTATTATTAGGTATGGTTAAATTGATATTAGTTTTACTTATATCTTCTCCATTTTCCCTATCTAACCAATAAATTAGACCTAATTTTTCAAGATTTTCAGGTTTATTAAAAATCCTTGTTCCTAATTTATCCTTATTTATTTTTTCTTCAGGTTCTATTGCCTCTCCGCCCTCAGATTTGCCTATTAATGGTATTACTGTTACTCTTTGAATTTTTGTTTGGAAATTTAACATAGATGCATCAATAAAAAATGATTTTTGTTCATTTGTTTTAGGCATAGATTCGTCCTTTGAATCTATAAATATTCCTTGTTTTTGCTCATTTTGATCATAAAAATTGAAATTTAAACCAGTAATATTTCCACCTCCGCTATTTCTTCTAACAGTAATTTCACTATCTCCAGTTATATATAGTTCTACATTATCAATAGCAATCTGAGTAAAAAATATATTTGAAACTGATTTTTTTGATAATATCTTGCTTTCTTGGAAAAGGTAAGTTAGATTTACAATTATTGCTATAATAACAAAAGCTATTATAAATATAGCTAAAGTAGAAATAAAATCTTCCCCTCTTTTATTCATATATTATTATATTAATATATAATATATAAATATGTCTTGAAAACGTAAAACTTTTTACATACTAACTAAATTAACATCAGTATCAGAATAAACAAAATTAGTTGCTATTAAATTATGGCATCCAAGATTTTCACAAACTTCAATAATTCTAGGTGTAGCTGTTCCATCAATTGCAATAACATAAGGTTCTTCATCAAATCTAATTGACATTAATCTTCCTATTGGAATCTTATTCATTTTTTCTATTTTACTATTATAAATTATTGCACCTTTAGTTCCAATTAGTTCTTCAAAATCAGGTTTTATCTTATCTTTTTCTTCCTGAGTCATTTTTTTTATTTTTCTGTTTTCTTTTTTAGGTTCACTAGGCTGTTCTTTTTCCCTATAATCTTCCCTTCTATCATCTCTTCTATCATCCCTTCTATCTTCTCTATCATATCTTTTTACTCCTCTTGTTCTTTGGTTAGATGCATATTCTCCAACAGGAACTTTTTTTCTTAATGATTGCAATATTTCTTTTTGTGTTAATTCTTCAACTTCTTTTCCTTCAGGAGCCATTGAAATAAAATCAATTTTAGCATTTTCAACAACATTTTTTATTATTAAGTTTCCACCCCTATCTCCATCAACAAAAAGAATAACTTCTTCTCTTTCCCTGGTTAATTCTTTAATGGTTTCAGGTAATTTAGATCCATTCATAGATATAACATTTTTAACCCCATTTCTTAATAGATTAATAACATCAGCTCTTCCTTCAACAATAATCAATTGATTTCCAGAAACATCTCCACAAGGAAGATTTTCAGTTCCATAAGTTTGCATTTTTGCAACTTTTGTTGAATCTTTTATTTCAGAAGTCATTTCATTAATATCTCCACCACTATCTCCTAATTTTTCCATTAATCTTTTAGCTCTTTCTAAAATATAATCTCTTTTACTTCCTCTAACATCTTCAATATTAGTTATTTCAATATGAGTATCACTTGGACCAACTCTTTCAATTGTTTCTAAAGCAGCACCTAAAATTGCAGTTTCAGTTTTATCCATTGCAGAAGGAACTTCAATTTCTCCAGAGGTTTTACCGCCCTCATATTCAGTATTAACTTCTATTCTTCCGATTTTACCAGATTTTTGAAGCTCTCTCATTTCTAAATCCTCTCCAAGTAATCCTTCAGTCTGGCCAAATATAGCACCAATTATGTCAGGTTTTTCTACAGCTCCGTCTGCCTCAAATTTTGCATGAATTATGTATTTTATCGATACAGGTGAAATTTTTGCCATTTTATTCTTTATATAAGAATATTTTCTTTAAGAAAAAGATTTTTATTCAGTATCTATTCTACTTTATATTTCTATAAGTCTAAACTAGCCTCTTATGGTTGAATATGATAGTGAGATTAACTTTGAATAATATCTTCTCTTGATAATCTTCTTACATTGATATTATTCTAAAAATATCTTGATTTATAAAGTTTTCTATATGTTCAAGGATTTAAAATATATATTTTTAGTTAGTTAGGGAGTTATTCAAAGTTTTTAAGCTTTATTTTTCTCGAATATAATCGATTTTTTTATAATAAGATTTATATACTAATAGGTTAATATAACGATATAAAAATGAGGGTAAAAAATGTCTGAAGACGAGTATGAAGAGGACGATTTTTTGGATGCACTCGACGAAGAGTGATTTAATTTTTTTTTATTTTCCTTAAATTAACTTTTTTAAGTTTTTAAGGCGCCAAAAAATCTTAAAAAGATTTTTTGTGCGTTCATTTTATTTATAAATTGTTTTTTCTGTTTTTATTTTTGCTTTTTTGACATAAGATTTTTTAGAAGTAATAATTCTAACTTCGATTTGAAAACCCTTTTCAAATTTTTTTTGAAATCTTATCAAAACCTCTACTTTTTTTAAGCTTTCATTATCGGTTTCAATAATTTTATATGCAGTTAAGAAACATTTTTTAGAATAATTAATTACTTTTTCCAAAGTTTCATTACTTGCATCTCTAGGTTCAATTCTTTCTTTTAATAAGTCAATAATTATAGTCTTATCTTCTTCCTCTTCTAAAAAATAAAAAGTTGCAAGAAGATAATCTCCATTATAAGGATTAAGAAGATTATTGATTAGATCTTTTGAAATTTTATCTACACTATTTTTTTCTTTCATTTATAATTAATAGACATCAATTAAAATAACTATATAAATTTTTTACTTAATTTTTGTTAATATTATATTTACTAATTACTTTACAAAATTTAAAATAATATATTATATAATAATTTTTATAGAAAAATTAAAGTTTCTTAGCAATCATATCAACACAAACACCAGCAGCTACAGTAGCTCCAGCATCTCTTATAGCAAATCTTGCCATATGTGGATTAACTTTAGAAGTTTCAATTACAAGATTACCCATAGGTTTTATCTTAACAATTGCAACATCTCCATTCTTGATAAAATCAACTTTTCCAGCCATTGGTTGTCCGCTAGTTGGATCAATTTTACTAACTATTTCAATAAATTGACATGGCACTTGAGCTGTATGCACATGGAATACAGGTGTATATCCTTTAGCAATAACAGTTGGATGATTTATTACAGCAATTTGAGCAGTGAATTCTTCAGCCATAGTAGCAGGTTGACTTGCATCGCAAATAACATCTCCTCTTGCAACATCTTTCTTACCTACTCCTCTAATATTAATACCTACATTAAATCCGCATAGAGCTTCAGTAAATTGTTCATGATGCATCTCAATAGATCTTATCTCACCATCAACTCCTCTACCTGATCTTCCAGGAAGGATTTTGACTTTTTGACCGACTTTCATTATACCAGTTTCAATTTTTCCAACAGGAACAGTTCCAATACCTGTTATTTCATAAACATCTTGTATTGGCATTCTCATTGGTAAATCAGTTGGTTTTTTAGGTTCTGAAAATAAATCAAGTTGTTCGAATATAGTTGGACCTTTATACCAAGGCATTTTATCAGATTTTTTATAAATATTATCTCCCATTAAACCAGATACAGCTAAGAAAGTTGTATTATCAGGATTGATTCCAACAGCTTTTAATAGATTAGAAATTTCAGTTTTAACTTTATTGAAAGCATCTTCTTTATAATCAATTGTATCCATTTTATTTATTGAGATAGCAATTTGTTGAACTCCCATAGTTCTTAATAACCATAAGTGTTCTTTAGTTTGAGGTTGAACTCCTTCTTTAGCAGCAATTGTTAAGAATGCAGCATCAGCTTGACTTGCACCTGTAATCATGTTTTTAACAAAATCTTTGTGACCTGGAGCATCAATTATTGTAACTTGTCTTTTTGGTGTAATTAATTTCTGATATGAAAGGTCTATTGTAACTCCTCTTTCTCTTTCTTCTTTAATTCTATCCATAACATAAGCAAATTCAAATCCTACTTTACCATGTCTAGCAGCTTCTTCTTTAAGTTTCTTTAATTCTTGTTCAGGTAAAATTCCAGAATCATACATAAGTCTACCTACGCAAGTTGATTTTCCATGGTCTACATGACCTACGAATACCACATTCATTGTTGGTTTGATTGCTGCCATTTTTTTTATTTCCTTTTAATGTTATATGATAAAAATTAGGGTTTATAAACCTTTTGATTTTTTCTAAGTTATATTCGAAAAGTATTTTTATCTTAAGAATCAATCAATTTTTATATGTTGAATATTATTTATATTAATAATGGATAATAATGAACTTATCGAGGGATTTTCTAACGAGGTTAGAAAAAACAAGAAATACAAGACAATTTCAATAGAGTTAGTTAATGAAGAGATTAGTAATTATCTAAAATCTAATCCCTCAATAAAAAGAGTTAACAAATCTTCAATAAAAGAAATTCGCTCCAGACTTCATAGATTATATTCTTCTTATCAGACGACAAAAAAAAATAAAAGAAATCTTTATCTTGATAGATTAAAGGTTGAATCAGGAAATCTTGAAATTATTAATGAAATATTATCCACATCTATTTCAGCTAAAGAAAGAATAAAAAAATATAATCAAGTCTATAAAAATATATTTCAAATTACAGATAAACCAGAAGTTATTGTTGATATAGGATGTGGATTAAATCCTGTTTCATATCCTTATATGGGTTTAAAAAAACTTAATTATTATGCATATGATATCGATGAAGGGGATATGGATTTCTTAAATAAATATTTTGATATAATGAAACATCATGGTCTTGTAGGAAATGCAAAATTACTTGACGCTAGAAAAAATATCTCAGAGGAGATTATTGAAGCAGATATTATTTTTTTATGGAAACTTTTAGATTTAATTAATTCTAAAAACAAAAAACCTTCTGAAGATTTAATAAAGAGTCTATCCAAAAAAACAAAATATTTAGTTGTAAGTTTTTCAACTAAAACTCTCTCAGGTAAAACAATGAATCTCCCAAGAAGAACCGGTTTTGAAATGATGTTAAAAAGAAATCTATTCGATTACAAGATATTAAAGATTCCTAACGAAATTTTTTACATAATTGGGCCTTTTATAAAATAGTTTAAATAAAACTATAATATCCAATTAAAAAAATAAAGAAAACTAAAGTTATTAGAAATAATATCCCAAGAGTATAAACTAATAACGAAACTGCTTCTTTCTTTTTACCGTCTATATATAACATAACAGGTTTACCAAAAACCAAAAACCCAGTGATAGCTGCAGAACATACAAATAGTAATAGCATAGCCATTGGAATTATGATTATATCTTTTTTTGAAGAAAAAACTTCTAATGAAGATATAAATAATACAATAAGAATAATATAGCTAGTAGTTCCTATTGCATCAATAAGTGCTCTTTTGATAATTTTATTCATAATTAATTAATATGTTTCGGATTTATATAAATATATGGGGGATGATTAAGGAAGTACGCTCCAAAAGATCTGTGACATACTTTTTATTACACGATTTATCACACTTTTTATATCAAAAATATGTTAAAATATATTATATAAATTGTTATAAATAATATTATTGTTAAAAATTATGGAAAAACCTATATATTATTCATTGGAGGTGTCATTAAATTTAATTGACAAACCAAATGGTGAAATATGCAAAAAAGTTTTAGAAGATAATAAAGAGCTATTTAGAATCGCTAAAGGATCAAAAACAAAACACCAAGCATGGCAAGGTGGCTATTTAGATCACATTACTGAAACAATGAATTTAGCTAGACTGTTTTATGATTCATTATCATCCACTGGAAGGCCACTCAATTTCTCTATATCAGATTCACTACTTATTATGTTCTTACATGATTTAGAAAAACCATTTAAACAAGTTAGAGGAAAACAATTAGGTTTAGAAGATAGGTCTGGAAATAAAAATAATACTCAGATTAAACATTTCAAAGAAGAATTAATTCAGAAATATGGTTTTCAGTTAAATGATTCGCAATTAAATGCTTTAAGATATGTTGAAGGAGAAAATGAAAATTATCATCCAACTGAAAGGGTAATGAATGAGTTAGCTTCATTTTGTCATATGTGTGATATATGGAGTGCTAGAGGATGGTACGATTTTCCAAAAATAGATAATGATCCTTGGAAAAATCTTCTTAAAATTTTATAAATTTCAAGCCACCTAACGAAATATTTAACCTATGTTTAACCTCACATTTTATTTTAAACCTATAACAAATTTTAGAATTAACTTTCACCAATAATAACCATAATAGTTCCCATAATAATCACCGTAATAGTTATCATAATAATATCCACTATTATAATTTCCATAATATCCTCGTGAAGGAACTTGAAATGAACCAGAATAATAATTCCTGCTTGTATCAGGATGATAATTACTAGACCTATATTCTCTTAAATTTCTTTGAAATTGATTATTTGAACCTGTGAATATTTTAGGTCTTGATTCTGTTTTGTAGACTTCAACTACTTTAGGTTTCGAATAATAACTTGGATAATATCCATTCTCAACTTTAAAACAATCATCATAATACCCTGAAGATGTCCTGCATAATCTTGCATCTATCCCAATTACCATTAAAAATAAGGTTAGTGCAAATAATGGAAGAATAAATTTGATTTTTCTCATTAATTTAAGAGTTAAAGCTTCTATATAAGAATTGTTGTTCTAATTAAACTAAATAACTTGCCTATCTAACTCTTTTTTTAGGATTTTATCTGTTTCTTTGATATTATGCCTGCAATAATATTCAATTTTTAATGCAGCAGAATGAGCCTTTTCATAAGTAAATCCTTTATTCATTAAATTTCTTTCATAAGCTTCATGCAATAAAACAAATTTTAATTCTTTATTTGAAAGTTCATCATCTATCCAGATTTCTCCTTTAGGTACAAACTTGTAAACCTTGTCATGTCCGCCCTCAGTAAAATCAATATTGTACAGATATCTTATCCTATCCCCCCTAACTATCCAGACCTTTACTTCATTACTATAATTTTTAAGTAATTTTTTATGAATTTTTTTTACAAGAATTTCTGAATCTTTTATTTTCTTTAAAGAAATATTTTTCTTTAATTTATCTCTTTCTCTTTTCTCAATTTTATCTCCTCTTGTGATGGCAAATTCATATTTTTTCCCTTCCATCATCAATCTATTTTCAATCAGAAGATGATCTATAAAGAATCGAGTCTCTTTAACAGAATATTCTTTATCAATCCAGAACTCGTTTTTAGGTATAAATTTGAATCTAAAATGCTGACCAAAATTAGTAAAATCCGTTTCAATATATTTTCTGACATATTCTCCATCAATATACCATACATCAAAATTTGATATTTTTCTTATTTTTTTTATATAGGGTTTCATTTCTTAATATTATTCTTGTTTCGCTCACTCATAAGATCCTGGTAATATTGGATAATTTTAGGTCTGTAAGATTTGTTTTTAACTGGGTCATATTCTGTTTTAATCTCTTTATAAACATCTTCGGCATTTTTTATATTTCCAGATTCTAGATACCTTTTTCCTTCATTTAAGAGTTCATCAAGTTTAGCATTATCTTCTACTTCCTCTTGTTTGATTTCTTCTATTTCAGGTTTTAATGAAGCTGCCTCTTCTTGTTTTTCTTTTTTTAATCTTTTCATTTTGTCAAGACGTATTATTCTTAAATAGACTATAACAACAAAAATTAATACTAAAAATAAAGAAACTATAGCTGCTATTAACACTATTATTAATTTTTTATTTAATGGTTCAACAGGAACTAATTCAGTATTATTTTGATTTCCAGCAGTATTATTCTGAACTATTATTGCTTCTTCTTGCATTAAATTTTCATAAGTATTATTTTGATTATTTATTTGAGGATTAAATCCCTTTATTTGAACATAAGCTTGTGAATTTGTTATATCAAATAAATTTATTTTTATTTTATACCCATTGATATCCGATATATTATATTCTAATTCGCTGCCAGTATTAATTATTTGTTTAGTATATCCAGTTAATGAGAATTCCATAAAATTAGTTACCTTATTAATTATTATTTTATATTGGGTATTATTAACATAAAAAATTATTTTATCATTTTCAAGATAACTTTGAATATAACCCTGTTCAAGTAATCCTTGTGTCAAAGTATATTCTTTCCAGACTTCATCTTGCATAAATATGTCTGCATCACTTCCATCAATAGATTGTTCAGCTAATGGAACCTCATCAAAAAATATTCCGGTAACAAGAACCGCTGGACTAAGTTCTTTTAAGGTATATTTTAAAGGCCCAATATCATCTACTTCGATTCTATTAATGTCATTTTTAAAAATTTCAAAAGAAATAAACGTATATAATGCAAATGAAAATAAGGCTACTGAACATATTGCAAATATATTAAGGATAATCCACCATCTTTTCATTATATTATTGAGTATTCTTTTTTTTTAAATGTTTTCTATCTAGAAATATTATTTTTATAGTATAAGATTTGTCTAGAATTGTTATATTGGAATATTATTTATCATTTTTAGTCTTAACAGAAACTATCTTGTTCATTTGTCTATGAAATTTAAAGTTCAAGGTAACCCGATAAAAAGCTTATTAAACTATAGAATTAATTATAATATTATGAAGGTGATTAGATTCGTTACAATACTGTTTATAATTTTGCCTTTTTTAATCAGTATTTTTGCATATTCATATCTTCCAGATAGGATGGTATCTCATTGGAATGCCAAAGGTAATCCTGATGATACCCTTACTAAATTTTGGGGCGCATTTTTATTGCCAATAGTTTCTCTTTCCTTATTCTTCTTATTTGTATTTTTGATTAGGATTGATCCACTAAAAAAGAATATACAGAAATTTATGGGATATTATGAAGGATTTATTTTAATATTAATTTTATTTTTATTTTATCTTTATTCTCTTATGACTCTTTGGAATCTTGGTTATAAATTTAATATGAATATAATGATGCTCGTTTCCTTATCTGCACTTATGGGATATATTGGTTTTTTCCTACCTAAACTTAAAAGAAACTGGTTTATTGGAATAAGGACTCCATGGACATTATCTAATGATAAAGTCTGGCATAAAACTCATTTGCTTGGAGGATATCTATTCGAAGTGTGTGCAATTATTATATTTATTGGAATATTTTTCGAGACTTACGCATTCTACTTTATTATTCTCCCAATTTTACTAACAGCTATTATCTTAATGGTTTATTCTTATATTGTTTTTAAAAAAATTAAGAAATAATTAATTAGTCAATTAATCTAAATGCTCTTTTATCAAGACAATTTCCTTCATTAAATACTGCAGTTACATAAGTTCCAGGGCCATATTTTTTTAAAGTTTCTTTAATATCAATTCCAATATGATACAAACAATTATCTTTTAGTAATATTGTTGAATTATTTAATATTTCTTCTCCCTTTGGATTATATAATTTTATTTCAACTTTTTTATCCTTTACTCCACTTGTTTCAAATTTTGCACCTAATGTCAAAGATTCATTTGATCTATATTCTGAATTATTCATTCCAATCAATTCATCTTCATCAATATCATTATCAGAATTAAAATCTTTATAATAATTATAAACATTCATGCTTATTCTTCCTGGTTTTTCTAAAACCTGAAATGATTTTGCTTCCCATAATTCTCCATCATAAAAGAACATAGCTACATAGGTTCCAGGTCCATTTCTATGTTTATCAATATTTTCAATTCTATAAAATAAATTTTTTATTTCTCCTTCTTGATTATTAATTTCTTCTCCCTTTGGATTAAATACATTAATTGAATATCTTTTATTTCTTTCATTTTTTGCAAAATAAGCTACTATTGAAATAGGTTCATCAATCATAAATTCGCTTTTATCAATATTTTCAAATTCATTAAATTCTCCATATCCATTATTATTTTTATCAATAAATCCATTGCATAGAAAAGTTCTAGGATAATTAAACTCCGGATCTCTATTATTTCTAAATTCATTTTGAGAATTTTGATTTTGATTATTAAACGAATCTCCTAAATATCTTAATGATTCATTTCTTAAATGATTTTCATTAATAATAGCCATAGTCATATTCATCCTTCTTAATGACTCAAGAATCATATAATCTTTATGATTTCTTGCAAAGAAATAAGGATTTAATGCACCAATCGAACCTTGAATAATCGCCATATTTTCAAGATTTCTCCTATCTTGAGGATTCATGAAGTTTTGTGCAGAGCTTATTGAAGGATTACTAACAATTCCTCCAGCAACAATTAGTCCTAATCCAAGAATTTTTAATAAACCCTGCTTTATCATAATATTTTTAAGTATAGCTTTTATTTATTATTATCTATAAAATAATGCTATATCTATATCAATTAATCTTTTACACAAAGTATATCAAAAAGGATATACATTCTAAATGAAGCGATTTTTATCATTAGAATGATGACTCCCGTGATAAGGGCAATTAGGCTAGTAACCAACCACTTTGTTTACATCCGGGATTCACAAGATCTATTCTCTTAAGATCCTATTCAAGATATATTTTTATACTTGTTTTTATTATTTTTTAAATGAAAAAAATAGCCAGGGTCTTAGTTACTATTTTTCTACTTATTGGCATTTTATTTGTTGCTTTTATACTTTTTAAGTATCCGAATGACAAAACTAAAATTTTAGAGACATCAAACAAGTGCACATTATATCCTTTTGACAAGTCTACAGTTGCAGATGTTCAGATAGGTACTAAATATATAGTATATTTAACGGAAGGCAAGGCGGGTTTTGGCGGGGATTATGGATATTGGTGTCATCAAAGTTATATACTAACTTATGATATAGAAAATAATAAAATCTATTATTTTGAGACGGAAAAGAATTCCAAATCAGAAAATAAAGTTTCTTCTCATATTGGGTCAGTTGGTTCTATAAAGGTTGTTAGAAATTCTGTGTTAATCATTGATTTTATAGACCAAGCTTATAGGCTGTTTGTTTATTATCCAGAATCTAATGAATTAATTTTTATGGGAACCACTTATAAAGATGTAGTCTATGATGATGAAAGAATTTATTGGTTAGACAACAAGGGGGTTTATCCATCATCTGAATCTTTAGTGGAAATATTTAATGTTGGAGATAAAAGTAAAGAAATTTCTATTAGATTTGATAATAGTTCTGGAAAAATTAACTTAAAAGCTTCAAAGAATAATAGTTTGTTTTATTCTTTGAATAATAAATTATATATTAGAAATGATAAAGGATACACTAATTTAATAGATAACTTTGATGATGAAGAAAGTCAGTTTATTGGCGTACATAACAATAATATTTTTTGGATTGAAACTGAACTTAAGGGGGAGCTAGGAGTCTTACAAAAAATAATAAAATATTCCTTAATGGATAATAAGAAGGAAGTTATAAAAGAAGAATTTAAAAATTCAGGACCAAATAATTTTATTTTTGAAAAAATTTATAAAAATAATATTTATTTCCTTGTATCTGAAAAAGGGAAAGTTCCATATTATTCCTTTAATAATTTCTGCCTTTGGTCAATAAATGTTGACACCCTTAAAGAGAATGAGATTATGTGTAATCTTTCGAGATTTTACGACTTCGATGGTGAGACTATATTTTATCAAAAATCTAATAAAATAGAGATGGATAAAATTTTAATGTAGAATATTCTAGATATAATAGATACGCATTATATCTTTTAAGTTTTTTTTACACCAAAATCTTCCAAGAGTTCTATTTTTCACTCTAAATCCGTTTAAATTAAAATAAATTATAATAGAAATATTATTTAATTTTTCTATCGGATATTTAAAACAAAATTATTCGTTTTCAGCTAATCCTTTTCTGGTTCTAATTTGTCTAATAACTTCAGGTTGTAATGATTGAGGTACTCTTTCAAAAGCTTGATCAATCATAGAGAATGTTCCTCTACCTTCAGTTGCACTTCTTAAATCTGAAGCAAGACCTATCATTGCAGCAACAGGAAGTTTAACTTTTATTGTAACATATCCAGAACCTTGTTGAATATCCATTACTTGTCCTCTTCTACTTTGAATAAGTTTAGTAAGTTCTCCCATATGTTCAAGAGGACCTTCAACTAATAAGGTTTGAACAGGTTCAAATAGACATGGTGTAGCAGTACCAATTGTAGCTCTAATTGAATCTCTTACAGCAGGATATACTTGAGCAGGACCTCTATGAATTGCATCTTCATGTAATTTTATATCAACTAGACTTATTTTTAATTTAGTACAAGGTTCTCTAGTTAATGTACCAGAATTAATAACTTGTTCAATTCCATCTAAAACTAGTTCAATAACTTCTTGCAAATGAACTTCTCCTTTAATTGTACTAATTATTGCACATTCTTTATAAATTTCAAGATATTGTCTAGCTTCATCATTATTTACTCCAAGTTCATTCAATTTCTTCCATATATCTTCTTCTCTTTTCTTGAATCTTCTTTCTGGAAGATCTTTTTTCTTGATTGCATCATAAACTTCATCTTCTAATGGTTCAACTTGAATAAAGAATAAGTTATGTTTATTTGGAGATTTTCCTTCACCAGGTTGACCTTTCTTCATTACTGTTTCTCTATAGACTACAATAGGTTCAGAAGTTTTAACATCAACACCTTTTTCAGTTCTAATTCTATTTTCAATAATTTCAAGATGCAATTCTCCCATTCCAGATATAAGATTTTCACCAGTCTCTTCATTTATCTCTACTTTTAAAGTTGGATCTTCTTTAGATACTTTTTTCAAAACTTCAATTAACTTTGGTAAATCTTGTGGTTTAGGTACTGTTATTGATTTGGTTATTACTGGATCAAATATATGTTTGATGTTTTCAAAAGGTTCTTGAGGAGTTACTGTGATTGTTTCTCCAGGTTCTGAAACAAGTCCAGTTATAGCTAGAACATTTCCAGCAGGAACTTCTTCCATTTGTTCAGGTTTTATTCCATTATAAACAAGAACTTGTTGGATTTTTTGTTTTTTCTTTTCATTATTTAAATAAACTTCCATTCCAGGTCTTAATGTTCCAGAGAATAATCTTCCTGCATTAATTTCTTTTCCAGATCTTGATTCAATAACAGTATTAGTTATAACAAATGCAATTTCTCCATCCTTATTGCAGTTACTTAAATCTTTACCAAATTGAGATTCTTTATCTCCTTGCCATATTTTTGGAATTCTATATTTTTGTGCATCAACTGGATTAGGTAAGTGTTTAACAACAGCATCTAATAATACTTCAAATAATGGAGCATTTTTCCAAACCCATTCTTTTCTTTCATCTTCAGGTTTGCTATATAAATCAATTACATCTTTAAAAGTAACACCTTTTTTCTTCATATAAGCAAGTGATAATGCCCAATTGTCTTTAGCTGAACCAAATATAACACTTCCATCCATAACATTAACTTTCCATTTATTTCTAAATTCAGGTTCTGCAATTTGTTCAATTAAAAGATTGAAATGATCAATTATCTTCATGAATCTTTCTTGCATTCCTTCAGGAGTTAATTTTAATTCTTTTATCATTCTATCAACTTTATTTATGAATAATATTGGTTTTACTCTTTCTCTTAATGCTTGTTTCATTACAGTTTCAGTTTGCGGCATAATTCCTTCAGATGCACAAACAAGAACAATTGTTCCATCAATAGCTCTCATAGCTCTAGTAACATTTCCTGAGAAATCAACATGACCAGGAGTATCAATTAAATTAACAAGATATTCCTTACCTTCTAATTCATGGGCCATAGATACATTTGCAGCATCAACAGTAAGTAATCTTTCTTGTTCATCAGAATGTTGCCATGTCGCCATTCCACCATCAAGATCTCCTGCAAGTTTCTCGCTCATCATTCCAGCAGCAGCTAAAAGATTATCTGTAAGTGCAGTTTTACCATGATGAATATGTGCAGAAGTAGCGATGTTTCTAATATTTTCTTGAGTTGAAACTAGTCTTTTGATTTTCTCGAACGGTGTTTCTTTTTTAGCCATTTTATATTATTTCAAATAACAGGTAAATCCGATAGAAATTATCAGACAGATAACAATATCACTATCGCTTTTTAAAGCTTTCTAATCTTTTGCTCTGTCCGGATTGGACATAATTTTCATTTTATTAATATGATTAAGTCTTTATCTTGGCGTTCTTGTTCGAAGTTGATTAAACTTCGCTAACAAAGCATAATTTTTAATTTATCTTTTAAGATAGGTTATATAATGGATATAGAACATAGAACTTAATCCCCATACTATATCTCTCTTTCGACCTAGTTGATAGAAATATTTTTTATCTGATTCAGCCTTTCTTTCTAATATTGTTAATTCATCGGTATTTTCACTATAACCATAAACTTTTGGAATTGGATTTTTTAATCCGACCCATTCATTTTCAGAAGTTAATCCCATTAGACCGGATTCTGTATTTTTGACTTTTTTTAATAAAGGCATATTTAATATAATTTTATATTATTTATAATTTTAATTATATTCAAATAATGATTTTATTTCAAATTATTATAAATTGCAATTACTTCATTATCATTTAGACTTCTATTAAATACCATTACTTCGTCAATAATTCCATTTATAACAGCAGAATTTACAGAGTACGCGCCAATAAAAGCATCAAAATCTCCTACTCCGCAAAAGGTATCTTCTCTAACTACTTTAGCTAGATCTAGATAAGATCTATAATTTTCTCCGTCATAAGTTAATCCTATAAAATACCATTTATTTGCTTCAATATTACTTGCTGAAAAATATTTCGGTTGACAGGCTCCATCATAATATCTAATTATTGCTTTATCCGTGTCTCCAAATAAAAAGGATATTGCAGTTCCTGCAACAGAGGGCAGGCTGGGTCTATGAAAAGTTATAATTCTATTATTAGTAGGAATAGGTCCATCACTCGGAATTTGATTTGCTTTAAAAAATGCAAATATTGAAAAATTATTATTATATTGGATAATCTGATTACTATCTGCAAGTCTTACATAATCATTCACTCCATCAAAACTCATTCCATTATTATTTTTTCCAGGAACTTGATTCGCTTCAAATATTTGTCCAGGAAAATTTCCAGTTGTATCAATTAAAGTTGATGGCAGATTTATCTGTTCCATCCTATGCCAAAATACTAAATCATCTGGATTTAGTAATCCATCGCGAGGAATCTTTCGATTAGATTCCATTCCAACAACCCCATCTTCAAAAATAGGATAAACACTAACCTTTGATAATTTTTTGCTTGTTTCTATGAAATTAGGCGTTATTGAAAATATTTTTGTTTCCATTTGTTTGTTTCCATTTTCGAGTATCATAGTATTACTAGTTCCATCTGTATAATGCATCTGAAATTTTAATTTACTTACATCAGTTTCTCCTCCTGAAATAGTATGTAATAATACTTCCGCTTCGCCATTAAAATGAAGCCCAATACTGTCTACTTCAAGAAATGTAGTAAAAGGATATGTATTTGTTTTATCTGCAGATTTTTTAACAATATTATAAAAAAGATTCCAGACAATTATAAAAAGAATCAAAACTATTAAGACTATTAAAATTATAGAAATAACTCCAGTTTGCCCTCTTTTAATCATCAGATATTATGTTAAACTATGTTTAAATATTAATATATTTTTTAATCATAATCTCTTCTTCTTGATTCTCTAACAAGTTCAACAAAATCACTTAAATCAATTCTTTGAACTGTGTAGGGTTGATTTGATTCACAAGATCTTTTTTGATATTCGCGTTTAGTCCAAGTCTCCCTAATTTCTTCACATGCTTTTTTAATATCCTGTTGCGTTGGAGAATAAATCACTCTAGATTTTCTTGACATTTTTTTATAGAATTAATTTTATCTAGCACTATCAGCTTGTTTTTCTGAATCTTTTTTCTTACCCATAGAATAACTGTCTTGGTCGTTATTATATGCTTTTATGATTTCATCAGCTAAAGCTTCTTCAATCTTTGTTTTTTTATTGAAAGATTTGTCATATGAGCCTTGAACAATTATTCTTAATGTCATAGTAACTCTTCTTAATGGAGATATATCAACTGCTTGAGGATATCTTGCTCCTCCATATTCAATTACCGTAATACCGTCTCTTGGTGCTGCATTTTCAAGGGCATTAACAAGAACTTGGATAGGATTTTGTTTTGTTCTTTTTTCTATTAAATTAAGGCATTTTATTACAATCATCATATTTTGCGAATATTTTCCAGATTTCCATGCAGTCTGTATCTTATGTTTTTTACCTCTATGGCCTGGTACTGCTATTAAACATGCAAATATTTCAAGAAGATTTGTTTTTGATTCTGCAAATTTTTCCCTATTTCTTCCAAAACTTTTTACAACAAGTTTAGGTTCAAGATTAATGTATCTTTTCATACCAGGATCATTTACCTTTACTTCAGAAACATCATATAATCCAAATAACTTAAAACCATCTTTATCTCTTTTTATCTCTTCAGATTGATCTAAAACATCCAAATCTTCTTCAATTTGATCTAATGTTTCATCTTCATCTTTATATTTTTGTTCGTATCTCATTTTATCTTCTTCCCTTCTCTATCTTTCCTTTCCATAATCTTTTCAAAGGTTGATCATTTACTTTTATAACTTTCCATCTTACTCCAGGAATATCTCCTTTACTTCTTCCTTGTTTTCCACCAATTCTTTCAATTAATACTTCATCATGTTCATCAATAAATTTTTGAGCAAGATTGCCCGGAATAAATGCTGTTACTGTTTTTGAATTTTTAATCAATTGAACTTTGCAACATTTTCTCATTGCTGAGTTTGGCTGCTTTGCTTCTTTTTGAACTTTTTCAAGAACAATTCCTTTAGCTTGATTCTTTCCACCTAATGGGTCAGATTTCTTGAAAAGATTTAGAGTCTTGACTTTGTAAGGCCTATCGCTCCATCTGAACTTCCTTCGGTTCTTCATTAATTTTGTTGCGTTTCTTAATCCCATTTTAAAACGATGTTAACTATTCATAATAATTAAGGTTTAAAAAGCTTACTGATAACCAGAATAAATTTTATCTCGATAAATTTTTCTATTTTACCCGAACTTTTTTTATCCCGAAATATTGCTCGAGGATATTTTCCATTTCTTCAAGCCTCAATTTTCCTTTTCCAATCAAAGAGGCTTTACTCTGAGTATTGGCATTTATTATGACTTCATTATCTTTAACTTCAATTCCCTTGAATCTAATCGGTCTTGTTATAATCGAAACAAATCCTTCAAGATCTTCTTTGCCTTGAGGAATAGCGACGATCTTTATTTTTTTCCCAATAATACTTCCGAGCCTGTCAATATTTCTATTATTGTCTCCAATAGCTTTTGATACAAGGCTTCTTGGAACAACAAAAATAATTGTATTGTTATATTCGAAACAATGTTTTGTTCTAATGTTAGTTACATTGTTGAAAAGATTTGCATATCTGATGAATCTCATATCTAGAACTTTTACCATTATAATTTTCTCCTCTTTAATTTTTTTATAGATACTTTAAAAGATGATTTAATTTTTTTTAGCATCATATTTTATTCTCGAAAAAAGGTTTAGTATACTTCTCTATTGTATAACGAGTTTTTAAAGCTTTCGTATATTTTCTATTCGAGAAAGTAATTTTTTAAACAAATAAAAAGAATTAGAATCTTTAAAATTTTAATTTACTCTTTAGCTATATTTGACTTTTTTCTTGTTGAAGAATCCTTTGTATCTTTTGTTAAATGAGATACAGATTTGTCTTCTTTTTGTTTCTTGTCAGATAAAGATCCAGTAACTTCAACCATTAATCCAGGAAGTCCTGTTCCAACAGGAACCGGCTGATTAAGGATTATATTTTCTATTACTGAATTTAATTCATCTTTGTTTTCTTTAAGAGTTGCATTAACAAATTGCTTGACTGGAGTTTCGAAACTAGCTCTAGCAAGAATTGATGTTTTTTGTGAAATTATTCCCATTCTTGTTATTCCTTTTATGCTTCCTTCAGAAGTCATTGCATCAGCAATTAATTGCGAATGTCTAGTATCAATATCAAGACCTTGTGAATTTGTAACTTTTTCAATTTCTCTTATTATTGTTGATCTACCAACTTCAACTCCAAAAACATCACATACTTCATGAATATCATTTGAAACAGTTCTTGTTTTATCTATACCTTTGAATTTTATTAACTCTTTTAAGTTTGTTCCAGAGGTAAGTATTACATAATCATTTTCTTTTTTTACAACAAGTATTTGTTCAATTCCCTTAATTCCTGAAATCATCATTTCTTTTATTTTTTCTTTAAGTTTGTAAATCTCCTTGAAATTAAGATCCTTTTGATTGAATATCAAAGTGTTTCCATTAACCTTGCAATCTTTTCCAAATTTGCCTTCTTCATTTAATCTATTTGCAATTGTTTCAATTGAAGTATGAACTCTCTTTATTGCATCACTATCTGTGATAGCTTCAATTTTTTTATCAGCAAAATTAATTTTAATCTCTTTAACAATATCTTTAACTTTAACTTCTTGAATTTTTTCTGCAATTATTTTTGAATCTTTTTCATTATTGTGTTCTTTGTCAAGATATATTTCCATAGATGGTGTTGATGGAGTTCTTCTTGCATCAAAGATTTCAATAAGTCTTGGTAGACCTGAAGTTACAGCCATTTCAGAAACTCCTGCAAAGTGGAATGTATTTAGAGTCATTTGAGTAGAAGGTTCTCCGAAAGATTGTGCAGTAACAATACCTATTGCTTCTCCAGAAGCAACATCTTGATCTTTATGTAATCCAGAAACATCTTTTCCATCATTTCCATATTTGAATTGAAGTACGCTTCCAGAACCATCTCTTACTGTTCCGTCATATTCAACTCTAATGTCTTGAAGAGCATTAGCAAGTCTTCTATATAAATAACCTGATTTAGGAGTTCTTAATGCTGTATCCATCAGTGAGTCTCTTCCAATTATAGCACCAAAGAAGAATTCATAAGGTTCTAATCCTCTCAAGAAAGAATTATAGATGAATCCTCTTGCTCTTGGAGAAAGATCCCCTTCTTTAAAGAATGATAGAGTTCTATTAGTATAACCAATTCCAATTCTCTTAGCCCATAAAGCTTGTTGACCAACACAACATGCCATTTGAGTTATATTTAGAACATTTCCTCCAGCACCAGAACTAATCATTACGCTAATTGGATTAGTTTTATGAACTTCTTTTTCAACAACTTTTCCTATCTTAGTTCTAATTGAGTTTAATGTTTGAAGTATTTTAATTTCTCTTGTTTCTTCAGATGTTTTTCCTGGAATTATTTCTAATTTTCCAGTTTTATAACTTTCAATTATTTTATTTGTTTCATCTTCAGCATCTTTGATAATATCTGCAGTTGATTTTTTTACTTTTTCATTAACATTAAGATCATCAACAGATATTGTAAAGCCATGATTTGATAAATAATGAGTACCAACTGAGAATGCATTTTCTAATACATTAATTGTTTTTGTTCTTCCAAATTCTTTATCAAGAACTTTCAAAAGTTCTCCAGATTCAACACCGAATGAATTTTCATCAATAACTCCTGTTTCAATCTTTCCATTTTTGATTTGAAGTGGATCTCCAAATCTTGTTTTTCCTTTAAAATCAATTTTTGGCAAAATTTCAGAAATTACTTCTTTACCATTTAATTTTGCTTTGTTGAATTTGATTTCAATTCCAGCTTTGTAAAGATTTTGTGAAGCTTCAGCTCTAGAGATATTATCGTTACTTAAATAATAATTTCCAGTTAATGCATCTGATATGCAGCCAAGCATATTGCTATTATCTTTGCATGAAATTAAATTTTGATTAACATCCATTAATATTTTAGCTTCAGCTCTTGCTTCTTCAGTTTGTGGAACATGAATATTCATTTCATCTCCATCAAAGTCTGCATTATAAGGTGCTGCTGTTGCTGGATGTATTCTAAATGTTTTATATGGAAGGACTTTAACAAAATGTGCCATAAGGCTGGCTTTATGAAGGCTCGGATGTCTATTGAATAATACAACATCTCCATCAACCAATTGTCTTTCAACAACATATCCTTGCTTTAGTTCTTCAAGAATTTCATTTTTCAAATCTTTTGTAATTCTTTTTCTTCTTCCATCAGGTCTTATAACATAATTTGCAGTCGGATAATGTTCATTAAGAATGACACTTTTTAATTTATCAATATTAAACGTAGTTACTTTTTCATTAACAGTTAAGATTTCAGCAACTTCAAATGGAATACCTACTTCATTTATCTTTAATGCAGGATCTGGAGAAATAACTGTTCTTGATGAGAAATTTACTCTCTTACCAGCAAGATTATGTCTAATTCTACCTTCTTTACCTTTGATTCTTTCAGTAATTGTTTTTAATGGTTGACCGCTTCTATGTCTTGCAGGAGGTATCTTTGTAATTGAATTATCAAAGAAAGTTGTAGCATGATATTGCAATAAGTCCCAAAGATCTTCAATAATTACTTCTGGAGCACCAGCATTAAGATTTTCCCATAATCTTTGATTAGCTCTGATTATATCAGATAATTTGTGAGTTAAATCATCTTCAGATCTTTCACCAGACTCTAAAGTTATAGATGGTCTTACAGTTACAGGTGGAACTAAAAGTAGAGTTAATACTCCCCATTCAGGTCTAAATATTTTAGGATCAATTCCAGCAAGTTTAGCTTCTTCATCAGAGATTCTTACTAATCTTTCTCTTATTTCTCCAGGAAATATTCTTCTTTTTCCAACTCTAAATGTTGTTGGTTTTTCTAATTTGATTTTTTCTTGTTCAGCACTACAATGAGGACATTTTTTAGAATCTTTAGCTCTTTTTAATCTATCTTTTACTGATTTGTATTTTTCTTTGTCTTTATCTTTTAACATTAATCTATGGCATTCTGAACAGAATGATCTTAAAAATAATTCAATTATTGGAACATATTTTATATGCATTACAGGTCTAGCGAGTTCTATTGAACCTGGATGACCTAAACATTCTTTTAATCTTCCTCCACAAGTTCTACATCTTACACCAGGATCTATTGCACCAAGTCTTAAATCCATAAGGCCTCCATCTACAGGATAACCATCTACATCATAAAGTTCTGGAGTGATTATTTTTGCCTTTGAGATTTTTTTTATCTCATCTGGACTAAGCAATGTGAATTGCAAACTTTCAACTTGTTTTTTTATTGGTTTTGCCATTGTTTATTTATTCGTATTTATTCTTTAAATTAAATTTAGTTCTTATATGTAATGATTGAATTTCATCAACTAATAATTTGAATGCATAAGATATTTCCACAGGTTCAATTTCTGTTGAACTGCACATTGAACAAGATACTTTATTCCTTATATTATCTTCTACAGCAATTGCTCCGCATTTTGTACAGATAGGTAAAATCACTTTGTCTGAATCATATCTTTCTTTTAATAAAAGTGATGCTCCATGCGCTACAAGTGCTTGTTGCTCCATCTCTCCAAGTCTTAAAGCTCCACCTTTAGCTCTTCCTTCAATAGGTTGTCTTGTTAATAGTGTAACTTTTCCTGATGCTCTTGCATGAAGTTTATTTGATACCATATATTTTAGTTTAAGATAATACATATTTCCAACATAAATTTTTACTCTCATCATTTTTCCAGTTGTTCCGCTATACATAGTTTCTTTTCCATCATATCTAAAACCAAGTTCAGATAAATTTTCTTCTAAGTCTTCTATTCTTTGACCTGAAAATCCTGTTCCATCCATAATTTTTCCAGATAAACAACCTACTTTTCCTGCAAGTAATTCTATTAAGTAACCAACAGTCATTCTTCCGGGAATAGAGTGTGGATTAAAGATTACATCAGGTTTAACGCCTTTAGCTGTGAATGGAATATCATTTTCAGGAACAATTGCACCGATGATTCCTTTTTGTCCATGTGATGTAGCAAATTTATCTCCAAGTTCAGGAGTTCTTAAATCTCTTGTTCTTACTCTGATAACTTTATTGCCTTGACTATCTTCAGTTATGAAAACAGCATCAACAGTACCTTTTTCTTCTTGTCTAATTACTGAACTAGCTTCTTTTTTAGCTTTAATTGAAATTTCTCTAACTTCAGAAAGGAATTTTGGAGGTGAAACTTTTCCAATAGCAACATCACCAGAATTTAATGGAGCTTCTACATAAGCAATTCCATCATCTTCAAGGAATTTGTAACTCATTTCAGTTCTATATCCAGATACATCTTTATCAGGGATACAGACTTGATCTTTTAATCCTCCAGCATAATTAAGTTCTAGAGAAGTATATGGTCTATAATAGGTGCTTCTACCTAGGCCCCTATCAACAGAACCTTTGTTAAGAATTAAAGCATCTTCAATATTATATCCTTCATGAGTCATTACAGCTACAATTACATTTTGTCCTGCTGGATGAACATTTAAAGTATCATAAATAATACTTCTAACAATAGGTTTTTGTGGATAATGTAATATATTAACATCAGTATCAATTCTGCACAAGAAATTAGCAGCATATAATCCTAAACCTTGTTTCTGTGTTTTTGAACCTCTATTAAGTCTTGAACTCTGATCATAATTTGCAAATGGAACAAGAGAAGTTACAACACCTAACAAATCAATTTTATCAATTTCAAGATGAGTAGTTTCATTAGTAATTAATTTTGGCTCTAATGCAACAAGAGCATTTTCTTCTTCAGAAGTATCAAGATATTCTATTACTCCATTTTTAATTAAATCATTCCACTTCAAACTTCCTTCTCTTAATAATCTCATATGTTCTTCAGTCAATCTAGATTTTCCATTATCAAGAATAATTAATGGTCTCATTACTCTTCCAACTTCTGTAGATAATACAATACTATTTAATGATGGATTATATCTAAAAGATAATTCAATTGGGAATTCGCCCTGTCTTCTTTTTTCTTTTAATTCTTTTATTAATTTTATAGGATTTTCAATTGAACCTATAAATCTTCCATTGAAGAATATATCTGTAATATTTTCACCAACTTCTTTTTTCATTCCAAGGCTTGTTAAAATTCTTAATAATTTATCATCGTTTAATTCTGCTCTTGTAGATATTTTAGCTAGTATTGCAAGATTCTTTCTTAATCCGATTTCAGTTCCTTCAGGAGTTTCAACAGGACAGAATCTACCATAATGAGTTGGATGTAATGTTCTTGCTAAGAAATTTTCTTGTTCACCAGGAAGCATAGAAGAAACTCTTTGTAATTGTGATAAGATTGCAAGATAATTAGTTTTATCCATATTTTGTGTAACACCAGTTCTTTCACCGATCCAATTTCCTGTTGCAATTGCAGATTCAATTCTGTGTGTAAATAAAGTAGATTTTGCAATTGTTTTAATTGAATAGAATTTTTTTCTTTTCTGGATTTTTTGTAATGAATGTTGTATATCCCTTAATAAGATATTCATGTTTATTCTAAAAAGGTCAGCAAGTAAGTCTCCAGACATTCTAACTCTCTTGTTTGCATAATGATCTTTATCAGTTATATTGCTTGGATTTTCTTTAGCAATAAAAAATTGTTTTATAAATTTACAAAGTGTAATAGCTTTTTCAATTCTGTCTTCTTTTCTTAATCCGATATGAGGTAAGAAATAAGAATCTATTCTTTGTTTTATTCTATCTAAAATTTCTTTTTCAGTTCCTTGTAAAGAAGTTTTTTCAGATATTGAAAGCATTGCATCTTTTTCAGATTGAATATTTGTGAATTCATATAAATTAACTATCAAACTATCATTTTCTTTACCAATATATTTTGCAATATCACTTTCTTTTATCATTCCTAGAGCCTTTAGCATGACCACTACAGGAATATTTTTGAATCTTGAGAAAGATACTTCAACAATACCTTCATTAGTGTCTGTTATTGTTATTGGAATTCTATAACTTCCTCTTTTTGAAAAAAGTCTTAACATTATTCTTCCTTTTGATTTTTCAATAAAAGGTTGATTTTCAGCTAAGTCTTCAGTCATAACAATTACTCTTTCATTTCCATTGATTATGAAATATCCACCTGGTTCTAATGGATCAATATAATTTTCAATTAATTGCTCTCTAGTCATTCCATGAAGATTACAAACTTCACTTTTAACAATTATTGGAATTTTACCAATTTCAACATCATGGCTTTCCATTTGTTCGCCTTGTTTAACAGTAACTTCAACATTAAGTGGCGCAGAATAAGTTAATCCTCTAATCCTTGCTTCAGCAGGAGTAATTAAATGATGGCTTCCATCAGCTTCATAAATGGCAGGTTTTCCTATTCTTATTTTTCCTAATCTAATTTCAATATCTTCTTTAGGCATAGATTCATTTAATTCATCAATTATTTCTTGCATTCTATGATTTAGAAAATTATTAAATGATACAATATTAGATTCAACAAGACTATGGTCTTCAAGATATCTTCTTACAAGCAGATGTTCTTCTTTCTGTTGTTCTTTTTCTATTAGCATTTTTTTTATATATTATTGATTTAAATCGATACAACCCTGTAATAAAAAAATTTCTTTGTGTCAGTCATTCTTTCTATTTTTATTACATCCCCTATCTCACATCCTTCGGGTAGTGCCGGATCATTGATTTTTATTTTAGGGAGTTGGATTAAAGAAATATTCAGTTCGTTAACTAATTTTTCCACTTCTTGTCTGTTTAGTTTTGTGTGCTTAGGCTGTAAAACGTGCATTTTGGATAGGGGGCTTAAAGGAGTTAAGCAACATGTTAAAATGATATAATTCCCTTTAACACATAATATTTAATATTAGTTATAAATACATCAAAATAATGCTTTATAAACCTTTGGGTATCATTAGTGGTTGGGTTTATAAATCTTTGTTTTTTTGATCAAAATTTTAATTATTTTTTATAAAAATAATCTTTTTTTTCTTTTATTACTCATCAGTTATCATTAATAATCTTTATGGTGTTTTGATAGACTTGTTCATGTATTAGTTCTCTAGATAAAGGCAGTTTTGAATTTATATCTGGATCACAATTTATCTGAATCCATTTATATAATTTTGAAAGATGCAAATATGATTCTTCAGCATCTCTTAAATGTTCTGGACTAGATTCATGTAAATCCGGTTTTCCTTCTCGCCCTTTCTTTAATTCCATTCCTCTTTTATAAGGCATATATAAGAATATTACTCCATCTGGTTTTTGTAATTCACAGACTCCATATTCGAGTTTTTCAAGAGTTCTAAAAAATTTTTCTCTTTCCTCTATATCTCTAATTTTTCCTCCCTGATGACCCATATTGGATTCAACATATCTATCACAGATTACATTAATCCCTTTTTCAAGATAATTCTTTATCTCTAGGTTATGCGCCTTTCTATCTGCTGCATAATATAAAGATGCAACAAGTGGATCAATGTTTTCAGGATGGTTTCCAAACCACGACCCAACAGAAGGAATTTTTGTTATATCAAAAAATGGATTTAATAATTCCTTCGAACTTTTTCCTAAATAACATAAGCCCACAATATTTCCAGTAGAAGAATTATATCTTGGAAAACCAAATTTTATTGTCTGAATATTTTCTGATTCTAATTTTTTAACAAGAAGATTGCTTTGAGTTCCTTTTCCAGAACAATCAGTCCCTTCAATAACAATAAATTTTCCTCTTTTCATAATCTATCTTGCATTATTTTATTTATAAATAATATTGTGAAACAAAACATCTTTTTTTTAAAATAAAAACATTTATATATTTGGATATCCATGGATATCCTAAGAAAATAAGATGAAAAAACATGTTTATACTCGACAAAAAAATAAAAATAGAAAGGTTTAAATACTCGGGTATCCATGGATACCCATAAAAAATGATTAATATTGATTCAACAACTGCTAAAAAATTAGTAATGAAGACAGGCTATAAGAGCGTTTATACAGAAAGAGTAAGAACGAATGGCGGTAACTCTGGAAAAATCAATTGCAAAAAAGAATATATCGATAATGAAGTAGTTGTTTTCGTATTAGGGGAAAAAGAAGGAAACGAACTAAAAAAAGGAGGTCAAAAATGAGAAGTAAATTAGAAATTCAAAAATCATCTATGAAATATGCAAATACCAATAACGAAATAATTTCAAAAAGAATTAAGATGGTTTTGATAAGACAGTTCCTTGAAGATTCAAAAAACTTGTTAGAAAAAGATCTATCACGTTAATACTCACTAAAACTTGTTATCCAATCTATTCCAAGAGGGGTAAAACCCTCTTTGGATAGTAATATAACAATTCACAAAAATCATATCACTCAATCAATCACACTCACTAAAACTTGTTATCCAATCTATTCCAAGAGGGGTAAAACCCTCTTTGGATAGTAATATAACAATTCACAAAAATCATATCACTCAATCAATCACACTCACTTTAAACTTCTTTATCCTTTTCTATTCTATAGAGGAGGATAAAACCCTCTTTGGATAGTATATTTTATTTCTTAAGAATATTCTAAATCTTTAAAATTTTTTATCCGATTAATTTTTTATTCTTCTACAACTCTAATTCCTCTTAGATAAAAATTATCCCTATCTATTGAATAGAATCCATTTGGAAAAGATCTTTTATGTTTTTCATCAAGAATAATATGTTTTCCTTCAGAATTTATTGTATAGACCATTCCATTAACCCAATAATTATTATTAATTATTCTAGAATATCTCTTTGAAGACTTTTCATTTTTTTTACATAATGTTCCAACTATTTTTTTATCTCGAACAACATATATAGAGAATTTATCGTCATATTCTAGGATATTTGCAATTACTTGTTTACCTATAAAAGATTCTAGATTATCAAATCCACCATCCATAGTTAGGGTTTTACTTGCAGGTATATCTAGATATCTTGACATTTTATTTTATGATGATTTTTCATAACAACCTGGATAGGTTTTTCTTTTTATTTCTTGTTCATTTCTTCCATCCGAACCTGTTAAATTTGTATTTCTTTTAATGTAAGAATTATATGCTCTTTCGAACTCATTAGGTGTCCAATCAATTCCATGTCTTGCATTATCTTTTACAGTATAGGAAATATCCATCTCTAATCCTTTAATATATCTTCTTGGAAATTGCAACATTCCATATAAAGAGACCCTTAATTCATTCAATGATTTTGCTTTAATATTAGGTATGCCTCTAAATATCATCTCAAGATAATCTATTTGTTTTTCTGAACTAAAACTTGAAAAATTTAAAAATAAATGTTTTGCACCTTTTCTGAATTCTTTTTCAATTCTATCTCTTTCTTTATCAATAAAATATAATTCCTTGGTATATTCATCTCCATTCCAATCTCCATTTATTACAACAGATTCTAAACTAGAAATCTTAGATAATCTATCATGCATTTCCATCATTAACGCATAACCAAATGCAAGAATCTCTGATGCTTTTGATGAATCTTTAAATTTAGAACTATCATTCATTATCCTATTTCTCCATATAACCGGAATTTCTTGTATTATTTTTTTCATATTATTCTTTTTTTATTTTCATATATAAATCTTTGTTTGAATCTATATTATAAATTTGTTAAAAGAAAATCCATTTATAAAATATAAAATGGCCTCGACGGGATTCCTTCAATCTCGTAAGAGTTGAAGGTCCAGAGTAAAAAGTGAAACTTTTTGCTCAGATGTTCAAATCCAGCTTGAATATAAAATGGCCTCGACGGGATTTGAACCCGCGACAGCCGGCTTAAAAGGCCGGTGCTCTACCAGGCTGAGCTACGAAGCCATGCCCCAATTTGGAGCTTATTACTGACTATCAACTGGCTATAAATAATCAGCAATAAATTCTCTAAAAGAAATTAGTTTAAAAAACTTCCTAAAATTAAATTTAGTTTTTTATGGTTAAATTAATCGATTTCTTATCTCGTCAATTTGATAATCTCTGTATTCATGATCTCCACCATCACTATCCATTATAGACCCATCATTAGTATGTCCAAATCCATAAGCATGACCTAGTTCATGAAATAATAAAAAATGCCATTTTTCATATCTTTCAAATATAACTTCTCCTGCATTTCCATTGATTCCTTCTGAACCCCATGCCCTATATCCTCTAGTATTTCCAAAGCCAATTCTTACATCTTTTTGTCTTTCATTAATTTGGTCTCTGCAGGCATATTTTTCTTCTTCATAAAATCCATTATAATTAAATTCTTTATAGGGTTTTTCAGTTCTCATTTCTCTTATTACCCATTTTCCAAAATTTTTTATTTCGTCTTCATCATGACCGTTTTCACTATAAAAAAACATATTAATATCATTATTGCCCCCATAGATTAAATGACATCCACTATCATCAATTTCACTTATTCTTTTCCAGGTGGCAATATATCTCTCTCCATCAAATTCAATTTTTTCAATTATTTTATTATTCCAAAGATCCCCCTCTTTTAATCCAGGATCATTATTAAATGAAGTTGTTCCAGCAAAAACTAAACTCAAGCTATTTAATATAGCTACAAATACAAGTAGTATTACTATTTTTTTCATTAGAGTTATCTTAAATCTTTTTTTTATTAATTTAAATGTCCTAGATGTGTAAAATAGAATTCACACTCATTTTTGTGCTAACTCGCTACATAAGGACCAATAATTTTTTAATATGAATGAGGGTTTTTAAATCTTAACGAGTATTCTTAAGTTACTACGGTTTGAATTTTCCAGAGCTAAAATCTTCTTCTATTTGTTCAATTAATTTAATTGATTCAGGAGGAAAGTTCCATGTACTTTCACCTTTCAACATCATTAAATCATTCATGATTACTAAATCTTTAGCATCTTCAGATGTCCATGCTTTTGATACAAATGAATCTACTGTTGGATAAGTTGTAAAGAAATTGTTTAATCCATTCTTAATCTTATCAAGCCCATATGTATGTAAAGAACCATTACTTTCAACATAATATCCTAGATTAACTTTTTTCCCTATTCTTGTTTCAAGTCCCTCTCCTAATCTTTGAAATAGATTAGTTATGCCTATTAGATTATCTCCCCAAGCAGAAAATCCTGCTCTACTTCTCCATCTAGCAATCATATTCAATTTTATTTCCTCGTTAAAATGATTCTCAACAATTAATTGAATTTGTCCTAAGCAAGGTAAATCTTCTTTTAAAAAAAGATCGATTTCAGGAACTCTTGTTGATGCAATTGCATTTAAAGAAAAACTATTTTCAGATAATATATCAAGCATTCTTTCTAATTGATTAAATTTTGTTCCATCATCTTTTCTTGTTTCTGCCATTCTTCCATGATATAAATATGGCCATTCAGTTGGAACTTTTTCATTTTTATTAATGCAATTTATTAAAACTTCATATGGAACAACCAAATGATTTTTTACACCTAAAAATTCAGCAATATATTTTCCTCTCTCACTAAAACTTAATACAGGATATCTTGGTTCAGATAAAGGTTCGGTTATTAATACAATGGCTCTAGAATCTTTTCCAAGAGGATCAATATATTCTCCCTTGGAATTCACTCGGTCATATTGCGTCCTTAATTCATATCCAGAATTTTCGACTTTATAAATTTCTTTCCAATAAGCTTCTGGAATATTTTTTCCAGTAATTCTAAAAGAAGGAATTTTACTTTCTCCTCTCATCTCCGTATCAAAACCCAAACTTTCGCTACGCAATGCTCCTTTTTTTACATTTAATCCTATTTTTTGATCAACTCTTTTAACAAGCATATCATGTAACTGATCCATTTCTTCAATATCATATTCATCTGATCCCCAGTTTGAATACATATTTAGAATTAAATCTCCATTTTCAACATATCCCCTTAATTGAATTTCTTCAAGTCTGTTTGGTTCATTTCTATAAAGATCAATTTCAGGAACTCTTGTTGTTGCTACAGCTCTTCTTGTAATGGGGTCAGCAGCAATTTTATTTGTAATAACCTCTAATTGATTAATAGAACCATTACTTGTAGGATATTCTACAAGTCTCTTATAATAATCCTGATTTGTTACATTCACCATTTTTATTATCTAAAGTTTATTTTCTTTATATAGACATATTTCGAAGAATTATATATTTTACAAAATATACTTTTTAATTCATATGTTGCACTATTCTTTCTTCAATAACTTCAGATGAATGTGCTCCAACAATTCTTCCTGCTTCTTTTCCATTTTTGAAAATAACTAAACAAGGTACACTAGAAACCCTGAATTTAGAAGCAAGATTTTCATTTTCATCAATATTTATCTTTACAAATTTAACTTCTGACATTTGTTCAGAAAGATCTTCTATTATAGGTGAAAGCATTAAACATGGCATGCACCATTCTGCAAAAAAATCTACAACTACTAGATCATGAGAATTATTTATTATCTTATTGAATTCTTCTTCTGTAAGTTCTACTTCTGAGTAATCTTTAACCATTTCATTATACACTCTCTTATTCATTTAAAAATTAGTTGGTGAAAGAAAAAACCATTAATAAATCTTATTATTTCAAGAAATAGGGATTTTTAAGTGAGTTTAGCCGCATCCACCTGCATTTCCACAATTAGGACACTTTCTGCAGTTAGCTCCACTTAATACAGTTTTTGATCCACAATTTATACAAAATTCTTGACCAACAGGTATTTTACCATTTTCTACTTCGTCTTGAAATAGTGGGAATATGGGCTGAACTTTTCCTTTTTCCATTACACTTTCAATAAACTTTATTCTTGAATCAAAATGCTGTTCTCTTCTCCTTCTTCCAAGAACATTACATCTCAAGTTTTCCATTTGTTCAGGTGAAGGTTGGACATCGCAAACACTTGTATCTCCTAAGTATTCAAGTTGTATTAGTTTTGCTGTTAAATCTTCTATAGATGAACATGACTTGATAAATGGGTGATTTGTAAATCCATTTAAGGCTCCTCTTGCTCCACGATTATGTTTTATGAATTCTTCTAATGGTGCACCTCTCTGTCTGTTCCTTGATGCTTCTTTACCCCAAGTTATATATGCAGCACTATATTCAGAACCAGCTCCACCGAATTCAACAAAGAAATCAGCTGGTGAATCTTTTGGTGGTCGATTTTGATATTCTCCGATCATAATATGTACTCCAGTACTATTTACAGACACATTCCATCCTATTCTTTCAATCGGACCAGTTAGTCCAAGACTTCCTTCAGGTTTAACTCTCTGACCCCATTTTAATGAAGGTCCATTAACTACTTCTTCAATATTTACAGGTTGTATGCCTTTTGCTCCATCAATATAAAGGCTTATTGATTTTAATCCTAATTTCCATCCTTTTACATAAGTTTTTTTAACTTCATCAATTGAAGATCCTTTTGGCAAATTAACAGTTTTTGAAATTGCTCCAGATAAAAATGGTTGAACTGCAGCCATCATATTAAGATGTCCGTCAACGCTTACTGTGTTATCATTACCAAAAGCTGTTTGAAAAACATTGTAATCTTCTTCATTAAGTTCAGGAGCTCCAACAACACTACTATTTTTTGAAATATATTCAATAATCTTTTCTAATCGATTTCCTGAATAACCAAGAGTTTCTAATCCCCTTGTTACACATGGTGCTAAATCTCTTTTTAATTCTCCGCCACCAGCAAGACCTTTACTTGATTTTAATGCAATCATTGGTTCTACTCCAGTACAATCAACATCCATCATAAATCCAATTGTTCCAGTTGGTGCTAAAAGAGTTACTTGTGAATTCCTAAATCCATATTGTTCGCCTTTTTTTATTACATCTTCCCAAACTCTTTGCGCTTCATCTAGTACGGTTTCTAAACCTTTAACACCATCTATTTTTTTTATCTTTTTTGATGCATCACTATGCATTTTTATTACTTCAAGCATAGGTTCTCTATTTTTTTCAAACTCTTCAAATGGTCCAAGTTTAGATGCTAGTTCAGCGGAGGTTTGATAAGCATATGCTGTCATTAATGAAGTTACTGCAGAAGCTATTGCTCTTCCTTCATCTGAATCATAAGCAACACCGTTTTCCATTAATAATGCTCCCAAATTAGTATAACCTAATCCAAGCGGTCTAAATTTGTGAGAATTTTCAGCTATATCCTTAGAAGGATAAGAAGCTTGATCAACTAAAACTTCTTGTGAAATAATAGAACTTTTTATAGCTTGTTTGTATGATTGTAAATCAAGAATACCTGAACCATTTCTTCTAAATTTAGTTAAATTTATTGAAGCAAGATTACACGCCGAATTATCAATGAACATAAATTCTGAACAAGGATTACTAGCATTAATTCTTCCAGAATTTTTACAAGTATGCCATTTATTTATAGTACTATCATATTGTAAAGCAGGATCTCCTGTTACAGTCGCAGCTCTAGCAATTTGTTCTAATGCATCACCAGCATTAACTACTTTCCTTTTATTTGTTAATTTTTTTATAAATCTTTTATCAGGTAAATATCTATCATCCCTATATTTATCTAAAGCTAATTCAACTTCATTTGAAAATCTATTTGCTGTTCTAAAATCTAGATTCCAATCAGAACCCGTTAAAGCTGCTTCCATAAATGCATCACTTACTCTTACACTATTATTTCCATTTTGCCCATCAACGGTTTTATAAGCTTCGCTTTCAAGATCTCCAGCATCTGTTGGTCCCCATAATGGATTTGCTGAAAGCCAAAGTGCTTTTTTTTCTTCATTAACTTTCCAATTAATAAATCTGAATAAATCTGGATGATTATCATCCAAAATAACCATTTTAGCTGCTCTTCTTGTTTTTCCACCTGATTGTATTCTTCCTGCAATTATATCATAAATCCTTAAAAAAGATAGAGCTCCTGAAGCTACCCCTCCTCCACTTAATGGTTCATTAATTCCTCTTAAATTTGAGAAGTTAGTTCCAGTTCCTGATCCAAATTTAAAAAGCATACCTTCTTTTTCAGCATGATAAAGAATACTTTGCATATCATCCCCAATTGATTGAATAAAACAAGCAGCAGCTTGAGGTCTATCATAAGCATCAATATCATTAGTAATTTTGCCATTTGAATCTATTGCCCAATGTGAAGATTGCTCAACTTTTTCTCTAACTCCATATTTATCATGTAAACCAACATTAAACCAAACAGGAGAATTAAAAGAATGTGATTGGCTGGTTTCTAAATATACAAGATCATCCCTAAAAGCTTGTGAATCAACTTCATTTAAAATTCCTTGTCTAACTGCGTATGAAGCAATACTATCAGCAACTCTTCCGACTAGTTGTTTTACACTTTTTTCAGTGTAGTCTTTTCCATCACCTTTAAAAAAATATTTGCTAGATACTACTTTATTAGCTGTTGTGCTCCAGATTTTAGGAACCTCTATTCCAAAATTTTGATAAATAATTTTTCCAGAACTTTTCTTAATTTCAACATCTCGTTTTTCCCATTCAAATGAACTAAAAGGATCTTTGCCTTCTTCTGAAAAAAATCTTTGATAACTAATACTGGGTCTTCCATTTAATATTGGATTAGAACTTCCACCATTTGCATTACTCATTTTATTCATTTACCTCCTTTAATGCTTCCTTGAAATCTTGCAAATCTTTGAAATCCATATAAACGGATGCGAATCTGATATATGCAATATCATCCAATTTTTTTAATCTGTTCATCACCATTTTTCCTATTATTTCGCTTTTGACTTCTTTTCCTCTTTTTCTTAATTTTTCCTCAATCTCTTCAACTACTTTCTCTATTTTTTCAATAGATACAGAGCGTTTCTCACATGCTTTCATAAGCCCTGATTTTAGTTTATCTCTGGAAAAAGCTTCTCTTCTTCCATCTTTTTTTACTACTATGATATTTTCCCTTTCAGCTCGTTCATATGTTGTGAATCTTTTTTTGCATTTAAGACACTCACGTCTCCTTCTAGTAGCTTCATTAGACTCACGTTTATCTGTAACATGAGTTTCCTCTCCACAAAATATGCATTTCACTTTTTAGGGTGTATACAACCTGTTGTATACCTCATTTTTATCAACCACAACTACTTGTGGTTTACTATTTTTTTAGAAAAATATACTATATAAATATTTCTGTTGTAAAATATACAATTGAATTTTATCGTCGAAAAAATCTATTAAAAAACTTTATAAACTTGTAATATGTTTTTTAGGGATTAATAAAGATGGATTTAAAAACAATACAAGGAGAGTTATATGCTTCTGATTTAGCAAGAGATTTATCGTCTAAATTTAATATAAATCCAGAATTAGCAATATGGTTAATTGGTATTTTTGCTATATGGGCATTATTATGGAAAGTTTTTGGATTATGGAAATCTAGTCAAGATAAAAAAATAATCTGGTTTATAACATTTTTTTTCGTTGAAACACTTGGATTAATTGAGATAGCCTATATCTTCTTTTTTTCAAAAATTAAAGAAGGTTCTTTCTTTAAAATATACGATAAATTATTGAAAATTTCAGGCATGCTACTAATATGTTCATTATTTTCAATATTATTATTTGAATTTACGTCGCTAATTATTTTTAATTATCTTTCTTTATTCCTTTTAGGATTCGGTTTAATTTTATTAATTATGTTTTCACTAACAATTACTCAACTAATTTTAGAAAGAAAAGATTTAAATTGGTTTTTTATGATAGTTTTTAGTCTTTTCTTTTTTATTATTGTTTCAAGTTTTATTACTACAATGGAAAATATTTCTAATATTCCTATGTTATTGCAATTTTTATTATTATTTTCTTTAATAGTTTCATTAGTTCTTCCAATTATATACTATCTAACAATTTTAAAAAAAGAAAAAAATAAACAAGTTTTAAAGAAAAAATAAAATGGCAATAATAGACACAGGTTATGAAACATTATTATATCAGAAAGTTGGAGAATTACTTAGTATCTCCCAGCAAAGAGCTTCAATTCTAATTGGTATATTTCTTTTAATAATTTTTACTTGGAAATTAATTTGGCATGGTTTAGCCTTATATAAAGCAATAGAGAAAAAACATAAAGTATGGTTTGTAGTACTTTTTGTAACAGCATTCGTTGTTACAGATTTTGGAATTTTAGCAATAATCTATTTGATTATTCATAGAAAAAAAATTAAAGATAAGAAAAAGGAAGAATTAAAACAAGAAAATAATTAAAATTACTTTTTCTTTTTAGGTTTCTTCTTTATCTTTGGTTTTTCATTACCACAACAACAACATCCCATTTTATCCTCCGATATTTATTAATGACAAACTGAAGCATGATGATCTTCATCTTGCATATCATTCATTTTTTTTAATTCTTTAGCACTTTCTTTATTTCCATTCTTTGCTTCATAATCTAGTATTGCTTTTTTTAATCCATCAGCACCAAGAACAGAACAATGAATTTTTATTGGAGGTAGACCATCTAATTTTTTTACAATAGCATTATTAGTAATTTCTTTAGCTTCATTTATGGTTTTACCTTTTGCTAAATCGCATAATGCATCAGAGGCAGCTATAGCTGAAACACATCCAAATGTCTGGAATTTTATATCTTTTATTTTATCCTTTTTTACAGTTATATACACTTTCATTATATCCCCGCACTTAGGATTACCAACTTCACCAACTCCATCAGCATTTTCTATTTCCCCATAATGTTTTGGATTTGTGAACCTTTTCATTACTTCTTTACTATATCCAATATTTGTTTTCATTTTTTCTTTTTTGATTTTTTCAATTTATTATTGCTCCAAATGGATTTTATACCTCTTGGTTTGCTGCGATTATTCTCGCTCGTTCCCATTTGGAGGCTTAAAGAATTCCCCTTAGCTTGCTGTAATTGGAATTCTTTATTAATATCTTTTTCAATTTCATCAGGATCATATCCATGCGCTAAAGCTCCTTCTTCTAAAGTTTCAGACATAGCCATAGGACATCCAGCACAATGCATTCCTCTATCTAGTAAGGTTTTAGCTAGTTCCGGATTTTTTTCCAATATCTCAGAAAAGCTCATGCTTTTTGATATCTGTTTTGATTTTTTTTCTGGTTTTTCTGTTTTTTTCATTTTAATTTTTTATTGGACTCATTTTTCTTAATTTATCAACAATTTTTGGGAATATATCTAGTACATAATCAATTTCCTTTTCAGTATTATATTTTGAAACACTTAATCTTATTGAACTATTCATTTGCATATGATCACATCCAATTGATTTCAAGACGTGGCTTGATTCAAGGGAGTGAGATGAACAAGCTGAACCAGTTGAACCGCATATTCCATAAGAATCAAGATATCCTCCTATAGCTTCACCTTCAATATTATTAAATGAAATATTAATATTATTTGATAATCTATTTTTTCTGGGTCCATTTAATTTAGTATTAGGTATCTTTAATAATCCCTCAATTAATTTATCCCTTAATTTTTCCATATGTTTAATATCACTTGATTTAGCAATTTTTACTGCTTTACTAAATCCAACAACTCCTGCAACATTTTCAGTAGTGCTTCTTAATCTAAATTCATGTCCTCCTCCGTGTAATAAAGGAACAATTTTAGAATTTTTTCTTATGAATAATGCTCCAACTCCCTTTGGTCCATGAATTTTATGGGAGTTTAATGTAACAAAATTAAGATGTTGCTTATTAACATCAATTGGAACTTTAGTATAACTTTGGCATGCATCAGTATGGAAATATACTCCCTTTTCTTTGCATATTTTTCCTATTTTTTCTAAATCTTGTATTGTACCAATTTCATTATTACCATGAATAATGCTTACAACTAAAGTTTCGTTTGATATTTCTTTTTTAAGTTCATCAATATCAACAAATCCTTCACTATCAACATTAAGATAAGTGACTTTTGCACCCTGTGTCTCAAGCCATTTGCATGAATTAAGAATGCAATCATGTTCAATTTTTGTTGTTATTATATGTTTTTTATCTTTATTTTCAGGATGAAAAAATAATCCCTTTAATACAAAATTATTTGCTTCAGTTCCACCAGACGTAAATATTATTTCATCTCTTCTAGCTCCAATTGATTTAGCTATAATATCTCTAGATTCTTCTAAAGCTCTTTTTGCTTCTTGACCTATAAAGTGTTTAGAACTAGCATTTCCATATTTTTCATTAAAATATGGAGTCATTGCTTTAACTACACTTTCATCTACTTGTGTTGTAGCTGCATTATCCAGATATATTATTTTATTTCCAAAGATTCCCATTTTATAACTCCTTTACAAATTTCTTATATTTATCTATTTTAGACTTATTAGTTTTATCAATATCTTTAAATTTTTTAGAAAGATTATCCTTTATTTTTTTGTCTAGTGATTGTTCTGATAATGGATAAAGTACATTATCTTCTTTGTAAATATGCTCCTTTAATAATTCACAATATCCTAAAGCATTTTGAATTACTTTCTTCTTGTTTTTTTCTTTTAAACCTTCTTCTAAACCTTTTATAAAATTTCTTCCAGATTCATGTTCATATAACATTTGATCAACAGGATTGCAATGGAGATTTGTACTGCTTTTGCAAAATTCTTTGAATAGCAAATCTTCTTCTTTTGCATGATGTAGTTTATCTGCATAATTTTTTATAAAATCTATTGCATCTAAAAAGAATTTTTCATTTACTTCCTTTCCTTTGGAAATCTTATCACATTCTTCATTAATTTTATCTATAACTTTTAAAATATTTTTATGCTCCTCCATAAGTATTATTGACATTTCACTAGGTTTATTCATCATTTTTTCTTCTCCTTTTTTGCCATGCATTCACTGCAAAACTTATGTTCATGTTTATCAATTATTTCAAGCATAGGTAATATGGTTTCTTTATTTAAGCTATAAATTCTTTTTTTTCCTGATTGTTTTACTTGGACAATAGAACAATTTCGTAGCGAACATAAAGCATGACTTAATTTAGATTGCTCGACTTTGATTTTATTAGCTAGTTCAAGAACAGAACTATCTTTTTCTTTTAATGCACTTATTATTTCAATTTTTAATGGATTAGCAAGATTTCCAAAAAATAAATAATAACTATTTTTTCCTTTCATTTTATCATATATGATAGACTACACATATGAAATCTTGTTCATATATATAAATCTTTCTATATTTTGTTATATAAATTGGATTAATATCAGACATTGTCTTACAGTATAGAATAATCTTTCAATACTTGATAACCTTTATAAAATAAGAATTTCATCTTTTAATATAAAATGGATAAGAAACATATTATTGTTATTGGAATTTCAATATTGATACTATTAAGTTTAGGCGCATATATTATAATTGGTCAAGAAAAATCACCAATAGAAAAATTTAGGGAAATGGATAAGTCAGATTTATTAAAAAAATATGATACAAATAACGATGGTTTTTTAGATCATGCTGAAAAGATTCCTGCTCATAAAGATTTAGGAATTGATACAGAAAATTGTCCTTATGAACAACCTGATTCAATTGAACAATGTCCATTTAAAGAAAAAGGATTGAATAATCCTGCAGGTCATGAGTAGTTTAATTAACTTATTCTTTCTCTTTATAACTATCTTTTAATAACCCATAGATATTACAATCATAGATATCTCCAGTAGACCTTGTTTTCTTATATTGTTTTCTTGCTCCCTCATAATTAAATCCTAATTTTTTGATTAATTCATTTGATGCAATATTTTCAGTATAAGCTTCAATATTTATTCTTCTTAATTTAAGATCTTCAAATCCAAATCTTATTATTTCACTAGCCGCTTCAAAAACAATACCTTTTCTCCAATAATCTTCACCTATCCAATATCCCATGGTGCATGTTTCTTGAAACTGATCTACTCTCATCAAAGAGATCATACCGATAAATTTTCCTTGAAATTCTATTACAAATTCATAATCTTCTTTTTGGTCTTTTTTAAAACCCACCAAGCAATGTTTTATGAATCCTTTTCCATTTTCTTCAGTATAGGGATAAGGCATTTTTTCAAGATATCTTGATACATTCAAATTATTTGCATTTCTAACTAGTTCAGATAAATCCTTATCATCTATTTCTCTAAGTAATAATCTTTGAGTTTTTAATTTCATAATTCTAAGAATTATATTAGATTTTTAAATTTTAAGTAATTATAAATAATACAAAATTTATTTGGATTTCCTTCTTTCCCAACCTAATTTTGAAGAAACCAAATCAAATAATTGTTTTCGTGCATCTTTTTCCATCATGTAGATATAAGAATCTGCTCCTGCTTCAAGAGATCGTATTCTTACATTAGATATTAGACTATCTCCTTGTGGATGGTATACATCGCTTATTACTATAAGGGCATCTTTGTTTGGATTATTACTTTCTCTAGCATATTTTATAATTTGTAAAGTAATATCAAAATATTTTTCTTCTTGAGTAGCTTCCCAGCTTTTTGCCCTTTCCCAAGTCTCTTTAATTTCAGGAAATTCTATCGCATAAGGATATTCACTTCCAGGTGGAGTACGGCATGGAAGTATTATCAAAGGGTAATTTCCATATTTAACTGCTCTTGAAGCATCTATAGCATTATCCATTCTATCAATATTACATCTTAAATCCATAAGAGTGTATCTTTCTAATACTGAAGAAATATCATCAATTCCATCACCAACTAAAAGGGTTTTTCTATCTAATCTAGGTTTATTTGCCATAAAAACTCATAATTTCTTTTGTTTTTAAATTTTATAGTTATAGAGATTTGAATCAATAATGAGTTAGAATTGAGTAAAAATATAAATTAACGTTGTTATCCTTATAGAAAAATTTAATAAAAAATATATTAATCTCCTGATTTTTTATGTTGTTCGATTGCATCTTTAACCATTTGATAATCTGTTAACTTATGAATAATAACCTTTTTCTCATTTTCATCACATTTCCCTATTTTAGTTAAAAATTCAAAAAATGGAGAAGGAGTATATTTAGAATAATCTAATTTGCTGACTTTTCTGAGTTTTACATCGTTATTTTTAATCAAGTCACATATTTCCTTATCCATAAAATCCTTTAGTAAACTATGTATAGTAGCGTTAATCAAGATATCTTCTCCAAAAACTTGAGAATATTCTTTTATTAGTTTGCCTTGACTAATATGATATGGTTTTCCTTCTTCAAGTGAAAAATGTTCTTTTAGTAAGCTTTTAAAATCAAAGTTCTGGCATTTCATAAATGAAGATAGGTCAAATCTATGATCTTTATTATACAAAGGGTTATCAACCAATGGATAGGCTTTACAAACGAGTGGTCTATGTTCGTAAATAGAACATTTGTTATTCACCAGAAAGGGACAAGGTTCATGTTTTAAACTAAAGTTTCCACAAATATAAAAACCACTTCTCTTATCAAAAACTAAATCTGTAGGTTGAATGTTTAATTTTATTCCTTTTTCTTTTGCAATATTTTCTAATTCTTCCTTCTCCCATTCAAATAATGGGAGACCTGTTAATCCTTTTTCTACATCTTTAAAAATTCTACAACAAGTTCCACAACATTTACATTCAAATTTCATTAATCATTCTCCAATATCTTTTTTGCATAATAAACTCCTGCCCAAACCGTTAAAAAAGAGGCTGTAATTATTGCAATTAATAAAGTGATTTTATTTTGTTCAAGATTTTCAAGATCTTTCCAATTTCTTAGTTTTTTTACTTCAAAATAATAATCAATCGGCTTTATTTTATCAGTTCCATTACTATATGCAGGGATGATTTGAAAGGCAAAGGAATCATCTTTTGTATAAAGAATTACTCTACATAATTCTTTTCCAGAACAGAAAATATTATCTTTTTCTTGAGTTTGGTTTTTTGTAAATTTATAATAATCTCCTATAGAAAAATTATATTCACTCTTACTTAAATTTGTAGTAATGTTACATTCTAAAATATCCCATTCACTTAGATAATTTCTGTTATATTTACTAATACATACAAGATTAGAAAATATAGACGGATTAGTCATATTATTGGTAAGTTTATTTAAGTCTTCTCCATTTGTAGAAATAGGCGAAACTAATAAGGGAAATTCAGATTTATACATATCTGAAAAAAGAGTAAATCCTACAAACAATACTATCCAAGAAAGAACTACTGCAATTTTAAAATAGTTATTTATTCTGCGTTTTTTTAATTTAGAATATAAAGATATCAACCACCACAAAGAACCGGATAGAATTATTATGGTAAAAATAGAATCTTCAGAGATTTCTATTCCAGTCATTTTTAAAGAATTTTGTATACCTAAAAATAATGTATATATAACAATAATGCTTAATGTAATAAATATTATCCATTCAGGAATTTTTTCAGATGTTTTTTTCATTTTTTCTTTTTTTTTAAAATATCTTTGAGACTCATTTTTTCTTTTTTTAGTTTAGGAGTATTTTTCATATTTTTTGGAATTAAATAAAAAAATAAAATAATCAACATTATTAAAAATAGGTTAAATGCAATAAATGATATCCCTAATGAAAAAGATTTTTTTAATACTATTAATGAAGTTCCTAAAAAAATTAAAATTATAGAGAGATATATTGAAAATAACGCAAATTTTTTTAAATCACCATAATGGACATTTCCTTTTTTACCCAATACCCATATAAATCCGGTTGAATAAATCATAGAATACAAAATACTTCCAAGGAAACCATTCCTAAAAACTAAATTAAACTTTTCAGCTGAGCCATAAATAAAATAATCTAATGTAGATAAAAGCTCTAAAAACGATATTGTAGTAAAAAATGATAACCCTCCGACCATTAAACAAATAAAAATTTTTGTAGGCCAAGATTCATTTTTCCATAATTCATATTCTTTCTTGTCTGTAGGATTAAATGTATATCTTATTGTAAGTGCAGTAAATCCTATAATTAGAGATATGATTATCCAAAATATAAAATCTCCAGATTCTATTGGAGCCGCCCCAAATACCTTAGATATATAAACCTGAGTCTGATTTGATGAGATAACATCATAAATATTCATAAAATATTTAAGATTATTATACTTAAGAATATTGTCATAGTATAAACTATCTATGATATATAATAAAAATAAGTAAAGATACAAGATAATTAAGTTCGAATATAATTATTTTATCTTAATAGAATTTACTATCTCTTTAGCTTCATTTAGTTCAATTCTAGATTCAGGAGTATCAGAACGTTCTTTTGATAAAGCAAACGATACAATTAGAAGATAATCGTCTTTTCCTATAAACCAATAATTCATCAAAACAGTCTGATTTTTTTCAAAATTCTCCTCACTAAATTCTAAATAAAGTTGAGAATCTTTTACATAAATTTTTGAATTATCATATTTCTTACTCTTATTTTGAATATATGTATGAATATTCAAACTTTTATTTTCAGGATTAATTTTTAATAAAGTAATCCTTAGAGCTCCCGTTCCCTCTCCTTTATAAAACATTAAAGTTCCATAGTAATCCAAATCTCGGCCCCATGTATTTGGAAATAATAAACTAAACTCTTTTCCATCTGAAATATAGATATATTGGTCTTTTTCATCTTGGTTGTTGGATAGGGGTTCATTTACTATTTTGATATTAACTCCTTTTTTATTTTGGTTATTAAAAAAAATCATATAAGACAATAATGATATTACCAATAATAGAATAATTAGAAGAATTGAGATCAAAGTAATAATTATACTTTTTCTTTCCATTATTTTTAAATAAAAGGAGGATATTAATATTTATTTCTTTATTTTTATTACCTATCAAGAGTTAAATCAACTTAAATCCTGATTAGTTACCCCCTATATCAAAATATTTAAAACGCTCAACGCCTACTCAAAACCTCATTTTCAATTTTATGTATTTTTATTATCTAGAAAATAAAATTTCTCGATTCAAACTCGCTAACCAGAGTTAGAATCTAAGAGAATATAAAAACGCCCCCTCACAGATCCTAAAAATTATATTGGATTTTACGTATTCGAATCTCGAGCAAGAAGTGTTATATCTGCTATGCAGATATAAAAACGCCCACGCCGAGATTCGAACTCGGGTCGCATCCGTGACAGGGATGAGTGCTAACCACTACACTACGCGGGCATATGAATAAAGCATAATATGCTTGAATAGGTAAATATTCATGAT
>JBAZYP010000011.1:0-66234 GCA_041659265.1 Candidatus Pacearchaeota archaeon | reverse complement strand
AAATGATTATGATGCTAAAATAGAATCAATTGCCTTATCTGAAGATGGAAAAACTGCATATATAAAACTCTCAGGAGGTAATCAAAATGAAATAGATTCTATTAAATTTATATTTAAATCAAATGATAGCGAATATATTTATGAAACTAAAGAGGGTATTTCAGAAATATCCTATGAGAATACAAATTCTTTTCTTAGCTATTTTGCTAATCCTGAATATGAAGGAAGTTATGATTATATTATAAACGCAAGTAATATCGGATTAGATAATTTCAAAGGAATAATTAAAGTAGAAGTTTCAATAAAATTTAAAGATAATAAAGGAAATATTAAAGAAACAAATTCAATTGCCTCATCAAATAAAGATGATATTAAAGTTGTAAGAAATGGTGGATATAGTGGCGGAGGAGGTTCATCTGGAGGTGGAGGAGGAAGCGGAGGTAGTGAAGGAAGTTTAACATGTATTCCTAAGACATGTGTAGACCTTGGAAAAACATGTGGACAATTTGAAGATGGTTGTGGGAGTAATGTAAATTGTGGTTTATGTTCATGTATACCATCTAAAACATGTTCAGATTATCAAGATATATGTGGAGTCAACCTTAATAATGGATGTGGTAATGTTCTTGATTGTAGAAATAATTGCGACTCTTTAAAAAGTTGCTATTCGGGTTCAGGAGTTGTAATTCCAACATGTATTGATTCAGTTGAAAGATGCAATGAAAGTGATGGCGGACTTATGGAGGTTATTTTTGGAATAACTCAAAAAATAAACTTAAGCAAAACTGATTTTTGTATATCTCCTACGCAATTAAGTGAATATTATTGTTTTTATAATAGCAATACCAAAAAAAGTGAAATAAGAAATATATCAGTATCTTGTTCAAATTGTACAAATGGCAAATGTGTAAATGAAATATTTATTACAGATGATTGGATTAAACAAAGAAGCCCCCCTTATTATTTAGATCAAAAAAATTTCAAATATATACTTATGACCGATGTTAGGACAAATGGAACTGCTTTTTTAATTGGTTCTCCAGGACAACCTACTTCTGTTGGAAATAATGTCAGCTTAGATTTGAATTCTCATACAATTACCTATGCAGATATGGATTTTACAGGAGTATTAAATTCAGGTTTTGAAGAAGGGGACCCGATTAACAATAAAATACCCATTTCTTGGGATATTTCAAATTCTCCTCATGGTTATAGACAAAATTATACTCAAAAATTATTTTTCGATAAATTTTCTTACAGATTAATGGACTTATATGGAGATTCATATGCAAGTGAATATATTTTATCAAGTCCAGTATATTTGCCAGAAGCAGGAAATTATGCAGTATTTTCACAAGTTCAAGGGAATTCAAACTCAAAAGTTTCTATAACTATAGAAGGAATTCAAATTTACTGCAACAATCAATTCAGTAATATGGGAAGTATCTATACTGGAACCGATATGTCTATTGGAATAATATGCGAATTCAATATAACAAATCCAACAACAGTTAGAGCAAAGATTTCAATAGAAACAAAAACAGGAACCAATGTAAGTGCAAATATAGATGAAGTAGATATTAGACCAATTGGATTTTCAGGTTTCGCAGATATTCCATGGAACAGAATTGCATATGAAATAAAAAATGGTAAGATTATTGAAGGAAAATCTAAAGCTGTTTATTCTCCAGCAATAAAAATTGGAAGTAATATTCACGATTTATCTTTAATAACTAATGGAATGAATAGCCAGAATATAGATATGTACTGGGCAAGTGGCATAAACGTATATAATAATTATATGGAAGCTAATGGAAAATTACCATTACATAGACATTATTTCTTTTCAATGATTGAAATGGGCAGAAGCAACGGAAATAATAAAATTTACAATAATACACTTTTATATGGCCCACATGTTGGAATGAATATAGGTGGTAGCAATAGTTCAAGAAATCAAATTAATGATAATATTATAAAAACAAGAATTGTTGCAACTAATGGTTTTTCAATAGCAACAAGCTATGCAGATATTTATAATAATAAAATACAACCATATCAAGGTCATGGAATCGGGGGTACTACTGGACTAAAAATATATAATAACTTAATTGAACCAAGAAGCTGGCCTTGTTCAGAATATTCTTCTTATGGTTATCCAAATTCTGCTCACGGAATAAGACTTAAAAATTATGGTAGCGGTTCAGGAGGAGAAATTGAAATATATAATAATACAATAATTGGAAAGACTAATTCTCAATTAGAAAACTGTTATACAGAAGTTGTTGGAATAACTGATTATTTAACTGATTCTAATCCAAACATTCCCCCAAATCCATATGATATAAATATTCATAACAATTATATCGCTATGGAAACTAATAATTATCTTCAACAGCATGCCATTGGTATAAAGGCGATGGGACACTCTAACATTTATAATAATACAATAAAGAGCAACCACGTTATAATTGAACTTGCCGATTCAGACGTATATAATTTAAATAATCTAAGAAGGATGGTTTCAAATACATTAATCAAACCATTATCCGGACTTCAAGGTTTTACTACTTTAAGAAATAACGGATATGGATTTTCAAGAAATAACATATTCATAGGAACTAATCTTATAGATGGTGCAAATCTAAAAGAAATTAACGATGGTAGGAATTTAGATTATAATGTTACTGATTATCTAAAAATAAATATAAAAGATAACATTAATAATAATGTAGATAGTGCTTTAATATTTGTATATGATAAATTAAATTCTACTATTTATATAGGAACTACCGATTCTAAAGGAGAAATTCAAGCTGAGATAATGAATTATTCCTATTATGCGCCTTCTTCAGCTAGAGGAAATTATATAGAAAAATCTCCTTATTTAATTAATGTAATAAAAACCGGATTTATTCCTAAAAATTTTACTTTAACATCTTTTAATAATATGGATTTATTAATACTTCAAATAGAAAAAGAAAGTGATAGTTGTCTTAATAATGATATAGATAAAGACGGATATGCTCAAGGATGTTTATTTGGAAATTATGATTGCGATAACAATAATCCTAATGTTAATCCAGGTAAAGAAGAAGTATGTAATGGAATTGATGATAATTGTATAAATGGAATAGATGAAGTTTCAGTTCTGGGTACAACAAGATGCGGTTTAGGTATATGCGCGCATACTTCCTATAATTGTATAAACGGAATTCTAACTTCATGCAATCCTTTTGAAGGAAGATTATCTGAAATATGTGAAAATAATATTGATGAAGATTGTGATGGTTTTGATAGTATTTGTGATACTTTACTAACTAATCAAAATACTCCTGATCAAACAAATACCATTAATGGAAATATTAATTTAGTTTGCGAAGCTAGTGATATTAAAGGAATTAAATCCATTGAATTATACAATAATATTGGAAGTCAATATCAAAGAAAAGATATCAAATATCCTAATTCAGATTATATATGGTTAGAAGCTGAAGATTTTTTTCCTCAATCAGGTTGGAAATTATGTGGAAAAAATATCTCATGTGGAGATGATGCTCCTTCAAATAGGTGGCAAATTAATGGCGGAGCAAGTGGATTTAAGTTCATGCTTGGAGAAAATGCTCTTAATATGACATTAAATAAATATTTTGATTCAGGAACCTATTATGTTTATGCGAGAAGTTTTATGAGGAGTACAGGTAACGCTAGAAAATGGAACTTATCTATTGATTCTATACAATTTACAAAAAGTTTCAATAATCTAAATACCAACAGATATGACTGGGAATATGCAGGTTCAATAACTCTAGCTAATGGTGAACATAAAATAGAGATTATAGAAAATTCATTAGATTCCTATTTTGATTATCCGGATTTAATATTATTTACAAAAGACTCTAATTTTAATCCAGGAACCAATTGTGGAAATAATATATTTAATTTCAAAAACTTTACTGATGTTTTTAATATCTATAGCAATTATAATTGCAAAAAACCTACAACAAATAGTTTAACAGTAACATTTAGTTTATCAGGAATTCCGTCTGGAACATTTATATGGTCTTGTAAAGCTACAAATGATTTAGGTTATTCTAAATTTACAAATAATCGTACAATTCTTTCTTAAGAATATTTAATAAGGATAAATTCATTTAACAAAATAGAAAAAAGATGGTCGAAATTCCAATAATCAACGTAAATATCCCTAATCCAGAGAATCTAGTTTGGGGTGAAAATTACTCTAGAAAAAAAGATAAAAATAAACTCTACAAAATTTTAGCTTATATTGCAATTATTGCGGCTCTTATTATCTTTTTTAGATTTGCATTCTTAGCCTACCTATATATTTCCAATATTCCAAAAATAAATAGTTATGATGCTAATATAGAAAATATTGCTTTAACTGAAGATGGAAAACAAGCATACATAAAACTCTCGGGAGGAAATCAAAAAGAAATAGATTCAATAAAATTTATATTTAAATCAGATGATAACGAATATATTTATGAAACTAAAGAAGGTATTTCAGAAATTTCCTATGAAAATATAAATTCTTTTCTTAGTTATTTTGCTAATCCTGAATATGAAGGAAGTTATGACTATGTTATAAACGCAAGTAATATCGGATTAGATAATTTCAAAGAAATAATTAAAGTAGAAGTTTCAATAAAATTTAAGGATGAAACTACTGGAGAATTAAAAGAAACTAAAACCATGGATAGTTCTAAAAAAGAAGATATAAAGATAGTAAGAAATAGTGGATATAGTGGCGGAGGAGGTTCATCTGGAGGTGGCAGTAGTGGAAGTTCTGAATCTAATCCATCATGCACACCGAATTGTCAAGGTAAAACCTGTGGAACAGATGGATGTTCTGGAAGTTGTGGAACTTGTAATGATAATAATGAATGTACAGAAGATTCATGTAATATTGGAAGCTGTTCTTTTAATAAAAAAAATGATAATTCAATATGTTCGAATGGAATATGTAAAAATGGGATTTGTATTTCATGTTCAATAGATTCTGAATGTAATGATAATCTTGCTTGTACAAATGATATTTGTTCAACTGGAAAATGTTTGAATAATCCTAATAACAATTTATGTTCAGATGGAAAAATATGTAGTCCAATAAATGGATGTATAAGTATTATAGTTCCTCAAAATTTGATAGAAATTTTCAATAGAGTAGGTAGATTAAAAGATAAAAGTGCTAATTTTGGTATTGGTAACAATACAATAGAAGTTTCACTTTATGAAGAGATCTCTAAAAATTATCTTTGGCAACCAGAAACTTTAATGTATACAGATGTTGAAACAGGTCATGAGGTCTGGAGAATGACAAATTCACCAAATGGTTATAGCCTTTATTTCACAGATATTGGAATAAATGCTTGGAGTGCTGATGGAAAATATCTAACACTAGAAACAATAGGAAGACCCTCTGCATCAAGAAATAATTTTGATTCTTGGTATAAATATTATACTGGACAAATGGTAGTTAAGACTAATGGTGATGGTTTTAGATTCTTGACTAACAGCTCTAATAGAAATAATCATTGGGCTTTTGTTTGGTCACCGCAAATACCAGATACTTTCTATGATTTTGGTAATCCTTGGTATTGGAATGATCAAGTAAGAACATCAAATATTTTATTTAAAAATATTGTAACAGAAAATGGTTGTTATTATATTCCTATTTTTAATGGAAACACTAGCCTCTCTATTGGTAAATTAATTTCTGCAGATGGTAGAAAGATATTAGCATTAGGTGGAAATAGAACTAAAGAATATTTTTCCTGGTTTTATCCTATAACAATTTATCCAGATAATAAGGCAAATTTTGATTTGGATAAAAATAAATATCCTTATCAAGGTTATTCTGTTTGGAGAAATCTCCCAAATTATGCAGGTACTGATAATCTAAATAAATCTAGTTATCTTGATCATTATTATGCGAATAGAGCACCAGTTGCAGGTCATGATAGATATTATGGAGGAGATGGATCTTGGCTTTATTGGATGGTTCCAACAAACGGACTAAGTAATTCTGCTTGGTGGAGATTAAAAGTTCTAGGAAGTGCATCAGATGGCGGAGCTTATAGCAATAATTTAGATTTTCCAGTAAGTGATAAGAATTATAATTTTGGTGAAGCCTGGCCTGAAAATCATGGTTCATTTAGATGGTCATTTAAATTATCAAATATTTCAGGAACTTTTACTTCAGAATACTTAAACTATTCAGTTTCAGGTTCAAAAAATAGAATGATTGAATTTAACTCAACATCTAATGAAATGGTTGTATCATTCTATTATACTTATAGTCACCAATTTAAAGCACCAATATTAGGAGAATCAGTTAAAGGTTTAACTTCAGGAGCATCCGGAACAATTTCAGAAATTATATATGGATTTTATCCAAGTCCATTTGTTGCAGATACAACTGATTATTTTCCAGATAAAACTTGTTATTGGAGTCATTTTGTTCCAGATAGATGGGGAAGAATTGCATTATTTTCTTTATCATGCGATTTTCCACCAGGATCATATTATCCTAATGGAACATGGAAAGGACATAATTATGGCCCATCTACATGGGATATCTCTAAACACGAATATATAACACCTACATTTGGAAATGGAGCATCTCATCATGATTGGAAAGGATTTAGTGATTGGATAGTTTCATCGTCAGGAAAAAATAAAATATTAGCAGCAATTTATAATGATAATAATTCACAAATCATTGTTACAAATCCATATAATAGATTATTTAATGGTACTAATTATGGTTCAATAACTAGACCAACTGAATCTCCAGATGGAACTAAAGTAGGTTTCCATTCAGAATATCTTAATGGAAAAGCAGATAGAACTGATATCTATTGGGCGGTTGTAACTTATCCATATCCTCCAACAGATCTATCCGCAACTATCAACAACGGATTAAAAATAAATTTCTTGCCTCCAAAATATACACAAAGAGGTTGGCCATTTGCAAATGATTCTAAAAATAAAGAAAGAAATGGTTCTTGGCCAGAAATAGATTCGAATGGAAATGAAATAGGCGAACCATTATATGCTAGAGAAATTAAACAATATCATATTTGGAAATCAGAAAGTCAAAACGGTCCATGGAATGAAATTGGAAATATTAATTATTTACAAAACTATACTTATCATCCTAATGAAGATCCAAATAATGAAATGTTCATGTTACATCCAATAGATTCTACTGGAAGAAAAATTACTCCAACAAATAAATTATTCTTTACAGATAATTTAAATGATGGTACTTATTACTATGCAATAACTTCTGAAGAACATTCAGGTTTAGAAAGCAATCAATTATCAGAAATTTTAAAAATTGTTATTTCTGGAGGAACTATTTCATCTCAATCTATTGTTCAAAGTAAGGGACAGAAAAATTTCTGGAAAACAGCACCCTCGTCCCCATTAAATTTCAGTTATAATACATTAGGCCTTTCTGGTTATTATAATTTATCTTGGATTGAACCAAATGATTCTAAAATTAGGTACTATAATATTTATTATTCTAATGAATCAAATCCTATTGCGGATCAGAACTATAGGATAGCATCATTAACAAAAAGTTGGAATCATTTTATTGATAATGCAGCAGATATTAATAAAGTCGGATATTATGGAATAACTTCTGTAGATAGATATGGAAATGAAGGAAATATTATTTATAAAATCTAATCTTTCTTTACAATCTTATAAATATCATCGCCCTTTCTGCATTTTGGTAAAACTATTCCTACATTATCCCCTTTCTTTACTTCGATAACATCCTTATGTTCAACCTGCATTTGTTCTACTTTATGCCTTATTACTCCGGTGGTCTTTCCTAAAATATAGATTTCATCGTTTTTGTTTAATTTGCCAGAATTAAGCCTAATTAAACCTACACCAAGATTATTATAATAATGATAGATTTTACCAATAAATTCTTTTGTTTCTTTAGCTGAACTATTTTCAACTTTTGAAAAATCATCAGAGGTTGGAAGTCCTAGATAAAATCCAGAAGAAAGTCCTTTATTATAAACTTTTTTTAATTCATTTAATAATTCTTCACTTTTTGCTTTTGATAATTTTTTATCTAAAGCCTCTCTATAAACTTTAGTTACATTATAAACATATTCTGGTTCTTTATTTCTTCCTTCAATCTTTAAACAAGTTATACCAGATTTCTTGATTTGTTCTATAAATGGAAGAGTGCATAAGTCTTTAGCTGAAAATACATAATTATTTTCTATCTTTAATTCATTTCCTTCTTTATCTTTTACAATATATTCTCTTCTGCATGGATGAATACAAGCCCCCCTATTAGCTGATTCATTAAACAAGAATTGAGATGTAAAACATCTTCCTGAAACAGATACACACATAGCACCATGGCCAAATATTTCAACTGGAATTATGGATGATATTTTCTTAACTTGTTTTAAATTTAATTCTCTAGCAAGAACAATTCTTTCAGCACCTAATTTCTTGAAAAATTCAGCTGAACTAGAATTAGAAATTGACATTTGAGTTGAAACATGAAAAGGAATTTTATATTTCTTACATAATGAAATTACAGCAATATCAGAACATATTATTGCATCAACATAAGGTTTTACTTTCTTAATTAACTTATCCAGTTTACTTATTTCTTCATCATAAATAATAGTATTAAGCGTCAAATAATTCTTTATTTTATTCTCATTACATATTTTCTTTAATTTTGGTAAATCTGTAATCTTAAAATTTCGTGCCCTAGCTCTCATATTAAAATCCTGCAATCCAAAATATATGCTATCAGCTCCACCTTTAATTGCAGCTATTAAGCATTCAAAATCTCCAGCAGGAGATAATAGTTCGATTTTTTTAGAAGATTTCATGAATTATAAAGAAAAAAACAGCTTTTAAATCATTTGTTTTTTAACTTACTCAAATTCCATTAATCCTAAGTTAAATCAAATATTCCATTCAATATGAATTCATCTAGAGACTGCAGATTAATCATATCTTTTCTTAATAATAATCCTTGTGCTTCAGACCTTAAATGAAAACCTAACCCTAATAAAAACGGTTTTATTTTAAGAACTTCTTTTTTTCCAACATAAGTTACTACATTAAAAAATCTTTCATCTTCGTAATAACCTAATTCAGATAGATATTCCTTAATATCGCTAGGATATTTTCTAGTTGAAGAACTTTTATCTTTATTAGGCAAATGATAAGTATATCTAAATTCAACTTCAGATTGTTTCTCTCTAGATATTGATTCGCCACTAAAATCAAATTTTACTTCAAGAATACTAGGTCTTAATGAACTTCCAGATTCTTCAGAATATTTATAGCTATAAGTATACATGAATAATAAAATTATCAAATATTTTTAAATATTATGTATAATTTAATGATATTATCCAATAATACTCTTGATTTGATTATAATCTTCATCTAATTGACAGGATTAAGTCTTAAATCATGGCGTTCTTGTTCGAAGTAATAGAACTTCGAACAAAGCCATTTAATAATATAACTTTAAAAAGACATTTTTGTTCATATTTTTATGATAAGATTTAGACCGCAAGGTAGAAATACAAATATTGAACCCTATTGGGATTTAGTTAAAAGAATTATCAAGGAATCTGATATAGTTCTAGAAGTTCTTGATGCGAGATTAGTTGAACTTTCAAGAAATGAAGAAGTTGAAAGATTAATAGATGAAATAGGAAGGCCATTAATATTTGTAATAAATAAAGTTGATTTAGTAGCTAAAGAAAGACTAAAAAATCAAGTAAAAGAACTTAGTAAAAAAGGCAAAGTTGTTTTTGTTTCAGCTAACGATACAAAATCAATAAAAATACTACTTTTTAATATAAGAAAAACATTTGATAAATATGGAAAAAGAGAAGAAACAGTTAGAATTAAAGGAGACCCAAAACAAAGATTTAGGGAAGCTAAAGCAGATATTGTTGTTGGTATTTTAGGTTATCCTAATGTAGGAAAATCTTCAATTATAAATGCATTATGCCATAAAAAGAAAGTTAAAGTCTCTAATAGGCCAGGAACAACTCATGGAATACATTGGATTAGAGCTTCTGATGATATTAAATTAATTGATAGCCCCGGAGTTATTCCTTTGCAAAAAGATGATGAAGTTAGATATGGATTAATTGGGGCTAAACACAGCGATAGATTAAAAGAACCAGGTTTAGTAGCTGATGCAGTTATTAACTTATTTTTAAACCATAATAAAGAAGCATTAGAAGAATTATATAGAATCAAGATAAATGATGAAATATCAACCCCTTATGAAATTATAGAAGAAATTGCTAGAAAAAATAGTTTTTTACTAAAAGGCGGAATTCCTGATGAAAATAGAGCAATTGATAGAATTGTTAAAGATTGGCAAGATGGGAAATTAAGGGTTTAAAATATTAGATAGAAATTTTTTATAAATTTCTTATCTAGAAAAAAAGCCAATTTAGATGAAGTGAATTCATCAAAATTAATTAATAGATTAGCAAGATGGAAAATTAAGAGTTTAATCAAATTTAAATAATTAAGATTTCTTTATTTAATAATGGATATAAAAAAGAGGGTATCATACATTGAAGATTCTTGGAAAAAAAGATATAATGAATTAAATAAAATTTTTGATTTTAAAAAAAATTTAAATAAAATTCATCTTGATTTTGGTTGTGGGTTTGGCGCATTTGTCAATATCTTATCAAATCATTTTCCAAACACCAAATTTTACGGCCAAGATATTGACATGGGAGAAATAGATTTAGGTAAATCTATCTATAAAAACAAAAACTTAAATTTAATCTGTTCTGAAGTTATTACAGGAAAATACGATTCAATATCAATAATTTTTACATTACATGAATTAGTTGGAGATATGGATGAAATTTTAAAATCTCTTCACAAAAGTTTAAATGAAAATGGAAAAATCTATATCTATGACCATAGAAAAGTATCTAAAAAAATATTTCAAAAATTTTATCAAAAAAATATGATCCATCAAGATGCTCCATTTCAAGAAGAATATGATAAATATAATAAATGGTTAGTAAAAGAATTCAAAACAATTATGGAAAAGGCAGGTTTTATTACAAAAAAAATAAAGAAAGATGGCGACTTTTATTTGTATTATATTGGAGAAAAATGAAAAACAATACTCCAAATGAAATCCTTCATAAATTAAAATCTTCAAATAATATCTTAATGACATTGCATTATGGTCCAGATGGAGATAGTGTAGGCAGTTGTTTAGCAATGAAATATTTTCTTGAAAATAATTTAAAAAAGAATGTAAAAGTTATCAGTAATGATGATGTTCCAGAAAATATGAATTCATTAGATTATATTAAAGAAATTGAATTTAATAAATCATTTCAAGATATTAAAATAAAAGATTATGACTTATTGATTTTTCTAGATTCTGATATTTTAATGATTCCAGGACAAAAAATTCCAGAAGATATTTTTACAATTAATATAGACCATCATAAAACAAATTCTTATTTTGCAAAATTAAATTATATTGATTCAACTAAAGCTTCAGCTTGTTCAGTTTTATTAGATTTATTTAAAATTTGGAATATAAAATTTGATAAAAAATTATCTCAAAGATTATTATTAGGGGTTGCAACAGATTCTGGATTTTTTTCATATGAAAATTCTGTTGAAGCAATGAGGGATTCATTATTCCTGATAGATAATGGGGCAGATTATCTAGAAGGAGTATTAAGACCTATTTTATATAATCAACCTTTAAGGTTATTCAAATTTAATGGAAAAATCCTAAATAATTTTAAAATTGATAAAAGAGCCTTTGGATATTCAATATTAACAAAAGAAGAAATAAAAGAAACAGGAGTAAATAATGCTGAAGCAAGATTAGGAATTAATCAATTGCAATTTATTTCAGGATTAAAATTTGTTTTTGTTCTGCTTGAATTTGAAGATCATATCAAAGGATCGTTTAGATCTAAAAAAGGTTATGATGTAAGCGTATTAGCTAAAGATCTCGGTGGTGGAGGTCATAAAGAAGCCGCTGCTTTTTCATTTAAAAATATCACGCTTGATAAAGCTAAAAAACTGGTTTTTAATGAAATAGATAAACTAAATTTATAATTACAAAAACAACCAGAATAATAACGCATATAATATTGGAACTATAACTAATACAGAATATCCTGTTTTTGTATGTATCTTATTTACAAGATCCGTTTTCTTTAATTCAGTTAATTCCATTAACATTACATTTAAAGCAAAACTTATCAATATCACAAAATAAGTTAAGACCATGAATTTATCCATGAAAGTTAAATATCCAACCGGAGGAATTTGATTTGCTAGTGAAACATGAAACATGACTGATGCAACTAAAGCTGAAGAAACCATTGCAATTCTTGTTGATAATTTATCCGGATCAAGTATAAAACTTGATAACATTACAGTTATGATAAAAAAGATAGGTAATAATGTCTTTATAATTGCGTTCAATATTATTCTATATATTGGAATAGTAAAAACATATTGAGAATAAGTTTCATCATAAATAGAATAATAATGTTCTTTAACTTCAACATCATATTCTCCCATTTGCCAACCAGTTATAACAACAGATTCATCCATTCCAGTCCCTTCACTATCTACAACATATCTAACTTTATCAACAGTATTTTTTTTATCTTCCAAAACAATTTGTATTTGTTGCTTATCAAATGGAAATTGTTTTAAATCTATAGGACTAGCTAAATTAGCTTGAATTCTATAAAACTTTTCATTAGGTTCGTCTACTATCTTATCTAAACTAGATGCTCTTCCATTCATGAATTCAAAATCTTGATTAGGACAAGTTGAGTCACATTTTAATGATAAATAAAAATCAGCTGTAAACGCTCCAGATCCAACATCAAACTTCCCAATACTAATTATATAAATTCCAACTTTTATTTCAGAACTTGCATCAACTGAACTAATACTAGAAAGTGTATTGCTATTTTGAGCTAAAACTAGATTAATTGATAATATATATACCAATATAATTAATAATAGATTATACTTTTTCATAAAGTTTTTTATAAAAAGGGGTTTATAAATTTTACTTAATAAAATTATAAAGAAATTAATAGGATAAATTATACTCTAATATCTGCTTCTAGATCTTTGATTTCTTCTATCATCTCTTGAGGATCTTCTTGGAGAATCATTATTAAAACTTCTTCTTGGAGAACTTCTGCTTGAACCTCTTGAGGATCTTCTTGGAGAATCATTATTTGAACCATAACTTCTTCTTGGTCGTTCATTATCATTAAAACTTCTTCTTGGAGCTTCATCATTAGAATCGTTGCTAAAACTTCTTGTTCCACCTATTTCATGCCTTCTTGGTCTATCACTATAATCATCATTTCTTGGTCTTGGTCTAGATCTTCCTGAACCCCTATCAAATCTTGAATTTCCTCTTTCTCTATCATTCCCACCTTTCCATGCAATTTCTGCTTTTTCTATGTAAGGATTTTCCTCTTGCTTGATTTGTATACCTTCACTTTCTATTAAACTATTAAAATTTTCATAATCTCTGCTTGAAACAATATTAATTACTTTTCCTTCTTTACCTGCTCTAGCCGTTCTTCCAATTCTATGAATATATTCTTTAGAATCTTGTGGGATATCATAATTATAAACGTGACTTACACCCTTAATATCTAAGCCCCTAGCAGCAACATCAGTACATACTAATATAGTAGTCTTATTAGCATTAAAAGTCTCCATAACTTTTGTTCTTTTAGCTTGAGAAAATCCGCCATGTATTGGTAATGCATAGATTTTATTATATTTTAAATTATTAGCAACAAAATCAACATTTCTTCGAGTATTACAAAATATCATTACAAGATGAGAATCTTCATTCTTTAATAGATTAACAAGCAATGAAAACTTCATATAATCTTCAACATCATAAAACACTTGAGTTAATTTTTTTGGATCTACAAACTGCTCAGCAGTTACTCTAACTGGATCTATCATATATTTTTTAGCAAGTCTTGAAATATCCTCAGAGATAGTTGCTGAAAAAAGTAAAGTTTGCCTATTACCAGGACATTCTTGAATTATATTATCTACATCATCAATAAAACCCATATCAAGCATCCTATCTGCTTCATCAAGAACTAATATTTTTATGTGTCTTAAATCAATTGTTCCTTTATTTATATGATCTAATATTCTTCCAGGAGTCCCTACAACAACTTCAGCATATTCTAAATCATCAATTTGATTATTAATTGATACTCCGCCATAAACAGGTAATATCTTTAATGGATTATGTTTAGAAAATTTTCTTAATGCTTGAGAAATTTGTTCAGCTAATTCTCTTGTTGGAGTTAATACTAATGCCTGAATTCCATAATCTTTTTTAGTATTTTGTAATATAGCTGAACCAAAAGCAAGAGTCTTTCCAGAACCAGTTGAAGCACCAGCTATAACATCTTTACCAGCTAAAACAAGAGGTATTGATTTCTCTTGGATTTCACTTGGTTTTTCAAATTTTTCTTCTTGGATTACCCTTAGAAGAGGCGCTGATAAGCCTAATTTCTGAAATTGTTCCATTTTGAACTTTAATAACTAAACATTCATCAAAAACATATGAGTTTTTGTATTTAAAATCCGTATAAGGATTTATTTTACAAGAAAAAGTCGTGCTTTTTCTTATGAACTTTTCGTTAATATAATATTTTAGTATTATTTATTAAATAGTGTTTGTAAAGTGACTATTTAAATCTATGTTATTTAATGATTATAAAATTTATACACTAATCTAGACTTTCCTATTATGATATTTCTGTATCATTTCCCAAGCCATATTAAATTTCTTAGTTAGTTCAACTTTATCACTATCATCTTGATTAAAATTTGGATGATTCTTAATCATGTATTTTCTATAAGCAGATTTAGCATCTTCAAAACTAACATTTCTATCTAATCCAAAAATACTAAAAGCATCATCTAAACTCATCCCTTTTGAATGTCTTGAAGTATAACCAGAATTTCCAGCATTCCTATAAGAATCATTATTGGAATTATTACTTGATTCTTCTCTTTCTTGATTATTTGGTTGTTGTTCTCTAAATTGGGATTCATATGAGGTTCTAGATTGATTATTATCTTTAGAATTTACTGAACCGCCTGATCTTGTTGAGTAATTTTGATTAGATTCTGTTTTTGAATTATCAGGAATTGAACTTTCTTGAGTAGTTTTTCTTGTTGGATTAAATGTTGATGAATTATTTGAAGTTGATTCATTTTTTGAATTATTAGGAGTTGAACTTTCTTGAGTAGTTTCAGTAGGCCCAGTATTTTCAACAATATTTTCAATTGTAGGTGTATAAGCCCTACCAATTCCCTCTGGATAAGGATATTTTAAAGGAAATTGATAACCTTTCGGTAATACGAATTCTCCACTTTCTTTGAATTCTTTAGGTAAGTCATATTCTTTAGGTAAATTAAATTCCTTGGGCAGATTAAATGCTTTTGGCATTTTAAATGGCTTCATTTTTTTCATAATTTTACCATCTTTAAACCCTCTTTTTAAAGTACTATAAATAGTATATAATCCTCCAACAGTCATTAAAGAAAATACAATAGGAGCACTTGTTAATAAAAGATTATTTACAGAACTAACATCTTTATAAGGTTCTAAATAAGGAAAAACATTTCTTGTTGTAGTTTCAAAAACAGGTATTGATCCCCTATTAATTCCTTCATAAGCTATGCTTGCTAATGATGAATCAAATACATTTCCATAATATCCATTACTAAAACTTACCATAGTAGAATATAGGGAAATTACTATATAAATCTTATTATTATAAAGTAGTAACAAAAATCCTTTTTAGATTTAGATAAATTCTACTTTTTCAATAATTATATCGGTTTTTGGCCAATCAGATGCACCATATTTTATTCCAGTTTGAGTTTTTTCAATTGAATAAACAATATTCATTCCTTCAGTTACCTTACCAAAAACAGCATAACCATCATCCCTTGAACCTTTATTTAAAAAAACATTATCATTTGTATTTATAAAAAATTGATTTGTCGCACTATCAGGAACATTTGTTCTTGCCATTGCAAGAGTCCCAATCTCATTTTTTAATCCATTTCCAGATTCTAATTTAATCGGAGAATGTGTTGGTTTTTCAATACCCGCAGGAGTATATCCTCCACCCTGTATCATAAAAGTTGGAATAACTCTATGGAAAACAGTTCCATCATAAGCACCTTCTTTAACATATGTCTTAAAATTAGCTACAGTAATTGGTGCTTTATCAGGATATAATTCTACAACTATATCTCCTTTATTAGTTTTTATTAAAACTTTATTACTTGTATCGTCTTTAGTCGCATTTCCTGTCATATTAATTACTACTCCTGTTATACTCAAAACAACTAAAATCAATATTGCAGAGATTATAATTGTTTTCATTTTCATATTCTTTTAAAAAATCATTTATTTATAAATCTTAACTTCCAAGTTTAATTTTTCAAAAATTATAAAGATTAATCTTAAATAGTTCTTGTAATTATTTTTAATATGAAAAAGAGGAACAAAGAATTAAATCTAAATGATTTAAAATACCAGATTATTATTGGAATAACAATTTTATTATTAGTTTTCTTGATAGGAATTATATCTATAAATAATAATCTTAAAACTTGCGATAATTCTAATTTTGAAGGGAGTTTAAATGATATAAGGCCAATAATACAACCACCCTTGCCAATTCCAACACCCCGAGTGGGTACAGATTGTTCAAGAGACCCAAACATTTGCGGAATTGATTCTATCATAAAATCAGATGGAACGGTTATTATTACTTATCCAAATTGTCTTCAATGTATAAAAGGTAAATGTACTTATGTTGCAAATATTATTTGTGGTAAAAAATCAAAAGAACTCTTTTGTGAAGGAACAGATATAATTGAAATAATTGAATTGAAAAAATGCACTAAAAATTTTAATTGTGAATTCTCAGATAATATTGAAAAAATTCTAATTGAACAATGTAAACTTAAATTCGGCGAATGTCATTTAGGAACATGTAAAAAGGAAACTAAAAATGAACAAGTTTCAGCAACCTGCGTCGATAATAAACTTCCAGATAACTCTGATTGCGCGATTAGTCTTAATATGGATAGCAATGGAAATATGATCACAGCTGCAGCCATTGGTATTGTACCACCAGAAAAAGCTGGAAAATGTTTTAATGGCGCTTGCATTCCAATTGATGTAGGTATTGCCTAATTTTTCAAAAGAAATCTTTAAATATCCATTTTATCTTTAAATAATATAAAAAGAGAATGAAACATAATATTAATCATCAAGGACACATTTTGAATCATCATAAAATTGGTCATAATAATAAAGTTAAATCTGCTAAAAATAATCTTACACTAATAATCTTGGTAGTTGGTATAGTTCTTATTTCTATCTTCCTTGTTTATTTTTTAGTTAAAACATATAATAATTCTACAAAAGATAACGATCCAATAATAGTTCCTAATCCTCCAACAACTCCAAGTGAACCATCTACTCCTAATACTCCTGAACCTACTACTCCAACAACTCCTACAACTACAGAACCAACTTCACCTAGTACTCCAACAACTCCCTCAACACCCGTACAAGATTCACCTTATGAAAGAACATTTTATAATGATATTACTTTAATAAATGCTAAAAAACTTTATGATGAAAATAAGGAATTAATTGTTATTGATTTTTCAGCATCAGCAGTATATAAAATTAGCAGAATTAAAAATTCAGTAAATTATCCTGCAGATGATGGTTCATTAGATAATATTATTCCAACACTTGATAAAACTAAAACCTATTTAGTATATGCTAGACAAGAAGCTACTTCATTAACAGGAACTAAAAAAATGATGGATGCAGGTTTTAAAAATGTTAATAGATTAAAAGGAAATTATGGAATCTGGATTACAGAAGGTTATCCAATTGAAAAAGGTTAATAAGTTAATAAAATATTTAATCCATTAATCTATTCAATTCTTCAGATACACTTTCTAATTCTAAGGCTAATGAATCCTGATACTCTTTCAACATCTCAATTTTTTCTTCCTTTGACATGAACTTTCTTACAGGTTCACAGCAACAAGATTCACCAATTTCATATGTGCATTGCATTTTTTAACCTCCATAATTTATTTAATGAATATAACCTTAACCAAGAGGTTAAGGAAGAGATGAAATTATATTATAAACCAATTAGAGGATAGAGGGTGTCAAAAACCTCTTATTGGTATTAAATATATATGATTAAATAATCATATGAAATAGAATTCATTTAACTATATAAATCTTGTGAATTTTAAATCTATGATTAAAGAAATATTATTTTTTTAATTCAATATCTTGAATTATTAAACTATCAAAATTATCTGCAATTTTTTCAAGTTCAGCACCAGGTTTAAAGGTCAATTCTCTTTTTTCAGTATATCTAACCATTACTAAACCATTATTAGGAGCTTCTCTAAACAAATAAGGATCAACTTCTTTTACAAAAGTCCGATTATCTATTTCAACAAATAAAAAATATTTTTCAGATTGAGTTATATCGATAGGAATTTCATGACTATGATTGGAATCACTAAAAAAATCAGTGCTAACCTCCACTGTTTGTTTAATTTTTAATGCAGGAGTATAATCCTTTCCAACTACTCTTGCTTCTTTATATCCCTCTAGACTTTTAATTTCTACAATTGGAGCATTAGGATCCACATATTTAGGTTCTTCTTGTTTTCTAGAACATCCGGTAAATATTCCACTAGCTAAAACTAATCCCAATAATCCTGAAGTATAATATTTTTTAAATTCCATAATTAAATTTATTATAATTATTATTTATAAATATATACCATACATTTAAAAGTCCTTTACTCTTATATAATACATGGAACCTAGATTTGTTAGGGGGTTTCCCCATTGTTGAAAAAGAATTTTCTAAACCTAGTTTAATCTCTAAATCTATTCAAAATTCAAGCAATAACCTTTTTATATCATATATTTCTAATTTTAATTATAGTCGAAAACTAAATATATATGGCGGATGTAGTTCAGTGGTAGAATACGAGACTGTGGCTCTTGGGACCTGGGTTCGATTCCCAGCTTTCGCTTCAAATATAATGGAATCGAACTTCGATTACTTCAATTCAATGGGAGATGAATTGGAGTTAGAGAGAATTCCAAAAGGAATTGTCAAAGACCCAGCTTTCGCATCAACTTTCAATTACGTTAATAAAAAGAGGTTAAGAATAAAATGACAATAGAAACAGTTAAAGGATTTAGAGATATATTTTTTGATAAAGCATTGAAAAGAAAATATATCAGAAGTATTATTGAAAAAAATATGAATCTTTTTGGATTTTTTCCTCTAGAAACTCCAACTATTGAATATGAAGATCTTCTAAAAGGAGATAATGAAAATGATGAAGCAGTTTCAGATAGATTCAGATTACAAGATAGAGGTAAAAGAGAATTAGGCCTTAGATTTGAATTCACATTCCAATTATCAAGAATATTTAAAGAAAATCCTAATATCAAATTGCCATTTAAAAGATATGAGATAGGTTCTGTTTTTAGGGATGAAGCATTAAGACCAGGTAAATATAGAGAATTTACTCAATGTGATGCAGATATTGTTGGAGATCCTTCAATTAAAGCAGATTCAGAATGTATTGCATTAGGATTTAAAATTCTTAAAGATTTGAATATTAATGCAGAAATTAAAGTTAATAATAGAAAATTAATGAATTCTATATTGGATAAATCTTCTATAAATAAAAATCAGCAACAAATATTAAGAGAACTTGATAAACTAGATAAACTTGGAGAAAATGAAGTTAAAAAAAATCTATCTAAATATATCAAAGAATCTCAAACAAAAAACATTTTCGATTTTCTTTCAAAAGATATTGATTATTTTCTAAAAAATAAATTTAATGGTGCTGATGAAATTAAAGAACTTATTGATTATGGTAATATTTATGGATATAAAATAAGTTTCACACCAACACTTATGAGAGGATTTTCCTATTATACAGGTAATGTATGGGAAATATGGGCTAAAGATAAAGAAGTAGCTTTAGCAGGCGGCGGAAGATATGATGATAAAGTAGGAAAATATAGCAATAGAAATCTTCCTTCAGTAGGAATAAGTTTTGGTACTTTATTAGATTGGGAGGATATCAAAATTAATGAAAATAGATTAATTATAATATCCTTAGATCAGGATAAAACCACTATAGAAATAGCAAATGAATTAAGATTTAACAATATATCTTGTACTATTTTTTATGGAAAACCTTCAAAAGCTTTGGAATATGCTAATTCATATAATATTGATAAAGTTCTATTTGTAGGTGAAGAAGAAGTTAAAAAAAAGAAGTTTAAACTAAAGGATTTATCATCGGGTAAAGAGGAATTTTTAACAATAACTGAACTTCAAAAAAAGCTAAATTAACCTATATCCTATAAAATAGAAATCTTTATAAATCCCTTTTTTCGCTTTATTACTACTGAAAAGTCATAGTAGAGGTGATAGGATGAAGAATAATGAGTTCCCCTATCATAACAAAAACAATAATGATTATGTTTGTCGTTTTATTAAGTTTAAATTTAGTTCTAGCTGCTAAACCTCAATGTTCTGATGGAATAGATAATGATGGTGATTCTAAAATAGATGTTCTTGTTGAATTAAATTATAATAACAATGAATTTGTACAATACTCAAAAGATCCATTTATAATAAGATCATTAGTTAATTCTAAATCGACTTTATTTGGTTATACTAAAATTGATGATTCTGGTGATGATCAAGGTGCTTTAAATCATGATCCAGTTACAGCTGAAAAAGTATGTAATATATTAGGTTATAGAACTGTCGAAAGTTATGATTGCTTAACTGATTATGACTGGGGAAGATGCGGTTGGTATTCTTGCTTTAATAATAAGATGGGAATTTGGAACCCTGTTAAAAAAGATTTTGATATTTATAATAATTCATGTACAGTGGGTAATAAATGGATAAGTACTATAAAATGTACTAATAAAATTGCTCAATGTTCTGATGGTTATGATAATAATGAAAATGGAAAGTTTGACTATTGTTTAAGAGATGGTTCAAATTCAGCAACTTGTGATCCAGGTTGTGCAACTCCATTAGATAATGATGAAAGAATGCATGATCCAGATTGTGATTCATCTGATGATAATGAATTTGTCCCAGTATGTAATAATAATTTAGATTGTGATGATGATAAATTATATACTGAAGATAAATGCATTAACCCAGGACTTCAAAATAGTATTTGCACTCACACTAATATTACTTGTATAAATGATAATGATTGTGGAACTAATGGATTCTTTGGAATTGAATTTTGTAGTAGCAATGATCTATTTAAAAATTTCAAAACTTCAACTTGTATGAATCCGGGAACAACTCAAAGTTTCTGTAATGTAACAACAAAAATTCAATTAATAAAAGACTGCGGAGATACTATCTGTGAAGAAAATGATAATGAAAGATATTGTGTTGGAAATAAAGTATACAGACCTAAAGTCTGCTATAATAAAGGTTGTAGTAATATTAACAATGTAAATCAATGTTTTGCTTCAAATTCTGAAGAATCTGTATTAATTAACACTTGCACTTATGGATGTTTAGATGGTGCATGTTTACCTCAATGTACAACTGATTTAGAATGTAGTAATGGACAAGTTTGTATTAATAATCAATGTGTTATAACTGGATGTAAAACTAATTCAGATTGTGGCTCTAATGGTTTTGTAGGAGGCATTTATTGTAAAACTGGTGATGTCTATCAAGATTTCAAGACATACACATGTAATAATCCAAGTACTCCAAATGCAGTTTGTTCAAGTTCAATTTCACCAAAATTAAAAGTTGATTGCATTGGCGGACAAACTTGTTCAAATGGTGAATGCATAACTCCAAATATTAGATGCAATAATAATTCTGAATGTAACGATAATAACCCTAAAACTGAAGATAAATGTATAAATCCAGGTCAGGCTAACAGTTATTGTACAAATTTAAATATAACTTGCTCTCTTGATTCAGATTGCGGTTCAAATGGATTTTTAAATCAATTATTCTGTAAAGAATCAAATGTTTTTGATAAATACATTTCATATACTTGTATAAACCCTGGAACTGGATTTAGTTTATGTATAAATTCAACTCAAGATAAAAACAAATTAAATTGTACTAATGGATGTTTAAATGGAGCTTGTTTAGGTGATAATCAATGTATAACTGATAATGATTGTGATGATGACTACTACTCTGAAAACTTCTGTTCTGATGACGATGTTTATAGGGACAAATATGATTATTCATGCATTCTAAATACTTGTAAAAAAGATACTATAAGACAAGTTGTAAGAACATGTAGATATGGTTGTGATAATGGAGAATGTATAACAAATGACGATGACGATGGATTTAATTATGACGAAAACTATCCAGAAGATACTCCAATAATATTATCTTATTCACCAGAACCAATATACTCATATGTAAATCATACAACTAATGAATCTATTAAAAAAATAGAAACAAAAAAATCAATTATTAAATTCAATATTTGGGACTATCTTTGGTTAATACTTTTAATCTTAATAATAATCCTAATAATTGTTATTGTAATACTTCTTTTAAGAGTTTAATTTAATTAATTTATTTTTAATATTAACCCTTTAATAAATTTATAAAAATCCTATAAAAGGATTTTTAATGTCTTATCTTAGTTCTTTTTATTCATTAAATCGTCCTAATAATTCCTATAAGGAATTATTATTTGGTTTCTTAATGTTATTTTTTCCTTCTAAAAATTCTTAAAAGAATTTTTAAGTTCTTAAATCCCAAATCCTGTTTTTAAATGAATATAATCTATTATTAAATTTAATAAGGCACCTAAGGCGAACCATCCAAAGAACTTTATCCTTTTATCTTCAATTAACAATAAAGCTGTAAATATTAAAAAAACTACAGCCATAGTTGAATTATGCAAGGGATAAAAATTAAAACTACATTGCATTCCGAATTCTTCACAAGCACTTCCAAACCAAGGAGCTTTACCAATAATTCGATAATAAATATGATCTAAATCAATAATATTTCCCAATAATAGTCCAAATAGCATTAATTTATTTCTAAAAAAATAAAATATTATTAATGGAACTAAATAATGAACTAAAAACATTATGGCTTAATAGCATTTACAGGACACGAATCTATAGCTTCTTTAACACAAGGTAATTTTGATTTTTCTTGTCCTTTCTTAACAACAGATTTTCCACCCTTCATCTCAAATACCTTATCACAAATAGAAACACAAGCTCCACATCCAATACAATCTTGATTTACGCTTACCATGTACTTACCTCCTTATACCCCTTTACAACCTGAATAATCTTCTAATTCAATCATAGAAAGATCTTTTTCTATTTTATTTCCATTAATAATCCAGGTAGGAAAATTATTTATCTCGTTTACTATACAATTATCCACATTTTTCTCACAATTAATTATTTTAATATTATTAAGATAATCAGATAAGTAGATTTTTTTTAAAGTTTCCTTACTATCTCTTGAATTAATATATAAGTTAATATCTTTATCTTCAATACAAGACCTAAAATCTTCTTCTAAGTTTAATTCTCCTGATATCGAATAACCTGTAAACTTAGTTATAGCGTTTGTTACTATATAAAAAAAAGATAATAATAACATACCTATAAGCACAGTTATGATAAATCTTTTTAAAGGGCCCATAATTCTAGATAATTATCTCAATCTTTTAAATCTTATGGATTATAGGGTATATTGAAAATATGATTCATTATTTATTAAGATAGTTTAATACGAATAAATTTATATATATTCTTTAACTTTTTTCTAATATGGATAAAAAAGGTGTAACAAAAGAATATATTTATTGGTTTTCCGATATTGATAAAAATAATAAAGAAGTAGGAAATAAAGCTTTAATCTTATCAGAACTTTACAAGAAAAGATTCCCAATACCATTAGGATTTGTAATATCCTCAAAGGCATTTATTGAATTATTAAAAATAGATAATACTGAGGATAAAATAAAAGATTTAATAGAAAATACAAATATTACTGATTTTGAAGAATTAGAAAAAATTTCAAATCAAATAGAAAACCTAATAAAAAATTTAAAATTATCAAAAGAATTAGAAAACGAAATTATAGAAGCATATCATATCTTAAGTTCAGAAAATCTAATTACTTCGGGACTATCTAGAGACGCATTAAATATTTTAAAAAATTCAAATGAACCTATTTTTATCTCTGTAAGAAGTTCTGGAATATCAGAAGATTCGATAAATTCTAGTTTTGCAGGTCAAAATGAAAGTTACCTTAATGTTAAAGGAGATAGAAAAATAATAGAAGCAATAAAAAAATGCTACATTTCATTATATTCTCCAAGGTCCATCTATTATAGAAAAATAAAAGGAATTAAAGAATCTTCCATGGCAATAATTATTCAAAAAATGGTTGATTCAAAAAAATCAGGCGTAATCTTTTCTAAAGATCCAATTAATCAAAAAAATAATTTAATAATCGAATCAATTTTTGGTTTTGGTGAAGGTTTGTTATCTGGAAAAGTTAATCCAGATAAATATATTATTGAAAATGAAAAAATTATCTCATCTCATATTGGTGATAAAAAAATTGCGATAGTAAGAAGTGCTAGCGGAGATAATGAAATGGTTAGATTAAACCATGAAAGAGGTAATTCTCCTGTATTAAATAATTCTCAAATAAACAAACTTACAAAATATGCTCTAGATATTGAAAATATCTATAATTCTCCTCAAGATATTGAATTTGCTATAGATGACGATGAAATTTTTATTATTCAAGCAAGACCCTTATTAATGAATAATACAGATAAAAAAATACAACTATCAGGAAAACAAATAATTAAGGGAATAGGTTCATCACCAGGAGTAGTATCCGGAAATATAAGATTAATAAAAGGAAGAAATGATATTAATGATTTAAAAAAAGGAGAAATAATTGTTGCTGAAAATGCTATTCCTGAAATTATTGTTTTAATGAACAAATGTTCTGGAATTATTGCAGATAGTGGAGGAATAACCTCACATTTATCTTTAATTGCTAGAGAACTTAATATTCCAATGATAGTTTCAACAACAAATGCTATTACAAAGTTGGAAAACGAAAAAGAAATAACAATTGATGGAACTGAAGGAATAGTTTATGAAGGGGATATAATTCCACTAAATTTAGAAATACCAAAAGAAGAAAATAAAATTGAAATTAATGAAGCAATTGAAACAAATAGAATAAAAATTTCACTTCTTGTTAATAATCCTAAAGAATTATATAATGCGAAAAAAACAAAAATCCGCCAAATTGGTTTAGTTAAAATTGAAAAACTTATTTCAGAAAAAGGTAAACATCCAATATATTATGAAAAAAATAATAAATTTGAAGAATATACTGAATTAATAGAACATGGAATTGTTGAATTAATTGACTCATTTGATAGAATTTTCATAAGAACAAGTGATATTAGAACTGATGAATATGAAAAATTAAAAGATAGTCCGCAAATAGAAAAAAATCCATTATTTGGAGAACATGGAATTAGATTTTCTTTAAAACATCCTAGACTTTTTGAATCAGAATTAGAAGCCATTAGAAGAGTAGCTGAAAGATATGAAAACAAAGAATTTGGAGTAATCATTCCACAAATAGTTTCAATTGATGAAATAAGAAAATCAAAACAATTTTTTAATGAATCAAAAACAGATAATATGGAATTTGGAATCTTAATCGAAACTCCTTCCTCTGTTCAAATAATTGAAGATATTTGTATTGAAAAAGTAGATTACATAATAGTTGATTGTGATGACTTAATGAAATATACTCTAGCTTATGATAATTTTGATGAAAATAATGATTTTATAGCAGAATCTCATCCTGCACTATTTTCACAATTAAAAAGAGTAATTGGTTCAGCAAGGAGGTATAAGATTGAATCAAGTATTTGCGGTAAAGCAGTTTATAATGAGGAAATGCTAGATTTTTTAGCAAAAAAAGGGATTACTTCAGTTACAGTTATACCAGAAAAAGCATATGAAGTATCTAAAACTCTTAAAAATTTAGAAGAGAATCATTTAGATAAAATAAATGAAGAAAAAGAGATTATTCAAAAATCAGATAATATTAAAGAAGAAAATCCAATTGAAGAAAATAAAGAACTTCTTGAAATAAGAGAGGACTTATCTCCTCCAAATTTAGGAGATTTTATTGAAGACGTTAATGATGTGGATAATTATATCCCTGAAGTTGATGATATTTTAAAAATTCAAGAAAAAATGGATTCAGTGATTCCAGATATTTCTTTAGAAGAAGTTCAAGATTTAGAAAAGTTTCATGAAACAGAAACAACCTTTGGAGATCTTCAAGAAATGATTGATAATATTGAAGTTCCAGAAAATACAGAAGAAGAAGAAGAACTGTAATATTTTAACAGTATATCCTTTAAATAAAGCTAATATATACTATATAGTAGTAACAAATAGAAAGATTTATATACTTCCTTGAACTATACAAATTAATAAAAATAACCAAATTATAAACATAAAATGCCATCAACAGATTTTGATAATTTCCAAGGATTATTCAATGGAGCTAAAGTATTTGAAGAAGATAGCGAAAGCCTTAGCAAAGGATTAATTCGAGGAGGATTATTAGACAGACTAGAAAGCTTGGTACAATTTATACCAGATAATGATCAAGCAGATTATATTAATGCATTAAGATCAAATTCAACTAATCCTTCAGTATTATTAAGAAGTTCACAAATAGGTCAAACCCAATATTTAAGTGAATTTGAAAATTTTGGAAAAAATAATCTTTTAGGAATTGTTGCATCAACACCTTTAGACTTCCTTAAATATGCTATGATTTTAAATAAACCAACAAATAAATCCTTACCTCCACAATATGCAGATGTTGGAAAAGATCATCTTATGGCATTTAATTTAAGGGAATATCTTAATTTTTATGAAAAAGAAAGAAAATCAGGAAAGATTTCGCAAAATGGAAATGTGGCTTTAAATAATATTAAAGGCATAGTATCAAATTATTATAAAACAAAATATACTGGAAAACAAGAAATAGTTGGCAAATTTTTTGTTGAAGCAACATTACATGGGGCTAATGATGCGTTTCCATTATCAAGGGCAGATAGATTATCTTCAGATCTTGTTGATTCAATACATAAAAAACTAGATAAAGATTTCCCGCACTATATGAGTGTAGCATATGTATCTGAAAAAGACAAAATTGAAATGTATACAAGAACATTGAATACTATATATGAAGAATCAAAACAAAGACAAGCTTAATTTTTACTTAATTATTTCATTTATTAATTTAACAACAACTTTAAAAAAATCTTCTGATTTGTTTTGATAATCATCTACTAATCTGCCATCTATATCTTTAATTTCTCCATGTAAGATTTTTTTATGAGTTTTAAAAACACTTTCATAATAATCAACATAATAGGACTTCAAGATTTTCTTATCAACAAAATGTTGCCTTAACAATTTTGGAATATGTTCTGGACTCGGAGGTAATATCTTAATAGACATTAATAATGCTTGACTAGATTCAACCATCGCCCAATAACACCCCTCTATAGCACTCATTTCACTAAATTTACTTCTTGCAATATGTTCTGGAACCCTATTCAAGATATTATACATAGCTTCAGGAGTTGCTTTAATTTTTCCTTGATGTAACAATATTTTAAAAGGATTAAAAAATCCACCATTATCAATTAAAGTTTCACCATATCTAATTATATTTATCACAGTAGGATCTCCTCTTGATAAATCATCCCACCACGTTGTTAATCTAATTGTATTAATATGTAATTCTTTATTGTATGGATTTTCTTGAATTATTTTTCCTAGTTCTTCCCTATACCACATCGCCATCTTGTCATCAAAAATAACTGTAGCATCATCAATAATTATCATAATATCTATATCAGACCCAATAACTTTTTCCTTTTTTTGAGTTGAACCAAATAAAATAACTGATTTAACCATTTTATCAAATTTTTGATAAACTTTTTCAGCAAAATCCATTGCTATATCTCTATCTACCTTTAAATCATAAGTTGGTGGATTAGGTTGTCCTAATTTAGAATTTTTCTTTGCCATATCACTTCTTTATATATATTGAATAAGTTATGTTTATTTTTAAATGTTATTAAAAAAATTAATTAAAATTATATTAAAACTTTCTTTTCTTTCAAAGATTTATATGCTAAAATATACATTCCAGCTTCCCAAGCTTGTTCACTTCCATGAGACTTTTTATTTATAGGATGAGTCCATTCTGGAAAATTTCCATTTAAATTAGCTTCAGCTATTTTTTCCAAAGCTTTTCTTGCTTCATCAAATTTCCCAACCTTTATTAATGCTAAAACATAAAAACATCCAATATAGCCCCAGATTCCACCATTTGCATAGTCATTAGGTTTTCCAGCTGCACAATCTAAAAAATAATCCTGCCAAAATTTATCCCCTTTTTTTATTGGAGGAGAAATTACTCTTATTGGATAGGGTTCAGCAATTTTTTTACTTTTTATATATGCTAATATTTTTTCAGCTCTTTCTTTATCAGCTAAATCAAAAACAATAGCTAGCATATTTCCTAAAGAATCAAACCAATCTCCAATCTCCTTGTATTTTCCATGATTTTTCCATCTATAAGGTAAATAAAATTTTCCATTCCACAAATTATCATCAAGATCATCATTAACCATAAATCTTAATTTATTTGCATCTTCAATTTTTCCCATTAAATTCAAAACTTTATAATACAATGCTTGCGTATTAATAGTATATCCATATTTATGTGGAAATGCATCTTGCCAATCTGAAGTTGGTAATTGGGCAAGCATTCCAACTTCTCCAGGATCCTGGCAATAGAGCCAATTAAGAGCCTTCTCAATAGTTTTATACGAATCTTTGAATAATTTATCATCTTTATACCTAGTCTTAAAAACATAATGTCCTATAATATACCATAAACTAGAATCTATTGTCTTAAAATCAACATGCGGATCCCTATCTGCAAATTTATCAACACAATTTGGAATTTGACCACTTTTACCCTGATTTTCTGCTAAAGTTATCAAACTTAATTTAAAAGTCTCTTTAAAAGATTCATCATGAACTAAACTTGCACCAATCATAGATATCATGGAGTCTCTTGACCAAACAGCAGTATAACCTTTATTTCCTCCAGAAGCAAATAATCCATATGGAGTTGAACAAACATTAATTACCTCTTTTGCTTTAACAAAGGCCTCTTCAATTATATCTTTTTTCACCATCTTTTATACGATTATAAAAACTAATTAGAATTTAAACTTAACTTATTTTTTAAATATTATTTAAACTATCTCTTTAACAAATATTCCCTGATTTCACCAGGTTCTTGCAGTTTTATTTTTTCTATTGCCTGATTTAAAGAAAGATTATAAAAACTTGCTTCTAAATTTCTTAAAGTATCTCCATGTGATACAAATACAATTGTTTCCTCATTATACATCTTCTCGAGTTCTTTTACAAATATAGTCGTTCTTTCTTGCATTTCTAAAGGATTTTCTGAATTCTTATAATGATGATTAGGATCTTTTTTGTCAAAATCCCACAATAATCTCCCCCAATTATTACTTTGTCTTTCTAAACTTAAAAAATCTCTTTCCCTTAAATCATAAGCCAAATGAACAGGACTTTTCTTAGATTTTTTTGATAAAATTTCTGCTGTTTCTTTTGCTCTTAAAAAAGGAGAACTAAATATTATTAAGGGAGATTTTAAAAAACCTATTTCAAATGCACTATTAATATTTCGTATAACCCTATTTCTTCCATCTTCAGAAAGGGGATATTCATTTGAAAAATTCAAATCGCCATTTAATATCCCATAGACATTGCATAAAGATTCACCATGCCTAATTCCAATATATCTATTTTTTAAAACAATTATTTTAGACAAATGATTCATAAGAAATTAGAGAATAACTTGTTTTTAAGGATTATTATATCATAAACAAATCTATTTTCTTAATAAACTTCCAGCTTCTTTATCAATAATTACAATTAAATCTTTATGCTTTTTTAAAAATGTTGCAGGATAATCACTTCTAATTTTTCCCTCAATTAATTCTTTTATTGCTCTTGCTTTATTTTTTCCAGATGCAAGCAATATTATTTTTTTAGCAGACATTATACTTTTTATTCCCATAGATAATGCATTCCAAGGGATTTCACTTCTATCATTTAATTTCTTTTTATTAATCTCTATAGTTTCCGGAGATAATTTTACAAGTCTTGTTTTTGAATTAAATTCACTTCCAGGTTCATTAAACCCAATATGTCCATTTACTCCAAGACCCAATATTTGAATATCAATCTTATTTTTTCTTAATTTTTTTTCATAACTAGAACATTCTTCTTTTGGTTTTTTTGTCTCTCCATTAAGTAAATTTATATTTTGTTTTTTTATATTAATTTTATCAAAAAGATTTTTATGCATATAAGTATAATAACTATTCATATCATTTTTTTTAATAGGATAATATTCATCAAGATTAAAACTTGTAACTTTTGAAAAATCAATTTTTTTCTTTTTATTTAAATCAACTAATTCTTTATACAATCCTAAAGGAGTTTTGCCAGTAGCAAAACCAATTACAGCATCAGGTTTATCATTAATTATATCTGATATCAAACTTGCAGCTCTTTTTGACATCTCTTTATAATTTTTTGTTTCAATAATTAGCATATAACACCTGTTTTATCAATATTTAAAGTAATTAAGATTTATAAATAAAACCTTTCTAATAATATTATGTGTTCCGGCCTATCACTAATACCTAATATTACACTTACCTCTCTAGGGCACATATTTTTAATAATAACAATTCTAACATTTTTTTCTTGGAAATATCTTAATAAAAAGAAAATAAATCCGATTTTTCCTCTTGTTATAACTTTATGTTTCTACATCTCTGCAGGATTCTTTAAACAAAATTCATCTTTAAATTCAATTTTAACTATTTATTTTCCAATTTTAACAATTATGCTTTTATCATCATCACTTGGTATAATTATTGGTAAAAAAAATAGAACAATTTATCAAATATTATCAATAATTTTTATAATATTAACAATTCTAATTTATTATATCGCGAATAATATTGTCTATTTATGTTAATATTCTAAACTCTCCAATATATCTTTTATCAAAACCTTTTTAACAGTAATAAATCTATCAGCAGCCCCAGAATAGATTAATAAACTTTTTTTATCAATATCTAAAACAACTCCCGTTGGAAAAACTACATTATTTACAAAACCATTTTTTTCATAGTCCTTATTAGGAAGAAATAATGGTTTATTTTTTGCAGTTCTAGCTAATATTTTCTCAGGATTATTTTTATCAAGTAATATTGCTCCAACTGAATAAGCTCCATTTCTAACTCCATGATATATTAATAACCATCCTTTAGAAGTTTTTATTGGAGGACATCCAGCCCCAATTCTATTCATTTCCCAAGAATCTTTTCTAGGTTGAACCAAACATTTTTCTTTTCCCCAATATTTTAAATCTTTTGAATAAGATATCCAAATAGAAGGTAAAATAAAATTAAAACTTCCAACAGGTCTTGTTAAAGCTACATATTCTCCTTTGATTTTTTCAGGAAATAATACAACATCTTTATTCTCATGGGAAAATGCTATTCCTAATTTTTTCCATTTCTTTAAATCTTTAGATATTGCTATAGAAGTAGATATTCCGCAATTATCAGACACACTTACATAACTCATTAAATAATCATTACCGATTCTAACAATTCGAGAGTCTTCACATCCAAAGGTTTCATAACTTTCTGTTGGATAAAATATTGGTTCTTGTTCAATTCTTTCAACATCAAATCCATTTTTATTAATAACAACTCTTCTAAAATGAGAGATATTGGATAATTTGCGAGTTCCATCTTTTAAAGTAATAACATTTCCTTCTTGGTTATCAAAATCTTTTTCATTAATTTTTTTAACAATATAATCGAATTTTTTTCCAAGGATAGATTCAGGATATTCGAATTTATTTTTACTAGTAAATCTTTCAGCAACTCTAATAAATAATATTATCTTTCCATCCTTATCTCTTATCGCACCAGGATTAAAAATCCCATTTATTTTCCAATCTTTAAAATAAGGTTTAAAATCCTCTGGCCTTAATAATAACTTTTCTTCTACTTTCATATTACCCCTCTTTTTATTACATTATTAAGAAAAAACTATTTAATAAATATATGGAAAATATATTTTCAATTCTAAAGATTTAAAAGGTGTTTCTATTAAATAACTAAAATTAAAATGACAAAAAATAATCAATTATATTTTGAAAGAAGAGTTCAATTAACTAATGCAGGATTTATTATTGAAAAATCAGAAAATAAGGGAATAGAAAATATTCTACCTTCAACAATACCTGAAAATTAACCTTATTTAGATTCAAAACCAGCTTCAATAGGATATTTATTCTATAGAGATGGTTCATACTTTATTCCAGTATCAAAAAATCCTATAATAAGGCCCTATCAAATTCATTTATCAACAATCACTCCATTTAACCCGGCAGATATTATTATCAAATAAAAATTACAACTTCTGTTTTATACCAATTGCTTCTAACCCGACTAATTTTTCTCCAGCAACATAAGTTAATAATGCTCCACCAGATAAACTAATATGACCATATTTTTTTGGATCTAATTTCAATTCAGCGATAACTTCAGAAAGATGCCCTCCTCCAACTAAAGTAAAACCTTTACACTCTTGAGCTGCCTTTAATATTGCTTCAGTTCCTTCCATATATTGCCTTTCGGTTGTATTTCCAGCCGGCCCTTTCATGTAAATAGCTGGAGCTTTTTTTATCATTTCAATATATTTTTTCTGTGTCTTTTTTCCAATATCTTCAATCTCATATTTCAAAGGAAATTTGGATAAATCATATTCAGTTCTTTCTTTTTTCTGATTAACTGCAAAATCTATTGGAAGTTCAACATTTGTAAGCTTCCCTTTTAATGTATCCATAAACTGTTTATAATCACCCTTAATCAAAGTTGCCTTTTTTAAAAATTCGTTTTGATATCCTAAATTTTTTCCAGAAGCAACTAAACATAATTGACCAAATAATCCGCATGCTAATACCTTTTTTCCAGTTAGTAACTTTATATTTTCTTCAGGTTTAGCTCCACCCAAAATATACAAACAATCTTTAATAGAAATTTTTTCTAAAGCTTTAATTTCTTTTTCAGTTAACCTTCCTGCACAATGTTTTTTTATAACTTTAGGTAAAACAGTTATTGATGAATGATCCCTATGGCATACTGAAAATGCATCATTAATATAAATATCAAATTTAGGTGCAAGTATATAAGAAAGTCTATTTTCAGGATATTTTTTTGGATTTAATTCTTCCTCCAAATTTCTCACATTATCTAATAATAAGACTTCACCATTTTTCAAATTATTAATAGCATCAAGTGCTTTAGGGCCAACAATATCATCTATAAATTTAACTTTAACAAATTGATTTAATAAAACTGCATGTTGCTTTAAACTTAAAAAATCTTCTTTTCCAGGATTTCCCTGATGAGCTAAAATTACAACTTTTGCTTTTTTTTTGATTAATTCTTTTATTGTTATAGCAGCTTCTTTAATTCTTTCACTCATCAATACCTTACCCTTATCAACATCAGAATTAACATCCGCCCTTAATAAAACTCTTTTTCCTTTAAAATTAAAACTATCTAATGTATTAAACGTCAATTTATTTCCCTCTTTTAATAATAAAATACAATTGAATTTTTAAACTTTCCTAAAAATAAAATAAAAAGATATATAAACAAAAAAAGATTTATTATTATATGATAAAAAAAGAGAACCAGAGTAAAAACCTTGGAATAATATTTTTTGTTATATCTCTTTTATTTTTACTTGTTCTTCTTGTTTTTGTTATTGGTTATTCTTTTTCAGAATTTTTTAAAGATGAATTTAATAAAGCTATTAATAAAGGAAATCCATTAGATAAACCTCTATTTTTCACATTTTTATCCTTAAATGCAATAGCTATAATCACCGTTTTTATATCTTCTATAATGATTCTAAAAAATAAGAAATATAATAAAGGAATATTCTATTCCCTTAACTTTATTATTGTAGTTAAATTAACTTCATTTATAGTCTATTTATTTTTATATAGACAAATTAATCCACTTGATATAGTTATTCCAATTTTAATTATTCTTTTCTTATATACACCAAATAGAATAGCAAGTATAATAAGAAATAAATAATATATTTTTATGCTAATTTTTATAAATCTAATTATTTAATCTCAATAAAATATTAACAAATAAGAAATTTTATAATTTCTTTAATAAATCAACCATTCTAGAAGAATAGCCATATTCATTATCATACCAAGAAAAAACTTTTACTAAATTTCCATTAACTTGAGTTAATGTTGAATCAAATATTGAAGAATGTTTATTTTTAATAACATCGGAACTAACTATTTCTTCTTTACAATATTCTAAGATACCTTTCATTTTGCCTTCAGAAGCTTTCTTCATCATATTATTAACTTCATCTACAGTAGTAGGTTTTTTTACTACACAAACAAAATCAACAATAGAACCGCATACAATAGGGACCCTTAATGCTAATCCATCCAATTTACCTTTTACAGAAGGTATAACATCTGCTACAGAAGTTGCAGCTCCTGATGAAGTTGGTATAATATTAACAGCACCAGCTCTACCTCTTCTTAATTTCTTATGAGGGATATCTAAAATTCTTTGATCATTAGTATATGCATGAGCTGTTGTCATAAATCCTTTTTCAATTTCTAAATTATCATTTAATACTTTAACTACAGGAGCTAAACAATTTGTAGTGCAAGATGCCATAGATATTATTTTATATTCTTTTTTTAAATCAGAATCATTAACACCTAAAACAATAGTTACATCAGGACCCTTAGCAGGTGCAGAAATTACAACCTTTTTAGCACCAGCAACAAGATGTTTCATAGCACCTTCTCTTTCAGTAAAGAGCCCGGTTGATTCAACTACAACATCAACGCCCAATTTTTTCCAAGGTAATTTATCAGGTTCTTTTTCATTATAAACATGAATTTTCTTATTTCCTATCTTAATATAACCGACACCAGCTTCAATTTTTCCTTCAAAATTACCATATACAGAATCATATTTTAATAGATAGGCTAGAGTTTTTGTATCTACCAAATCATTGATAGCTACAATATCTAATCCCTTCTCTAGACCAATCTTTAAAACTGCTTTTCCAATCCTTCCAAGACCATTAATTGCTACTTTAACCATTTAACCACCCTTTTTATAAAGGAATTAATCAAATGAGATATATAAATCTAATTATTCAAAAATTAAATCTCCTCGATAAAAATAATAATTTATAATTCATAACCTTTATAATATCTAAATTTCACTACTTAATTATCATAAAATTAATAAAAACCTTTAATAATATATATAAAATAATTTTAATATGAAAAAAGACACAATGACTTGGATTATTTTAATTTTAATAGTCTTACTAATAATTTCATCGATTTATGCTTATAAGAACTACAATAAAGAAACTCCTGAAGAAAAAACAATTTTATGTATAGCAAAAGAAGGTATAATGTATTCACAATCCGATTGCATACATTGTAAACAACAAAAAGAAATTTTAGGGGAATACATTAATCTTTTCAATATTATTGAATGCGATAAACAACCATTAATATGTGATTCAAAAAAAATTACTAGAACTCCTACATGGGAATTTTATGGAAAATTATATCCCAATGTCAAATCCATTAAAGAATTAGCTGATATTGCTGGTTGTGATTGCAAAACAAATATTAATGTCCTAAAAAACGAAACAGGAGGAACTTGTTCAGCTGAAGAAACAAACTGCATTCAATCAGCCGATACAATTTGTTCGAAATAATGGCAGATTTAACATTAATTAAAATTATAACTCTAGCTCTAGCTGATGCTGTTAATCCTTGTGAATTTGCAGTTATGTTAATGGTTCTTGTTTCAATATTAATCGCAAATCCAGGAAATAAGAAAAAAGTATTATATGGAGGATTTGCATTTACATTAGCAATTTTTATTGGATATTTTTTTTACGGACTAGTAATGATTCAATTATTTAAAGGATTCAAGGATTTTGCATCTTCAATTTATCCATATATATCGAATTCGCTTGCTTTATTTGCGATTTTTCTGGGATTATTAAATGTAAAAGATTTTTTATCATATAAACCCGGAGGATTTGCAACTGAAATGCCATTAAAATTAAGGCCAAAACTTAAAATTTGGATTAAAAAAATTACAGGTACAAAAGGAGCTTTTTTTATAGGACTATTTGTAACAATATTCTTATTACCTTGTACAATGGGACCTTATTTAATAGCATCAGGATCTTTATCAGGGCTTGAATTTATTAAAACATTACCATGGTTATTAATTTATAATCTAATATTTGTTTCTCCAATGATCATTATTACTCTTCTAGTTTATTTTGGATTATCTTCCACTGAAGAATTAAGCGATTGGAAAGATAGAAAAATTAGATATATTCATCTAATTGCAGGTTTATTATTAATAGGCCTAGGTATAGCAATATTAACAAAATTAATCTGAATTATTGCAATCTTCACAAATACCCCTTATCTCTAACTGAAAACTAGTTATTGACCCAGGAATTTTTTCCTTAACTTTTTTTAAGAAATCAATTGAATCTAATTCGAAATGAATTACTTTGCCAGTTTTTTCACAAATAAAATGACAATGACTTTTTTTATCTAGCGAATATAATGTTCTCCTATCGCAAATATAACTATTTAATAAATTCTTATCTTTCATTTCTTTCAAAAATCTATAGATTGTAGCAATACCAATATTAGAATCTTTTTTTCTAGCTAATTTAAAAATTTCTTCAGCATTAAAAAATTCCTTTCTTGAATAAATAATTTCTTCAATAATTCTTTTTTGGTTGGTATTTCTTGATTTTTTCGTCATTTTCTTATTGATAATTAAAATCAATAACCTTTTTAAATCATTTTATCATATTATAAAAATGGAAATATTATACTGGATTATTTTAATGACTATTATAAATGGTCTTTTGGGTTTAGTTGGAATTTTCTCGCTTTTAATTTCAAAAAAAGTTTTACAAAAAATATTACTTTTCTTGGTTTCTTTTGCAACAGGCACTTTACTGGGTGGAGCATTTTTTCATTTATTGCCAGAATCAATCGGAGAATTATCATTTTTATTAACTGCATTATTATTTTTTTCAGGATTTGGATTATTTTATGCTATTGAAAAATTATTGCATTGGCATCATTGTCATAAAGGTCATTGCGAACATGTTTATAGTTATCTAGTACTTTACGGGGATGCTATCCATAACTTTATTGACGGAATCCTAATAGCAAGTGCGTTTCTTGTTTCTATTCCTTTAGGAGTTATAACAAGCTTATTAATAATTTTGCATGAACTTCCTCAGGAAATAGGAAATTTTGGAGTTCTTATCTATGGAGGATTTAAAAGAAACAAAGCAATAATATTTAGTTTCCTAGCTCAACTTACATCGGTTATTGGAGGAATTTTGGGATATTATTTCATCTCAATTAAAGAACATGCAACAATTATGCTTCCAATTGCAGCAGGCGGATTTATTTACATAGCTATAATGGATCTTATTCCAGAAATCTATAAGGAAAAAAATAAGAAAAAAAGAATAATTAATGTTGTTGCAATAATACTGGGATTATTATTACTATTATCAGCAAAATTATTCGTTGAATAAATTAATTTTTCCTGACATTAAAATTATAAGAATTTTTAAAGAAATATTTTTATTTGTAAAATAATAGGCAATATCTACCTATATTTTCTCCAAGTATGACTGCATTTTGTACATTTAAAGAATTTTGTTTCAGCTTCATCACCTGCTCTAGTTTGTTTAGTCCAAAAATAACTTTGAGGGTTTTGACATTTTTCACATCTTTCATTAACAATAGGATGAATCTCATGTTCACCTTCAGTTACTACAACAACTTCTTTTTTTGTTTCTATCATCTGGCTAGATTCAAGTTTAACAGCATGCTCTTGAGTATAGTCACATCTAGCACATTTATTAATCATAATTACAGATCCGCATTTTGGACAAAATTCCATATAATTGATTTGATTGATATTTTATAAACTTAATGATTTTTTTAAACAATATTTTTAGCTAAATTTACTTTAGATAAAAATACTATCTTAATCTAATTTGCTATAAAGCAAATTACTTTTTTATTGAAATCCATATTTTCTAACAAGCCACGTCTTAACTAATTGAACCAATAACAAATATGTAAATATCAAAATAAATAAAATTCCAAAATATAATGGAGGTAAATTAACAAATCCAAGATAAGTTCCTAATTTTGTAAAAGGAACAATAATTGCTAATGCAATTATCCCTAATGTTGAAAATACTAATGCCTTGCTTGGCCTACTTTGAATAAAAGGAATTTTATTTGTCCTTATTACATATATAACAAGAACTTGTGTGCACAAAGATTCAATAAACCAACCTGTATGAAATAATGCTTCATTAGCTTTAAAAACAAATATCAAAATTCCAAAAGTAATAAAATCATAAATAGAACTTAATGGACCAATAAATATTATAAAACGCTTAATAAAACCAACATTCCAATCATGAGGATTTTTCAAATATTCTTTATCAACATCATCAGAAGGAATAGTTATCTGAGATAAATCATAAAGAAAATTATTGAATAAAATCTGAACAGGAAGCATAGGTAAAAATGGTAAAAATAAAGTAGCACCACTAATTGAAAACATATTTCCAAAATTAGAACTTGCACTCATCTTAATATATTTAATAATATTTCCAAATGTTTTTCTTCCTTCAATTACACCAACATTTAATACAATCAAACTTTTTTCCAACAAAACAATATCAGCGGATTCTTTAGCAACATCTACTGCATTATTAACTGTGATACCTACATCTGCCGCCCTTAATGAAGGTGCATCATTTATTCCATCCCCTAAATAACCAACTACATGATTATTGCTTTTTAAAGCAAGTATAACTCTTTCTTTTTGTTGAGGATTCATTCTTGCAAAAATAGTATTATCTTCAACAGCAAGTTTCAACTTAATATCATCCATATTATCAATCAAATCGCCTGTTAAAATTCCTTTTATCTTTATATCAACATCCTTGCATATTTTCTGTGTAATTAATTCATTATCGCCAGTTAAAATTTTCACTTCAATCCCATGTGCTTCCAATAAATCAATTGCTTGCTTGACACGAGGTTTAGCCGGATCTAAAAATGCTGCATATCCTTTTAAAATAAGTAAATTCTCATCATTAACTGAATATTTACCTTTTTTTTGAATAAATTTTCTATATGCAATAGCTAAAACAATAAATCCCTCTTTACTTAATTTTTCATATTCTTTTTTTAAATTTGAAAAAGTCTTATTATCAAGTTTTACAACTTTTCCATTAATCTCATAATGAGAACATCTTTTAAAAATTTCTTCAGGAGCACCCTTACTAACTAACAATTGTTCATTATTTTTAATCTTATTTTCTACAACAACAGAAAGCATTTTTCTTGAAAAATCAAAAGGAATTTCATCAACTTTTTTATAATCTTTTATATCTATTTTTTCATGTTCTAATATTGCTTTTTCAAGTAAATTTTTTAATCCAGTTTGAAATAACTATTAATATAAACCATTTTTAAAACCTCATTATCTTCATTTCCATCAATATCACAATGTTTCTGCAAAATAACCTTATCTTGAGTAAGTGTTCCAGTTTTATCAGTACATAAGATATCCATTGCACCAAAATTCTGTATAGAATTAAGATGTTTAACAATAACTTTTTTAGTAGCCATTTTTGTAGCACCCTTGGATAAATTAATTGTAACAATCATCGGCAATAATTCTGGAGCTAGTCCAACCGCTACAGCAAGAGAAAATAATAATGCATCCTTAAATGAACCTCTTTTAACAACCATAATTATTCCAAAAATTCCAACAACTAAAAGCAAAATTAATTTTATCATAAGAAGTGTGAATTTATTAATCCCCTTATCAAAACTAGTAGGTGGTCTTTCTTTTGCTAGACTCTTTGATATTTCTCCAAATTCACTTGTTATTCCAGTTGCATAAACTACTCCAATTCCATTTCCACTTACAATACTTGAACCCATAAAAACTAAATTCTTTAATTCAGTCACATTATTAGTTATTTTATCAATAGGTTCAACAATTTTCCTTATTGGAAAAGATTCTCCAGTTAATGAAGATTGATTTACATAAAGATCATTTGAACTGATAAGTCTAATATCAGCAGGAACCATATCTCCTGCAAATAACTCTACAATATCTCCGGGCACTAGATTTTTTACATCAATTTCTTTTCTTTTTCCATTTCTTATAACATTAACTTTTGTTTTTACTATCTCATTTAATTTTTCTATAGCTTTTTCAGAATTATGTTCTTGAAAAAAATCAATTATTACACTTATTAATATAACTGAAACAATTAATATAGCACTAGCTTTCTCAGAATAAATTAATGAAAAAATAGTTATAACAATTAATAATAATATTAATGGATTAAAAAATTTCATTAAAAATCTAAATAATAAATGTTTCTTTTTTTTATTTATTGTTTGATTTAATCCATATTGGTGAATTCTTTTTTCAACTTCGTTTACTAATAATCCATTTGAAGAAGTATTTAATTCCTCTAAAACCTGCTCTTTAGATAGTCTAGAATAATCAGATTTAGATTTAAATTTATATCTACTTTCAACCATAACCTCTTTTTTATTTATACCTTTCATATATATTATAATATATATTATTAAAAGTCAATTAAAAACATTTTGGTTTATTGATAATCTCCTCCGGATTCTATTATGTTTATTATTTTAGGCATATATTTTGTCTTTTTTTTACTTGTTTCTCCTCACTTAAGGGGGAGAAAAAGTAAAAAATAAGTGAATTAAATTAATACATTTCATTAATTCCATAAAGAGCGGGTTTTTTAAGAAAGCTTTTAAATGATTAAAATGTTATATTATCATGAATAAATTATTAAAAATAATCCTAATTATTTTTGCGGTTATATTAGTATTAATATTATTAATTAGCGCATATTTCTATTGGTTTCATGTTTTTAAAACAATGAAAATATGTATTTCTGAAGAAAAAGCTGATATGGGTATTCCATGCACGATTAAAGAAGAATGTATAGATGCAGTTAAAAAAGGAGCTCCGGAAATTGAAAAAGCTTTATCAGAAAATCCAAAAATGATTAAAGAAAAAATTAATGAAGCTTTTGAAGAATCAGTCATTTGTGAATCAACATGCAAAATAAAAGAAATCAGAGGGATGAATCCAAATGAGGAAATTATAACATGCGAATCAGGAGATAAAGAAGTAATTCTAAAAATTAGAGGTAAAGAAGTTATAGAAATATTATCATTTATAAAAAATAATCCTGAATACGAAAAAAGCTTTCAAATATAAATCTATTTTATTTTTTCAAAACATTAATATCTGTACGTTTATAACTCCAATTTGAATGTCCAAATTGAATAATTAAATCTATTCCAAGTTTCTCTGTTTCAACAGGTATATCACAAGCTCCAAAACAAGTACCTATCCAGATAAAACAATTACTCTTAGTATTTTCTTCAATATAATCACAAATAACTTGGCTATAGGGTTTCATTCCCTCTGGAAATTGCAATAATACATTCCTTGATTTTTCTTTATTTATTGTTCTTATAATCCTAGTTAACTCAAGATCATATATCTCATTTATTTCATTTATAGATTTTTCTTTCATTTAATTTACAAGAAAATCTATGTTTTAAATATTCCTAACAACATTTAAAGAAAAATATATATACTTGCATCTCATTATATTTGAACATAAAGAGTTCTAAATAAATACATAGTGAATTTTTAAAATGACAACATCCGATTTATCCTTGGAGAAAAAAGTGAATGATGTAAAAGAAATTATAATAAAAAAACTAATAAGTTTAAGATTTGCTACACATGGAACATACGAATCCAACTCAATATATTTAAATTTAATAGAAAATAATGAATCTAAAAATACTTTAAATAAAACTCTTGTTGGGGGATATAATCTTAGATTAATTTCAAAATATCATGGTTTAGCTGAAATAACTGGAGATTATCTAAGTGAAAATAAAATTTATAGAATTAATTGGACAGTTATTGCAGAAAATACATTAAAAGAAAATGAGATTATTTCAGAGGTACTTAATGAATTTAATAGATTTTTACAAGGATATCAGGAAATTCAGGAAAAATTGAAAAAGGAAAAAGGAAAATCAAAAAAATCAAATAGAAAATATTGGAGATGATTTACCCTTTTCTCCATATTGATTACATAATAAACCTTCATAAATATCATTAGCAATTTTTATAGATAAAACTTTTGATTCATCAGAGAGGTCATCTGTTCTTGAAATTAATTTTTCTGATAATTGATAATAGGATCTACCTTTTGAATTAACTTTTAATAAAAAAAGAGGATCATGTAATGAAGTTTCAATATCAGCAATCCTAGGTTCAAGATTCTTTTTATTTCTTTTATTATCAAATTTTACAAGAAAATCTTCAAAAGAATCTGGATCATTAGAATAATATGGATAAACGATTTGATTTAATTTCCTTATATCTCTGATCATAAAAGGCATAATTTTATCTTGATTTATACATCTATCAGCATAACTTGAAGAAATATCTAAAAAGTTTATTCTAGGTCTAACTATTAATCCCTGATCTTCAAAATAATATTCAAGACTATACCCATAAGGTTCAAATTCATTTGTCATAGTTATTTTTCATAATTATAATCCTTTAAAAACATTACTATTTTATTTTTTTAAGAATTAAATAAATAAACTGAATTATAAATCAAAACTAAAGAGATTAGATTTTTAGATGTAGTTTCATTTATTAAAACTAATTTTTTATATTTATTTAAGCTAATCTCACGATTTTCTATTATCTTCCCTAAATCTATTTTCATTTTTAATAAATGATTCTCACAATTAATAGAATAATTAATTTTCTTATTAGCAATATAATTAAATAATCTCTTTTGAGGATCACACCCCATACAATAACTTTTTTCAAAAGTTTTATCTTTAATCATTGGGGGACATAAAATTATTCAAGTAAAATCTTTACTTAATAATATTTAATACTATAAATTTAATAGCATGTTTAAAACTCATAATAAATTTATTAAGATAGGCTTTATAAATAGTTTATTCTTTCACTTTTAATGACACAAAGACAACCAATTGTTACAGTAGCAGGTCATGTAGACCATGGAAAGACTTCATTATTAGATAATATTAGAAAAACAGGAGTAGCTGAAGGTGAAGCAGGGGGAATTACTCAAAAGATATCTTTTACACTTGTTCCAATGGAAAATATAAAAAAAAGATGCCCTTTAATTGATAAAGGAAATATTCAACTAGATTTTCCAGGATTTTTATTTATAGATACTCCGGGTCATGCTGCATTTTCTCACCTTAGAAAAAGAGGGGGAAATTTAGCAGATTTAGCAATACTTGTTATTGATATTAATGAAGGAATAATGCCTCAAACAGCTGAAGTAATTGAAATTTTAAAAATAAATAAAACTCCATTTTTAGTTGCTTTAAATAAACTCGATAATATTTCGGGTTGGAGAAAATTATCTGAAAATCTTAAAGATAGTATTGAAATGCAATCAACAAATGCTAAATTAGATTTTCAAGAAAAACTTTTTACAATAATGGGTGCCTTACACCATCACGGATTTAATGCTAAACCTTTCTATGAAATAACCGACTTTACAAGTCAATTAGCTCTTGTTCCATTATCTGCTAGGTCTAATGAAGGTATTAATGAACTAATTATGATGTTATGCGGACTTTCTCAAAAATTTCTTAAAGAAAATCTTAAATTAGGCACTGTTGCTAAAGGAGTTATTTTAGAAATTAAAAAAGAAAAAACAATGCAATTCGCAGAAGCTATTCTTTATGATGGAACTCTTTCATTAAAAGATACGATTGCAATTGCTAGTTTTGATGAACCAGTTGTTACAAAAATAAGAGTTTTAGAAGAAATAATGCCAGTATCCTATAAATATAAACCTGCTCAAGAAGTTACTGCTGCTACAGGCATAAGAATGCAGCTAATCGATTGTAATAATGTACTTCCAGGTATGCCATTTACATTATTTAAAGATAATTTAGAAACTTTAAAAAAAGAATTTAAAAAAGAAGTTGGTGAAAAAATTAAAACCGATTCCTCCGGGATTGTAATAAAAGCAGATTCATTAGGAAGTTTAGAAGCTTTAATCAATCTACTTAAAGCAAATAAAATAGATATAATCAGTGCAGGTATTGGAAAAATAAATAAAAAAGATATAATCACTGCTGAAGCTAACTTAAATGAGGATCCAACTAATGCAATTGTACTTGCATTTAATACAGAAGAAGATGAAGATGTAAAACAAATGGGGAATTTAAAAGTTAAAATCTTAAAAGAAGATGTTGTCTATAAATTAATTGAAAATGTTACCAAATTCCAAGAAGATAAAAGAAATGATATAAAACGTCAAAAAATGACTGAACTTGCAACAATTGGCAGAGTTAAAATATTAAATCAATTTGTTTTTAGAAATTCAAATCCTGCAATTTTTGGAATTCGTGTTGAAGCAGGTAAAATTAAGCCAAATATTCCTATGATGAATGAAGAAGGAGAACAAATAGCAAATATTAAAGCACTGCAGGATAATCAAAAACAACTAAACGAAGCTACAACAGGTCAGGAAATTGCTATCTCACTTCCTGGAATAAATTTTGAAAGACAATTGATTAATACAAATGAACTTTTTACAGATATGTCTGAAAATCAATTTAAAAAATTAAAAGATAATAAAGATCTTTTAACTCAAGAAGAGATTCAAACATTGCAAAAAATAGCTCAAATTAAAAGAAAATCTAATCCTGGTTGGGGCATATAATCTCTTAATAATTTAAATAATATTGCTAAAATTAAGTTCTAATTAATATTTATGATTAAAAAGGCGATATTCAGGTTTTAAACTAAAAAAAAGTAACCTTTAAAAACCCTTATATCAATTAATTATTATGCCATTTAAAATAAATATATCTGATAAAGGAAAAACATATAAATTAGAGTCTGACAATGAAATACTTATTGGTAAAAAGATAGGCGAACATTTAGATGGTATAGATCTCTCTGAAAATTTAAAAGGGTATAAACTAGAAATTACTGGAACTTCAGATATCTCAGGAATTCCGGGTTTTAAAGGACTAGAAGGCACTACTTATCATAGAAAACTACTAACCTTAGGTCCAGGAATGAAAGATAGAAGAAAAGGTATGAGATTAAGAAAAACTATGAGGGGAGAAGAAATATCCTCTAAAACATCACAAATTAATGCTAAAGTTTTAAAAGAAGGCGAAAAAAAGTTTGCAGAATTAATTCCAGCTAAAGAAGAAAAAGCTTGATTTTTACATCTAATTTTATAATATTAATATTTTAAAAATATTAAATTTGAATAATATAAAAAACTTAATGTTTTTTATTTTCTTTAGAAAAGTCTTTATCCTTACATGCCGGACATCTAACGCCCCATTCAACCATATCATATTTCTTGAAACAGTTAGGACATTGTGCATAAACAGGCTTTATGTGTTTTAATTGTTGCATTTTATTGTTTTCTTAATTTATTTAAAATCACAGAACTCTTTTCCCGAACAGGGCATTATATAGATAAATAAATCAACTATATATATTTTACTACTCTAAAGGGATGTCCCTTTATAAAGCTATTGTTATTCGATTGAGGTTAAAATATTATCCCATAAACCAAATAATATATTACAATAACATTAAAATAATATTTTTTTTATAAAATATCAGTTTTACCTTTTCTTTCTTTTACTTATCTTAGCTTTAAAAAATTCAAAAATTATAGGTAAAATAGAAAATCCAATAATTAAATAAATTAATAAAGTCAAATTTTTCTCTACCCAATCAATTCTACCAAAAAAATATCCTCCAAAAAGAAATAAAGTTACCCAAGCTATTCCGCCTATAATATTATAACTCAAAAATTTTTTATATTCCATTTTACCAATCCCAGCAACAAACGGGGCAAATGTCCTTACAATTGGAATAAATCTTGCATAAATAATAGTCTTTCCACCATGTTTTTTATAAAAATCCTTGGTTTTATCAAGATGTTCTTTTTTAAAAAATCTAGATTTAGCAAAAACCTTTTCACCAAAATAATTTCCAATAAAATAATTTAAACTATCTCCAAGAATTGCAGCAATCAAAAACAAAATATAGATTAAATAAATATTAATATCCCCCTTTCCAGCAAATGCACCAGTTACAAATATTAAAGAATCTCCTGGAAGAAAAGGAGTTATTACAAGTCCGGTTTCAAAAAAAATAATAAAAAATAATATAATATATGTTAATATCCCGAATTTATCAATAATAATCCCAAGATATTTATCAATATGTAATACAAAATCAATCAATATACCCATATAATTAATAATCCCCATTTTAAAATTAAATTTTTTAACTATATAAAATGTATAGTTAATATTAATTAAAAACTTTTTCTTTTGAATAGATACCTTAAAAAACCCTAAGATTTTGTTATATCTATGGATAAAGAACAGAATATAGAAGGAATAGAAATGGTAAATATAGGTATGGTAGGACATATTGATCATGGAAAAACCACTCTTCTTTCAAAATTAACAGGAAAATTTGCAGATACTCATTCAGAAGAAATTAAAAGAGGTATAACAATAAAACTCGGTTATGCAGATATGATATTAGAAAAAAATAATAAAAAAAGATATGTTAGTTTTATTGATTGTCCAGGTCATGAGATGTTAATGGCTACAATGTTATCAGGTGCTGCTTTAATGGATGCTGCAATTTTAGTTGTAGCAGCAAATGAAGGAATAAAACCTCAAACAAAAGAACATCTTATAGCAATTCAAGCAAAAAGAATAGATAAGATTTTAATTGTTCAAAATAAAATTGATCTTGTAACAAAAGAAAAAGCATTAGAAAATTACAAAGAAATAAAGGAATTTGTAAAAGGAACTATTGCTGAAAATTCTCCAATAATTCCAGTTTCCGCTCAACAGAATATTAATATTGAAAAAATCAAAGATTTTTTAATGGAGCTAGTTGTGCCAAAAAGAGATTCTGATTCTAAACCACTATTCCTTATAGCAAGAAGTTTCGATATAAATAGGCCAGGAACTAAAATTAATGATTTACATGGAGGAGTTATTGCTGGAATTTTAAAAAAAGGAAAGCTAAAAGTTGGAGATGAAATTGAAATAAAACCAGGTATAATTGAAAAACAAGCAAATCAAATTTCTTACAAAACATTGAAAACTAAAATCACTTCAATATATAGGGGAAGTTTCCCAATATCAGAAGCAACCCCTGGGGGAAGTCTTGCTTTTGAAACAGAATTAGATAATATTATGACTAGAGCAGATTCTTTATCCGGATGTGTAGTTTCAACAATTGGTTCACTTCCAGAAATTACTGAAAAAATTAAATTAAAATATAAGTTATTTGATGAAGTATTAGGTATTCAAGAAAAAAAAGTTATTGAAGATATAAAATTAAGTGAAATGATAATGCTATCTATAAATACAACTACAACAGTTGGAAAAGTCCATAAGATAAAAAATAACGAAGTAGAGTTCACACTTAAAATTCCCGTTGTTCCGATAAAAGGAGAAAGCGTAGGAATTGCAAGAAATATAGGCGGCCACTGGAGACTAATCGGTTTTGGCGAGGTTTTGTAGATTAGATAAATAAATAATCAGTAATCTACAAATCCGAGTAGAGGTTATTTAATTTTGTAAAATCTTATTAATAATAAATTAAATAACCGAGTAGAAGTTTTGTAGATTAGATAAATAAAAGCCTATTTATTTTTAACAAATTCAATAGCAATATTATCCTTTGTAACATAAGGACTTTCTTTTTTTAAAGAATTAATTTGTTTATTTAATGAAGGATTAGAATTAATTTGTTTATTATATGGAAGTTTTAACTTATTCCTAATTTGACCAATTATCCGATTTGTTCTTGATTCTACTTTTATATCTTGAACCGGTTTTTTAGCAACTATAGGATTATTTTCAACTATATCCAATTTTGGAATTACAACATCTTTTTTCTTTATAGGAGCTAATTTTTTCAAAGGTTCATTTAAAATTGTTTCAGTTATTTTTTTCTCAGGTAAATCTTGTTTAATCTCTATATTTTCGCTTGGTGCTAGCCTAGGTGCAGTAGGAGAAGATTCAAAATAAACCTTATCAAATTTAGAAGAATTTGAAAAAACATTCAAATCTTCATTTTTAGTCGTTTCATAATATCTTAATATAAAAAATAAAACTACTGAAAATAATACTGCGCAAAATAATATTGAAAAATAAATCAAAATATTATTAGTTTTAGCATTTGAATTTTGATTTTCAACTGAAGAATTTTGTGATTGATTTATCTGTAAAACTGCATCAGTTTTAGTTGTGAAATATTTTAATATTGATGAATAAGAATAATTATTATATAATGCCTTTATTCCAAAATAATAATTATTATCCGGATTTAATCCATTTATTACATAACTACTTCTTGTAGGTTCAATAAAACCAGTTGATAAACAAGTATTCCAATTTGCTTCTGTAATTTGAGTAGTGCAATATCTAATTTCATAATTTTTAACCTGATTAATATTAATATTCCATGTCAAAGTAACCGAACTAGAATTAATATTTATTCCAGAAAAAGTTCCAGGCGTTGTTCCAGAACTTGTTGTATTTGGAGTAGTTACAGAAATATTTACAGATGAACCTCCACCACCGCCCCCACTAGTATCCCCCCCTGTTGAAGGAGGCGTAGTTGCAGGACTATAAGTTAAACTAAATAAATCATTATACTTATTCCTTGTTAAACTAGAATTAAATGTATGATTACTTCCATTAAAAGAACTCCTACTAGCAACAATCGTATAATTAGAAAAATAAATCCTATGTGTGCCATTATTGACATAATCAGTTAAAGATAATAAATAACTATAACCATTAGATTGTGTTAATCTGCTAAATTCACTATTACCTCTAACATCTGTTGCTGTTATTGTCACATCTCCAAGGGCACTACCATTTGATGAACTTGTATATGCTTTATAATACCATTTCCTAGATAAATTCGAGTTTGAACCAACATATTCTTTAGAAATATTATAAGTAGAATTAATAAAAGAAATATTATTTGATAATGATAATTCGATATCCCCTCCAATGGAACTATTTTCAATTAATTGATTATGAAATTCTAAAGAATTGGAATTATAAATATATATTGAACCAGAATATGACCCGCGAGTATTATTAATAGAATTATTATAAAAATAATTATAAAAATTATTTCTAACTTCAATAGGTAATAATAAGTTTTCAAAATAATTATTAGAAATTTCTGAATATGAAATATTATGCAAATTTAATCCATAAGAGATTGTTGAATCAAAAGTATTATCATAAATTAAATTGTTTATTCCTTCTAATAACCATACTGCATAAGTAGATTCTGATAAATTATTTTTAGATATGATATTATAACTAAAATTAAATCCATATAGATCAATAGCACTAGATGAAATAAAATTACTGCTTATGTTTAAACTTTTAGACATTTGAAAATAAATACCATAACTACTATTTATTATGGTCATATTAATTATACTGGAATTTGTAACATTAAAAAGAGAAATAGAATTAGCATTTGTATCAATGATTTTATTATTTTTTATAGTAATATTTGTACAATTTGCAAAATAAAAAACTCCGGGATTAGGCGAAGTGTTATTATCAAATATATAATTCGCTATAGAATAATTAGAGTATATTCTAAATTGATTTTCTATTAAATTTGTTGTATCTATTCTATTATTAAAATCTTGATTTTCTAATCCATAAATATTAAAATTCCTATAACTTCCTGAAAGATTATTATTTATTAAAGTATTATTTCTACAATAATACAATTCAATTCCACTGCTAGAAGAGTTTATTATAACATTAGAATCTACAATATTATTATAAGAGTAATATAAACCTAGTCCATCATTATTTCTTAAGATATAATTTCTAGAAATATTAATATTATCTGAATAAAATATTAATATTCCATAATTATTATCATAAGAAGAAATGTTTGTTATGGATGAATTTGTTACATTAAAAAAATAAATCGCATTACCATTATTGGACAAATTTAAATCCTTAATAGTTATATTATTACACATTCCACAAAAAAAACCTCCCGAATCATTTGAATTAAAAGAATCAAAAACTACATCAGAAATTGAATAATTATAATATAAATATTTATTATTAAAAATATTAGACCTATCGATATCATTTACCATCTCCAGATTTTCATTAGCCATAAAAAAAACAGTATATGTGGCATTGGATATATTATTATTTCTTAATGTATTATTCTTTGATCCAACAATATATACTCCAAGAGGAATATTTAATAAATGATTAGAATTAAAATAATTATTATGGGAACTAGACATAACTAACCCTGAATGATCAGCATCTACTGTATTTTCCATAAAATTAAAAGATACGTTGTTATTATTGGAGGATATTAAAAATAAATCAAAATTATCAGAATAATATAGACTATTATTAATAATATTATTTTCACTACTATTTTCTAAATATATTCCTGCATTCCCTGACCAAGAAATATTATTTCTTATTATACTATTATTAAAGCTGTAATGAAGTGAAATACTAAGATCAGTATCATTAATAATATTATTTATTATTGAATTATTATTGCTTAGTGTTAAATTAATAACTGATCCAGAATTGCCTCCACCACTATTAAAAAAGCTATTATTAAGGATTTTATTATTACTAGAATTTTCAAAAAACAACCATCCTAATAAATAAATATTATTATCAATATTAAAATTACTAGAATTTATAGAATAAATTATACCCCCATAAAAGGTATTATTAATAAAATTAAAGTTACTTACATTAATAAAATAAAAAAAATTAAAACTACCATTACAATTAATAAATGTAAAATTATTGGTATTTGAACTATTAAATAAAAAAGATTCTGCACCATTAAAATCTAAACTTTTTCCATCACAATTTAAAATTATATCATTTGCACTTATATTAAAACAATTAATACTTACTACGTCACTCCCATTCAAACTTCTATTCAAATAATAAGTTCCAGATTCATTCAACTCTTGACAAGTGCTTATATTTCCAGGTGTTGACGCACTTGCCATATCTAATAATACAACTACCATAACAAATGCCATTAGCATAACTAAAGCTAAGCTATCACTTCTTTTTTTCACCATCTTTTGAAATTTCAATATATATACATATAGATATTTAACTTATAAATATTGTTAATAGGGTTTTGGAGATTTTAGAACAATCCTAGCATTTAAGCTAAGTTTTTATAAATATTAGCAAATGGTTTTTAGATGGAGGAGATTAGTTCTTGCTTAAAGGGCTAAGTTTTTAATAAAAAAAATAAAAAAAATAAATTTTAACTATATAAAGAAGCAACATAATCTTCAATATTTCCAATTTTTCTTTCCCTTAAATCAAGATCACGTTTAATTGGCTTATTTATATTGCTCCAATTAATCATTTCGGGTTTAATTAAAGAATCATAACTGCAAAATAAATATCTCAAATCGCTATCTTTAACTTTTCCATCTTCTCTTCTAATTTGAATTGCTTCGGAATATCTTGCTAGATTTTCTAATATCTTTCCTAGAATTCCTTCTCGATTTCTATCATCAACAACTACAAAATGATATCTTAAATAATTCCTTCCATCTGAATCAATTTCATCAGTAAGGTGCCAATTCCATCTTAAATGTCTTGAATTCTTTCTTATGTTTGTTTTCATTTTATTACAATTTTAAAATTAATGAATAAAAATAAAAAAATTATTTTTTTATCCTATTAGGATACTTCTTTCTTCATTTCTTTTTCGAGAGATTTTTCTTGATACATCCATTAAAGCAGGATAAAGATCTCTTGCCATAGCCGGAGTAAAACCTAAATCAGACATAACTCCAAGATAATCTGCTTCAGTTATTCTAGAACCTTCTTTCATTCCAAAATACAAATGCACTTCTCTTTCAGATCTTTTTTCATCAATCTTTCCTTGAAGTATCTCTCCATATTTGGGATATTGTTCCTTGAATTCTTGAATTGCTTCTTTAGTTCCTCTTGCTTTCATTTTATCACTTTCTTCAATTCTAGCATAAGTTCTGTCTCCATCATATCTTTTATTAAAACCTTCAGCAACTTCATAAGCTATTGTTGGTTTCTGTTTTTTTAATTTTCCAGACATGCTTGAAACAGGTATTTCAATTCTATCTGTTGCAATTAATTGTATCAATCCTCGTTCAATATTTTCATTCATTTTATTTATTCCTCCTTACATTTCTTAGATATCTATAGATAATCGGGTAAATGAATTTATGAGGTGATAAATATCACCACATATAGAAAATATTATAAACTTTAATTTCATCAATTTTATATGACCGGATTAATAGAAGCAGGACTTACTGAAAATGAATCAAAAGTTTATCTAGCTTTAATTGATATAGGCCCATCTTTAGCAGGACAAATATCAAGAAAAACAGGTCTTCATCGAAGAACAGTTTATGACGTAACAGAAATGCTATCTAAAAAAGGACTAGTAGGTTATATAAAAGAAAATAATAGAAAACTCTTTTCTGCATCTAATCCCAATAGAATCCTAGAAATAATTAATGAAAAACAAAATACACTTTCGCCATTAGTCGAATCTTTGCTTGAAAAATATTCGAAAAAACATGAAAAAGAAGAAACAAATTTCTATAAGGGTAAAGAAGGTTTAAAAACAGTTTTTGAAGATCAATTAAATTCCAAAGAAATATTAATTTTAGGAGCTTCTCCAAATGCCTATGATATCCTACAATTTTATTTTCATTGGTATGACAAAAAAAGAAAACAAAAAAATATCAAGGCAAGAATCATAGCACAAGATAAAAAAATAAAAAATATTCCACTTTCTGAAGTTCGATATCTTCCAGAAAAATATTCGTCACCCGTCGCAATTAATATCTATCAAGATAAAACCGCAATAATTCTTTGGGCTAAAGACCCTATTGCAATAGTTATCAAAAATAAAGAAATTAATCAAGGTTACAAAAACTATTTTGAAATTATGTGGAAGATAGCTAGGAAATAGGAGTTGGTTGTATTAAACTCGCGATAGCGAATATTCATTATGTGGAAGATAGCTAGGAAATAGGAGTTGGTTGTATTAAACTCGCGATAGCGAATATTCCTTATGTGGAAGATAGCTAAAAAGTAAAATTTTAATTCGATTTATCTCCTCGATAGCGTATATAACCCTATAAAAAATAGCTAAAAAATGTTTTTTTTATGAATTTTACCAATTTGTAAACATTTATATACACTCATTTTAATAGATAAATATGGGAAATTATAGTAGAGATAGATCAGATAGATCCGATAGATCAGACAGCAGAGGATATTCAAACAGATCAGGCGGAAGCAGGTTTGGAGGAAGATCAAGCGGTGGAAGATCTGGTGGTTCATCTGGAGGAAGATTTGAAAGAAGATCAATGGAAATGCATGATGCTACATGTAATAAATGCGGCAATAAATGTCAAGTTCCATTTAGACCTACAGGAAGTAAACCTGTTTTATGTAGTGAATGCTTTGAAAAACAAGGAAATACACATAGCTCTTCAAGTTCATCAGGAAGTTCAGGGATCTCATCAGAACAATTCAAAGAAATCAATAAAAAACTTGATAAAATAATCAAAGTCTTACAAGAATTAGAAATTGATGTTTCAGAAGATGAGAATGATGAAGCAGATTTAGATGAAGATGAAGAAGACGAAGAAGATTTAGATGAAGAAGACGAACTTGAAGAAGACGAAGAAGATTCTAAAAAGTAAATAATATTTTATATCTTAAATTATTTAATTTATTGCAGCCTTCTTGAACAATATTTTTCTTTTATAAAAAATTTATAGAGATATATTTAAATATAATATCCATGAAATCAAATTATGTTTAAAAATATTTTACTAGTTACAGCTGAATCACTATCTAAAGAAGGTTATGATTATTTGGGTCTAATTGAAGAAACATTAAAAAATAAAAAAATTTGGCTTAATTCAACATACCTTGATTCAAGAAGAAATCTTGATACAAATAAAATAAAAAATAAGGACCTAGTTATCACTTTAGGAGGAGATGGAACCTTTTTATCAGTTGCAAGATATCTAAAAGATACCCCAATTCTTGGAATAAATTTTAAACCAGAATACAGTGAAGGTTATCTTACAAGTATTAAAGCATCTGAAATAGAAAAATTATCTAGAATTTTATTAGGCAAATATTCTGTTTTAGTTAGACAAAGGGCCAAAGCAAAAGTTAAAGGATTTGATTTGGAAACTTTGGCATTAAACGAGGTTTTTATAGGTCCTGATAAATCCATGCAAACAGCAACTTATGAAATAGAATATAAAGGAAAAAAAGAGATTCAAAGAAGTTCAGGAGTTATTGTTTCAACAGGTTCAGGTTCAACTGGAGTTTATAATTCAGCAAAAGGTAAACCCTTTCCATCAGATTCAAAAAACCTTAAGTTTATTGTTAGAGAGCCTAAAAAATCAGGTTCACTCTATATTCCAAAAATAACTCAAGGAACAATTGGTAAAAAAGAATCATTATCTTTCAAATCATTTTCAAGGCATGGTTGTGTAATAAAAATAGATGCCCATAATGATGAAAGTTTTTTGGAAAATACTGTTGTAGAAGTCTCTTTATCTGATGTTCCATTAAATGTTATTGTTCTTTAATAGATATAAATTCAATTTATTTTTTAAATAATGTTAATATTCTATCAACTTTAATCTTTGATAACTTTAACAAAATTATATTATCTAGTGGTTAATAAAATTTCTAGAATTTCAATTAAACTTCTTAGCTAGTTATATTTAATCAATTTTGAAGCGACTGGAGTTTATCTTATTAACCTTACCAAGATTAAATTATACTCAAAAGATTTATTAAAATTATAAGACTTTTTTTAGAATTCATTCAATTTAAAATTATTAATTAAATTCTCCAAGACCTTTTTGACCTAATTCAGGATCTCCTTCAGGAATATCTTCATCATCCTGAAGTTTTGCTATATCAACAACATGATCCCCATCATCAAGTTTTATTATTCTTACACCTTGTGTTGCTCTTCCCATTACTCTGATATCCTTAACACTAGTTCTTATCATCATTCCTTTCTTTGTAGATACAACGAATTTTTCTTTGTCATCAACTTCTATTGTTGATACAACAGGACCTGTTTTATCAGTAACATTAAGATTAATTACGCCTTTTCCAGCTCTTCCTGTTAATCTATAATCTTCTACTATACTTCTCTTTCCATAACCATTTTCAGATATAGTTAATATTGAAGATTGAGGATTAGATGCAATTTCCATACTAACAACTTCATCTTTACCATCTAGTTTTATTCCAGCAACACCATAACTTCCTCTTCCCATATCTCTAACTTCTTCTGAATTAAATCTAATTCCTTGACCTTCTTTTGAAAATATCATCACTTCTTGTTTTTCTGAAATTCTTTTTACATCAACAACAGTGTCAGTATTATCTAATGGAAGATTTATAATTCGAACCCCTGAAGTTCTTGGTTTTGAAAACATTTCAAGTTTAATCTTCTTAACTTGGCCTTTTTTAGTAACCATGAATAAATATCCATTGAATTCTTTAACTGCAATAACATTAGTTATTCTATCATCTTTAATATTTAAGAGATTAACAATTGCCTGCCCTTTTCCATATCTCTGAGATTCAGGAACTTTATATGCTTTTAACCAGAATAATCTTCCTCTAGCAGTAAACAATAATAGATGGTCATGTGTAGAACATGAAATCAATTGTTTTACAAAATCTTCACTAGCAAGTTCAGCTCCAATTACTCCTTTACCGCCTCTTTTCTGTTCATTATACATCTTAAAAGGCATTCTTTTAATATAACCTTTATCAGTTACAGATATTATTACATCTTTTTTCTGGACTAAATCCTTTTCTTCAATTTCCTTAATAGATCTTATAATCTTACTTCTTCTATCATCACCATATTTTTCTTTTATTTCTAACAATTCTCTTTTGATTATTTTATAAATTTCTTTTTCATCTCCAAGAATTTTCTTGCATTTATCAATGAACTCTAATAATTTTTTTTCTTCTTCTTTTAATTTATCCTGTTCTAATGCAGATAATTGTCTTAATTTTGTTTCTAAAATTGCTTCAGCTTGTTTTTTTGAAAAACCATATTTTTTCATTAAATTATCAGCCGCTTCTTCTCTTGATTTCTTGATTATTTCAATAATTTCATTTAAATTCTTTAAAGCAATTAATAATCCTTGAACAATATGCTCCCTATCTTCAGCTTTTCTTAAATCAAAATCAGTTCTCTTTCTTACAATTTTTCTCCTATAACTTATATAACTATTAATCATTTGTTTTAATGAAAAAGTTTTTGGAATACCTGCTTCAAGTGCAACTACTACAGCATCAAATTTAGATTGTAATTTTGTCGATTTATATAACCTATTAATAGCAAATTGTGCATTAGCACCTTTTTTCATTTCAATAACTATCCTTATATTTCCAAGACCTTTTGATTCATCTCTTAAATCTGAAACATCCATTAATTTTTTGTCTCTTACAAGTTCAGCAATCTGTTTAACTAATTCAGATTTATTGACTTGATAAGGTATTTCAGTGATTATAACATATTCTTTATCTTTTCTTGTTTCTGTTGTAACTTTTCCTCTAATAACAAAACCAGCTTTTCCAACTTCATATAATTCTTTAAGATTTGAACCAACAATTTGTCCACCAGTTGGAAAATCAGGCCCTTTAATTATTTCCATTAATTCATCAGTTGTTATTTCTGGTTTATCAATAGTTGCAATAATTCCATCACAAACTTCAGTAAGATTATGCGGAGGGATATTTGTTGTCATTCCAACAGCAATTCCCGAACTTCCATTAATTAAAAGATTTGGAACCTTTCCAGGTAAAACAACCGGTTCTTTTAAAGAATTATCAAAATTAGGAATCATATTAACAGTTTCCTTATCAATATCCTGTAATAATTCAACAGCAGCAGGATTAAGTTTAGCTTCAGTATACCTTGAAGCAGCAGCACCATCTCCATCCATTGAACCAAAATTTCCTTGTCCATGTACTAATGGATATCTTAATGAAAAATCTTGAGCCATTCTAACCATAGAATCATAAATAGCCATATCTCCATGAGGATGGAATTTACCCATAGTATCTCCAACGATTCTTGCAGATTTTTTTGTTGAACCTTTTTCTAGACCCATTAATTTCATAGCCCATAAAATTCTTCTATGAACAGGTTTTAATCCATCTTCAACAGAGGGTAATGCTCTTGAAACAATAACACTCATTGCATAATCAATATAAGCTTTCTTCATCTCATTTGAAATTTCAGAAGCAACTACCCTATTTTCATCCATATCTTTTAAATTAATATCACTTTTATCAATAGAATCTGCATCATAATCAGAATTATCCTCTTCAGATTTATCTTCACCAGTAGATTCCTCTTCAGATTCTTCTTCTAAACCTTCTTGATCTTCTTCAAAATCCTCATCGTTTGCCATTGTTAATAATTATTTTCTCCTTTTATTTATTAATTTATTTTCACATTTATTACAAATATTTTTATTTTTCCCAGGTTTTACTCCAAACAAAGGTCTTGCAATGAATTTATATCTCCAACCATCAAGAGGCACCTTGCATTTCTCACATTTTTTTATCATTTTAAATTTTAACTCCTATTTTTTTTAATGCACTTACTGCTTTTTTTAATGATTTTTCTTTTATTAAAACATATTCTTTTGAAAAAGAAGAAATCACAAATATACTTATATTTTCTTTTGCTAATAATTGAGAAATTTTTGCTATAAAACCAATTAAATTTAACGGTATAATAGAATCAAAAGTTACTATCTTAAATGCTTTTTCTATAGAAATAATATCTTCTTTTTCAATTACATTGTCTTTAATAACAACAGTAATTTCATCCTCATCCTGGATATTAGCAAATGCTTGCGGATATACATTTTTAGATTTTACTAATGAATAAGTTCCTTCAAGTATTATTAATTTCAATCCGCTAAAAAATTCTTTGTCCATTTTTATTTTTTATTTTTTTCGTTTTTTATTTTTATATATCTATTTCTGCAATATTTGCATTCTTTTCAATGAATTTTCTTCTAGGTCCAACAACATCTCCCATAAGCATTGAAAAAGTTGCATCAGCAAGAACTGCATCATCAATAGTAACTTTTTTTAATATTCTTTTTGCAGGATCCATAGTAGTATCCCATAACTGTGTTGGATTCATTTCTCCTAATCCTTTGAATCTTTGAACATCAGCTTTACCACCCAATCTATCTAAATGTTTTTTTAATTCCTCGTCTGAATATACATATATGTCTTTTCCTTTCCTAATTCTATATAATGGTGAAACTGCAACATAAATATTTCCATTTTCAATTAATTCTGGTACATATCTAAAAAAGAATGTTAAAAGTAAAGTTCGAATATGAGATCCATCAACATCAGCATCAGTCATAATTATAACTTTATTATATCTTAATTTACCGATATCAAAATTTTCTTTAATTCCGGTTCCAATTGCAGTAATTAAATTAAGAATTTCTTCAGAACTTAATGCTTTTGTTGGATTAGATTTTTCAACATTTAATATTTTTCCTTTCAAAGGAAGTATGGCTTGAAATTCTTTATCTCTAGCCATTTTAGATGAACCAGCAGCAGAATCTCCTTCAACAATATATAATTCAGTTCTTTCAACTTTTTTAGATGAACAATCTGCTAATTTTCCAGGAAGACCAGATAAACCGCCCATAGCATTCTTCCTTCTAACAAGATCTCTTGCTTTCTTTGCAGCTTCTCTTGCTTTAGCAGAAGCTAAAACTTTTTGAGTTATTTTATTTGCTATTGATGGATTTTCTTCCAAATATTCAGTTAAAGCAATATAAACCATGGAGTCAACAATCCCTTTCATTTCTGAATTCCCTAACTTAGTCTTAGTTTGACCTTCAAATTGAGGTTCTCTCATCTTTAATGAAACTATTGCAGTTAATCCCTCCCGAGTATCATCACCGGAGATTTTTTCATTTTTAATTAAACCTTTTTTCTCAGCATAATCATTTATAGCTCTTGTTAAAGCAGTCTTAAATCCAGAAATATGTGTACCACCTTCAGTGGTATTAATTGTATTTACAAAACCAAATATATTCTCATTATATCCATCTGTATATTGCAATCCTACTTCAACCCCATTTGAATCAACTTGTTTTTTAAAATAAATTGGTTTATGTAAAATTGTCTTGGATTTATTAATATGACTTACAAATTCGATTAATCCGCCTTCATAGTGGAAAGTTTCTTCTTTTCCAACATTATCATCCTTAAGAATTATTTTTACATTAGGATTTAAAAATGCAATTTCTTGTAATCTTTTTTTTAGAACACTAAAATCAAATTCCACAGTTGAAAAAATTTCTGGATCTGGGAAAAAAGTTATTGTTGTTCCTTTATCTTTTTTATCAGTTTTTCCAACGACTTTAACATCACCGATAGGTGTACCAATCTTATACTCTTGTTGATAAATATTACCATCTTTCTTTACAGTTGCTATAAGTTTTATTGATAAAGCATTTACACAAGATACACCAACCCCATGCAATCCTCCTGAAATTTGATAAGCATCTTTTTCAAATTTTCCACCCGCATGTAATTTTGTTAAAGCAATTTCCATAGCAGATTTCTTATAAACAGGATGTTTATCTACAGGAATTCCTCTTCCATCATCAACTACAGTAACGCTACCATCTTTATTTATTGTTACTAAAACATAAGTTGCATAACCTGCCATTACTTCATCTATAGAATTATCAACAACTTCATAAACACAATGATGTAAACCGTCTTTTCCAGTGCTCCCTATATACATAGCAGGCCTTTTTCTAACTCCCTCTAGGCCTTCCAATACTTTTATTGATTCTGCACCATACTCTTTATTCTCTTCTGTCATTGTTTTATATAAAAAAGTTCAGACTAATAGATTGATGATTTTTTAATTTAAGTCTAACTTAAAATTTTACCTTTTTACACTCAAATGAGGAAATCTCTATTTAAAAACCTTTCGATTCAAAAAATATTTTTATCGACGACAAAATTTATTTTTTTATTTTCTTATAAATTTTATATTTTAGATATCTGCTTTAATAATTTTCCTCTTTTTCTATATTCATTTGCAATTAATACTAATACTAAAATTAATAATAATCCAATAATAAAAAATACAATCATCAGAAAACCTACAGTTTTTTGCGTGACTGAAAGAGGTTTTTCAAGACTACATAAATTACACGGACCACCGCAATCAATCTGTTCTTCTCCTTGATTTAAAATTCCATCAGAACAGCTAGGACAAGCCTTGCATGGACCTCCACAATCAACTAAAATTTCACAAGAATTATTATGACAATTTTTTATCTTATCATAACAAGTGGGATTTATTGTATAAAAACATGGCCTTAATAAAGGAAGCCTATTTCGTGTAGTATTGCAATTATTCAAATCATCACAAGATCGAGTTTGAAAACCACAACCATCTTTATCCCATCCTAATAAAGTACAATTAAGATTAATTTCTTTACTTAAATTAAAATCTATTTTATTTAATTTTATATATTCAGTTAAATTATAACACTTCTCCCATTCATTACAAGCCCATTTTTCAATGCACATAGGTTTAGCGCCTCCTCCTCCACCCCCTCCACCAGCAGCAGCAGGAGCAACAGTTACTGAACATGGCACATTAGTAACAGTTAAATTCCATTCTAAACTAGAATTAAGATTTCCATCACTAGATATCACTCTTACTTTATGTAATCCAGAAACTCCGCAACCAAAAGAAAAACTATAGATATCAATAAGTTTTGAGGATGAATATTTTTTTTGAATATCATCAATAAACCAATATATATCTGGAATTGTTCCATCAGGGTCTCTAGTGGATATATTAAAATAAAGTGGATCATTTCCACCAACATTTTGAACTAATTCAGGATAATAAGTTTCAAATATTGGGGCTCTATTCTCGTCAGTTATTGTTAAACTAAAATTATAGCATTCAGAGGTAGATAAACCAGTTTGTGAGCAAAAATCACTAATATTTTGATGTATTACAGGTAGACTCCTATCTATGACACAAACCGTTACATTATGAACACCAGTATAACTTGAATTTGTTGCATTAAAATAAATAGTCCCATTTCTACTTATATTAAAAAGAGATTCGTTTGAAAAACTTAAATTAAAATTAAGATATCCATCATCTGAAAGTCCATCTTCATAATCTGTTCCTTCTATCTTATAATAAAAAGTAGAATTTTCTCCTCTGGTCCATACAGTTTGTACTCCTGGAGGAACAATAATTAAAGGAGGATTATTAATTTCAATTAAAGTAATATTTATTGATTTCCTATCAGCGAATTGACCATCACTAACTGTAATATTCTCTTGAATAACCCGATATCCAGAAAAAAAACCAATATCTCTCTCTTTATTAATTATTCCTGAAAAAATCCAATATATAAAAATTGTCGAATTGTATTGATTAAGATAATTTAAAGAAAAAGGACTAAATGGATAAGAAGGTTCAAGTGAATAACTTTCACTATCAATAGATTCGTCAGAATCTGAAACATTAAAATACCTATCTAAAAACTGTCCTTCACAAACATATAATTCATCAATATCCCTAATAATAGGCGCTGAATTATTTACAAAAACATAAAAAGATACATTCTTCGTCCTTATATTACCAACAAGATCTTCTGCACTAACTAAAACATTATTTTCAAATCTAACTACATCTAAAGAAGCATTTGGAATAAATAATATACTATCATTAATAGTTAGATTATGCCTTATATCAAATAAAGTATAATACCAGGAACTAATATTTCTTGAAGAGGATACATTAAGATTTATTGTTAAATTATCATATCTAGAAAAATTATAAGATATATTCTGTGGACTGTTTATTTCTATATCAAAATCAATACTTATAAACATCCTACCTAACGTGTTTCCAACTTCAAAAGTCTTAATAAAAAAATCCAATACAACATTCCCCGAACTTCTTGGATTATTAAAAAAAACAAAAAAAGTCATTAAAAAAATTAATAATATTAAAGATAATATTATCTTTTTTTCAAAGCCTCTTTTTTTAGCAATATTCATGTATAGAAAACTTAAAAGAATTTTAAATACTTTGTTATCTTCCTTAAGAAAAGATATTTAGGATTTTTAGTTAAAATTATAACAATCCCGTCATAGGTCCCTTCAGGACAATTTGCGCAGGAAGTAACAATAAAATCTATTTTCTTTTTTTCATTGGGCTTTAATATGAAATCATTTTCTGATACTATTAAATATTCGGAGATATTTCCATCTATCATTATTTGTATTAATACATCATGAGAATAATTATTATTGATATTTATAGATCTTGTTGAAGTAAGTCCATAATTTGGAAGCATGCCAAAAGTTAATGCAGTTCCATTTACATCTATTCCAATAGTTTTTCCAATTATAAACTTGGCATAAATATCCTTTTTTTCGATTATAGAATTAAAGTTAAGAAAACTATATATAAAAAATAATAAGGAGATTATTGATAACATACTTAATACGGTTAGGTAAAAAATTAATTTATAATTTCTTTTTGTTTTTGACATTTTTTTCACCTTTTTTTCCGATAAATAAAAAGATTATAACTGCAATTAAGAAGATTATTATTGCTCCCATTATTATTCCAATTAGCATTACAGGAGAAATGGTTAAACCTTTAGGTTCTTCAATTGGCGGATTAACAACAAAAATCTTAGTTAATTTATTTGTTGTAGCTCTTCTTTGTAAAACTTTATCCCTATAATGTAATGTAACATTTGCATCATATTCGCCTAATTCTAATTTCTCTGCATTAAAATAACCTTTAAGATAAGTATCTGACCAAGGATATAAATCTACAGAAGGAGTTTTAAAACTATCAACAAGAGTCATATTTGAACTGTATACTTGGACTTCGGCATAAACCTCTTCTAATTTATTATTCCAAAAACTTCTAATTGTAAGATCAAAATTATTAATTTTTCCAATTAAAGATTCATTAGATATAGATACAATATCAATAAATAATTCTCCAACTCTTAAAATTCTAGAATCTCTAATTTCCTTACCATAATTAACTATCGCAGTTACATTATAAGTTCCAGAACCATATCCAGTATCTTTATTTTTTGTATAATAATTAATTCCTAAAGAAGGAATAAGGACTTTGTCTAATATAAAAGTATCAAGAATTTCTTCTTGTTCATTTCTAATAACAATAGATGCATCAGGGGTAAGTTCTCCAGTACCTAGATTTTCTACAGCCAATAATATAGCTATAGGATCTCCTGGATTAGCAAAATTAACATCAAGAGTTTTTATTTCAGCATATTTATCAGGATATGGAACTTTAATTTGTATTAATGCACCAACCCTTAATAAAGTAGAAAGACCTTTTCCATCTTGTATCTTATTTTCCTCAGCAACAGTTATAAATAATTTTCTTTTCCCATAGATTTCAACACTATTTGGTAGTTCTATAAATGCAGTAAATGTATCTGAACCCACTATTTTAGTTTTATCAAATTTTACATATTCTTTAAAATCTCCATCTGCAAAAATAAATAATGAATTATTTGAATCATCAGTAACACTATGATATTTTACTTCAAATTTTAATCCAGGTTCATAATCAACTTCAATTATTGCAGGACCCATTCCCAAAGAAGCTTGGATTAAAGCTACATTTATTATTAAAAAAAACATTAAGAATAAAATAATACACTCTCTTTTTAGATTCATTTTTATATTTAGTCGACTTTGTTTTTATAGTTTTCGTTAATTTGGCGGAGCAGGAACTCCAATTAATGAAATAGAATCGCTCAAATCACCGATTATTCCAGAATCTTGAGGAACAGTTAATAATAAATCAATATAAATCTCATTTGTTTCATCTCTAAAATTAAAAACATCGCAAATCTTAGTTCCCCAACCAGTTGAATTTGCTTCAAGCCAATTATTTATATTTCCGCTTAAACAAGAACCAGGATCTTTATTGCTTATATTAAACTTATACTCTTCATTTGAATTGGATAAACTCTGAAATAATTCATGAGCTTCTTTACCAGTTTTTAAATAAATAGTTGCATTAATAGTTCCCGTATTTCTTAAAATCATTGCTTTAGCATCAAGATTAGACCAGTTTCCCCTTTGAACAACTGCTAAAGAATCTCTAACAGTATAAAGCGTTGCATTTGATTCATATTTATCAATCATACCATAGCTCCAATTAATCTCATCCCTAATAAGATCAAGGTAAATCTCTTGAACTATAGTTATATTAAGATAACCATATCCAGATACTCTTCCACTTATTTCATTTTTTAGATTAGTTAAATAAAAAAACATTGCAAAAAAATTAATTGCAGAAATAAATAAACAAAAAACTACTAAAATAAAAAAAATCCGACTTCCAAATGAAAATTTCTCTGACAAATTAATTATTTACCCCTTTAATAATAAAACAAAAATCTAATTTAAATATTTAATGAAAACCCACAATATTAAGTTGCTGTACTTGCCGTAATCTGAATAATATCTTGTCTAGCTTCTTTATTGCCAGTAACATTAGCGTCATATGGAACCCATAATCTTACATCAAAATATAATTCATCCTTACCATCAATAAATCCCATATTATGGCACATAATTAAAGATCCATTAGGATCAGTCCATGTTCCAAATCTAGCTGAAGGCGTATTGCATGTACCTACTTCTTTATTCGATACTTTCCAAGTATAATTTTCATATATCAAACTTCCTCCAAATAACTGATGAGCTGCTCCAGTTACCCATCTTGAAGCAAGTGTTATAGTTGCATTAGTATTTCCAATATTAGATATTACTATTGCTTGGGTTTTTGATGAAGCAGACCAATTACCCCCTGTAACATTTCCAGCAGCTCCAGTTCCTGTTTCTAATATTGAATAATTATATCCTCCAGTAGTATTAACTAAACCTTCACCCCATTCAATTGAACCATTTGAAGCAATATTAATTTCTTGAACAATCGAAAGATTAACATAACCAACAGCTTGACCGGTCATTTGTTCTTTTAATTGACTAGTTTTATAAAAAGTAACAGCTAAACCAGCTAGAGACATAGTAACTGCAACAATGCCCAATACAAGCATTATATTTCCAAAATTATTTATAGTTTGATTATTATTTTTCATTATGGATTCACGTTTTCAGTTTCAACAGGGTTTGTTGGTAAAACTGTAGGTTTAATTATTCCAATAGAAACTTTTCCAGAATCTCTTCCTTCAATTACTTTTAATTGTGGTTTTATTTC
>JBAZYP010000010.1:0-79497 GCA_041659265.1 Candidatus Pacearchaeota archaeon | reverse complement strand
TAAATCAGTATATGATGAAAATAATAATTTTATTAATGAATTGATTGATAAAAAAACTCCTGAGTTAAGTGAGAAATATATTGAAAAAGAAAGTGGGAGTGAAGTTGTAACAACTCCGGAAGTTAGTAGACCGGATAATGAGGAAGAAACATGGGGTTTTGCTGATATACCTGCACTTGTAAGTGTATCAAGTACAAATGATCCAGATATTTCTAATAGACCTGAATCTAATAATCTCCAGAATCAAAATAAACCTGGAAGTGGGCTTAAAACTGAAAAAATTCCTCCATTACATCCTGGGCAAGACAGGACTAGTATTATTGGAGAAGTTTTATCCTATGATGAGGTACCAGAAATATATCGGAATGAAGATGGCGGACAATCTACAACAATACATGAGAGTCAACATGGTGCAAATACTCGTGTGCAGAATTATTTTTTTAATGAAATATTAAAAGAAGGTAACCCTGATAAGATTGATCTAAATAAAATTAAAGGGTTTTATTTAGGAAATGGAGAAGGAATTTATCTTATTGATTCTGGTGTAACAAGAGATACTATATATAATAATTTTGTTCCAGAAATTTTTAAAAAAGCTCATTTAGGTTATTTTACAGATTCTGGAAGAGGCTGGTCTGATGGAAGCTATATTTTAAATGAATGGACTGCTGCAATAAGAGAATTTGAAGGGAGTATGGAATTAATCGATAGAAATGAATGGACAACAGGGATGTCTAGTAAACCTCGATTTGGAGAAGGCTTAACAGATGTAGGCGAATTATCCCAATTTACAACAAATGCACTTGCAACTGCAACTGCGGTAAGAATAGAAAAACCAGAATATTGGAATAATAATCCTCAATATAGGGAATTTGTTGCTAAGAATCTTGTTCTATCAAAAGAATTGTATGATAAAACCAAAACGGGAAACTATAATGAATATTTTCTTTATAAAAATGATGACTATTTTAGTAATCTAGCTGATACTCAAAAAACATTTGGTGAAACTGAATCTGAAAGACAAAAAAATACTGAAAGATTAAATAATATGAGAACGACCCTTAAAGAATTATTAGGAGAAGAATATACAAGAAAACATTATGGTTTTTGATATTCTTTAATCGACTTTGTCCAAAGTTTATTAAACTTTGAACAAGAACGACACTTTCAATGCTTAAAAACAGAAGATAATCTTTAAGAATACTTGATTAGGTAGGAGCATTCTAAAGAAGAAGATTTATTAATTATATTTTACTTTTTTATTCATGAAAAGAGTGTGTTTTAATAAGAAAGCAGATGCAGGAGTTGGAATGTCATTTTCAATGATATTTGCTATAATATTAATGGTATTTTTTGTTGCAGTTGCTGTAATGGTAATTTCTTCAATAATTAAGACGCAGAACTGTGTTAAAGTTAGCATGTTTGTTGATGATTTTAAAACTAAAATTAATGATGCATGGAACTCTCAAAGAAAATCCTTTGACTATAATGGAATATTACCTTCAAATTTAGAGATGGTTTGTTTTGTAAATATCTCAGAGCCTTTTATTGGTCCAAATAAAGATGTTGCTAAAGAATATGTTTATTTTAAATATGATGATCCTAATATGATATTTTATCCAAAAGGCAAGGCATGTACCATACCCTATCATAAGATATTACATCTTGATATAAGTGATTTAATAAAAAAAGAAAATCCTTATTGTTTTAATGTAAATGATGGAAGTGTGGTTATTAAGATTGATAAAGGATTTACTCAAAAATTTGTTAAAATATCAAGATGAATTTTCTATTAAGTAAAAAAGCTGCTTTTGAAATGGGTTTTAATTGGATATTTGCAATTCTTGCTGGAGGATTTATATTATTTATTGCAATATATGCTGCATCAAATATAATTAATACTGGAAATCAAGTAACGCAAACACAAAAAGCCGCTTCCCTTACCGCGGTTCTTGATCCATATGAAACCGGACTAGCCTCTGGAAAATCTTCTGAAATAAATTTTAATAAAGAGACGAGATTATATTTTGATTGTAGTTATAAAAATCATCCGCCTTTTGGTTCTCAATGGTTTAGCTCTTCAGAAGTTATGTTTGAAGAATATAACTCTTACGGGGTCAATACAACTATAATAAACAAATATGTTTTTGTTGAAAAAATAATTGAAGGCAAGAAATATGTAGCTTTTTCAAAACCTTTTTTTATGCCATTTAAAATTGCAGATATAATTGTAATATCAGCAAGCGAATATTGTTTTTATGATGCTCCCGAAGAAGTAATTGATGATATTGGCGGATTAAATCTTCCGAATATAATCTTTGCAAATAGTTCAATAAAATGCAGGGGAATTAAAGTATGTTTTGATGATAAAAATAGTGATAATTGCGAAGTTAAAGTGGCATATAAAGAAAAATATGTTCAAAGATATGGAAAAAGAATGTATTTTGAAGGAAGTCTTCTTTATGGGGCAATATTTTCTTCGCCAGATATTTATGAATGCAATGTAAAAAGATTAATGAATAAATTTGTTGAATTAGGAGGAATATATTCTGAAAAAATAAAAATAATTGAAAGAAAACAATGTGATCCCAAGATAGGTACAAAGCTTGGTATTATGATATCTAGAGCTGGAAATATAACTGGATCTAGAAATCTCTTAGATCTAGCGCAAAATTCAGAGGAAATTGATACAATAAATGAAAATGGAAAATCTGGCTGCAAAGTGTTTTAAAATGAAAGCAAAAAAATCACAATTACAGATACAAGAAATGGCATTTATGCTTGTAGCCGTAGTATTATTTTTTGGACTAATTGCCATGTTTGCATTATCAATAATGTATCAAAAAATATATGATAGTGCTAATCAAATAGCTAAAGATAAATTAATTGCATCAATAACCAATATTGCTGATACTCCTGAATTTAGATGTGTAACATCAAAATCAAATTGCATTGATGAAGATAAACTTGTCTCTATTCTAAATAAAACAAAATATAAAGAATATTGGCCGTTTTCAAGTATGAGGGTTGTTAAATATAGTGCATTTAACAAAGAAGAAGAAAATATGATTGAATGCAATTTTGCGAATTATCCAGATTGTGAGGTCTTTGTAGTTAAAGATGATAAGGAAGAAGACGAGGAACAGATTGAAAATTATGCAGTATTATGCAGAAAAGAATATGATAACGGATATACTTATGATAAATGTGAAACTGCAAAAGTAATTTTAGGTAAAAAAATAATAACGAAACAAAATGCATAAAAAAAAGAAGTCACAACAAGAAATATTAGGTTTTGTCTTAATTGTACTAATTGTAATGATAGTTGGTGTAGTATTTCTTAGTCTTACACTAATAAAAGATAAAAGAAAAGTAGAAACAAGTGTAAAATATTCGAGCCTATTATCTTCAGCTATGTATCATACTAGTGATTGTGCCATAAATTATATTCCCCAATATAAAGATATTCAAGAATTAATAAAAGAGTGTTATAATAATCCTGAAAGAAAATGTGTTGCAAATGCTAATTGTGAAAAAGAAGTTATAATAAAAGAAGATAATCCTGGAACAAGATTTTCTTTTAATTCTCATCAAGGACCATTTGAAGATGTATTTCCTGAAGGAAATGCTCAAGAACCGCTATTAGTTAAATATAATCTTAAACAAGGTCAAAAAATATTTATTTCAGATATTACTGGAGTAATAAAATATAAAGATAAAGAAGTTGATTGTAAAAATGGGCCTTTGGAAGGAGAACAGGGTTATTCTGGATTAGCTGGATTTTATGATGATAATAGTATTAAAATAAGTGAATATTCATTAAAAAGTTTTCAAGGGGGAATTGACGTACCTGAAGGAGCTACAAGATTATATGCTTATATAAAAGATGATAAAAAAGGTTATCAAGATAATTTTGGTGGAGAATGTGTATTTTATATAAAAGAAGATAAAGATGAAGAAATAATAACTAAAACAAAAGTTCCTTGTTCAACAGATAATACAATTCGGACAGTTTGTGAAGTCTTAAATAAGACATTAAAGGAAGTTATTGAAAATAGCCTTATAATAGATGAAGAATCCCCTACTAAAGCTTATACTTTAAAGATAAGATACAGTCCTGGAAACAATGTTGAAACAACAAATGAGTTTATCTCTTTAGAAAAGGGATTATTCCAAAATTGCACCACGATTAGGGGTGGAAAACATTCAATAGCAGTTAGTACGTTTAGTTCTGGATTTGTTAATGTAGAACTGGATGTTTGTCAACAAGATTGAATCATATCAATAAAGATTCATTAATTATTCTATAAACTTCAGGATAGATTTTAGGATCTACTAAATCTAAGTGAAGATAATCAAATCCATTGCATGAACCATTTATGTAATAATTTTTTGCCCATGGTAAAAATGCACTAGTATTCTGAACAACTCCGTCTCCGGTATCTCCATCAGTTTCGCAATTATAACCTATTAAATTATAAACTGGAATCTGGGGATTATTCCCTCTTGATAATTTATTCATAAATAGACTTCCCTTATGCATATCATCACATTCTTTTTCTTCTCCAAAGACCCTGCAATAATCATAAATATTTTCGCTAATTCCATTATTAGCAGTTCCAATCATTATTAATTTATCAACACTATTCTCTCCAAAAATCTGGAGATATCTTCTAGATACTAATCCACCCATACTATGTGAGACTATTATTACTTTATCCCTGCCAGTTATGAATTTGATATTATTTATTATATCGTTTAATCTTATTGCATAGGTATCTATATTATCCTTTTTTGTTTGAAGTAGTATACTTCCTTGATTATCTTTGAAAGTATCAAAATAATAACTTGCTTTAAAGGTAATTGGAAATGGGCTTTTACCTTTAACTCCTTTATTAAAAATTTCTTCAGGAGCTAAAAAAATATTTCCTCCGTTTATATATCCCTCATTAACTAATTGTCTTTGAATTTCGTCAAATATATTAATTATATGTTCTGCTGAAACTCCTTGATAAAAATTATGTCCATGTAAAAAAATAACTGGATACTTATCTTTTTCATTCTTACAAGAATCTAAACAGCAGTCATAACAAATATTATATAAGCAACATTTTTCTTTTGGTTCTTCAAGATAATAAGCTATTATATCAATTGGAAAATCATTTAAATAAATTCTATCTATTGTTGAGTTATCTATAGTAATATTTGAATAAAAATCTTGGGTTTCGTTTGGTGAAATTTGTAATAATGAATAATTTAGATTATTTAATTCTTTAAAAATTAAATTTATTATTTCGTCTTTAATAGAAAGATTTGAAGAATTGATAAATTCTATTTTTTTAAAATTAAAATCAAGGATTATTTTATCAAGCAAAAATGATGAATTTTCAGTTAAATTATTATTTTGCAAATTGGATAGGGTTATTTGAAAATTAGTCATATTATCAATTTGTTTATTATATAATGTTATATTATTATAGATAGAATAATTAAAAAGATTAAAATTTGTTTCGATTAAGAATAAATCTTTTGTTAACTCATCTAAAAACGAATCGAGTTTATTATATTCCTCGTTGTTCCAATAAGGTTGGATATTATCCAAATCTTTTTCAAAATAGAATATTGATTGATTAATTCCAGATATCTTTGAAACTAAAGATTCATTTATTATATCTTTTATTTTAAAGGAAATTTCAAAACTTTTATTCAGATTTTTTTTAAGAATAAATAATCTATTCTTTAATTCAATTAATTTTTTCCCGGATAAGTTTTTATAATAAGCTTCTTCTTTGTTTAAATTGTAATTCTGTGAAACTAATACTACTCTTGATTTAACCTCTTGAGAAGTTGAGCAAAAAGTTGATTTTTTTCCAAGGCATTTTAAATCCGCGTTATACAATCTTTGGCCCTTTCCATAGGATGGAGCACTTATTATATAATCTTTTATTTTAGGCAAAGAAGTTTTCATTATAAAAATCTCTGAATCTATTACCTCCATGTTAGTGAGATCAATAAAACTAAAATTACATTCGGCTAAACAAAAAGGATTAGATAGCATTTCTATAGTAAATGATATTGTCTCATTTTGATTATTTAATAAAAATAAATCCTCTTTGTCTGATGAAATCTTTATTAATATATCATTTCCTAGAAGGGTTTGTATAATTACGAATAATTTCGCTCCAAAAAGGCCTAAAATTATTAAAACCAATATAATGAAAAGAAAAATCACCTTTTTTTGAGTTTTAGTTATATTTTTCATTATTTTTCATAATAAATATAGAATCAATACCTTCTTTTTAGCTTATCCAATTCTCTTCTTTCTTCATCAAGTTTTCTTTCAAGTTCCTTTATCCTATTATCGGGTTTTCTTTTTATATCTTCTTTATTCAAAACTTTTCTTATATCTTCTTCAGCAGATCTTAATCTATTTTGCGCATCCTTAAGTATTCTTTCATCCTTGCTTGTTAAATTCGATTTCATAGGTGAACCAAAATAAACTTTTGAACTAACCGCATCTTTCCTTTTCTTATATAAATAAATAGCTAAAAAGATAATAAGGAAAAAGATGATAAGAATAATCAAAACTGTTAAAGCAATAAAAACTATGGTGGTCCAATTTTGATCTTTAATATTATTAATTTGAGCATCTTTATTAGCGAGTGTTTCTTTATTTTCTTCTATAGGTTTTGATTCTTCTTTTACTTCCTCTTTAACAACTTCTTCAACAACAGGCTCAACTACTTCTTCAACAACAGGTTCAGAGGGATTTGTTGAGGGAGTGAATGGGACTGCGTCATCTAGAGCTTTAACTTTAACTGGTTGAGAATTATCAACAGTTAAATCAATACTATATTCCCATCCAGTTTTAATATCTTTATAGATTTTCATTGGACTACCATCACTAAATCTTAACATTGTTCCCTCAGAATCTCTTTTCATTACTGAAATTTGTACATGATTTGCAGTATCAGATTTAAATAAACCTGAAGCAACACCTGAATCATCGGTTGGCAAATCTGCTAAAAGGCCTTTTTCCAAGGTCCCTTTACCATAATTATCCATAAAATTCAAAGTTATTTTTTGATTCTTTTGAGATTTTACAACAATTTTAGTATCTAATGCTAATATAGATGGCAAAATTATAAGTAATAAAATTATTGCTAAAAATAGCTTAAAATTTTTTGTTACCATCTTTTCTTATATATAATCTAATTAATATTGTAATTTAAATAATTATAGATTTATAAATCTTATTAATAAAAGGTAAAATAGTAAATGACCTTGTCACAAAATTCATAAAACTAGATTTCAAGAACTCTGTTATAATTTATATTATTCTTAAGATCCAAAGAGATATTAAAGAGATATAAAAATATAGTTCGATTTTTAGTAAGTTATGATGTTTATTTTGATTAATATTAATTTAGATCTATAGTAACTATAAGTTTATCTGCATCTACAACAGGCCTTAATCTTTCCCTACCATTCTTATGAGAGGAGATTAGTTCAATAAAACCAAATTCCTCAAGCAATTTGATATCGTGCCTAACTGCCTTAAAATCTCGGCCCAGAAGTTTAGCTAGGTGATAGATTGATTCTGGTTGTTTAGTTTTAGCTATATTTAGAAGCCTTGCTTTTTCATCACTCAATAGATTTCTTAATATAGAAATCCCAGAATTCTTTTTATCTCCTTTTATTTTGTGAAATATTGATGAAAATGTCCCACTCCTTTCTGCAACTGTGATATTTATTGTTTTTACTTGTTTTTCTGCCATATTTTTTAATATGTATTAGGGAATTTTATATTTTCTCGATATTAAAAATAGTAGATAGTATATAAATTTTTCCCTATATCTAGGATATATATTTTATAGTTACGGTTTTTAATTTATCATATATGTTTAAATATATACCCTATTACTAATTAGCCTTGAAAAAAATGATTTTTTTTGTTATAAAAATTTGATAAAAAAAGTTATTGAAATTGAATGACAACAAAAGATTTATAAATAAAGACCAAAAAATACCTTATTTTTTAATGAATAATAGGTTACATATCAGAAAGCTTTTTAAAGGAAGTTTAGTTTTTGTTAAAGTATTACTTAAAAAAATAAGTAATTACAACTGGCCGGTTTTAACAGTGTTTTATATAGGGATAACAGAAAAATAGGTCTAAAAACTCTTACTAAGAGATAGACAATAAAAATTATCATTAGTGAAAGGAGGTTAAATTTAAAGAGATGAAATTTAATTATAAAAAAATAGCTTCAATAATAGCAAGCTCAGTAATGTTGTCAAGTACAGTAGGATTTGCTGCTGCTGCAACTTACCCTTCACCATTCACAGAAGGTACTGCTGTTGTTTATGGAACTGCTGCTGCTAACACAGATATGATGGCAGCTATAGAAGTTTATGACCAACTAAAGTCAAGAACTTCAGGTTCTACAGACAGTTCAGTAAGTGGAGATGCTAAGGCTATTGAAACATCGAGTCAACCACTATATCTTGGCGAATTCATGAACAATACAAAACAGACTTTAACATCTGATGATCTTAAATCTGTTCTTGCAAATGGTCAACTTGAAGATACTGATGGAAAATCTTTTAACTATGAGTTAAAAATTAGTACACCAAATACCAAGGTAATCTATGGGGACACTGCTGACAATTTAGCTACACCTGTTTTATATGCAGATTGGGATAATGCAGCTTACAAATATTCATTAAAGGTTATTTTTCCAACCGCAGTAAATGTAACAAAGTTAACTGATAAAGCTATAACTTTGTTTGGAAAACAATATGTCTTTAGTGGAAATGTTGCTGATTTGACAACAACATCTTTAGTTTTGTTCGAAAGAGCTACTCCAGTTATTATAAATGACGGAGAATCAAAGACTATTGATGGTCATACTATTTCAGTTGCTGTTGAAGATGCTTCTACTGTCTCTATCTCAGTTGATGGAGTAACAGAATCTAAAAGAGAAGGAAATACAGCTAGAATAGGTGGAGTGGACTTATACATTAAAAATGTAGTTGGTCCAAGTGTTGCAGGAACAAGCAGATACGCAGAATTATACTTAAACTCTAACAAAATAACATTAGCAAATGCTGATGAAGTTACAGTAGGTTCTGATGATATCTCTGGAACAAACGTTACAATATTGAATTCTGGTGGCAAAGTCACTGAAATTCAAGTAGACGTATTCCCAAGAAACATGGATGATGATGTCAAATACACTAAACAAGGTACTTCTTTCATAGATCCTGTTTTCAAGACTATCAAATTAGACTTTGCTTCAATAACACCAGAATTGACTGCTGAATCAAGAGATATGATTCAAATAAAGCCAACTGGAGAAACAAAGGTAGGTTTGAAATTCACAAACAGAGCTGGAAAGACCTATGACTTAGACGTTTTAGGACCTTCTACAACTGTAATGTTAAACCAATCTTACGCATGGTATTATAATGCTAGTGCATCAACTTCTGATGTTGCTACATATTATACTACTAAGTTACAATCTGGAGATTATGATTTCCAAGTTGGAACTGATGTGGGAGCTACTGGAAACATAACTGTTGATGATTACTTTGTAACATGTAGTGCTGATTACACTCAAATCTGGAGATTAGAAAAAATAACAACTAATGACAATAAAAAAGAAATTGAAGTTAGAGATGTTGGTTCTCCTACAGATGATAAGAGAGTATTAAGTCTTACATTAGGTGCAGATAGAAACTTGACATCAAGTCTTACATTAGCTGATGGAAATAGTGCAACTTTAAAATTAATAACTGGTAATGAAAACACTACTGTTATTAATAGTAGAGGATGCGCAAAATTATACACCAAACAAGGTTCATTAATTGATTTGACTTATGCAAATAATGTCAATGCTTCATTAACAGGTACAATACTTATTAATGAGGAAACATCATATAATGGAGGACAATTCAAAGATACTGCTGGAAATGTTGTAGGTAGAAATCTTTCAGTAAGATTCGCTTATGCTTCTTCAGGCAGATCAGGAAAAGATATGTTCATATCATCTACTATGGACTCACCTGGTCAAGCTGGTACTTTGAATACAGATTATTGGTCTGATGACGTTGGTGACTATGATTATTACTATTTGACAAAATACGGTTCTTTTATAAAGAGAACTGGAGATACTGACAAACAAGTCGATATCTATTTTACAGAAGACGCAATGAAATTAGGATTCTATATAGGAGAAGTTAGTTCTGCTATAACTCCTGGTTCAACAGGTGCTACTGGTGGTCAGATTAGTATAATCACAGATGCTGAGGTCGCTACAGCAACAAGCAAAAATTTGATTGTTGTTGGAGGAAGTTGTGTTAACAGAGTTGCAGCCAAGATACTTGGAGGCACTGATTTAATCTGTGCTGAAGACTTTAGTGCAAAAACTAAAGTTAGTGCAGGTGGATATATCATCAAAGTTGTTAAAGCTTCTGAAGCTGTAACAGGTGGTTCTGATACAAAAGTTGCTATGTTAGTTGCAGGTTATAATGCTGCTGATACGCAAAATGCTGTAAAAAGAGCTATGGTTATTGATGGTGTTAGTACAACTGTTGGATCTGAAGAAATCTATCCAGTTACTTCTGCTAGTTAAAGAAAGGGAAATTTTTTATTTTATTTTTTTCCTTTTATTTTTTTTAAGGTGGTTAAACCACTATTATTCAAGAAGTTTATGAACAAAGTTAATATTTTAGATTAAATATTGAATTTGGTTCTATAAAATTCAAACAAAAACACGATTGTTTAATTCAAAAAATCATTAAATTTTTTCTAAATCGGTCTATTCTGGATAGAATACCCATTACATAAAATTTTTAAAGCCTGATTAATAGTTTAAATTAGAGAAAAATATGAAAAAAATAGTATCAAAAAATCAACTAGAAAAAAAGAATCAAAGAAACCAGATTATTATAGGTTTAATATTAATAGGACTTATGCTTTTAAGTACTGCAGGATATGCGTTAACCAGTAATGAAAATGAAAATACAACTGATGAAAAAGTCACTTATAATAATATACAATTTATAAGGAGTTTAGATTATTGGAAATTTAATGCTAGAGGATATGAATTTTATACTAAGTATAACCCAGTTGAATTAAATTATACAGAAGTAATTATAACTAATGATTTAGAGGGATATAAAGGTCAAACTTTGTATATATCTTCAGGAAACGGAGAACCTAATTCAGAATTAATTAGAAATATTGATAATAGAATATTATTAAGGGCTCAAAAAGCTTGTTTAAATAACGAAAATTGCACTAATTTAAATTTGCCTATAAAAGATTGCAATAATGATAATTTAGTAGTATTTAAAGAGCCAAAACAAAATGAGAAAGAAAGAGTTTACCAAGATAATAAATGCATTATAATTGTATCCAGCCAAGAAAATCAAACTGCTTATACAGATGCGTTCTTATTTAAACTTCTAAATATTTAAAATAATTATAGAAAAAAATGACCATTGATGAAATAGAAAAAGATACAGAAAACAAATCTAGAAAAAAAAGACAGAATAAACAGGTTGCTTGGGTTTTATTTTTAATTTTAAGTGTAATAATAATTACAATAGGGATACCTTTAATAAAAAATAATTTTTTTAATAAATTTGATAATCGTGGAATGGATTTTCAAAAAACTATAACTGGAAATGTAGTCTTTTATCATTCAGATATTCCTATAACCGACATAAATTATGAAACTATTTCATCTTATCAAATAGAATTAAGGGAAGATCCTCGAAAACTTGATTCTATTAAGGTAGATGTTCCAGATAATGAGGTTGCTATATTGAGAAATAAACCGGTATTTATTTCCTTAGCATCAGATTTACCCATCTGTGAAAAAAATCTTGTTTCTATAGGCTATCTTACAAAATTTCTTTATGATTTTGGGGAGCTTAAAGTTAAGAGTTCTACAAATAATTTAAGTTTTGCTATAGAAAATAATTATACTTATGTAACTTGTGAAAATACTCAAAATAATACTGTAATAATAATCAAACATGGAAATGAATCTTCTATAAAAAGAACCTGGAAGAATTGCTATGAACTAGAATACAAAGACTGTGAAATAAATCAAGTAACTGAAAGATTTATATTAATAATTCTTGAAAAATATATGGACGAGTTGAAGAGATTGCAAAAAGAATCATCTTGATTTAGCTTTATTAAATAAATATTTCAAATCTGAATAAACCGGAATTTCTTTTATTTTAAATATCCTTACATTTATCAACCATAAACCGACTACGAAAAAAGTGCTTAATATAAACCAAAAGAAAAAATGCGTGAAATCAAAAAATTTTGGCATTGAAAAATTTAATATCCCTAATAGGAAGATTCTTGCGATATTCAAAAATAATAAAGAAATAATTAAAAATCCCAAGGAGTAAAATCTTTTTAGTGGTTTCATTTTAACTGAAAGATTCAAAATAAAAATTAATAAATAAGCTGAACCCGCAATACAGGCAGGGATTAATAATATTGCTTTATCTCCGTTGATTATTAAATTAGAACTATGAATTATTTCTGGATAAATAATTTTTAATAAAATTGCTACAGGGGTTACGGTTAGAGGAGTAAAAATAATATAAATATAATCTAGTAATAATATTAATACTAATATTAATATAAAACGCAATAATATAAAAATGGGATTATAATTCTTATTATTTTTTATCCTATTTTTCATAAAATATTCTAATAAAAGATATTTAAATACTTAATCCTTAAAAGGAGAATGAAAAAAAGAGAATTTATTATAATATTTCTGTCTTTAATCGCATTAATAATCTCTTTCTTATTTGATGATATAATAATAAGTTTTATTAAAATATCCAGGAATGGGGTTTTAAATGGATTATTTATTTTTTTTGGTTATTTTTTAGATCCTATTATAATATTTTTCTTAGTAATTGCACTTTTTTTATTATATGAAAAGAAAAGAAAATGGATATTACCAATAGGTTTAACAATAATAATATCTAGCATCTTTAGCTTATTTTTAAAAATTATAATTAAAAGACCAAGGCCATTTCAAGAACAAGATTTGCAAGTTTTAAAAGCATTATTTTATTTTATACAGGATAATTTTAACAAATGGAATTTTTCTTTTCCTTCTTATAGTTCTGTATTTGTATTTTCCATACTTCCGTTCATTAATAAGGAATTCAACAAATTTCGGTATATCTGGATAGTAATTGCATCATTAGTTGCTTTATCTGGAACTTATTTTGGTGAAAGTTATTTATCTGATACCATTGGTGGAGCTTTGATAGGTTATTTGATAGGATATTCAATATTAAAAACTGAAGAAAAATATCAATTAACAGAAAAAATTTATAAAATAAGATAATTTAAAATTACTCAAAATCTCTCTTTGGAGCAATCATTTTTCTTACAACAGAAATTATTGCTATTATTAATATTAAGTTAACTAATATTATTAAGTAAATAAACCAGTTATTTTTTATATGTTCACTAATACTTCCAAATTGAGCGGTTTCTTGAGTAACAGGAAGAACAACTTTTTGTTCTGAAGTTTGGGTTCCATAAATTGTTTTTATAACAAATTCATTTTCACCATCTGCATCTTTATTTATATCAAGAACAATACTTACATCTTTTGATTCTCCTGGGCCTAGAGTTAGTGATTGTGGTTCAATTGAAACAAGATCTGACCATAAACTATTTCCAGTAACTGATAAAACAGCTGTAGCTGAAGCAGTTCCTGTATTCTTTATATTTGATTTGATTATAACTTGTTTACCTGCTATAGCATCAGGAGTTTCTGGATCTAAATCTGCTGATATTTGTAATTTTGCTGTAGTAGTTGTAGGAGACCCATTATTTGTATTTGAAGAGTCTTTATTGCAATTTCCTGAAACAACAATAGATTTTGTAAATCTTTGACTTGATATTTCATTATAATTGTTATCATCTGAATCATAATCATAATAAGTTCTTAATTCAAGAACATATGTTTTTTCAGCTGCGTTTTTAGGAATATCAAATTCAAAGTCAACATTAGATGAATCTCCTTCACTAAAATCTTCTCTAACTATCTCTTCTTTATTGATACCTAATTCTTTATTGAATAGAGTTACTTTAACTTGGTCTTCATAATCAGTATCACCAATATTAACTATTTCTCCAGTTAATTGTATTTTTTCACCACATTGATTTGATGTAGCTTCAGGTGAAAGTAAAATATTTGTAATAACAATGTGTTTTTCTGTGTCAGATTCTCTAGCACCAGTTATTGATTCATAATAATTACTTGCAAGATCTGATGTAGATGTGCAAATTTCTGCTTCTTTACCATTCTTAAAAGTTTTTATTACTAAATTATAACTATCATCATTAAAATCTGTTGGGACCTTGAATTTAAATTCAACATCTTCATTTTTTCCAGAGCTTAAAGAACCAACACTAATTCTTCTATCAGTTAAATCATCCATACTACTAATTATGTTTTTTCCAGTTGAATCATATAATCCTATTTCAGCTTCAACACCTGTAATCTTATCATCTCCAGTGTTTTCAATTTCTGCTTTAATTGTTATTTCGTCAAGAGGAACCCATTCATTATCATCATCACCAGTGTTAGATATTCTTACATCGTTTATAACTAATGAAGTTCCGTTCTCACCATATTTACAAAAAGTATTAAGGAATGTTAAAGGAATGTTTTGTGATAAGCTGTTTGTAGAATTCTCAATATTTTGAGCGTTAATTACAATATTACTTGAAAAAGTTCCGATTTCGAATAATGCTGTATCACCAGAATAAGTCACGATTATATTACCTGTACTTTGGCCAGATACTAGATTGGTATAAGTTAAAGTTGAGGGTGAAGATAAAGTTAAACTTCTTGAACCATCTGAAATAGAATTTGGAATAACTACTTGTAAATTAATTGTATCAGGACCTCTATTAGTTACAGAAAAACTAACTTCTTTAGTAGTTTTAGTAAAAGCTGAAGGAATACTATTTGATACAGTAAAAGTTGCTGCGCTAACAAAAGATAAAGCTAAGATTAGCGTCAATAATGTTAACAATAATGTTTTTGATTTCATGTTTTGTTATAATTTTGGAGTTATAACACCTTTATAAACTTTATTATTATGAAAAATATAGGTTAAAGGAGAAATAAAAAACTTTATATTCTCAAATATGCATATTATATAATACTATATCAAAAGGAGGTGAAAAATGGCTAAAACAAACTTAAAAGCTAGTTTAGGTGCATGGGCATTCTTAATTGGAGTAATTGTTGCTTTAATTGCAGGTGCCATGGGATTAACTCAATCTTGGATTGTTGGGCTTTTAGCTGTTGCAGGAATAGTTGTCGGTTTATTTAATGTTACTGACAAAGAATCATCAAGATTCTTACTCGCTGCAGTATCTCTATGTATAGTTGCCTATACAGGTGGAGCAGCTCTACAAGACATTGCAATGGTTGGTGTTGGAAAGATGTTAGCAGGAGTTCTTAATGCTCTATTAATATTATTTGTTCCAACAACTGTAATAGTTGCTCTAAAATCTGTCTTTGATGTAGCTAAAAACTAAATCAAGATTTTTTTTTATTTTTTTATTTCTGTTATATCTATTATATATGGGTTATCGTTTGCTAAACCAGAGCAAGCAGTGTTAACCCAAGAATCAATATTAAAATTCTCAAATTGGTTTATATCAAGAGTCTCTGCTAAGAATATATAAGCCTTTTTATCTTTTTTAGATAAATCCTGTTTAAGTTTGATTGCTTTATCTAAAAATTCTTGACCGGGTTTTGTTGAAACAAGAATACCAACATTATCTGCAGACAAGAATTTTAATAATGCTGTTTTTCTCTTATTTCTAACAGATTCTATTTCATTTGAGGATATATTAGTTATATGGTTATTTTCCAGGATATATATCTCATCAGAATTTAGATAAAGATTGGAAATATGGAATTTTCCACTGCCAATAAATAATATCGGATGTGAAACTTTTAATTTTGAACATCCAAGAACTTGATGCGTATCAAAAACCTTTATTTTTCTTTTTTTTAAAATAAGTAAAAGTGGCCTTAAAAGAGGTTTAAATTGTATTGAATAAGCGATAACTAAATTTTTTGGAAGTTTATCAAGTTCTTCATTAGATAAATGAATTTCAGAATTTTTTAATGTAGATTCTATATATAATATTTTCATAATATAGTTACAAATAAAAGGTTTAAAGAAGTTTTGTATATAGTTTGTTGTTACAAGGTTATAAAATCAATATCAAATAAGTCTTTACTCTAAACTGCATTAGTATCTTGGACTAGAATATCTGTAGAAAGTCTTGGTTTTGTACCAATAACTCTTCCGCTCCCATAGTAGATTCTTTGATATTCATCAGGAGATATTCTTACATCAACTCTTTGCAAAGAATTCCAGTCAGATTCTTCAGGATAATAAGAAACTGAAATTTCTTTTATTGAATCATCTACCCTCAAGGTTAGTTTTTTTCCGGTTGAAACATTAAATGGCTCTTTATCTATTACTGATAGAACTTCTCCCTCTAAAGTCTTATTTTTTAATAAATCTAGTTCTCCATTTGGAGAATCAATAGAAACCATGTAACCCCATACATCAACTAATATTTCCATATTCAAGAAAAGTCGAGTAGCTTTATAAGAATTTATACAAAGTATTATTATGAAATTTGTCTAATCACACTTTCCATACCTTCAATTAGCTCCCTATCATTTGAGTAAGGAACGAATAAACTGGAAACTTTTCTCAAGGCATTAGATGGATTAGAATCTGGCCTATAAAATAATGCTATTGGAACTTTTGAAATATCTGCCCATCCCAGTTCAACTCCTTGAGCAGTAGATTTAAAAGATACTTCTGCAACAAGCAAACTTAAAGAACCTCCGGTAATAATTGATTTAGAATTAAATGGTTCATCGCTTTCCTCATGAGGGAGAATAATTTTATGTTCTTGATTAATGTGGCTCCGCCTAATAGGAAAGTAAAGATGATTCTTATAATCGAAACTTCTCGAATGAGTTACATATATCTCCATAAAATTAAACATAGAAGACTCTTTTTAATAATTTCGTATTCAAATAAATATAGGACACTTTTGTACCTGAATTTATAAAACTAAAGAACAATAACGCTCGAGTTTAATGTTTAAAAGTAAGTTAATAGATTATAAGACAAGAGAAATCCAGGACCTACAACACATCTCTATCAGGATTTGTTGACGGTCTATCTTGCGAAGCCTTATGAATTTCAGCAAATGAAGGGGTAACAATAATAATATTCTCTCCAAAACCTGCAATATTACCTTCAAGAGCATCGGTTGTTTTTTTAATCTTAGATATTGCTCTTTTTAATTCAATAACATCTTTAGATCTTAATGGTTTAATATCTATAATTGCTATTGTATAACCTTCTCTTAATGAATTTAGAATAGGATTTATATCTTCAAAGCTCTTTAGTACAAATGGTCTTACAAGAACTTTTGATTTTTTAACCTCTCTTCCAAGATCAATTTCAATGTATTCAGGATCTTCGGCTTTTGTGCCAAACACCTTTTTTATTCCTTCAAACACCATTCTTTAGATTATTATATTTAGTTTATAAACATTTCTATATTAGAATATAACGTGTTGTTTATTGACGAGAAATCATTTATTTATTTTTTTCAAAACTTCTTTTCTAAGTTCTTCGAAATCTTTTGTCAACTCTGATTCTTGTTTTTCAATGGATTTTAATCTCAGATTCAATAAATCTATTTTTTGATTTAATTCTTTAATAATAATATCTTTTTTAACTTTAATCATAACTTGTCCAACTATTTTATATACGTCTTCGTCTGATTTAGAAATTTCTGATAAAGCGTTTTCTGATTCTGAAAGTTCAATCTGAAAGGTTTGCTTTTGCATTAAAAGATTCTGAAGATTTTGCTCATAGGATTGCAATTCTTGTATCTTTTCTTTTGTTTCGTTATCTAAATCCATTGTAAGAATTAATATTTAAAATTTAAACAGCTTTGATTTTTATAACTGTGCTTCTTGGTTTATAAAAAATCTTTGATCCGCAACCAGGACAAAGAAATCTCTTATCCAAAGCATTGCTTGTTATTTTTTTTCCGCACTTAAAACATTTATATGTTGCCATTTTTATTATAAAAGCTTTTAATTATTTAAAGCTACCTCCCTAGGATTATTTAAGTGAAATGTATGAGATGCAAATCTTTTTTTACATTTTTTGCATTCCCAAAGTCCTTTTGATACTCTTTTTGAAACACCTTTGCAAAAAATGCATTTTTGTTTTTTTCTTTGAATCTCCTCTATATCAGCTATTTTGGTCCTCACGCTACGACCGTATCTTGCTCCAAATCTTCCTGCTGCTTTTACTTTTTTTGTTTTTGTCATTTTATTTTTTATTTTTTAAACTGGGGATGCTGAGATTTGAACTCAGATCGCAAGCTCCCAAAGCTCGAAGGCTAACCAGGTTACCCCACATCCCCTTCGTTTTAATAAATTAAGGGTGTTTATAAAATTATTTCTTTTTTGCAGGGGCTTTTGCTGCACCTTTTGCTCCGGCTGCAGGTTTAGCTGCAGGGGCTTTTGCTGCACCTTTTGCTGGCGCCTTTGCTGCTGCTGCACCTTTTGCTGGTGCTGCTGCTGGTGCTGCTGCTGGTGCTGCTTTCTTGTCAGCTTCTTTCTTAGCTTCAGCTTCTTCAACAGCTTTCTTAGCTAATTGTTCTCTTGCTGCCTGAGCTGCGCTTAATTCATTGAAATAATCATTAAGTTTCTTTCTTTTTTCAGGATTTGTTTCAGTTGATTCTGAATTTATTTCCTTGTCATATTTTCCAGCTTCAACATCTGCAATAACTTCTATTGGATCTTTATTTTCGACAAGTGTACCAATACTTGTGCAAGTACCTAATACAGATTTAACGGCGGATTTTAAAGTCTTTTCAAGCATGTTATCATGTTTTATTTTTGTGATTTTAATAACATCTTCAATAGAAGCATTTCCAACTTTTACAGTCTTATGCTGATTAGATCCTTTTTCTATATGAAGTTCTTTTTTTAATAATTCAGAGGTAGGGGGTGAAAATGTTTTTATTTTAAAATCTTTAGTTTTTTTATCAACATTAATCTCAACTGGAACTTTCATACCTTTGAAATGTTTAGTTGAATTATTTACATCAGAAATTACTTTTCCTATATTTATTCCCAATGGACCTAATTGTTGAGCAATAGCTGGACCTGGTTTCATGTCTCCACCTTCAATCAATAGCTTAATAATCATCTGGTATTAATCCTCCCATTGGTTCATCATAGTCTTTATTTATTTTTGGCTGTTCATTATTTTCGTTATCATCCTTTTTAATGTTTTCGCTTCCTTCTTCATCTGAACCTGATTGCCCATCTTCCTTATCTCTTCTAATAACTTTTATATTATCTAATTTTACAGTAACGGGAATAGGTACAACTGCAGCTAAAAGTGTAACAACAGCTTCGCCCTTTCCTTTATCAATTCTTACAACTTTAGCTTTTTCTTTTTTGAAAGGTTCTCCGATAATTTCTACAATATCTCCTTTCTCTATATTAATCTCTTCTAAAACAGGTTCGATCATGTTTTTAATTTCAGAATATTCTACAGTTTTTCCAATAATTCCTTTAACATATGGAAGATTATAAGCAGCTTCTTCAGCTGATTCCCTATTCTCTGCTTCTAAAAAAACATATCCCCTTAATCCATGAGGTCTTGCTAAAGAAAAAACTTGTAATTGGTGTTTTTTTATTTTTGAAGAAATTAATTCTAAAGCTCTATCTTCCTTATTTGTTGTTACTTTTATTATGTATATCATTTTTTTTATAATGAATTTTTTTTATTTTTACAAGCTAAAAAAATTATTCTTAGCCCAACTACTCCTTAAAATCTTAAGAAGAAGATAAATATAGTTAAAAAATGGAGTTTATAAAGTTTTTGATTTTTAAATTATTATCAAATTTTATACAAATGATTTATTTTTTATACAAATATATAAAAAGAAATGAATGTCTTTTTAAATTATGGCAAAAGAGGATCAGATTATAATGGTCGTTAATAGGGATTATTTATTTGGAGAAAATAAAAAAGATCAATTTAATGGATTTAGCGATTATACTCAAATTAATTATGAATCAAGAATATTATCAAATTATGAGTGGATGAGGAGAGGAAAATCAGGAGAAGATATAAAATCTCTTGAGAGTGTTGGTAAAAAAAGTGCTGAAAGTGATTCTCAATTTAAACAACCAATTGCATATTGCATGATTGTAAACAGAAGATTAAACAAAGTATTTGCATATAAGAGATCAGGTGAGCACAATGAATCTAGATTAGGTGGAAAATATTCTTGGGGTATAGGTGGGCATATTGAAAAATTCGATGTCGAAAACGAGGATGGAACAAATCCAATTCAAATAAGCATGAATAGAGAACTTACTGAAGAAGTTGATGGACTTGGGGATTATAAATTTAAAGTTCTTGGATATATTAATGATGAAAATAATTCTGTTGGTCAAGTTCATATTGGAGTTTTATATATAATAGAAACAGATTCTGAAAATATTATTCCAAGAGATTCAGAAATTGAACATGGTTCGTTTAAAAGTATAGGTGAATTAGAAAAAATATGCAATGATTCTAATATGGAAGTAGAAAGCTGGTCAAGAATTGCATTTGAACCATTAAAGAAGTTATTAAGCTAATCCTTTAAAAACAGTTTCCATAAATATGGCGATTAAAAAACCAATAGCTCCAATTATAGCTAAACCGATAATTGAAACCTTTGCGATTGTTGTGAATTCTACTTTAGAAGGTTTTTTCAATAATTTCCAAACTCTTATACATTGCTGAGTAAATGATTTTAAGTCAAACATAATTAAATAATAGAACAAAGGGTTTTTAAGTGTTTTGGGAGTAGGGATAATAATCTTATTCTAAAAATTCTATTCCTAAATCATTAGACATGTCTGGTCTATTTTTTTCATCTTTAGGAACATCTGTACCAATTATTTGAGGGCTTTTTACTCCAGTTATTATCAACATTACTCTGATCGATTTTTCCATTTCAGGGGAAATCTGAGCACCCCAAATTAATTTTGCATCGGGAGATAATTTTTCACCTACAGCTGAAATTATTAATCTTGCTTCATCTAAACTCATATCCTCTCCTCCAATTATATTTACAAGAGCTCCTGCTGCATTAGAGATATCAACATCTAAAAGAGGATTGGTTATAGCTTTTTCAACAGATTCTCTAGCTCTATTCGCAGAATCTGATTCTCCCATGCCCATTAAAGAAACTCCTCCATTAGTCATAACAGCCTTTACATCTGCAAAATCTAGATTAACTAATCCTGCTTTTGTAACTAATTCGGTTGTACCTTTGACGGCATTAGTTAAAATTTCATCAGCAACCTTAAATGCTGTTTGAAGGGGCAATTCTGGGGCTATCTCTAAAAGTTTATCATTCGGAATGACAATAAGGGTATCAACTACTGCTTCCATTCTTTCAAGACCATATTCAGCATTTTCAATTCTTTTTCTTCCTTCAATAGTAAATGGTAAAGTAACAACGCCTATTGTTAAGGCACCTTGTTTTTTTGCTAAAGAGGCTATTACTGGTGCTGCACCTGTTCCAGTTCCTCCTCCAAGTCCACAAGTAATAAAAACCATATCACATCCGGCTAATTTCTTTCTAATTTCCTGCTCAGATTCGTGAGCTGCTTCTTCTCCTATTTTAGGATTTGAACCTGCACCAAGACCAAGGGTTAGTTCTTTACCAATTAATATTTTATAATCAGAATCTGTATAAAGCAAATCTTGCGCATCAGTATTAACAGCAATAAATTCACCGCCTTTAATTCCAACTTCCTTCATTCTCGAAATAGTGTTTCCTCCACCACCTCCAATACCAAATACCTTTACCTTAGAATGTTGTTTTTTGATAAGCTCTTCTAACTCTCTATCTATTGCAGCTAGTTCTGGATCTTTACTTGATATCCTTTCTTCACCTTGAAATGCCATTTTATTTATACGCTCCTTTTTGAAACAAAAAGTTTCATTTTAAAAACTTTGAATTGATATATAAAGATTATTATACTTTCATTAATGTATCTAAAAAGTAGTATAAGCTCTTATAAATAGAATAATCTTCTTAAATTAGTGTTTTTTGCTTATCAATCTTTTTTTTATCTTTTGAATTTTCCTTAGGTATAGATTCCTTAATTACTTCATTAACTTCATTTTCTTTATTATTTAATTCATCAGGTTTTATGGAAGTGTTAAGTTCATTTTTATTAGGATTTTCTTTTTCTTCAACAACAAAATCAAGACCAGTCATTAGTTTAAATCTATCTTTAAAAATATCAATAAAAGCTTTTATCTCATTTTTTTTGAAAATTACTTTTTTTTCTTCTATTGAAAATTCAAATCTTGTTCTAAAGAAAAAATCCTGCAAGGAATTAACTTTATCATTGTTATCTTCAATTTTTTTTAGTATTTTATATTCATATTCCACATCTTTACCTGCTATAGGATTATTGAAATCTACAGTAATTCTTCCTCCAGAAACTGAAAGAATTCTTGCGACATGATTATCAAGTTGAACAGTCATTCCAGGATAAGGATATATATCTTTTTCCTTGAAAATTTTTATTGGAATAACTCTGATCATTGAAGGATTTCTTTTTCCAAATGCATTATCAGGAGATAATTTTAAAGAATATTTTTTTCCTATCTCTTTATCTATTAGATCTTCGTCAAAACCTTTTAAGAGCATCCCATTTCCAATAGAGATGATTATTGGTTTAACTTCAGTTTCAATACCCATTTTTTTAGCTTCGTTAATATCAGTTGTATCAAAAACTTCTTCATTTGCCCTACCGGTAAACTCAATATCTATAAAATCATTTTTTTTAACAATGTTTTCCATAAAAATATCTTGGAAAATCGAGTTTAAAAACTTGATGGAATGAAAACCTATTGTAATTAATTGATTTATATTAATAAAGAATAATAAATATTTTAAATTAAAACCATATAAAGAATCAAATGGATAATAGTGAATATAGATTTGTGTATGATTATAGAGAACCTAAAAAGGATATTGTTCTTGCAACATTTCTAGAAGAAAAATTTTATACTGATGAATATAATAGATCAAGCCATGATAAAATAGAGTTCAATTCTGTTGTTGAAAAAATTGCAGGAATCTATAATAAAAAAATATTTGTTCCATATAAAGATATTCCGCATGATTGGAATTCTGGAAAAACATATGATTTGCTATTTGGAGTAATTATTCCAGAATCAGATATGGTAATCTGTGATAGAGGAGTTGTTTCATTTAATGATAATAAAGTAACTTCTTGGTTTGTTGAATGTATGGTTAATAGAGCTAATGAACTTTATATTCCAGTTGTTCATCTTAATAAAGCTGAAGAAATAACAAGTCAGATTAAATTTAATAGAAAAAAAGATTGTATAGTAAACTTTGTTCTGAATGTAGATGCTTTTATTGGTATAGAAAAAGTAATAAGAAATTATTATGGGGTTTAGGGATTAGATTTTTAATCCAAATTTGATAAAACAATATATTTGAGTATACAAAAAGCTTTATAAATCCACTTTTGGTTTAAATGTTATGGCTTATAAATTAATTAATGCTGCACAAGCAAGAACAGGAGTTGCAATAATAGTTGATGGTGTTGCTTGTATTGTAAAATCCAATGATATTAGTAAAACCGGAAAACATGGACATGCTAAATGCAGAATAGAAGCAATTGGGGTAATTGATGGCAAAAAGAAAGTATTTGTTGCAGGTGGACATGATAGATTAGATGTTCCTTTAATTGAAAAAAGTAGAGCACAGGTTTTAACAGTCACACCTGAATCAGCTAATGTTATGGATTTGGAAACTTTTGAAACAATGGATATGGTTATACCTGAAGATATAAAAGCTGATTTAAAAAGTGAAGATCAGGTAGAATATTGGGTTGTTGAAGGAATTAAAGTTATAAAAAGGAAAATATAAATAAAATGGGAACAAAACTAGCTCCAGCACAAGCAAGAAGATTCAAGAATGTTTTTGTCTGCAAAAACTGCAGTTCTAGAATTAGAGCTGATTCAAGAAAAATATTAGATGGAAAAGTAAGGTGCAGAAAATGCTTAAAAAAAGCATTTAGACCTGTAAGAAAGAAATAATAAAAGAGGTCATTAAAAGATTTTATTGGACTTATCATACTTAATAGAATGAAGAATAAAGAAAAAAATCAACCGGCTCCGAAAAATCTTATGCTTAGATATAGTATAATATTCCTTTTGATAAATCTTTTTTTTAGTTTTTTACTTAATTTAATATTTGTTGCTTTTAAATTAAAACTAACTAATATCTACACAATCATTTCATTTATACTAGCTGTTGCAATATCCTCATTCTATCTTTACAGTAATAAGGATAAAATCAAAAAGAAAGAAGCAGATTTATTTGTTTATTGGTTAATTATACTATTATCCTATGTTGGTGCTGGATGTTTATATGTTGGAATTATAATTTTAATAAATCAGGTCAAGATAGTTTATGCATATGACCTAATAATGTTTGGTTCTTTTTGTGTTTTTGTTTCTTATTTTTTATATAAGAATAGAAAAAATCTAAAAAAAGATGGAGTAATGTATCTTTATAGAACACAAGTAGGAATTAAAATAATTGATTATATTGGAACAAAATATAAGAAAACATTAAGAGTAATTAGCTTTCTTGCTGTAACAACAGGTTATCTATTAATGATTGCTATGATTTATTTTACATACAAACTTGTTGAAGTTTATCTTTTCAGGCAAGATGTTGTTCAAGCAATTAAGGTTCCTCCAATAATGCCGTTAATGCCTTATGTTCCTGAATTATTCAAGGTAAATTTTTTACCTCCTTTTTATGCAACCTATTGGATTGTTTCTATTGCAGTTATTGCAATTTTCCATGAATTTGCTCATGGAATTATCGCAAGAAGATATGATGTTAAAATAAAAACAACTGGATTTGGATTTCTTGGACCTTTTTTAGCAGCATTTGTTGAACCTGATGAGAAAAGCATGATGAAAAAAACTAAATTCCAGCAAATATCAATACTTGCTGCAGGAACATTTACTAATTTAATTCTTGCAATAATATTCCTAATTATGCTTTTTGGTTTCTTTAATCTAGCTTATACTCCTTCTGGAGCAATTTTTGAAGGATATTATCCTGCTAGAGTTAATATCAGTGAATTAAATTATATAGCAGGTTATGATGTTAGTGGATTATCAAAACAAGAAATGATAAAACTAATTGAGGAGAAGAATATAACTGATAATATTTTATTTGGGCAATCTGGAAATGAGTTTAAACTTATTGAAATTAAAGATTCAAATAAAAATAAATATTTCATTAATACATTAGAATTAAAATCTCAATTAGCTAGAAAATATAATTTTACAGATTTAATAAAAAGTGATATGCCGGCTATACAAGCTGGATTAAAGGGAACTATAATTTCTATAGATGATAAAAAAGTAAGCAAACATTCTGATTTAGTAATAATTATGCAGAATTATAATCCTGGTGATGAAATAGTAATTAAAACAAAATATGCTGAAAAAGAATTTAATTATAAAATAATTTTAACTGAAAATCCGGTTTTAGAAGGTAAAGCTTTCATTGGAATAGTTAATAGTGCTCCATCTGATGGATTCTTAAGAAAATTATTTAATTTTTTCAGAGAGCCTGGAACATATTACGATCCAATAAGATTCAAGGATTTAACAATTTTCATATATGATCTTATATGGTGGTTAGCTTTAATCAATCTTAGTGTAGCTTTGATGAATATGCTTCCTGTAGCTCTATTTGATGGTGGAAGAATGTTCATGTTAACAGTATGGGCAATAACTGGAAATCAAAAAATTGCTGAAAAAGTCTTTAAGTTTATGACATATTTACTTTTATTCTGCTTATTGCTTTTAATGATAGGTTATATAAGAGCTATGTTCTAGGTAAACATTAGTTATATTTACAATGGAAATTTCGATAAGTGTTTGTATGATTGTTAAGAACGAAGAAAAATATTTAGAAAATTGTCTAGAATCTATTAAGAATTTAGCTAGTGAGATAATAATTGTTGATACTGGTTCAACTGATAATACTAAAGAAATAGCCAAAAAATATACAGATAAGGTTTATGAATTTAGCTGGACAGATAATTTTAGTGATGCAAGAAATTTTTCATTATCAAAAGCTACAAAGGATTGGATTTTAAGTTTAGATGCAGATGAAATAATATCAAAACAAGATCAAGAAAAAATAATAAAAATAATATCTGAAGATATAACTGATGCATTTCTATTTAATTGGAGGGATTATACTAATAGAATCGGGCTAAGTGGATGGATATCGTCTAAAGATGATAATTATATTGAGAGCAATGTTGCAAATGGTTATCTTGTTTCTAAAGTCTTAAGATTATTTAAAAGAAAAGAAAATCATTATTTCGAAGGAAGAATCCATGAAACAGTACAAAACTCAATTAAAAATGCTGGAAACAAAATCTATGATAGTGATATAGTAATACATCATTATGGCAATCTAGATAAGGAAAAATATTCTACAAAAAAAATAGAATATATTGAATTATTGAAAAAACGTTTAGAAGATAAAGATTTTAATGAAAAAAAAGAAGATTACATTTGTTATGAGATTGCCTCGCAATTAACTAATTCAAAAGAGTATGATGAAGCTATAAAATACATGGTGATGGCCATTAAATTAAAAGAAGAACCCAAATATCTTGCAACACTCGGTTCATTATACTTAATAAAAAAAAGATATTCTGAAGCTGAAAGAATATTAAAAAAAGCAGTTGAAAAAGATCCGAAAAACGCATCAATACATGGCAATCTTGGAATAATATATTCTGAAAGAGAGGAATTTATTAAAGCAATAAAAAAATTCGAAAAGGCAATTACTTTAAATCCAAAATCAGCAGATTCATATTTTAATCTTGGAATTGTATATAAGAGAATGGGAAAAGAAAATAAAAAAGAAGAGATGTTTGAAAAAGCAGTTTATTACAATCCAATATATAAAAATTATTTAGAGAAAGAAAAATAAAAATAATTAAATAACAATATCAAATAAAATAATAATGACATCAAAAAAATTAACAGAATTATTGAAAAAACAGCATTATGGAATAGTTGGAGAACATAGTGCAGTACAAATATGCAGATGGGCAAAGAAATCACTAACTAACGAAGGTGTTTGTTACAAAGAAAAGTTTTATGGAATAAAAAGCCATCTTTGTTGCCAGATGAGTCCTGCTACTGTATTCTGTCAGAATAAATGTTTGCATTGCTGGAGAGCTATTGAACATACCTGTGGAGATAATATGGAAGATATTATTCTTGATTCACCAACAAAAATAATAGAAGATAGTATCAAAATACAAAGAAAATTAATTGGAGGGTTTAAAGGAAATTCCAAGGTGGACATGAAGAAGTTTAATGAATCTCAAGAACCAATGCAATTTGCAATATCTTTAACAGGTGAACCCACATTATATCCTAAACTCGGAGAATTCATAAAAGAATTAAGAAAAAAAGGCAAAACAAGTTTTGTTGTTACAAATGGATTAAATACTGAAGTTCTAAAAGAACTATCTAAGAAAAAACAGTTACCGACCCAATTATATATCTCGTTAAATTCTACTACAAAAGAACAATATGAAAAATGGCATAGAAGCACTGTAAAAAATGCATGGGATAAATTTAATCAAACTTTAGAATTATTTCCCAAATTAAAAACAAGAAAAGTAGTTAGAATGACTTTAGTAAAAAATGCTAATATGAATGATGAACAAGTAAAAGAATATGCTACTTTGATAAAAAAGGCAAGTCCTGATTTTATTGAAGCCAAAGGTTATATGTCTGTAGGATTTGCAAGAAAAAGAATGGGTTATGAAATGATGCCAACAATGGAAGAGATAAGAGAATATTCAAATAAATTAGTTAATGAATTAAAAAAAGAAAGTTATAAGATATTAGATGAACATGAACATTCAAGAGTTGTTCTAATTGGAAAAGATAAAAAAAGAATGAAGATAAAAAAATCTGAGATATGATTTTTAATCGTTCAAAAATAAGAAACAAATTTTTGAAGATAAAATCTAACGAAATCTAATAATTATTTTAATTTTACAGCAGTCCCATAAGCAAGTATTTCAGATGATGCTGCCATAACTTGAGAGATATCAAAGCGCATCATAATTATTGCATCTGCATTTATATCTAAAGCTTGATTAACCATCCTATTATAGGCTTCATCTCTTGCTTGAGTGATTAATTCTGTATAAGTTTTAATTTCTCCACCTATAATATTTTTAAATGATGCAGCAATATCTCTTCCAATATTTCTGCTTCTAACAGTATTTCCTCTAACTATTCCTAAAATCTCCTTAATCTGTTTTCCTGGAATATCAAACGATGTTGTAACAATTATTTTTTTTGTCATTTTATTATTGAATAAGGTATATTACCTATTTATTATTTTCTATATTTAATTTGTTCAATTTTATCTTCTTTATCAAGATTGAAAAAAATCACTATCCCTATAATGAACAAAGGGATTCCATAAATCCAAGTAAAAAAACTAAGTTTATCATTTATAAAAAAAGGAAGGATCATTAATATAGCACCAATTAGTGTCAATACAATTGCCGAAACTAATCCTAGTTTATTCATATAAATATTAAAATTAGTTTATTAATAAACTTATTCAAGAAATTAATTATATTTTTTCTTGCATAATTCTACATCTGAACAATCAATAAAACTAGAATAATTATTACGAACATCAGTAGGAAGATTTCTAATTAAATCATAATATTCTAAAGCATTTAAGCATTCAATTTGACTTTTATTTCCTACTTCCAAATGTAATAGTTCTTTATCAATTTCTTCTAAAGATAATATTCTTCCAGAAGGTAATTTTATCCTATCTGGAACAAATGGAAAATCCATAGTCCAATCATTAAAAAATAAATAACCTTTTGATTCAAAATTCTCAATGGGATTTAATATAGACAGTTTAATAGAAATATCTGGAAATAAAAATTTCATCTTACATAAAAATTATTCCATCTTTTGTTAAAGCAGTAAATCTTATACCTGCTGGAAGAGATAGTAATGATGAAATTAATGCCATATGCTCTTTTCCATCTCCGGAAGCAATAGAAAGTGCGACTTCAGTTCCTTTAACTTTACCTTTTAGTTTTTTTAAGATTTCTTCTTTTAAATCAACAATACCTGTAGTTTTAACTTCAATAAATTCGAAATCTTTTTCAACTGTAAATTTTTTTGCAGCATCTTTTCCAATAAGAATTATTTTTTCCCAATCTCCTCGATTTATCACACCAGCAACTTGTCCCCAGGTCTCTATTCCAGTCCCTAAATAACAGATTAATTCCATTATAAAAAAAATTAGGTTAAATTTATAAGTTTATAGGTAGTCTAATAGTTGTAAAAAGATGGTTAATCGATTATAAAATGGTAAATAGAATAAAAGATATTCCGCTTTCTGAAATAACATTAAGAAAATATGAAAAACCTGCTAATCTTGAAAAAAGAGAGCTCGTTAGAAAAGTGTGTTTATCCCTAGGATTACTTCAGTTAGGAGATTCAAGAGATGTTATTGTTGATATAATGATGGTTTTAATTGATTCAAATAAAAACAAGGAAAAGCTAACAAGTGATGAAATAAATGCAAGAGTTTTTGATATAAGAAAAAAATATAGTCTCCCGGATAAGGGGCTAGCTGAATCAAATATTAGAAGACAATTAAAAAGATTAAGAGATCATATGATAGTTGATAAACAAGAAAATAAGTATTGGTTAAGTGAAAATAATAGCTTAAAAGAAATATTTGAAAGAAATATTGAAAAATTTGTTCTTCCACAGATTGTTGAAAGAGTTAAAGAATATCTTAATGAACTGGAAAAAGCTTAAATTTAAAATCAAAAAGTTTAAAAAGGTGGAAAAATAAGACCTATTATTCCGTTTACTACATCGTTAAACCTTAAATTCTAAGGGTTATAACGCATAGGTAGTAGGATATTAAGGAAACTTAAAATGGCAACAGATGAAGAGAAGTTTCTCAAAGCTATAAAAAAGCTTAGAGAAGATAAACAAAACAAGAATTTTGTACAAACAGTAGATTTAATTGTAAATTTAAAAAATTTTGATGTTAGAAGAGAAGCATTCAATATATTTATCCAACTACCTAATCAAATAAAAGAAAAAAGAATTGCTGGATTTTTTGAAAAAGATTCAAAATTAATTGATACAATAAAAAAAGAAGATTTCCCAAGATATAAAGAAAAAAAAGATTCTAGAAAATTAGTAAAAAAATATGATTTTTTTATTGCAAATGCAAAATTAATGCCGCTAATAGCAACATCTTTTGGAAGAGTTTTAGGTCCTGTTGGAAAAATGCCTTCACCACAATTAGGAATTGTTCCGAATGAAGAAGAAGCAGTTATAAAGGCAGTTAAAGAAAAAATTAATTCTAATGTAAGAGTAAGAGTAAAACAACCTAGTATAAAAGTTCCAGTTGGAAAGGAGAATTTGACTGATGAACAACTTTTAAGAAATGCACTAGCTGTTTTTAATAAACTTGTTGAAACATTACCTAAAAAAAGAGATAATGTCAAGAATATAAAAATAAAATTAACCATGAATAAACCAGTTAATATCGAACTTTAAATAAAATGGCAAAAAGTAAATCAGTAAATAAAAAAGCTAAGAAAGTGACTGAATTAGTTAATAATATCAAAGGGGCTAAGACTCTTATGGTAATATCAATAAAAGGACTTCCTTCAAGACAATATCAGGATATTAAAAAATCTGTTAGAAAAGATGCTACAATAAAAGTTGAAAAGAAAAATATTTATTTAAGAACAATTAAAGAATTCAATAAAGAATCTATTCTAAAATTAGAACCTCATATTAAAGAAAATTCTGCATTTGCAATATCTAATATTGAGGGTTTTGAACTTGCAAGCATATTCTCTGAAAAGAAAACACCTGTATTTGCTAAAGCAGGTCAAATCGCACCAATGGATATTGAAGTTAAAGAAGGTCCAACTGATCTTGTTCCAGGGCCAGCAATTTCTGAACTTGGTGCACTTGGAATACAAATTTCAATTGAAAATGGAAAAATTTCTATAAAGAATCCAAAAGTAGTTGTAAAACAAGGTTTATCTATCACAGAAAATGCTGCTTCAGTTTTACAAAAACTAAATGTTCAACCATTCAGTGTTGGTTTAGAACCTGTTGCTTTTTATGATATTATAGAAGAAAAAGTCTATGCTGATATTAAAATAGATTCAAAAGCTGCAACTGATGAATTGAAACTTGCATCAGCAAAAGCTCTTGGATTTGCACAGAAAATGGGATATTTCTGCAAAGAAACAATAGGATATTTCCTTGCTAAAGCAAATGCAGAAGGGAATCACATAAATTCAAAGTTAAATAACCAAGGAGGAAACATATAATGGAATACGTCTACGCAGCTCTATTACTGCACAAATTAGGCAAACCAGTGGATGAAGAACACATGACTAAGTTACTTCACTCAACAGGTGCTCATATAGATGAATCTAAGGTCAAAAGCCTTATTGCAAGCCTAAAAGGTGTAGATATAGACTCTGAAATCGCTAATGCAGTAGTTGCAAGCGCAGCAGCCCCAGCATCTGGAGCAGCAGCAAACAAACCTGCAGAAGAGAAGAAGGAAGAGAAGAAGGAAGAATCTACAGCTGGACTAAGTGCTCTATTCGGTTAATTTAAAATCTTATATAAATAAGATTTTGAAATAATGGAATAGGGTTATACCTAACTAGGGTTGTAATAAGACAATTGTAGATAGGTAAACCATTATGAAGTTTCCAATAAGGTTAGAATAATCTAGAATTTTTTCTTTAAAGAAATAAATGTTTTTATTATAATAATGTTTATATAATAATAAAAAGAATATTTATAAAATGCCTAAGAAAGATTTAGTTAAGGTAAAAAAAATTGATTATCTTCCTGTAGATAGGAGTGAAAAACCAAGTATTATTTCTATTGAAAATTATTCAATATCAAAAGGCGGTTTTAGAACAGGATATTTAGATTCAACAGATGTAATTGCATATTGCATAGCATCACCTAAATATCTTCTTGAAGAATTGTTTTTAGATTATACTATAACTAATTTTAATGGTTTTCAACTATATTCTGGATCTGATTTGGAAAATTTAAGAGGGATAGGAATATCTCAGACAAATCAATTTGAAGGAGTAATGGGTATTGAAATAAATGGCACTGTTAAAGATCTATTAAATCTTGAATCAGTGATTAGTTTAAGAAGATCTAAATCATTAACAGATGAAGAACGGAGTAAGATTAAAGAGAATGTAACCAAAAATCTTGATAATTCTAGATATAGACTTGAATATAAGCAAAATAAACAATTACTTGAACCGCTTTTTAAATATTTAGAAGTTATTTAAAATTAATAGAATCATTAAATTAAAATCTATTTAGATTATTTTTAAAACAAATTTAGAAGAAAATAATATCAAATAAATATTATATATACTTAAGATTAATAAATTCTTTCTTATTATTGATTTCATGAACAGATATAAAATAATAGAAACTGATCCTGGAACTGATGTAGATGATGCTTTAGCTATACTCTATGGATTAAGATCCCCTGATGTGGAGATTGTTTCCTTAAATATGGTTTATGGGAATGTAGATTTAAGAGCAAAAATAACTAAAAAAATTTTAGAACTTGATAATAAAAATATTCCGGTTTATGTTGGGGAAAGTACCCCAATAAGAACCGTTAAACCCATATTTCATTTCGGTAGAGAAGGCGAAGGCCTTTTAACAAAGGATGAAATTGAAAAGAAAGAAAGTCCAAATATCTCTTCCATTGACTTTTTAGTAGAAGAAATAAATAAAAATCCTGGTAAATATGATTTAATCTCAATTGGTGCCATGACTAATATTGCTAAAGCATTCTTATTAGATAAAACCCTTGAAACTAAAATAAATCATCTTTATATCATGGGAGGATCTATATCTTATCCTAAAAGATTTGATATTGAAAATTATAGAGGTCCAAATAAAGTTGAACATAATGTTGCTTGTGATGTTGAAGCTGCAGATATTCTAATTAGATCAAAGTGTCCTAAGACGTTACTTACGTATGATATAACCTCTCGAGCCAATATACAATTAGAAGATCTTTCAAAATTAAAAGAATTAGGAGAACCAGAAGAATCCATATTTAATATGATTGAAATATGGAATCAATATCTTAGACAAAAAGGAAATCCTAATATGGATTATTGTTCAATGCATGACCCTTTAACATTAATGGTATCAATTAAACCAGATTTAATAAAAACAAAAAAAGTGCCGATTTATGTTGATAATGAGGGTTACACAAGAATCGGAGGAAATGATTATCTTAATCTTGCAGTAGATCTTGACTATCCCAAATTTAAAGAAGATTTTTTAAATACTATATTGAGTAAAAGAGTTTAAAATAAAATTAATATCGAAATTACTCTATCTTTTTTATTTTATTTTAGCATATATCCTAATCAGTTAATTATAATGCTAATTAGTAAGCTTTATAACCCACTATATTTTTATAGAAATGCCTAAAGGTATTATGCGGTCATGCGACAATGGTACTCGAACCGCCTTGAGAGCGGTGCCTTAACGGCCTCCCGGTTCGATTCCGGGTGACCGCGTTTTTTTATTTATATTTGTGATAAAAAAATATGTTAAGTTTAAAAAATATTCATGCTAGAATAGCTGGTGGAATAGAGGGATTTTTAGACGATATTCCTGAGGAAAGAAATTTTGATTTATTTATGCAAACTGGTGTTGATAATCTTATAGGCATAGTTTATGGATATAATATTAATTACTCTAAAAATATTGCCTTTGCAATAGCTTTTCAATCAAGACTTGCAGATGCAAGAGGTAAAAAACTTAATGATACTTATTGGGAAGGGTTTTCTAATGTAATTCCTATCATTCTTGGTTATATCAAAGATATTCCGGATTTTAAAAATGGGAATTTTTAAAATTGTTATATTCTTGAAAGATTTATATATCTTAGTTGATAATATAATCTTATGAAAAAAAGAGAGGCACTTGAGGTTCTTGAAAAGGAGCATAGATATGAAGATTCTATTGTTGAAGATATATCTGTAACATATCTAGCAGCACTTAAAAAAATAACTGATATTAATGATAAAGAAAGAAAAGAACTTGATAAGAAGTTATCAAAGATAAGAGAGGATAGTAAGAAACATTCATTGATATTTGAAAAACTAATTGAATTTGTTAATAAAAATGGAACCGATAACTACTAGAGATAAATTAATTGAAGGATTGAAAAATCTATTATCTGTAGAGATATCTGCAAAAAACTCTTATGAAAAAGATATAAAAATATTTGAAAATAAGAAAATAATTATAGCGATTGACTCTATTAGAAAAGATGAATTAGTTCATATAGAGTTATTAAAAGAGTTAATAGAAATACTAGAAAAATAGATTTTATTTTTCTAACAAAATTATTCAAACATTAGTTTTATATATTCTATAATCTATTTTTGTTAATATTAAAAGAGGAAAATGGAAAATATTAAACCCTTCTGGTTAGAAGAAGATACAATCATACAAGGAATGGGTTTTATATTGATATTTATTGGAATACTTCTTGTATTTTTAAATGAATCATTATTAAATTTTTTATGCAGTGATTGTAGTGTTGCTGCACTTGAAAATCCATTTTTATTAATGATATTTTCAGGTATTCTTTTTGTTGTTAGTGGAAGTGTTCTTGTTTTCTTTTATACTATGTACATATGAAAAAAAATAAAGAAAAAATAATTGGGAAAATCCTAATATCCCTAATTATAATTGAGATAATCTTTTCATTATATCTCCTATATGTAGGTGTTACAAATGAAACGCAAATATGTGTTAAAGGAGAAAGTTGTTCAGAAGTACAAAATAGTTCTTATGGAGAGTTGTTTGGAATTCAGTTGCCATATTATTCCCTAGTTTGTTTTGTTGCATTAATATTGATTTATTTCTGGAATAAAAAGCTATTTTTAATTGGAACATTATTAGGCGGATTATTTGCAATTTATTTGATATTTGTTCAATTATTTGTATTAAAAAAGATATGTACTACCTGTATGATGGTGGATATTATAATGTTATTAATAACGACTTTATCATGTTTTTTATATGTTATAAAAACAAAGAAAAATGGAAGATGATTTTATTATTCCCATATTAGGATTCATGTTCATAATAATAGGAATAATCCTTTCAATAGTAAATTATTCCTTATTTGGTTTTATACCATTTAATAATTTAATGCAGATTAATATTCCTTTTTTATTAATAGTTTTTGCCTCAATATTATTTATTGTAAGTGGAAGCAGTATCATAATTTTTTATAGAAATCAAAATTAAAAACATAAAGTTTATAAAATATATATTCTATTATATATGATGGAAAAACTGCTTCGTGACAGAAGTTTAATTTTTTTAATATTCGGTTTATTTATAATTCTCTCTATAAATTTAGTTTTAGCACAAGATAGTTCAAATGCAAGCATGATTGTTGAAACTAATTTTATTGGTTTTTCTGAGGGGGTTTCTGGTGGAGGGATATCTATTGAAGTTCCAGATAGTGTATTTCTTGGAAATATAACAAAAAATGAACTTGTTTCAGATGAAATAACTTTTGTTATAAATAATACTGGAAATGTAGATGTTACTGTTACACCAATATTAAAAGATGAAGATGAGGAAATTTATAAAAATCTGTTCTTTAGGACACAGAAAAGCGATAAAGATGGAATATTAAATATATCAAAAAGAATAGGTGAATATAGCATAGATATAGATAAACCTGTAACTGGAAAAAGGGCTAGAAGTAAAAATTGTTATATTCATCTAAACCTAACGGATTTTAGTGGAGAAATAAAAGAAGATCTTATTGGATATAAAACCGAAGTTATATTTATTGCAATGGCACAATAAACTTTTTATTATTAATTTTTTATTTATATTAATCTTATTTTTAATTCAAAATGTTAATGGGATTCAACTTGGAATTAGTCCTGAAGAATTATATTTTTTTGGAAAAGAAGGAGAAGTTATCTGTAAAAATTATTCAATTTTTACTGATAAAATGGCTAATCTTTATGGGAATGATTTATGGTTAAATAATAATGACGAAAGAAAAAATATTTTAAAATATAAAAATATTTCAAAAGAATTGAATGTAAGTATTAAAATTAAAGAAAAAATCCTTAATAATGGAAGAAAAATATATCCAATTTGTTTAGAGTTTGATAATTTTGGAGAATATAATGGTGCAATAATATATTCTAATAAAAATGGACAAGCTGGAGTTGGAATATGGATAAAAGCAAAGATTATAGAAAATAAGGAAAAATATAAGTCTCTAATAATCGGTTTATTATTAACAATGTCTAATACCCTTTTATTATCTTTATTAATAATGCAGAAAAAACAGAAAACTATTTAGATTTTCTTTCTTTAAGATTTTTATTAAGTTCCTGATGACCCATTGGCAAAACCCAAGTTCCGTTTGCATTTGTCATTGTAGAAGGAATTACCATCATTAAAGTGTTATGTTCTGTACCTATCTCCTGATAGGTCTGAAGTTCTCTTAATCTTAAAGCAGAAGGATTATTATTATAGGATAAAGAAGCTTCATAGAATTTTTTAGAAGCTTGGAATTCTCCATCTGCTTTAGTAATTCTTGCTTCTTTTTCTCTTTCTGCTTCTGCTTGTTTTGACATAGCCCTTATTAATTCTCTAGGCAGTTCAATATTATTTATTTGAATGGATTTTATTTCAATACCCCAATCTTTCTTGTCTTTAGAATTTTTATCTTCAATAGCTTCATTTAACATATTTAGAAGTTTTTTAGCAATATCTTCTCTATCGCTTAAACTTTCTTTCATAGTTTTATTTCCAATAATCTCTTTTAATTCTGACGAAGCTTTAGCTTCTATCTGGCTTTTTAAATCTTCAACATTAAGAATTACATTTTGAGGCACCCTAACTTTGTAAAAAACAACACCATCTATTTTTAAGCTAACTTGATCTTTAGTAATCACTTCTTGAGGAGGGAGTTCTATAGTTGTTTGACGCATATCTACCCTCATATAAGTTTGAATCAAAGGGATTACTAAATTAATTCCTGGAGTCATTATTCCAGTGTATTTTCCAAGTGTAAATTTTACACCTCTTTCATATTCATTAATTATTCTTATAGAAAAAATTAATATAGAGAGAATAAAAATTCCTAAAAATAGAAGAAATAATGTAAATGGTTCCATAATTATAATAAATAAAAACCATATATAAATCATCTAGGTAAATATTAATTATTAATTGATAGTAAAAAATGCATCAGTTGGAAAGTAGATAAAAATAATAAAAAGATATATTTATTAGTAAATAAAAACCTAATTTATAATGGCAGAGGTTGAAGAAAATGAAAGAATACCTTTTATTGTTATTAATATAGATAAAGATTTTACTATAAAAACAATAGGATTTATATTAATATTTGTTGGATTATTTTTAGGGATTATAAATAAGTATTTTTGCAATAGTTTATGTGAAACCTGCGGAAATTCCGAATTATTACCTTGTTTTCTACTTCTTATATTTGCTGGAATAACATTTATCATAAATGGTGCTATTATGATAATTTTAAGAATCGGCAAAGATCATAAAGAAAATTGGTCATTTGGAAAACTATAGTGGAGTGTAATAAGATTTAAATAGGCTTAATTTATCAGTTTTTCATGGTAAATAAGATATTACTTGGAATATTATTCTCAATTTTTGTAATTATTGCAACTGCAATAGTTGTTTCTTCATCTAATTTTCAATATTCTGATCAAGAGGATTTAGGAATACCGGTTAAATTTGATAATCAAAAATTAATTAATAAAGAAAAACCAATTGTAACTGAAGTGAAAACAACTAATTGTTACACTGGAGATAAACAAGATTGTTACAGCTATAAGGTTCCTTGTTCAAATGATTTAACTAAAAAAGGCAAATGTCTTGAATCATTAGAACAAGTTAAAGGAAGTGGAAAATATGAAAAAATGGAACAGAAAAAAGAATCTTGTTATGAGTATAATCAAGATGCATGTGATTACAAACCAAAAAACTGTTATCCTACTCTAGAACAAGGCAAGGGTAATGGAAAATATGAAAGTATGGAAAAAGTAAAAAAAGTTCCATGTACTACAAATATTGATCCGATTAATGGGCCGGGCCATTGTTATTAATTTTTCTCTTTTGATATAATAAAAAATTCTTTATTATTTTCTATTATTTTGAATAAGGTAGCTTCTTTAGTTCCTTTAAGATTTTTTTCAAATCTATTTCTTTCTTTCCAGTAGTTTGATGGATCTATATTATATTTTAATAGAACTTTACCAAAACCTAATTTAGTTAATATAGATAATATCTCTTTAAAATTATTAGTTATTCCTACTACTTCATAAGTTTTACTAAATGCTTTAATTAAGGGAGAATTATTAACTTTTTCTGAAGTTAAGATAACTTTTCCGTTTTCGGTATTTTCTAATATATGACATTTAGTTTTAAATGCAAACTCCTCAATAAGTCCTGCTTTTTCAATTGCAGAGCTTGATTCGTAGATATATCTTAAAGGTTTTGTTATATAATCTGCTATTATTCCTTTATTATTTTCAATTCTTTCTCCACTAACATCAGCAACTGAAATCTTGCATTTTTTTAATTTGCCAAAATAAAGGTTCATTCTATTAAGCTTATTATTAAATGAAAGATATTCAACTTCAAAATCTCCAAGAATACCTAATTTTTCCAAGGAAATTTGAGGAGGCAGTTCAAGACAGATATTTTCAGTAATTTTTGAATAGATTTTTATTAGATCGTTTATACTAGGTTTTATTGATTCAAGATTTCTTTCTTTTTCAGAATCTAATCTTTCAGGATCGCAGAAGATTATATCTGGTTTTATTTTTCTTATTTCTTCTATTATTTTTTCAGAAAGAACATCTCCTTGAATAAATTTTAAATTTTCTTGATTAAAATTTTTTTTAGAGTAAACTACTTTTCTAGGATCTAATTCTATTGCAAAAACATTTTTAGAATGTTTAGAAAATGCTGCAGATTGTATACCAATACCTGAACATAAATCTACTAAAGTATTGGACGAAATTCTTTTAGCCCTATATTCTGCAACTTTTAAAGGTGTTGAAAATCTTAGATCATTTAAATTAAAATATTTAACTTCTCCAACATATTTATCCTTGGAAATCTTTGATTTTATTCTAGCTTTAGCAATATCTAAAAGCTCATTATTTCCTGAATAATTGCATTTTTTAAGAATATCCTCATCTTTATTTTTTTCTTCTATAAGTAACGTTAATTTATTTAACTTTTCTAATATTTCTTTATCTGTATAAAAATCGAATATTGTTTCCATATTAAAAGGATATTAAAAAGCTATTTAAATAAGATTCTATTTTATTAATAAAAGAGATGATACATAAGAAAAAAATAAGGGATAATGTCAAAAGAAATGTTGAAGAACTTTCTAGGATAGGAAAGATATTTTTTAAAAGACCTCTTTTAAAATTTTTCATATTTTTATTTATCCAGATAATTCTTATAAATATATCCAGATATTTTAGTGAATTCCATTTTATAAGGGTGATAATTGATATAACTAGTATATTAATTTCAATATATTTTGTATTTATATTAATATATCTAGCAAGGGTTTCATTAAAAAAATTACTAAATCCTGAAAATCTATTAGCATTAATTTTAAGTTATGCTATTTTTATATTAGGGGTTTTAATCTTCTTTTCAACTCTTTATAGTATCTCTGAAAATATTGGTTTAGGATACCTAAAATATGGAATGTGCTCAGATGATTTTCAAACAAGCATGATATCAGCTGATTCTTTTCTATCAAGAAATTATTTTTATTTTTCAGCAATTACTTTTTTTTCAGTGGGATATGGAGATATTTGTCCCATGGGATTTGCAAAAATGATATCTATAATGAATGCTTTTACAGGTCATCTTGTAAATGTGGTACTTGTTGCTTTAATACTTAATAATTATTTAAGAAAGAAAGAAGAATCAAATATGTAATAATAAAAATTATTTATAGTTTTAACAATAAGGTTCTAATGTGAAATCTTCACAGATATTAATTGTCTTATCACCAGAATTACAGCAAACTTTAACAGTATGTTTTCTTTTTAGTTCTTCAGAAGTTCCGGCCCATCCTTCTTTAGTTCTTTCTGAACCAAGATTCCATTGGAAGGTTTCTATTGATTTTTCTACTCCATCAATAAATACTTCATCTTTGCATACAAAATAAACTCCTTCTGGTTGATCAGAGAGGGTTAATTTCATCCAAATCTTACCTTTATTTTTACCATCTGAACAAGGTTCAAATCTTCCAGCGTATGGAGTTATAGCAATAGGATCTCTCCATTCAAGTGTTGCTTTTAATGGACTAAATTCCATAATCTCCTGCTGGATTGTTTTATTAGAAGATATTATTGGTTGTTTTTTATTAGCAGAGATTAAATACCAAGCAAGAAGAGCCATTAAAATAATTATTATTCCAATGAAAATGTATGTATTATTCTTTTTTTTCATTTATTAATATAAGAAATTAGATTTTATAAACATATCTTTAAAAAAATTGTTATTATTTAGTGAAACTATACTATTAGAAAATTTATATAGTTGATATTACTTGAAAAATAATGAGAAAAAGATTGGGCCTTTTAGCATTTCTAGCAGCATCTGCATTTTCTCCGTTTCAAGAGGATAAAATAAATAAAACCTGTCAAATGGAAATTAAACAAAGTGATGAATTAGGTAGCTTATACAAAGAACCAACCTTAACAAGAAAAGTTTACAAGGATTTAAAGCCAGGTTCGTATATTATTTGGGTAGAAATTCCAGAAGAAAAAATTTGCAAACCCATAGGTATAATTAATTCAGGAGAATCAAAATTTTATTTGCAGGAAGTTATTTCAATAGATCAGGATTTATATAAAATACCTGAAAAATATTCTGTTAAATCATTAGAATAAAACTTATTTCTTAAATAGTTTTTTAATAATTTTTTTAAAAAAACCTTTTTCTAAATCAATTTTTTCATTTTCAGAATATGCAGTGTATGTTATCTGCGGTTTTTCCCTAATAACCGGAGCAGAATCTGCTAATTGAAGATTTGCTATTTCAACTGCCTTATTAATTGAAATTCTTGAATATCCTTGATTTATCAAAGAAAATCTAAGGGAATCCAGAGTATATCCTTTAGCTAAGTTCTTTTTGAAATAATCTGCTAATTGTTGAGTATGGTCTTCGGGTCTATGCATGTTATTATATTATAAACAATTTCGTGGTTAAAAAATTTTCTATGTTTGATTAAGCATGTTTAAGACATAAGAAAATCATCTAAATAAAGAGTCTTTCTTGCCTCTCCTTAATTCTTTTAAATGTTTTTTACCTGCTTCCTTATACTTTTTCTTATCAACATGGAAAGATTTAATCAGATGGGCAGCATACTCTCCTCCAAGGTGGTGAGGTAAAATTACATAATCTACCCCTAGACTATAAAGATCTATAGCATTTACAGACTGTTCTGCTGTAGCTATAAAAACAGCTGGTGAATAGCATTCAGAAAGATATTCTTTTATTATGATATTTGAGTATTCATCGGGGATTGTAGAAATCACAAGTTTACTAGAGTATACACTTAATTCGTTTAAAAAATCCTTATCCGCCGCATCCCCATAAACACAATCAATACCTTGTTTACCTAAGGCAAGTACTACCTTTGGATTATAGTCTACAACTAAAAATTTTATATTTAATTCCTTAAGTGAATTTACTATCTTATGCCCTATCCTATGATATCCAAATAAAACTACATCATATTTTTCTTTTTTATCAATTATTTTTACATCATCTTTTTCAAAAATTCCTAGCAGTCTTGATACTCTCTTAAAAATATAATTTGAATAATATATTCCATAGCTACTTATCCCTATTGTAATTATTGCTATTAATACTGAAAGGCTCATAATCTCCCTACTAAGGTGTCCTAAGTTATAACCCAGTAATGTTAAGATTAATGAAAATTCACTTATTTGTGCAAGGCTTATACCTGTAAGAAAATTTGTCCTTCTTTTATATCCAAATATTCTTAATACTGCCATTAAGATTAGAGGTTTACCTACAAGTATGAAAATAGAAAAAATAAGGGCCAATTTTATCATATCAAATCCTATCTCCCCTGTTAACTGGCTACCAAAAAATACAAAGAATAAAACAACAAAAAAATCCCTTAAAGATTTTAATTTTCCACCAAGTTCATGAGTATATTTGCTTGATGCTAGGGACATTCCAGCTATTAAAGCTCCGATTTCTAAAGAAAATCCTAATTTTACAAAAACGGTTGATAGAGTTAATGCCCAAGCTATACCGAAGAGAAATAATGTCTCTGGATTTCTTGCTAAATAATTTAAAAATCTATTTATTATCTTATGCGTAAAGAAAAAAATAAATATTATCATTAAAATTGCTATAATAAAAGTCATGAAAATTGATGAGATGCTTCCACCCTTATTTAATAAAGGAATTATCATCAATACAATAGCAGCTGCAAAATCTTGAACAATTAAAATTCCTAATGCAATACGGCCATGAAGTGTATCTATTTCTTTTTTATCAGATAATATTTTTACTACTACTACTGTTGAAGAAAAAGCAAATACTGCTCCAAGATAGAGTCCTGCGATATATGGAATTCCTAGGTAAGAAGTTATAAAAAATCCGATTAATGCAGTTATAATCATTCCAATAATACCTGCTATTATTGAAACTGGACCGACTTCTTTTAATACTCGTAAATCAAGATTAAGACCCACTATAAACAATAAGAATGCTACTCCAAGGTGTGCAAAAAGCTGGATTACTTCTGAAGAACTTCCGCCAATAATATTAAAAAATAAGGGGCCCGCAAGAACTCCTGCAACTAAATATGCAATTATTGAAGGTTGTTTTATTACTCTTGCGATTATTGAAGTCAATGCTGCTAGAGCAATTATTAAACTTATTGAAATTAATACCTCTTCTGCCATTACAATATTATAAGGCTAACTTATTTTAAAAGCCTTGTTATTTATAATTAAAATAAAGAATTTAAGAATCTAAAATAATCTGCTTTGTTTCTAAGAAGTAATTAATTGCATGATTAAGTTTTTCTTTAGATTCTGCATAAATTGTGAATATTTTTTCTCCTTTATTAACAGACTCTCCCTTCATTTTATCCAGATAAATTCCAGCATATTTATCTTCTGGACATCCTGCAATTCTTGCTAATTTATTTAGTATTTTATTATCAAAATGTCCTATTTTCATTTGCCTATCTGCTTTAACTTCATAAGAAAATTCTCCTAATTTTAAATCAATAATTTTTCCAGATTGTGCTTTAATTATCTCTTCAAATTTTTTATATGCCTTACCTGAATCAAGCATTTCTTTTGCTAAAACTTTTCCCTTGCCTATTGGAGCCCTTTTAGCTAATTCAATAATTTCTCCTGCTAGAGATATTGATTTTTCCTCTAAATCAATAGGGGAATTAACTCTTTTTAATACTTTTAAAACTTCTTTCATCTCTAAAGCAGGACCTATTCCTCTTCCAATTGGTTCAGAACCTTTAGTCAAAATTACTTTTATTTTTAAACCGAATTTTTTACCTAAAAATAAAAATTTTTCCTTTAATAATTCAGCTTCTTTAACTGAAACTTTTGCAGATTCTCCGCAAGGAATATCAATAAGTATATATTTACTACCTACTGAAATTTTTTTAGATAGAATACTAGCAAGAAGTTGAGGTGTTGAATCCACATTTGCTATTTTTTCTATTTTTATAATTTTATCGTCAACAGGTGCTAAACCTAAAGCTCCACCCCAAACAAAACAAGCGCCGGTTTTTTTTATAATCTTTTTTATTTCTTCTACTGAAAAATCAACTCTAGCCATAGTCTCTATACTATCCGCTGTTCCTGCTGCACTAGTAATTGCTCTTGAAGAGGTTTTAGGCATAATTAGACCTGCAGCTGCACAAATTGATACTACAATAGGAGTTGTTCTATTTCCTGCAACTCCGCCTATGCAATGTTTATCAACAACCTTTCCATTAAAAGACATCCTATTGCCGCTATTAACCATGGCATCGATTAAATATTCTGTTTCTTCTAAATCCATATCATTAACAAAAATGGCTGAAACAAAAAATGCCACCTCGACTTCAGTAGAGAATTATTAGCTATATTAAAAATAATATCCTTAATTTCTTTTTTGTTGAGTTTTTCTCCCTTTAATTTTTTCTTAATTAATTCAATACTATGGGGTCTTTGAGACAAGACGACTTCAACAAGATCATTATTTTTTAAAGATAATGATTCTGCTATTTCTTCAGAAATTAATATTTCGTTTGGCTTTAATATTCCCTTAACAGTATCAACTACGGAAATGATTTCTTCACCATGAGGGATTTTTATTTCTACACGATTACCTACATGAAGACTCATCTCTTTTGCTTTTTCTTCATGAATCATACAAACAGGTTTTCCTGTGAATAGATTAAGTTTTTTTATTCTTAACTTCATAACTATTGCTCAACTTTTTTAAATATTAAATCGTCACCTATAGTATTTTTACGATAAACCTCAATTACTAACAAGACATATGCAAGTATTAATGGACCAACCAATAATCCTAAAAATCCGAATACTAAAAGGCCTCCAAACATTCCAATTAAAACAACCCAACCATTTAATTCAGTCCTCTTTGAAATTATTACTGAACGTAAAATATTATCGATGCTACTTATCAATAAAGTTCCATAAATTAGCAAGCCTATACCTGCGCTAGTATTTCCGATTCCAAATAAATAAAGATCTATTGGAACCCATATGAACCATGCGCCAAATACTGGAATTATTGCTGCTACCATTGTAATAATGGTTAGCAAGATTGCATTAGGAACTCCGAAGATATAATATCCAATTCCAGCAACAAGACCTTGTATTAACCCTACAAAAATTTGTCCTATCAAAACTGAATTAGTTACATCTATAAGATGTTTAAAGAATTTTTCTTCGGTTTCTTTTTTTAATAAAGATAGAGATTTTATGTAGGCTATTGCCAATTTACCATCCTTTAATGTATAAAAAAAAGTTATAATAAATACAGTTAATTCGACTAAGAGCAAAGGAAGATTAGAGATATAATCAGTAAAACCCCTTAAATAACCAATTAAAAAATTTGATGCAGAACTGCTAATGCCTGTAACAACACTTTCAGAGATTCCTGAATTTGCCATGAAACTTGGAAGCATATTCTTTACTAAAACGCCCAAATCAATTTTTTGCAATAATAAATATACGTCGATAGCTTGTTTAAAAACAATCCCTGCAGCAATAGATATTGTTCCTATAAGAATAATAAAAAATCCTATGCATATGAAAAAAGAAGACAAAAAGTCATTTTTAATTTTTTTTAGAAGCCACCTATGAATCGGATATAAGATATAACCTAATAAAATTCCGTAGATAATTGCATAGATAATTGGAAACAAAATAAGGCCTGCCAATATAAATAAACCTATGACTAAGATTAGGTTTATAATTTCCTTAAAAGTAGATTTATCCAGCATTTTTCCTATATTTCACCCCTACATCTAATCTATTGAAAATATATATTCCCAAATCTTTATAAATCTTCGTGGGAATGTCGAATAAAATTTATAAAGGTTTTGTTAAGAATCAAATAAAACTAAAGAACAAGAATATAATTAATAAGAGTTAACAACCTAAGAGAATATTTAAAAGATCCCCATTCGGAACAAAGAGTATTTGAAAAGATAAATTTATAAAGAAAAAAAAGAATTATAAGATTAAGATGATGGATTGTTTTATTAAAAAAATTTTTGATGGCAAAGTGGATGACTATGTTCATACTCAGTTCCAAAAATTTTCAAGAGGGGAATTTACTAATAAAGCAATGGTTAGAGTTAAAGAGTCTTCTGGAAAATTTACTATAGGCACCACTGCTGAATATGCAAGAGAACTTGTTAGAATCATGGGTGAAAAACTGGGGGATAAAAAGACGCTTGTAACTGGAGCACTTGTTTCTGCTTTAGATCTTCAAGGATTTAAATATGAAGAAAAGAAAATGGCAATGGGAGTTAGAAAATATATGGTTAATAGAGAAATGAGTGGAAAAGAACTTATTGAATTATGTGATTCGTTTCCAAAGGCATTTATAGGATTATCTTTTAAAGTTGGAGAAGAAGAACTAAACATTCAGGCAAAATCCCCAAAATCAGCTAAAGGAGCATCTTCAAATAAAAAAGAAGATGCAGATTTAAAGATAGATTTTTGCAAAATTAAAACAACTGATAGAAAGATAGTTGAAAATCTTGTATTTGATAATGAAGTTAAAACCTTTAAAAAAGTAGAAATAATTCATTCTTTTGTAATAACAGATATAGTTATTCCAGACCATCTTAAAAACGAGAAAGATTTTGCCGTTGTTAGGGAAGGGGCCCATAGAAAAGGTAAAATAATAAGAACCCTGAATATTGATGGAAACAGTGTAAAAAAAGAGAAAGATTTTCAAGCTTAACTAAATTCTTTAGAAAACTTACCTGCCAATATATTCTTCATTTATTTAATATTCCAGATTTTACCTATATTAATAATTAATTTTCATAGGATTTTGGAGAAAAAAGTGCCAATAGCACGTTTTTTATAGAAACGAGGTAAGGGGGTGAAAGGTAAGGTTATTAGTAGACCCTATACTAACATAAGCTTTATAAAGGGTGATTTTCTTGCTTATTTAATAAATCAATATTAAGATTTTATAATCTTATAAAAGGTTTTGATACAGAAAATATGTTTTGTATCATTAAATACCGTCAGTTTTACTGATAACATCTGATTTTTATCAGAAGGTTCAGAAACACTCATATAGACTACTGAGTTCTTCTGGATTTTTAGATAAGAAATAATATAAAAATGTCAAATCCAAAACCTAGACACGGAAGCCTTCAGTTTTATCCAAGATCAAGGGCAAAACGAATATTACCAAGAGTTAGTTGGAACGCTATTCATTCTAAAGATTCTCAATTACAAGGTTTTATTGGATATAAAGTTGGAATGAAATCTGCATTTGTTAAAGATAATACTCCTAATTCACTTACTAAAGGAAAAAGAATTATACTTCCTGTAACAATAATAGAATGTCCAACAATAAAAATATTATCGGTTAGATTCTATAAAGACAATATTGTTGCTGGAGAAGTCTTGAGCAAGAATATAGATAAAGAAATAAAAAGAAAATTTAAAACTCCTAAAAATTATACAAAAAACATTGAAGATTTTGAAAAATCAAAAGAATTTGATGATGTAAGAGTTGTTGTATATTCTCAAGTTAAAAAGACTAATATTAAAAAATCTCCAGATATCAAGGAAATTGGCCTTACTGGTACACTTGAACAAAAATTAGCTTTTATAAAAAATAATCTTTCAAAGGAAATGTCGGTAAAAGAAGTCATGAAAGACACTCTTGTTGATGTAAGAGGAGTAACTAAAGGAAAAGGTCTTCAAGGAACAATTAAAAGATTCGGAATAACTCTTAAAGCTCATAAGTCTGAAAAAGGACAAAGAACACTAGGAAGCGGTGGACCATGGCATCCGGCTAGAGTAGATTTTCATCAACCTAGAGCAGGACAAATGGGATTTTTTACTAGAGCTTCATACAATAGCAAAGTAATACTTGTTGGTAATCCTAAGGAAAGAGAAATAAATCCTTCAAATGGATTCAAGAATTTTGGTAAAGTAGTTAATGATTATATTATTGTAGAAGGAAGCATTATGGGGCCTGCAAAAAGACCTGTTCTAATTACAGCAGCATTAAGACCTGCAAAAGCACATTCAAAAAAATCATATGAGTTTATTGAACTTAGATAAAAAATGAAAATACAAATTTTAGATACAGATGGAAAGAAAGTAAGAGAAGCTAGTACAACTCTATTTGAAGAACCTATAAGAGAAGATATTATTTTTAAAGTAATTGAAGCACAAAAAACAAAACAGCCTTATAGTCCTAAATATTTAGCTGGAATGAATAGATCTGCTTCTGGTAATGTAATGCATACAAGACATGATTGGAAAACAGATAGAGGAAAAGGAATGTCAAGATATCCTAAGAAGACTATGTGGAGAAGAGGAACGCAATTCTCATGGGTTGCTGCAATTATTCCTTCTGCAAGAGGCGGAAGAAGAGCACATCCTCCAAAGGGAATTTATACTGAAAAGAAAATCAATAAAAAAGAAATTAATAAAGCATTATTATCTGCAATTACTTATACAAGTTCGATTGATGAAATAAAAAAGAAATATATGTCATTAAAGAATAAAAAAATTGATGTAAAGCTTCCACTTGTTGTTGATGATAAAATATTAAAATTAAAATCAAAAGAAATTTTAGCAGCATTGCAATTAATATTAAAAGAATTATATGCAGTGTCTATACAAAAAAGAAAAGTCAGATCAGGAATAGGCAAACAAAGAGGAAGAAGAAACAAGAAAAATGCAGGATTGTTATTTGTTATTGGTAAAGAAGAAAAATTAAAAATTAAGGGAATTGATGTTCTAAACGTGAATGAAATAAGTGTTTCTGATCTTGCTGATGGCGGAGCTAGAATCACATTATTTACTGAAAAAGCTATAAAGGATTTGGAGGCACTATTATGAAAAAACCAATCACAACTGAAAAAGCAGTTAGATTAATTGAATTGAATAATACTATATCATTTGAAATTGATAAAAAAGATTCGAAAGATGATATTAAGAAAGAAGTTGAAGAAATGTTTAAAGTTAAGGTAGAGTCGGTTAATACTACAATTCAAAAAAATAAAAAAATTGCGTATGTAAAACTCGATAAAAAAAATCTTGCTATTGATGTAGCAACAAAATTAGGAGTCATCTAAAATGGGAAAAAGAACAACAGGAAGAGCAAAAGGTAAAGGAAGTTTAACATTCCAAATAAGAAAAAGAGCGTATGTATTTAGAATTGGTTATCCTAAAATTGAAACTGCTGGAAATGGAAAAATCATTAAGTTAGTTAATTCGCTTGCTCATTCATGCCCACTAGCAAAAATCCAAATTGGTAATGAATTTTTTTATTCTCCTGCTGCTGATGGAGTATATGAAGGACAAGAAATAGAAATCTGTGGAAAAAATGCTGAAAAAGGAAATGTTATGAAACTAAAAGATATTCCGCAGGGAACTAAAATATTCAATGTAGAAAAATTTCCAGGAAGTGGTGGAAAAATATTAAGAAGTTCAGGTACATCTGGTTTTGTAATGAATAAAGATAAAAATAAAGTTGAGGTAATTATAAAAAGAAGAAAAATCATATTAAATGAAAACTGCAGAGCTACCGTCGGAGTTGCTTCTGGAGATGGAAGAGTCTTAAAGCCAATTGTTAAAGCTGGAAAAAAACATCATATGATGCTTTCTAAAGGTAGAAAATGGCATAGGACTTCACCGATTAAAACTAATGCTCTTGATCATCCGTTTGGTGGTGGAAGAGGAAAAAGAATTAAATCAAAAATCGCCAAAAGAAATGCTCCTCCAGGTGCAAAAGTAGGACATATCAGGCCAAGAAGAACTGGAAGAAAGAAATAAAATGGAAGAAGATAATAACGAAGTAATCAGAAAGAAAGAACTTACCTTCAGAGGTAAGTCTATTGAAGAACTGAAGAAAATGGAAATAAGAGAATTTGCAACTCTTTTAAAATCAAATGAGAAGAGAACATTACTAAGACAATATGATTCGATTCAAAGATTTGTAATAAGCTGTCAGGAAAAAATACAAAATAATAAACAAATAAAAACACATCTAAGAGATTTAGTAATTGTTCCAAAACTTGTTGGAATGAGAATTGCAATACATACTGGAAAAGAATATACTCCAATTGATATCAGCCTTGAAATGCTGGGCCATAGACTTGGAGAGTTTGCAACAACAAGATCAAAAGTTAAACATGGAGCTGCAGGAATAGGTGCAACTAGATCTAGCGCTTCAAAATCTGTAAAATAAAATGGAAATGAAAAAAATAGAACAAGAAGTAAAAATAGCAAGTGTAAATGGAAGGGATTTATCCTTATCATTAAAACATGCTATAGCATTATCAGATTTCATTAAAGGAAAAGATATTGATAAAGCATTAAATGAACTTGAACAAGTTTCAAAATTAAAAAAGGCCATTCCTATGAAAGGTGAAATCCCACATAGAAAAGGAATGATGTCTGGAAGATATCCTGTTAATGGATCTATTATATTCATAAGATTATTAAAAAGTTTAAAATCAAATGCAATGGCTAAAGATATTGAATTAGAAAAATACAAACTTCATTCAGTTCCAAATCTTGCTCCACGACCTTACAAAAGATTCGGACAGGGAAGATTTAAAAGATGCCATGTTACAATTAAATTAATACCAAGAACAAAATCTAAAAAATGACAACAGAAAAAACAAAAAAACATATAGAGAAGAAAGAATTAGTTCAAAACTGTAATGATAAATATTGCCCTAAACATAGCAAGAATATCAGCCTTAGAGGCAGAAGTTTTAGAGGATGGGTAATTAGAAAGTTTCCAAAAAGAGTAGTTATTGAATTTGAAAGAACTATCTATCTAAAAAAATATGAAAGATATTCTATAAGAAAGACAAAACTACATGCAAGACTTCCCGAATGTATGTTCAAGGAAATTGAACTTGGTGATTATATTGAAATTATGGAATGCAGACCTATAAGCAAAATAATACATTTTATTGTAATTCAAAAAATTTCCGGAGGCAAAAAATAAAATGAAAGGCGTAGCTGCAAAAATGACTAATGGTCTTAATATTGGAAGTATGATGGTTTCAAGTGATAATAGTGGAGCAAGAATTGTAAAAATTACAGGAGTTGTTGGTGGAAAAAGCAAGAAAGGAAGACAACAATATGCAAAAATAGGAGATCATGTAAAAGTATCAGTTAGAAAAGGAGATCCTAAAATTGTTGGACAAGTATTTGATGCAGTAATAATCAGGCAAAGAAAACCTTTTAGAAGAAATACTGGTGAAAGAGTTGCTTTTGAAGATAACGCTGTTGCTTTATTAAAAGATGAAAAAGGAAATCCAAAAGGAACCCAAATAAAAGGTCCAATTGCAAAAGAAGTTTCAGAAAGATGGGGGTTCTTAGCAAAAATCGCTAAGTTTGTTGTATAAATATGAAGAAAAAATTTTCAGCTAAATGGAATGGAAGCAGGCAACCAAGAAAACAAAGAAAATACTTAGCAAATGCTCCAATTCATACTAGAAGAAAATTAGTTTCATCAAATCTTTCAAAAGAATTAAGAAAGAAATATGGCAAAAGAAATTTCCCATTAAGAAAAGGAGATAAAGTATCAATAATGACTGGAGAATTCAATAAAAAATCTGGAAATGTAGACTCTATTGATTTAAATAGATTAAGAGTTATCGTCTCTGGAATTCATAGAACAAAAAAAGACGGAACAAAAATAAATGTTTATTTTGATCCTTCAAACTTGCAAATAAAAGAACTTAATCTTGATGATAAAAAAAGATTAGAATCTTTGCAAAGAAAAAATTCAGAAAAAAAAGTAAAAGAAAAAACAGATAACAAAAATATTAAGGAGAAACAAAATGCACCTAAAAAGAAATAATATACCTAAATTTTGGCCAATAGAAAGAAAAGGAACCAAATATTTATCAGTTCCTTCACATAATCAAACTGAATCAATCCCTCTTGTAGTTGTAATTAGAGATATCTTCAAATTAGCTAGAAACAAAAAAGAAATAAGAAGAATGTTAAAAGAAAAACAAATAAAAATAAATGGAAAAGAAATAAGGGATGTTAACTATCCAATTAGCCTTTTTGATGTGCTTAGTTTTTCTGCAACTAAAAAAAATTACAGAGCAGAATTATCAAATCTAAAAAAAATAACTTTTAAAGAAATAACTGAAAAAGAATCAGAGACAAGAGTTTACAAGGTAATGGGTAAAAAGATACTTCCAAAAAATATAACTCAAGTAAATCTTATAAATGGAAGAAATGTGAATACAAAAGACAAAATTAATACAGGAGATTCTGTTGTAATTAGTTTTAAGGATAATAAAATAATCAAGGTTCTTACACTTGAAAAAGGAAGAGAAGCATCGATAACTGAGGGAAAACATGCTGGAAATCGAGGAAAAATTGAAGAGATAGTATTTAGGGGCGGAAAATCTATTGCAAAAATAAACTCAGAAAATGGAAAAATAAATGTTTGGGTAAAAAATCTTATAATCACTGGATAAAATGAAAAACAAAAATGTAATGCAAAATATTGAAATAGAAAAAATGGTCTTAAACTGCGGTGGAGTTGATGACAAGCTTGAAAGATCTATCAAATTGTTAAATATAATTACTGGAGAAAAAATCTGCATAATAAAATCTACAAAAAGACTTCCTTCATTTGGAATCAGTCCAGGTAAAAAAAGCGGATGCAAAGTAACCCTAAGAGATAGAGAAAAAATAAATAGCTTATTAAAAAGATTTTTTGCAGCTGTAGATAATAAAGTAACTAAAAAACAAATCACATTAAATCATTTATCATTTGGTATTAGAGAATATATCGAAATACCGGGAATAGAATATAATAGAGATATTGGAATGCTTGGGTTTGAAACTAGTCTAGTTTTCAAAAGAAATGGAAAAAGAGTAAAATTAAGAAAAATCAAAAAAGGAAAGTATCCAAAAAAAGAAGAAGTAAAACCTGAAGAAATTATTGAATATCTAAAGAAAAATTTTAAATTGGAGGTTGTAAATAAAAAATGACAGCAAGCGATTGGAGAAAAACATTGAAACAACTTAACAAGAAACCAGCTATAAAAGAGAAGTTTATCAAGCATAATAAGCCAAAAGAAAGAACCACAGGAATAACAAGAAAAAAATGTGAAAGATGTGGAAGATTTGGCGCAATGATAAATAATTATGGCCTTAATCTATGCAGGCATTGTTTCAGAGAAATAGCGGAGGAGCTCGGATTTAATAAATACAGCTAAAATAACATGAGTCAAGACAAAGTATCAGATGCATTGAACCAGATAATGAATATAAAGAAAGCTAAAAAGAATTCAATCATACTAACAAGACCTCCAAAATTATTAAAAAATGTTCTGGAGATTGTAAAAGATTCAGGCTACATAGAATATACTCTAAATGGTGATGAAATTAAGATTGATTTAAAAAAATTAAATGAACTTAAAACAATAAAACCAAGATATACTGTAACTGTTGATAAAATAGATCATTATGTAAGAAGATATCTTCCGGCAAAGGATTTTGGTTTCCTAATAATTTCAACGAATCAGGGATTAATGAAACATTATGAAGCTCAAGAGAAAAATTTAGGAGGATGCCTAATAGCATATGTTTACTAATGAAAACAAAAGAAACAACACTTAAAGAAGAAATAACAATTGTTCCAGGAATTAATTGCAAATTCGATAATTTCAATATCTCATTAGAAAAAGGTTCTGACAAAATATCAAGAAAAATAAATAATAAACTTAAGGTGGAAATTGATGGAAATAAAATAATAATCACTGCAAATAAAAACTCGAAAAGAGAGAAAAAGATTCTTGGTTCAGAAAGTGCACATATTAAGAATATAATAAGTGGTTTAAATGAAAAATTCAAATATAAATTATTAGCTGCTAATGTTCATTTCCCGATGAATCTTGCTTTTGACAAAGAAAAAAATGAATTAGTTGTAAAAAACTTTTTGGGTGAGAAAAAAGATAGAAGAATCAAGATTTTAGATGGAGTTAGTGTTAAAATCACAAAGGAATTAATTGAACTTGAATCTTGCGATATTGAAAAAGCAGGACAAAGTGCAGCTAATATTGAAAAAGGTACAAAGGTAAGAAAAAGAGACAGAAGAATATTCCAAGATGGAATCTATATTACAGAAAAACCAGGGAAGGTGTTCTTATGACTAAAAGAAAATTCCTAAGAACAGGATATTCACAATATTCAAAACTTGGTTTAAGAAGAAAAAATAAACAGGTTTATAGAAAGTCTAATGGTACTGATAATAAAATAAGACTTAAGATGAAGGGTCATCTTAGAAATATTAATATTGGTTTTAGAACAGATAAAACAAAAAGAAATACTATAAATGGAACAAAGATAATAAAAATATATAATATTGAAGAGTTGAAGGCTGCTGATAAAAATTTAACAATTATTGTTGGAAAAGTGGGCACTAAAAATAAAATGGAACTTGCAGAATATTCCTTAAAGAACAATATTAGATTGCATAATTTAAACTCAAAGAGATATTTAGATGAGATTAAGGATAAATTAAAGCAAAAGAAAGAAAGAAAAGATTTGAAAATAAAAAAGAAAGAAAAGAAAACAAAAGAAAAGAAAGAAGATAAAACAGAAAGTAAAGAAGAAAAGAAAATTGAAACTAAACCCGAGGAAGAAAAACAATGAACCTGAGCAAGAAAAAAGAATTAGCATCGAAAACTCTTAAGGTTGGAAAAAATAAATTAATTTTCAATCAAGAAGCACTTTCAGAAATAAAGGAAGCTATAACAAAAGAAGATATAAGAACATTATATCAAGAGGGAATGATTACATTAAAACCAAATAAAGGGAGAAGAACAATTGTAAAAAGAAAAACAAGAAAGGGCCCGGGAAAAATTAGAAAAAAAATCAAAACTAGAAAACAAGATTATGTTAAGATCACAAGAAAACTAAGAAAGTATGTAAAAATGTTGAAGATGACTGGTCAAATCGACAGAGATTTTTATCTTGACTTAAGAAAAAAAATAAAATTAAGAACTTTTAAAAGCCTTGCAAATCTTAAGGAGTATCTTGAAACAATCAAGCATCTTGGACTTAAAGAAGCTACAAGAAAATCATCCTCTGGAAAAGGTAAATCAAAGAAAAAATCTAAAAAATAATAAAACAAAATGAAACTAGATAAAAAACGTAGAATAGAATATAAAACAGATTATCATAGAAGATTAGGGTTACTTAAAAGTAATTCTCCTAGATTTGTTGTTAGAAAAACAAACAAATATGTGATATTGCAAATTATTGAAAGCAAGAATGCTCAAGATAAAGTCGTCTTTTCTGCTAACACAAAAGAATTGTTAAAACATGGTTGGCCTAAAGAAAAAGAAGGAAGTTTAAAATCCATACCTGCAGCATATCTTGGTGGATTGTTATTAGGTAAAAAGGCAAGTTCTATAAAAGGAAGAGTTATCCTTGATATAGGATTAAATCCTAGTACAAAGGGTTCGAAAATATATTCAGCAGTTAAAGGACTTGCTGATTCTGGAATAAAAATCAATTTTGATTTGGAAATGGCTCCTCCAAAAGAAAAAATAGAGGGAAATGGAAGCAAAATTGATTCAAAAATTCTTAATAAAATAAAGGAGAATGTATCAAAATAAAATGAGAGAAAGAATAATGGATCAAAGGCAAAGACCGAGAAAAAGCAAAGCTGAAATTGAAAAAGTAAAAGAAGAAAGAATTAAGCAGCAGCAAAATGATCAATTGATTGAATGGAAACCTAAAACAAATCTTGGTAGACTTGTAAAAGATAAAAAAATTAATAATATCGATGAAATATTAAAACATAAACTTCTTGAGCCAGAAATAATAGATAGTGTTATGCCTAATTTAAAATCAGATATACTTAATATTGGACAATCAAAGGGTAAATTTGGTGGTGGAAAAAGAAGAGCATGGAGACAAACCCAGAAAAAAACATCTGAAGGAAATGTTCCAACATTTGCTTGCTTATCAGTTGTTGGAAATCAAGAGGGTTATGTTGGTGCTGGATTTGGAAGAGCAAAAGAAACATTACCTGCAAGAGCTAAAGCATTAAGAACTGCTAAATTAAATATTATAAAAATTAAACGTGGATGTGGAAGTTTTGATTGCATCTGCGGAGAAGAGCATACTGTTCCGTTTGTTGTCGAAGGCAAATGCGGAAGTTGCAGAGTAAAACTAATACCTGCCCCACAAGGAACTGGACTTGTGATTGGTGATGAATGCAAAAAAATACTTAAGGTTGCTGGTATAAAGGATGTTTATAGTGTTACAGGCGGACAACAAAGAACAACAATAAATCTTGCAAGAGCATGCATGGATGCACTTACAAAAACAAGGATGATGTAAAATGGAAAAAGGAAAATTCATAAAACTAAAGAAAGAAGAATATGGTATAAAAGAATACATAAAAAGAGCTTTAGGAAAAGGAAAAATAAGCAGACTTGATATTGAATACACGCCTGTTGGAGAAAAAATAATTATTTCAACAGCAAGACCAGGTCTAGTCATTGGAAGAAAAGGAGAAAAAATTGAAGAATTGTCTAATGTTTTAAAGAATAGATTTAAACTTGAAAATCCACATATAGAAATTAAAGAAATAACTAACCCATTATTTGACTCACAATTAGTTGCTGATGAAATTGCTATGGCTCTTGAAAGAATGGGCAATTTAAAGTTCAAAGTTGTTGCTTATAAAAAACTTCAAGAAATAATGAATGCAGGAGCACTTGGATGTGAACTAAGAATAAGTGGAAAGCTTCCTAGCGATAGAGCAAAATCTTGGAGATTTTCAGAAGGTTATTTAAAAAAAGCTGGAGAATCTGCAAAAGAAGTTGATAGATCTAGAGCTACTGCATTAACTAAAACTGGAATAATTGGTGTAAAAGTTGCAATCATGAATCCTAACTCAAGAATTTATGATAGAATTGATATAACTCCTCAGATTAAAGCTAATATTATCTCAAAACATAAGGATAATGAAGAAGATAAATCTAAAGTTAAAAAAAATAAAAAAACAGGAGTAAAGAATTAATATGGCAATCATAAAACTTAGTGAACTAAAGAAACTAAATGAAAAAGATAGAGAAGAAAAGATTAAAGAACTTAGAATGGCGCTTATAAAAGATAGAGTTGCATCAAGCAAAGGTGGAAAAATAAAAATTAAAGAAATAAAAAGAACAATCGCAAGATTGCTAACAATTAATAGACAAAACCGAAAGGTGGAAGTTTCAAAAGAAACTTCTAAATCTATGGATTCTAAACAAAAGAATCCAAAGAAGTCTATTAAAAAATAAACAATATGGATATATGTCCGAAATGCGGACTGCCTTTACAAGCGTGTGTTTGTGAAGATATCGCAAAAACCGAGCAGAAAATACATGTCCAAACCGAAAAGAAAAGGTTTGGAAAAGTGATAACGATGGTTTCAGGTTTTCAAGGCGTGGACTTGAAAACTATAGCAAAAGGCTTAAAGCAAGAACTTGCTTGCGGGGGTACTGTAAAAGAAAATACAGTCGAACTTCAAGGAGATCATTCCAAAAGCATAAGGAAAGCTTTAATAAAGCTAGGTTTTTCAGAAGACTCAATAGCAACAGCTTAAAGGCAGAATAAAACAAAAAAACGTAAAAAGAAGATAAAAATATAGAGATAAATGTAAAAATGGAAAAGAAAAAAACAACAGCAAAAACAGAAGAAAAGGTTAAACCTAGCTCTGCATCAGGCAAATTAATTGCAGTAATAAGAATAGATGGAGAAGTAAAAGTTAAACCTGAAATTAGAATTACTCTTGATAACTTAAGATTAAGAAGAAAATATTCATGTGTTATAATAAATCCTTCAAATAAGAGTCACATGGGAATGATTGATAAAGTAAAATATCAAGTAGCATTTGGAGAGATTGAAAAGGAAACTTTAGTTAAATTAATTGAAGCAAGAGCAGAAATTATAAAAGATAGCACTCACGATAAAAAAAATGAAAAGAAAATTGATGCAGAAATGATAGCTAGTTCTTTAATCGGTGGTAAAAAATTAATTGAACTAGGCATAAAACCTTTTTTCAGACTTCATCCTCCAAGAAAAGGAATAAAAAGCAAATTAAATTATCCTAAAGGAGTTTTAGGAAATAATAAAAAAGATATTAATAAATTAATCGAGAGGATGTTATAAAATGGTAGTCAAAACTAAAAAGAAAAGGAAAGCAACCAAGTGGAGAGGCAATACTACTTATGGACATGGTGCTAGAAAAAAATGGAAAAAATCAGGACATCATGGTGGAGTTGGAATGGCTGGAACTGGAAAAAGAGCAGATCATAAAAAATCTCTTGTAATAAAACTTTTTGGAAATAATTATTTTGGTAAACAAGGAGTTACAAGCAGAAGCAGTGCAAAAAAAAGAAATAAAGATATCAATGTCGGAGATATTGAAACTAATCTTGAATCTTTGATGAAAAAATATGGAAATGGAAAAGAATTAATTTTAAAAGAATATAAAATACTTGGAGAAGGAGAATTCAAGGAAAAATTAACAATTAAAGCTAAAGCATTTAGTAAAAGTGCAATGGAAAAAATTGAAAAAGCCGGTGGTAAAGCTATAACTCTTGGTGAAAAGGAATCTAAAGAGGAAGAAGTAGAAAAAGTTACTAAAGCTAAAGTTTCAACAAAGAAAAAATAATCTTTTTACCACTTTTAACAAGTAGTTTTATAAACCTAAAATTCGGATAAATAACATGGAGTTTAGAGACATTTTAAAAAATCTGCCTGAAGTCAAAGGGCCAGTTGAAAAAAGATTAAGTTTCAATACAAAACTTAAGTGGACTCTTGTTGTTCTTGTTTTATTCTTTGTAATGGAGAATATTGCTCTTTATGGTTTAGAAAAAAATTCTCTTGAAAGATTTGAATATTTAGCTATAATTATGGGAACTAGTTTTGGTTCAATAATTTCTCTAGGAATTGGTCCTATTGTAATGGCTTCGATTATTCTTCAGTTATTAGTTGGAAGTAAAATACTTGAAATTGATACGACCACAACTGAAGGGAAAAAATTCTTTCAAGGATTACAAAAACTATTAGTGTTTTTCTTCATTATATTTGAAGCGATAATTTATGTAGTAATGAAAGGACTTCAAGCAGTACCTGGATATGAAGGAGTATTAATCTTTCAATTGACATTAGGCGGACTTGCAATATTATTCATGGATGAAATTTGCCAGAAATGGGGATTTGGTTCTGGTGTAAGCTTATTTATTGCTGCAGGAGTTGGATGGAGATTAATTGTTGCATTATTTGGATTCCTAGGGCCTGAAGGAAATTATCAAGCAACAGGAGCTGTAATTGCATTTTTTGATTCTTTAATAAATGGAAATTCTGCAGGGGCATTAATTGCATTAAGTGCGATAATTGTCACAGCAGCATTATTCTTAATCGTAGTTTGGGCTCAATCATTAAAAATTGAAATTCCGTTAAGTTATGATAGGATAAGGGGACATTCAATGAAATGGCCATTACAATTCTTTTATGCTAGTGTTATACCTGTAATATTAACAGCTGCTTTAATTGCTAATCTCCAATTGTTTGCAGGATTATTGCAGAATTGGCTTGGACATGCTACTTTTTTAGGAAATATGGAACAAGGTCAAGCAACAGCAGGATTATTACATTGGGTTTCTCCAATAAATATTAGAGAATTAATACTTGAGGGTGGTTGGAAATGGACAATGATATTCCAGGTCTTAGGTCATGTTTCGTTCTATATGTTTTTTGCAGCGTTATTTTCAGTATTTTGGGTAAAGACTTCTGGAATGGATTCTTCAACTCAAGCGCAAAATATATTAAATTCTGGATTACAAATACCTGGATTTAGAAAAGATAGAAGAATTTTAGAATCTATTCTTGATAGATATATTATGCCTTTAACAATCATGGGTGGAATGGCTATAGGTCTTCTTGCCTCTATTGCAGATATTTTAGGAACACTTGTTGCTGGAACTGCATTGTTATTGGGAATTATGATAACATTCCAATTATATCAAAATATTGCGCAACAACATGCAATCGATATGAATCCTGCATTAAAGAAAATGATGGGTGTATAAATAATTTAAAATTTTTATTCATATAAAAGAGAGGTCAAAATAATTAATACAATGGAAAACAAGAAAGGATTTAGCATGATTATAAATCAAAATTGTATGACAATTTTGAGGCAAGGAATTTAAGACAATGGAAAACAAGAAAGGATTTAGCATGATTTGGTTTATGGTTGTATTAGGAATATCGATATATATTGCTTCATTATGGGATAAAAGATTATTTGGACAGGATATGTTTCTAAAAACTAATATTGGAAAATTATTAGATCCTAGTTTAGGAGCTTTAATGAATTGGAATCTTTATATTGGTTTTGCAATAATTGTTGGAGTCACCTCCCTTGTATTAACATTATCTCAAAAATATCTTTCAGACCAGAAACAATTAAAAGAATTAAGAAAAGAACAAAAATTCCTTCAATCAGAAATGAAAAAATATAGGGAACATCCTGAAAAACTTCTTGAATTACAAAAAAAGCAATTTGAATTTTTTCCAAAAACATTTGAACTTACAACAAAACCTATACTTTATACTTCCATACCAATAATTCTATTGTTTAGATGGTTTTCAGACTATCTGGAACCGATTTTTGGAGGATGGTGGATATTATGGTATTTAATTGGAAGCATGATATTTTCAACAATATTTAGAAAGTGGTTGGATGTTGCTTAATTTTCGTTTTGTTTGAAGTTTAAAAAACTTCTAACAATGAGTCATATTAAAAGACTTAAATAAATTTCATCTAAAAAGAGATTAATTCTCAGAAATCAGAAGGATTACATTAGCTAATAATATTCCTGTTGTGTCTGTTAAAACATCAAATATAGAAGATTCTCTCCCTGGTACAAAAAATTGATGTAGTTCATCTGTAATACCGTAAGATATCGCTAAAAGGATGGATAGAATTATCATTAGCTTATTGTCCTTTTTATATAATGAGATTGTTAAAAATAGACCTAATAAAAAGAAGATTGTAAAATGATAAAGAAAGGGTTTAATTTCCCACTCAGGACCTATTGTTCCGCTTGCAAAGGATTTTGAAGACATATAAAATATAAAAACTGCTATAAATAAAGTAATTATCAGGCTTACCACTTTATGCTCTTTTAAATATATTAACATGACAAAAATCATGCACAAGGCTTAAAAACCTTTTATTCTGTTGAATAGTATGGATAGAGAACAATTAATACAACTGCAAATGATTGAGCAAGAAGCTGAACAATTGAATCAGCATTCACAAATGATAGACAAGAATATCTTAGATATGCAAGAATTGAATTCAAGTTTAGATGAAATAGAAAACTCAAATGGAGAGGAGATACTTGTAAATATTGGGAAAAAGGTCTATCTTCCAGTAAAAATAACTGATAAGCATTTAATTGTTGATGTTGGAAATAAAAGTTTTGTTAAAAAAAGTTCAAAAGACACTAAAGAGACTATTGAAGAACAAATTAAAAAATTAATTGAAGCTAAAGGAACAATTCTTGAAAGATTGCAGGATCTTGAAAATAGGATGAGGGATCTTATAAGTAATAATATTCAACCGGATTCATGTGATTGCTCTAAAGCTGATGAAGAAGATCATGTTTGTGATTGTGGAAAAAATCATAAACATTAATATTAATTAACTTTTTTTAAAAATTGATTATATTTTAAATTTCCTAATTCTGAAATTAAACCTGTAATATCTTCTTTTGGAATGAATTCAAATGCAGGATTAACAATCTTTATTTTTTTGCTGTTATAAATTTCTTTAGGATTTCTTTGTTCGAATTTTATTTCCTTTTTGGAAAACTTTAATGAATTAGAAACAATATAAAATGGAATCTTATTCATCTTAGAGATTTTAGCAAATAATCCACTCCCTACTTTATTAATAACTCCATTTTTTGTTATAGCGTCTGCACCTAATAAAACTAAATCAACAGGACGAGTTTTCTCTTCTTTATCTTGGGCATTTGTTAAAGCTATCATTACAGCTGAATCTACAAACATTGTTACTTTTATTCCGGCTTTTTTTAGTTCAAGAGAAGTTTTTCTTCCTTGATAACGGGGACGAGTTTCAGTATTATAAACTTCAAATTTCTTTCCTTTTTTCTTAGAATAAATTAAAGCTTTAGTTACAGAAGTTGCATGACAATGAGTAAAAACTATTGAATTATTTTTTATTAATTTAAAGACTTCCTCGTTTATTTTATCTTGAGAATCCTCCATTTTTTTTATTAAATCTTGATAAGAAAGATCATCTAATTTATTTAGAATATTATAAAGCATAGGTTCTGTTGGTCTTAAGGATAATAATTTTTTCTTTGAATTTTCTGTTGGTTTTAATTTGTATGCGTAAAATGCTTTTTTTGTTAGAGTCGTTGCACTTTGAATCTTTAAGGATTTTATATCCTTGCATATCTGGTTAAATCTAGATTTATTATCCATCTTTATTATTAAGTAAAAAGAGTATAAAAATCTTCATTTAATAAATGCTCAATATAGAAATTGATTCTCAATCTAATTTATAGATTATTTTTGTCTTATTTTTACTTGTTTCTCCTCACTAAGGAAGAAGAAAAAGTAGAAAATAAATAATTAGTAACGTGCATCATATATTTTTTTAAAGTTTATTATTGTAAGAATATTTAAAAGTCTAAAAAACATGTAATTATATAAAAAGGTGAAAAAAAATGTTTGAAATGTTGATTAATCCTACAAAAGCTGAAAAACATCCTTGGGAAATGTTTTTTATTGGGGCTTTTTATGGAACATTATCATTAATACTTGTAAAGTGGATTTTTTCAGGAGACCCGGTATTATCAAGATATGCAGGAATACTTGTAGTAACTTTTTCAGTGATGTTTATTATACCTTTCATGTATTTTTCCATTAAACAAGAAGAAGAAAAAGATTTAGAAATACAAGAATTTTCCATATTATTCAAAGAACATGGCAGAGCTTTGTTATATTTGATGTTCTTATTTTTAGGTTTAATTGTAGCATTTTCTTTTTGGTATATTGTTTTTGAAGATGGTAATCAAAATTTCAAAGCACAAATTGAAACCTATTGCATGATTAATAAACCTGCAAATTTTGATGGATGTGTTTCTGAATATGGAATAAAACAGACTTCAAAAACAACTGGATTTTTAACTGCTAAAGAAAAAATTGTTAATATTTTTGCTAATAATATTTATGTCCTTATATTTACCCTGGTCTTTTCATTGATATTTGGTGCGGGGGCTATCTTTATTTTAGCATGGAATGCTAGTGTAATAAGTGCTGCAATTGGAATATTCTCTAAATCAGATTTAGCTAATCTTCCCCTAGGTTTAATGAGATATATGATACATGGAATTCCTGAAATAGCTGCTTATTTTGCAGGAGCTCTAGCTGGAGGAATAGTTAGTGTAGCTGTAATAAAACATGATGTAACTTCTGAAAAATTTTGGACCATATTGCAGGATTCTTTAAACTTGATTATTGCTGCTGTAGTTATTCTATTTTTTGCTGCATTAGTTGAAGTATTCATTACTCCTGCGTTATTTTAAATAGGTTAATAGGATATAACAAATTTTATAAATTGCCTAGATTAGCTTAAAATATGTATATCTTAGGACTTAATATTGGACACTCGGCTACAGCTTGTTTACTTAAAGATGGAAAAATTATAGGTTGTGTAAGTGAAGAAAGGTTTTCAAGAATAAAAAATCATGCAGGATTGCCAAAAAAATCAATTGATTATCTTTTAAAAGAAGAAGGAATTACTCTAGCAGATATTAATTCTATTGTTTTAGATGACCATTACCCTATTTTAGATAATCCTGATTATGGAAAAGTTCATCATGAAAGTTATACAAAGAAATCAAGATTAAAACATATTAGCTTTAAAGTTGCGTATAAATATCCAAATCTTTACAAAAAATATAAATCATTAAGGGGTGCTACAAAAGATAAAGATATTTTAAAACAAGAATTAAGTGAGATTCTTAATTATCCAAAAGAAAAAATTAAAGTTATTGATCATCATTATGCCCATTCTCTTTCACCTTGTTTTAATCTACCTAAGAATGAAAAAACATTAATTTTTACATTAGATGGAGAAGGAAGCGAGTCTTGTGCAACTATAAATATTTTTGATGGGAAAAATATGGAAACTATTGCTAGATCTAATAAAATTGCATCTGTTGGAAATCTTTATGGAATAGCTACAATAATTCTAGGAATGAAACCATTACAGCATGAATTTAAAGTAATGGGTTTAGCACCTTATGCAAAAGAAGAAAGTGTGAATAAAATTTATAATAAATTTAAAGAGCTTATTTGGATTGATGAAAATCTTAATTTCCAATCAAAATTTTCAATGGCATTTTCAGATTATTTTTTCAAGGAAGAAATGAAATTTGTTAGATTTGATAATATTGCAGGAGCTGTGCAAAAATTAGTTGAAGAATTAAGTACAGAATGGATAAGAAGAGCCATAGAAAAAACAGGAATTCATAATATTGCTTTATCAGGAGGGGTTTTTATGAATGTAAAAGCAAATCAAAAAATCTCTGAAATGCCTGAAGTTCACAAGATATTTGTTATGCCTAGTTCAGGTGATGAATCTAATGCAATTGGATGCTCGTTTTTTGGTTATCAATTATATTGCAAAGAAAATATTAAAGAATTAAATGTAAAACCAATAGAAGATCTTTATTTAGGGCCTAGCTATGATGATAAATATATTGAAAAAATGATACAAGAAAAAAATCTTAAAGAAAGATATGAAATTAAAAAAGTAAAAAATATTAATCAAGAGGTTGCTAAACTTCTTAGTCAAGGATATATTGTTGCTCGTTCTAGTGGAAAAAGTGAATGGGGTGCAAGAGCACTAGGAAATCGTTCAATTCTTGCCAATCCCAAAAATAAAGAAACAATAAAAGTCATTAATGAATTAATTAAAGATAGGGATTTTTGGATGCCTTTTACACCAAGTATCCTTGATAAATTCGAGAAAATCTATATAAAAAATCCTAAAAAAATATCTGCCCCTTATATGGTTATAACATTTAATTCTACTGAAAAAGCACAAAATGACTTGCCTGCTGCAATGCATCCATATGATTTAACAGTTAGACCGCAAGTTGTAACAAAAAAATATAATAAAGATTATTATGAAATAATTGAAAAATTCCAGAAACTTACTGGAATTGGTGGAATATTAAATACTTCATTTAATCTTCATGGAGAACCTAATGTATTAACTCCTGAAGATGCAATTCATACTGTAGATAATTCTGGTCTTAGGTATCTAGCTTGTGGAAATTACTTGTTTAAGAAAAAAGATTAGTTTTTAATAAATTCTTGAGGAATTAATGAATGTCCTGCTATTTTAAATTTTATTTTGATTAATTCTTTTAATAATCTCTTTTCCTTAAATCCTGGAACACCTAATGCATCTAAACAAACATTTGTATGATTTTCTGGAGACCATAGATGAGGATTTGTAACTTCTATTAAATCAGGACCAAAAAATGGTTCTTGAGAAACTGGATTATAAACAATAGGTTTTCCATTTTCTATTCTAGTTTGATAAACTCTAGGATTTTCTAAAGGAGTTCCAAATGGTTTATTTGCAACTTCTTCTTTTGATAAAATATAAGATTCCCTATTGAAATGTTTCCATTCTCCTTTAATCATCATTCCTTCACCATCAATTGGAAGAACTTCTTCTGAAGAAATTGGTAATAATCTAATTTGCATTAAAGATAATGAAGTTGAACCTGCCCAGATAGGGTCTATAAAACCCCTATTTTTTGAAGTGAAAATATGTTCACCATCTTCATAAAATACTTCTAAGGTATCTGAAGAAGGAAGAATATCTACTGGAAGATATAAAGGTTTTAATTCAATACCTAATTGTTTTGCAGATTTTAAAGTATATTCAATAGAATCATTTGGAACTATTAATCTAGGATTTATATCTCTAGTTATAAGAAGATTTTCTTCAGCTGATTCTCTTAAACCGGTTTCTAATAATCCTTTTTCTGAAAATGTTGAATCAAGAGTATCAGTATATCCGCCTGGAGCTCCATGATATAATTTATTCATTGGTGCTCCTTTATCTCTTCTATGAACTAAAAAAGCTCCATCATTAAAAACATACATAGAACCACCATCAGCCGGTTTTATTGGATTAGACATATCTGCTATTTGACTAAATCCCTTAACTAATAATTCTTCTAAAACCTTTTTACCGTACTCTAAATTTTCTGGAATCCTTTTTGTTTCTTCAGCAGGGTTTCTAGGATAATAAAGTCTAAGATGAATATTTCCATCTTCATAACTTGCTTCTGCTCTATTAATTTTGAATATTGATATTTCCTTATCCATGTGTTCTATTAAAAAAGGCAAGTTTATAAAATTAATGTTTATGTCACTATAAAAGGGTAATAAAATCCACAACAACAAACTTTTTAAGAGGTGAAAAACCCCTAAATATACTTAAAATGGTAGAAAAGGATTATCAAGTTGTAATATTAGTTGGAGGTTTAGGACAAAGGTTCTATCCTGTAACTGAAACTATTCCTAAACCAATGGTTGAAATTAATGGAAGGCCTTTCTTAGAGATAAAACTAGAAAGTATCAAAAGATATGGATTAAAGAATATTGTATTATGTGTTGGGCATTTAGGACATATGATTGAGGAATATTTTGGAACTGGTGAAAAATTTGGATTAAATATAAAATATGCTTATGAAAAAGAACTTCTAGGGACTGCTGGTGCTATAAAAAATGCAGAAGAGTTTATAGAAGATGATTTTATTGCAATGAATGGAGATACGTATATTCCAGTTGATTTTGATGAATTGATTAAATTTCATGAATCTCATTCTCATCCTATGACAATGGTTGTAGCTAATGCAACGAATCCTAAAGAACAAGAACTTGTTGAAATTGATGAAGGGATAATAAGGAAAATTTATAAAAGAAATACTATAGAACATGATAATCATATTGAAAATAATTTAAAGCCCCTAATTAATGGCGGAGTTTACATAATTAGAAAAAATCTTTTAAATGAAATTCCTAAAGGAAAAAAGGTTTCGATTGAACATGAAATCTTTCCTAAACTAGAGGGAAAAATGGGAGGATTTACTCACACCGGATATATAAAAGATTTGACAAACCAAAATTTTTGGGATGAAATTAAGGACGATTTTAATAAAGGAATAACAAGATGACAATATATAGAAGTAGAGCACCTGTAAGAATAACTTTTGGGGGTGGAGGAACAGATATAGCTCCATATGATAAGGAACATGGTGGAATGTGCCTTGGTGCTACAATTAATAGATATTGTTATTGTTCATTGAGGATAAGAAAAGATAAAGTAATAAAAATAATTTCTAATGAACTTAATACGATTAGGACATATAGATCATTTGAAGATATGATAAAAGTTCTTGAAAATAAAAAAAATGGTAATGAGACTCTTCTTGAAGAATGTGTTAAAATAATGAAACCTAATTTTGGATTTGAACTTTATGTTAGGAGTGATATTTCACCAAGTTCAGGGCTTGGTTCAAGTGCTTCTGTATCTGTTGCAACTTTAGGACTTTTTAATCATTTAAGAAAAAGAGGATGGTTAACAAAACACCAAATCGCTGAACATGCATTTAAAGTTGAAGAAGAGGGATTAAAAAATTTAGGAGGAAGACAAGACCAATATGCTGCTACATTTGGAGGAATTAATCTTTATGAATTTGCTGGAGAAGATAATATAAGAATAAATCCTATTAATGCTAGAAAAGATGTCTTATTAGAACTTGAAAAAAATCTTCTTGTTGTATCTACTGGAAATAGAACAAAAACTTCTGGAGAAGTGCATAAAGAAGAAAAAGAACATGGATATTATACGAGTCCTCAAAAAGTTAAAGAACTACATAAAATAAAACAAATAGCTGAAGAAATGGAATTCTGTTTAAGAGAGGGGCATATTGGGAGATTTGGAGAATTAATTAAAGAAAGCTGGGAATATAAAAAATCATTAAATCCAAAGGTTACAAATGAAAGGATAAACTTATTAATTGAAACATCTTTAAAAAATGGAGCTATTGGAGCAAGACTAATGGGCGCAGGTGGTGGAGGACATTTACTCATCTTCTGCCAGCCAAATAAAGAACATATTGTAGCTAAAGAACTTGCAAATTTAGGTGCAAAGGTTCTGGACTTTAGTTTTGATTTTGATGGTCTTCAAACTTGGGAGGTAAAATAAAATGAAATATTGGATTACAGGAGGAGGTGGATTTATGGGTCCGCATATGGCAGATTTCTTAATTGAAAATGGACATGAAGTATTATCAACTTATTTTCCTGCTTCTGAAAAAAATAAAAAAATAAATCCTAAAGCAAAATATGTTGAATGTGATGTTAGAAATAAACAAATGGTTTATCATTTATTGAAAGAATTTAGACCGGATAGAATAATTCATTTAGCTGCTCAAAGTTTTCCAACAGTATCTTGGGAAGACCCATGGTATACTATTGAAACTAATACACTAGGAACAATAAATTTATTTGAAGGTGTTAAAGAACTTGGAATTGATTGCAAAATTATGAATGCTTGCAGTAGTGCTGCATACGGTTTTGTAACTCAAGAAGAAGTTCCAATAAAAGAAAATCATTCATTAAAACCATTGCATCCATATGGAGTTACTAAAGCTGCTCAAGAAATGCTTGCTTATCAATACTTTAAAAATTTTGGAGTTAAATCAGTTTCAATAAGAATATTTAATACAACGGGGCCAGGAAAAACCAATGATGTTTGTTCAGATTTTACTAAAAGAATTGTTGAAATGGAAAAAGGCATAAATAAAGATAATAAATTAAAAGTTGGAAATTTAGAAGCAAAAAGAGCAATAACAGACGTAAGAGATACAATAAGAGCATTTTATCTAGCTTTAGAAAAAGCTACTGTTGGTGAATCATATAATGTAAGTGGGGATTATGTATACAGAATGGGAGATATTGTTGAAATGATAAGAAAATTAACTTCTGTTCAATTTGAAACTGAAGTTGATCCCAAATTAATAAGACCAACTGATGAACCAATAATATTTGGAGATAGTACAAAATTCAAAAAAGAGACTGATTGGAAACAAGAAATATTTTTAGAAAAAACATTAAAAGATATGATTTCTTATTGGAGAGCTAATTTATAATCTAGAATAAATATAATTAATAAAAATTTATTTTGTGCTTTCTACTCTTTCCCAACCATCTTGATATTCTTTTTTTTCTAACTTAGTATCCTTGAAAACTTTTGTCCACATTAAAAGCCTTGCAAATAATAATTCAATTGACCACCAGAATTGTTTTAAAGATCTAGGATAAGTAAAAAGACTAAAAGCACCTTTAGCTTCATTCCAGAAAGTTTTAGTTCTTGGAATTTTATTAACATCCACATATTTATGCAAGGTTTCATGAGCTTTACTTGTTCTTGTTTTTTGCTTAATCCAGTCATCCCAATTATCAACATTTTTAACATAAACTCTAGCATGTTCTGCGTAACCTATTTTATATCCTTTAATCCAAAAATAAGATGGAACAACTGTATCTTCTGCAACATCTAATGGAATCTTATCAATAATATTATTTCTAAATGCCCAAAGATATCCTGAACACTCTAAGAAATTTTTATCATGGAATAATTTTTTTCTCCATTTATGAGCTGAATCAAACAAGAAATTAGCCCAATAACCATATTTGGTTTTCTTGTTTTCCATTGGAGTAGGTCTACCTGTAACACAACCTATTGATTTATCATTAAATAAATCAATAATTTCATTAACCGAATCAACTGAGACATAAACATCTCCATCTGTAAGGATTATTATATCCCCTCTTAATTTTTTTATTATTAAATTTAGAGCATAACTTTTTCCTTTTCCAGGATCTTTTAATAATCTTATATGCTTATTTTTTACAGAGTATTTTCTAGCTTCAGTTAAAGTTTCCATATCAGGAGCTGAAACTATTAATTCATAATCGGTTTTAATTTTTTGATTAATAAAAGATTCAATAGCTTTTCCAATTGTTTCTTGCTCTTTATATGCTGTTATTACTATAGATATCATCAAATATCTAGTATAAATGCGATTTAAATAGTTTATCAAGAATCAGAACTATATTGAAATATCATTAATTACATAGTTCACAGCCTCTAGAAATGTTTCAGTGGAGATTGCACCCGGATTAATTAATTGTTTAAACCTCTCAATTTCTTCAGGATAAGCTCCTTTTTTAACCATAATCCCTTTTCCTCCTGCATTTAAACCCAATAAAACATCTTCAACTTTATCTCCTAAAAAATATATTTTTTCAAAATCTATTAAACTATATCCCATTTCTTTAGCAGCTTGTTCAAGCATACCAATATTTGGTTTCATTAATCTAACTCTTATATCATTATTTTTTAATATAAATTCGCTTAAGGGATATTTCTTTTTTTCAGCTGTTATTTCATCAAAATAAGGACAATATTGCCAATTATGAATTATTGCACCTTGTTTAGATAATAAATCGTTAATAGTTTTATTAATTTCTTTAACTCTTTTTGTATTATAATATCCTCTTGCAACCCCTCCTTGATTTGTAGCAACAATAACTTTTATATCTTGATTTTTATTTAATAATTTTATACCTTCAATAACTCCATCATAAATTTTTAGAATTTCTTTCCAATTGTCTTGTTTACCGAAATGACCGGGATCATGATTTATTGTTCCATCCCTATCTAATCCAACTAATATAAGTCCCATAAAAAATAGATTTGAGGGTGGTTTTTATATTTTTATATATTATCCAAAGATTTTAAAAGCGATTTTGGCTGGATTTTTAATGGAAGATAAGATAAAAAAACTTAAGATAATCCAGGTTTCAGCTAATTCTCATCCAATTAAACAGAGTAAAGAAATTGATCTTAAAATGATTGAAGATTGGTATGGAATAACTGCTCTTGAACTAAAAAAAGAAAGACCTAGTCTTAACATTGAATGTTGGGTATCTGAAAAAAGTTATAAAAAAAATGATGAAAAATTTTATAATGGAATAAAATTTAGGATTTTTCCAGCTACACTATCTGTAAGAGCTGGAATGGAAATATCTTTAGCTATGATTAAAGCACTTAAAGAAGAGCAAAAGAAATTAAAAGATGATGAGAAATTAATATTTCATTTCCATGAGCAACATCATTGGCAAGTTTATTTGATGTTAAAAGCCATAAATAAAAAAAATAAAAATATAAAAGTTATTTGTCAACATCATGGTGGAAGACCGCCACTTGAAAATTTGAAGGTTTATAAAAAATTGATTATAGGTTTTCCAATTTTTTTTATTATGCAATTATATGAAAAAAAGTATTTTAAAAAAGTAGATTTATTTTATTCATTGAGTGATAAAGAAAGCGAATATTTGAGAAGGATTTCACCTAATTCAAAAATTAAATTTAACACCATGGGAATAGCTGATGAATTTTTCAAGAAAATAGATAAAAAGAAAGCAAGAAAAAAATTAGGCTTAGATGAAAATAAAAAATATTTGTTATTTATTGGAAGAGTGAGTACAAATAAAGGAATATGTGAACTTCTTGAAGCAATAAAAGAATTTGATGATAAAGTAGAATTATTAATAATTGGTGAAGAAGTTGAAAAGGAAAAATGGAGAAGTTATATTAAAAAAAATAATCTAAATAATATAAAATTCTTAGGTAAAATTTATGGTGAAGAAAAAATAAATTATTTGAGTGCTTGCGATTCTTTGATATTACCAAGTTATACTGAAGGGGCTCCGGTAGTCATTATGGAAGCTATAGCTAGAAATCTTCCAGTTATAGCTAGTGAAGTTGGTGGTGTAAAAAAAATGATAGAAAATAATAGAGAAGGCTTGATTATAGCACCTAAATCTGTAAGAGAGGTAAAAAATGCTATAAATGAGATATTAAAATGGAAAAATAAGTCCATATCTAAATATGCAAATAAATATAAATGGAATATTATTATTAAAAAAACCCTTGAAGATTATGAAAAAATATGATTTTTTGATTGTTGGTGCAGGTTTTTCTGGAGCAGTCTTAGCTGAAAGACTTGCTAATGAACTCGATAAAAAAGTCCTTATTATAGATCAAAGAGATCATATTGGCGGAAATTGTTATGATTATAAAGATGAAAATGGAATTCTAATAAAAAAATATGGACCACATATATTTCATACCTCTAATGAAGATGTATGGAAATATATTAATAAATTTACTAAATTTAATGATTATAAACATAAAGTTATTGCATATTATAAAGGGAAATATTATCCAATACCAATAAATCTAGATACAGTAAATCAATTCTATGGAACAAATCATCAAACAGAAGAAGAATTAAAAAAATTTCTAGAAGAAATAAGGGTTGATGTAGAAAATATAGAAAACTCTAGAGATGTTGTTGTATCTAGATTTGGCGAAGAATTATATGAAGCATTTGTAAAACATTATACCAAAAAACAATGGGATAAATATCCTCATGAACTTGATAAAACTGTTCTTGAAAGATTACCTATAAAATATAATAAAGATCCTTTTTATTTTCATGATCCTTATCAAGGAATGCCTGAAAATGGATATTCTGAAATATTTCAAAAAATGCTTAATCATCCGAATATTGATGTAAGATTAAATACAAGTTTTCAAGATATAATTAATGAGATAGATCATGATAAACTTATTTTTACTGGAAGAATTGATGAATATTTTGATTTTAAACATGGAAAATTAGATTATAGGTCAATTAAATTCAGTTTTGAAGAACATGATAAAGAAGAATATCAACCTAATTCTGTTGTTAATCATACTGATAAAGAAAGTGAAGTATGCAGAGTTACAGAGTACAAGAAATTCTATGATACTAAATCTAATAAGACTGTTATTTGCAAAGAGATTTTTGATTGGGATAGTACTATAGCTTATCCAATGCCTGATAAAAAAAATAAAGAATTAGTTCAAAAATATATTGAAGAAGCAGAAAATTTGAAAAATATCTATTTTGCAGGAAGACTTGGCAAATATAAATATTTTAATATGGATAAAGTCATAGAAGATTCATTGGAGTTATTTAAAAAAATCAAAGATGAAGAAGTTAATAAAGAAATGGCTTGAAAAAAGATATCAAGAACAAAATGAATTAGAAAAACAAATTGAAAATGATTCTGTAAATATTGTTTTTAAAAAGAAAAAAGATTATCCCTTTGTTTCAATAGTATTTCCTAGTTGGAATGGTAAAAAAGTTACATTAGAATGTATTGAATCTTTAAGAAAATTAGATTATCCTAAAGAAAGAATGGAAATAATAATTTCAGATAATGGTTCAACAGATGGTTCTATTGATGGTATAAAAAATCTTTATAAAAAAATGAAAAGAGAAAAATGGCATTCATTGCAATTAATTGAAAATGGAGAAAATGTTGGACCTGCGATAGCTTATAATAGGGGAATAAAAAAAGCATATAAAAAATATGATTATATCTGGAAACTAGATAATGATGTTGAACTTGATAAAAAAGCTTTAATAGAATTAATCAAAGTAGCTGAATCTAATGAAAAAATAGGTTTTGTTGGAAGCAAGGTTTTCTATAATGATGATGGAAAGGGGAGAAGAGATTTATTATGGCATGCTGGAGCTTATATAGAATTCTATCTAGGGTTAAGCGGGCATTATGGAAAAGATAAATATGATGATGGAAGTTATGATAAAATAAAGATATGCAAATATGTTGTCGGGTGTTCTTATATTGTAAAAAGAAAAGTAATTGATAAAATAGGTTTAATCGATGAGAGATATTTTATATATGGAGATGATACAGACTGGTGTTTATCTGGAAATAAAGCGGGTTTTATTAATATCTATAATTATAAATCAAAAGTATATCATAAAATAAGCCCGGTTGTTTCAAAAATGATTAGTCCTTTTGCAGCACTTCATACTGGGAAAAATGCTATTTTACTTGAAAGAAAATTTGCTAGATTCTATCAATGGCCAAGTTTTTTTATTTATGTTTGCATAATTAAAAATTTTAATATTAGTGTTTTAAAAAAGAATACTAATTATTTTAAAGGCATCATAAGAGGTTTTAAAATATAATGCTAAAAGTTTGTGTAACTTTTGATTGTGAGAGATTGATTTCTTTAAAACAAGGAAATCCCGAGTGGAGTTTATTTCAAAGATTTAAAGGTAAAATTAATTATTTAATAAGAAATTTCAGATATAATGAAAAAGGTTTTGAATTATTGTATCAGGAAATAAAAAAACAAAAATTTCCTTGTACATTAATTATTGTTGGAAAATTGTTTAAGCCAATAGAAAAACTAGATTTTATTGAATGGGGATATCATAGTTATAATCATGTCCCATTAACCCATATAACTGAAGAAAGACTTGAAAAGGAAGTAAAAAATATCTATAAATTAAAATCATTTACAGCGCCTATGTGGAGAATTGAAGAAGAATCTAAACCTGAAAGAATATATAATTCTTTAAAAAAAGAGGGTTATAAAAATGTTACTTATATGGGTAAAAATAAAGGATACAAAAGTTTCTTTAAAGAAAAAATAGCTAAACCTGAAATGAGATATGGTTTAAAATGTATTCATGTTAGTAATTATTTAGAAGGCAATTCATCAAAAGAACATATTAAAAAAATAAAGAAAGAAATTATTGACAATTCTAATAAAGAGGCTGTTTATTTATTAACTGGGCATGATTTCACTCATAAGAATGTTAAAAATATTATGGAAATGATATTATTTTTAAAAGAACTTGAAAGAAATAAAAAAATAAAATTAGTAAAAATGGATGAAGCTTAATATGGGAATAAAAAATAAAATATCAAGATATATTGAAAGAAATACTATAAAAAATCTTAATAAAGAAATCACTAACTATGTTAAAGGTAGAAATGTTCTTGATAATGGTTGCAATAAAGGGAGTTTTATTTATGAAAAACATAAGGATAAGGAAATTTATGCAACAGATATAAATGACAGTAAAGAAATTGTTATAAAGAGGGGAGCTAAGGAATTTAAGAAAGCAGATTCTGAAAGGATTCCTTATAAAAAAGAAACTTTTGATTGTGTTGTTTTTGCAGGAGTTATACAATATATAAAAGATTATGATAAAGCGCTTGAAGAAATAAAAAGAGTATTAAAAAAAGATGGTAGACTAATTATTACTACAGTAAATAAGGGTTCAATTTTTAGAAAAATAGGATTAATTAATCCGAATCCTAAAAAAGAAGCTGGAGAATATCAAATCTTAAACATAAACGAGCTTGCAAAAATATTAAAAAATCGTGGTTTTAAAATCGAAAGATTTGTAGGAGTGGATTTTACTAAATGGATTCCAGGCAAATTAAGATCCAATACAGTTTTTATATGCAAGAAACCTTAAAAATAGAAAGATTTTTAACGAGTTTATCAACTAGAAGAATATGGCAAAAAAATTAGTTTTTATAGAAAATGAACAGCAAACCGAAGTATATCTGAGGAATATCAAAAAATTTATAGGATATAAAATAATAACCTTTTCTTATCTTCCTGAAAAAATACTTATGGAGAATAATATTGAATTTACTTCTGAAGATGAATATGAATCGGATGAAATTTATAAAAATAATTATAATGATTCAAGAAAATTAACAGATAAAATTTTAAAAAAATTGAATATTTACTATAAGGAAATTGATTTAATTTCTCTTTTTGATAGAGACCTCCTATTTACAATTATAAACCTAAACAAATATCAAAAATTAATCACGAGAATAATTGAAAAAGAAAATCCGCAAGAAATTGCTCTCTTTAAATCAGAAGATAAGGATCATTTTGATAGAGAACTTACAAATGCAATTGTCAAATCTTTATATAATGGTGAGATCAGTATCAATGACTACTCTTGGAAAAAACCCAATATTGAAAAATTCCATAGTTTTTTAGGATATATTCAGACAATTGTCTCAAGATATAAGTTCTTTTCATTAAATAAAAAAAATAATAAAATTTATTTTTCAGGTCAAAGGGTTTTATTTGAAAATATTATTGATAAGCTTATGGAAAATAAAAATAATAAGATATTCAGGTTTTATTCCAATTTACAAAAAAGTTTTTTTATAAATGGTAAATATATTCCATTTTATTATGTCAAGGGAGAGACAATAGGTGAAGAAAAAAATCTTTATGATAAGATTAATCTATTAAAAAATAAGATATTAAAATCCTCTTTTTCAGAGGAATTAAAAATTCCTCCTGCCATTAAATCATCTTTAAATGATTATATCTCTAAATTTATGTTAGATGAAATGATGCACATATGTAAGATAATTAATGAATTAGAGAATATGTGCATAAACAAGAAAATAAATTTAATTATGCTTGATAATGATATAAGGAGATTTGAAAAAATTGTTGTTAGAGTCTGCAAAAAATATAAAATTCCAAGCATTGTTTTACAGCATGGAATTGCATGTCATCCCGTGGGCATTATTCCAATAGAATCTGATTATATAATAGCTTATGGTGAAAACACTAAAAAATGGTTAATTAAAAATGGAACAGAAAAAGAAAAAATAATCGTTCTAGGTTCTCCTCGTTATGAGAAATATAAGAAAGAAGTAACAGATAAGAGTGAAAAAGTCATACTTTATGCCCCTCCTTCAATACATAGCCATTCGATAATTCCAGATAAATTTTTAACAAAGAAAAAACAAAAAATAATGCATAGGGCAGTTATAAATTCATTAAAAAATTTTCCAGATTACAAACTAATTATAAAGACTCGAGATGAAGATGCAGCAGATCTCCCTGAAAAAATAGCAAAAGAGATAAATTATAAAAATTTCGAACTAATCCATGGAACAGAAGCTAGAGAAATTATAAATCGTTCAGAAATAGTAATTGTCCATGAGAGCACACTAGGTCTAGAATCTTTATTACTCGGTAAAAAAGTTATTTCTTTTTCATTTAAAGAACTAGATGAAACCAATCCTTATTTAAACAGCATTGCAGTACCTGTAGTTTATAATCAAAAAGATTTAACAAATAAAATTGCGTTTTTAAAAGATAATCCCCTTGATCAAAAGATAAATCAAGAATTTCTTAAAAAAAGTTTTGTTGATCTAAATAAAGAATCCACTAAAAAAACAACTGATTTTATAAACAATTTATTAAAAAATAAATAATTACCAAACTGTTCTTCCACCATCTATAGAAACTATACTTCCAGTCATATAAGAAGAGGCATCTGAAATCAAAAATAAAACTGCAGATTTATATTCTCCTTTATTTGCCATTCTACCAAGGGGAATAAGATTAGTTAATTTTTCTAAAAATGCAGGGTCTTGATTATTGTAAACTCCTCCTGGACAAATTGCATTTACTCTAATATTATCTTTTGCATAATAGGTTGCAAGATACCTGGTTAAGCCTATTAGTCCGTGTTTAACAACAGAATAAGTAATGGGTTTAACATTTTGTTCTTCTTCAGATAAACCTTCTTTTCTATATATTCTTTGATCAGGTGCAATCAAACCTAGATCAGAAGAAATATTCAAAATTACTCCAGAACCTTGTTTTTTCATAACAGAACCAAAAACTTGGCTACAAAATAATGCACCTTTTAAACCTACATTAATATCATCATCCCAAATTTTTTCAGGAAAATTTTCAAATTGAGTCCAATTAGTGCCGGATTTATTTTCAACTTTAGGATTATTTGCTGCATTATTGATTAGGATATCTATATGTGCATACTTATCAAGAATAATTTTCTTTAATTCCTCTAATTCAGATTTATTAGTAATATCCACCTTATAACCTTGAATTTCTTGATCATATTCAGATTTTAAAATATTTATTGCATCATTAATTGAATTCTGATTAATATCCATTAAAATCGGGATGCCTTGCGCATCTAAAACTGCTCTAGCATGATCTAGTCCCAATAATCCTGCACCTCCAGTAATAAGACATACCTTATTGTTCAAATTGAAATTTTTAATTGTGTTCATTTTAGACTTAGGATGTAAAGTCCGCTTGCACCAGTATGTTTAAAATCATTTTCATATTTAGAAGCTTTTTTAAGCCATTCCATAAGATCAGGAACTTTTGAATTATCCATTTTTGCATCCCTTAGTGCGTTAGTTAATCTTTTAGTCATATCCACAATCATTTTATCAGAATTTCCCAAGGAATAATCAAATGTTTTCCACTCTAAATCCATATCCAATTTTTTTGAGAACTCTTCAAAATCAAATGGAGAAATAAAATGAATATCACTTAAAGACATTGGAACATTAAAAAGAGTATTTAATGTCATCCAAATATAACCCCTAATATTTAAGAAAGATGGACATATCTGCACTATTTTTCCGTTTTCATTTAATAGATTCTTTAGAAATTTTAGTACTTCAAATGGATTGTTAGTATGTTCTAAAACACCTATAGAAATTATTATATCAAATTTTTCATTAACGTCAGTATAGGTCTTGCATTCGAATCTAATATTTGGATGAGAATTTTTTTCCTTTGCAATTTTTATTGCTTCTTCAGAATAATCTATGGCTAGCACTTCTTTTGCACCTTTTTTAGTTACAAGATCATAATCTACTTCTCCTTGACCACAACCGAAATCTAAAACCTTTTTTCCATCAAAAATATCTAAATTTAAAACTTGATCATTCATATTACCGGTATCGAATGTAAAAAAATTTAATTTTCCATCCTTATAAACATTATTATAAAGATTTCTTAAATTCTCGTTAGACTTATTATTTGATTCTTTCATTTGAAATTAATTTTTTTATCCTTAAACCTATCTCTAAACTTTTTCTTCCTACACTAATATCTAAAAAAGATTTCTTTTTATTCTTTATGCAATCCAAAAAATATCTAATTTCTTCAATAAATAGATCATTTCTAACCACATTATAGTTAATCTCTTTAATCAATTTACCTTCAATATCGAAAATCTTTAATGAATTATTATGTAAATCGGTTATTAAAACAGAATCAGTAAATTGAACTTTAAACTGCCTTATCTCCTTTGTTTGAGCATAAGATAGATCGGTAGAG
>JBAZYP010000009.1:0-83385 GCA_041659265.1 Candidatus Pacearchaeota archaeon | reverse complement strand
TAATGTTCCATTAGGGTTTGTTCTATCAAGAGTTATAGTTCTAACTTCACTTGTATTAATGTTTCCTGCCAAGTCATTAACACTAACATTGTAATAATATCTGCTGTCATTTAATAAACTCCAATTAATCTCTCTTCTAGAGTCAGTTAAAGTTGTACTATTAATTAAACTAGTAAAATTATATAAATTAAATGTGATATTTGCTTCATTTGTTTCTATTACACTTACATTAACATAAATAGAATTCCTTGCAAAATAACTATTATTATTTTCACTTCCAATTCCAAAATATATTAATGGGTAAGTCTTGTCAAGAGTAATTGTTCTAACTTCACTAGTATTAATATTTCCTGCATAATCATTAACACTAACATTGTAATAATATCTGCTATCAGTTAAACCTGTCCAATTTATTGTTCTCCTTCTATTACTAAAACTCGTACTATTAACTAATCCAGCTGAATTATATAGATTAAATGTAATATTAGCTTCATTAATTTCAGAAACACTCACATTAACATAAATAGAATTTCTTCTAACAAAACTATCATTATTATCGCTTCCTATTCCAAAATAAACTAAAGGATAAGTTGTATCTAAAGTTATTACTCTAACTTCACTTGTATTAATATTTCCAGCTCTATCATTAACACTAACATTATAATAATATCTAGAATCAGTTAAACCTGTCCAATTAATCTCTCTTCTAGAGTCAGTTAAAGTTGTGCTATTAACTAATCCAATTGGATTATACAAATTAAATGTAATATTAGCTTCATTAATTTCAGAAACACTCACATTAACATAAATATTATTTTTTGAAACATTAGAATTATTTATTTCAGTTGGAGAGATAAATTGTATTAAAGCTTTTGTAGTATCAATAGTTATTGTATTATTCTGGGTTTCAAAACTATTTCCAGCAATATCAGCAATTCTATAAAACCATTTGAATATTCCATCATATAAAAATGAATAAACTATTCCAACAATAGGATTAGTTCCAGTTACATTTCTTATTGTTTGATTAATTAAACCATCTGTTGAATTATAAATATTTAAAGTTACATTCTTTAATTGAATATTATCTGTAGCATTAACAGTCAAGTTCTGAGAACTAACATTAGATATTGTATCATTTAATGGGGTAATCAATGTTCCATTAGGGTTTGTCATATCAAGAGTTATAGTTCTAACTTCGCTTGTATTAATGTTTCCAGTATAATCATTAACACTAACATTGTAATAATATCTAGAATCTGTTAAACCGGTCCAATTAATCTCTCTTCTTAAATCAGAAAAAGTTGTGCTATTAACTAATCCAGATGGATTATACAAATTAAATGTAATATTTGCTTCATTAGTTTCTATTACGCTTACATTAACATAAATAGAATTTCTTGCAAAATAACTATTATTATCTTCACTTCCAATTCCAAAATATATTAATGGGTAAGAAATATCAACTATAAGATTAAATTCTTCCTTACTAGGATTATTAAATCTATCCGAACAATATATATTAACACTATAATTACCTTCTAGAACATCCAAATTATTATGATAAAAATTTATTCTATCTTCAGTTATCATACTGATATTATTAATACCTAAATCCAAACTATATTGGCAAGAATTAGCTTCTTCACCTAATGTAATATTAAATAAGATCTGACTTTGATTTTTATATAATGATGGACTTCTAACAAATATGGGTGGTCCTGCTTCATCTTTTCTAAATACAAAATCAAAACTCATATAACTAGGAGAAGATGTTGAAGTTTCTAAGGTAGTTCCAGAATCAGAATCGCTAAATGCATTTGTTACCCCGTTATAAGTTTTAGCCCATAATCTATCTAAATCATCTTTAACAATAATCATAGATTTATTTTCATCAATATAACTTATTGCTAAAATATTTTCTTCTTCATCAGCAAAATTAGTAGCCCCAATTGCATCAAGACCAGTAGTAGGATTAGCTGAAGGATTCCAAGTATTATTATTTACATAATAATTAAGATAATCAATATTAAGACTAGTTGCAGCATCTGAATAGATTAATATTCCCCTATTACTTGTTCCAGCAAAACTTGCAGCAATTATTCTTGTTGGAGTTACATCTGTAGCATATAATCCTTGTTCATTTCCAGATATTTGTAACATAGAATTTCCACCCCAAACTACTGCATGCATATCATCACTTCCTATATCGTATTGAACAATCATTATTTCATTCCCACCATATCTAGCCCCAACTGTTACTTCTTCACCTTCTTCAATCATATTTGCAGTTCTTGAAGAAGAATAAGCACAAGTATCTTTAGCTTTAGTGATATAATCAATTTCAGAAGTAACATCAACAGATATTGCTATAAATAAATCTCCTGATATCTGTTCATAAGCTAAATCCGCAGATTGGTATAAATCCGGAGTCATCGTAGTACTTACTGCTGAAGAAGGTTCACATCCCCAAGCTGAACCATCCCAAATAATATAACTTAAACTAGCCCCACTACCAATAATTAAAGCAATTTCATCAGTTCCAGGTTGTTCAGCCATTTTAATAAAATCGATATTTCCAGAAATTTTAGTTTGACCTACATCTAATTCATCGCTCCAACCACTCTGATTCCATATCATATATTTAGGCACCCTAGAACCATTTGAATAAACAACAAGTCCATCTCCAGAACTTTGTTCAAATGCTACATCAAAACTAGTTTTATTCATTATTGTTGCAGTATTTGCTAAAAATAAGGTACTGTTGCAAGTACTTCCATCATTCCAACATAAAGTCCCATCACTTAGATAAGAATACATTTGAACTTCAGTAACACTATTATTAGTATAACTAGCAAGCATATATTCTTCCTGTTTAGGATTTCCTGTTAATCTTAACCATTTTATTATTCCATTAACAGGTCCAGCACTGCTTTCACTTGAAAAAGAACTCCTAGACCAAATTCTAAATTTAGGTGTTGATAAAACCCCTTCCCCATATACTAGCATTCCAGGATATCTAACTCTTAAAGAATTATTTGCAACAAAAGTTACATTAACCATTTTCCTATTTCCCGTACTATCATTTGCAAATAATCTTAAAGTATTACTTCCTTCTGGAGAATCAAAATTAATGCCCTGGCAATTTTCAAGAGTTATATTTGCCCCATTATTTAGATTATAATAGCAACTATCTAAATGAATATCACTTACTTCATAACCTAATATAAGACTTTCATTGCTATCATAACTTAAATTTAAAGGGCTTAATAGATTCAAATTAGGTTTAGTAATATCAACTAACTTAACTGTATTTGTCAAAGTAAAATTAATATTGTTAGCAAGGTCATTTGATGTAACATTAAAATAATAAGTAACATTAGCAGAATTTAATTCAGTAAAATTAACCGAACTTATAAAATATTCATATAAACTAGAATTTACTAATGTTCTGCCATTGGTATTATTATATAAATTAAAAGTGATATTTGCTATATTAATTTCAGATAAACTTAAATTTACAAAAATTGAATCTTTTTCAACTATTGAGCCATTGGAATCGGTTCCAGAACCAAACATAATACTAGGTAAAGTGGTATCAATTGTTATGGTATTATTATTGGTTATATAATAATTTCCGGCAAAATCATTGATTCTATAAAACCATTTGAATATCCCATCATATAAAAAAGAATAAACCACTCCTGCGCTTACTTGAATTCCAGTAATCGGAAGTGTAGTAACATTAACTAATGCCGTCTGATTCCATACATTTAAAATTGCTTCTTTAATTCCAATATTATCACTAATATTTACACTCAAATTTTGAGTAGATATATTATAATAAGTTCCATTTGGAGGAATATTAAGAATAGCATCAGGACTAGTTCTATCTAAAGTTATTTTTCTTGTTTCTGTAAAATTAAAATTATTTGCTAAATCATATATAGTTACATTATAATAATAAGTGCCTTCAGATAAATAAGACCAATTAATTTCATTTGTTTGATTTGTATATACATTTCTTTGAATAATTCCGCTATCATTAAAAAGATTAAAAGTAATATTAGCTAAATTCAATTCATTAATTGTAACATTGATATAAATAAAATCAATTGAAAGATTGCTATTATCTGCAGGGGTTGCACTTAAAAAATTGATTAATGGATTTGTAACATCAATTCCAAGTGTAAAATTATTTAATGAGAATTTAAATAAATTATTTGTATCATTACATCTAATATTCCAAATAAATTGACCTTCTGAAAGTCCTTCAAATAAAAAGGTATTAATAGAGTAATTAGAAATACCGTTATCAAAAGCATTTATTTCCCAATTTCCGCTCCAATTTGAATAAAAATAACAAGTAGAAACACCGTCAGGATCTCTAGGAGTATAATTAAATCCAATACTAGTATTATAATTAATAAAGATATTATTATCTGGATATTCTAAAGATATAGCAGGGCCAGCAGTAGAAACTGAAAAAGTTACCTGGTTTCTCCCAAGATTATTTAAACTATCATTAGAATAAAAATATAATGTATAAGTACCATCCGAAGGTACATCAAAGGTAGTATTCTGTCCGCAAATTATTGATTGATTTGTAGAATTATCAATATTCCAATAACAAGAATCAAGTATAGATAATCTATCAAGTATACTATAATTTAAGGGTAATGAACTATTCCTGGTATAATATCTTGGTTCTGGATGCTCAATATTTATAATAGGTCCCTCCCTATCTAAAGTTATATTTCTTGTTTCAGTAAAATTGAAATTTCCAGCAGAATCATATATAGTTACATTATAAAAATAATAGTCGCTTGATAAATCGGTCCAATTAACAAATCTTTCTTTATTATAAAAAGTATCTGAATAAATCAATCTACTTGAATTAAATAATAAAAATGTAATATTATCTTCATTAGTTTCATTTACACTTACATTTAAAAAAATCCAATCTCTTGTAGATTTAAATCCAGATGTTTCAGTTAAAAATCCATACTGAATTAGGGGATTTGTAGTATCAATTGTAATCTTTCTAGTGCTTGTCGTATTAACTTGATTAGAAATATCAGTAATTGTTACATTAAAATAATAAATCCCATCATTTAATCCTGTAAAATTTATTTCTCTCCTATTATCATTAAAAGTTGTTCTATTTATAATCCCAAGAGAATTAAACAAATTAAAAGTGATATTAGCTTCATTTATTTCATCAACTAAGACATTAATATAAATTGAATTTATAGAAATATTGGAATTATTTTCTATAGTATATATGTCATAATCAATAAGAGGATAAATACTATCTATAAAAAAATAAGATATACTTGTATAATTGCTATTACCAGCACTATCATTACAATAAAATAAGAGACTATGATTGCCTTCATTAATACTATTATTATAATATCCAAAACCAGTATTACTTGAGTTAGCTTCCATTGAAATATTTGGTTCTAAATCTAAGCTAAATCCACACCAAGAACCATTTTCATTTAGACTAATGTTAAAACTAATATTATTCATTGAATAAATAGAATTTATAGGAGATAATCTATTTATTATGGGAAGATCAAAATCACAACTTAGATTTATGCCAGATATAATTGTTGAATTAGATTTTTGAATAAAACCAGTATCATTAGAATAAACATAACTAAAATCAACAATACTATCACTTACAGTACAATTCCAATCATAATACCAAAGATTATTTGATAGATTTGTAAAACTTAAATTAATATTATTAATAGTCCCATTTAGATATAATAACTCTTGAGAAAAATCTTCTGCATTTAAACTAAACCTAGCTATTTCATATTTTTTTAAAATAGTTTTATTAACAGAATAATTTGCAAATTTAGGATAATCATTATTTATAAATCCGAATTTTTTAAAAGATAGATCCATTGACCTAAATCCAGTTGATGATGAAATACTCGCTTCAAGTGTACCACCTGTTGCAGTTTGTGATAAAGTAGTTCCATCCCATATAAACGCTTCAACATCCTGTAATGCAGCTGTTACTGTATGTAATGCAACTGTTCCAATCATTATTTGATCTCCAACAGGTGCTCTTGAAAATCTAACAATTTGAGGGTCATCAGATAAAACAGCAGAATCACACGGCCCATTAGAGCCAACTGCATTATTTAAACTAGTTATTGTTTGATTATTTGTTGAACAATACCACCTATCAATGTCTCGATTATAAGAAAAATAAGCAAGATTAACTGCATTACTTGTTCTTGCAAACATAAAAAATGCTTCATGATTAGTATTTCCCCACTCACAAGCAATATTTCTTGATGCAGTATTTTCAGTAGAAGTATCTGAAGTTGGTGAAGTTTTTAATGAAGTTCCATTCCAAATAAAAGCTCGTACATCAGAACCAGAATCTTGTATTATAAAACCTATATAATTTGAAGTAGGATCAGTACAAAGAGAAATATCTTCTGGAACCCCTCCTAAAGTTATACTAAAATTTGTTAAATTAGACCAAGTATTACTCGCTCTTGAATATTTATAGATATTAAAAACATTTCCAGTTGCTTGTCCCAATATAACTAAACCATCCCCGGTTATACCTTCCCAAGCTAAACCCCCATTTCTTTCATCTCCCCCTGAATTTGTTGTTGTTAAAGTTAATCCATAAACAAAACTACTTCCATCCCAAACTGCAGCATAAACATCATCACTCCCTCCTTCAGTTGTAAACAAGATTTCATTACTATTTTCTCTAGCAATTAATTCTAAAACTCTTTGAGGTTCTGCAACAACTCCTGAAGAAATTCCATGAGTATATTGTGTGCTTAAAGTAGTGCCATCCCAAATCCTGTAATTAATATTCCTATCAGCACTTACAATATCTGCTTCATAAACAATAAGAGCATTTCCAGATAATTGTTCATATTCAATATCAAATATCTTAAAAGCATCGTAAGTTGTTCCAACATTAGCAACATATAACGATGCAGTTGTTGCACCACTACTATCATTTCTTATTATTACAGTTAAATTCCCATTATCAAGTAATACTCCGATTATAGTTTCATTTCTTCTTGGATTAGTTTCAACTTCAATCCATTCAACAACTCCAGCACCTGTTGTTGTTAAAGCTTGTTCCAAAGAAAAATCACTTCCAGTATAATTCCTATATCTTGGCGCAGTTGTAGCACTTTGACCATAAACAATTGAACCAGGAACATTAATCGAAACAGAAGGATCAATTATTTGATCAAAAAATACACTTCCATTTATTATCTTTAAATCAAATGTATCTGAAGGTAAAGTTAAATTATTCAATAAAATCCGATATTTATTATCTTCATTTATTATTCCAAAATCTGCTATTTTAGTATTGCTATCTTTATTATAAACTTCAACTCTTCCAGAATTATTGCTTTTTGCATATATTGTTATATCTTTAGTTGAATCAAGTAATTTTTCAAAAGTAACTCTAATATAATGATTTATTAATATTTCTTTAAATAAATAATCTCTATCTTTAACAAAAGGATAGATTTCTTCAACAAAATCTCTTGTAGAATTTAAATGTTCAGCTTTTATAATATAAATTATTTCAAAAGTCTGATTAGATAAGTGAGGAACTATCCATTCTATATAATCAATAAAACCATTATTATTTTTATCATAAGGAGTAAAATCAAGATATCTCTCTTCTTCTTTCCAATAAATTTGAAGATTTTCTTTTGATTTTGAAAACTCCTTTAGATATGTAAATGCTGTAACATTTTGATATCCAAGACCATTTGGAGTATAGATAGTAACTTCTTTTTTTTCTTCACTTATCACTTTTTCAACTTTTTCAGGAGCAGCTAAAGAATATTCTACTTGAAAATTACCAGCAATACCATCAATAATTACAGAATTTGTTCCATCATTATTATTCTTTAATTCAAAATCTAAAAAAACTTTTTTCTCATTTCCTATCATATGATATACAGAAATATTACTGCTTTCTGGAATTTCTATTTTCTTTTCAACTCCGGTTATCACCTTTGCTTCATCCATTAAAACAATAGGCCTACCTATTTTTAAAAAACTGGAATTTGTACTTTCAACATTAAGATCAATAATTTTTGTTGGATCAATTATAAAAAGAGTTTCTGAAACATTTTCTGTTAAATTACTTACAACCTTAAAATTATAATTTTCTTTTTTTCCATTATAAACAACTTCTACCTTATATTCCCCTGTTTCCCAAGGCCTGAATATAAATCTCTTCTGATTTGAAAGAGAATTTAAAACCTGTTTTGAAGGAGTATATACTTTTATTTTCGCCCAAGGCTTATTTGTTAAATCAAGCTCAAATTTTTCACCTAAAATATAAATCTCTTTTACTTGTATTGCGGCAGGACTAACTTTGGGTATTACAAAAATTATTAAGAAAAATAAGAGAATTACTATTAAGATTAAACCTGCTCTAGCCATGCTCTTTTTATTCATTTTATACACCCTTTTATATTACCATTCTTTTTTCATAAATATCTTGAAAATTCTCCATTTAAATAGATATATATTGAATAAAATACATACCTCAAAATCATTATTTTTTTCATAAATCAAAGACTATATGCATATAATCCTCTGTTCTTGATTTAGCTAACATTACTATCCCGGTTATTAAAAATAAAACGCCTGCAATTATGGAGATTAATATGATATTTTCAGTTAGACCCAATTCAATAAAATCTTTAGTTGAAACAATGAGATTAAATCCAATTATTAATAGAGATATATCCCTTATAACTAATCCCCCTACTATAAATAATATAAATCCAATTAAAAATGGCAGAAATATCCCCCCAAATAATAGATTATTTTTTGAATCCATTTTGCAAAAAGTTTCAGTATAAGGCATATCTGATTCATAGATTATCTTGCTATATTCACAACCATATAATTTAGCTACTGAAAAATGTCCAAACTCATGAACAGCTAGAGTTCCTATAAATACCAAATTAGTTATTGTTATAACAAAGGTCAAATATCTTAAAAAAATAAATATATAATGTTTCTTCTTATACCTTGAGTCATGATAAACAACAGGACATTTATCCAAAATTTTTATAAAATTATAAATAAATAATAAAAACAAAATATTTGAAAATATTGAAAATAAAAAAATTAGATTTGGAAAATACATAGAAAATAATAATAAAATTAAAGAAATGCAAGAATATGCAATCCCATAATTTGAAGATTTTTTTACAATTCCTATTGAGGCCCCTAATACTAATAATAATGCTAAAGTTAATAGATAAGAAATTATTAAAAAAATATTATAAAAGTTAATTATTGAAGAAAATACTGATAAAAGTCCAATAACATAAAAAAATAATAAATAAAAGAGATTTTTATTTTGATTTAATAAATAAACTATCCTGAATAAAAGTAATGTTTGAATTACGTTCATCAAAGTATTTATTAATAAAAAATCTTCTAAAGAATATTCTAATATCTCAAAATACCATAAACTTGAATACAAAAATAATATAAAATAAATTAATGAAATTCCAAAAAGGACATTTACAACTCTTTGTATATGTTTTTTAGCTTTATCTATAAAATAGCCCTTTAATAAAATAAAAAATATAATTAAGGTTACAATGCTATTGATTAAATAAATTATTTCTAACATTATTCTCCTGGAGCAATTACTGCTCCAAATATTAAATTTCCTTGACAAGATCCACTAAAAGCACCAATGGGCACATACATTCTCCAATAAGAAGAATTTATTGCATCATTAAACAAATCATTTTCTCTAATTTTAATATTAAAACTATTAATTACACTTTCGCTTGTTAAGTTTTTGTATATATTTTCCATTTGATTTAAAGTAATTTCTCCAAAATTAGATTGTGTTAGGTTATATTTTTCATGATAAACGCTTAGATTATTGCTGCCACTTCCATTGCAGATCATAGAAAATCCATCCCCTTCAATTTGGCCATATCCTTTTAAACTTAAATTAGCGACTTGATTGCCATAATTAATTATATCGATTTGTTTTTCATCAGTTACACTGCCAATATTAAATTCTCCATAATCAACAGGCGAATCTACTCCTATAGCTAGCAAAGTATTTATAAAAGTGTTATCTGAATTATTTGTTTCAATTGAATAATTATTCATAATATTTATCCTGCAACTCCAATTTCCACTATTTGAATAATATTGAACTGGAAATGAACAAATAATCTTTTTTGTATGACTGCCATTATAACTTTGATTAATAAAACAACTATTATTGGTATAATGGATATTATTATCATTGCTATCCCCATAAAAAGATAAATTATCATTAAAAAATTGTGAACTTATATTGAATAATGAGGCCCCATCTAAACCAACAATAATTGCCTCACAATTTACTGTTTGATTTGTTGCAGCAAGTAAATCAATTTCATTAGAAGGACTAGATAAAAAATCATCTACAATTATTGAACTAATATTCATTTGAGTTATTAAAAAAAGATTTTGTGCACTATCAAATCCAGCACCAGTTATATTAACATAAGTTTGATTACTAAAATACCCATCGCCATTATCTATGACTTGAATATTAATTATATCTCCTACCTTGCAAGAATTATTTAGCATTTCACAATCAATCATATAAACATTTCTAACTCCAGAACTTCCAGAAATTCCAATAATTTCAGTCAAATTATCCTCTAATCCAACTAGGGGATTCCATATTAGAATAGTATGATTATCTGCTTGTATTCCTCCCCTTGAATTATTAACATAACCAACAATATAATGAGCCGCACTTATAGAAGTTATAAAAAAATAAATTAAAAAAATATTAAATATAAATGAAATAAAATATTTATTAATTAAAATATTTCTTTTAATTTCATTATTTTTAAATTTTTGAAAAAAATATTTTTTTTTCATCTTAATTTAAAGGAAAAATAATTTCAGCATCACTTTTACTGATAATCTCATAATTTATATCATTCCTTATTAAAAAATTCTCTCCTATCCCTCCAAAAATATTAATATATCCTATTGTCCTATTTCCATTAATATAAGAAATAACTTCTATATCCGGATTTAATAAAATTAAATCTTTAACAAAAAATTCTTTTTCAGAGGTTATATGCAGATTATTTTTACCCTCATTTAAATTCATTTTAATAATATCAGAGGATGAAACACTAATTAATCCTAAAAAAAATACTAATAAAAAGGAAAATATTATTAATTTCATCATATATTTTCAAAGTTCTTTTTTAATTTATAAAAATAAGGAGAAATTTCTTTTCTTGATTCAATGCTTAAACTATTAAATATTTTTTCTAAGTTTTTGAATTTTTCAAAATCTTTATTTTTATTTAATTCAATTATCCCTTTTTTTAATTTTAAAATTAAGATTCTTTCCCTCAATTTCTCTATTTTTGGATATAACTTTTCTTTCTCTTTTGAACTTAATTTTATATAATCATTATTAATATCCCTATAGGAAATTTCAGCTTTATATTCATCCTTTAATTCAAGAAGATAATCCAATAAGTCTAATTTTTTATATACTTCATCAAGATTATTATTCTTTCCCTTATATTTTAAATAAAAAAAGTAAATTATTAAAGAAGACAAGAATAATGTTGCAATAACTATTCCAAAGTAGCTTTTTTTATCATAATCTAATAAAAAATATCCAGTTATATCAAAACCTAAATTTGATTCCTCAGAGTTTATTGGAATATTTATTAAATAAAATTTAGTATTCTTAATAAGATCTAAATTGGATTTTTTATTTATAATATAAATTATTTGTTTTGTATCTGTTCCAAAAGATATTATTGGATCCTCTTTTACAATCCCGTATCCAAGAGTTTTTATCTGAATTTCAGAAGTGCTTTCAGCTACATCCTTTGGAATATATTCAATAAAAGTATAATTATCCTTTCTAGTCAATTGGGAAGTTATATCTCTTTTAATTAAAGAAATCTCTTTTTTAGTTCCATCAAGATAAATAATATTAAGAATATAATAATAACTTTTTACCTGATATCCTGATTCTTTAATAATATCTTTTGTAGCTTTTAAACTCCTTTCGATTTCCTTTTGTGAAAAAGTAGGATATAATTCAAGTAAAATTTCATTAGTTTCTTTTTCATCAAATGTATTCTCTTCTTCATTTTCATTTATAACAGCAAAACTTTCAGGAATCTTTCTTTTTATAACATTTAATTTTAGCCTAGACGAATCTATTTTCTTATTAAGTTCATCTAATTTAAGATCTTGAGATTTAAATCTTTCAATATCTTTTCTTAAATTAGATAATTCCAACTTGGAAGTTTCAAGATCTTTATCCAATTGCAATTCATTAAATAAAGACTTATCTTTTTCTGGTTTAGTTAAAACATTTTCTTTAATACTCTCTAAATCAGAAATTACTGAATCTATTTCAACAATAAAATTATCTACAAATCCTAATAATTCAGGATTTAATCCAATAGCCCCATTAAGATTTGTTTGTAAATTATTTGGAAGTAGTGCAGTTGCTAATACTTCTTTAGATAATTCTCCCTCATTTCCAGCCTCGTCAACAGGCGAAACCCTGTAATAATAAGTTTTTCCCTTATCTACAAGAGTGTCATAAAAAGAAGTACCGTCAATTATCTTATAAAAATTAGTATAATCAGAATTCGGAGAATTTGACCTAAAAATTCTAAATTCCTTAAAATCTTCATCATAATACCATTCTAACTTTATTCTTCCTTCTTCACTTTCAGCATCAATATATGAAACCATCTTAGGTTTAATAGTATCAATAACAAAAACCTTGCCAGAAGTAATCTCTTGACCTTGCCTTCCTTCAAGATCACTTGCACTGAATTTAAAAGATAATAATGTTTCTCCAGCATTTTTTGGAATCATTAAATAACCTTTCCAATTCTTTTGAGATCCAACCAAAGGAAGATCATTATAAGTAATTCCATCAAATGAATAACTTAAAATAGGAGTTTGTGAAATTATTTTAGAGGTAGTTAAACTAACTTCTACTTGACCAGATTTTAATGGAGACTCCCTAGATAAAGTTATTTTTCCTGTTACATAAGAATTGACCCTTAATAATAATTCATTTTGAGAAGGTTCAAAAGAGTTATTATATAAAAATATACATTTTATGAAATACCTTGTAACTCCTTCTGACAAGGATACAAAACTTTTTTCATGAATCTTCTCGGTATTAGTTTCAAAACTTCCTTCCATATCAATATAATTAATGTCGCGATTAACACTATATTTACATATAGAATTATTTTCAGTTATAACTTTCAAAAGAAAATCAGGATAATTGATTGATTTTTCAAATCTAGTGATATTATTATAGTTATAATCAAGAACAACGGTTTGTGATTGTGAAAAAACAAAATTTATTGTTAAAAATACTAATAACAAAATTAAAATTAATTTTTTCATCTTCTTAACCTCTTTAAATTATGATTATAGATTCTTCTTTCTTTATTTATCTTATAAAATAAAACTACAATAAAAAATATTAATGCTAAATAAATTAGATAAATGAATAAATTAGATTTCTTGGAAGTTTTATCAATTATATCTATACTAGCACTAGATTCAAAAGTCTTCTTACCACTATAATAAACTTTTCCGCTAATTATATATTTTCCAGGTTTTTCAGGTTGAAATTCAAAATTAAAATCTTTTGTCTGTGAAATTGATACTCCTATTTTTTGACTATCTAATTTTTGGATAGTCTTGCCATCAAGAACGATTTTTCCATCAAATTGTGCTGAAACATCTTTTTGTCCAGTATTTTTAAAACTAACTCGTATAGGAACCCTCTCTCCAACATAACCTTGTCTTGAAAGTATTATTCCAAGTAAAGACCCATCAGCCTTTAATGCACCAGGAGTTAATATATCAAATGTTAAAAGCTGTGAAGAGTAACACTCATCTATAGATATTTCAGCAAAATATTGACCAACTTCAAGCTCATCAGATTTAACCCTTGCGCTATAATTATCAGCAGTCGTAGGTAATATTTCTTGACCTAAAATATTTTCTTCTTTTTTTATTTCAATCTGATCTATATCCCATATTTTTATATTCAAATTAGGTTTAAATCGAATATTTCCATTATTTATTACTACAAGATTAAAGATAATATCATCTCCTTTTTCTGCAGATTCGACTATAAAATTTTTAGCAGAGCAATCCATAATTTCTGTATCAATTATTTCAAAATCAAGAGCCAAATCTAATGTAGATCGTATTACTCCTACTGCCTGGCCTTCTCTTCCCTTTCCAAATGGGCTTGAAGAAAAAGTCAAAAAACCAGAATAATTTCCATTACTCTGATCCAGGGGAGGAAGAATAATCATCTTAAGTACATAAGGAGAATCTTTAGATATGCTAAAATTATCATCTGAATAATTTATCCAACCATTAGTATCTCCTCTTTGAGTTAATTTGATTAAAATTGGTTCAACACTATCTGTAGAAACAACAATATTTCTTTCTGCATATCCTCCACGTAATACTTTTGTCATACCTACAGAAGCCGGACTTATTCCGATTATAGTTGCTGTAATTAAAATATTATTTGTAAGTATGACTAATATTATAAATATAATATTTATATATTTAGATTTAAAAAAAAATTTACATTTCTTTTTATCTTTTCTAATTCTATTTTCAATTATCATTTCTTTTTCTCCCTTTCTTTTTTTCTTGCATCTAAAAAAATAAACTTAATAAAAAAAATAAAAAAAATAAATTATTGAAGTTCTAAATAAAAGTAATATGGCGTTAATGCACTATTACCATCTCTTCCATCCTCTAAGACTAACATCTCAAAATCATGTTTAGCCCCATCAAAACCTAAAGCATCGCTCTTTAATATTGATGTAAATACAACTACTTGTGTATCTGGTGAATACAACAATACTTCATCAAAATATCCAGTTCCATTTTGAGTGAATATTTTGGAATTGTTACATTCTCCTGCTGAAAATTGCTTGCTATTAGTATAGAATGCAACATGACTGTTTAAACTAAAAGTTTCATCTACTCCGTCAACATCTGTTGAAGTTATATTAAATAAACCTTCTAATTGTGTTAAATTCATACCAAATCTGCTTGTAGCACCAGCTTGTCCTGAATCATCTGCAAAAGTTCCTGCAGCAGTATAATTAAAACATTGTATATTTGTCCAGATTATGGAATCATTAAATGAAGAATATATTTCTCCACTAGGATTAGTTAAACTCCAATTATACATTACATTTCCAGATCCATCAGCTAGTCTTATTGCTCCTGTTACATTTCCAAAATAACCTTGCCAAGATTGAGTTACAGAATCACCATATAAAGTTAATTCACTAACATTTCCTGCAATTGCATTATCCCAATCAGGTGCAATAGTAGCAGCAGATGAATTGGTTAAACCAGTAATCTGACTTCCTGAAGGAACTGCCAAAATCATATTTACAGACAAAACACATGAAATTAAGACCAAAAATAATCTTAGTCTAGAACTCACTAAAAATTTGTTAACCATCTATTCAAATCAAACCTCCTTTCAACTTTTCCAATAATTTAGTTGGATCATGTAATGAAATTAGTTTTTCAGAAAAATATTTTTTAAAGGTATTTGAAGAAATAATATTAAGATCTAGCCTTTTTCCTTCATCTTCAATATAAGAATCTATCTTTAATTTTACTTTTTTTGATTCAGAGAGAATAATAATTTTTGGCTTAAAATTGATATTATCAATGAAAATTCCTTCTATATCGGAAATTTCCTCTTGAAGTTTCCAATATAACTTTTCTATTAAATGATGAATAGTATTATCTTCAATTAACCAAATTTTTAAAATATTTTTATGGTGTTCATCTAATTTAAAAAGTTTCTTTTTAGAAAATTGCTTTGTTAAAACAGTTAAATAAAATAATTCATTAGAAAGGCTAAAAAGTGTTCTTGGTTTGCCTTTTTCAGCAGCACCAGTCTTCTCTTTGGAAAGCAGATTAGCAGCATCAAGCAATTTAAGTTGCTGACTGACATAAGATACCGTTGTCTTAAGTTTTTCAGCAATCTCTACAGGAGACGAAGGCCTTTCGGCTATTATTTGCAAGATTTCCCACCTAGGGGAAGTCAAGAACAGGTCAAAATCCATGACTTATTTCTTTATTATACCTCTTTTAAGTAAATAAATATCAAGACTATTTAAATATTATGTTTAATTAATTAATTAAAGCTTTAAAAGTAAATAACTCATTAAAATTATAATTAAAATAAAATTATAATTCTTTTAAATTTAATATACTATTTAATTAATTACTAAAATAGATATAAATTGCTTTTTTAAGGGTTAAAAAACCTAAAAATAAAAAAAACTTGCAATTCAAATAAAAAAAATTAAAATTTAGATATAAAAATTAAATTTACTCAAGCTCTAAGTAAAAATAATAAGTTGAAGTGGATACATCTTCCCCATGACCATCTTCTAAAACAAGCATCTCAAAATCATATTCTCTTCCATCAAAACCTATTGCATTATCTCTTAATATTGAAGCAAATACTACTGCACGATTATCTGGAGAATACAATAATACCTCATCAAAAGCCCCTTGTCCAGTACTATTATAAATTCTAGTATTTCTGCATTCTCCCTGGCTAAACATTAAATTATTCACATAAAATAAAGGATGATCTTGAAAAATAAATGTTTCATTAACCCCATCAACATCATTCGGTTCTATTCCAAAATCAGATTCTAATTGGGTAAGATTCATCCCATATAAACTAGTATTTCCAGATTGAAGACTATCATCAGTAAAACTTCCATCTGAAGAAAAATTAAAGCATGCTAAATTTGTCCAAATAAGACTATCATTTAATGATGCAAATACCTCCCCTTCAGGGTTAGTTGCGCTCCAATTATACATAGCTCTACCTGATCCATCTGCGAGTTGGATTGTTCCACTAATATTTCCAAAATAGCCTTGCCAAGTTTGAGTGGTTGAAAATCCGAATATATTAAGTTCGGTTACATTTCCAGCAACAGCTTGCGCAGAAGTTGGAGATCCAGAAGGAGCAGTTTCATTTTTTATTCCAATTATCTCTCCACCACTTGGAGATATTGCAATTATACTTTCCAAAAAGAATAGAGATATTAAAGAAAATATTATGATAATAATAAATTTATTATTCATTTTTATTGCCCCCATTTTTATCTTCTAAATCAAGGTCCCAATAAATCCTACTTGCTGATTTTATCTTGATAAGATTATCCCCAAAAGTTCTTTCAAACTTTCTTATTTTATTTATTCTGGCTTTTTTTACTATCCCTAATTTTTCAAGATTAGATAATCTAGCAGAAACAGTAGGACTAGAAAGTTTTGCATATTTGGCTATTTTTAATGTTACTAAAGGTCTTCTAGAATAAAGAATTCTTAAAATATCTTTATCAATTCCATCTAATCTTATTTTATTAAATTTAGATTTCATTTGCAACTATCTCCATTTTTATTTTTTTATTTCTGGTTATATTCCATTTTATCTTATATCCCTTTTCAATTTCTAAAAAATCTGCAATTTCCTTAGGTATTCTTGTAAGAAGATTTTTTCCATCACTGCTAATAGTTGTAGATTTCTCTATATTCGTTCTTGTTTTAAGGATATTTTTTAGTTCACTTTCACTTATAACCATGAATAATATAATATTTCCTTGTTTTTAAATCTTATTATTTATAACGGATAATTTAAAACAATATGTACATAAAATATAATATAAATTATAAAAATATATAGAATAAAAATAAAATAATTAAAAATAAAGGAAAAAATAAAATTTAAAAATTCGTACACTTATTTATAACAAATTATTATAAAAAAATATAAAATTATTTAAGACTATCAAGAATAGTTTTTAGTGTAGCAATATCTTTTGTTAATGAAGAATTCTTCTCTAATTCCTTTAAAGTATCAATATACCTCTGAACCTTATTTACAAGATTGTTTAATTCTTCTTTTTCAACCATATTAGAAACTTTATCTTTAAGGAAATTAACATCCTTTGATGACTGTTCTTGCAAAACCTTCATTTCCTGTAACTCTGAATTAAAAGTATCAATATCTTGGAATTTCTTCCTAACTTCTGAATAAATAGTATCTACTTTATCAGTATTAATGCTTATTCTTGATTCTATTTTCTTTATTTCAATTAATTCTTGCTTTATTTCTTCACTTAATTTCACAATTTCTTCTATTCCCCTAAAAAATTCTATTTTCCTTTTTGTTTCTTTTAATTCTTCCATGATTCTACCCATAATAGCCTCATTTCCTTCAAGATTTGCTTTTAATGCCTCAGATTTTGCATCTTGTTTTTGTACTTCAGTCATGATTTTTTCAGGATGAACTGATTCAACAAGATCATAAGCTTTTATTGATTTAAGTTCTATCTCCTGGATAGATTTATCTCTTTCTAGAATCATTGCCCTTAGTTCACCAATCTGTTCACTAGTTCTTGAAAATCTTTCAGTAAAAGATTTTCTCACTTCATTAAAACTTTCAACACTCGCTTTTAATCTATCAATTTCAGAAGCAAGTCTAACTACATCAGAAGACGCACTTTCACTTACAGCAGTAACTTTTTTTTCAGCAGCCTCTTGTTTTGCAGCTTCTGCTTCTTCTTTTTCAGCAGCAGCTACAGCATTCTGAGTATCTGCATTTGCATTATCTTTTTTCTTAAACCCAAACATCGTTCATCTCTTTTTCTATATCATTAAACATAGTTAAAACATTATAAAAATCTTTTTTATTAAAGGTAGCATTAAAAATCCTTATTTTTGAAGCCAATAACTCTGATTTTACCTCTATAAAAAAAATATCTTTTTTTTGTTTTTCCAGTTTTTTTATTTTTCTTAATATTTCTATATATTTTAAGTCTATTGTTGATTTTAGTGTGTACTTGAGCATTTCCAGTCTTTCTTTCTTGTCACATATCTTTTCTAATTTCTTTAATATTCTTTTTTCAACTATTTCCTTAGCTATTTTATTAAGTTGACCATACTCAGTTCTTATTATCATCAATTAATAAAAGCATTTTTCATTTATAATAGTTAGTATTTTAAGATATTATTAAATTAGTTAAATTATTTTTTTACTTCTTCTTTTTTTGTTTCAGCAAGTTTAGTGGTTTGAACAGACTGCACCGCAGGTTTAGTTATAACCGTTGGTTTAGATGTTTGAACAACAGGAGTTGCTGGTTTAACTACTACTGCGGGTTTTGTTGCTGGTGCAGAAGGAATAACGGGTTTAGCTAATACTACTGGTTTAGTTGTAGCGTTAGTTGGTATAACGGTTGTAACTTTTTGAGTAGAAGGATTATTTGGTTTAACTAAACTTGCTGGTTTTGTAGTTTGTTGTAGAATAGAAGTATTAGGTTTAACAATATTAACAGAAGTTTTATTTGTAGCAGGATTAGTTTGTTTAACTGCCTGAGTTTCAACAGGCTTCTCGATTGGTTTTGCTTCAACTTTCTTTTCTTCTTTTGCAGCTAATGCTTCTTTTTCTTTTTTCTCTTGTTCCATAGCTTTTTTTATTTCTTCTTCAGATAATAATTGAGTTTGCAATTTCTTTGGTTGTTTTCCAAGTTTTTCCCATTCTTTAGCAACTCTAGGAACCAATCCTTCAAGATAAATTTCTACAACCGAAAAATTTCCAGTCATAATCTTATCTTTAACAAGTTTTAATTCCATTTTTAGATCAAAAACATCTAATTTTTCTTTTTCAAGCTGTTCGATTTGATATTCTAAATCTTCAACCTGGAAATTATATTTATTATACTTTTCAAGTTCCTCATCAGGAAGTCTTCTGGTATTATGTAATATAGGCCTAAAATTCAAAAAATAAGGTCTACCTCTATTATATTCAGCATTTTGAAACATTGCAACACCAACTTCAGCCCTTACTAATGATTTAAGATATTCTTCCCCATACTTAGTTTTTATTCTATCAAGATCTGACTCTTCAAGAGTTCTTGCTTGAACTTCTGTATTAATATTTGCTTTAATTTCACCAACAAAATCATTTAAGACTTGAGATATCAACATTACTCCTAATCCCCATTTTCTAAACTCTCTACAAGATCTTTCTACTTGCAAGAATCCTTCTCCACTTCCTCCGAATTTTGATAAAAGTCTATGAACCTCATCAAAAACAAGTAATACTTTTAAAGTTGGAGATTCTTTAGGATCTGATCTAAAAATCTGTCTAATAAAATTAGCAACAAAAATATCAATATCCTTTGGATCTAATTTATTCATTGAAAAAATCTGTATTTGGCCAGGGGTCATGTATTTGGTTATATCAATTATCTCTTTAGCATCTCTTATCTGTTTTACATTTCCCTTAAAGGCTCTTGCATCAGTTTCTTTTAATCCAAATTTAGGATAAAAAGACATCATTTTTTTATCAGTACATTTTCTTAACATTCCAGACCATTGTGCAGTTGGATCCATAACAATTACTGCGATATTATTCATTAAAGCTTCTTCAATTATAACTTGAGCTGAAATTGATTTTCCCATTCCTGTAGCCCCAGCAACAATACAGTGAGTTGTTAATCTTTCAAGTTCATAATAAGCTGGAACTTTTGTTTCAGCAATATTTCCTAGCCTTACAACACCCGTTCCAGGTTTTGGTAAAGTATTGTAATCTAAAAATATCTTGTATCTCTTCTTCTTTTCTTTATAATATTTATAAATTAAAAAATTTAATAAAATAAAACTAAAGAAAGAAATCAATGAAAACCATAACCATAAAGGCATTCCTAAAAAGGAATATAAATAAATTGGTTTAGTTATTTTTACTGGTGCAGTTACACTTGAAAAAAGATTTAAATACGTTGCATCAACATTTAATAAATAATCTCCTTCAGTTATATTATCTGGCAATTTAAGTTCTTTTAACAAAGTTAAAGAATTTAATATTTCCACTTCATCATTATCAGTAGCATAAATTGTAGTACCATTAGATTCTGTCAAATAAATTTTTAAAAATACTTTATATCCTTGTTCTCTTAAAAGATTTTGCAGACTTAATTTATATTTTACAGTATCTCCAGGCCTTACTATTTTATTAAAAACATCTATTTGCATTAATAAAGCTTCAACTAAAGATCTTTTTTCAACAACAGTAATATGAACAGGAATAGTCTGTTGCACATCACCAGAAACAGTTATAGACCCATTATAAACTCCAAGGGGTTTCGTTCCATAGATTGTAACAGTTACATCTGCAAAAGAATTAGGATTTAATACAACAGATGTTTTATCTATTTTAACAAAATCCTGAAGATTGGGAGATAAAGAAAATAACATATTCATTGTAGAAGTTTTAAAATTAAAAAGACCTATTTTTTCATCAACAAAAGTATTTTGTCTTACTTCCTTTCTTATTTCTTTAGTGCTTATCCAAAAGTCTTCTCCATTCTTCTTAGCTTGAATGATTTGAGGTTGAAATTGTTGAGGATAAGGGCCAGTTGTATAAGGGCCAGATGTATAGGGGCCAGTTGGAAATTGATAATTAGTTGAAGCAACAGTCATGGTAATATTATGATTTATATAAGTAGTGTTATCATCAAAACTTAAAAAATAAAAATAATTATTATAGCCCTCATTTATAGCTATAATCGGACTTAATCCTGGAAAAATTATAGGTGATATTGAATAATATCCATTAGAGTCGGTAACATTTGAAGTTCCAGACATAGATACATTAGCACCAGATATGGGGATTAAAGATTCATCCCAAACAAAACCATCAACAATAGGGGAAATAGTATCATTCATTCCAGGAGTAATGATTACCATAGTAATATTTCTTTCAAAAACATTTTCAGAAAAAGTTACAGATACATTGTCAAAATAAGGATCATATCCAGCTAATTGGGCAATAAGATTATAAACTCCAGGACTAACTGTAAATGAAAAATTATAAAATCCATTAGAGTCAGTTACAGCACTATACCCTGCAACAGTAACTGTAACATTAGGAAGAGTATTATTATAAATATCAAATGAATATCCATAAACAGAAGCGTTAATATTATTCCCAATTCCACCAGCAGGACATTCATCATTAGGATCATTAAAAAAATAATAATCAACAGTAGTGTTGGGTAATGTTGGAAGAAGCATCTGAAAATTTACTGTCTTTGTAGAACTATAACCCTTTTGAATTGCTGCTAAATGACTAACAAATACTAAATTAACTGAATCATTTAAAGCTCCAACATCAAAAGTTCCTTGATTTCCATCAAATCTATAAGTATAAGTAGATGGAACATCTGTAATATTATTTGTTCCAACGACATAGCTATTAATACTGGTAAAAGTATTACTCGGACATTGGAAAGATCCGCTGCATCCGACATAGGAATCTAATTCTGCAAGTGTAGCAGGCCTTAATGAATTAAAATCTATTGAAGATGCGGTAGTTGCATAAATTTCAGGACCACCTAATGCATCTGTTTGTATACAATCAAAATAAGAAGGAGCTTCAACTATCTCAGAATTAGGAACTTCTCTTATTATCTGACTAAAATAACCTGGAACCCTTAAAGATAATCCATATACCCCACTCCAATAATCAGGTATAAATGTTTGAGTTATATTTAATTCAGTGATATATCCAGCCCTTCCTTCTATATAAGATGCATATCCAGTCATCATTAATTTAGATGATAAAAAAACTACTAAAAAAGAACAAGAGATTAATGTTAAAAACAAAAAAAACAAAAAAACAAATTTTTCTATTTTTGCTTTTCTAATCTCTTTTTTAGCAATATCTAATGCCTCTTTTGAATTTTTATTAAAATGCATATATATAAGTCCCAAAAACAATTAATAAACTTTATTAAAATTCGAAGACAAGATACCGAAAAGTATTTAAAGAATTTTCGTCTTTTTCTATTTATTAAAGGGGTTAAATAAAATGGGACTTTTTGGTATTTTTAAGAGCAAATCAGCACCTGATGAACTTCCAGAATTAGTGACAGACGAAATGCAAGAAAAAATTGAACCTGAAAAACCCCTAAAAAAAACTTCTTTAAATGAAGATGAGTTTAATCCGCTTATAGAATCTCAAGAAGAATCAAGAGAAGAAATAGGTTTTAAACCAATTATTACTCCAATTGAATCTAATAACTCTGATGAAGTAATTGAACCAGTTAAAACAACTGAAGTTATTATTGAAAATACGAATCTTCATCCTAAAATAAAACCAAAACATCATAAACCACATTTTCAACATAAAGAATTTTCTTTAAACAAAAATGAACCTGCAATGGAATTTGATTCTGAAGAAAGTTATTTTTCTGAACTAAAAGAAAATATTGATAAAGAAATTACAAATATAGAAGAATTAGAAGATTGGTATAAGAAAAAATTTGTTTCAAGAGATATTGTTAAGGATATGAAAAAACATTGGGAAGGAAAGAAGAATAATACGGTAATAAAAATGTTAAGCAAAAATTTTCAGGAGAGAATTTCTGAAAAAACAAAAAATCTCAAAGATTTAGAAAAAGAATGGCAAAATATATATTTTAATATGGTTGAAAAAGAAGAAGAGATTAAAGAACAAGAAAAAGAATTAAAAATGATGCTTGCTGATTTTGTTGAGATTTGTAAAAGAAAAAGCAAGGAAAATGAAAAAGAAGAAGATTAGTAAGAAGCTTATTATAATAACAATTGTTCTCTTGGTAATTTTAACCTCATTGATTTTATCAGAATTTGGATTTTATGATAAGATAAAAAATATAAATAAAGAACCTTCCCTAATTGAATTAAAAGATGAATGTTCTCTAATAATGAATACTATTCTTCATCAAATTGAAAATGAAGATAAATGCAAAATTAGATGCTATAATGAGTGCAATATTCGAAAGATGAAATTTTTTAGAGTTGAATTTAGTTTTCAAGAGAATTCCTGCCATAAATGTGATTGTTATTGTAAATAAAAATGGAAAACGCGGATGATATTGAAGAATTTTATAAACATGAAATAGAAAGAATAGATAGAGAGTATCTTGAAGATTTTAAAAAATATCCAATCAAAATTTCAAGAGAAAAGGATTACAAAGAAAAACTTAACAAAGCACGTATTGCATATGAATTAAAATATAAAAAATTTATTGATGAACAAAAAAGACTTTATATAAATGAGAAAAAAAAAGCAATAAAAAAAGAAAAAAATAAAGAAGAACATTTTACCGTTAAGCGATTAAATCTGGAACTTTCTATTAAGGAAAAAATTAGTTTAAAATGGGAAATGTTCAGATTTAAATTTAAAATAAATTTTAGAAAAATTTTTCATAAATTAATGCCCAATTTTCTTATACGCGGCATTTTAAAAACCAGATTATTCTTTAAACTAACCTATAATGAAATAAAAAGAATTATAAAAAATATCATTAACATGATTAAAAAGTTTATTCTATCCTTAATAAAATTGATTATAAAAATTATTATGGGGATTTTAAGGTTTATTAAAAAAATAATACTAAATATTTTCACTATTGTTTCAAAGATTTTTAAAAAAATTTTAAAAAGAAAAAAAGAAGAAGTGGTTGTAGAAAAAAGGCCAGACGAACTTATAGCTGAAAAATTACTTCAAGGAAAAAAAGAATAATTTTATAATTATTCAAGTTCATAATAAAAATAGATTTCACTACTATCAAGACTATTGAACTCTCTTAATCTAACTGGGATGGTTATTTCATAATCATATATGCCATAACCACCAGGACTAGCCTTATTTATTTTTGTTACAAATACAATATCTTCTTTATCTATAACATCAAACTCCCCATTACCACTATCTTTAGCAGAATCCCAAAGAATTCCAGTAATAAAATTAGATGAATTAGTTGAATTTAAAATAGGAACATTTGTTAAATTACGATGATGAATAAAAAAACTATCACTAAATTTAGAATTTCCAAAAGTAGAATAAAGTTTTTCTACTGAATCATTAAATTCAGCAGTATTAAAAATATTATCTATATTAGAAAAATCATCATTCTTTAAATCTCCACTAATATTTCTTCCAATAGGATATAATGCCGCCCAATTAATATTAGACTCTTTATCTGCTACAAATATATTTCCCATTGGTTCAGATTCATTATACCATGAACTAAAATTAAAGAACAAACTATCTGCAAGAATTTTATCAAGAGTCACATTTCCATAAAAAGTCTGCCAAGAACCAACAATTATTGTCTTATTAGCAATATTGTTATTATTATTTATTTCAATTATGGAATCATTTAAATCTGCAAAAATAAATATATTTGTTAATCCAATTAATGCACTCCAGCTTATATTAACAATCTGACTTGAAAAACCGGGTATGGAAATAGTTAAATTATTTCCTATTTGATTGCCTAAAGTAGGTTCACCATTAAAAAATCCTACTAAAAAATTATTTAAATTAGAGCATCCCCTATTCTCAATTGTTGCATTAATAATTACTTCTTCAGTTTCAATTGGTTTTTCATTACCAAAATAGATTTTAGAATAATTAACATATATCTCATTTTCAGTTAAAGAATAAACTCTTATTATATTGGAAGAAAGATTTGCAATATTTGATGAACTATCATTTGCAATACAAATAAAACTCCAATTACCTCCTTCATCTAATAATATCTCTGTAGAATATACTCCCGGTATTAAAATATTTGCAGGATAAAAAGCACTTCCACTAGGTTTTAATGCTTGAATTATTACACTATCAATGCCCACATAACTATCAATTGCAGAGCAATTTACATTAATATAAGAATTTCCACACCCATAAGTGGAATTAACAGAAATCTGGGATATTACAGGGCTAGTTGTATCTACTCTAAATGTATTATTTTTATAATTAAATCCAGATATAGATAAATTATCATAGCTTAAACAGTTCCAAGAATATTCTCCCTCGCTTAGATTTTTTTCAAATAAAACTGAAGTCGCCCCACCCAGAGTTTCTATAGTCTCATTTAAATGCCAAGTCCCGGTCCAATTACCATACAAACTAACATTATGAAGGTTAGAATCTAAATCAAAAATAGAACAATTAAAACGAACCGTTCTACTTTCATTTCCTTGCTCTAATGGAAAATTTAAAGTTATATTAGGAGGACTATTTAAAATTAAATCCGGAGTTATATCATAACCTGCACCACTAATAATTACTGATTCTTCTTCACTAAAATAATTATCTCCATCATTTAAAGTTTTAACCTTAAAAATATCTCCAATTTTACAAGAATTATTCAATAATTCACAATCAAACATAAAAGTATTTGAAGATTCAGAATTTCCATTTATTCCAATAATATCACTAATATTCTCTTGCATACCTATAATTGGATTCCATAAAATAACTTGTTTATCATTTGCACTTTCTAATGAATCTAAAGAATCATGAACATAACCAGTTATATAATGAGAAGCTGAAACTAGCTGCAATGCTAAAATAAAGGCTAATAGGACAATACTAAATTTATTTAGATGTTTAATTATGTTCATTTTTTATCTTTTTTATTCTTTTCTTCTCTAATAATTATTTCTTTTTTTTCAGCATCAAAAATAATTATAATCCCTTGGCCAGAATAAAGGTTTAGAGTATCTACTATAGGTTTAGGAATTTTTATTCTTTCTCCAGTCTGAATTTTAGATCCTTTAAATAAGATTTCCGTCATTTGATACTTTTAAAGTACTTTTTATGTACTTTTTATATCCAAATAAATAAATCTTTATTTATAAATTTATCTAAAATATCGCTCTGTCCGAAATGATTATTTTTTAAGAAACTTTTGTCTTATTAGCCTTTAATAGTTGCGTTCTTATTCGGAGTTTAAAGAACTCCGTAACAAAGCCTAAAATATTAACTCCAATTTATAACAAGGATTTTTTTCCTCTCATCTTTTTAATAATTTTTAATAATAATTTATACGAACCTAATCTTAATCATGAATTTCATAGATATAAATTATTAATATAAATCAAATCTATCAAATTAGATATAAGGAGAAATGTATACTTCAATTAATGCTGCAAATACTAATAATAATAAGGAGATAAATATTAAAACAATTACATCAAGAAAAATCTTTTTTGATCTGCCATATTTCAAAAAATCCCCTTTCCAAACCGCAGTATAAATTATCCCTCCAGCTATTGCAACAACTAAATATGCAAGCATTTCAGGAATCCCGTGAACAAAATATTTTGTAAATGCTATAGGAAGCCCTAATATTCCAAATTTAACTTTTGCTAAATTACCAATAACTAAACCCATTACACTAGCATTCCATACTAAAACAAATATTGCTCCAGCACCATAAAAAAATGCTAAAACTAAAGAAAGAATACTAACCTTCAAATTATTTGCTAAAATAGCAAAAATAACCTGATTAGAATTTGTAAAATCTCCCTTTATAGAACTAGTTTTTATACCTTCAACAACCGCTTTTTGAAGCCCGAAAACATTATTAGAATTATCACCCGGTAAAAAGAAACTCCAAAAAGCAAATGAAAAAACAAATCCCAAAAAAAGAAATAATAAAAAAACTAAAAGTTTTGAATGATGTTTTAATATCCAAAATTCAGTTTTATAAGATCTTTCTATAGATTCTTCATGCTTTATTGCACCCTGAACAACATATAAACAAGAAAGAACTGTAAAAAATACCATAACTAGAGAAGTATGATCTGGAAAAAGCCATGCGCTTAATAAAATAGAAATAGAAGAATAAAACATTCCAATAAACATCATTTCTATTGGATGTCTCTGTGCTTTTTTAGGATTAAAAAGGATATTAAACATATTATAAATTAAAAAACAAAGTATATAAAGTTTCAGATATTTTCCACTCTTAAATTTGATACCTCTATTAATATCATAAAATTCTATACTTAAAATAGAATAAATAATATAGAAAATTTTATATATTTAACTTTAAGAGTATCATTAATGAAAAAGAGTGGTATAATTTTTTTAAGCGTATTATTTTCCTTATTAGCTATAAATTTTATTAGTTCTCAAGAAATTACCCATGTGATATCAAATTCCGAAAATTGGCAGGATGTATATTCAACAATACATTATGCTAATCTTAAAAAAATAGGTAGTGATTTTCTTGTAAGTACAAATCACGGTCAATTATTATTAAATAATATTGATAAAAAAAACAGTATAAGGGTAATCACATCTAAATCAAAACCTTATGTATTTAATTATCCAGATGTTATAACTTCTAAAAGTTTTGCTGGTGCTGATGAATTAAGTGTAGATAGTGCCAATTTAGAACTAATTAATGATTTAGTTGATATTGAAAATTTTATTGTTGTTGGAGATTCCTATGGATTTAACGCTATGGCTGTAGCTCCCTATGCAGTAACAACTAGATCTTGGGTATTTCTTGCAAATAGACAAAATAGTATGGAAATAGAGAATATTCTTTCTAAAAGAACAATAAAAAAAATAATAATCTACGGTTATATTGATAGAGAAGTTAGGGATATGTTAAATAAATACAATCCAGAAGTAATAGATAACGAAGATAAATTTAAAGATAATATTGAAATAGTTAAAAGATATTTAGCTATTAAACCAACAAAGCAAGTAGCTTTAACAAATGGAGAATTTATAGAAAGAGAATTAATGAATGGAATTCAACCAGTGCTTTTCACAGGAAGAGAAAATGTTCCAGATCAAATAAAAGATTATCTTAAAAATTCAGGTATAGAAGTTGGTGTTCTTGTAGGAAATGAATTGGTGGGGGCAGCAACAAATATCAAGAGAAGTACAGGAGTTAGTGTTATGGTTAAATTTGCTAGGGGTGCAAGAGCAGAAACAAAAGGAATTTCAGCTATTGAAGGGTTAGATATCTTTCCACTACCAACTCCAAATGTTCAAATTTCTATTAAATCTATTAAATATAATAAAGCAACAAAACAATTAGAAGTTACCTATAAAAGTGATTCTAATGTCCCTGCATTTATAAAAGGAACAATTACATTAATCTCCGGTACAGATAGAATCCGTGTAGGAGATATAGACCCTATTTTTATAGCTCCAGGAGATTATAAAACAATAAGTTATATTGTTAATGCTACTGTTGGTGATACATTAGAAGCAGATGTTTATGCCCTATTAGGAGAAATTTCAAGTTCTTTAGATAAAGTTCTAACTGCAAGAGTAAATGTAACAATAGTAGAAGTATTAGATAGATGCAAACTTTCAAAAGAAGATATAAAATTCTTAAAATATAATAAACAAAAAAAATATTTTAAATTAAGAATTAATAACCCCTATGAAATAGATTGTTGGATAGATTTTGAGCTAAAAGATGTAATAATGGGTTATACTAAAAGGACATTAGGTATAGAAGGATCTGTTCTAATAAAAAGTAAAAAATCACAAGACATTCTAATTCATGAAGAATTAAATGAAGAAGATTTATTAAAAAATCCATTTATAAAACTTACAGTTTATTCAGGTGAAAAAGAGGATAATCTTGTCTATGTTTTAACTATAGATAAAATGGATTTAAGAATAGAAAATCTTACTTTAATAACCTACATCATAATAATATTAATTATATTGATTATTATCCTGATTATAATCATATTTATTATTAAACGTAGGGAAGATGATGAAGATTAAATCTTAAGTATTAACAAATTATTTAGTCTAATTATTTTTTAAGATTATTAATGCCTTCTTCAATATGTCCAATAATTTCTAAAACATTATTAAAATTTTTTATTGAGGGATTAGATTCATATATTTTTATCTTTAAAGGTACAGACATTAACCTTATAGATTGCTCATTAGTATCTTTTCCAGATCTTCTTAATGTAGAAATCTCAGATTTTAATGCTTCATAAGTATCTTTTAAAAAAAGTTTTATCTCATTTTTTAAAAAATCAAGAAGCTCCTCATAAGAATTAAAGTTTTTATTTAATGTTCTTTTTTCAAGAAATTTATTATACTTCTCCTTTAGAGCCTTTAAGATTATCAATAATTCTTCATCTTTTACAGCTTCAACAATAGTTTCAAAATTAACTGTTTTTGGACCTTCGTAAGGAAGTTTTGAAGGAAGTTTTGATTTTATAGGATTTTTAGGAGCCGGTATAACTGGATTTATGGGTGCAACAGTTTTATCACCTGCTTTTACATTTAAATTAACATTTGTAACAGCCAAAGGTTTATTCGGAATTTCAGGAGTATTAGTAGGTAAATTATTATCAATAGGTTTATTATTTAAGATAGGAGGATTAGGTTGACTTTCTTTATTAAGTTCATCAATTTTTTTATTTTTTGTTTTATTAATAAGAGAATCTTTAGTGATTTTATTACTAGATAACATTATCTTTTTAAGATTTTCTTTTAAATTTTCATTATTTCCACCAATACCCTCCATATTTTCATTAAACTCTTGATCAGAAAAAATAAATGGATTTAATCTTCTAAAAAATTTCCTAAAATAACCGCTAGATTCATCATCAAACAATCTACTTTCTTTTTTCTTGTTTAAAAAATAAACAAAAACAAAAAAAATTATTAAAAAAAATAAGATAACTCCTAGAATAATAAAAATTATGATTAGATTCATTTTAATTTTTTTAATTTAGTTTATTTAATTATTTAATTATTAAATAGTTTAATTATTTAATTAATATTAGTTATTTTCTTATTTTGGAGGCGTATTTACAGGGGTTGTATTTACTGGAGATTTATTATCTACTATTTTCTCTTCTTTCTTCTCTTCTTTCTTCTCTTCTTTCTTCTCTTCTTTCTTCTCTTCTACAATTCCTTTAGCAAAATCATCCATAACTTTAATCATTTGTGATTTTAATTTAGCATCTTTTAATCTAACCCCTAACTCCGGAGATATATTTTTCTCTATCCAATCAGCAATCTCATTTTTTTGATCATTTACATGAATTTTAAAAATACTTATATCCATAGTAGGTAAAACACTTTTAAGTTCTTTTAAACTTGAAACCATAATTCCATTATCAAAAGTTATTGGATTAACTTCTTTCAAATCAAGATTTTCTTTTTCCGGGGCTTTAACTACTTCTTTTTCATCTTTAGCTTTTTTCTTAGCTTCTTCAAGCTCATATTTTTTTCTTGCGTTTTTTGCTTCTTCGATTGATTTTTTTATTTCATCTTCAGAAATAAGTTCTACTTCAAGTTTCTTTGGTTGTTTCCCGAGTTTTTCCCATTCTTTTGCAATTCTTGGAGTTAATCCCTCTAAATAAATTTCTACAACCGAAAAATTTCCTGTCATAATTTTATCTTTAACAAGTTTTAATTCCATTTTAAGATCAAAAACATCTAATTTTTCTTTCTCTAGTTGATCTGTCTGAAATTCTAAATCTTCCAAAATATCATTATATTTATTATAACGTTCCAATTCTTCATCAGGCAATCTTCTAGTATTATGTAATATAGGCCTAAAGTTTACAAAATAAGGTCTAGCATGATTATAAGCAGGATTTACAAACATACCAACCCCTACAGAAGCTTTCACTAAAGAACGTAAGAATTCATCACCATATTTAGTCTGAATTCTTTTTAAATCTCCTTCATCTCTAGTTCTCATCTGAATTTCTGTAGAAATATTTGCTTTAATTTCTCCAACAAAATCATTTAAGACCTGAGAGATTAACATTACTCCTAAACCCCATTTTCTAAACTCTCTGCATGCCCTTTCAACTTGCAAAAACCCTTCCCCAGTACCTCCGAATTTTGATAAAAGTCTATGAACCTCATCAAAAACTAGTAATAATTTAAGATTTGGAGATTCTTTAGGATCTGACTTAAATATCTGCCTAATAAAATTAGCAATAAAAAAATCCATATCCTTTGGATCCAATTTATTAAGAGATAATATCTGTATTTGACCCGGATTCATATATTTTTCAACATGAACTATTTCTCGAGCATTCTTTATTTGTCTTACATTACCCTTGAATGCTCTTGAGTCTGTTTCTTTTAAACCAAAATTAGGATAATAAGACATCATCTTTTTATCAGTACATTTTCTTAGCATTCCGGACCATTGTGCAGTTGGATCCATAACAATAACCGCAATATTATTTATTAAGGCCTCTTCAACAATTACTTGAGCTGCAATTGATTTTCCTCCACCAGTAGCACCTGCTACAATACTATGAGTAGTTAACCTATAAGGATCAAGATAAGCCTTATTGCTCTTCTCTGCAATTTTACCTAAAAATAAAAAACCAGGTTCTTTTATAGGAATAGTTTTTAAATCAAGTTTCATCTGATATTTTCTTCTTTTAGCTAAATTCATTCTTATAAGATAAAAAACAAGAGCACTAAAAAATAACAAACCTAAAATAGTTATAAGCAACCACATTGGGAAAAAACCAAAAATAAGTATCTTCATAAAAGGTCTTCTTAATAGGAATATTGAAGAAGTAATTATCCTTTTATCCTCATATTGAGTTTCACATTCTAAAATAAATTGCCCTTCATCAATTTCATCAGGTATTTTAAATTTCTTGACAATTTGAAAAGAAGTTTGAATATCTAATTGTTCAGAACCCAAAAAAAAAGTTTTATTATTACTGTCCCTAATTCTATATGCAATTGAAACGTTGTTTATAAAATCCGGTTTTAATTTATTTATATTTAACTTAAATTCAAAAGGCCTATTAAGAACAAACTTAGACTCGGATAATTCAAGACTTATTATTAATGGGGGATCTATTTTAGGTTCAATTACAGTTACATTTACAGGAATATCTTCAATAATACCTCCCTTTAATTTAATAAATCCAGAATAATTACCAATTTCCTTTCCCTTTAATAAAAAATTTGCTCTAGAATAATTATTGGAATTTAGAATAACTCCTGCTGTTTCAAATTCAATAATTTCTGTTAATTCATCGCTAACCGCAAAAGTAACTTCAGAGCCAGAACTTCCAGAATAAGTAATATCAATAAAATCTCTAAATATATCTCCCTTATAAACAAGCCTATCTACTTTATTTCTTGAAATAGTATAAAGTTCTTTTTCAATTTTAGGCCCATATGCTGAATCAATTGCATGTACATTTACATTTGCATTAGAAATTATTCCAAATATTAATAAAAAAATAAAAAACAGATAAAAAGAATTCTTTAAAGTTTTACTTGGTTTTTTCTTCATTTTTTACCTCATTTTCACTTTCTTTTTTTTCTTCATTTTTTACAATAGTTTCTTCTTTATTGACTTCTTTTATATCCTCAGATTTTTTTGTATCGCTTTTTTCTTTATCTGAATTAGCTTCTTTTGCTGTCTCCAATTCTCCCTTTAATTTATTAGAAAGTTTTTCAATTTCTTCTTTTAATTTTTCTTTGTCTTTAATACTGGCTCTTGATACAGGTTCGCCATAAATAGTTTTTATTCTAATATATAATTGTACAGCTTTATCAAACTTGCCATCTTTTATTAAATTCTTTAATTCTGTAAGCATTAAATAAAGAGTTAAAGTTCGTTCCTTCTCTCTTTCCTTTTTATATCTAAGTATCAAAAAGATAGTTAAAATAAATAAAAATAATAATAGAATAAATAAAAAATATTTTTTAAAATAAACTGCTAATAAATATCTTGTTCCAACCTGAAAACTATCTGAATCAATAGCAATATTATTTTCATCATAAATTCTAGCATAAAATAAATATTCCCCTACAATTGTATTTGAAGGTACAGTGATATTTCTTATTAGATTTAAAGTATCATCAAAAAGAATATCTTCCTCATAAGAATCATAAATTGTTCCTGAAAAATCTTTTATAGCAATATGTAATTTAACATTTGTAGGAGTAATATCCTTTATGTTCTTAATGATGATATTCGCTTGTACCATCTCACCAGGTTTAACTACCTTATATTTTTCAGAAATATTTACATCAACTGAAAATTTTTGATTAATAGGATTAACATCAATAATAACCGGAACTTCTTGAATTTGAGAAGAAGAAACTATTATTCTTCCAAAATATTGATCAGGAACAGTATTATTTTTTGTTATGAAATCAACTGTAATTTTCTTAACCTCGCCATTAGTTAAATTAAATGAATTTTCACTTAATACGACAAAATCTTCTACACCAAGAAGACTCAAATTTATGAAAATTTCAGTATTACCTATATTAGTTATTTTTAATATTCTAGTATCAACAGATGCTTGTTTCATAGAAATCTTAAAAAAACTGGGTTCGACTAAAAAATCCTTTATTTTCTTTTTTGCTTCAGATTGAACTACTGCAGCACCAGTTGCAGGTGGAGTGGTTGTTGCAGGAGGTGGTGAAGTTGCTCCTGATGAAGGGGGAGATACAGATGGAGGATTATCAACAACAGGGGGCACAGATACATTAAAAGAATATAAATCAGTACAATTTGAATTTGCAGAGGTATCATTTGCGCAAAAATACCAATAAATAAAATTTCCAGGAATACTTACTATCTGGGCACTAGCTCTCGAAATATTTTCAATTCCACTAAAACTTCCAGGAGTGCTAACCCAAGCACCTTGTTGCCTTAAATAAAATGTATAACCCTGCAATTGATAATTGTCAGTCCAAGTTGTTGTAAAATTTACATAATCATTTTGATAAACATTTACTTTATTTTTTCCAGGATTCTTCCATTTAGGTGCCTCGTCATCTAAATTTACAAATAATGTAACAGGATTACTTGGAGTAGTTCCCATATCATTGGTAGCATAAAAAGTTATATTCCTAATACCCATAAATCCAAAATCAGGATAAAAAGAAACATTATTTGTTGTAGAATTAATCACAACAAGAATATTAGGAACACTGGTAAATGTATAATTTAAACTAAATCCAGAAGGGTCTTTAAAATAATCATCTAAACAAAAGGCATTAGTAAGATTTTGATTAGTTTCCCATGTAAAATTAGGTATTAGTTGAATAAGAATAGGAGGACTAACTGTAACATTCATCCCAGTTTCTACATCTTGAGCAATTATTACTGAATTTAATAGAAAAAATAAGTAAAATAAACCTATCACCAAATAATACCGCCCCTTTATTCTATTCATTATATAATACCTCAATTATAATTTATATACCTTTTTGAAAGAAAAAATATACTATTAAAAAACCTTAATGAAAAGGTTTATAAAGACTTGAAAAGTATCTATTTTATGCTAAAAGAGGGCTTAAAAGAGTCTCAAAAGAGACCTGATGAAAAAAATAGAGCAAAAACCGTCGTTGTTAAAGGTACGATTACTGACAATCAAAGAGATATTCTGCAAAAATTAGTAGGCATTATGGGAAGTAATGAGCAAGATGTAGTTGGAAAAATTTTAACATTATGGTTATATAATGAAGGATTCTTAAAGATAAATAAACTAGAAAAAAAAGGTGATAAATAAAATGAAATTTCTTAACAAAAATATATCTTTATTATTAATTACTTTAATCTTAATCTCAGTTTCAAATATCATAGTTTTAAGCCAGGATAATACTACTATTGATTTAGATAAAACTAATATTGAAAATACTAATGAAATTAAACAAACTCAACAATTAGAAATATCTGTATCAACAGAATCAACTTCTTCAACAGAAAATAAACAAACTCCATCAATAATTCAGGATAGTTCTATTTTAGTAAACAAATCTGAAGAACAAGTTTCTACAATTAATAAAAATGATTCTAATGAAAAAATAGAATCTGAATTTGATCTTGTTGAGGTTGAATCAAAAATGGATTCACCAATTAAAGATTCACAAGAAAATAATTCTGAAAGAAAAATAACATCTAATAATGAAACTAATGAAGATTATAAAGAACAAGAAAATTCTTCAAATAATACTAATGAAGAACCAGTTAAAGAAGCATCAATAACTTTCAATGGCGGTTCAAGTGAAGGAAATATTGGTACAAGTTCCTCTGGAGAAGTTAAAATTATTGAACAAACAACTTCATCTCAAAGTAATTCTTCAACAAATATTGAAAATCAAAAAGAAAATATTACTCAGGAAGAATTATCTAAATCAGATTTAAATGAATCTAATCCAAAATATTCAGATACTATTCAAATGTTAAAAACAGTTGAAGCGATTTCTTTAGCTCTTGAACAAGAAAATACTGAAAATAAAGAAGATAATCCTATTGAAAAAAGATATTTAGAATGCCATATTGAAGATGATTCTGATTTGATGAATTATGAAGGACTTATGCCTGAAGAAATAAATTGTGATAATCAAATTCAAAAAAAAGAAATAAAGCATAATGAAACTGAAAAAATTGTTATTTTAAATAGTTCAGTTGAAATAGACAATCCAATAAGACTTTATACAGATATTATACCAACTAAAATAAATGAATTTACTAAAATAGAAGTTTATTCTAAAGTTGAAGCTAAATTACTTGATAATATTACTTATTATGACACAAATAATGATGAATTGTTTGATAGGATCTCTTGGATTGTACCGCATCTATCAGAACAAGAATATAGAATTAAAATAAGTTTTAATCCAATAGATTTTTCTGAAAATCTTACCCTAGTTTCAACATTTCCAATTAATAATTCACTAGTAGCTAATCCAATTAATTTTAATTTTAATATTGGATATTTTAATCTATCTAGATTAAAATGCAAATTAATAATTGATAATTTAAATTCTCATCAAAATCTAACTGATTTTAATCCTGCACTAAATTTATCCTTGATCTGGCCAACAAATCTAATTAATGGAAATCATAAATGGGATCTTATATGCAAAGATAATGATAAAGAAAAATCAATTTCAGGTTATTTCATTATTAATGATACATTCTCTTTAGATATTGAAAATAAAGTATATCTTCCAGGAGAAAATATAAGACTTAGATTTGATTCAAAACCAACTCAAACTAGATTAATATTAAAAAAACCAAATGGAAATGAAGTTATTTTAAATAATCTAAATGGGCCTTATCCAATGGAATACAATATATCAGGTTCAGAAATTTCTTCACCAGGAGTATATACCGTTAATCTTACATCGTATTACTATGAACAACCCTATTCAATATCAAAGAATTTCTCAGTTGCAAAAATAGATATAACGCCTAATAAACTTGAATTAAATTCTAATGAAAATTTAACATTAGATATTAGAATTGATTCTCCTGTTGAAAAAATAAGCTCTATAATAAATTATTTTGGAGAAGGCGCGTTAGATATTTCCTATTTTTCAATTAATGAAAATAATATTAATATAACAAGTTCACACAAATATGCACTTCCAGGAACTTTTTATATAAAAAGTAATATAACTATAGATGGAAGAGTGTTTTCAATTCAAAAAGGACCAATTCAAGTTACAAACAACATTGATTCAACTGATCCAGAAATTACTTTAATCGGACCAGAAAACGAAGCAATAATAAAATCTTCAACATTAACATTTTCATATAAGGCATCAGATAATATAAAATTAGCAAATTGCACTTTTGAACTTTATAATAATTCAGGCATGTTTGGAGTTCTTATATATTCAAAAACTGAAATTAATCCTGAAAATAATAAAATTTACGAAATTCCAATGCAAGAATTCCATAATGGAGAATTTTCTTGGTATATTGAATGTTATGATAACTCAAGTAATCACAATGAAAATAAAAGAGATTTTACTATTGATTTAAATAACAACTTATTAACCTCAAATCAATTAAATGAAGATGACAATGAAGATGAAGAAAATGAAAAAAATACTAGTTATTCTTACTCTCAAAAAGAAGAAGTAGATAGTTTATTATCTAGTCTTCAGGATTTTATGGATAAAAAAGAAACCTATTCAATGGATCAAAAAAATGTCCTTCTATTATTAGGTTTGGAAAATGATCTAGGTTATTTTAATAAAAGATTAAGACAAATAGATCAAGACCTTGGAAATAATCTTAAATATGTTTCAGATCAAGTTCAAAAAGAAAAAAAGATACAAGAGATAAATAATGAGATCAGCGATATTAAAAATAAATTACCATTAGATGTTAGAATAATAAAACAGCAGGAATTTGTTAAAAATAGTATTACTAATGATTTAGAATCGGTTTTAAACAACTATCTTTCTTCAAAAGGAAATGAAATAGATAAAGATATTATAAAAAATCTAGTAGAAACAAATTTAGAATTCCAAAAATATCTTTCTGTATCAACTAAAGTTTACCAAGTTGAAATAGAATATAAAGAAAAAACAAAAAAGATTACCCTAATATCTAAAAAAATTAATATTCAAAATGATTCGTTTGAAGAAATAATGGAAATAATCCCTGGTGAACTAATATCAGACATTAATAATACTGTATTTTTATCTTTACCAATTGAAAAACAAGGAAATAGTGTATTAATTAGTAAAAAAGACTTAAATGAAAATAATGAACTAGTCTATTATATAGAAAAAGAAATAGAACCAAAGGAATTTGAAAAAACAGACACAATACTCTTTAAAGAAATTTATATAAAAGAAGTTAAAATTACAGGATTCTTTTTATTAAGTGATCTTAAATTTGACAACTGGCTAACATATTTGATGTTAATAATCTTGGGATTATTTATCATTTATCTTATCTTTATCTCTATAAAAAGATACAGAATATATATGTGGAAAAAAGAAGAAGATGGTTCAAGAATATTCAAATATGTTAAAGAAGCAAAAAAAGCAATAAAAAGAGAAGATATTGAAACAGCTAGAGAAAAATATCATAAAATTAAAGAAATATATCCATTAGTTCCTAAGGGCTGTAGAAAACATTTGTATAAAGATATTAAAAATATAAGAATTTATATCGATAAGAAAGATATAAACGCATTAATAAAAGAATATGAACTTGCTAAAAAAGATAAGAGAACTGATGATGCAACTCGTTTTTATGAAAACATAAAAAAGACATATGTAAAATTACCTAAAAAAGAAAGATTAAAGGTAAAAAATAAATTATTTAAGGATTAAATATGATTATTATTCTCCTTAAGAATAATCAAAGGTTATAATTTAAACTACTTATTTTATACTTTTTCTCCCCCTTAAGTGAGGAGAAACAAGTAAAAATAAGTTTAAAATTATTAATAAAAAATAATATTTTATAAACCATAAACAAAGCCTCATCATAATTAAGTTTATAAATCCTAGATATTATTAAAAAAAATGATTCAACAAACTTTAGTATTGGTTAAACCAGATGGAGTAGCTAGAGGTCTAGTTGGAGAAGTTATTAGAAGATTTGAACAAAGAGGATTAAAAATTGTTGCGCTTAAATTGACGCATATATCTAAAGATCTTGCTCAAAATCATTATACAGATGATATAGCTAAAAGAAGAGGAGAACATGTTAGAACAAGGCTTTTAGATTTTATTACTTCAGGTCCTATTGTAGCTATGATTGTTGAAGGTGTTGATGCAATAGAAAATGTAAGAAAACTATGCGGTGCAACTGAATCTAAAGCAGCACTTCCAGGTACAATTAGAGGAGATTATTCTCATATAAGTTATAGTCATGCAGATACAAAAGAAATAGCTGTAAAAAATATCATCCATGCTTCTTCAGATGAAAAAGACGCTAGCTATGAAACAAAACTATGGTTTTCAATAGATGAAATCCATGATTACAAACGAACGGATGACGACCATGTATTATAAAGGATAAAAATTCTTTCCAAAATCCTTTTAAACCTCATTTATCATGATATATTGACCCTTACCATAATGCCTCCATAGCTCAGTTGGTAGAGCGGCTGACTTGTAATCAGTAGGTCGTCGGTTCGACTCCGGCTGGAGGCTTAAATAATATCGCTATTGCGATATTATATTAATTCTTCATTAGCCAGATTCTAACCAAAGTGCTCGGTTCGACTTGTTCAAAAACTTCTATGGTTTTTGAATCAGACAAAAATTTTATAAAATAAAATTTTTAGGACCGGCCTGGAGGCTGTCTTTTTTTGTTGAAAAACCTATTTTTAGAGAGTATCCCTAATTATAGAATAATTAAAATTTCCATTAATAATATTTAACTGAATTAAAGATAATCCATTTCCTTTTGTTGTTAGGACTTTTCTTGCCCCATAAGATTTAACCATTGTTTCATCTTTTCTCTTATTATAATCAAGATTTAATGATATTTTATCAACAATAAGTCTTTCACTAATACCTCTTGTAGAATTCATAATTTTGAATGAATTCCGTTTTATAGGTTGTTTAACCCCATTATAAGATAAATTAATAATTTCTATTTGTCCATTATTTCTTGATTTTATATATTTTAACTCTAAATACGCATCTTGTTTATCATTTGAAATAAAATACTTTTTAATTTTCTTATTACAATATTTATCCAAGCATTTTTCAGAATAATCCCTTATATAATAATCTAAATCTGTTTTTACATCGATATCATTATTTGTTGAATTAAAATTAATATGTATAGAAGGTATTGGAGTTATAAACAAATATTCTACACCTAAATTTCTTTCAGAAATTCCTACTGCATTAGTTGCTTCAAAAGATAAAATATATTTTCCATTCATTTTATTATAATTTTCAGCAGTAAGACTACAAGTATAATATATCATAGAATCTTTTCCAAATTCATTAATTATGAAGTCGCTAAATTTTGCATTACATGAAGGATCTAGAATTCCTAATGAATTTGAATTTGCATCAGGAATACAATTTAATTCTATATTCTTGTTATCTTCATTAATAACTAAACCAATAACATTACCAAGCCTATTAATGTCATATTTGTCAAAAATAAGTATTTTCCATTTTATTACTTCATTTTCAACTACATAATTATTAAATGAACGATTCTCACATAACCACACTTTTGGAGCAAGTTTAACCGGCTGTATATTTACTCCAACACCATTTCCTACATCAATAGCATCAACAAAATTAAGAACTACAATTAACATCACCCCAAATAAAAACCAATTTCTAACCTTTTTTTGAGGTTTCATAATAAAGATATACTAAATCCATTTTTTAAACTCAATTACATAATAATAGAAGTTATCTAACATATATTATAGATTTTACCGGCCTAGAGGTTTAGATCTAATATTGTTAAATATTAAATTACCTAAAAAAACCATGAAAGAAATATTAAAAAATCTAGAAGATCTATCATAAGAAATAAAAACATAAGAATATAAAGGGAGGAATAGAGAAAAATTTTCCATTTACTTCTTTTATTATTTTTTTCCTTATTTTTTCTGGTTTCAAACCAACCAACTAAAACGATTAAAAAACCTATAACAATCATAATATAATTAATGATATAATTCTCTCTAGGCGTAGATGTTGTTACCGTTAAAATTAAATAGGTATATGTAAAAAATATTAAAAAACCTACCCACTGATACCATTTTAATTCCATAAAATTAAAAGAAATAAAAAATATTTAAATCTATCTTAGTATAATAAAAATATTCTGTAATATTTTATTTTTTCTTAATTTTTTAAAATTATTTATTTAAAACCATTCTCTTCAATCATTTCCAAACAATTATATACAAAAATAACCTTTAAATATCAACATTATTTTATATATCTACTATGATCATGCAAAAAACCCTTTCAGCTATTATGATGACATTTGGTTTATTCGTCTTGCTTATAGCCTCTTCAGAAGGAATAACTGGAAATGTCGTTGGTGAAGGATCATCTTCTACATTGCTTAACCTTGTAATATTATTCTGGTCTGCGGGTATTGTTATAACTGGTGTTTGGATATGGTTCACAAAAGACTTCTATAATTCGATTTTAGATGACTAGATTTAAAATTAAATTTATTTCAATTTTAAAATTGCAAATTATTAATAAAAAATTATAACTTAAATTTGCAAGCAGCAAATTTAACTTTAAAGTATAGAATAGGCTTCTAAAATTAGTTTTTCTGTTACTTCAAAACTAATGCAACCATCAGTAACTGAAACTCCTTCCTTTAATTGTTTTAAATCTTCAGGAATAATTTGTTTACCTTCATTTATATTAGATTCTAACATGACTCCAATAAGATTAGTATTTTTTATCATCTGAGCTACAACCTCTCTAAAAACATCAGGCTGCCTAGAATAATCTTTTAAAGAATTTCCATGATTGCAATCAATAAAGATTTTTTCAGAAATTGCCTTTTCTTTTAATCTCTTCTGGCTTTCTTCAACAAATTCATCCTCATAATTAGGCCCAGTTATTCCACCTCTTAAAACTAAATTGCAATATTTATTTCCACTTGTAGAAATTTTAGAAACTTTTCCATTTATATCAATACCAATAAAATGATTAGGATTGCTTGAAAAAATAATTGCATTTATTGCACTATCAATATCCCCTGAAGTTAAATTTTTAAATCCTATAGGAATATCCATCCCAGATACAATTTGTCTATGTACAGGAGATTCAGTAGTTCGTGCACCAATTGCACCCCATGAAATTAAATCTTGTATATAAGGATAAACTAATATTTCTAAAAATTCAGTTGCACAAGGAACCCCTAATTCAATAATTTTAATTAATAATTCTCTTGATAATTTTAATCCTTTTTCAATATTATAACTTTCATTTAAATCAGGATCATTAATAAAACCCTTCCATCCAGAACTAGTTCTTGGTTTTTCAAGATAAACTCTCATTAATAATAATACCCTATCTTTAACTTTTTCCTGTAAATTTTTCAATTTTTCAGCATATTTTAATGCTTCATTAAAATTATGTATTGAACAAGGGCCAATAACAAATATCTTCCTCTTATCCTTTCCATCAAGTATATCTTTAATTTCTTGCCTGGATTTCTTAACATTTTCTATAACAGCAATACTAGTTGGGATTTCTTTAATTAATTCCTCAGGACTAATAAGACTATTGAAAATTTCCATATTATAGATAAGATTCTTGAGTTAAAAAATATTTGTTTTTATGATTATATGCTAATTTTTTATATTTGTTTTAATCTTTACTTACTCTTCAGAGATAGCTTCTGCTTTTTTATCAATTATTAATATATTAGCTATTTCTTCAGAAATATTAGCAACATCCCCTTTTTTAAAAGGACCTAATTTATTTCCTTCAAGATCTAAAAACTCCTCTGTATCTGTAATAAAAACAATCATCTTATTTTTAGGCTTATCTTCACTATCTTGACTAACACCTTTAAGCATTTCAGAAATCTTCTTATCACTTTTTTCTAATAATTTCATTATCCCTTCAAAAGATTCTTTTTCAAAACTAAGCATATTTTCAAAATCTCTTTTTGATATTCCAGTTTCAGCAGCAACAAACGCTAATTCAAGTATTTTCTTTTTTCTTCTTAAGATAAGTTCCCTAAATATTGCAACAGAATTTTCAACCTGTTTCTTGGTTTTCATTATAGAATCAGAAAAATCATCATCCTTTGTATCCAAAATTTCTTTCTTTTCTTTTAGATAAATAGCAAATTCCTTAACAAAATTTTTAGTTAATTGTTGTAGCGGTTCACTATATCTCTCTTTTCTTAGTGCATCATATAGTTCATTATAAGTTATCATAAAATCTCCTTTTTAGATATATTTAAGCTCTTTTAAGGGTAAACTACAAAATAGATTTGACTTTATAATCTTTATTATGATTTAAACAAGTTATAAAGTTAGGATTTAATTACATAATGAAAATATTCATCATAAGGAATTTTCCAAGTTACACATTCTTTAATAGAAGCTTTCTCCATTATTTTCCTAAATAATCTTATTGAATTACCATGAGCCGATATTGCAACATTAACTTTTTCCTTCTTTATCTTCTTTATTAAATCATTAATAAATGGTTTAACCCTTTTTTCAACATCTTTAAAAGACTCACCCTTAGGAGGCCTATCATTAAACCCCCTATGCCATTTATCAAATTGTTCTTGACCTAATTTTATAAGTACTTCATTATGAGTTTTACCTGCAAGGCTTCCATAACTTCTTTCGATTATCCTTTTATCAGTAAAAATATTCTTGCATTCAGGATGAAACTTAATAACCTCTTTTAAGGTATCTTTTGATCTAGATAAAGGGCTTTTATAAGCAATATCAATTTTTTTATTCCTTAATAATTCTCCGAGATTTTTAGCTTGTTTTATTCCTTCAGGAGTCAATTTAGAATCTTTCCATCCAGTAAAAACTTTGTTTTTATTGTAAAAAGTCTGCCCATGCCTAAAAAGATAGATATGATAATCACCCATTTTAATATAAAACCTATTTTATATATAAACCTTAATGATTATAAACCCTTATTTTTTATTATTATAATGTTTGGATTCCTAAAAAATAAGCTTAAAGACTGGGTTAGTGGTACAAAAGACAAATTAAAAGTTGAAGAACCTGTTGAAAAAGTTGAGAAACCTAAAAAGAAAAAGGAAGAAAAGATTTCTAAATCTACTAAACCAAATAAAGTAGAAAAAGTTGTAAAGGGAAAAAAAGACTCTAAAAAAGATATTATTGAAAAAAAGAAGGAAATACCTATTAAAAAGACTAAAGATAAAAAAATTATAGAAATCCCAAAAATCACTAAGGAAATAGGTAAAGCTATAGAAATTGAAGAAGATATAGTTGAAGGAATTCCAGAAGAAGTTGTTGAAAAAGAAAAAATAATTGAAGAAATTGAGGAGGATGTTGTTAAAACAGAACTAATTGATAAATCTGAAAAAAAGAAAAAAGGATTTTTTTCAAGACTATTAGGAAAAAAAGATGAAGAAGAAGTTGCAGACCCAATTATTGAAGAAAAAGAAATTTCAGAAGAAAAAGAAGAAATTGTTATTGAAGAAAAACCCATTGAAAAAACCTCTTTCCTAACAAGGATTAAATCCGCATTCACTTATAAAATAAATGAAGAAGATTTTGATTCATTATTTGATGATTTGGAAATGTTATTATTAGAAAATAATGTAGCCCTGGAAGTTGTTGAAGATTTAAAAAAACTTTTATCAAAAAGACTGATAGGTAAAGAAATTAAAAAAGAAGATTTAGAAGAGGTTATTAAAAAAGAATTAAAATCTTCTTTAGAAGAATTAATAATTGAACCAATAGACCCATTAAAAATAATTAAAAACAAAAAAGAATCTCCATTTGTAATTCTTTTTTTTGGAATTAATGGAACAGGAAAAACAACATCAATAGCAAAATTAACTTCTCTTCTTAAAAAAAATAATTTAAGCGTGGTTCTAGCTGCAGGAGATACGTTTAGAGCTGCTTCAATTGAACAAATTTCCGAACATGCAAAAAGACTTGATGTTCCTTTAATAAAACATGATTATAATGCAGATCCTTCTGCAGTAGGTTTTGATGCTATAAGTTATGCAAAAAAACATAAAATTAACGTAGTTTTAATAGATACAGCAGGAAGAATGCATACAAAAACAAACTTATTAGCAGAAATGGAAAAAATATGCAGAGTAACTAAACCTGATTTAAAGATATTTGTTGCAGAATCTATTGCAGGAAATGATGCTACAGAACAAGCTAGAACCTTTAATGAAATGATTGGAATCGATGGAAGTATATTAAGTAAAGCAGATATTGATGAAAAAGGTGGAACAATCCTATCTGTAAGTCATATAACAAAAAAACCAATTTTTTATCTAGGAGTTGGACAAAATTATGAAGATATTAAATTATTTAATAAAAACGAATTCATAAATAACCTAGGATTATAATATTATTTTTATTTATAATAAAATTTTTTATCTACTTTTTAGAAAATGCTTTTAATAGTGGCTTAGTTCTTACAGAATAATAATAATATATTCCAATTCCAACAAAAACCAAAATTAATAATGATATCCAAGGATGTTTTCCTAGTGTTGCTGCAATAAATGCTCCTGTAATTGGAGAATAAGGACTTTCTTTTACCTCATTTACAATAGGGGTATCTTTATTTACTTCTGAATTAAATTCTTCTAATTGTTGGTCTGGAATCGGTTCTTCAGGTATACATACTCTAGATTCAGTTGGTTTAGGGTCATAAGGTTCACAAAAATTAGCAGGATAAATACATTCTCTTGTTTGAGTTTTATCCCTGCATTTACTCCAATCATTACAATTCCATATAGTTAAACAATGTTGACCTGGATAAAATCCACTTCCACTTCCAGTTAAAATTGATGATGATCCGCCTGATCCTCCAGATCCGCCACCAGAACCTCCAGATCCTCCTGAACCGCCATTAGATCCACCATCAGAACCCCCGGTTTCTATCTTTTTTGCAGTTTTTACAGAAATATTAATTTCCTTTGAGACTCTATTTAAACTATCATTTACTTTAATAAAAAATACATAATTTGTATCAGGCATTAAACCAGTAAAAGTATAATTAGGTTTATTTGTTATCATCCATCCACCACTATTTCTTCTTAAATAATAACTAGTTATTGTTGAACCTGGTTTAGATGTTGCAGAATAAATTAAAGTTACATTATCATATCCTACAATTGCTGTTAAAGAAGATACACTTGGTTGATTATTTTGATTATTAGTATTATTTCCTGTAGAATTTGTTCCATTATTGCCTCCATCATTCATTAATTTTAAGGTTTTAACACTAATATTTGATTCTTTTGATACCCTATCTAAACTATCTACAACTTTAATATAAAAGATATAATTTGTTTCAGGAATTAATGAACTAAAAGTATAATTAAGTTTTGTTGTTTCAATCCAATTTTCATTATTCTTTTTTACAAGATACTTTTTTATTGTTGAACCGGGTTTAGATGTTGCAGAATAAATTAAAGTTACATTAGTTGGTTTAACAATTGCACTAACTGATGAAACACTTGGAAGATTATTAGAATTATTAGTTCCATTATTGTTAGTTCCATTGTTATTTGTGTTATTATTGTTTGTACCATTATTTCCACTAATTTTTGCTGTCTTAATAGTTATAGCTAATTCTTTAGAAGTTCTATTTAAACTATCCATAGTTTTTACATAAAAAGTATAACTAGTATCAGATGCTAAAGAAGAATAAGTATAATTTTTCTTTGTTGTTTCAATCCAATTTTCATTATTCTTTTTTACAAGATATTTTTTTATTGTTGAACCATTTGCTGAATTAGCAGAATATAATAAAGTTACATAATTTGTTCCAGCAACTGCTTTTAATGATGAGATTGTTGGAATATTATTTTGATTGTTAGTTCCATTATTGTTAGTTCCATTGTTATTCGTGCCATTATTAGTATTATTTTGATAAGGATTAGCAAGCGTCTTCATATAAATACTAATTTCATCTGAACTTATATTTGAACTATCAATAGCTTTAACATAAAATACATAATCTGTTAATGGATTAAGACCCCTAAATACATAACCAGTTGAACTTCCAGGAAGTCTAACCCAATTATTATGGTCCTTGCTTAATAAATACCCATTTATTAAAGTATTATCTTTTGAAACAGCAGAAAAATTTAATGTAACAGAATTATAACCAGCATAAGCATATAATAAAATAAATTTTATCTGGCTGATATTTTTATAATTAGTTATAGTATGAACACAAGCAGAGTTTGCTTTTCCAGCATTAATGCAAAAATCTTCTGTAGTAGAATTTTTATCATCACAATCTAAATTATTAGAACAAACCAAATCAACACAAATGCCCTTTGAACAAGTTTCTTGATTAGAACAAGTTATTTTCTTTTGAAGAACAATACTATTTGAACATTTTGATTCAGCTGTTCCTGGAGAATTGCATATATATGTTCTTTTATTCTGGAATACACTTCCATCCTTGCATATTGATTCTCCAACAAATTCATCTATTCCACATTCACTATTCTTAGTACATTGTGAAGCACAATCCCCATTAGAACATCCCTTAAAGCATTTTTCAAAAAGCTTATCGCTTGTTGTTGATGAACACTTGCTTGTTAATGTTCCAGGATTTATACAATCATAAGTAATATATTTATCAAAAACATTTCCATCTTTACAAAATAATTGATTAGCAAATTTATCTTTACCACAATCAGCGTCTATTGTACATGCGATTTGAACACAACTATTAGCTTGGCATAATTTATTTTTTCCGCAATCAGCATCTTTAGTGCAATCAGGTAAACAACTTCCAGTCTTGCAACCTTTCAAACAATTTTGAATAATTGTTGAAACTGATTTGCTAACACATTTAGAATGAACACTCCCTGGTTTTAAACATTGATAAGTCTTTATATCTTTGTAAATATCTCCATCTTTGCAATAAGATTGACTTGTTTGAGAAGCCCCGCAATCAGAATCTTTTCTGCATTCAGTTGCAGTATATCCAGTACAATCTAAAAATAATTGTCTTGATTCACTAGTCCAAAAATCAGCTTGATTTATACCAAAAAAACATAATCTTCCTTGTAAAATTTTTCCATTTAATAAAACATCTCCAGGTTTTGCATAAGCAATAACATCTCCATAATTCTCACCAGAACTTATTGTATCTGCTCCAGCATATTTCTTTAATGTAGGAGATTTCATTAAATTATTCAAAAAATAATATGGAATAAACATATCTTTTTTATCTTTAGTTAATTCATAAACTTGAACATATTTTCCATTTATTTCCACTCTTAAAGGTTTAGTTGATGTTAATTTACTTACTCCGCCATTTTTTGTTAAACCATCTTTACTTCCAATATTAGGATTAGCTACAATAACATTAGTTTTATCTATTGGTATATCTTTTGTGAAATATTCATCCCCGATATAAATCAGCCTATACTTAGATAAATCCATAGGAAAACTTGAATCCATTATATAATCAATAGAAAAATTTAATGAATTAAACACTTCAACAACATTTGGTTCAATTTGAGAGGGCGTTCTATAAACATAAGCTACTTTTGAATTTTCAAGAACAGGATTCGTTGATCCAGTCAATAATATTTCTTCTGCTAAAACAATTTGAATAATTAAAATTGCTACTAAAAATATATAAAATACCTTCAAATTTTTATTAAACTTCATCATATCACCCTTTTTAATACAATTATTGATATACATCCTGTTTTATAAATATATTGTTGATAGATAGAATTGATTTAAATATAATTTAGATAAATAATTTGATAATAATTTAAGGGTATTTTCGGCTACCAAAACTCCTATAAACCCAAAAAACATTAAATAAACCATGTTAGAAGGACTAGGTTCAGCTTTTAAAAAAGGATTTGACAAGATAGCTGGAGCTATGTTTTTAGATAAAAAAACAATAGAAACCCTTGTTAAAGATCTCCAAAGAGCATTAATTCAAGCAGATGTTAATGTTTACCTTGTTAAAGAACTTGGTGAAAGAATTAAAAAAGAAGCAGAAAACGAAAAAATCAAGGGTATAGAAAGAAAAGAACATTTAACCAAAATTTTACATGATGAAATCTTAAATCTATTAGGTAAAGAAAAATATGAAATAAAAATTGAAAAAGGAAAAACCACAAAAATAATGCTTTTAGGATTATATGGAGCAGGAAAAACAACTACCTCCTCAAAACTAGCAGCTTATTATTCTAAAAGGGGCTTTAAAGTTGCTATGATGGGTTTAGATGTTCATAGGCCTGCAGCAAGAGAACAATTAGAACAACTTGGTAATAAAATAAAAATTCCAGTATTAACAGATAAGACTGAAAAAAATGCTCTTAAAATATATAAAAAATTTTCTAAAGAACTTGATGATTATGACCTAGTTATAATTGATACAGCAGGCAGACATAATCTAGATAAAGAACTTGTCGATGAAATTACTACATTAGGTAAAGAAATTAAACCAACTTATACTCTGTTAGTAATTCAAGCTGATATTGGTCAAGCAGCTAAAGTTCAAGCATCTGAATTTCAAAAAGCTTGTAACATACATGGAGTTATTATTACAAGAATGGATTCAACTGCTAAAGCAGGAGGAGCTTTAACAGCATGTAATGAAACTAAAGCTCCAGTATTTTTTATTGGTACAGGAGAAAATCCTTCAGATTTTGAAACCTTTAATCCACAAGCATTTATTTCAAGATTATTAGGGTTAGGTGATTTAGAAGGACTTTTGGAAAAAGTTCAATCTGCTCTTGATGAAAAATCTCAAAAACGTATTAAAAATAAATTAGAATCAGGTAATTTTGATTTACGTGATTTTCAAGAACAATTAAAGGGAATGAAAAATATTGGAAGTTTTTCAAAAATTATGGAAATGGTTCCAGGTTTAGGTAAAGCAAAAATTCCAGATAATATGTTAGGAATTCAAGAAGAAAAACTAAAAAAATGGGAGCATATCATAGATTCCATGACAAAAGAAGAAATAGAAAATCCAGAAGTTATAGAAAAACAAACTTCTCGTCTAGGTCGTATAGCTAAAGGTTCAGGAGCTACAACAACAGATGTTAGACAACTAATAAAGCAATACAAATTATTAAAAGACATGGTTTCAGGTTCAGGAGATTTAGCAAATCTAGATCCTAAAGAGGGTTTATCTCAAAAGCAAATGCAAAAACTAGCAAAAAAATTCGGTAAAAGAATGAAGTTTTAAATTTTAAAATGAAGATAACTATAATTGGTTCGATGGCTTTTCATGAGAATTTTCTGCAACTAAAAAAAGAATTAGAAAAACAAGGACATCTTGTTAAAATTCCATTACCTGATAACAATTATAAGAACTCTAATAATTTCAAACTAGATTCAATGTTAGATTTTAATGAAAACTTAAAGTGGTCTGATGCAATACTTATTGCAAACTACAAGAAGAATAATATAGAAAATTATATTGGTTTTAATTCTATAATGGAAATTGGTATGGCGTTTAATCAGAAAAAAAAGATTTTCATGTTATTCAAAAATCCAATTAATTCATCTGATGAACTAAATGCCATAGGAGTTATTGAACTTAATGGAGATACTTCTTTAATAAAATGATTAAGAAAATTTCTCAAGGTGCAGAAGCTTTTATTACATTAAATAACAATCAAGTAATAAAAAATAGAATAAAAAAATCTTATCGTATTAATGAAATAGATAATAAATTAATAAAGTCTCGTACTCGTTCAGAAGCAAAAATTATAGAAAAACTTAATGGAATCATTCCTGTTCCAAAAATAATTAAGACTAATAATGAAGATGAAATAATTATGGAATATCTTGAAGGAAAAAAACTTTCAGAATCTCTAGAAAAATTAGATTATCTTAGGATTGCAAAATCACTTGGAAATTCAATAGGAAAAATGCATGATAAAGATATTATCCATGGAGATTTAACAACAAGTAACATGATAGAAAAAAATAATCTAGTCTATCTTATTGATTTCGGTTTAGCTTATCATTCAAAAAAAATTGAAGATAAAGCAGTTGACCTTCATTTATTAAAACAAGCTTTAGATGCAAAACATTTCACAATTAATAAAGAATTTTTTAATATTCTACTAGATTCATACTCATCAAAAGACAAAGTTGAAATTATCAAGAGAATTAAAACAATTGAATCAAGAGGCAGATATAAAGATAAACATTAAATTTCTTCATGAACACACATACCTAAAAAAATATCTCTATCCATATAACATAATATTTTCTTTGAAAGATCATAATCTCTTAAAAATGATTTTGCTTCATTTTCATTAAATCTAGATAAATTAAAAATCTGTTTATCTAAATCAAGTTTATTATCCTTAAAATACATAAAAGATGAATAGGAATAATCTACAATTTGAGAATATGTTAAAATACTACTATTCAATTTACCGATTTTATTAAAAAAATGCATCGCACTTAATTCTGCTAAAAAATCTGAATAAAAATCAACATCCCTTAAATCTCGTATATCTTCATGAAATAAATCGGGATTAACTAAATAATGATAATGATGTGCTATCTCATGAGCAAGTACAAATCCTCTTGTATCCAGCCATTCATTAAAACAATCCTCACAACAATTAACTTTCTCTTCCAGATAATCCATATTAACACCAAGACCATTTGGAGAGTAAAATCCATCTAACCAAAAACAACCTAATCTTAAATCAATTTTTGATGAATCATTTATTCCAAATGAATCTATCATTAATCTCCCAAATTGATCATAAATATCATTTAAATAAAATTCTGTTTGATTAATAGCCTGACTAAATAAACTATAAGAATCTCCTAATCCTAAATGTACCATAAATTTTTTAAGATTATTAACTTTTAAATATTTCTAACTTTCAGATATTTCTTAATCTAACATATGTAACTGAACCAAGTATCCCTAATATAAATAAAACTAATCCTGAATAAAAATAATTACTATTTTCCAAATCAGATACAACATAACCAGTAAACCCTGGTGATAACAACAATAATGAAAATATAAAACAAGATACTGTTAAAACCCCTATTACACTCATCCAATATCCTTTTACAATAGTTTTACACTCAATCCCTTTTTTTACCATATTATATTTAAATCACTTTAATTTTTATACTTTGCCTTTGCAAGATCTTGATTGATTCTATAGATCATATCAATTAATAACGAACTTTAATTAGTCAAATCCCAAAGGATTTAACTAATTCTCTGTAAAAAATAAAGCTTATAAACCATATAAAACTCTATTCTCTGACCTAAAAATAGCCCCATCGTCCAGTGGTCAAGGATACGGGCCTTTGGAGCCTGGGACCCAGGTTCGAATCCTGGTGGGGCTATTATAAACCAAAATTTAATAATTTTGGGTTTATTTTATTCTTCAGGAATTGAACCTGTTAGGTTCGACGAGTATTTGCCCTTTAAGAAATATGCTTTAATCAACAAAGTGCAAATACGTTCACAGATGGGGCTATTAATAATCAAATTTGTCAAGGAAATTTGAATTATAATTAAAATAAGGCATTTTTACCCTTCCGTTGATAGATTTCCAATAATCACAAACTTTAAAAAGCACTATAGAATAAAAATATCATGCCTAAAGCAAAAAAAATAACAACTGAAAAACCAGTATGGTTAAAATATACTAAAGAAGAAGTAGAAGCAATTATAGTAAAACTAGCCAATAAAGGTTTAACTTCTGAAAAAATAGGCTTGGTATTAAGGGATCAATACGGTATTCCAAAAGTAAAACTATATAATATTAAAATAAAAAAGATCTTAGAAGAAAAAGGTAAATTTGAAGAACCAACAACTAAGAATCTTAAGACACATTTAGATAAAATAATAAAACACTATAGTAGAAATAAAGGTGACAAAAAAGCTGAACGTTCTTTAATAATCACTAAAGCGCAACTTAAAAAAAGAGAATACTACGATTCAAGAAAAAATTCTAATAAATAAAGTTACTTTTAGTTATAAAAAGAGGTAAAATGATAGAAGAAGCTATAAAAGGATTTTCTAAAGAATTTATAGAAGCTTCAAATAAAAAAAACATCTGCATAATAAGTAATTTTGATACAGATGGAATAATTTCTGCTGCAATTTTTTCTAAAACCCTTGAAAGATTAAATAAAAAATTTTCAATTAAAATTTTAAAACAACTTAATAAGCAAGAAATAGATTCATTTCCAAAAGAGCAATTAATTATCCTTTTAGGAATGGGTTCAAACAATCTAGAAGACATTTCATCATTAAACCAAGAAATATTTATTATAGATAATCATGAATTAATTCCTTTTGAATCCAAAAATCTGCATATTTTAAATCCTCATCTTTTTAAGGAATTTGAAGAATTATGCATTTCTGAATTATCTTTTCTAATTTCTAGAGAATTTTCACAAGACAATAAAGATTTGTCTCAATTATCAATAATTGGAATGATAGGAGATAATTTAGAAAAAGAAATTTCAAAAACAAGAAGTAAATTAATCAAAGAGTCTGAAGTTAAAATAAGAAAGGGTTTACTAATCTATCCTTCAACTAGACCCCTAGATAAGGCATTAGAATTCTGTTCAAGACCATTTATACCAGGAGTTACAGGAGATGCAAAAGGAACCTATGAACTGCTTAAAGAAGCAGGTATTGAAAAAGGAGAAAAAGGATTTAGATCATTAATTGAATTAGAAGAAGAAGAAATGAAAAGACTTGTTACAGCAGTAGCTTTAAGACTATCTGCTAAAGAAAGTTCAAGATTTATTGGAAACTTATATCTGGTAAAATTCTATAATAAATTAGAAGATGCTAGAGAACTTTCAGCAATAATAAATGCATGTTCTAGAATGGGAAAGCCTGAAATTGCATTAATGTTATGTTTAGGAAATTCAGAATATAGAAAAAAAGCTGAAAGAATATATTTCAAATATCGTCAACATATTATTTCAGGTCTTAAATATATAGAAAATAATGAAAAAATTCAAGGAAGAGAATATATTATTATTAATGCAAAAGATAATATTAAAGATACAATAATAGGAACAATAGCAAGCATTCTTTCATTTTCACCTATCTATAAAGAAGGTACAATAATTATTGCAATGGCATATAATGAAGATAAAATAAAAGTTTCAACTAGAATTGCAGGTAGAGATAACAAATCAAGAAGAAATCTTAAAGATTTTTTAGAATCAATTGCAGAAGACCTTGGTGCAGAATTTGGAGGCCATAAACAATCAGCAGGTTGCACGATTAAAAAAGATCAAGAAGAAAAATTTATTGAGTTAGTTAAGAAAAAATTAGAATACGAACTAATTAAAGTTTGATTTTTTTATTCTTTTTAATTTGCAAAGATTTGAGTTCCATAATGATAATACATCCCGCCTCTTTGAAAAGAATATATTCCAACTCCTGTTCTTTTCCAATTGCCTAATATATTATTCCTATGCCCTCTACTATTTATCCACTGTACACTAAGTCTTCTTCCAATTTCTTCAGGGTTTAATTCTTCAGAAGTTGAAAAATATGCAATATTTTCTCCCCCATTTCCACCAATTTGAGAAAGTCTTGAGTTAAATCCTCCTGCCTGATCATGATTAAAAGGAACCCCTGTAGACAAATGCACACTATATTTTCTTGCTACTTCAGCAATTTTTTCATCCCAAACTAGTTCTTTGCCCCTATACTTATTAAGATAATTATGAACAGCTAAAGCAGACGGATCAATATTTTGATTATTTTGATTATTATTTTCAGATGTTAATCTATCTTTTTCATCTTGAATTTCTTGATTAACCAGCTCTTGTGTATGTGTAATTGTAGTTTCTCCTGAGCCATCAACTCTGCCTCCCTCTGTTCCAGCACCACTATCTTGTCTATCAACAAAAACTCCAGTATTTGTTTTTCCATTAACAATTTTTAAAGAATACCCTTTTCCAGCATTTACTTCATTTCCAGATTCATCCTTATAAAAAACCTTGCCATTTTGATTAGTTATTTCTGCATTAATTATATTTTTTGAAAAACCAGCTTCAATATCTTCTCCCCTATCTTTAATCTCAAGAACATTTTTAGAATTAGCTCCAATTACTTTATCCCCATATTTTACTCCAACCCCATTTTGATGAGTTATATCAATTATTTTATCAGGAATATTATCTCCATTTGTATCTATTTTTTTTACTCCCCTCAATCCTTCTTCATTCTGAAAACCAACTCTATCTCCTTGTCCATTTAACAAATCCCGTTTACTAGATTCAAGATTTCCTAATGAGTCTTTAAAATTAATATCTCCATCTCTTCCAGGTTTATTAAATATATAATCTCCTAAACTAAATTTTTCTCCATCCACTTCCTTAGGAATTCCACGAAAATAAATTGCCTCTTGAGGGTTATCTCCAAAACTAATATGACCAACATTTTTTATTATTGATCCTTCATTTTCTAATATATCAAATCCATTTTTTTCATTTCCCTTAAGATAACCTCTTGATAAAACTGCCCCGCTTTTTCTTCCCATTGAATAAACATAATGCATTGCATATCCATTTCCACCCTCTTTCATGTCAGAAAAATAAATTTTTTTAAATCCAGTCAGATCCTTTAAAGACAGTTTATGAATATTTCCATTTGAATCTTTAAAATCAATAAAATCTCCATTAATATTAACTCCTGCAGAATTTTCAACTCCACTAAATTCAAAATCTATAATATTAGAATTTTTTTTAATAAGTTCTGAAATAAATAAATTAATATCTTCTTTTTTATCCTTTAAACCATCTAAAAGCATTTGTCTATACTTATTAGTTTTTTCAATATCCAAATTCCCATTTGATTGTTTTACTTCCATATTATTCCAAACATGTACTAAATTCTTATTATCCATACCACTAAAAATTACAGAAAGATGCTGAGGATCAGTCTTATCTAGTTTAGTAAATAAATCTTTAAAATTTCCAATTTCAAGTTGACTTCTAAAATTTTCTAAATCGGTTTTTATTTCAGGAGTTATATCTGCAGCAGAGATTTGAAATATTAATATTAAAAATAAAATAAATAAATTACAAATAATTAAATTTTTATTTCTAGAGAGTTTCATGATTTTATTCCCCCCTGATAAACCGGAATTTTTTCAGCACTATCTCCGGTTAATTTAAAATCATCACTTGTTTCCTTTCCAGTATATTTATTAAAAAAATTGAATAAATAAGGTTCTGTTCCAGTCCTATTTTCCCCAATAATAAATAAAACTGTATTATTTGAAAATACAGAATATTTTACATAAATATCCTTTTCTTTAGCCATCTTATCAATACAGCTAATGCAATATTTTTTAGGATCTAATTTATGAGAATCTAATATATATTGATCTATTTCTAATATACCTTTTAATGCAGATTTTTGTTGAATAGGATATTCATTTGTATTAAATGATATAAATCTTCCATCACGTTTTATTGTAAATTTACTATCAACATTAAAAACAATTTCATCATTATTTATTGCTACTTGGGTTTTTGGTAAATCATGTTTAAGTTCATAATTAGAAAAATTTAACGTATTAAAACAACGTTCCACTTCTTGATTCATAAATAGCTCTAATTCAGGTTTAACTTCCTCAATTCCAAGAGGATAAGATTCTCCTTCATAATAATGATAAGGAATAAAAAAGCCATCATATTCGATTGCTCTAATGGGTTTTTTAATATATCCTCCTTGTAAACCCAACATCCTTAAACTTTCTCTTCCAGAAATATCTATGCATAAAAGAATATTTGAATAAATATTTTCTACCTCTAATTTTATCTCTTCATTATTAAAATATTCCTTATTTAATTCAGCATCTTTTTTTAATTTATATCCATAATATCCATAAATTAAACCGATTAAAATAAAAAGAATTATTCCAATAATAATAAATAAACTCATTTGAGCTCTTACATTCACATCTTTTTTCATAGACTATTTAATGAATCTAAGTTTTATAAAATAGACTATTTTTAGGAATTTTTTGTAATTATCCTAAAAATACCTAAACAAAATCTTTTTAAACCCTCTAAAACATAACTTCTCATGGGAAGATATAAATTTATCAAAGTAAGATGCCAATCCTGTAAGAACGAACAAATAATATTCGAAGGAGCAACAACAAAGGTTAAATGCCTTATTTGTGATGCTATAATTGCAGAACCAAAAGGCGGAAAAGCAGAAATTAAAGCTCGTGTAGTTGAAGTTCTGAATTAATACAAAAACTTTATAACCGCTTATATTCTCTATTCTCTTTATGGTAAATGAACAACTTGAAGAAGGCCAATTAGTACTTTGTACAGTAGATAAGATTCTAGGTACAACCGTATTTGTTAGACTTGATGACTATAATGATGATGGAACAATAACAACTTCAGAAATAGCTCCAGGTAGAATAAGAAATTTAAGAGAATATGTTATTCCAAATAAAAAAATAGTATGTAAAATTCTTAGTATCAAAGATAATAAAATTCAACTTTCATTAAGAAGAGTTAAACCAAATGAAAGAAAAGAACTTCTTGAAAAAGTAGAAAAAGAAAAAAGTTACAAAGCTATTTTAAGAACAATTCTAGGAAAAGAAGAATCAGAAAAAATAATAGAAAAAATATCAGAAAATGAAGCACTTCTGGATTTTTTTGAAGAATCTATTGAAAATCCAAAGAAATTAGATGTTTATTTCAATCAAGAACAATCAGAAAAAATATTAAAAATATTTGAAACTAAAAAAGAAAAACCAAAAGAAATAAGGCAAATTTTTAAATTATCAAACAAATCATCATCTGGAATGACTACTGTAAAAAATATCCTGCAGGAGTCTTGCAATGGTTCCTTATGCAGCATCACTTATCTAGCTGCAGGAAAATATTCCATACGAATAGAAGGAAAAGACTTTAAAAGATTAAATAATGAAATGAATCAGACAATGGAAAAGGTCGAAAAATTAGCTAAAAAAGAACATTGTGATTTTTTAATTGAAAAAGCCTAAAATAAAATCTTTTATTTTTCTTAAATAGAAATTAACGCTTCACCATATATTCCATCATATCCAGGTTTAACTTTTATCTTTCCTTCCCGGTTTCTTAAAATTAATTCAACTAAAAAATCATTTTTTAAAAATTCTTTTAATTTATCTTTTTCAATATTCAATAAAATATCAATTTCATTATTAAAATTAATTATTAAATCATTATATATCTTCCAACAAGCTTTGCTATTTATTCCAGTACCTAATGCTAATGAGATAATTTCATGCAAAGGTAAAATTTTATAATAAATTTTTTTATTTTTAAGTTTTGATTTTCCTTGTTTTGAAAGTTCATTAACTCTATAATCTACTCCTATTGTTAATGGTTTTTTGCATTTAGGGCAAATTCCATTTAATTTCTTAGTTACTTCCGGAATTGAAGAAAAATCACATTTAATATGACCATCAAGATGATATTTTCCATAAGAAGGATCAGTTTCTATAGTGCCTATAAAAGTTTTATCTCTAATTTGTTTAATTATCTCAAGATAACTTAACTTGCCAATCGGTTTTTTAAAAATAGTTGCCTCTCTTCCAAGTCTCCAGGGCCAAAAACTATGTGCATCTGAAAAACTTAATATAGAGATATTATCTAAATCTTTTATTTTCCAATTCATCTCAGGATCAGATGAAATTCCAGTTTCAATTGCATGTATAAGGGAAAGTTTATCCTCAAATGCATCAAGTAAACTATCAAAACCTCCTTTACTACCAAAAACACCAAACCAAGGAGTCCAAATATGAGCCGGAATTACTTCTATTCTATCATCTATTTTATTCATCTCATCTACAAAATCTCTGCAACTTATCTTAAAGATAGGTCTACCATCATAATCTCTCCTCCCCTTGCTATCTAACCAAGAATTAATTTTGTTTACAGCTTCTATGTTAGGAGCAAAATATAATAAATGAATTCTTCTACCCCTTCCATTTTTTGAATATACAAGGGAAATTTCAGAACTTAAAATAAAAGGAAAACGATTTTCCTCATCTAAATTATAATAATAAATTCCTTCTTCTTCCTTTAATTTTTTTATTTCTTCAAGCCATTTAGGATGCGTAAAATCGCCTGTGCCTAAAATATCAATCCCTTTAACTTTCGCCCATTTAACAAGATTAGGGATATCTAAATCCTTGCTGCAAGCTCTAGAATATTTTGAATGAATATGCAAATCAGCTAATAACCAATCAGGATTTTTCATCTTATATATCTTAAGTTGATAACTCTTTTTTTACCTTATTTTTTTAATAAGTAACCCTATATATAGATTATTATTAGAAAGATTATTGATATTCTTAAATAAAGACCCAATAGAATTTATTATAATTGATTAATGATTAACATGAATCTATTTGTTCTTTAGAATTATAAAATTAATAAAAATATTAACTTTTTACAACATTTGCAAGTTCCCAATTATTCAAAGATTCTTGTTTTTCTTTATGTTTAAAAAAAGGAAAATAAAAAGAAAAATAATTTTTTCTAGGAAGATTATTAATTGGAGTTATAGATTTATCTCGTTTAAATAAATTAGACCAAGAAAAAGAAAACTTTTTTGATTCACCACTAGCAATCTTCTTTTTTCTAACCTGTACATAATGACTAGTTGTTGCAAAACCTGCAACTAAAAGCATGCTTGTAATAAATGCCCACAAAAAGAAGGATAATCCAGTTTTCTTCTTAGTTATTTCACTATTTAATCCATATGCTCCTGTGCTTTTTGATAATGAAGATGAATCTATTACTCTAGCAGTAGGAACATTTGTTGCATATTCTCCAGCACTATTCTTTTGACTACTATCTTCTTTTTCTTTTGTTGGAATATTAACTTTCTCGTCTAAATGTTTTATTGTTAAACCAGCCCGATTAGAAATTACAGAATTCAACTTTAATGAAAAATCCAAAGTTTCATCCAAATTAATATCAAATTTTTTAAATTCATTAAGGGTTATTACTGTTTGTTGAAATTTCGGAGACATATTAACTACAACAAAATTAGTATCAACCTTATCTACAATAACAAAATGATTTTCTCCACTAATATTTACCCTAAAACGATCACCTGCTTTTAAACTTCTTGAAAATCCTTCCCTTATTTCAGTATAATTAGGATAATGTAAAACAAAACCCATGTTGCCCCCAGCAGATCCTGCTGGAGAAGATGTTGAACTTACTTCCTCTTCATCTGAACTAGGATTAACTGGAACAGAAGTAGGATTGAATGCAGCAAAATCTGAAAGATGATAAGTAAATATGACTAAATCAGTTCCAATATTAGTATAACATTCTCTAGGGTAATTTGAATTAATATTTGTAGGAAGAGTAATACTATCACATAAAACACTAATCTCAGTTAAAGATGAACTGCTCCCTTTTTTCCATGCTGCTTTTTTTCCAGCCTTTCCAGCAAGAATTATTTTTGCAGGAATAGATAAATTTAATTCAGAACTTGCACCCATATTAAGTAAAATTTCTAAACTTCCAGAATTAGGTACACTAACCGATTCAGAACTAATAAAAGGCAAATTTAATTTGCCATCCCAATTCAATATATTAGAAATTATTCTTGTTCCAGAATTAAAAATCAAAACATGATTTAACGAACTATCTTCCCTAGTTAGTGTCAATGAATTCTGCGAAAGAGTTAGTTCACCATTATTTAAAATTTGTGAAAAATCAATAAGAATATTCTTGCTAGATAATGTTGAAGGAACATTAACATTTTGCAATTGGCTTTGGTAAGAATAAACTATTTCTTCAATATTCCCAGAAACAACATAACTTGAACTTTCTTTTTCAAGATATTTATTTTGAGGCATGTCAATAACAAAAAAGGAAACGGTTTCACTTGCTAGATTTCCAAGACTATCATTTGCATAAATGATTATATTATAATTTCCAGCCGAAGTATAACTGATATTATTCGCTATATCTAAACTATAATTAGAACTGCCATCACTCCACCACTTTTTTACAGAAGTTAAATCAATAGCATCAAAATAAATTATAATCGATTGATTTGTATAATAAGTGCTCCCATTGATAGGAGATTTTTTTGTTATCTCCGGTTTCGTTGTATCAACAATAATATTAACAAAACTGCTATTAGAGTTTCCAATGAAGTCATAACTATTAACCCTTAAAGAATAATTTCCATCTTGATTTATATCAAAGGGAATTGTTTGATCCCCAGATAAATAACTTATGTTCGAATTTTCAATATTATTTAAGGAATTATAAACACCCGCAATCGAGTGATTAAATTTTGTAGAATCTGTTGATGAAAATTCAAGTGAAAGGGATTTAGTTGCAAATTTCTGGTTATTAAAAGGAGAATTAATTTTTAATGATGGATTAGTTATGTCATATATCAAAGTCTTATTTCCTTGAATACTCCAAGCTCCATTCCCTAAACTATCTTCAGAATAACAATTCCAAGTATAATTTCCAGATCTGCTAAAACTATATGCCCATGTTGAAACATTAGATAATACTGGAGTTAGAAAGTTTACAATTGAATGATTTACTAATTGTCCTTCACTATCCCAGATACTAATTGAAATTAAAGATAATGCAGCAGAATTACTAGTAACATTGCAAATAAATAAAGGATTTTTTGTAATCATTCCATCATTTGGAGAAACAGATTCAACAATTGGCGGATTAACTACTGCAGATACAGAAGTAATAACTAATATGTTTAAAACTAGAAATACTACTAAAGACAAAAGATTTTTCTTTTTCATCCCCTTTTTCACTTTTTTATATATATTATATATTAAATATGATATATAAACATTATTCTATTTGAAAAAGACTAGAATTCCTTTAAATTTTATTCTTCGTCGTCACAAACACCCTTTGCACCAACAAAAAATATACACTCATTATCAGGAAGATTAGGACTATCTATTAATTTAGCTACTCTTGAAGTTTTCTTTCCCTTTCTTATATACATTCTAAAAGTCGATGCATGACCTACAATATTTCCACCTATTGCTGTCGTAGGATCTCCAAACATCATAGCAGGATTAGCCATGACCTGATTTGTTACATAAACTGCCAAATTAAATTGTTCTGCAATTTTCATTAGATTGTGAAGATATTTATTTAATTTCTGCTGCCTATCTGCAAGTTGCCCTCTTCCAGCAAATTCAGCCCTAAAATGAGCAGTTAAAGAATCTACAATAACAATCCTTATAGGCTCTCCACCTTTAATTAATTCACCAACTTTATCTATTAATAAAATCTGATGATCTGAATTAAATGCTCTTGCAACAAGAATATTTTTTAAAACATTTTCAGGGTTAGCTCCCTTTGATTCAGCAATTTGTCTTATTCTTTCAGGCCTAAAAGTTCCTTCAGTGTCAATATAAACTGCCTTTCCTTCAGCCCCACCTTTTTCTAAAGGCATCTGAACATTAACAGCTAAAGACAACCCTAATTGAGTCTTTCCACTTCCATAACTCCCAAATGCTTCAGTAATAGCTTTTGTTTCAACACCCTTTCCCCCAAGAAGATTGTCTAATTCCTTGCTTCCAGTAGTAATAAAAAATACTTCTTCTCTTTTTTCAGCGAATTCTAATCCATCTTGAAATCCAAGGTCCATAACCTTTCTTGCAGCTTGAATAACCTTTCTTGCAACAGCTTCGCCTAATCCAGCGAGTTCAGATAATTCTTTAGGTCCAAGAACTGCAATACCCATAACATCAAAGATTCCTGCAGCTTCAAGTTTTTCCTGTGCAGCAGGACCTATTCCAGGAAGATCAGAAAGTTTAGTTTCCTTTACCTCTTCTTTTTTCTTAGACTTCTTTTTCTTAGATTCACTTTCATCAATCTCTTTTCCACAACCATCTTAACTAAAAAATGAATTTCTTTATAAGGATTACCCCTCTGGGTTATATATTATGAAAAAAAACAATAAACATAAGATTATCTCGCTTATGCGATAGAATCTATTATAAATTAATTTCTTAATACCATTTAGAATTTCTTAAAATCTTATTAAATGAGCAATCTAAATTAATTTTAGATTGCGAATCATTCTTATCTCGCTTATAGCGAATGTTTTATAATCCATAACTCTCTGAGAAAATCTTTATCTTATTGAATTCTTGTAAAAATTCCTGTCCCTTTTTTGTTAATCTAAAATATCGATTATCTTCTTCGCTATATTGCTCCATTAATTTATTTTTCAAAAGATCTTCTAAATAAGGTTTGATACTATTGTTAGAAAGATTTGCTTTATAGATTAAGTGAGTTATTTTCACTTGTCTATTTTTTTGAAGCACTTCTAAAAGATCTCTTACGACTTCTAATCTTGTTCGTTTTTGTTTCATTTTTTAATTTGATCTGATTTATTAAAAGACAAAAAAATCCTATAAGTAAAAGTATTTCACCAAATAAGTAAAACACACTATAAAACTTTGAAAAGATAACTGAAAGAACAAAAATTATTTGTGATATTAAAATTATCGAAAATGCAAAAAATACAAGTCGGCTATTAAAAGATTTGAATTTGCAATAGTTTCTATAATAATGTTCAGTTAAAAATACAAGGATAAGTATAAGAGTCATATGAAAAATAAAATTATAATATACACTAAAAAATACAACAATAAGACTCATATAAAAAAACATAAAAACCTTTTCCTTTTTATCAGTCTTAGTTAAAATTAAAAATAATATCAAAAATCCAATAACACTAAAAGTTTTATAAAACATATAACTAAAAAAATTAATAGCTTCCATATATCTCATCTGAGAAGTAAAAGTAAATATGAGATTAGCTTTTTCTATTATAAGTACATGTTTTATTGTTAAATTGGACAATATCTTAAAAATATAAGCTATTGCGATTGATAAAAATGCGAATGAAAAATATTTATAATTTTTATTATTAATTATTTTGTATACTTTTCTGCTATAAAAAAAAAATTATCAATGCGACTACTACAATTAATAATTCAACAAAAGAATCAATTCCATAAAAATCTCCAATAGATAGGCTAATAACCATAATATTAGGCATTAAAATCCATTTATAAGTCTTATGAATCGTTCTTCTGAATAATTCCTTCCTAATTGCTTTATAAGCTAATATCTTAACTGATTTACAATAAAGCACCTTAATCGCTTTATATTAAATAACAAGGAGGAAAAAATGAATAAACAAGAAATTGAAGAAATAGAAATTTTGAATGAGATTTTAGATCCTAAAGAAATGTTCGTTCTAGGATATCTAAAAGGATTCAATAGAAACTCTATGAAAGAGTGGGCAAGAAAAGGATTGTATCAAAAACTAGAATACTGATTTATTAATCTAATTTTCAAGTTCTTGAATAAGTTTGTTTAAATCAATCTCTTCAAAATCAGTTACAACAAATTCATTATTATTATAAACAGTATTTCTTCTTACCTGTCCATGAATTATAAGTTCTTTCCCTAGTAAATCTGATTTTTTTAATGAAAATGCTTGAGAATCAGAAATATCTATTCCAGGCATAATTTTAGATATCTGATCAGAAAATACAACTGATCTTATAGATTCAGTCCCGTCATCAATAACAAAATTTAATAAAGCCCTTCTTTCAGATACAACTTTACCATGTGTAAGGCATTCTTTAGTTTCACTGACCTTTTTTTTGCATGCAGGGCATATTTCAAAAAAACGTGGTTCAAAAAATTGAACAATAAATGCTCTTGTTAAAACATTATCATTAGGATTAAAATGTGCTATTTTCTTGTTCACCTTAGGTTTATCAACAATTACACTATCAAGAGATTTATTGGAAATTTTTATTTCAGAAAAAGAAGTCAAATGAATTTCCCCATTTCTTAATGTTGCATTTTCAATATCAATTACTTTATTAGTGGCTATATCTCCCTTGCTGATTAGTTCAATATGGTTTTCATCCCATAAAACCACCCTTACATTGCTTGTTTCATCTGCTAAGATAAAACTGCCAATTCTGCCTGCTCTGCCATTTTTATTATATTCCCTTATTGGAAAAAGAGTTATAATTTTTCCAGTAATATTTATCTTTTTTATTCCAGGAACAATTTGAGAAATTTTAATACTCTGTTTATCAAAACTTACATTTAGTTCAGCTGCAACAATTTGTGCTGCTCCAACTTTAGAAATAAGCCCTGCTAATTTAGATTGCTTTGCTTCAATCTTCTTTTCAATCTCTTCTTTAGAAATCCCAGATTTTTCAGAAATAAAATCTATTACTGATTGATAATTAGTGTCCATATATCTCTCCTTTTTCCTAACCTCTTTAAAAAAATATCCTTTATAATGATTGTGGTTTAAAACTATAGATTTAACATGGAAGTTTAAGCAATTGTTCTATATCTAAAATAAGATATTTTGTTTCTAAAATTGATTAAATGATAAAATCTACTAATTCTTAACAAAATTTGCAATTAGAAACCTTTATAAACAAAAATAATCCTTTCTAAGCTATGGCACTTGCATTAATTAAAATTAAAATTATGCCTGACTCACCTCAAGCAGATTTAGATAATATAGAAACAAAAACTAGAGAACTTCTAGAAAAACAAGGAAGTAAAAGTATAAAGTTTGAAAGAGAACCAATTGCTTTTGGCCTTATTGCAGTTATTGCAATGATTTCTTGGGAAGAAGAAATCTCAATAGATCCTACAATTGATGCCATCCAAGAATTCAAAAATGTAAGTTCTGCTGAAGTTATAGATTTTAGACGAGCGATAGGATAATTAGCTAATATTCTTCATTGTGATTACACAATTGCGAGGTAGAGCAATTGGATAATTAGTTAATATTCTTATTTTTTTAAAATAAATTTTTAAGTTAGATTTTTATATAGATTATTCTTTTCTTTATTTTATGGTGAAAAAATCAGATTTAATAATTAAAAAATCAGGTATTTCTGGAAAAGGAGTTTATGCTAGAATTTCAATTAAAAAAGGAAAAACAATTTGTTTCTTAAGGGGAGAATTAATGGATTTAAATGAAATGATAAGAAGAACTGATGAAAATCTTGAAGATGGTGCAGACCCCTTAGGTGTAGATAATGAAAAATATCTGGATTTAGATGAACTATCAAGAACATTTAATCATTCATGTAATCCAAATGCATATCTCTCAAAAAAATCTAAATTAAAAGCATTAAGAGATATAAATAGGGGAGATGAGATTACCTATGATTATTCTACGACAATGGATGATAATGAAGAAAAAATAAAAAAATCCGGAGGAGGATTATGGACATGTAAATGCAAATGTGGTTCAAAAAATTGCAGAGGTTTAATCGATCAATTCAGATTACTGCCCAAAAATATACAGAATTTTTATTTAAAAAATAATTACACTCCAGATTTTATTTTAAGAAAATATAAAAAATAAAATTAACTTTATTAGATACTACCATAATATTTTAAACCCTTTTATTCTTATATAGCCAATGGTATTTTCAAAAGAAGAAGCTGAAGATATAAAAAAGCAATTATTAATTCAAGTAGAAAGCCTTCCTAATGAGAACAAGGATCAAATAAAAAAATATATAGAAGGTTTAAATGAAGAACAACTAGAAGAATTTCTTAAAAAAAATAATATTCAGATGAATGAAAAAGAATCTGCAGATAAAGAAAAATCTTCTAGTCCTCCAAAATGTATCTTTTGTTCAATAATAAATAACGAAGTTCCTTCCTATAAAATAGATGAAAATAAAAAATCTATTGCGATTCTAGAAATAAACCCCTTGTCAAGAGGTCATTCAATAGTTTTACCTTTAAAACACATACCAACAGAAAAAATACCAAAAAATGCAATGTCCCTATCTCAAAAGATAGCAAATAGAATTAAGAAAAAATTTAAACCAGAAGATATCAAAATAGAAACCTCCAATCTTATGGGTCATGCAATGATAAACATAATACCCATTTACAAAGAACCATTAAAAAAAATTAAATTAGAAGATAATGAATTAAAACTTTTACAAGATAAACTTGAAGTAAAACTAAGGAAAAAAAGAAAAACACAAGAAAAAGAAAAAGAAATAGAATATATCCCAAATAAAGAAGATATATCAAAATTACCAAAGATAAAAGATTTTAGAATACCTTAAAAATTAATCTAAAAATTCTTAAAATTTATTATTTGCTTTTACGCCTAAAACAAAAGGTACAACAATAAAAAGTATAGAACCTGCAAATATTGCTAAAAAATCATTGCCACTAGGTTTTCTAAATAAAGTTCTTAAAATCTGATCTAAAGAAAATCCTAGATTAAACAATGTAATAATTAATAAAAATACGCTAAATAATAAAACTAATGAAGAAATTTTAAGTGCATAAAGAGTACTATTAAAATTTATTTCTTTTGTATTATGATTCTTGTTTAAACTCCTCTTTTTTTTCATGATTATATAAGCTTTTGAGGTTATTTAAATTATTTGTTAGATATAAAAATTATTTTTAAATAAAAGAAAAAGTATTATTAAAAATCCAAATAAAAAACTAGGGGTAAATGGAATCCCTTGTTTTATTAGTATTTTTTTCTTATATTTGGTTTGTATTAATTTTAATTCCTTGTTTGAAATTCCTTCCCAACTTGCTTTAATTCTTTTATCTCCAACTAGTATATCTTCATATAACCAGTCCCCTTCAGTTACTTTCAAAGGGCTAGTGGGTATTATCATGCAGCTTTCTTCAACAGATTTTGCAAATACAAATAAAATTGGAAATAAAACTATAATTAATCCTATAAATAAAAATATTTTATCTAGAAAAATTAAAGTTAAAATTATCCAGATGCTAGCAAAAAATATAGATATTAAATAAAATCTTTTATAATTTTTAGATTGTTTAACAAATTCCTTAAAAAATCTCTTAAAATTTAAAATTACTAAAACTAAAGACCAACTTAAGGCATATATAGACCCGCAAACAAGAAAACCAATTATAAATATCAAAAATATCTTTGCATTTATAATCCAATCATAACTTAATGGTAAAATAGTTCCAAGAGAAATCAAAAGTTTTGCATCTCCTCCTGCAAAAAGTCTAGAATAATAAAATACATTTCCTAAGATCAAAAATACAAAAAAACCAATTATTCCATTAAAAAAAAACCAGGGATTTTCTTGAAATATAGATACAAAAAACCTATAAGATAATGCAAAAGCAATTAAAGAAAAATTCCAGATATTATCTACTTCTCTTCGTTTTAAATCTTGTAATATGGCTCCAATTATCCATATTAAAGCGAGTACAATTAAAAACAATAATTCAGGATTAAATCCCATATATAAACCTCTTTTTAGATATCAACAGTTTTTATCTCGATCTTTATTTTGAACTCGTAGACTTCCGCCTTTCTTATACTTATTATATCTAGATTTAGCTCTCTTGTCATTCTTTGTTTTTCTTCTATCATTATATCCGTAATCCATTGTTTTTTTTCAAGTATTAGGCATATCCTAAAAATCTTAAGAGATTTTTAATCCCTTTTTATATAATCTCCAATATTAAAAACAAAAAAGAATTTTTAAATCTTTTCTAACTCCTAATTAATAAAAATAAAAATATATAAAAAATAAAAATAAAAATATTATTATGCCGGAGCAGGACAAGTTATTGTATCACAACTTAATGCACCAGCGCTTCTTGCTTCAAGAGTCTTACATGTTAAACCTTTTTCAGCTTCACCAGCTTCAGCAAATGTTATAGATCTTGTTTTAGTGCAATATTCATAAACTTGATTTGTTGAACAAGATACCTTGCATGCATCTATTACAGATTGAACATTAACTTTTCCACCACCAAATCCAGTAACTTTGTTCCATAAATCGCCCCATCCTACAGTAAAGCCATATACAACTATAGCCATTAAAACTACTAATAGAACAACAGCAACTAGAACTCCAGTCATGCTAACTCCCTCACCTTTTTTATTCATTTTAATAAACCTCCTTTCATAATAAAAACTATTTAATTTTAAAAACCTATTAAACTTTAAAAACCTTTTCAAACTTCCTCGAATATAAATAATTTGCATTTAACGTGTTTTTTGGATTATTTTTAACTGATTCTATAATAAATTCAACTTTCCAATTAATTCCTTCAGTATTTATTTCAATATTTTCTTCTTTAACCTGTTCTTTTATTGAATTTAGATTTTTCAAAAAATAATAATCCTGGTATTTAGGAATATTTTCATTTAATCTATCAATAAAAATCTGTTTGCTATCTAGAGTTTTGATTCCAACAACAGATTCTAAAAATAACTTATCCAAGGTAATATCTAAATGGCTTTCCTCAATAGAAAGATAATCAATACTACTAGAAACCTGAAGTAATTGTTGATTATTATTCTCTTTAATAATAAAATAAGTTAAACTAACTCCAACAAGTACTAATGTCATTATTACAAGTAAAACTATAGAAATTGACATTGATTTTTTATTCATTTTATTCAACTTTAATTTCTCCTTCACCTAAACAGCTTTTTAATATTCTAAATTTAATTTCAATTGGTTCTTCATTATATTTTAAATTATAACTTATACTTCTTGTCCACCTTCCAAGATTCTCCTCTGTATCTGCAAAATTATCAAGACTCTCGATATAAGTAGGAATTCTGAGTCCTTTTTCATCTATAAAACCCTGAGGAATTAAAAGCCTATATCTATTGCAATAAAAATCTAACCTTTTATTTATTAAAAATATAAGCTCTTTATCATTTTTTTCATTAGGATTATTAATAGAATAAATTATTGAATCATATATGCTTCTATTTTCGCCCAAATATTCTATATGACTATTTAAAAAAGAATAAAATACGTTTGTAACAACAGGATCTATTGGAACATGAATTATATCAACATTTTGTTCATTATAATCAGATTTTTTAGTAAGTAATAATCCAAAAAATAACAGATATAAAAGCATTATAAAAAAAATTATAAATATTGCAGGAATTAAAGTAAGAGTTTGACCTATTTGAGATTTTTTATTTAACATTTATACACTACTCCCCAAATTATTTGATCCAGTTAATATCTTTATTTTATAGATTTCTAAAGGATTATTTTTATCTGCGAGTATAAATTCCTTATAATAACATCTTGGATAATGTTTTCCTTTTAATCTGCATTGAATTTTATAATCGCTATCTCCTACATCTATCTCCTTTATTTTGGAATTCATTTTATAAATTTCTAAAGATAAATAAATAAATCCATCAGCAAAAAGATTATTATTTAATTTTGCATTTTCAATTAGACTATAATTTTCTTCAAATATTTCAGATTTCAAATAACCATTATCAGATATGGTATCAACAACACGATCTAATAAGGATTTAGATTCTTCAATTCTAACATCTGCAATATTACTAAAAAACATTATTACACTTAGGACAATTCCTACACTAACTATTCCTAAGATTATAAATAGACCAGGAGAAATATAAGTACTATCTGACATTTAAATTACAAACAAATGAAGTTTGCCTCCAGTTTTATCTAATTCCCATAAAACATCATTATCACTAAATAACCTATAAGAATATCCCTTTCCAGAAACAAGAGTAACCGTAACCTTATTATCAACATTATCTATCTTAATTATTCCACCCTCATATTTGTTCTTTTTAGATATCTTGTAAAGTTCATTTATATCAAAAGTAAGATTTGTTCCAGGTTTTGATTTATCAATAGAAAGTCCAATTTGTTTAGAATAAATTTGTTCATAAATTGTAACATTACTTCCAGCCCTAACAACAAAAAATAATAATGCAGCAAAAACTACTGTAACGATAATAATATAAATAAATTGGTCTAAAAACATACTGGTTTTAGCGTTTTTATCTTTCATTTTATTATGGTGCTGTTTCAAAACTGGTACATTTTAAATTATTCAAAGTATCTACACTATATGGATAAATAGAAGGATAACCATATTGGCTCCCATCGGGTAATGATTTATAATAAACAACACCACCTACAGCTCCTCCAGCAACAACTGCTATACCCACTCCTGTTAAAGTTAAACTTCCACCAAATGTAAATGGAGCTGCAATTATACCCCCTGTAACAAGTATTCCTCCTGCAATTCCACCTATCCAGCTTTTCCAGGTTGATGATGGAACAATTTGAACTACAATTGTGTTTTGTTTTGTTAAATCAATTTTCATGTCTTCAACCCGATAAATAGGAGCGCCAGAATTAGCTTCATTAAATAAAATCCTAACATTTTCCAAAATAGTTCTCATATCATCTACTTTACTAACATCATAAGTAGCTTCAAGATAACTTCTAGATCCAGGTGTTTCTCTTGATTTCATATATTGATATAATTCCATATAGGAAATATCTTTAATTTCATTATTTGTTTCATTATCAACAGCAAATCTAGAACATATAAGACAATAATTTTCATCCCAAAAACTTCTAGGCATAAAATTTAATTTTCCTTCACCAAGCATTGAATGACAATCGTATAAAGCACCAGCAATTGCTTCTTTTATTTCATCATTATTTAACGCCTTGTTTCTACTTAATTGAATCTTTGTTACAGGACTTTTTGTTGTTCCAACAATTCCATTGCAATTATTTCCTTTTGTAATACAGATTTTTTCAGTCTGGCATTTTAAAGGAACAATATCACTTGTTTCAATGAACTTGCCATTATATACACTTCTTAATACAACTGATTCATGACAAGTTTCTCTATCAATACCCGCATTCCAATTCCAATAAAAAAATATAGATAATATAGCAACAAAACTTACAAGAAGAATAATAAGTAATATCAATTGATTTGAAACCAACTGCGCTTTTTTTATCAGATATTTATTTTTCATTTTTTTTAAAGAACTCCTAAGTTTTTTAATAAATAATAAGCTCCAAATAGTAAAACTAAAAAAATTATTATTCCAATTACTAATTTGATTAATTCGTCTAAATCCATTTAAGTTTTCTTCCTGCTATTTATTATTATAACATCACCAACCTTGGTTATATCAAGAATATAAAAAGAATTAAAAAACTCTAGTGTATTTTTATATTCAATTCCAAGATCAGGCATATCTCCACCTATCTGATTATAAGAAGTATAACCATCTTCAACAACAACATAAAAATCAAATCCATTGCACTTTCTTATTAAATTGCATGTCCCATCGTCACATATGCATAGACAACCTTTTTTCCCATTGCATTCATTTTTTGGAAAACTCTTTTCATAACTTTTTAAATACCATTTTTTTGGTGGATAAATTGTTAATTCATTATTTGTATTACTGTCATATACTGCTATTACTGCCTCATTTATAGAATCAAAAACTTCATAAGCTTTATTTTGTTCTGAAGAATTTATAAATATCCCGCTTATTTTTACACCTGCAAGAATTATTAAAAAAATACATATTGCTGAAAAAACTATAACTGCTAAAGTTTCGAGTGATATCCAGCTAGCTTTTTTATTATATTTTATTTGCATAACAACAAATCCTTTCTCCATCATTTAATTCTAAAGTATCTTTTAATCCCAAATCATAAACTTCTTCCAAGATCCCATTTACTTTTAAATAATTAATTTCTGCAACACATGCAGATCTTCTTCGTGCTTCACTCTCTCCATAATATTTGCCTCTAGGATCTTTTACACCAGTAATAAAAATAAGATCATACTTTTCCCAAATAAGGCATTTAGATTTTATTTCAGTTTCAGTTAAACTTTCTCCTCTTTTTTTTGATAAATAATCACTTGAATAATTTATTACAATCAAATTATCTTTAGTAAAAACACTTTTGCCTTCTCCAAGTTTATCAATAAAAAAGCTATACTTATTGTAAGAACTATCATCTTTAGCAAAAAAACTACACTCTTCCCTGGGTTTATTTTCAAATATTGTTAATACTTCAACTTTATTTTTATCAATAGGAAAACCAACACAATATCCCCTATCATCTGGATTTCCTTCCTTTAAATTATTTAAAGAGTCATTATAAAAAATACCATAATAATAATAAGGAAAATTTCTAGATACAAAATTTATGCATTCTAATCTCGTTCTTTCTCCAACAACCTTGTATATTTTTTCAATATAACCCTCTTCATTAATCTTATATTTTGATAACTCTTTAATAGAAATTTTATTTTCATCATAATAAAGTGCCTCTTCTTTTAATTCATTTTTAGTCATTTTAATTAATCCATCATTTAATGCTCGAGTGCTATAATACATTAAACAAAATCCCTTATCTGATTCACTAGGCATTCCTTTAATTTTCCTATAATCAACACTAGAATCCACAGGATATTTTTCTATTCCCTTTCCTTCTTCAATTTTATTATAAGGTTTGCATGGAGGTTCAAAAGAAGCCCATGGTTTTTTGGAATTAGCCCCATATTGGCTATAAATCATAGAATTACTATCTTCCCTTGTTCCAAATGAATTGCATGTGCATTTCCAAGATTCTTTTTGTTTAATATCTAAATCAAATGATTTTACTATAGGTATTTCTCCAATAGGGCAAGTTATAGGGGGCCCTTCTTCAAGAGGATCTGGAAGATTAGTTGAATTATTTCTTGAAAAAAAAGGTAAATCCCTTATTTTATTCCAAACTCCAAAATAAACAATTCCTAAAATAATAACTACAACTACAACTAATACAATTATCAAAGCGATTAATGTTCCAACTAAACTTCTATCTTCACCTTTTTTTCCTATTTTCATCTTTTAAACCTAAATAAATCTTTGATATAACCTAGGGTAGAATCCCATTTAAAAATTACAATACCTATTGCGCCTAAAATGATTACAAGAACTAGTACTCCTAAAAGCCAATAAGCTAATTCTTGCAATTCCATCCCTTTTTTATTCATTAAATAATATATACTTCAAGGTTTTTAAAATTAGTCTATATTAAAAATTTTAAGTTTATTTCTTCCTATCTGCTATGGAGTAACGAGTCCACTTAAAGCAACCTTTGATAAAATTGTTAAAGCAATTATTGAAAATAATGCAGTTAATAGATATAAAAATGCCCCTTTGACTAAATTCTTTGATATCTCTGAACTTTGTTTTAATTTATCTTCTCCAGCATCAATAGTTACAAGCGTTCCAGTTAAGATGAATATTATCTGAATAATATAAAATCCAATAGCAACTTGCATATAATAAGGTGGAATCATATTAGCAATATCAAATAGTCTTGTCATATTAGATATTGCAGATAATCCTCCTGCCATTGAATCAGCTCCACCCAAATCAACCATTTGTTTTAATTTAGCAAGTATTGCTGTTATCATAGAAGCTAACCCTACAACAATTCCAGCTAATAATGGAGCTAAAAAAACCATATTGCTTTGCATATCTGAAACAACATCTGCAAGTAAATCTCTTAATCTTTCATTAATTTTTTGAATATTTCTAACATATTCTGAAATACTCATCAAACTTTGAGCAGCAACAGCTAAACCTTTTTTTACACTTTCAACTAGTATTCTCATACTGGTTGCTATTAAGCTTGAAGGATAATATACAATAGCTCCTCTGCGATTATTAAATATAGCATCTTCAAGTCCCATTCCCATTGACTGGATATTTGAATTAACAATTTTAAAAAATTCTTCAGTTTTCTGCCCCTTAGATGAACTAGCTACTTTTGCAAAAGCAATTTCAGCAGGAATTCCATCACCAATCCTATTACCAAGCGTGAATAAAGAAGATGTGAATTCTTCTTCTAAAGCTCTTGTATCATCTCTTGCTTTAACTAACTCCTTTGTTTTTAATCTGTAAGCTAATGAAAAGAATAATGCAACTGAAAATGGAATTAAAAGACTTAATAATAAAGCACCAGTGCCAAACGGCCCAAGGATTCCTTTTTCAGTATTTTCATATCCAAAAAATTTCTCGCTTCCAAGATAATTTATTCCAAGTTCCTTAAATGTATAATCACTTTTCAACCCAAGAAGAGCTTGAGTATCTGGTAAATCTTTTGGTGCATTAATATTATAAGTTAGAAAATCTATCTGAAAAATAAAAGGCATGAGTCCAATAATCAATAAAGGAAAACAAATTGCAAATGCTAAATAATAAGGTTTTTTAGAAATATATTTAGAATAAAGAGGATTTCTTTCAAGTAAACTAGATTCTCCATATCCTCCTGGCCGATTAAGCATAATCTGTAAAGTCAAATAAAGAACCATAAAAGGAATCATTATATTAAAAAGCATAAAAACATGAACAGGTTTAATTAAACCATTAAGTAAAGTTGAAGCAAGAGGTAATAATGCTAGACCTAATGTTGGTAACACTATTCCAAGCATATAAAGATTTGTTAATGGAGATTTTATTGAATGTGTATATTTCAACATCCTTTCATAAACTCCATCTAAAATAAGTCTTAATGATCTTTCTAAGATCTGAACCCTTCTTACATCACTTGGTTCATAAAGACTACTCTCAATTAAATGAAAACTTTCAACAAATTCCATATTAGTATCTTTCCAAAAATCAAGATAAGCATCTAAACTATCTTTTATTGAAGAATATTTTCCAGTTTCAACATCCCATAATACTTTCTTTAAATCTAATGATAAAGGAGCATCAATATGTTGAGCTACAAAACCAATTGCTCTTTCAAGATTACTCGTATGTTTCATATAAATAACAGTGTATAATATTGCTGGAACCATCTGGCTGCTTGCTTTTAATCTCCATTTTACAGCAAGTCTTGATGGCATTGAATACATATAAAAAAATAAAAAAAACGAAGTAATTATTACAAATACTAAAAACATGGTTGGAAAAGTTGATAGATCAGGTCCACCACCTAAAAACCAAATTGAAAAACTTGTTATTACTCCTAAAGAAAATAAAAGTATAAAACTCATTATAGCGAGTCCCGCAGCTTCACTTGGACTTACATTTAAATGAGCAGCAGATAATTGCTTCATGAACTTTTCTTCATCCTTGCTAGAAAACTTCATCTTTATAACCCCCCCTAGCCCCTTAGCTAATTTTTCATACCTGGATAATTCCGGCATCATATCTTCCTTAAAAAGATTATAATCTTTTGAAATATTTTCTACATTTATTTTTTTCCCACCATAACTTCCCATTTCATTTTCTATCTGCCTAGAATATTTTCTTAAAACCTCATCTACGTTCATTAAAAATCACCTTTTTATATTAAATAAAGAAAAAATCATTAATAAAACCTTTGATAATCCTGCTCTATCTGGATTGAACCAAATTTTCATTTAATTAACTAATAAAGTCTTAATCGTTTTTTTTTCTTGTTCTTTATTTCATTGAATTTCTTAACAATGCTAATAATTTTTATTTTATAAATAAAAATTAATAGAACCTACCCATATCGATTAGTCTTAACTTGTTCTCTTAACCAATCTTGCCAAAGCGGAAAAACTTTTTCAGAGACAGGAAGACCTACATCTTCTTGAACTACTTTTGAAAATTGATGAAACATATTATTGCATAATGAATTGAATTTCGATTCAAGTAATATTGGTTTTTTCAATTTAACACTTGTATCCAATAATTCTTGTTTTATTTTAGCTCTCAATAAAATATTATCATAAACAGCATCCCAATCACCAGCCCACCCTTTGACTCCAGATGCAATATTTTTTATTATTTCAGAATCTCCATTGATTAATTCTTCAGTAGGTTCTAAAATATCTGTTTCTATATTATATTTTAATAAATTAACAAATCCACCTTCTTCTTCAGGATCTTTTGTCCAATGTTTTCTTACTTCAGTTAATTGAAGCACTCTTTTAACAGACTTAAGTCCATCCGGACTTTTTATAGGATTAGATACAATTATGCAATCAGTTGCTTTAAAACTAGTTACAGGTACCCCCAAATCATTAACAACTCTATCAAAGACCCCATAAGGACTAGCACCATGAATTGTTCCAGCAACAACATTTGCTAAAGCTCCTACTCTCATTGCTTCATAAAGTGCTTTTGCTTCCAAACTTCTTACTTCTCCAACAATTAGACTGCTATCACCTAGTCTTAAACTAGTCCTTATTCCCTCATCAGCACCAAGTTCATTTCCAGAATTAGTAAGACTGCTTCTAACTTTCATCCTCAAAATATCATAATTTAATTTTCTTATCGCTTCAACAGGAAGTTCCGGAGTATCTTCAATTACAATTATTCTATATTTGGGCATAATTTCAAGCATAAGACTTCCAAGAAGACTTGTTTTTCCTGAACTTCTTGTTCCTGCAATTAAAATAGTCCTGCTTCCATCAATTATAAAACTAAATAATCCAGCAGCAAGACTATTAATCATTTTATTTTTTATAAATAAAGGTAAAGTCCAGGGATCTTCCCTATGTCTCCTAAAAGCATAAGCAAGCCCATCTACAGAAAGAGGTCTTTGAATTGCAGCAACTCTTGCACTTACACTTCCAAAATTTAAATCAGCATCTAATACTGGCATTGATTCATCAAGAGGCCTAGCTGAAATCATTCTTAATTTAGCTGCCCAAGAATCAGAATCCTCTTTACTAGGAATAATATTAGTCATGCATTCTTCATATTCCTGATGCCTTAAATAAATCGGATTAGTTGCAGGAGGTGAATTCATTACAATATCCTGTATATTACTATCTTGTAAAAGAACTTCTATCAAACCAAAACCAATAGTGACTCTAACAAGAATTGTTGCAAGCATATTTAAATCACCATAATTCAAATCAATTTTCTTTGTCTTTGCTAAATCTCTTAATAGCCCTAGTGCAATATTAAAAAAACTCTGTCTTACTCTTTCAGGATCAGTATAATCTTCTGTTTTTGGTTGATGTTCGATTAAAACATTTCTTGCAAGATTTAAAAGACTCTGTTTATTTTCATCTAAAGAATATTCCGGAGGCATTATATGATAAATAAATTTAGCATCTTCAGGACGCTTTAAGATAGTTACTAAAGATTTGTCATAACCTTTTCCAATTTCATATTGAGAAATCATCTCAGCACCAGGTGGTATAGATGCCATTAATCTTGTAAATGTAAAATTAGGAATTATATCTGGCCTAAAAAATTTATTATAAATTTCTCTAGAACCAAAAGAATAATCTGAAAAATAGTTCTTAGATTCATTAATTATTTTAAGATTATCTAAAAAGGATTTTATTTTCTCAAGTAATCTTATATAAGTTATCTGATCAATTTTTAAATTCTCTTCTATTTTTTCAAGATTAGATTTTTCTTGAGTAATAAATCTCTCAAGTTCCTGATAACATGCTACAATATCCCTTTTTATTAGCATTATTAAATAACTCATATCATTATATCTTTGAGCTAGATAAGGTGAACCCGATATTGAAAGTTTATTAGGACTTAAAACTTCTTCTTGTTTTAAAAGATAAACATGCAAATTTGCAATTTCTTGAAGAAAAAAAGTTTCATTTGTTCCATAACTATAGTTTCTTTGTTGAACAAAAACAATCCGAGAAATATTAGAAGAATCTGTTAAAAGGTCTATTGTTCTTGACATAACATCAGGATTATCTGCAAGATTTGGAACAAATGAAGCGCCAAGATAATTAACATAAACAACTTGATTTCCCTCTTCTTTTACTATTTCATAATCATAAAGTTTTGTATTTGATTTAAATAACATTTAATCACCTAATGAATAAAAAAAGATATTTACCTATTAAAGTTTATGTATAAAATAAGAATAATTATAATTTAATGTTTTTTTATCAAATTTAACTTCTATTTAAACAATAACAATTTTAAACCCTTTAATCCTAAATATTTTATAAAAAAGATGGTTGAAGAACAAATTGAGCCGATTAATGCACTTCTTGTAGATTTTAGTACAAGATTAAACGAAATTGAAGAAAAACAAAGACTAATAAAAGAAAGAGTCCTTTTAATAGGAGAAAATCTAGTTTCAACTAAGGAAGATTATGAAAAACAAGAAATTGATGTTAAAAAACAATTAACTCAAATTAATTATGATATAAAAACTATAAAACAGCTTAATAAAAGAATTATAGGAGAACTAGAAAACTTTGCAAGAAAAACTGAAGTTGGAATATTAGAAAGACAAATGAAAATGTTTCAACCACTTGAAATGGCAAAAATGAAAGAAGTTAAAGAATTAATAAAAAAAGAAATAGAAAATCTAAAAAAAGAAATAAAACATAATGGCAGCTCTTGAAAAAGTTATGCAGATGCGAGGAAATGGTCTAACAGACTATCAAATAATCCAATCATTAAAGCAAGAAGGTGTTACACCTAAAGAAATTAATGATGCTTTAACACAATCTAAAATTAAAAATGCTATTTCTAATGAAGCATATTCAAATGATGAGAATCTTCCAGAAATAGAAGATGAAAGTTTGCCACCAAGTTATACAAATCAAAAACCTCCAAAGGGATTTCAAGCATCAGGCTATCCTCCTGAAAATCAAAATTATCAAGAAGAGGATAACTTTCAACAATCTAATCAGCAATATGCCCCAGTTCAACCCCAATATCCCCCTATTCAACAACAATATCCTCCTGCACAATACAATGAAGATCCTACCTATCAGGAAAATTCAAATCAAAGCTCTTCTCAAATAGAACAAAATCCAGAATCATTCCAAGAATATACTCCAGAATACAATCAAGAATATTCTCAAGATCAAAACTATCCAGAATACGAGCAAAGACCCTCTTTAGATGTAGAATCTGTTAAAGAAATATGTGATTTAATAATTTCTGAAAGAGAAGAAAAAATTAAAAAACAAATGTCTGAATTTACAAAATTTAAAGAAGAAAGCATATCTCGAATAGAAAACTTTAAAGTTAGACTTGAAAAAATAGAATCAACTATAGATGAATTAAAAATGTCAATTTTAAGAAGAGTTGGAGAATATGGAGAAGATTTAAGATCTATTGCTAGAGAAATGCAAGTGACTCAAGATTCTTTTTCAAAAGTAATTGATCCATTAACAGATAATATTAAAGCGCTAAAAAAAATGACTGGAGAGTTTAAAGTAGAAAATAATAATTCTGAAAATGAAACAAATTCAAATGAAAATAATGCCTCTTCTGAAAAAAGATCATCTAAACGTTCAGATAATGATTTTGAAAGTTATCTAAGATAATTTTAATATATTTATTATTTCTTTGTTAATATCCATGCAACTACTCCTGCTATAAGCAGTAATAAAGCACTTCCACCTACTTGACTATCAAATACCCCTCTAATTTGACCAACAATCCCAGGACCACCTTCACCAGAGGTTATTATTAAATCGGGATGAAACATTGGATTAAAAACTCTTATTGCAGCAATTAAAAATATCAACAATAAAACTGCTACAAACACCCAAGCAAAGGTTGGAGTTAACATTTTCTTCATAACTTCAGGCCCTCCTGAAAAACTCATTACAACTAAAATAAAGAATAAAGATACAATTAAAACAATGAACCATGGAACAATTGTTTCTACATACAATCTTAATGAGTAAGAAAAATTCATGAACATAATTGCCATAATAAAACTTATAAGAAGATTGACTTTATCATCTCCCAATACCTTTGTCTTTGCAAGAACTGCATAAACAACAATAAACACGAACAAAAAACTAAAAACTGGCATAAAAAATTGTATGCCTGAAATATCCATTGGAGTTACCATTTTATTATCCCTTATTTCCTCCAAATACAATAAATGCAATAGCTGCTATAATCAAAATTCCTGCAATAATTGAAGACATTGAATTTGCCCATAAAAAATTTCCACCAAACCAATTATAATCACTAAAAGAAAATAAAATTACAACTAATGCAATTATTGCTCCAATCCAAAATAAAAATTTTGGCATCCAAGGAATCTTGTCTCCACTAATTCCAACTAAGATTATAGAAATTAATAAAACTGCTATACCTATTCCAAAATGTGGAAAGATTATGCTATAAAAATTAGTAACCATATTAAATTGCAAAGATAATAAACCAACTGCAAGACCTATAGTTGCTTGAACACCCTTATTCTCACCCAATAATTTTGATTTATTTAAAATACCAAAAACTATTGCAAAAATTAACAAGAAAGGCAAAACATAAGCAAAAACTCCAAACTGTTCCCATTCATTTAAAATTTCTGTGATTGAATATCCATAAGCCATTTTTATACCTCTTTATTATTTATATCTAATCTCTTTTTTATTTATATATATTTCTATTTGCTTGTTTTATTTTTCCCCTCTTAAAACTGCAATAATTGCTCCTGCAATAATTGCAAAAAGAAGTACATTAAGTAAAATAGTTTTACCACTTGAACTAAAAAACAAATAATTATAGACTAATCCCCAATATCCAGTTATTACTAATAAAAATATTAAAAGAGATATTGCAAGTATTCCAATAAGTACGATCTTCCACCATTTGCTTAAAACATCTCCATCTTTTTTTCCATTAATAAAACCAAATGGTAACATGAATACAAGTAACACAGTTAAAACCACTGCTAAAAATGGCATTAAATAAACAATTATCTCTCTAGGATATTGAAAACCAATTACAATCATGCCAATTATAAAACCCATAAGAGAATTAATTCTACTAGCATCATCTCCAAGAACCTTGGTTTTTTGTAATACAGCAAAAACTAAGGTAAAAATAAGTACAAATGGTAAAGCATAACTTGCAAAAAAATCACTTAGAATGAATAAACCGCTTTCTGTAGCCATCCTTTAGATAGAAGATGACCTCCGGTTATATGATTCAGATTCTGCTGAAGAAAGATCTACTGTAGATTCTCCTTCAATTTCCTCTGCTTCATCTAAAGGAAGGCTTGCTCTGCTTATTATGACTATATCACCAACTGCTCTAACAAATTGATGCGGAATAATTACTCCTCTAGCTCCACCTAAGAAATTACCCATGGAACCAGTTATTCTAATTCTCCAACTTTCAACTTTATTCTCAACAAGATTAGATTCCTCAATTTCACCAAAATAATCTCCCGTATCTGTATAAACTTTTTTCCCAATCACGCTTGTAATCTTTTTTACTCTTAACATATGAGAAAAAATAGGATGCTATTTAAATACTTTTCTGTGAAGAAATATCCATTAAATTTATATAAATACTTAACATTTATATTACATGTTCACTAAAAAAGAGTTAAGTTCCATTATAGTGTGTATAATTATATTCGAGTTTATCATATATTTCCCTTTTCAAAATGAATTTAATCCCCTATTGCTCTTTATACCAATTATAATTTTATTCACTTCTATTTTAGCTAAAAAAATAGCTTCAGAATATTATTGTATAAGTATAGAGCATAGATTTTGGGAATTTCAAAGATTTGGATTTTATAGCAGATCCCAATTTGATAAACCTTTAAACTCTGGTCTAATCTTTCCATTTTTCATTTCATTATTTTCCCTTGGAGAATTCAAGATGTTCACTTTCCTTCAATTCGATGCAAAAAATATTCCGGAAAAAAGAATATTAAAAGAACGAGGATATAAAAGAAAAACAGAAATTAATGATTCTGATTTAGGTTTTACCTCTGCATGGGGATTCTTTAGTCTAATAATCCTTGCAATAATTGGACCAATAATAGATTTTACAGAACTTTCAAAATATTCCATTTATTTTGGTTTATGGAACATGATCCCGTTTAGTAATCTAGATGGAACCAAGCTTTTTTTTGGAAGCGTTTTAACCTGGGCAGTTTTATTGATAACCTTTATAATAGGTCTAGCTATAATTGTTATGTAAATGAGGTATTATATTAATGCCAGAAGAAGTTCTTAAATTCATAAAGCCTAGAAAATATCAACAAGAAATATATGAAACTTGTAAGGAAAAGAATTGTTTAGTAGTACTTCCATCTGGAATTGGTAAAA
>JBAZYP010000008.1:0-83403 GCA_041659265.1 Candidatus Pacearchaeota archaeon | reverse complement strand
AGATTTTCATTTAAAGGTGCTGATGGAAAAGAATATCCTACTTCAGCTGCAGTAATAGAAGCCGATAGGGCTTATTGGGATAGAGTTAGAAAACAAGATGATAAAGATGAATTTAAATTATTTTTTGTTGGTATGGATGGAAAAGACTATGCAACTTCTGAACAATTAGATAGAGCAAATAGAGCTTATTGGGATAGAGTTAGAAAACAAGATGAATTATCAATTCCTAATCCAATGAAAAAAGATGAAATAAACCTATTGTATATAGGTCCTGATGGAAGAGACTATCCAACTTATGAAGCACTTCAAGCTGCAAAAAGAGAATGGTATAGAAGATTCAATAGAAAAAATGATCTTAGAGATATCTTAAAATAATATAATTCTTTTTAATTAAAATTATTCGATTTTTCTTCTTCCAAAATAACAATTTATTCTATCTATGTTTAAAGAAGCGTAACTAAAAGCTCTTGCATTTCCAGAATCAACATCATAATCATATATTTGACATAACCAATCATTTTCTTGACCCTGTTTAATTAAACCTTCCCCACCATTTCTAACCCATTCATTATGAAAAGCTCTTTCAGTTCCACCAGGTGTTAAAATTATTGGAAATCTAGGATAAACAAAATAAAAATTTGACTTTATTGAATTTATTTTATCATAAAAACCTCTAGGAATTTTAGGTTGATTATATATAGTTCTATCCTTCCATACTTTTTTAACTCTTTCAACAGTATCAGGTACATTTCCAGTTGTATATCTAATATCTAATCCCTTCATTTCAGGCCAAGGACCCATTCTAGCTAGTTCTATTTCACCCTTATTCCAATCTAAAGAATCATATCTAGTTAGTCTAGTTTTATCAATAAATAATTTATTTATTTCTATTTCAGATAATTTCTCATAACTTCTAAGCATTTTATCATATTCTTCGGTTAATCTGCATATATCATCAATAATCGATTCTTCTGGAACCTTTTCAAAATATTCTCTAAACTTATCAGCTAATAAAAATTGCATTTTTACTTCATTTAAAGTAACTTTCTTTGTTTCCATATATTCGATATATCTAAACCCTTTATAAAAGTTTATAAATAGTTACCCCTTTATAAGAGGAATTTATATTATAATATGGTGATTAGAACAAAAAAAGAGGATGTACTTATTACTCCAAATGATGTTAAACCTACTTCTAAAGCCTTTCAGGTTTTAGGAACCTTAAATCCTGCTGCAGTAAGACTTCCAGATGGAAATATCCTACTTTATGTTAGAATAATTGAAAAACTTATTAATAATGAAGATGAGAAATATTGTTATTCACCTAGAATGATTGGTAATGAAAATGAATTTAAAATAAAAATTGATAAATTTAAAAAAGATATAATAGATGAATCAACAGATCTTGATTTTGTATTTAAAGATGGCACAAAAAGATTAAAATTTATCTCCCATTTCAGAAGAATGCTTCTTGATAAGTCAGGTTTTAAAATTTTATCAATAGAAAAAAACCCTAGTTTTTTTGGTACTGCTAAAGATGGCGAATTAGGTGTAGAAGACCCAAGAATTACTAAAATAGATAAATTATATGTTATGACTTATGTAAGTCTATCAAGAAGTCAAAATATTTCTACAAGTCTTGCAATTTCAACAGATGGATATAATTGGTCAAGACAAGGAATAATTTTTGGAGAGCAAGATAAAGACGTCGTAGTTTTTCCAGAAAAAGTTAATGGGAGATATGTTGCGTTTGATAGGCCAGAAGGAAATTTCATGTTTTCTCAACCTCATATCTGGATAGGTTATTCTAATGATTTAAAATCATGGGGAGATTTAAAACCAATTGCAGATGTTTATGAAGAAGATGGTTTTTGTCCAAGAAATGGAGCAGGCCCACCACCAATAAAAACGAAAAGAGGTTGGTTGCTTCTTTATCATGCAGTTACTGAATTTAAAGAAGAAGAAAATGAAAAAGAAATATTAAAAAAATTAAGAAAAATTGTAAGATTAAAAGAAAATATTATTAAAAAGATTGAAAATTTTGAAGAACAAGTAATTAAAAAAGTTACCTTATATTCTGTAGGAGGAGCATTATTTGATTTAAATAATCCAGAAAAACTTATTGCAAAATCCAAATCATTCTTAATTGTTCCAAATTCAAAATATGATCAAGGAACATTTGAAAATAAAAGAGTTGTTTTCCCAACAGGAGCAGTTGTTGATGAAAAAGGAAGAGATATAATTATTTTCTCAGGTTCAGGAGACACACATACTACAGTCAAAAGAGTTAGTCTTAATGATATCTTAAGAGCTTTAAGAAAAGTCAAATAAGATGCAAAATATTTTTAATATTAATGAAGGAAGACTAATCCTTTCTATTAATCAAATTATTAGAAACATAGGTTTTTCCATACTAACTCTTTTTATTCCAATATACCTATTAACAATTGGTTTTTCAATAAATCAGGTTTTATTATATTTTTTATTCGAAGCGATTTCAATAATTTTATTTTCACCATTATCATTAATTTTTTCTAAAAAATTTGGATACAAATATATTTTATTATTTAATTTAATTCTTGTTTTAATTTGGTTAATATTTTTAAATTTAATTCCAATTATTAGAAATTCAATTTATCTTATAGCAATAATCGCCGGAATTGAAATCGCATTTTATTATCTTCCTCTTAACTCGTCAATTGCAAGAAATGCTAAAAAAGAAGAAAATAAAAATCATTTCGATAAATATAATGCATTTAGCAGACTCTCCTATTTAATCGGACCTATATTTGGAGGAATTATTTTTCTTAATATGGGATTTGATATTTTAATTTATATCACTATGTTCTTTTTGATTCTTTCCGCACTCCCTATTTTATACTTAAAAAATCATTTGCCAAATCATAATATTTCCATAAAAAGAGTTTATCAATTATATAAAACCCATAAAAATTATTTTTTTGCTTGTATTTTCAATAATATTTTCTTATATGCTGAAGCAATAATCTGGCCAATATACTTATTTTATAATTTAAAATTTACAATAATTAATATTGGTTTTTCAGGAGCTTTATTTGGATTTGGTTCAATAATTTTCTCTCTTATTTTTGAAAATCTTGATAAAAAAAGGGATAAATATATTTTTCTTAAAATAGGGGGAATTTTATATATCTTAATTTGGATATCTAGAATATATTTTACCTCATCAATATCAGCATATCTCTTATCCACTTTAGCAGGGTTAGCTACAGCAATGATAGCAATTCCTTTTATTGGAATAACTTATTCAAAAGCTGAAGAAGAAGATATTGAAGATTTCCTTTTCTTCAAGGAAATTCCAGTTTTTATCGGAAGAATTATTCTTTTAATTACAATTATTTTCTTAGCAGATAAGTTCATAATAGCTTTTGTTTTATCTGCATTAGCTACCTTAGGTTTTGTTTTAATGAAATTAAGGAAATAGATTTTTAAACCATTTAAAATAAGGCCTATTATGAATAAAATTAAAGCAGATTTGCATAATCATCTTAGAACTAGTAGCAGAAATTACCAAAATGATTTTAATAAGACTATAGATATTACTTCATCCAGATTAGGTCCAGGAGGAGTTATAGGTTTAATTAATTTTTCAGATAAAAGATATGAGAGTTTTATTGATTTAAATGGTTATGAAAGAGTTTTTATTGGTGAAAATAAAAATGGAATTTATATTCCTGAAAAAAATGTTCTAGTAATTAAAGGTCAAGAGGTTCCAACTAAATTAGGTCATGTTCTTGTATTAGGATTAGAAAAAGATGTTTATATTAAAGAAAACAGAAGTTTAATAGATACTATAAATGAATCTTTGGATAATGGGGGAATAGTTGTATCAGACCACCCTTATTACGCACATGGGATTGGAAATTATTTAGAATCTAATCCTAAAATCTTAGAAAATATTGATGCCATAGAAGTTCATAATGGGGAAGCAGCATTAGGTATTCCAAAAACCCCTTTACCATATGGATCTAATAAAAAAGCACAATTGTTCTACGATAGAATTAAACCAGATTTTCCTCATCTAGGTGCCTTATCAAGTTCTGATGGACACTCTTTATATGAACTTGGAAGAAGTTGGACAGAAATTGATAACTTAAATTTAGAGAATAAAACCAAATTTACAAGTTCTTTAAGAAATTCTATAAGAAATACCAATAATCTATCTGAAAGGTGTAATAAAAATAGTATAATTGGAGCAATAGACCATATAACTGATTTAATTATATATAATATCTAATTTGATATAAAATTTATATCTTGTGTTATATAATTTCCAGCTTTATCTAAAACCTTAATTTTAACATTATGACTTCCTCTTTTAAAACCAATCATTCTTTCACATCTACCCTTAGTATCTAATGTCGAACATAATTGTTTATATTTTGCATTTGTTCCATCTAAAGAATCCAAATATTCAATTGCCTGGAAATTCTTTTCATTTACATTTATCTTAAAATAAACATTAATTCCATTATATGTAAATAATGATTCAGGATTTGTAATTAATGGTTTAACTGTATCTACTTTAACATTGGTTTTCTTTGTTGTTTTAATATTTCCTGCTAAATCCTTTATTTCAAAATAAAATATTATCTCCTGATTATTATATTTAGATAAATTAAGTTCAAAACTGCATTTCTGATTCTTTCCTTTTAAGCAATCCTTTTTTACAATTCTTTCATTACCATAATATAATGTAATTGATTCTAGATTCTCTTCACTATAACTTACTGAAAAAATCTTTCCATTAGTATAACTCTGTGCTTTTGGTTCAATTATACTTGTTGTAGCTTCCTTACTATCTATGAAAAAATTTGTATTTAGGCTTTGACTCTTTCCATCTTTTGTAAAAGCAACTATAGATAATGTATGATTTCCAGGAGAAAATATTAATTCTTTATTGAAATTTTCACATTGAGTATTTCTATCTTCAGTGCATAAAGTTAACTTTAGTGGTTTATTAGTTGAATAATCAACCATTTCAAGTCTAGTTACATCAAATTTAGTATTAATAGTTAAAGGTAGCTTATTAATATTGTAGATATTTCCAATTGCAGGACTTGATATAGTCATATTGCAAATATAAGATTCAGTTACATTTTTGAATGTGGTTTTTATTCTGCAATCAGAATCTTTACCTGTTATATTACAGCAAGAATCATAATTAACATCCTTATAATATTTTATTCTAGTGCTTATAGTTGAATATGCACATGAACTCCACTCAGTATAATATGGGCCTGTTATTTTTTCAGAACAATAATTGCATTCAATTTCCTTATTTTCATAATGAGTCTTATTTATTCCATTATTCCATAAATCACTATTAAGTTTTGTTTTTAGATAGCATTTATCATAATTAATATCATATTCTATCTTGAATCTATTCTGAATCTTTGTGTCATTAATTCTGCAAGTTGTCAAATCTTTCCATTGGCTTAGACTTGAATTTACAACTTTTATAGAACAATAATTGCAATCCCAAGTCTTATTTATAGGTACAACATTATCGCTTTCAAGTTTAGTGATTATAAAACAATTATTTTTATCGCTAAACCATTCTATAAAATCATCATTAACTGTGCATGATTTATTTCCAGTTAATATTTCAGGTTTGCAGAAATCACAATTTAGTTCTTGCCTTAATTCAGGTGTTATTATCTTATCTTTATTAGAATTTCCCCACATATCACTTGCTAGTTTTGTCTGATGATAACAATTATTTGAATCATAATCAATCTTATTTCTTGTTTGATTCATTTTATCATTAATTAAGCAAGAAAGATTATTCCATTCTGTATGCATAAAAGTTTGATTTGGTATACAATAATCACATTTTCTTATATCATATTCAATATAACTTTTATTATTTCCATTATTCCATAAATCAGATAATAGCTTTGTTGTTAAATAACAATTTTCATAATTTGAATCATATTCTAAAACACTTCTATTAAAAACCATTTCATCATCATTTGCACATTTCTTTTGTTGTTGCCATTCTGAATAAGATTTAACCGGATTAAATGAACAAAAATCACAATGATGCATTTCTGTAATATTCATATATTTTTGAAGATTAAATTCACAATCACTTAATAATCCTGTTATCTTGCAACAACTTTCATAATTTGAATCACTAAAATATTTTATTCTTTCTGATTTATTATTTTTCATGCATAAAGACCAAGAACTAAAAAAAGGACCATCAATATTAGAGGAGCAATAATTACAAGACTTAATTTCAGTAATATTCTTATATTTTTCAGTTTTTATTTCACAGTCAGATGCGAGTCCAGTTTTTAAACAACAACTTTCATAATTTGAATCAACATAATATTTTATTCTAGTACTAGTATCATTATTTAAACAACTTGACCAAGGAGTATAAAGAACATCAGATATATTTTGAGTGCAATAATTACAAACTCCAGATTTGTTTTCAGGAACAATATTATCTGTTTGAAGTTTTGTTTTTAAAAAACAATCATTTGAATCTTTAAAATATTGCATAAAACTATCATTAGTTGAACAACTTGAATTCCAATTAACAATATTAGGCTTGCAATAATCACATGTCCAATTCTTCATTGGTGGAACTATGTTATCTGATGCAAGTCCTGTTTTAGAAAAGCATTGATTCTTATCTTCATAGCTTTGTAATATTTTATCAGTATTTTGACAACTTGAATTTGTATCAACAATATTAGGCTTGCAATAATCACATGTCCAATTCTTCATAGGTGGAACTATGTTATCTGATACTAATCCTGTTTTAGAATAACATAAATTTTTATCTCTAAACATTTGGGTGAACTTATCTAACTTTTGACAAGATGTATTAAAATCTACAATTAGTGGTTTACAATAATCACAAGATAATTCTTCTCTTGTTTCAATTATTGTATTTGTATCAATCTCACCGCAATTATTAGAATCATATTCAACTTTACTTCTTATTTGTTTCATTTTATCATTAATTTGACAAGATACATTAGCCCAACTAGAATAAGTGCTATTAACAAGTTTAGGTATACAATAATCACAAATACCCTCTCTAAATTCATTAATTGTTTGATTTTCTATATTACCGCAATGATTAATATCATATTTAAGAAGTGTTCTAAGTTGTTTCAAACTATTATTTTGTAAACAGGTTAAATTAGACCAGTCTGAAATTAAAATAGTTGTTAAATTATTTATACAAGAGGGAGTATCATTATTTGTTTGATTTGGCTGATCTATTGGTAAACCTAATTCAATTGAAGAAATAAAACTTATTGATATTAAACTGGATAATAAAATTGAAAATATAATTAGTAATATTTTTGTAATTGTTATCACCCTCATCTTTTACCTCTTTTAGCCTAGATATTATTCATTTTTAACTCTTATATAAATCTATCTTACTACTAAATGAGAATAATATTCAATTTTATCAGCTCAAAATGAGTTCATATCATTTTGAATTTATTATCTTACTACTTTAATGAGAATAATATTAGAAGTTTATCAAAATAATATTATAAGTTAATCAGCTCAAAATGAATAGAATAAAAATAAAAAAAATTAATCAATTTTTAATCTGTCTCTAGTTATATCAAGCATCTTTTTAGAAATTACTCTATAATCAAAATTATTTACAGCATGTATTCTACCAGCTTCACCCATTTTTTTACATGTTTCAGGTTCATTTAATAATTTTAAAGTAAATTCTTTCAAATCATTTATATCTGCCCTATATCCGAAGCATTTTGGTTTATCAAATTTTACAATAGTTTTCTTTGGATAACCCATAGATGGATAAGCCCACTCTTGATTTAGCATAATTTCTTCAGCAACTCCAGCAAGTAATCCGGTTTTATTATGCAATATTGTTTCGGCAGGACCGCCTTTATTTATAGCAATAACCGGTTTTCCACAAGCCATAGCTTCAACTTGAATCATACCAAATCCTTCTATTCTTGATGGACCTGCATAAATATCTGAAGCATTTAATAAATCTGACATAAATTCAGGTGAAAAAGCATCATCTAAAAATATTACTTTATCAGTTAATCCAAGTTCTTCAACAAGAGCCATTTCTTTTTCTCTCCACATCTCAGCGCATCTACTTGGCCAGGATTTACAAACATATTTCCAATCTTTATACTCTTTATTAACTTCAGCTAAAGCTTTAATCATCTCTTGAGCACCTTTAGATGTAACATCTCCACCAACTGTAAGAATCATTTTTTCATGATCTTCAATTCCAAGCATTTTTTTAATAGAACGGTTTGCGATAGGATTATTTAAAGGTTTAAATGTATCAGTATCAATTCCAATATGCATAGGTACAATTTTTGATACATCAATCCCATCTCTTTCATAAATGCTTTTAACCCAAGCACTTGTAGTAAACATTAAATCTAATTTTTCAAAATCTTCTTTATAATTTGCTACCCATCCGTCTGCATTAAACCATGGAACAGGTATAACTCCATTTTGTTTAGGTTCTCTAACAATTTCAGGAACATTTCCCCAGAATCCAATTCCAAAAGAAACCTGTGGCTTTGGTTGAAGATGCTTAAGATAATAATCTTTTTGAATACTATCTTTAAAATGACATGGAATTGCATTCACACCATGGCCTTTAAGACCAAGATAAAGTGCATGACCCTGTAGACTCTGGCCGTCGGGTTCAGGCGGATATGCATAAAATACAAGAGCTTTCATATTGTTGTTTTTTCTTTTTTATTAAATGATTCTAAATTTTTACAACATCTTTCTTCAAAACTATTTTTTTTAAAGCCATAGACATTTTGAATCAAATCTTTTTTCTTTAACAATTCAATCGTATTTAACTTTATAAATTTATCTGCAATTTTTGTCGCACTAGCGATGCTTGAATCAAATGAAAAATTTTTTTCATCAACCGTATAAGAAAAGAAAAATACCTCCTTAGCAATTATATTTTTTTCATCAATCATTCTTTTAACTGCATCATGAACTTCCACATGTCTTTGATGTCCATACTCACCATGTTTACCATGCGTAAAAATAATATCATATTTATTGTCGGCAAATTTCATTATTCTACTTTTTATTTCCTCATGTGTAGCAGGGTTTAAATCATCATCTTCAAGATCAGACATACATGATTTAGAATGTAATATATCACAAACTTTTTTAAATTTAGGGGCCCTATCACTATCATCTCTCCTGCAAAGAGTAATTATTGTTGTATCCCATCTTTCATTCAACAAATTATTTCTAATCAACATTCCACCCATCCAAATCGTCTCATCATCCGGATGCGCTACAATCACCAAAACTTTTTTCTTATGTTCCATAAAAGTTTTAACTCATCATGCCTTTAAAAATTTAATTTAATTGTAATGAAAAGGTTTTTAATTAGAGTTCATCTATTCTAATTATAAAAAGGTGATAAAATGAAGTTTGATATAATCTCACTAGGCAGTGCAGTTGTAGATGTTTTTATTCATACAGATGTTGCTGAAAGTAATAATTTCTTACATTATCCAATCGGTGGAAAATTATTAATTAAAGAATTAAAATTTGATATTGGTGGAGGTGGAACTAACACTGCTGTTGCTTTTTCAAGACTAGGATTAAAAACAGGTTGCATTTGTAATATTGGTGATGATGAAAATGGAGAAAGAGTAATAAATGTATTAAAAAAAGATAAAGTTATATTTTTAGGTAAAAAAGATAAAAGTATTATGACAGGCTATTCAGTGATATTGGATAGTAAAGGTGGAGAAAGAACAATTCTAACCTACAAAGGGGCAAACAACACAATTAAATTTAAAGACATTAAGAACATTGATACTAAATGGATATATTATACTGCATTATTAGAAGAAAGTTTTAACACTCAAAAAAAATTATCCAAAATACTATTTGATAAAGATGTTAAAATAGCCTACAACCCAAGTTCATATATAATTAACAATGAACCAATTGGAGAGATTCTAAAATATACTGAAGTTTTAATCTTAAATAAAGAAGAAGCTGAAAGTTTAAAAAAAAGATACAAATTATCAGGTGAAACTTTAACTGCATTACATAAATTAGGACCAAATATTGTTGTTATAACTGATAAAGATAATCCTGCAATCTGTTCAGATAAAACTAATAAATATTCAATATCACCGCATAAAAATCTTAAAGTTGTTGAAAGAACTGGTGCAGGAGATGCATTTGCATCGGGTTTTGTTGCAGGACTTGTTGTTGGTTTTTCTATTCAAAAATCTCTAGAATTAGCTCTAAAAGAATCAGAAGCAGTTATCCAATTTAGAGGGGCAAAAAATAATCTTATAAAAATGAATATTAAAAAATGAAAAAAATAAATCTAAAATCAATCTTAAAGAACAATAAGGCATTTTTCCTAGCTTACGATCAAGGACTTGAGCATGGTCCAATTGATTTTAATGATAAGAATGTTGACCCTAAATATATTATTGATATTGGTAAAAAAGGAAAATATAATGCATTAATTTTTCAAAAAGGTATTGCTGAAAAATATAATGATGAAATAAAAGCTTCAAAAATTCCTTTAATTATTAAATTAAATGGAAAAACTAGTCTTGTTAAAGGTGAACCCATTTCAAGACAATTATGTACAGTAGCTGAAGCAATTGAATTAGGCGCAGTTGCAGTAGGTTATACAATTTATGTAGGTAGTGAACATGAATCAGAAATGATGCAAGAATTTGAAAATATTGTTAGAGAAGCCCATAATAAAGGCCTTCCTGTTATTTTATGGGCATATCCTAGAGGTATTGGTATTGAAGGTAAATCTAAAGGTGAATTACTTGCTTATTCTGCAAGAGTCGGTTTAGAACTTGGTGCAGATATAATTAAGATCCATTGGGATTCTTCTATAGATGACTTGAAATGGGCAGTCAAATCTGCAGGAAAGACCAAGGTTGTAATTGCAGGCGGAGCTAAAGAAGATACAGCTGAATTATTAAAACAGGTTAAAGAAATAATGAATGCAGGTGCTATTGGTCTAGCTATAGGTAGAAATATCTGGCAATCAGATGAACCTTTAAAACTTACTGAAAAACTAAAGAAAGTTATTTTTAGATAAATTTATAAACAATTTTTTCCAGATTATTTTCAATTAAAGAGTTCTGATATTATTAAAAATGACTGAAATAACAAGATACTTATCAAGTAATAATGAAGAAATGTGGATTACAGATAATTCAGGAGCTTTTTTAGTTTATCCTTATCAACAATTTGAAGATATTATTAATAATGCTAAATTTAACTTTGTTCATGACGAAAGTTACTTTAAGGCTATAGATAAATTAGTTTCAATTCATTATCTAACCTCTTCATTTAATAGAAAAAGAAAATTAAATATTGATTTTAAATTTCCAAGTTCTACAGTTAGCTTTGATTCCTTCTTTATTCCAAATGTTCATTATGGAGTTCCTACTGAAAATCTCTATTTTGCTTTTGATGGTGAAGAAGAATTAATTGATAGAGACGAATATGCTGCAATGGAACATGCATTTGACTTTGCAGATAAATTATTATTAAAAGTATCTAAATTACCAGAAATAAAAAAACAAAGAAGATTAAATAGGGGCAGAGATTTATTAAAATCCTCTTCTTTATCTGATAAACTTCAAAGTTCAGAAATTATTCAAGATTTAGCTGGTAGATTTGTTAGTGTATTTGATTATATTTTATAAGGATAACTTCTATTTCAAAACTAATGAAGCTTCAAATAAATAATCTTTAACCTTATTTAGATTTAATAGATCATCTCCATATTCACTAGATAATTTATCCCTTAATCCACCTTCAGCATCAATTGAAAAATTTTGATTTCCAATTCTTTCAATTAATTCATTAACTCTTAAATTAACATTTTCTGTATTAAATCCGCCTGCAAAACCAATTTGCACTTCAGGAATTTTTTCTCTTAATTCAAAATATAATTCAACCGAACTTTTCATATCAAATTCTTGTCCTCTTCCTCCTGAAGGATCTATTAATATATAATCAATTAATCCAGAATATTCAGAGATTTTTTTAGAGACCTCAAAAGAATCCCCTGAATTAAGTATATGGCGATTAGCTTGAAATACAATTTCCATTTCAGGCATCTTTCTTTTAATCTTAATTAATTCAGATTTGTTTGGAGATGGAATATTTAGTTGTAAACTTCTGCATAAATCTTCTTCATATAATCCATTAAATACATTATCAATTTGATCAGCTAGATCTGATTCTCTAGAATTATAATGAATCATAGTAAATATCTTATTTTCACATTTTCTTAATAAATCCCTTAAATTTAAAAAATTAGGATATCTTCTATTACTGACTGGTTGTTTTGTTAAAGTTTTATAAGACACCAAAAAACCTATCATAGGTAAATAATCAGATTCCATATTATATCCATTTGATTCAAATAAAGTTACTAAATGTTCAACTTCATAAGTATTAATAGGACCTGTAATTCCAACATAAGGTTTTCTTCTCATTTGTTTATAATAAAATTCAAATATTTAAATTATTAGTTTAACAGTTAACTTTAAATCTAATTTTAATATCAATTATATATGAAAAATGATATTTTAATTGTAAATCCAAAAGATTTTGAAAAAAAATTAAATGAATTTATAGAAAGTGGAATAAAAAATCTTCATATTCTTTCTGATTTTGATAAAACACTGACTAAAGCATATTATCATTCTAAAACTGCAGGTTCACTTATTTCTCATTTAAGAAATGGCAATTATCTTTCAAAAGATTACTCAGAAAAAGCCCATTCTTTATATAACAAATATCATCCAATAGAAATTGATACTCTTATCCCTTTGGTTGAAAGAAAAATTAAAATGCAAGAATGGTGGGAAAAACATATGCAACTCTTGATTGATTCGGGTTTTGATTTAAAAACAATGAAAAAATCAATGAAAGATATGATCAAAGAAGATACACTTGATTTTAGATCCGGTGTTATTACTTTTTTAAAACTTTTAGATGAGAAAAAGATTCCATTAGTTATTATTACATCTAGTTTAGGTGATTTAATTAAAGAATTCATGAACCTTAAAAAAGTATATTTTAAAAATACGCATATTATTGGAAATAATTTCTTATTTGATGATAAAGGTAAAGCTAAAGGAAATTCAAAAATAATTCATGTATATAATAAACATGAATTTGAACTTGAAACAATGGATTTTTTTCCTTGTTTATTAAAAAGAAAAAATATTATTCTACTTGGAGATAGTATTGGAGATTTAGGAATGGTAGAAGGATTTCCTTTTGAAAACTTAATAAAAATAGGATTCTTAAATGAGAACATAAATGACAGTCTTGAAGAATATAAAAAAAATTTTGATGTTTTAATATTAAATGATTCAGATTTTAGCTTTATTAATGATATTATTAAAAAAATTATTGATAAAAAGCTTTAAATTCATTATACTCTTTTAATTAATAATAAAATGAATATAAGAAAATATTTTCTTCTTGATTGGGAAAACCTTAGTATTGCTGTTATTGCAGAAATAATTTCAATAATATTCCACAATCTAATCTATGGAATATTTAAAATTGAAGAACCTTTCTTTTTTATTATAGCGGTGATTATTATTCCCTTATATGTCATTATCTCAATTATTTATACCTCCTTTGAATTTCTTAAACTTAAAAAATCAGTTAAAGAAAAAAAGAAATTAGTTGAAGCTCACTTAAAAAAAGAATCTAAAAATAATAAAAAGAAAAAATTAGGAAAAAAGAAAAAATGAAGGTTTTAATTCTCTATTATTCTAGAACCGGGAATACTAAAAATATTGCTCAATTATTATCTAAAGAATTAAAAGCAGATATTGAAGAAATTATTGATGAAAAATCTAGATTAGGCACCTTGGGTTATTTAACTGCTTCATTATCTGCAATTCTAAAAAGTAATACAAAAATAAATAAACTTAAAAAAAATCCTAAAAATTATGATATAGTTATTATTGGTAGCCCGGTATGGATGGGTTCAGTTTCTCCAGCAATAAGAACTTATCTAAAAAATAATTCAACTAATCTTAAAAAAGTTGTTTTATTTTGTAGTATGGGTTCAAGACCTAGTAAAATATTTCATGAAATGAGTAAAATTATTGGAAAAAAGCCATTATCAGTAATGTCTTTTAATTCAAAAGAAATTAATGATAAATTATTAAAAGAAAAAATAAAGGATTTTTCTGAAGAAATAAAGCAATTAGCAAAAGTTAAGCAAATAAATTTAAATATACTAATACCCTAATATATTTATAAAAGAGGAAAAATGAAAACATTAGTTGTTTATTATTCAAGAACAGGTACTACTAAGAAATTAGCAGAAGATTTAGCTGAACATTTTAATGCAGATAAAGAAGAAATTCTTGATTTAACGTCTAGAGAAGGGGCTATTAATTGGCTTAAAGCAGGAAGAGATGCATTTAAAAAAAGAACAACAGAAATTTCAAAAACTAAAAAAGATCCATCTAAATATGATTTAGTTTTATTAGGTTCACCAACTTGGGCAGGAAATATTACCCCTGCTATGAGAATGTATGTTAGATGCAATAAAGATAAATTTGGTCATGTAGCATGTTTTTGTACTATGGGGGGTAATAAAACTAAAAATATTTACAAAGATTTTACATATGAACTTGGAAAAGACCCAATTCATACTTTTTCATCCAATACTAAGGATGTAATTAATAACATTCATAAATCTAAAATAAAAGTCTTTTCTAAAGAATTAAAAAATATAAAAAAAATAACTAATACTTCTGGGAAGAAAAAATGAAACCAATTATTTTGGTTAATCTTAAAACCTATCAAACAGGGCTAGATTCTGTAAAAATTTCTAAAATTATTGCAACAGTAGATAAAAATATTCTTGTTGCAGCTCAAGCTTCAGATATTTATGAAATAACTAAATCTACAAAATTAAAAGTTTATTCCCAGCATGTAGATCCTTTTGAACCTGGAAGAAATACAGGTTTTATCTTGCCAGAAGCAATTAAAAAAGATGGTGCAATTGGAACTTTATTAAATCATAGCGAACATAAACTCGATCTAAAAACTATTAAAGAAACTATTATAAGATGTAAAAAAATCAAACTAAAAACAATGGTTTTTGCTAAAGACCTAAAAGAAGCTAAACAAATAAAAAAATTCAATCCAGATTTTATAATTTATGAACCTCCAGAACTTGTTGCTGGAAATATTTCAGTTTCAGAAAGTAAACCACAAGTTATAAGTGATTTTGCAAAAAAATTAAACAAAGACTTTTTAGTTGGAGCCGGTATAAAAACAAATCAGGACTTAAAGAAATCAATTGAATTAGGTGCTAAAGGAATTGCACTTGCTTCAGCAATAACAACAGCTAAAAATCCTAAAAAAGTTTTAAAAGATTTGATTAAATTAAAATAATTTCAGTATATAGTTAGCTTTAATAATTAAATAGTTCTTATATCAACATGCATGAACATTCATTTATTCAAAGTATTTTAAAAGACATTCAAGATAAAGATAATGTAATATCAATTGATATTGAACTTGGAGAACTTGTAGGTATAGAAGAAAATCATTTAAGAGATCATTTATTCGATGAAACTGGTTGGAAAATTAATATTTCTCTTAAAAAAGCTAAAATTAAATGCCCTTGTGGTTATGAAGGCCCTCCTACAATTACAGAACGTTTACATGATATGGTTATATATGAATGTCCTGCTTGCGGACTTATTGGTCCAGAAATCTTTGAAGGTAATAAAATTAAAATTTTAAAAGTAATATATAAATAAAATATCAAAAGGTGAAACAAATGATTTTAACAATTAATAAAAAAGTTAATGAAATAGGCTCAAATCTAAACTCAAAATTGTTTCCTTCAATTTTAATGAGGTCAATATGTGTTTAACAATACCTGGAAAAGTTATTGAAATAGGTACAAACAGATTTGTAATAGATTATCTTTCTACAAAAAGAGAAGTTAATATTAGCTTAGTTGATGTAAAAATCGGAGATTATGTAATAGTAAGTAATAAGATTATAATATCAAAAGTAAATAAAGATCAAGCAAAAAAATTCTTTGAATTAATAAACTAAAAATGGTACAAGATAATCTTTCAGTAGAATATTTTTTCTTTAGCTATGCTTTTCCTGCATTAGAAAAATGTACAGATAGATTAACAAAAGAAGAAATATCTAAATATGAAGATATGGCCGTTGGTAAAGAATCCCCATCTAAAGAAGAATTAGAAAAATTATTTCCAAAATCTTTTGAAAGAATTAAAAAATATGCTGAAAAATTAAAAATTAAAAATCATTGGGATATAAAAGTCATTAAAGGCTACTGGTACGAAGAACATAATAGAATTATTGATTCAGGAGAATCCGGATATAATAAAACTCCTTCACAATTAAGAAAACCTTGCAAAGTAGATTTTGCAATGATTACTAAACCTAGAGCAAGTTTTGCAGAAGTTAAAGTTAAAAAAAATAAGGATTTGAAAAGAGCAATTAATTACTTGAATCTTCACTTATTTGAAAATGAATATGTAACAATTCATTTAGGCCATATTATTGAAAAAATTTCTGAAGAGGTATATAAAAAATATGCTTAAAGATAAACTTATTCCAGAAATAGAATTAAAAGAAAATGTTAAATGTTTTCTAGACTATGCACTTCCGGCTATAGGATGCAGAAATAATTTTCATAAAACAACTGAATTAGAAAACGCATTATTAACAGGATATGTTCCAAATATGGGAAGTTTAAGTTGTTTTTTTCCAAATGCATTCAACTGGATGTTATCTTATCTTAAAAAAAATAGTGAAGATATTTATAATATAACTCCAGATGAAATAAGAAGCTATTTTTGGATAGGTCATAGCGAAGTTATTGATAAGGGACTAGATATATATTCTTCATATCCAAAAGAAGCAAGAAATAATTGCAAAGTTAGATTTGGTAGAGTAGATAGAATTTGTGAAAATCAAGCTTATATTAATTTTGAAGATAGAATATTAAGACCACCGGTTTTAATTCAAAATAATTTATCACTACAATTAAAAGATCTTGTATCAATTCATGCAGGCCAGATTGCAGAATCTATAGATGAAGAACTTTATAAGAGGATAATGGGTAAAAATTATAAATGAAGATTTTATGTCTAGGTAATGAATTTATTGAAGAAGATTCATTTGCAATAAAAGTATCTAAAATACTTAATAATTTAGGTTTTAAAACAATTTCAATAATAGATAGTTTTCAATTAATGGAACATTTAACTGATGAAAATATTACTATAATTGATGTAGTTAAAAATCTTAATAAAACTACTCTTATAAAATCTTCAGATATTAAATCAGATTCGATTCTAACAGCTCATGACTTTGATGCAGGATATATAATAAATCTATTAGGAAATAAAGAAAAAATTAAAATTATTGGTATTCCTTCAACAGGAAACTTAGAAGAAATTTCTAATGAAATTAAGCAAATATTGGATTCATTATATAGTGATTAGATAGCTTTTTAATAAATTAATATTATAGAATTTAAAAAGATGGAAAGCCAATATTTAAAAAACATTGAAAAAGATATCAAAGTCGAGATATTAACAGAACAAAGGAAACTTTTAAGGGGAAATATCAAAGAAATTTTATCAAAATCTGAATTTAATTTTTCAGGTGTAAAAGTAATGCTAACAGATGGAACAATAGGAAGAGTACAAAAAATACTATTAGATGAAGGTCAAAAAAATAAAAAAGCAGGAAATGAAATTGAATCTTTAATAAAAAAAGGTGAAAATTTCTATGTAGAATTTAAATCTAGTTCTCTTTGGAGCTTAAATTTTACAGATGAAGACATTAAACAAAGTAAATCTTTTGATGTTCATACCTTTAAACAAAAAGCTTCTAAAGTTATAATTGCAAAATCAATTGCTTCTTTTCTTAATTCAGAAGGAGGTAATCTTATTATTGGAATTAAAGAAAAAAAACAAAGTAATGAAAATGATTTAGAAATTATTGGTATTGATGAAGAATATAAAAAACTAAAAGATCCAACAAAAGATGGTTATAAACGTATGATTCTGGATGATATTATTAGATCTTTTTTTGCTCCTGAAGTCTATAATCATTTAAATGAATATCTTTCAATTAATTTTGCTGAAATTAATAATAAAACTTTATGTTTAATAAGAATAACCAGATCTCAAAAAAGAACTTTTTTAACAGTCAATGGAAAAAAGATATTTATGATTAGAACTGAAAATGAGAATAGGCAATTAGAGGGAGAAGATTTGGTTGATTATTGCTTAAAAAGATATAAATTATAACCTTTTTTATATTATTTGCTTTAAAATTTTCTTACCGAAAGGTATTTAAAGTAGTATGAATTATATTTCATATGAAACTAGTATCATCTTAACTAGTTCTTGTTAAATTGTTTGTAAGGAGGAATTTAAAATGGATAATCTTTCAAAATTACTTGAAAAAAATCAAGATATACCTTATTTTGTATTTAGAATACTTATAGGTCTGTTTTTCTTATTACATGGGGTTGCTAAATATTCTTTTGTAATGAGTGGAGAAGCTAAAGCTTTGATAATTGCAGCATTTGTATTAGAAATAGTAATAGGTGCTATGATCATATTAGGATTATTTACTAGATATGCTAGTATTGTAGGGGCTTTAGAAATGCTTGTAGCCTATTTTATGTCACATCTAATAAAAGATGGAGCAATAATAATTAATCCACTTAAAAATGGTGGAGAAACTGCATTATTATTCTTTGCAGCATTCTTAGTACTATTAGCATTTGGCGCAAGAATTTGGTCTCTTGATAAAATGATGAATAGATAAGTTTTTATTTTTACTTTTTTATCTATTTTATTATAATTATGAAAACAAAAAAAAGAGTGGTAATAGTTGGGGGCGGTTTTGCAGGTTCTTATATTGCAAAAAATCTTGAAAATTCATTTAATGTGACCTTAATCGATAATAAGGATTTTTTCGAATTTACCCCAAGTATTTTAAGAACATTAGTTGAACCCAGTCATATTTTAAAAATAATTCTTTATCATAAATTATATTTGAAAAAAACTTATGTAATTAATGGTAATGTTACTTCATTTGATAAAACTCATGTTATTATTAATAAATTAAAAATTCCTTATGATTATTTAGTTATAGCTAGTGGCTCAAAATATATTGCGCCAATAAAAGACGAGAATATAATTATGACTTCAAGAAGCAAAGATATTAGAGATTCATATAATAAATTAAAAAAATCAAAAAATATCTTAATAGTGGGAGGAGGTCTTGTTGGAGTTGAACTAGCTAGTGAAATAGCAACTAAATTTAAAGATAAAGAAATAGGATTAATAGATTCAAATGATAGATTAATTTCTAGAAATCCTTTAAAAGCATCCAAATATGTAGAAAAATTCTTAAAAAAACACAAAGTTAAACTTATTCTTGGAGAGAAATTAATTGAATTTAAAAAAGGTTCATATTTAACAGACAAAAATAAAAAAATCAATGCAGATTTAGTATACATTTGCACTGGAATAATTCCTAATTCAGAATTCATTCAAAAAACAAATAAATATTATTTAGATGAAAAAAATTTTTTGATTGTAAATGAATTTCTTCAGATTAATAATAAAAATATCTTTGGTGCAGGTGATATAATAAATATAAAAGAAGAAAAAACTGCTCAAAATGCTGAAGAACATGCAAAAATAATTGTAAAAAATATTATTCGAATTGAAAAAAATAAATCTTTAAAAAAATATAAATCTAAACCCAGAATTATTGCATTAAGCCTGGGTAAATATAATGGATTATTAATTTATAAGAATTTTTTTATAAAAGGTCTAATTCCTGCAATAATAAAATCCTATATTGAAAAGAGTTTTATGAGAAAATAACTTAATAATTTAAATAATAATTCATTAATTCTAATTACAATAATATATTTATAGTCCTAAATAAACATAATTTTATGGGTTATGGATTTAAAGAATGGATGTCTGTAATAATAAACAAAAAAGATAATCCTTTTAAAAATAATTTTTCTAAAATATATCCGAAGAATTCAAATGATCAACTAAAACGACTAAAAAATTTGTTTAATAAATCAAATGAATTGGATTTTAAAGGGGATTTATTTGTTGCTAGAGCTCCAGGAAGATTAGAACTTATTGGTAATTATCAAGATAATCTTCCAATAGGAAATACATTATCCTGTACAACTAATCTTGATACATTAGGAGTAGCTGCAAAAAATAATGGACAAATTAGAATTTATGATACAAATCCAAGATTTCCAAGATTCAATTCAAAGACATCAGATTTAAAATTTATTGTTCCAAATATTGAACAAGGATATTCTTCTTTCTTGATAGGGTTGTTTCAGCACTTAATTGATAATTATAGTGATTTCAAAGGTATTGACATAGTTTTAGATGGAAAAGTTCCAATTGGAAGCGGGTGTAGCTCTTCAGCAGCCCTAGAATTAACTGTTCTTCAACTTGCTACTGATACTTATAATATAAAACTTTCAGACATGGAAAAAACAATTATTACTAAAGATTCAGAAAATAAAGTTAAAGGTTGCGGATTCTTAGATCAAGGAACAGTTTCAATAGGGGGTATAGTTTATGGAGATTATTCAACAAAAATTCCTAGTTTTAAAAGATTAGATTATCCTTGGTTTTCAGATCAAAAATTAATTACAGTTATACCCGGTGAAGAACATGGTTCAAAAAAATCAACTGAAAGTTATAATTCAATAAGGCCGGATTTAGAAAAGGTTGCAGATTTCGTTGGAAAAGATGTAATGGCAGGTAACGAATCTAGATTCCTGAATTTATACCAAAATATTGAAGGTAAAATAGGTGAAGAAAAAAGAATCTTAGAAAGAGGAAAATTTTATATTGAAGAATATAACCGAGTTAAAATAGCTAAAATGGCACTTCATAGAGATATTTCAGATTCTTCAATTTTTGGTCAGATGATAAATCTCTCAGGAGATGGTTCAAAAAATTATCTAAAGAATACAACAGGGGAAATAAATGATGGTATTAGTGTAGCTAGAGCAAAAGGCGGATATGCACGAGTTCATGGTGGAGGTTTTGGAGGAGGTTATTTAGTTATGATTAATGATTCAAAATTAGATGAATTAATTCAAGCTACAAAATGCTGGTTTCCAAAAGCAAAAATTAATGTTCATGAAATAGATAATTTTGGAACTTGCAGTATAAAATTATAATTCAATTATTTTTATATTAATATTTACAATATATTTTAAAATTCACTTCAAACCTTTAATATATTCTAAAACTTCTTTTGCATGACCTAATGCTTTAACATTTTCATAAACTTTAATTATTTTCTTGTTTTTATCAAGAATATAAGTATTTCTAAAAATTCCATTATATTTCCTTCCCATAAAAGATTTTTCTCCATAACTATCATATCTTTTAGCTATTTCAAAATCACTATCTGATAAAAGAGTTAACTTTAATTTATTATTATCAACAAATTTTCTTTTTGATTTTGAATTAAGTCCAGAAATTCCAATTACAGTTGTATTAACTTTTTTGAAATCTTCTAATCTTTCACTAAACTCTTTAGCTTCAATTGTACATCCAGGGGTATTATCTTTAGGATAAAAATATATCACAATAAAAGAAGATTTAATATCTTTTAATGATAATATTTTTTCATCTTTATCATTTAAAGAAAATATTGGTGCAGCACTTCCATTAGCAATAACCATTTTGACAACCTCTACTATTATTTATATTTGACATATACGAATTAGAAAAACTATTGTAATTACTAGGATAGCCGCTAAAATGACTTGATTCATAATCATGTCCTTTACTTTCATAATCCGAATGACTATGTTCAGAATTAAATAAACCGTACATTTTTAATTAGAATTTTTTAATTAAATGATTAAGAATTATCTACTATATAAATAAACTGGAGTCTTGATTATATATGGTAATTTTTAGCAGTAGCGCTTCAATCCTAAACTTTATCTTTTTCATTAATTAACTGCTTATCCGGCTTTCTTCTTAGCTAAGGATGATTTCTAATTAGCTGTATAAACATTACCAATTTTGTCCTTTTCCAATTCTTTTTATTTATAAAACCTAAACTTTATATATATTGTAACCTATATTTAATAAAAATGAGTAAAATAATTTCAATAAAAGCAAGGGAAATTCTAGATTCAAGGGGGAACCCTACAGTTGAAGTTGATTTGATTACAGAAGATGGTTTATTTAGATCCTCAGTTCCTTCAGGAGCATCAACTGGTATTTATGAAGCAGTTGAATTAAGGGATAATGATAAATCAAAATATAATGGATTAGGAGTTTTAAAAGCAGTTTCAAATATAAACAATATTATAGCTCCAAAATTACTTGGAAAAGAAGTAATAAATCAAAAAGAATTGGATAATTTCTTGATTAAACTAGATGGAACAGAAAATAAATCTAAATTAGGTGCAAATGCTATATTAGCTGTTTCTATGGCTATTTGTAAAGCAGGAACAGGTGCTAAAAAGATTCCACTATATCTTTATATTTCACAATTAGCAGGAGTTAAAGATTTTGTAATGCCAGTACCTAGTTTTAATGTTATTAATGGAGGAAAACATGCTGGAAATAAACTTGCAATGCAAGAATTTATGATTTTACCTGTTGGAGCAACTAGTTTTAAAGAAGCATTAAGAATGGGATCTGAAGTCTATCACAATCTTAAAAAAATAATTAAAGAAAAATATGGTACCGATGCAATAAATGTTGGTGACGAAGGAGGTTTTGCTCCAAATATTCAAGATAATAAAGAAGGTTTAGAACTTCTTAAAACAGCTATAATAAAATCCGGTTACAAAGGAAAAGTTAAGATAGGTATGGATATTGCAGCTTCAGAATTTTATAAAGAAAATAAATATGATCTTAATTTTAAAGGAGATAAAAAAGATTTAAAATCTGGCGAAGAAATGATAGATTTATACAAATCTTTCATAAAAAATTATGATATTGTTTCAATTGAAGATCCATTTGACCAAGATGATTGGTCTAATTACAAAAAACTTACAAATGAGGTAGGAAAAGATATTCAAATAGTTGGAGATGATTTTTTAGTTACAAATCCTAAGCGCATTAAACAAGCAATCTCTAAAAAATCATGTAATGCATTATTATTAAAAGTAAATCAAATAGGAACAATTTCAGAAGCTATTGAAGCCTGTAATCTGTCTAAAAATGCAGGATGGGCAGTCATGGTTTCTCATAGATCAGGTGAAACAGAAGATACATTTATTGCAGACCTTGTAGTCGGTTTAAAAACAGGACAAATAAAAACGGGTGCCCCATGCAGAGGAGAAAGATTAGCAAAATATAATCAATTATTAAGAATAGAAGAAGAATTAATTGAATCCCAAGTTAAGGTTAGATATGCTGGAAAGAATTTTAGAAAACCTTAAGAATAATTCTAAATATATCTTTATTAGCTATAAAGTTTATAAATAATATATTTTTCTTTTTGATTATGAATTCAGCAATATTAGAAATAAAAAAGAATAATTATGAAATAATAAGTTCACCTATAGATGTCCCAAATATGCGTTCTGTCTTTGATTCTATAGATAATCTTGTTTCTGAATTAGGTGGTTCAAATCGCGGTCATTTTTTACACCCGTATCAGCATCATGAATTTGTGGGATATTACAATGTTTTAAGTTTTTCTAGTGAATTCTTTTTAAATGGAGTAATTATAAATTTAAAAGGAACAACTGACCCTAATGATTCGACTTATTTTGTCAATCCAAGATTAAGTAACCTTGAAAGAGATTTAAGAAGTCCAAGTGGAGTTTGTTTAGCTGATATTGATAAATATAGTGATTATGAAAGAGATAAAAGATTAGGTTTTAATGAACAAGTTCCTAAATTTACAGACAGAGGTTCTATAACCTATAATTTTGAAGGAACTATTAAAACTCTTAATCCCAATTCACCTGATTTTTATAAAATAACAGGTTTACCTAAAAAATTCCAGCCAGAATTTAAATTATTATCAAAACAACAATACAAAGACGAAGAAGAAGAAAATTTATTTAGAGATTATTTATACTATCAAAAGAATATAATTAAACTATCAAGAGAAGATACTCTTTCTGAATGCGAAGATTTTGCTAAAAAATATCCAGATATTTTTAATGAAGTTTTTAAGTAATCAATAAGATTTTTAAACCGTTTCTCCTAACAATATTTTTATGGGATATCAATATTTTAGTGAAGAAGAAATTAAAGGAATTAATAAAATGTATTCAAGATTAGAAAAGCATGCTGAAGATGACATAGGTTGTTTATCCCAAGGATGTGGTTGCGGATGTCTAATTATGGCTCTTGGTGGTACATTTGCAAGTCTAGGCATGGCTTATGCATTCTATCAATATTTTTAAATATATTTTAATTTTCTATAATCTTTATATAGTATTTCTAACTTAAAATTTAATGACTATTGAATATCTCTCAATGTTTCAAAACGGTGTCAGAATAATTAAGACTTCAACAGGGAGTTATCTTGTAGGTCCAAATGGAGCTAATTATAATGATAAAGAATTAAAAGAGTTTATTGGATTAAATGAAGCTGCTATTAAAATATCCGATCCTCTAAATATGGGAAATATTACTATAAGTCCAGAAAGATTAAATAGATTAAGGCAAGTTTTAGACGAACAAATAATGTCAAGTGATTTAGAAGATAAAGTTTCTCGTTCTCTCGACACCAAAATTCTTCCAGACGAGCGCTCCTGAGTTTGAGTTTATCTATAAATAAACATTTTATTTATAATTTATTTACAAATAAAATGCAAAATTATCTGACCGGAATTGTATTATTCCGGACAAATCCCTAGAAGATTAATTTTAAAAACCCTTTTTATTTTTTATATAATAATGAAAGTGTTTGATGCAAAAAAAGAGTCTTCAAGAACAGAATATGATTATGATTCTATATGGAAAGAAGATGAAAATGAAGAAGTTGAAAAAAAGATTAAAGAACTTCCAAAAGGTGAACCTAGAATTGGTTTAACTGGTAAATATATTAAGAAAAAACATCATGTAGGCAAACTTCAATTAAAAAAAAGTTATGGTTCTTATTTCAAGAACAATCCGGATAATTTTTAAAAACTAGCATTTCAGTTTTAAATAAACGATTATCCTCTTTCCTTTTGTTTTTATTCTTTTTAATATTTATTACCATTATTAATATACCTTTTTTGATTTCTTGTTCATTTTCCATAAATAATTACCTCCGTTAGTTAAGAAAAAAACTAGAATTTCTTTATAAAAATACTCAATAATTAAAGGTATTACTAGTATTTATTATTTTCTATATAATCAAAGTTAACACTAAAATATATAATAAAAAAGGTATTTTAAAAACAAAAAAAGAGATAATACCTCAATTTTAACTACTTTATCAAATATTTATTAATATCTGTTGTTAAAGCTTCTTCTTTCCCTATTGAACCCGCCATTGCTTGGTCTTCTAGGTCTTTCGGAAGTATCCATTGGTTTAGCTATACTTACTTTTATAGCTCTACCTTCTATCTCTTTCGAATCTAACTGAGAGATAGCGTTTTCTGCAGATGCTTCTTCTTCATATGTAACAAAACCAAAGCCTTTAGATCTATCAGAGAACTTGTCCTTGATTATCTTAGCTTCGCTAACTTTACCATATTCTGAAAAAATATCTTTTAGTTTTGAATCATCAACACTAAAAGGCAGATTTCCTACGAACAATCTATTATTCATTTTTAACTCCTTACATTTAGTTTCCTTAAAATCCAAGAAATCCTGTATTTAAGATAAAATATAATCGAAAACCTTATTTATAAATTTATCGAAGCAGTGATTCTTATCCCACTTTATGGTATTTTTCTATTAAACTCTTTGATTATAATAGTTTAATAATGATTTTAGAACTCCTATCTCACTTATTTCTTTTAAATAATTCATCAACTAATTTTTGATTAATTAAAGACCTATTTGCCTTACTTTGGATTTCAGTTCTATGTTTCTTTTTACTTTGATAAGCTAATTTATTAGGATCAAACCTGCTTATAGCCCTATTTCCATAAATATCTTTATTCCTATCAATAAAAAATATTAAAGGAGGATTTTCTTGAATCTTTTCATATAAAGAACTAAAATAAGATGGCAAATCCTTATCCTTTATTTCATTAATAAATCTGCCAATTAATCTTAAAAAATCCTTATCACTAGTAATTATAGAGGTTTTTTCCTTTAGTTCACTTGCCACCCATAATGAGGCACTAACTAATTTTTCATCTGTATCTGAATCCTTAATAAAATCTCTTTCATGTTTAAGATAAGAATTATCTATTTTACAATTATAAAATTTTGATACAACATTCATTAAATCATAAATCAAGGAATAATTTTCGTCTTCAATTATTAACTCTTTTGATTTAGAGGTATTATGGACAATTGATACAAGATCATGAATATTCTGAATAAGTTTACTATTTTTTGTAAAAACAGGATCAAGATCATCCTTTTTTTTATCAACAACTTGACTATAGCCATTTAACAATCTAAATCTTTCCCTTCCAACAATTTTTTTTAAACAAAATAATTCATCTGTTACTTCAGGGATAGTATAAGACCTATCATTCATTAATAAATAATGGAAATCTGATAATGCCCAGGTATTTTTAAAAAGTACATCACTTTCAATAGCTCTAACATCCTCAACTATTTTTAAATATCCTGATAAATCATGAGAATCAGAAGATGAAGCATCAATTAAAATAGTCCTATTTTGTTTAGTACAACATTCTACAATACTATCAAATTCATTATTTTTTCTATAATGTAAAATCATCTAAAATAAGTTGTAATATTCTTTTTTAAATTTAACCTATATATATGTATATACATAAGAATATTTTATAAATTTGAAATTATTGTTTATAATATGAAAAAAGGAGATATTTTATTTAAAATTTTAGTGGTCATCTTAATTATTTCTCTAATTATTCTTTTTGTTGAAGTTATTTATCTTATAGATAAAGAATTTTCAAAACCTTATCTGATTCTTCCTAATGATAATAAAATATATTTAGATATAGCAGATACCCCCTCTAAAAGATCAATAGGTCTAATGTATCGTGAAAAATTAGATGAAAATATGGGCATGTTATTTATTTTTGAAAAAGATATGAATCATACATTTTGGATGAAAAATACTTTAATACCCTTAGATATGATATTTATAGATTCAAATAAGCAAATTGTTGATATTATCTCAAATGCAACACCATGCAAATCAGATCCATGTAAAACTTATTCAAGTAAATATCCTAATAAATATGTTTTAGAAATTAACGTAATGCAATCTGAATATAATAATCTAAAAATTGGTGATAAAGTAATATTTAAGAATGTTTAAAATTCTTATTTAAATTAAAAATTTTATTTTACTAAAGGTTTTTATATAGTAGAATTGAATTATATTATATTAATATGGGAAAAGATAAAAAATTTCAGAAAAAAGGCTTTAAAGGATTCGAAAAAAAATCCTTTAACAAGTTTGAAGAAAAACCTAACTTTGCTAAATTTGTAGAAAAAGTTCATAAAACAGAATTTAAGCAAATAAAAGATATAAACTTAGATTTTCCAAGAACAAATATCGAAATTAAAGGAATTATTGAAACAATTGTCCAAACAGGAGGACCAACAATTTTTAATGTTTCAGATGGAACAGGCACTCTTCCATTAAAAGGTTTTATAGGTAAAGGACAACGTGCATTTCCAGAATTAAAAGAAGGAGATTCAATTAAAGCAGTAGTTGAAGCAAATGAATATAATGGAGAATTAGAAGGAGAAATTAATAAAATATCAAAATTATCTCCTGAAGAACATGAAATATTTTTAGATTCAGTTATAAAACTTCAAAAAGCCAGATCAAAAGTTACCCCGATTCCGTTTTTAGTTAAAAGTCATATATTAGATAAATTAAAACCTTCTTTTATTGAAGCAGCTGAACAAATTAGACTTGCTATTATTCAAAATAGACCAATAATAATTAGGCATCATAATGATACTGACGGTTATTGTGCAGGTTATACATTAGAAAGAGCAATTTTACCATTAATTGAAAAAGAACATGGTTCATCCAAAGCAGGATATGAATATTTTATAAGATCTCCATGTCAAGCACCTTTTTATGAAATTGATGATTCTATAAGAGACACAGCAATGTCATTAAGAAATGTAGCCAAATTCTCCAATAAAATGCCTTTAGTAATAATAACTGATAATGGTTCAGGTCCAGAAGACTTATTTGGAATTTTACATGGAAAAATTCATGGTATGGAATTTATTGTTGTTGATCATCATTTTTTTGAAAAAGATGTTATTTCAGAACATGTACTTGTTCATGTTAATCCTTTTTTAGTTGGAGAAGATGGAGCTAAATATTCTGCTGGAATGCTTTGTACAGAACTATCAAGATTTATTAATCCGGTTGTTGGTTTAGAAGAAATTCCTGCAATTGCAGGTTTAGCAGATAGAATTGATATTAATAACCCAGACACAATTGAAGACTATTTAAAAATTGCAAAAAAATTAGGTTATACTAAAGATCTTTTATTGAATATATCATTAGTAATTGATTTTGTTTCAACAAAATTAAGATTTATGGAAGCTAGAGAATATCTTGAAGTAGTTTTTGGTGAACCTAGAGATAAGCAAAAAAAACTAGTTGATTTAATGGCTCCTTATATTAAAGAACTTGATTCAAAAGGACTTGATATTTCTAAAGCAAATGCTAAGTTAGAAATGATAGGTTCAACTACTCTTCAAATACTTGAAATAGAAAATACTTTCCCAGGATTTGGATTCTATCCTAAACCAGGAAAATGTGTTGGTTTAGTTCATGATTATTTAAAAACAGAAAAAGGAATAACTAATCTTGTTTCAATAGGTTTAATGAATACAGCTATAACAATAAGAGCTACAGATGAAGCTAATTTTTCAGTTCATGACTTACTTACATATATACAAAAGAATTTGCCAGAATCTTTTGTAGCGGGTGGTGGTCATAAAAATGCAGGTTCTATAACATTTATTCCAAATAAGAAAGAAGAAGTCTTTTCTTTATTAAAGAAGTTCATTAGAGAAAGAAAGAAATAAATTAAATATTTAAAATAATAATTTATAATTTTTCAAAACGAATATATTTTTTCATTCTAAATTTAATTTTTAAAATAATAAAACTAGAAAATTAAATTATATAACCTACTTAATAAGCCACTATAACATGTAAAACAATATCTGCAGTAAAATGAGCAATTATAGCAGATTCTAATCCCTTTTTCCAATAAAGCCATCCAAAAATAACTCCCCCTATTCCATTTAATACAATTGCTCTTAATACAACAAAAGGAGTGATACTCACAATTGAAGATGTAATAGGAAGATGACCAAGACCAAACAAAATAGAAACAATTATTATTGAAATCCAGATAATAATAGAATTAGATTCTTTTCTTCTAAAAATCTTCATGATTAAAAATACAAAAAGGGACACAAGAAACAATCTCATTATTATCTCTTCAGCAATTCCTCCATAAAAACAAGCTAAAAATCCTTGCCATTTCGGAACATTTATTAAAGATAATATGAAATCTTGAAAAACAAATTTATCCATTAATAATATAATCATTCCAGCAATAAATCCCCATAATATAGATAAAAATAATGTCCTTGAATATTTTATTTTCTTATGTTCAATAAAAGAGGTTAATAAAGGTAATTTAAAACCTGTTTTATCAGCTAAATTTAAACCAAAAAAAGTAGCAATGCCAAAAGTAACTACTCCTTGAATAATAGCTAAAAAAATTAATGTTTGAATAGTTACACCTGATTCTTTAAGAAGTTCACCTTGAATATTATATATATAAGGAAGAACGAGAATAGATGAAATAACTGATGCTATCCACAATATTAAAAAGATTTTTGTTCTTGTTTTCATTTTTACATTAACTTAAATAATATAGAATCATTTCTTAAATACGAAATACATCTTCTATATGTTTTTTATTTAAAGCTTTTGTTATTTTTGAAGCTAATTCTAAAGACGGATTATATTTTCCTTGTTCTAGAGAAATAATCGTTTGTCTTGTTACATTTACTTGATTTGCAAGTTCTTCTTGAGTTAATCCTAATTTCTTTCTAAAAAACTCTATCTTTGTTATCATTTCAATTTTTCCTTTCAAACCAGAAATTAGATATTGCTTTTACAATTAAACCAATAACAACTGCTGCAATTAAAAAAGGATCAACTGAACTAAAATCTCCCTTTACTGAACTAGTTGCAGATTGATATGCAACTCCAATAACAATAACTAAGATTATTGCCCATAAAGCATTTCTTTCTGCAAATGCTTCATGAATCTTTTCTCTTTCATCATTAATTTTAACCATTAAACTTCCAAATTCTACTACTAAAAAAATTGCCCATATAATTATTACCCCAATTTTAATTTTCATATCATTAAAAGGAATTAGAGTAATAGCTATTGTTATAGCAACAATAATTATTGAATAAATCCAACCTTGCAAGGTAATAGGACATAATCCCCATCCACCATATTTTCTTCTTTTAAACCACTTAGGATTTCCTATCATTTTAAGAATACCTCGATAAAATTTTATATGAAATACTATAGACTAAAACAACTCCGCATACATAATAACTCATAAAATAAGAATAAGGAATATTAATTGTTTTAATTCCATCTATAACCATTATAATAAATGAAAATAAAATAATTGCAATAAAAGTGATTCTTGATGCTTTTGTTGAAACAAATATCATTCTTTCATCAACAATTCTTTTTTTATTGTTTAACAATTGAAGAGTTATTACAACAAGCATAATAAATCCAACATAGATTAACCAGGTTCCAACTGAACTAAATCCTAAAAAATCTTTTTCAATATTCATATAAGATAATATTATTCCAAATATGATTATAATTAATGAAAATCCATATCTATATCCTATATATTTTGTATTTTTTCTTTCTACCATGTAAAATATATATTACATTTAGTATATAAATCTTTCGATAAATGTAAGAAATATATTACATAGATAAAATAATAAAAATAATTTTACTTGTTTTAATTAATATATCTTAACATTCTCTAAACCCCTAAAATCATTATCAAGCGTTATAAGTAATGCATTATTTAATAAAGCAGATGCGTAAATTATTGAATCTGCTATTGCCAAGTTTTTTTCTATAACTAGCTCGGTTGCTTTATCTGCAATCTTTATGTCAAGATTTATGATAATACTGTGTTTTTTTATATAATCAACTTTTTCATTAATTTCTTTTTTTGGTATTTTTAATTTTGAAAATTTTTTCTTTATTTCTATTATAGAGATGGTAGCAAGTAATAATTTATCTTCTTTTTCAATTAGTTCTTTATGATTTCCATTAATTAAATAATCAATCCATATTGAAGAATCAATAAGATTATACTCTATCATCTTTCTCTTTTAAATCATCTAAGATATCTTCCCTAGATAATTCTTTAACATATTTTTTTAAAGATCCAGCTAAAGATTTCTCTGGCTTTAAGCATTTCATAGCCATTTTATTAATTGCATCATCATATGATGACACGTCTAACTCCTGCTTTAATCTCTTTAAAAGCAATATTGTTTTTTCATCAACTTGGATTGTAGTTACCATATAAAATATATAGTTATATACTATATAAATATTTTGGTTTAAATGCTCTGTCCGAAATGATTATTTTTTAAGAAACTTTTGTCTTATTAGAATTTAATAGTTGCGTTCTTGTTCGGAGTTTAAAGAACTCCGCAACAAAACCGGTTTAAATAACTAAATTATCATTTAAAAGTAAAAAATTCAATATAGATTTATTATAGTTAAAGAATCTTTTAATAATATAAATTTATTATATTAAGAAATTCATCTTCTAGCAAGTTTTATTGCACTTATGCAAGTTTCTTCTAGACTAGAACATAAAGAGATTTTTGGGCATTCTTTTGATAATCTATACTTTAAATATTGCTCACCAGAAAATTTAGAATCAAAACCAATAACCATATTACAACCAGATTCTAAATGTTTTGTTTTCCATTCTCCAATTTCAAACCTGCTTGTTTGTGCATAGGCTCTTTCACAATAATGTTCTTCTTCATTAGCTAACCAAAATAGAATTGTTCCTTTTTTTGCTGATCTGTTTAAATAAAAAGTTTCCCAATCAACCTGTTCCCATTCTTCTTGATTTGTTGAATTTTTAAAAGTAGTAGGATTTTTATCCAAATATTTTTTATCTACTCTTCTGCTAGGAGAAGCAATATTTATTTTATCATCAATATTATGAATGATTGATATAGCTTCATTATGCCAATAAGGAGCTCCTTTTATTGGTCCACCTAAAAATAATAAATATCCCTCTATAGATTCATAATGTGGTGGAAGTATAACTTTTCCTTTCATACAAATAAATAATCTATTTTAGCTTATAACTATTTCTATAAAAAATTATATATAAAATTTATAATTACTACATTTATTTAAAATATTTTAATATTAAAGTTTTATGAATCAAAATAAAGTATTTAATATTAAAAATTTGAAAATTATAACCGTAACTTTAATATTAATTTTATTCATAATAGCAATAAATTCAGAATTTATTAGCAAATATGAAAATTATAATATAGCTAACAAATCCTTAATTTTTCTTTTCAATTTTTTAACTCCATTTACAATATTTTTTATTTTTATATTAATAATTTATAAAATAAATCTAATTTTATAAATTATAACAATTCCATATATCTTACAACCAAGTTACTTTCAAGAAATGAGTTGAACATGAAAAACATGGGTCATATGCTCTTATTAATTTCTCAACATCTTTTATTATTTCTTCTTTAGTTTTCTTTTCTGATAAATCCTTGTTTACAATAGAGGTTATATCAATTTCCATCATATTAAGATTTTGAACAGTTGGAGTAATAATATTACAAAGAACTATCTTTCCTTCTTTATCTATTTTATATTCATGATATAATGTTCCTCTTGGAGCTTCAACAGCTGATACACCAATTCCTTCTTTTTTCTTATAACTAATATTTTCTTCTTTTGGTGAATAATTTTCAATCAAATAAATAGCTCTATTAATCATATAAAGTAGTTCAATAGCTTGACAAATATTATTATGAAATGGATTTTTAAAAGGTAATTTTATATTCAATTTGTTTAATACCTTATCAAGTTCTATTTTTGATTCAGAATCCATTTGTTCATGATTATTATTAATTCTTGACATAGCTCCAACCATCAAAGGTTTTCCATCTTTTAATGCAAATTTAGATGTAGCATATTCTTTTATATTTTCAGCTAAATGTTTTTTATAATCTTTTTCTAAAAATAATCCAGTTCCACTTGATATTTTTCCAGATATGGATGCATAAACTTTATCTTCTTTTAATGATAAATATTCTGTTTCCCTATTTAGAGAAGGATAATCTAAATTTGTAAATAATTCAATTGTCCTATAAGTTATAGGTTTTAAAGTCTTTAATCTTTCTAATAAAAAACTAAAATCAACATTTGGCATCTTTTCCTTGATTTTCAAGAAAGGATGTATCTCTCTTCCACCAAATGCTTCAACTATCTTATTTCCAAGAGTTATAAGAGCTATAGCATCATTAATTTTATCTTTATGTTCTTTTCCTAATGCAAGTGCAGAAGCAGCATTAAAATAATCAGGTAAAGTTAAAAAATAAAGATGAGTAGCATGACTTCTTACTCTTTCGCCAATTGTTAACATTTCTCTAATCAATAACTGTTGATTTGAAGGATTTATTTTCAAGGCTTCTTCTAAACCCTGGATAGAGGCTACAGTATGGGCTGATGAACAAATTCCGCAAATTCTTGATACAATTTCTTGAACATCTTCTAATCTTTTATTTAAAACTAATGCTTCAAAAAATCTAGCCCCCTCACTTGCCTTAAGTTCACAAATTTTAACCTTATTATTTTCAATCTTTAAACTAAGATGTGCATGACCTTCAACTTTGCATATATGATTTAAATTAATTTCTTTTGTCATTTTTTCTTTACTTTCCATGAACAAAAAAATGGAACTCTTGTTAAAAATTTATATTCTTCAGGAAAAAGATGTTGAGATTCTTTAGTTGGATAACAATCAATATAATCAACAATTTCAAATCCATTTGATAGGATAGTTTTAATCACAGTTTCATAAGTTTTATGATAAGTTGGCATCTTTATATCTCTAACTTTATTTTTATGTAATATATTTTTCCAAATTCCATATATTTTTCTTTCACTAAAATAATCTCCAAATATTCTTACAGGAATTCCTTCATATTTTACTCTTTTTCCATCAACTTCATATTTAATTGAAGTTTCACTTATAGGATTCCCTATTGAAAAAATAAATTCTCCATTACTATTCAAAACCCTTGATACTTCTTTAAATGGTTTAGACCAATCATCAAAATAATCCATAACTAAAGATGCAATAACTAAATCAAATTTTTCATTATAAGGAATCTTATTTCCACTACCTTGTTTAAATTCAATATCAGGTAAATTATCTCTAGCTATTTTTAACATAGATTCACTTATATCAAATCCTTTGATTTTTGCGCCTTTATTTTTTAATATTTTTGTATATATTCCTGAACCACATCCAAAATCAAGAACTTTTTTAGCTCTTACATTTCCTATTAATTTTAAAGTTGCTGGCATTTCAAGATGTTCATTATACATCCAACCTTTAGGATTTTCTTTTGTTCGAAAGTTATGATAAAATTCAGCTATAAGATCATATTTGTTTTTTGCTTCAATTTCTTCTTTTTTCATATTATTTTTTAAAATCATTTCCTAAAAAATTTTATTATTGCCCAAATAAGAAATCCAACTCCTAAACCAATAAAAAGTCCTGCAGGTAAATTTCCAGTAATAAAACCTACTCCAATTCCAATTAATATTCCAGCAGGAACAAATAAAACTCCTTTATCTTCAAATTTATCTTTCTTTTTGACCTCTTTATGTTTTTTCATGTTTCCCCTCTTTTATATTATCTAATTAATATAAACAATTTATTATTTATAAAGATTAACAATGATTATGTTCTTATCCTAATTCAACAAAGTTTTACTATCTTACTTTCTCTTACACCAGAATATCTTTTAGTTCTTTCTATAATTGATAAAGCTGTTCTTCTTTCAACTAATTGGGCAATTTTTAAAGCTCTTTCATAAGCTAGATTTTCTGCTTTCTTTTTTCTTAAACTACAATTAAATTTAGATAATATTAATAGACGTTTAGTATTATCTAAAACATAATATCTATGCTTATATCTTGAATTTGTTACACAAGCAATAGGAGTTATAGTATTACTTCCATTTAAATCTTCAAATTGATTATAACCCTCGCCATTAACACCTGTTATTTCAAATAAAGTTCCTCCAGATAATGGATGTATTTTTTCTTCTAATAAAATATATCTTCCAAATCTATTTTGATTTACTAGTTTATTCAAATAATTAATTCTATTTTTTAAATAAGAACAATAAGAATTTTTAATCATTTAATCTAATAAATAATAAGTTTCTTTTTAGGTTTATTAGGCTTTCTTTCATCTAAAGCCTTTTTATAATAAGTTATTAATGCTGTAGAATCTATTCTATCCATTGGATCCGGATTAACCATTGAACAAAACATATACTTTCTTAAAGCATCAAATTCTTCACCAGGACTAAATTCTCTTTTTACACTTTCTTTTGATGGAATAAATACTTCCATATTAGATTTTCCTAGTCCAGATGTTACAACAATTCTAGAGTCATAAGGAAATTCAGTTGCCTTTGTTTCTTCCATTACCTTTTTAATAAAACTATCAACAAGCCCCTTATCTTTTTTTGTAAATTTTAATTCATCATCTAATGGATGCTTTTTTATTGTTGTAAAATATTTGGTCTGATCAAATAATCCTCCAACAAGTTCATCATATTTTACCTTATGAACCCCATATGCATTAATTATAACCCTAGTTGTATTTCTTATAGGAAGATTCCCTTCTTTAATAAAATTATAAAGTTCTTTTTCACTTAAATTATCTTTAATACTTTCCCACTCTCTTTTACCAACTTCTACTTCTAATTTTAATGCTTCAACATCTTCCATTCCCTTAGGTAATAAATACTGATATAGCCAAGGAACAGCCCTATTTACAGGTCTTTCTATTATTTTTAAATATTCAATTTTTTCTGTTTCAGATTTTGCATTCTCATCAGATAAAACATAACTTCCATCTAAAGCTAAACTAGCACCCAGAATTCCAGAAAGTCCAGTCTCTAAAAAACTTCTTCTAGATATTTTTTTCATAAAAAATGTAGAAATAACTTATATTTAAATCTTATTATTGTTATTACTTTATAATAACTACTTATTTATCAAGCCACTCAGAATGTTTTCCTTCTTGTTCCTTAAATTGAATTCCAGCAAAAGTGGACATTTTATCATGCATATTTTTTTCAGAATATCCCATATGTTTAAGCATTTCTAAATATGATTTAATATTTGCATCTTTACACGGGCCCCTGCAACCATAACATTCAGTAGAGTTTGTTGGACATAATGCATTACATCCTCCATTAGTTATTGGACCTAAACAAATCTCTCCTTTATCAAGTAAACAGGGATTTCCTAGTCTCCTACATTCATAACAAACAGGATCTCTGTGTGCTTTAAAATCTCTTCCTTGAGCGATACACTGAACAAAATCAACTAATTCTTCCTTAGATGGAGGACATTGAGGTAAATAATGATCAACTTTTATATGCATATCAATTGGAGTTGGTGGTTCTGATTTCAAATGATTAAAAACAGGATAAACATGTCTCATTGTTTTTTCAGAATCTAAAAAATTCTTAATTGAAGGAACTCCTCCAACACATGCACATGAACCAAATGCAACAACATGTTTTGCTCTTTTTCTTAATTCATTTAATGTTACAATATCAGAATCAAAACAGACAGTTCCTTCAATAAAAACATAATCAAAATCACCTTTGTAATCTTCTTCTTTTATTAAAGGAAATGCTTTAACATCAACAAGATTAGTTATTTCCCTAAAACATTCTTCATAAATAAATGTTAATAAACATCCAGCACAACCAGATATTCCAAATAATCCCACCTTTAATTTTTTTGTCATTATTTATACATCCTTATCCAAGAAATTTTCCATTTCCAAGATTCATATACACCGCCATATCCTTCTTTTCTAAATATCATTTCAATAAGTTCAAATAATTCTTGTTGAGATTTAATATCTCCATGAACAGTTATATTTTTAATTAATTCTAAAAGATGTTCTCCATATAAAGGCAATTTCTTTATAGGATAATTTAATAATTCCCATTCGAGATATTTATAATAAGGTAAAGATTTACCATCATCTAAGGCAAAGATTATTGATAATAAAGGTTCAATAGATCTTTGCGCTTCAAGTATAGAAGCTAAATGATTATTATCCCTATGACATTTTAATGACCTTAAAACATAATTAATATAACTGTCTAAATGGCCACTAATAAACTTCTTCCTTTCTTCTTTAGGTATTATCGCTTTTTTATTTACAATTTTTTGTATTTGTTTATTTTTATCAATTATTACCTTAACATGCCTATATGAATATCTTTCCCAATCCTTGATTTTTTCAGATTTAAATTCCTTCATTGATTTTACAATAAATTCAAATTTGCTATCAGAATGTTTTTCTGCATCTTTTTTATACTTCTTTGCAACACTGTCTTTAACAATCAAATAAATATCATAATCTGAATCAGGTTTAACAAATTCTTCAGATTTTGCTCTTGAACCTCCTAAAAATAATCCTAAAATATCCTTATCTTTTTTTGATTCTTTTATTATCTCATTAAAATCCTTAAATATCATTTTCTCTTTTTTTATATTAATACATATTTATATTTAAATTGAACCATTTTCATTACTATCGTACTTATTAGCATAATAAAAATAAAGATCTTCACCTAATATTTTAGAATCTTTATCAATAATTGAAACTACTAAAATATTGTCCTTATAATCATTCATTTCAATAAAAAGATTATTCTTATCTGCAATCTCTTCCATACAAGACATACATAAGGTATTTGTATCTTTCATCTGTCTTTCCATTATTTCATCGATACTCAATATTATTTCACCAAGCCTTACATTAACTGGTACTTCAAAATAATCAAGATTATAAGTAATTTTATCTTTCTTTATTATTACTAAATAATCTAATTTAAAAATAACTTTATCGGATTCAATTTTAGCTTTTGTTTGTGATAAACTTTGAATAATTTCATAATCAGGAAATTCTTCATAATTATTTAAACAAAAATAAAATAAATTATCAACATATTTTGAAAGTTCAATTTCTATTTTTTCATTAGTAGGCTTATTATTTTTATTATCTAATAAATAAAATGCTATTTTATTATCAGTAGATTCAATAGGTAATTCATAATATCCTCCTGATTGGGAAATATGATATATAGCCTCTTCACCTGTTTTTGCAATGCAAGAATCTATATAATTTTTAATATAGCTAATTTCTTGATTATTCTTTTCATCTTCACTTGATCTTAAAATTATAAATATACCTATTAAAGTTATGATTAATAAAGCGATTATTATGAAGATTGATGCTTGTCCTTTTTTACTATTTTTAATAGGTTTTTTTCTAAAAATAAAAAAGACAGCAAAATATAATAATATCATTATTAATATAAATAAAATAATTTTTACAGGGCGATTATCTTTATTTTTTAATTCAGATTCTAATTGATTTTTAATAATCTCCTTAGATTTTAACTCTTTTTTTGAAAAATCTTTTATTTCATAATTAGCTACTTCTTTATTTTCAAAATAAGTTTTTATATTATCTCCTTTTTCATTATAAGGAACCATAATATTAAAAGTTCCATTTTGAAGTTCAATAAAGCCCCCGTCTATAAGACTTTCATTTTCTTCTTCAGAAATTTCATCATAGAATAATTGATTTGGCACATTAAATTTATATTCAGACAGAGTCTTTTCACCAGCTTTTATTTTTACAATTAATTCTCCCTCATCTAAGGGTATATAACTTGAAGAATAAATGACATTAACGGATTTTATTTCTATATCATTTTTATCAAATATATAAGTGATATTATAATAAAGATTAGATGCGCTTACTAAATTAATTAAGATTAATCCTAAAAATAAAAATAAATATTTTTTCATTTCCAGTTTATACCTCCATTTGAAGGTACAGAAACTGAATCAGACATCCAATCAGAATTTACTTTTAATGTATCCGAATTTTTATCTCCAGATTTAATTTGAGAGAATTTTGTTTTTCCTTCTTTAATATATTTTTCAACTGCATCATTTCCAGTTTCAAGTCCCGCAGATTTCATTATTGAATTATAATTATCCATTGTTACTACTTTATGTTTAGTTAATACTGATAATTGTGCTCTATAATAGGGTCCATCTTCAAGATCATTTAATTTTTTAGATGTTAATGTTGGTTCCCTATAGATAAACCAAGCCCCATATTCTGCTGCATGTTCTTTCCAGGTTGTTTTAGCATAATCAGAAACATATGCTTTTCCTCCTTCATTAATACTGCCTCCACCCACGGATAACCATTCTTTTTCAAACTTAGAATTTAATAAAGTTATAGAATGAACCGGTTCATGTAAAAGAATATTGGGTTTAATATAATTCATGCCATATTCAACAGCTCCAGGGCCACCCCAAGCAGCAGCAGGATAACCTCCCATAGTAGCGTATTTATGAATCATTACTTCTTTAACAGCTTTAACATTTTCAGGAGTAAGAGTAAAATACATATCCATTAACATCCTATATTGATCTGTTGTCATTTTTTTTCTAGAATAATCATCCATAGATAATTTTAGTCCAGTAAGTTTTTCAAAATTCTTTTCATTCGGATAATTATAAGTTAATTTGTCAGAGATAGTTCTGGAAAAAACCGGATTAAGTTTATCATAAGATTCTCCCCTATAAGCAGTAGGTTTTTTACCATAACTAAATTCCAAAGAATTGGTAACTATCATTTTCTTATCAGATAAAATCCTTACATCACCATTTTCATCTAATTGTGCAAAATTAAATTGGATAGGAACAGTCGTAGAATCTTTTCCAGATTGTGAAGAAAATGTTAAAGCCTTTTCTTCTAATTCCATGGGGGATTCACTAGTTACTTCACCACTCATTTTAAAATACTTTCCATTTGTTGTCATTACAACTTCATTATCTTTAACAAAAATTCCTTTATTATCTTCATTAATAGCAACTGTCCCTACAATATTTCCATCAGGAATGAGTCCATCTTTATTTCTATTAGTTATTGAAATAAAAGAACCTTTTTCATAAGCTTTTACAGATAAATGATCGGTTGGTTGAACCCAGATTCCATAAGAATTTTTTTTATCATTAATGAATTTTACTATCGGACCTTCGCCATTATTTGTTCCAATTACAAGCTTACCATCTTTAATATTTGTAGATATATATGCAACATCCGGAGTTAAAACTCGTTCACCCGTAGTACTTAATATAGTTTTTACATTATTTTTATTAATAATTTCTAAACCAGCATAAGTTGCACCACCTTCAACAAAAAAATAACCATTATTATCTTTATCAAATTCAAATTTTAAAATACCATTTGAAAATTCTTCATCATTTCCTAAAATTAATTTATTATCTTTTCTTGGGCTAAAAAAACTGATTTCTAAATTTCCATCAGGATTATCATATAACTTTTTTGGAAGTTCTGTTATTTTGCCATCTTTAGGAATTATTGTTAATTTTCCATTTTGTAGCGTTACACCATCACCTGCTTTTAAATTTAGTTCATAATTGCCTAAAATAATCTTATTATCTTTATTAGTAGTAAAATATGCTTTAATTATTTGCCCATTATTATTAAATGTTAAAGAAGGTTTTATAGATTGAATTTTTCCATTTAAATTAACATTTATATTTCCAAAATCTGAATAAATTTCCGTCCTATCAGCTAAATTTACTTTAACTAAACCTCCTTCATTTAATGTAATTTTTAAATTTCCATTAACCGGGTCTATTTCAACATTTTTTGCTAATGCCTTATCTTTTGCTCCAACATTAACTTCTGTTTCACTTTCTCCAATCTGATACTTTTCACTGTCATTTACTTGTGCAAAAACATAATTTATACTAATTAATAAAACAAAAAATAAGATAAAATATTTTAATTTAATTACCCTTGTATTCATTTGCAGATTGTTCATTATCTAATTTTGGTTTAATTATATCATATCTAAAAACAGGTCCATCTTTGCACACATAAACATCTTGTATTAAACACCTATTACATGAACCAAAACCGCATTCCATCCTTCTTTCCATAGACCAATAAATTTTATTTGATTTTAATCCCATAGACATCAATTTATCAGTTACACATTGCATCATTATTTCAGGACCACAAATTAATGCAATTGAATTATTTAAATCAGGTTTCTTTTTATCAAGAATATTTTGAATAAATCCAATTTCACAACTTAATTTATTAGAAGAATTTAATTTTTTATCAAGAGTTAAAGTAACATTGAACTTTTTTCTCCATTTTTCTATTTTATCTTTTAATAATATATAATTTTCATTTCTAAATCCAAAATAAATATGGATTTCTCCAAAATCTTTTCTATTTTTTTCAACATAATCAATTAAGGATGTTACTGGAGCTATTCCCGTTCCACCAGCAATCATAATTAAATTTTTCTTAATTAATTTATTTATTGGAAATCCTTTTCCATAGGGGCCTCTTATGAAAATCGAATCTCCTGCCTTTAATTGAAAAAAAGAAGTAGTTACATTTCCTGCTCTCCTAGTAAGCATATCAATATGTTTTGATTCATAAGAACATGATGCTAAAGGGCATTCTCCAATTCCGGGTACTGAAACTTCAACAAATTGGCCGGGTTTAGGATTCATATTAGTTTTAATTCTAAATAATTTTACATCATCTGTAAAATTCAATACTTCACTAATTTTATATTCTTCAGGGATGCATCCAGGCATTATTTTTTCCTCTCAATTGATTTTAATATATTAATAGTTTCAACCCAATCTATTTTTGTTGGACAAACCCTTAAACATCTTCCACATCCAACACACATATATCGATTATATCTTTTCTTATAATAAACTATTTTATGATATACAAAATGTTTAAACCTGGATAATCTAGAATCTCTATAGGACTTTCCACCAGCTACTCTGGAAAAAGACTTTAATTGACAAGACATCTCATGTCTAGTTCTAACCCCGTCCTTAAGATTTATATCTAATTTATCTTTAATATCAAAACAATTGCAAGTAGGACAATATATAGTACAAGCAGAACAACTTAAACATTTATCAGAATCACTTTCCCAAATTTTATTTTTATAGTTTCTTTCAATATCTTTATCTTTTAGACTCTTATAATTTTTATATTTCAATATTAGTTCTTTTTTAGCTTTTGGCAAATTTTTTACTAAATCCTCGCCTCGTTTAGTTCCTACACTTATATAATAATCTTTATTAAATGGATAAAAAAACAAATCATAACCCTCCTCGTTTAATTCCATTGATTCGCAAAAGCAATATTTATCAGGTTTATCGCAATATAAGCCAATTAAAATTGAATTTTTTCTTTTATCAATAAACATAGGGTCAGGCATAACTCTATCCAATACCTGTAAAGCATTAATATCACATTTTCTTAATCCAAAAATAACTCGAGGTTTTATTCTATTATCTTTAACTATAATCTTTCCATTTTTATAACTAAATATCTCCTCATGTTCAGGAATAAAAGACTTTTTTACAGGAACAAGAGTTAAAAAATCAAGATAAACATCTTTAGGATCTTTTATTATTTTAAATTTTGTATTTTCTTCCTTAACAGGAGCAACCAACTCATATTTTTCTATTAATGAACCTAAAAATTTATTCAAATCTTTTTTTGCTAAAATTTTTTGCATTTTCACTCTCTTTTTATATAATTATATAGATATTTTATATTTAAAAAGGTATCAATTAAATTTTTTATTTAATAATTTTTCAAGATACTTTTTATATTCTATCTGATCTTTAATGGAATTATACATTTCTAAAGCAATTACATCACCAAATAAAAATTCAGGTAAAGTCATTAAATAATCAAAATCCTTAAAACCCCTTATTGTATGTATATCCAAATTCTTTTTATAAGAATATCCATTGATATGATTGCATTTAAAATATCTTTTAATCTTTTTCTTTGATTCAATAAAAAGAAAATCTTTTGACCATTTTTCTTCAGCAGCCTTAAAATGAGATAAATCAATGCAAAATCCGCCTATCTTATTAATTTCAACATTTTTAGGAACATAATCATCAAAATTCATTTCAAGATATAGATTTTTATGAGTTCCATTCCATTTTTTTAATAATTTAAAATGTGATTCATGTATTGTAAAATATTTTGATTTAAAATTTTTCTTTAAAAATAAAATTTCTTCTTCATTAAAATCATCTCTGATATGAACAAGTGGAATCTCATCTATTTTTGTATTTAACAATTCAACATATACCTTTTCCCTTTCTTTATAGGGAATTTCTTCTAAAAATAAAGCAAATCTTTTAATTTTATATTTTCTTATTTCATCAAGTTTTTTCTTCCAATCCTTACCATGTTTTGCGGTTAAACCTACTATCAACCTCTTTTTAAAATCCATATAAATAATAATAAAAGTTGGTTAATAAATCTTACAATTTTTATTTTTTTTTAATTAACTAACTTATTTTTTATAATAATCTTTTAATAGTGAAATTCATTCTTGATTTAATGCTTAAACCTAAAACAATGGGTTCATGGGAAAGATTTTGTGAATTTGAGATTAAATCTCCAAGAAATGATGAAGAGTTAACGAAAAATTGTATTTCAATTAAAGGTTTTTTATTTTCCCACACATATAGACAAGCAATATGTGCCAATGAAGAATTTTATGACATTTCTAAAAAAATATTTGGTTTATTATATGATTCTTATACACAATTTAAAGTTAGAGGTATAGAAACTCCCATAATTATAGATCAAGATTTACCTGATATAAAATATAGGGCATTAATCAAAGGTTTTACAAAAGAAAAAGTTCACTTCTCTTACCATCTTTCTTCAGTTTTTGAACTTTCTAATAAAGTACCTTTAAGTTTTCAAGCTTATCTTCCTACAAATAGATATATTAATTCAACAAAAAATGCTATTACAAGATTATGGCCTTTTATTAGAAGTATAGAATCAATAGATGATATAGATTTAGAAGGAAATGAAGATTTTAACGGAGCAATATCAATTTATGAAAATGAAGATCTCATTTGTTGCGGACATGAAAGTCTTTCTTATCTAGGTCTTCTTTTAGAAAGAAAACCTATTGAATCCAGATTTATTACAGATGAAAAGATTTAAATGATTGAAGTTCATTTCTTAAACATGAATAAAAAAGCTAATTTTGCATTAATGTTAATAATTCTTATTTTAGCATTAATACTTACAATATTCTTCATAGGGTATTATGGTGAAAAAGAAGCTCAAAAAATTGGTGCTACATGTAATTGGGGAATAAAAGATTGGTTTTGCTGGGCTTTTACTAAAGTTGAAATTGTTCGTGGATAATACTATAGTTATAATCAATTTAATATATCTTTAAATAATCCCTTTTATCTTTTTCTAAAATGACAACAAGAGTATCAGCACCAGTTAGAATAGATATTTCAGGAGGTTGGCCTGATTCAGATCCTTATAGAAAAGATTTTGGTGGTTATGTTTTAAATGCTGCAATTAATTTAAGAGTTTCAGGTTATCTTGATGATTCTAATCTTACTACTTCCTTAGGAGAGGTTCCTAGATCAAGTGGTTTAGGCACATCTGGAGCCTTAAGAGCCGTTTATTTAGCTGCAGCAAATACTAATCTAATTAAAGATAAAAAAAATCTGATTCAAAGAGTACATAAGTTTGAAAATGAAGTTATAGGGCATAGAGCAGGTTTTCAAGATGAAGCAGCTGCAATTTATGGAGGACTTAATCTCTGGGAATTTAATACCAATGATTCAATTAGAAGAGAACAAATTTATTATGGAAGCCAAGATCTTGAAAATAAATTAATTTTAGTTTATACAGGAAAAACTCATTTATCATCAAATTTGCATGATAATGTTTTTGGTCCAAAAAATTATGATGAAAATATTCCAAAACTTGATAGAATGAAAGAAATATCAAAAGATATGGCTAGATCGATTAAAAGTAATGGAGATATAACTGACTTGGTTAAAGAGACCTGGGAATTGCAACGATCTTTAGATAAATCAATTGAAACAGAACTTATGAAAGATTTAATCGAGGATATAACCTATTTTTTTCCTTGCGCTTGTAAAGCAACAGGAGCAGGCGGAGGCGGTTGTTTAATTATTTATTCAAATGATGAAAGAAATAAATCTTTAATTGAAAATAGATTAATTAAAAGATATCAAGATAAAAATCCAGGTTTTAAAATTATTCCATTTAAATTTGATTATAATGGATTGAAAATTGAAGAAGATTAAACTTAAATCTTTTTTATATCTTTAATATTAACCACTTTTATATCTTTTACACTATGATCATTAATTGTCATTGGCCCGATTCTATTTAAAATATTTTTTCTTGATATTAAAAAATAATATGCAATTAAACCAATAACTGCAAAAATCAAGATTACTAATATGATAATAACTATCTTAAACATTATTATTAAAAATCCTTCATTATTATGTTTGAATTCAGGAATTTTTTCAATACTCGATTCATTTGAGATTATAATATCATTATTTTCCAAAGGTTGTATACTTTGATTAATTATTTTTAAAAAAATACTTAATGAATTATTTTCAATATTATTAATCTTAAGATAAAGATCATAAATTTGATCATTATTTGTATCAAATCTTTTTTCTTCTCCAGACTTTATAAAAACAATTTGATTAATGCTTTTAATTTTTAATTCAATATTTTTTTCAGAATTATTAATTTCTAAAATATCAATATAATCAAAATTATTTTCATTTCTAAATTTTAATGTATTATTATTAACTAAAGAAATAGTTAACCCATTTAACAAATTTATAGAATTATTTGTGGTTGTATCTATTGTATTATTCTTAATAATCATTAGTCGACTTCCCCCTCCACCTCCACCACCAGAACTACCTCCTCCGCCGCTACTACCTCCACTTCCTGAAGAAGGTGCTAGTGAAGGTGTAGATAAGACAGTATAACTTTTTATTAATGAACAATTCAAATTCCTACTAGCTCCAATTCCATGTGAACACCATCTGTAGTTATAAACTCCAGAAGTTAAATTAATCGGATTATAATAAGTCAAATTTGAATTTAATGAAGTATAATTTAAATTATTAATATTCAAAAAAACACTTCCATTAGATTCAATTACACTAACATTAAATAAGGCTATTCCAGAATCCGTTAAAGTACCATTATTATCAGTATAATTAGAAAATTTAGGATAATTTGTATCAGAAATTAATAAAGTCCGATTATTGTCCCAATCAAAATAAGAATTATTATTAGTTACTAAACAATTCCATTTATAATTATTATAATATGTAAAATTATATCTAAATAAACTTGAATTAAATTTTCCAGATATAAAAGTTGTATTTGAATAGATTATAGAATTTGTTGAATTCCAAATAAATAAAGTAATATTATTCAAATTAGAATTATCAGTTGAATTGCATCTGAAATTTACTAAACTCAAATTAATATTATAAGAATTTATTGGACTATCTAAGATAGATATTGGGGGATTATATGGTAAAAATTCATAGTTTAATGTTATAAACCCATAAGCAGTTCCATTAAAATTAGTTACAGAATATTTTATTCTATCGCTATTTGTAGCATTTCTTAAAGGTCTTAATAATCTTTGCGATAAAGTATTTGTATTCATAGCAATTCCAGATTGATTTGGAAGATTAATTATTGAATATGTTAATGAGCCTCCATCAATATCAATACCAGGAAGTTCAAAAAGAACAGGTTGATAACTATAAATTTTTTTTGAATAATTATAAGCAATCGGTAAATTTCTTGAACTTATATTTGATTGATTACTATAACTAATATCTAAATATAATGGTAAACTAAATGCAATTCTACCATCATTATATTCTGCTTCAGCAATCATTTTTACTCTTCCTGCACCAAGGGTATTTGAATGAATCAATAAAGAATCTTGATATAAACTTGTAGAAGCTATTACCCTATTATTCATTAATAATCTTATTTCTCTTATATTAATATTATTTGAAAAAACACTAATATTAAATAAAGTTGAAAGATCTCCTGATAATTTATCACTGGAAATATTAATTTCATTTCCATAATTATTGAAATTAATTATGTTAATCCATCTGCCAGGTGTTGAAATAGAAGAACTATCATAACTTACAACTCTAACATCATGATATCCATCAGCATATTGACTAGTATCAATAATAAAATCTTCACCCGGATTTGAAAATCCAATAAAAATTCCATCAATATAAAGGTCATGATGAGAAATTGTTGCATTTGGTTTTATTGTATAAGAATCAACATTTATAGTAGTAATCCCTGAAACAATCCCATTAGCAATAGTTACATTTACAGTTGGAATATATCCAAAAGGCCTTGTTAAAGGATCTCCAACCAATAGATTTTGAAAAGGTACATAATCTATACTTCTTAAATAAGCTTCACCTAATGATAGACCCTTATAATAATAAATATGAAAATCAGATCTTGAAAACTTACCATCAAAATTACAAGGTTCTTCAACAGTTCCTGATGAACCTGAAGCACCTTTTTTAATATATTCAGTTAATTCTTCCTGGCCTGTTCCAGTTAAAACTCCAGCAAAACTTGTTAAATGATCCCCGTATGAACCAGGTAACATAGTCATATTTGCTGCAACAATTCCAGGATTAGCTGCACCAGTCATTATCCCCAAAATATCATGTCTGCCATAGGAAGGGTTATTCCAGGAGTTGCATTTGAATTTAAATATTCTGAATTTCCACTCAAATTATTAATATATTCTGAAACTCCTGAAAATAGCCAATCACGAGGACCAGACCTAGCTACATCATTTGTTCTTATAAAATAAAAAGTTCCTTCAGGCCTTGTTCCATCAACAGCTACAGATCGATTTATCATAGAAATAATCTCTTGAATAGTATTTCCTGAACTGCCTGTATATCCTAATAATGCTCCAATAAAATATCTATCCCCTACAGTTGAATTTGTTCCCCAGCTCCAATTAAAAGAATTATCAAAAGCAGAAGGAGAAGCTGAAAAAGAAAATTGAGAATAATGATTTCTCTCATATATAGTAGTATTTGCAAAGATTCTTGACTTAATTAAAGGAGTTGTATATACTGAAGATATTGACATATGATACATTGGGCTACAAGTGCTTGTTACATAACTTTGACTAGAAATCCTATATTGCGAAGATTGATATGGAACCGTTGAAACAATGATATAATCAATATGATCTTCAATTCCTAAATTTTCCATTGTACCTAACAATGCATCAAGATTTGTTGAATTAAAATTATCATAATTACTAGCATAAGGATCCATATAGAAAATATTTTGATCAGGAATATTTCTAATATTTTTATAATAATTTCCAATATATTTTGAATGATTCAAAAGAGGATTAATTATAACTATAGTATTTTCAGGACTCCCGCCATGAGGAAGATAATCATTATGTTCTTGAGCAAAAATTTGAATTAAAAATAAATTAATTAATAATATTAATAAAATTAATATTTTACTCTTTTTTTTCATTATAAACAATATTATCTTTTGTTTAAAAAAGTATTTTAAATTAAAAACATTTAAAAATTGAATTTTATTATATATATTAAAAAAGAGTAGTTATATGAAATTAGTTAAAAAACCTTGGGGAGATTTTAAACAATTTACCTTAAATGAAATTTCAACTGTAAAAATTTTAACAGTTAAACCAAAACAAAAATTAAGTCTCCAATATCATTTTAAAAGAGAAGAAATGTGGTATTTTTTAACAGATGGTTATGCTGAAATTGGAAATAAAAACAAAAAATACAAAAAAGGAGATATTGTTAAAATAAAGAAAAAAATGAAACATAGATTATTTTCAAAAGATAAAACAGTTGAAGTTTTAGAAGTTTCCTATGGTGAATTTGACGAAAACGATATAGTGAGATTGGAGGATAATTATGGCAGGATCTAAAGTTATAGCAGTAGATTTAGGTGGAACTAATCTAAGAGTATCTCTTGTTAATAATGGAAAAGTAATAAAATATGTAAAAAAATCAACACCAAAAGATCAAGAATCATTAATTAAAGAACTTGATGATTCAATTTCCCAATTAATTAGTCAAGATATTATGGGTATTGGAATAGGTTCACCAGGGCCTCTTGATTCAAAAAAAGGAATAATAATAAATCCACCAAATCTTCCTTTTAGAAATTTTAATCTAAAAAAACATCTAGAAAACAAATTTAAAAAAAAAGTTATTGTTGAAAACGATGTACATTGTGTTGCTCTAGCAGAAGCTAAACTAGGATGCAAAAAAAAGAATTTTATAGTTCTTGCTTTTGGAACTGGAATTGGAGGAGGAATTGTTGTTGAAAATAAATTATTTGTTGGAAATGGATATGGTGGAGAAATGGGGCATATTGTTTTAGATAATAATAAATTCTTTGAAATTTTATGGCAAGAAGCTAAAAAAAATATAGAAAAAAAGTTTGGCAAAGATATTTTAGTAAAAGATTTATTAAAAATGAAAAATCCAGATGCTAAAAAATTACTTGAAGAAATAACTGGTTTTATTGGTAGAGGAATTGCATCTTTAATAAATGTATTTGATCCAGAAATTGTTATATTAAATGGCGGTATGAAAGAAGCTGGTGAGCCATTATTAAAATTAATTAAAGAACAAACAAAAAGATATATTACTCTTCCTAGAGAAACTAAAATTACCTGGTCAGATTTAGAACATCCAGGAACATTAGGTGCCAGTTTATTAATAACAAACCCTATGAAAAAACTATTTCTAGATTAAAATTTTAATCTAAATAATAATTTTTTAAAATAACTCATTTTTATTAAAAAGATGAGCAAATAGATTCAACATTAATCTTGCCCTTAAGACACTAATCTCTTCTAGTTTTTATTTAACCTTAAATTTTAGATTTATTCTTAAATTTAAGACATTTTTTATCTTGCGAATCGATTAAAATATGAGCAAATATCTAAACAATAATCTTGCCCTTAAAACACTAATCTCACATAGTTTTTTTAACATTCAGTCTTAGATTCAATATTTAAAGCAGGAGTTATATTATATCACGAATCGATTAAAAAATGAGCAAATATGTAAACAATAATCTTTTTAAACTATTAATTCATCTTAAATTCAACTATGACAGTCATTAATAGAGTGTTCAAGTTTTCTAGGGGGTTAATTTCCAAAAATGACTAAATTAGATTTAAAAAAGATAAAAAAAGGGATATTTTTAGTAAATGTATTAGGAATTGTTTTTGATACATCTTCTAGAAAAATCTTAATAGGTAAAAGAGAAAAAGATCCTTATGTTCCAAAATTAACTTGGAGTTTTCCAGGTGGAACACCTGTTTATGGTGAAGATTTGGAAAAATCAATCGAAAAGCAAATTAAAGAAAAAACAGGATTAAAAACCAAGAGTTTAGGCCCAATTTTTGCAAGAATTCCTCCTGAAAAAAAGGAATTTTTACTTATATATTATTTATGTGAAAAAATATCAGGTAAAGAAAAACCTGCTAAAGGGTTTAAAGAATTAAAATGGGTTTCGCCAATTGAATTAGAAAAACATGCAACAACTTCAATAGATCCTAGATTAAAAGAATATATCATGAACTTAAAATAAAAATTAATTTAATTATTTAAAAAGATATATAAAGCTAGTTTTTTTAATTATATAAAAGAGAGGAAAATATGTCAACATTTATTAGAAAAGTTTCTGCACCAGTTAGAATAGATTTTGCAGGTGGTACAACCGATATAAAACCATTCACTAATACTCATGGTGGTGCTGTTTTAAATTGCACAATAGATAGATATGTATATGGAACTTTAACTGGAACAGATCATAATACTAAACTTGAATATCATGCAGATATTCCTACTTCCTCTGGATTAGGTACCTCGAGTGCTATGAATGTTGTATGGGTAGCTTTAACAAGTAAATTAACTAATAAACCTGAAATAGCAAGAAGTGTATTTCATATAGAACAAGCAGTAAGTACATCGAGAGTTAATGGTAAACAAGATATGTATGCAGCAACATTTGGTGGGATAAATTATATGGAATTTATTGGTGACGAAGTTAAAGTTCATCCATTAAATTTAAGAAAAGAATTTATAAAAAAATTTAATGATAGATTAGTTTTAGTATATTCAGGTAAAGGGCATTTATCTGGTAATTCAAATAAAGCAATGATTGATAATCTTCTTAAAGGAAAAAACACTAAAAATTTAATTAGAATAAAGGAAATTGCAGGTGAAATGAGAACTGCTTTAATAAAAGAAGATTTATATGAATTCGCTTATTTAATGAATAAAGAAACTGAAGAAAGAAGAAAATTATCAAAAGTTACAGTTTCAAAACAGCTTCAAAAAATAATTGATGATGCTAATAAAAATGGAGCTATTGGTTCCAAAATATGCGGTTCAGGTGGAGGAGGAAGTGTATTATTATTTGCAGAGGATAAAAATAAATTAGTCAAATTTTTCGGTAAAAAAGTGATTCCATTCAAGTTCGATTTTGATGGATTGAAGTGGTTAAAATAAATTTCTTTAAAATAATATGAGTAAAAAATATGTAAGTATGATAATGCCCTCAAATGAAGAGTTTATTATAGATATAGCTAAGTCTAAGATACCCAAAAATGAAAAAACTATTTACGATGCTATAGGTTTTTTTGAAGATGAAATATTTTTAAAATCCAGGCTTAATTTTTCAAGAAAAAAAGTAGAAGAAAAAATTTTGCTTAAAGATCTTATTAATCTTCATGATATAGAAGGTCTTGATTTAAATAAAATTAAAAATTTAAAAAAAACTATTTCAAAAAAGAATCATATTTTCTCAAATTCAGGTTTACCAAATGTCAAGCTTGTTAAAACTTTAAATAATAATTGGGTTGTTTTCGATGGACATCATACAATAAATGCTTATATGTTAAATGAAATTAGATTTCTAAGTGAAATTCCTCATCTAATAGTGGAAACCGATTCTATCTATTTTAAAGAGGAATCTATAAAATTATTTTATGGAAAACATGCTAAAAAATTAAAAAATCAGAATTGGTCAAATTATGTTATTAATTGGAATGAAATAAATAAAAATCAGTTAACTTTAAGAAAACATAAAAACTTTGGTGAATTAAATAATTCAATAAAAGATCATCCTATTATTTTTAATAATCTATTTTAAATTATTCAATGCCCATTTTTTTATTAAGTCTTTTTTGTTCTTCCAAAAAAACTCTAGCTAAAAGATAAGATACAGTAGATTCAGCCCCTTGATTAAGATTTACAGAATGCTTTCCAAGCCCATCATAACAACCACCAGTATTATCATCATACATCATCTGTTTAAGATGATTTCTTCCTAAAAACCAATTAAAAGCAAGAACTGCCTTATTATAATATTCCTTATCTTTAGTTATCCCATAAGCAGTTAAAAAAGTTAAAACCATGCAGGATACATCTAGTGGCTGTTGATCAAAAAATGCCCTTTCTCCATTTCTTTTATACCATCCATTTTGTCCAATTGGAACAAATTCATCATCAATTAGCATAAGATTAGTCAAGAAATCAAGAGTTTTCTTAGCAGCACCAATATATTTTTCATTTCCAGTTACTTCATATGCTAAAAAAAGAGCTTCAGGAAGTTTTGAATTTGAATATGTAAGATAAGGTTCAAACCATTGCCAATCTTTTGAAGATTCATGTTCATAAATTTCTAATAATTCATCTGCTAATTTTTTTAATCTAGAGAAAATTTCAGGAGAATTATTAAATTTATAATAGTTATATAAACCAACAATACAAAAGGCTTTAGCTCTTGGAGATTGAACACGATTCATAAAATCCATTGATTTGTCAAACATTTTTTTAGATTTAATTCTCATTTCTTCATCAATTGCATTATTAATAGTATAACCTAATGCCCACATAGCTCTACCAAAAGAATCTTCACTATGAGAATTCAATTTCTCTTCTTCATTCCTATGATGATTCTTAAAATTTCCATTATCTTCTTGAGCATATTCTAAAAATTTTAAATAAATCTTTGATAAATTAGTTGAAATTTCAGAAGATTTATCATTATTATATAATTTTGAATGATGTAAACTCGATATCAAAGCTCTAGCATTATCATCTAAAGTATAACCTGTAGTCTTATCTGGAGATGAATGTTTTGAAAATTGAATCATTCCAAATTCATCTGTCAAATTCATCAAATGATTAAGTTTTATTTTAGGGAACTTTTCTGTAGTTTCTTCTCTTAATTTAACTATTTTATTAAATATTCTTAAATATTGTATAGCAACATTAGCCCAAGTCATCTGTCTAGAAAAAGAATAAGATAATCTTTCCATTTCTTTCTTTAATTCAGGATTAGATAGAACTTTATCAATAGCTTTTGTAAATGAGTCCGGATCCTGAAACTCAGCTAACATTCCTCTTCCTTCGCCAAGAAGTTCTTTAGCACATAAACTTGGCGTAGCTACAACCGCTTTACCGCCATAACCAAGAGATTCAGCTAAAGGCCCAGAAGAAATCTGATTTGGATCAAGATTAGTACCAACATAAATATCTGCAGCACACATATATTGAATCATTTCCTGATCTGGAAGATACTTATTGTAAAATTTAACATTATTTTCAACCTTTAATTTCTTTGCAAGTTTTATTAATTCATTTCTATATTTTTCTCCTTCAACTTTTCTTACAGCAGGATGAGTTTCTCCTACAATAATATAAAGTAAATTAGGATATTTTTCAACCAATGGAGGTAATGCTTTAATCATAAATTCAATTCCTTTGCCTCTTCCCAATAATCCGTAAGTTAATAATACAGTTTTTCCCTCAAGCTTAAGTCGCTTTTTTGCATTAGTTGTATCTTGAAAAGGAACATTCTCAATTCCATGATATACTAGATGAATCTTGCTTTTTTCAATTTCATAATCTTTAATCAAAATATCTCCAGCAACTTTTGCTAGAACAATTATTGCGGCTGATCTTTTTGCTATTGCTTGAACAACCCGTTTTCGTTTTTCATCAGGATTAGGTAAGGTTGTATGAAAAGTTACAATTACCGGTTTTTTAACAGCCTCTAAAAAAGGTATAATATAATTTCCATATTCACCGCCAAAAATTCCAAATTCATGTTGAATGCATAAAATCTTAATATTTTCAGATTCATTTACTCTTTTAGCAATCTCAATATAACTTTCAATATCATTCTTTGTTACTTCATGTATGACCTTATTGTTATAATTATAAAAACTTCCTTCTTCATTTATTGCAATAACTTTGGATTTTAATTTAGGATTGAACTTCTTATCCATCGCTTTTGAAAGATGATTTGTAAATGTGGCTATTCCACATTCCTTTGGTGGAAAATTGCCAAAGAAACATGTCTTTGGATTCATCAAATCTTTTATTTCTTCAATCTCTTTTTTCATATTGGGTTTATCTAGAAAATAAAACCTCACAATTTGTTATCCGATTTTTTTTTAATCAGCTTTTAGTTAAAGTTGATAAGAGATTTGGATTTATAAAGCTTAAGTTTTTAATCATGAAGTTTAGATTTTTCCGACGGAAAAGTTCAAACTGCAAATCGAAGATTTTTTTCTTCAATCTATTACCACTCTGAGATGAAAATCAATTGCCTAATTTTACCGTCGACAAAATTAAAATCTAAATCCTTGCAGAAAAAATTTAAATCTCGACGGACAAATATTTTTTTTAAAAAATTATTAAATATAAATTTAATTTAAGGAATTATTTCTGGACCAAAATATTTTTCATACTTGAATTGTTTTTTGGAAATTATTTTCTCGTCAATTAAATACTCTATCTCTGGAATCTTTTTCTTTATAGAATCAATTAGATGTTTTATTGTTTTGCAAATTAATTCATCACCCTCATTTGGCCAAAGTCCAGCTTGATTCCAATAAAGACATCTGCCTCCGCATAAATCTAAATAATCACATTTCAAACATTTGCCACCAACACAAAATTTCTTTAAATCTTTAGGTTCAGTAGTAAGATCTCCTGCTTTAAAATCCTCAATGCAATTCATTATTGGACAAGCTACAATTTTGCTATCTGTTGTTATTGCATAACCAGAATGTCCAGCTCCGCAACGAAGTTCTGTTTTCTCATTCATTAAAATAGATTCCGCAATAGCAAGAAGTGGATAAATCCTATATACATTTCCATTATGCATTTCTTTTACCCAAAAATTAATTAATTTTGTTAAAGAAGCATTATATTCTTCAACAAATTTTTCAAAAATCTCCTTATTATAATCAAACTTGAAAAATCCAGCATCAATCTGCCAATGAACAGAATCAAATCCACTTCTTATTAAATCTATAACTTGTTCATGAACATCTGGAAATTCTGATAAAGTCATTCTAGCAATTAATTCACCCTTATAACCATTATTTCTTATAAGTTCTAGATTTTTCATAACTTTATCATAAGTTCCAAACCCCCTATTATGATCTGTTCTTTTTCTAGTACCATCTAATGATACCAAAATCCTTTTAATTTTATTTACATATTTAGCGGGTAATTTATCCAATCTTTTTCCATTAGTCTGCATTCTATAAGAAACATTTCCAATATTATCCATAATCTTTTCTATTTTTTCAATCTCCATTAAAGGTTCACCGCCATAAAAAATCAATACAGGATTTTCATCCTTTGTCAAGAATTTCTTTAGTTTCTTAATATCAACTACTGATTCTTCTGGAGAAGAAAAATCAAACTTAAATTTCTTATCTAAACCATTATCAAACTCTTTCAAAGATTTTTTATAGCAATAACTACATTCAGAATCGCATTTTTCAGTTAAAAGAATATGGTAATACATAAAATATCTTCTCTAAGCAGGTTTTTAAAGCTAGTGTTTTGATTCAATTCTTAATAAATGTCTTAACTATCCTATTAATCATAAAAGATTTTGAAAAATCATCTTCATCAAAAACAAATAATATGACATCAACTGAAAAATCTTTCATATAAAAAGTAATAATATCATTATTTATTACATAAGGAATAGAATTTGGATTTTTATCAAATGAATCTAAATTAACTGAAAAAGGCTTAGTAGATTTAACAACCTTTATTTGCATATTATTAACTTGCTTTACATTATCAATATTTTGAAAGGATATAGTTGATACTATCTTTCCTTCAATTTCAGAAGTTTTTATTGAACTTACATCCCATCCATCAAAAATAGGATAATTAAATGTAAAACCCTGAATTTCTTTAAATCTATCTTCTACTCTAACTTTTGGTTGATTTATAAAATAAACACTAAATAAAATAATTAATAAACAAATACAAATTATAGATAAAATAATTAATTTCTTTTTTTCCATTAATAAATTATGTAAAAAATCTTAATAAATCTTAGTATATTTAAATTATTAAAAAAGAATTACAATAAATCTTCGTCACTAACTTCGGTTTCTTCTTCAACAGGTTTTACTTTCTTAACAGGAGCCTTTCTAGGTTTCTTTTCACTACTAACTGGATTTTGTACTAAATCAGCAGGATCAACATTATTAATTATTTCTTTAAATTCATTAAAGTTTTCAATAGGTATTCTTGTTCCAGCCTTAGTAAAACCAGTATATCTTTCACTTGTAACAAATTCCCTTATTGTTAAACCTTTTTTTCCATTATATTCATCAATTCTTATAATTATTTCAGTTGTCTCATTTTTCTTTACTTTTCCTAAATCCTTTTCCATTTTTTTCTAAAGAGTTTAGGGTTTATAGATTTATTGGTATAAATGTCCTTATCCAGAGTTTAATTTTTTAACGTTTTAATTAACTAATTTTTTCTAGAATTAACTTCAAAAAAAAATTAGCAAATCATGCGACAAATTCAATAGTTCTGTAAGGAATTCTAAAAAATTCCGGACATAGCGGGTATGAGATATATTCGCTTGTCCTAAAAAATATTAAAATAAGATATATAAATAAGAATATCTAATAATTTTTATGAATAAAAAAAAGTATAGTCAAGAGATTAATAAATTAAACATTAAAAAAATCCTCTTCTTTGTAATAATAACCTATTTTATAAGTTTCTCCATGATTTTTACCTATCTTCTTTTAGGGGGCAAATGGGTCAATCCTACTGCTTTAATTTTATCCATAATCTATATGTTTATTCCAGCATTTGTTGCAATAATTATTCAAAAATTTATATATAAAGAAAAAATCCTATCCCTGGGAATATATTTTAAACCTAATTGGTGGTTTTTAATAGCAATAATAATTCCAATAATTTTAGCATTTTCTACATTTTTAATTAGTTTAACATTTCCAAATGTTACCTATTCACCAAGTATGGAAGGAATATTTCAAAAATTTTATCCCCTTATAACCCCGGAACAATATGCAATAATGAAAGAAAAAGTTAATTCAACACCTTTATGGATTTTTTTAGTTTTAATAATTTTACAAAGTATAATTGCAGGTTCAACGATAAATACAATAGCAGCATTTGGTGAAGAACTAGGCTGGAGGGGATTTTTATATAATGAATTAAAACCAACGGGTTTTTGGATTTCTTCATTATTAATTGGATTAATATGGGGAATTTGGCACTTTCCAATAATTCTCCAAGGCCACAATTACCCAACTCAGCCTTATCTTGGAGTTATTTTTATGATAATTTGGTGCATATTATTAACTCCATTATTTATCTATATTAGAATTAAATCTAATTCAGTTATTGCTGCTTCTCTAATGCATGGAGTTTTAAATGCTAGTTATCTAATCTCTATTCTTTGGATAGTTGGGGGTAATGATTTAACAGTAGGTATAACTGGTTTAGCAGGCTTTCTTGCATTAATAGTATTAAACATAATTATGGTGGTTTATGATAAAAAATCTAAATCAAATATTATTTTAAATTGATTAAATTTATTTACTAATCTTTTTTAATTTATTTTATGGATAAAGTTTCAGTTTTAAAATGCTTTTCATATAATAATCAAGAAATAGCTAAAACTTTAAATGAATCTTTGAAACTAATTGATTTTTCTTTTAAAAAAGATATTAAAGTTTTAATCAAACCTAATGTTTTATCACCAAATAAGCCTGAAGATGCAATTACTACAAATCCGGTTATTATTGAAGAACTATGCAAACTATTAAAGGAAAAAAATTGTGAAATTTATATTGGAGATAGTTCTGCATTTAATACAAAAGAAGCATTAAAAATTTCTGGAATAGAGGAAATAGCAAAAAAATATGGAAAATTAATAATATTTGATGATTATCCAAAAATATATCTGGATCTTGATTTTAAAATAAAAAAAATCCCTATTTCTAAAATTCTAACTGAAGTTGATCTTGTAATTAATGTAGCAAAATTAAAAACCCATAGTTTAACAAATTTTACAGGTTGTGTTAAAAATCTTTATGGAATTATTCCAGGAAAATCAAAAGCTAATTATCATAGAATGTTGCCTGATGTTAAAGATTTCTCAAGATTTTTAATAGAAATTTATTCAAAAATTAAACCACAACTAAATATTATAGATGGAATAGTTGGAATTGAAGGAATGGGACCCGGTTCATCTGGGAAAAAAATAAACTCCAATATTCTAATTGTATCTAAAAATGCATCTGCAGCCGATATTATTGCATGTAAAATAATTGGTTTTAATAGAGGAGAAGTTTTAACTAATGATCTTGCAATTAAAAAAAGATTAGTAGATGATATAATTGAAGTTGGAGATAAAAATATTAGAATAGATTTTATTAAACCAATTAAATTTTCTTCAAAATTATTTTCATTATCTAAATTTATACCAGGACCTAAAATTAAATTTAATTATGATAAATGTATTAAATGTAAACAATGTGAAAAAAATTGTCCAGTAGATGCCATTATTCTAAATCCCTATCCCATTTGCAAGAATAAAAAATGCATAAATTGTTATTGTTGTATAGAAGTATGTCCAAAAGATGCAGTTTTTCTTAAAGAATCTAAAATATTTAAATTCGGATATGATTTATATAAAAAATTTAAAAAATAATCTAATCAATAACCTTATAAATATAGAATAATTTTTATTTAAATGGGAAAAGAGGAAGATATAATAGAAAAAAATTCTAGATTAAGAGAAGGTAATATTAGTATTGTTTTAGATTCCTATGATGATATTTTTTCAGATTTTGATCCAAGACCAATTATTCATAAAGGTCTTTCAGATGATTTCTTATATGAATGTAGAAAAGCTAGTTATGGCAGAGAAGCATATGAAATAAGATTTATGATCCCTAAACGAAAAAGAAATCCGCATGAAGAAATAATTATTAAAAAGAGAATGAAAGAACATTTCAAAAAACATCTTCATGAAGAAGAAAAAAAGATTAAGGGTATAAAAAAAACAGGTTATTGGTGGGTTTTTTTAGGTTCAATTATTTTAACAATAAGTACCCTTATTTATGAAATTAATGTAGATCCAGATAATAAATTATTACGATTCATCTGGGATCTATTATTTATTATTTCTCAACCAGCAGGATGGTTCACTTTTTGGGAAGGATTAGGTAAAATATTTATTCATTCTAAGGATAATTCTCAAGATCATATTTTTTATAAAAAAATGAATAATATTAATATTCATTTTGTAGACTATTGATATAATATAAAACTAGTTAAAAAAGTAATAACTTTTATATATAATAGAAAACAATATAATTCAATATAATAAAATGGAACAAACTGCAGGTGTGTTAGAGGTGAATGAAGAATCTTCTTTTAGAGCCCCCCCTAAAATAAAATTAAAAGTTCCAATTGCAGAAATTTCTAATAATGATTCTCTTCCTGATTTAGATTCCCCAATAAAATCAGAAGAAAAATCTAATGATTTACCTGATCTAATTGAAGAAAAACCAGTCGAAGAAATAAAAATTGAACAACCTCCAACAGAGATTATTATAGATAGTCCAGTTACTATTACAAATCCTGCAATTGAATCAATTAATAATCCTATTAAAGAAACCTCTGAACAAGTTCAAGTTAATCAACCAACAGCAAATGAAGCTACTTCAACAGAGATTACTAATCCAGCAAATGAACCAATTAATAATCAGGTTGCAGTTACAACCTCTGAAGAAGTTACTGTTGCTTCAACAGAAGCACCAATTAAAGTTACTTCAACAGAGATTACTAATCCAGCAAATGAACCAATTAATAATCCTGTTACAGAAACGCCAATTGAACAAACTCAAGAAATAACTTCTCCTGCTACTACAGATCCACTTTTAACAGAAGAAACTCAAATTATTCAAAAAATCAACGAATTAGAAAATTCTCCTGAAACAATCTCTGAAAATTTAACGCTAAATAAGGATACAAATGTTTCAGAAATACAACCAACATTACAAGAAAATATTACAGAAGAATCTAATACTCCCCAAGTAGAAACAAAAGTATATGTTGATTCAACTACAAAAAATGAATTAGATCAATTAAATCCGCCAATACAAGAGACTCCAGTTACTCCTAAAAAAAGAGGTAGAAAACCTAAACCAAAGCGAGTATTAACAGAAGAAGAATTAATTGCTCAATCAACTCCAAAAAAAAGAGGTAGAAAACCTAAAATTAAAATTGATGAAACAACAATTTCCACTACTCCTGAACCAGTTATCCAAAATTCTTCAATAATTAATCCCGCTATAACTGAAAATATTACTTCTACTGATGTAGCAACGAATAACAATGTTATCACAGAAACTCCAGTTCAAGATTCTTCACCATTATCAACTCAAGAATCTATTCTTCAATCTTCTACTGATATAGCAACGAATAACAATATTATCACAGAAACTCCAGTTCAAGATTCTTCCCTTCCAATAACTCAAGAAAGTTCTATTGAAAATCAAGCAGGGTTAGCACCTAATGAAACAAATAATCAAATAACAACTAACCCAAGAAATATTACCAAGAATTCTTCTAATCCTGAATCTTCAACTATTGATGAAGATCTTATTTCAAGAACTCCAACAGGAATTTCTGGTTTTGATGAACTTATTGAAGGAGGTTTTCCAAAAAATTCATCAACATTAATATGCGGAGGACCTGGTAGCGGTAAAACCATATTTTGTTTACAATACCTAATAAATGGTGCTACCCAATTCAATGAAAAAGGTCTTTATGTTACTTTTGAACAAAGAGCTAGTGATTTAAGAAAACAAGCAAAACAATTTGGTTGGGATATTGAAGATTTAGAATATAAAGGGATGATTCACATAATCTCACTTCCAGTTGAAAAAATAACAACGAAAACCATCCAAGAAATTCAAAAGATAGTCAAGCGTGATAACATAAAGCGCCTAATTATTGACTCCCTATCCACACTCATCATAAACGCGCCCATATATACCCCTCAATCTGAAATTTCAATGAAAGATGTTGTTGGAGAAAACATTGTTTTTTCACCAGCAATAATAGGAGATTACATAGTTAAAAGATTTGTCTATGGATTTATTGAACAACTTAGATCACTTAACACAACCAACCTCTTAATAAGCGAAGCATCTCAATCAGATGAGTATATTACTAGAGATGGCTTATCTGAGTTTGTCTGTGATGGAGTTGTGCTTTTAAAATTAGAACCCCTTAAAGGAGAATTTTCTAGATCATTAAAAGTATTAAAAATGAGAGCAACAAAAAACAATATAGGTATTCATCCAGTTGAAATTGAAAAAAAAGGAATAATCCTAGATTAAATTATTCACATTAATTAATCAGATATATCAAACAAATCTTCAATATTCTTTAATAATATGATATCCGGCCGGATATGATATCTTCTGCTATATTTATGTAAATATCTCTCTGCATTTTGCTTATATTTTTCAAGAACAAATAAACCAGACCCATTATAAATAGAAAATTTACCATATAATATATAATTTGAAGGTTCAAGAATACTTGAAGGTTTAATAAAACCCAATAAAGTTGGTTTTGCAATAAATTTTAATTCCTTACCACTAATTATAGAAGGATTTTTAGAATGACCATTTACTTTATCTAATCTTTCATAATCTCCACTAGCAAGAATTCCAAATGAACTCCTAACTAAGGAATTTATTTCCCCTAAGGAAATTGTATGCATATTTAATTTTAGATTTACTTATTATTAAACTTTTTGCTTTAGTAAACATAAAAATCCTTGACTAAGCAAAAATTAAATTATAAAGAAACAATTTAATAAAAAATTTAACATTACATTTAAATATAAATCTTAATTAATAATTAAATAATGGTATAAAATTTCTAGGAAAGAAATAATTCTTTTAAAGTAATAAAATGGAAATAGCATCATTAGCATCAGGTTCATCAGGAAACTGTTTTTATATTGAAAACAAAGGTTCGGCAATACTTGTAGATGCAGGAATATCAACAAAAAGAATTTTTAAAGGATTATTTGATATTAAACGTTCACCAGATAATTTAAAAGCCATATTTATAACTCATGAACATTCTGATCATATTAAAGGAGCAGACGTTTTAGCTAGAAAATTAAATATTCCAATATTTGCAACTAAAAAAACTATAGAAAACTCCACAATTTGTTCTAGACCCGAATTAATAAATCCAATAAAAAACAATGAAGTTATCGATTTATATGGAATGAAAATTGAAGCTTTTTCCAAATCCCATAAAGCAGCTGACCCTGTCTCATTTTCAATTTCAAATACTCATAAAATCTCTATAATCACAGACGCAGGATATGCTTGTGAAAATATTATTTCTAATATCTCTGATTCAAATGCATTATTTATTGAATCAAATTATGATGATGATATGCTAGAGAAAGGTTCTTATCCCTATTTCCTTAAAAAATGGATTAAATCTGATATTGGTCATCTTTCAAATATCCAATCTGCACTTTCGGTTAAAGAAAATGCATCTTCAAAATTAAAATACCTTATTCTCTCACACTTAAGTAAAAACAATAATACACCAGATATTGCATTATCAACCTATAAAATAATTAAAGAAAATCATAAACTTTCACCAATTACCCTTGTTTCTCCAAGAGAAACAGTAACTCCATTAATAAAATTATAACAATCCTAATTTTAAGTATTTAAAAAATTAAATTAATGATAATTATTTTTTTATAGAATTATTTCACTTTAATCCTTTTTAGATTTTCCTTGTTTTTCAAAAACATCAGGACCTTCATCTTTTTCATCTTTCTTAAACATTCCATGAATCAAAGATAAAACTCTTAAAGTTATTTCAATAGCTAAGATAAATATTAAATAATTATAGATATTAGAAATTAAACTAGGTATTTCTCCAAGCTTAAGTACAAAATCTGAAAATAAATAAGTTTGAGGATCAATTAAAATTAATGCAAGTAATGTAAAGGGCAACATCTTTGCTATTTCCCTACTTACATCTTCAGATAAATAAGAAGTAACTCTTACAGCACCTACAACACTAGCTGATAATAATATTATCTGTGACATAGTTTGCGTCTTTGTCATTAATAATAAGAATAAAGATAAGAATACAAACCAAAAAAATATCAAAAATGGTAATATAATTATATATTCAAGTAAGAAAAATAATATTTCAACTAATTTATTTAAACTTATTTTATCAGTTTGATTATATTTTTGAAGATTTAATTCTAATAAATCTTTTCTTGCCATTAATCTATGGAATTTCCAAACAAAAATCCCATAAAATGATATTAAGATAATAAAAAACATTGGATTAATAAAAACTCTTTGTTTTTCAGGAATAATATTTTCAATAGCACCGAATATATCTAATAATAATCCTAAAAATACCTCTTTTATTGAACTAAAATCCATATCTAAACTAATTATCATGAGTTTAAAAGTCTTTTTTAAAAATTATTTTTATTTTTTTATTCAATTAAAAAAAAATAAAAAATTTATTCTCGAAATTTTTCAAAAAACCGAAAGCTATTTAAATGATAGTTACTATAAACTAGTAACAAAGATCATGATGGAGATGAAAAGATTTTTAGTTGTGAAATTAGGTCTTTGTTTAAATGAATGAAAAATTTAACAATAGGATATTTATATTCTGGGAAAATAGGAAAAAACGAAGAAAGTTTCCTAAAGATTTCTAAAGAGAAAAACCTAGACGTTGTCCTCTTTGATGTAACTAAACCAGTAGATGAAATGGATCTTTTAGAAATTCAAAAATGCGATGTTATTTTCAATGATAGTGGTGATGATTTTGCTATTAATTTTGTAAGAATATTTGAAGAAATGGGTAAAAAAGTCGTCGAATCTTCAAAAGCTTATCAAAATGAAAATAAATGGAATTTTAATCAAATTTGCAAAAGAAATAATATCCCAACGCCTGAAACAATTTTATTATCAAAAGATTTAGAAATTGCTAGAGTTCAACTTACAGAATTTAATCATTGGCCAGTTATTTTAAAAAGAGTTAAAGGAACTTGGGGAGAATATGTAGAAAAAGCTGAAAATATTGATAATGCAATTGAAGTAATTAATAGATTATGGGAAAAAGGTGGAGAAAAATTACCAATTATAGCCCAAGATTTTATGGATTCATTTAGTTATAGGGTCACTTATATTAAAGATGAAATAGTTCAAACTGCAATAAAAGAAAATAATAATTGGAAATGTACAGGAGTATATGCAAGAAATTTTAAAAGATTTGATGTCGATAGCGAATTAAAAGATATTGTACAAAAAATTATGAATACATTTGATATTAAAATATGTGGTATTGATTTATTAAAAAAAGATAATCACTGGTATGTAATTGAAGTTAATACTGAACCTGCTTTAGATTTCTTTGAAGAAGAAAGAGAAGTTTTGATTACTAAAATAATTGATTTATTAATAGAAAATGCAATTATTGAAAGAAATATAATTGAAAAAGCAATTATTGAAACAAAAAAACAAATTGAAGCCCCTATTCCAATTTGCTGCTAAATATTTTTATTATTTAATTAAAAACAATTTTATTTTTTTTAAACAAACCTTTTTAAAGATTAATTATTTAATTTACTTATGATTAAAAAGGGGCAATTGACTGTTTTTATAATTTTAGCGTTAACTATTGCAGTTGGTGGTGCTATAGGATATATTTCTATAAAAAATAATTCAGAAAATAATAGTAAAAATTTTTTAAATGGAATAAGTATAAAACCAGGTTTTGAATCTATTAGAGAAACTATTATATCTTGCAGAGATCTTTCAACTAAAGAAGCTATTGATGAAATTGCTTTAAGAGGAGGTTTTTATGAAAAACCAACAAAATATTTTGATTTAGGAATTACTTTTGTTCCTTATTACTATTATGAAGGAAAATATTATTTACCTGAACTTTCAACAATAGAAAATGAATTAAGTAAATCTGTAAATAAAAAATTCTCTACTTGTTTAAATAATATTAAAGATGACAATGTCAAATTAACATTTAATTCCCCTAAAGTAAAATCTTCTATAATAAAAAGTTCAACTTCATTCCTAATTGATATGTCATTAACAATGGAATTAGCAAAGGATAAATTAACAGTTCAAATGAAAGATGCTCCAATTGATTATAAATCTTCACTATATGATATTTATGATGTTGCTAAATATATGACAGAAAGTCATACAGAAGATAGTTACCTTATTTGTATTTCTTGTTTAACTAAAATGGCAGATGAAAGAAATCTTTATGTAGATACAATTGATCTTGATAAATATTCTCAATTAGTAATTATCTCTGAAAATTATACTAAGTCTGAACCCTATTCATTTGTATTCATGAATAAATATTCAGATGATGATTATAATAAGAATTACACACTTAAATTCGACCCAGCACCAGGTATGCCTAATCCAAATACAAACTAAAATGAAAAAAAAAATCTTAATTATCGCATTAATATTTTCTTTCTTATTATTAAATGCCTTCCTTATTCTTGCTCAAGAGGTTCCATTACCTCCTAATCCAGATGGAACAAAAACTCCAACTTCACCTCCTACTACAGCAACAACTATTGATTCAGCTAATCCAACTACATGGACTCAAGAATATTTAACTAATTTAAACGATGAAGATATTATAAAAACTCTTTTTCCAGAAGGAGCTAAACCTGATTTTACACAAGCAGTTAATAAAAAAGTTTCTGAACTTTTCTCAAAACTTCCTGATTCATTCAAACAAACTTTTGTTTCTAAAACTCTTAATCTCCCTAAAGATGCATTAAAAGAAATGAAATTCGATAATTTAGAAATGACAGGAAAAGATGATAAATACGCTCTTACAGATAAAAAAGGTAGAAAACTTCCTCTAGAACAAACCAAACATAAATCTACTGAAGAACAAATTGCAGATAATAAAAAACCCGGAGCAATTCCATCAAATATTTTAGTAGACACATCTATAATGAGAAATCTTAAAGGCATATCTTATTTTGAACAATATGGTTTTAGATATGAATTTAATAGTGAAGATAAAAAAGATAATCATGTATATACAGATCAAGGATATTTAGATAAAAATGGACTTGTTCAAGGACTAAAGGGATTTGAAGAAAGACCTATTGATATTACTTTTCCAAAAGTTGTTCTTGAAGGAGATGGCAAAGGCAAACCTGAAAATTCAGGAGGTAAAATTGTTCAATTTGGTAGAGCTACTGAAGAAAAAGATAATCCAGATAAATGGGGAACTGGAATTCATGTTTGGGGTAAGGGAGTTTTTTTTGGGATTCAAGATAAAGAAGGCAAATCACTTCAATTATTTAGAGTTTCACCAAAAGATGAAAACTTTGCAGGTCAATCATATGTAGGATATGGGCATTTAAGTTTAATTGATTTACAATCACAAATATTTAGAACAAGAGGAGATTTTATTGATCTTAAAACAAAAACACAAACTACTATTCCAACAAATAATGGTTTAGTGATATTATCAGATAAAAAAGATTTACCAGAAGGATATAAAGATTATAAACAAGCAAATATTTTCTTTAATATAGATGCTGATAAAAAACCCTTTTTAGATATCTCCGGAACTTTAGAAAATGGAGCAATTGTAATACCAAAAGAATCTGAACCTTCAGCCCTTATAAAATTCCCAGTTGAATCTGGAAAAAATTTAGTTTTCTATAAAAAAGATGAAAAAACTGGAAATGTTGATGAAAAACCATTCTATGCTATTAAAGATGGAAAAGAATTAGTTCCACGTACAAATTCAGGTGTTACAACCCAATCTCAAGAGGGAAAAACAGTTACACAAAATTCACAAGTTCAACCCCCAACAGATGAAGCTGGTTCAGTTCCTCCTACAACAACTCCAGAAACTCCAACACCTAATCCACCAGCTACAACACCAGGAACAACTACACCTGAAACTCCTAAGACTCCAGAAACTCCAACAACACCTCCTGATACAACTAAACCTGAAACTCCAAAAGTTCCAACAACTAATTTAGATGGAACAAAAATTAGTCAAGGTGCTTCAAGTATTTTTGAAGATATTGGAAATGTATTAATCAGAAATATTCTTCCTCCAGCTAAACCAGGTGAAAATGTAGCCCCTCCAGAAGTCACAACTCCTCCTGTTAAAGAACCACCAAAAACTACTGACGAAAGTAATGATATACCAATTCCAGAAGATACAAAAACAGAAGTTAAACCTCCTGTAAAAAAACAACCACCAATAAAAACAAATAATGATGGATCAAATCCACCTACTATAGCTCCACCAGCTTCTACACCAATTAATATGGATAAATCGGCTAAATGGCAAGTTAATCCTACTAGCGAGAATCCCTATTATATCTTCTATAGCTAAATAAATTTCAAAATTAAATCTATAATTTTTTTTAAAATTGATTATATTTAGAGATTATATAGAGAATAAACATGTGTTCTCAGATATATTCATAAGATTATATATATGTTTTAAAAAGGAATGTGTTTTTTTACTTGTATAATAAAATTATAAGGAAAAATGGGGTTATTTTCAATATTTAGGCAAAAGAATACATTATACTATCCAGGATGCTATACTTTTTATAAATATCCTGAATTTTTTGAAAATTATAAAAGAATATTCAACAGATTAGATATAGATTTTAAAATAATCGATAAACAAGTATGTTGCGGTCTTCCTGCTTATGAAGCAGGTTATGAAACAGAATCAAGAAAAGTTGCAAGAAGAAATCTAGAAATATTTAAAGAAGAAAAAATAGATTCAATTATAACTAATTCTCCATGCTGTCAAAAGATGTTCATGCAAGAATATCCTAAAATATTACCGGACTGGAACCTTAAAGTAAAAAATATTTGGGAAATAATTTTAGAAAAACTAAAAAATAAAGAATTTTTAATTAAAAATAAAAGTGAAGACATATTGACATATAGTGATTCTTGTCATTTAGGAAGGTATTGCGGCATTTATAATGAACCTAGAGAGATATTAAGTTTACTTGGGTTTCAAGTAAAAGAAATGCAAAATACTAAAGAAGAGGCTTTCTGCTCAGGAAGTTGTGGAAATCTTCCATTAATAAATCCAGAACTAGCTGATGAAATAGCTAAAGAAAAATTATTGCAAGCTAAAAGAATAGGGGTTAAAAAAATAGTTGTAGCTTCAATAGAAGAATATCACCTATTAAAAAAGAATTCTAAAGAAATAGGTATAGAAGTTTTAGAACTTGGAGAAGTTTTAGCTTTAGCATTAGGATTAAAAAAAGAAGAAAAAATTCCTGAACAAGAAAAATTTGAAGAAAAAGAAGATATATTTTCAAATATTGAAGATAAAGATTTAATTGAGGAGGAAGAATAAAATGTTTAATGAAATTATAACTAAAGAATTTAGTAATGAAATAGAAAGAGCTTTTGAAGAATGGAGTTCAAGTGAAAAACCGGTTTATGAAGCAACAATTAAACCAGAAGATAAAGGAATTTTTAGACAAATAATTTCAAGTAATGGTGTAAATTCAAGAATTTTTTCTAAAAGAACAAAAATAAGAGGAACTCCTATTGAAATATATTCAAATGTCACTACTGAAAATCATGAACCCTTATATTTTTTAGCTGAAGAAAGAATTATTCCTGATAATGGAGAGCTATTTTTAATAACTAAAGCAAAAATCCATCCTGGAAGACTTACCACTAATACAACTAATCTGGAATTTACCTTAAGAACAAGTTATGCTGATTATAGAAATTATTTAAATTTAGATTGGCAAGAAGTAGATAAAAACAGGATTCAAAAACCATTAGAAGAACCTGAACCGATAATTGAAATTCCTGCAACACCTGTTATTATTCCAAAAGAAGTAATAACTGAAACAACAGTAAAATCCTATTCACCTAGAGAGTTATCTGATTTAGTTTTTGAACAATTCAAATTAGATACATCTAATTTTAATGGAGATATTTATAGAACTGAAAATTATATTGGCGCTTCTATAACAGGAGATGGAAAATTTAATCCAAGTGCATTCACAAGATTCACTCAACCTTTAATAGAATATTACCCATTATTAAATTCAAGTTCACTTGTTCCAATACCTAGTATAATCAAAGGTACTCCTTTAGGATACAGTGTCTTCCTTAATCCAGATAATCCAAATAAATATCTTGCTGGAATTGTTGTTTTTGATAAAGTTGATCAGAATATTCCAAGATTTAGAGCAACTTTACAAACCAATGATAAAACTTGGATGAAAACACAGAGATTAGCTGTTTGGAAAAAATTTCAGCGGAGTGATTCATGATATCAACAAAAAAAGATTTAATATGTTATAGTACTGATGCATCTAGAATTATTGGAAGAGCAGAAAAAACAATTTCTCCAAAAACAGCTGAAGAAGTAATTCAAGCAATTAAATTAACGAATTTAGATATTGTTCCAAGAGGAGCAGGTTCAGGACTTGTTGGTGGAACTATTCCAAGAGATTCTTTAGTTATAGATATGGGAAAAATGAATAAAATTATTGATTTTAATATTTCCAAAAGATATGTTATTGTTGAATCCGGAATTACATTAAAAGAATTAAATGAAAAATTAAATTCTAGGGGATTAGAATTTCCAATCGACCCTACCAATAATGGAATTTCAACTATAGGTGGAATGATAGCAACAAATGCTTCTGGAAGAAGAAATATGAGATATGGTAGCATGAAAGACTTTGTTGAAGAAATTGAATTTGTTAATGGTCGGGGAGAGATTATAAAACTAGGTAAAGCAGATATAAATGATGTTTGTGGAATGGAAGGAGTTACAGGAATTATCTTAACAGCTAAACTTAAATTAATTCCAATAACAAAATGTAGCATTTCTGTTTTTCAATCAGATTCAATTGACGAGTGTTTATCAATAGCTAGAAGATTAAAGGCAGAAAAAGATGTTATTTCATTAGAATTATTTTCTTCTAAATTATCTAAAATGCTTGATTTCCCTGAAAAATACAATCTATTAATTGAATTTGCTTCAGACAGAGGAAAAATAAAAGGCCCTGATTACAAAAAAATTGATAAAAAAATAGATAGAATCTATTATAAATTAGCTGAAGTAGGTTATATCAATAGAGAAGATCCAAAACTATTTTATGATAAATTAAAAGATTTCATAGTTTTTTTAGAGTCTTACAATATTCCATTTATAGGTTATTTAGGTTCAGGAATTATTGTTAGTTTTTACAAAGATGATGAAAAAAAATTAAGAGATGAAACTTTAAATTTAGTAAAGAAAAATAATGGAAAACTTGGAAAATTTGGTTATGGTTTTACAAGAAAACATATGATAGATCCATTTGATTCAAAACTTTTATTACGAGTAAAACATAGATACGATCCAGCTGGTAAATTCAATAAAGGTAAATTTATTGATGAAACAATAGGTTCATTTATTCAAAAAAATGAAGAAAAAATAAGTGAAAAGCCTAAAGGAATCTATCAATATGAAAATGAAAATTCAAAAGTTAAAGAAATTCCTAATAAACCTCCTGTTGCAAATAACCAAATAGAAAAAACCCCTGTTGATATACAAGTTAATGAACTTGATTTGATGATTAAAGATTATAAGGATACATTTGCTTCAGATGAAGTAGAAGCTAATAGAAAACAAGTAGAAAATTTTGCTAAAAATATTTCTAAAGATATAGTCATGAGAGAACAACCGGTTATGAGACCAAGACCTTCATTTGATTATAAAGAGATAAATAAAATTATGACGAATAGAACTTCTAAAACAGAAATATCTTCTCCAAATATTGAATCTAACAAATCTAAAGAGATTAACAACATATTAAACAATAATCATGAAAAACCTATTGAAAAGCAAAATAAAAAATCTACAACTGAAGAAGATAAAGATCTTATTAATAGAATTATGACAAATAAATTCGGATTTTCAAATAATGAAACCAAGGATAATAAAAATGACAACTGAATCAGATAATATTAAAGAAGAAATAAAAGAAATAACTGAAAAATGCATAAGATGCGGATTATGCAGGACATCATGTTCTGTTTTAAGAATAATGAGAGAAGAATGCTATTCTCCAAGAGGAAAACTTGTAATGCTTGATAATGATTTGATTGAAAAAATAATTTACGAATGCAATCTTTGTAAAGCCTGCGTTATCCAATGTCCATTAAATCTTAAAATATGTGACAGTTTTATTAATGCAAGAAAAATTTTAATAAATCAAAAAAAAGAAATTCCAGAATTAAAAGAAATTATAAAAAATATTGATAATACAGGAAATATTTTTGGAATAAAAGATAAATAATGAATAAAAAAAATTTAGGAACAGTATTATGCATTGATAATGACGAAATATTCAAAAGCAAATTAGCAGAAAAACTCCAAGATAAATATGGTTTTTTATTTTTTAATGAAAATATTGAACCAGAAATTCCATTTCAATTTATAAACGCCATTGGGGGAATAGATTTAGGAATTATTAGTTTAGATTCTTCTAATGGATTAAACTATATCTCAAGATTAAAAAAACTATATCCTAGTTCTTTACTTGTTGCAACATCATCAGATTTAACTCAAAGTACAATAAAATTATTAGAATCATCTTTATCTGGAGGCACATTGCTTTTAGATAAAAAATATGCCTTAGAAAATATTGAAGAATTTGTCAAATATAGTTAATTATTCTTTCATTTCAATCTTAATTGTTACATCTCTTGGAACATATAATCTCATAACAGCATGTAAAACCCTATCATCAGATGGTATATCAATAACTCTAGAATGAATTCTCATTTCAAAATTGTCAAAAGTTGCAGTCCCACTACCACAAGGAGATTTTCTTGTTGTTATTTTTAATTTTCTTGTTGGTAAGGGTATGGGCCCAGAGATTGGAATTCCTGCTTTTGAAGCAATATCCTTAATTTGATCACAAATCTTGTTAAGTTCTTCAATCTTCATACTTCTAAGTTTTATTCTTACTTTTGACATAGATTATTATTGAATAAGTGTATTTAAAAAGCTTACTATTTTATTTTTTAAATGGGTTTTATTGCTAGACTCTTTATTTTTATATTAATAATAATCATTTTTATAATAGTTTCTATAATATATAATACAAATAATTCATCTATAAACTTTAATAATATTGAAATATCCTCAATAAATGAAGTAATAGATGGAGACACTATTATTCTAGAAACTAATGAAAAAGTTAGATTACTAGGAATAAATACTCCGGAAAAATCTAAACCATATTATAATGAAGCAAAAAATTTTCTAAATCAATTTAAAGATGATAATATCTATCTTAAAAAAGATAAAGAAGATAATGATAGATATAATCGAAAATTAAGATATATTTTCAAAGATTCTAGATTCATTAATGTAGAAATATTAGAAAATGGTTTAGCTACAACTCTTATGATAGATAATCTTATTTATGAAGAGAAATTTAAAAAAGCCGAAAAATTCGCAAGAGATAATAAAATTGGCCTATGGAAATTAAGTTCTGATATTTGTTCTAATTGCATTAAATTAATTGAATTAAATTCAAAAGATGATTTTTTCATTATAAAAAATTCCTGTGAATTTACTTGCAATATGACGGGTTGGTTTGTTAAAGATGATTCAAATCATTTTACTTATCTAACGCCCTTAAACCCTTATCAACAAAAAATATATCAATCAAAAACAAAAATTTGGAATGATGATAAAGATAGATTTTTTATGCGAGATTCTAACGGCTTGTTAGTCATTTTTTACCCCTATCCTTAGATTTTTTCTTATTAAATTAAATCCTTGAATAGTGATCTTATCCAGAGTTTAATTTTATCGTTTTAATTAACTAATTTTTTTCTAGAATTTACTTAAAAAAAAATTAGCAAATCTAGAAACAAAGTCCATAGTTCTAGACGAAATTCTTTAGAATTTCTTTTTAGAGCCCTTAAATATATAAATATTAAATTTATAATATCTATATATTATGCGAAAAAGAGAGGTATTTGTAAGTGGATAAGCTTAAATAGTTACTATTGGTAACTATTAGTAACTAAAGGTGACCAAAAGTAACTTTATGCCAAATAAACTTGCAAAAGAGGGGAATTCTAGTGTAAAAATAGATGCAATCTTATTAAATGAAATAGATGAACTAATAAAAAAAGAAGAACATAAATTCAGATTTGTAAATAAAAAACAATTCATTGATGTAGCAGTACACGAATTCTTGCAAAAATTAAAAAAAGAGGAAAAAAATGAAAAATAAATTAATTTTTTTTATAGGAATAATATTTATATTTTTAATTTCACAATTAATTATAGCTGTTCCTCCATCATTCATAATTTCAAGAACAACCACATATTCAATTGAAGAGCAAAATCCAATCCTCTATTATAATTTTTCAAATAATGCAACCGATGTTGATGGGAATACTTTTTATTTTGCATTGCCTTCTATAAACTCCTCACTTTATCAAGGTAATACTACTCCTTCATTTTATTATTGGATTAGTTTAAATGAAACAACCGGAATGTTAGGAATCAATTCTACAAGAGATAATGAAACAGGCAGATTTAACATATCAATTACAGTTTATGAGTATAATCCAGATTATGCAGCAACTACAGATATTTTCTATTTTATTGTTAATGCAACAAATGATGCACCTTATTTTAATAATCTAAGTTCAGAATATAATCTCTCCCAATCTCAAAATTCTCTTATCTATCTTAATTTATCAGATGAAGAAAATCATTATCCATTAAATGTAAATATTTCATTTTTTTCAAATTGTTCTAAAGCTAGTTGGAGCAACAGAACGAATTGTACATTATTTAGTCTACAAAATGTTGCTAATGACTCTAGAAGAATCAGCTGGACACCTGGAATAAACGATATAGGAACATATTACGCAAACTTTTCAATTACAGATTCAGGAAGTAGATATAATTGCAATTCCAGTTATTGCGCATCTAATTATTCTCAAAATATTACTTCATATTCAGGAACTGTTATATTTAATATTTTATCTAGTTTAGATTTTGATGTTACAGACTGTAAAAATAAATTAATGTTTGAAAATCAACCTAGTAATTGCACTATAAATATTACTTCAAAAGGTTCAACAGATGCGCTTAATATATCAACTATAGCTGCACTTCAAAACTATGGAAATACTTATATTTCAAATTTTAGTTGGTTTTATTCTTCTAGAAATACGACTTCAGTAAATAATTCATTATCATTATTTGTAAATATTACACCAACAAAAACCGAAGTAGGTAATTTTTCAATAAATTTTACGGTTTTGGATTTAACATTTAATGAAACACTGACTAGATCAATTAAAATATTTGTTAATAGAACTAATAATGATGAAGTTAGATTAAATAATATTTCAGATCTTTCTATTTCAACAAACTCCCTTATAAGAATTAATCTTACTGCATATGATAATGATCATTTAATCCCGGATAAATCTTCAGATAGTTTAGGAGGATATAATGAAGTAACTTCATTTTCAGTTAATGTTCTTAATGCATCTAATTTATCTCAAAGCTTAAATGGAAGAATTAACGATTTCACTCCGACTATAACTACAATGCCAATAATAAGAACAAATAGAACTGAAGCTAGAATTGAATTTATTCCAAATAGTACCTCTTTTGGAAATTATACAATTAATATAACCGTTAGAGATAGAGATAATTCTGGAGTAAGTAAATTATTCAATCTTTATATAATTAATAATAATGCCCCGCAATGGAATTACCCCTTAGAGAATATTCTAACACTTTATGAAGATAATCTATCCTATTTTAATTTTTCGATGAATATAACTGATCCAGAAGGAGAAGCACTTAATTTTACATTCACAAATGATACCTTATTTCAATCATTTAATTTAAATATTCTTTCAGGAGTTTCTAGTTTTACTCCAAGAGATATTGATATAGGTTCTCATTTAGTAACTATAACTGTTAGAGATTCATGGTTAACAAATACAAGCATATTTAATTTTTCCATAATGAACATACCAGATAATGTATCAATTAATAAAACATTTTATTCAACAACAGCAATTAATGCAACCATAATAGGAAATTCTACTTTAATAATGAATGAAGATAATAAAACTTATCTAGCCATATGGATAAGAGATGATGATTTAAGGATTCCTTTATCACAGAGAATAACTTATAATGAAAGTTTTTCAATTAATCTAACAATTACAGGCCCAAATTCTACCCTATTTAATTTATCACCTGTTTATAATATAAATATTCCAAACAGTCTTAGATATGAAACTTTTTTCTCACCAAAAAAAGAAGATATTGGAGAATATAATATATCATTTATTATTACAGATAAAACAAATACTACAGATTCTTTTAATTTTAATATAACAGTATTAGAAGTGAATCATAATCCAAGTTTAACAATGAATAATCTAACTTCAGCAATTAGATATAACCTTTATTATAGAATTAATGCAACAGATATAGAAGATGGAGATTCCACTTTATTAGGAAACAATAATTTTACATTTTCATATAATTTCATTAGCGGTTATGATTTTATTAAAAATAATCCTTTAATTTTCAATAAAACAAATGGAATTTTTAATTATACCTTCAATAGTTCTCAAGGTGGGAGATATGTTATTAATGTTTCAGTAAACGATAGCTCAGGATTAAAAAGAAGTGATTATTATTGGATTTATGTATATGAAAATCCAAATATTTTATTTCCACCACTTTCCTATCAATTTAATCTTATAGAAAACATTTCACAAAATTTATCTTTTCAAGCAAATCAATCAACTCAAACTAATCTTACCTACTATGTTTCTGTAGATTATATTAATTCTTCAAGAATTTTAATTAACCAATCTTTTTATGGGAATAGTTCGATATTTAATTATAGCTTAACTCCTGATTTTGTTAGTGAAACCTATGGAATAAAAAACATAACCTTATTTGTATTTCCTACTGAAATAAATCTTGAAAATAGAACAAATTTTAATTATTCAAGAACATGGAATATTTCAATTAATCATACTAATGATCCCATGAGATATTCAGGTAACATAGGTGGAGGGAGTAGAAGGCTTGAAGGAGGTTCCCCCTTAATAATTAATCTATCTGAATTTTTTTATGATACTGATGCTGCAGATATTTATAGATATCAAACAATCGGATTTTCCACTACTCAAAACAGTACCGGTGGCGGAGGAATTACAATAACTATAATCAATTGGAGCGGAGGGGTAAGTCCAAGCGTAAGTTTTGCTTCATCAGTTAATGCTTATGGAAATTATAGTATTAATGCATTTGAATTAAATGAATCTAATTCAAGTCAGGTATTAAATAATATATCCAGTAATTTTTTTATGATTAATTTAACAATAACTTCACAACCAGAACCAGAACCAGAACCTCAGCCACAGCCATCTTCAGGAGGAGGTTCAAGTAGTGCAGGTAGTTCACCTATTTCTTTAAAAATAATTACACCTGGAAAAGCCAAAGGAAATTATAATCAAATAATTGAAGTGCCAATAACCTTACAAAATAAGGGATTTACATCATTTTTAGGTGTAAAATTATATAGCATTGGTTTTAAAAATGGAAAAATTAGTTCAGATATAACTACTACACTTGACAAAACTTCATTTGCAAGCCTAGTTCCAGGTGCAAATGAAAATCTAACTTTAAAAGTTTTAATAAAAGGCGGTGATGCCGGTTCTGATTATGAAGTTATGATTAATGCTACTTCAGAAAATCCCCCATATAATGATTGGGCAAAAATTACTTTTTTTATGAGTGAAACTAATACAAGCGGATTTGGAGAAAATAATAGCGATACCAAAAGATTCCTAATATTTACTGAAGAATTCTTAGTTAATAATCCAGAATGTATAGAATTAAAAGAATTATTAATTGAAGCATGGAATGATTATAATAAAGGAGAATATGCTAATGCTAGGGCAAAGTCAGAAGGAATTGTTAATGCTTGCAAGGATTTTATTTCTCAACCTTCTTTTCCTAGATTATCTCCTAATAAATACAATATAGGTTTATCTCTAATTGGTGCCACACTTGGTTCAATAATTTTAGGCGTTGCATACTATTCATTGAAAAGAAGAAGATTTTCAAAATCTTTAACTCCAATAGAAAAAAAAGAGGAAAATAAATCAGGATTTGATTTCAACACAGAATATGGCCAAAGTAAAGTTTAATAAATTAAATAAGATTGAATATATTAAAAGAAGTGATTTATAATGAAAAATCTAAATGAAGAAGAAGAAACATTATTAAAAAAATTGCAGGATTTAGAAGAAAAATATAAAGAAAATCCATTTTCTGAAGAATATGCAAGCGAAATTGAAAATGAAATTAATAATGATTTTTCAAAAAGAGAAGAAATAATGAATTCTAAAGATTCAATATTACCTAAAAAAAACAAAAATAATTTATCATTACAAAAAGAACAACAAATAAAATCTATTGATGAAAATTCCAAAAAAGAAAACTCAAAACCTATTAAAGAAGAAATAAAATCAAATGATATTTCTGATGAAAATAATAACAAATTAAATAAAAATATTATAATTGAAGGTATTCCAGATAAAATAAAAAAAGAAGAATATACTAAATCGAACTTTGAATTATCAAGACAAGAAAATGAAATAGAATTTAATGAAGAACCTTATAAATCCCCTCCTTTAAAAATTATTCAATCCCCTATTGAAGATAATAAAGAAGAAAATTTTCAAGAACCTCTTGAATTTGGAGTAAGTAAATTTAAATTTGAAATTCCAAAAAAAGAAATACTTGACGAACCTATAGAAAAAAAAGTAGAAGATATAAAAGAAGAAAAGCCCATTGAAAAAGAAGAAAATATTCAAATTGAAGAAAAAATTATAGAAAAAATTCAAGAAGACCCTATTCTTCATGATGAAAAAATATTTAAAAAAGATTCAGTGAATAAAGATGATTCATTAGCTGAAAAAATAAAACATTGTGCTGAAATTTTAAAAAAAGTAAAAAAAGAAGTAGCTAAAGTAGTTATTGGTCAAGAAAATGTTGTTGATGGATTATTAAGAGGCCTAATTTGCAATGGACATGTATTATTAGAAGGAGTTCCAGGTATTGCAAAAACTTTAACAATTAAAGCTCTTGGTGAAGCAAGTGGATGTAATGTAAATAGAATCCAGTTTACAGTTGACCTTTTACCTACAGATATTATTGGAATTACCTCATTTAGCCCTCAAAAAGGTTTTGAGATTGTTAAAGGTCCAATTTTTACAAACTTCTTGATTGCAGACGAGATCAATAGAAGTCCACCTAAAACCCAATCTGCTCTAATAGAGGGAATGCAGGAAAAGCAAGTAACTATTGGTAAAGAAAGTTTCCAATTACCTTCTCCATTTTTCGTTATGGCAACTAAAAATCCTTTAGAAAGTACAGGAGTCTATTCATTACCAGAAGCACAAATGGATAGATTCTTATTTAATATTATTATGGGGTATCCTAAAGAAAGAGAAGAAAGAAGAATTATGGAAGAAAATACGACTTTGAATAAATTTGAAGATTATGGTATTAAATCAGTTATCACTCCAGAAGATATAATCTTAATGCAAAAAATTGTTAAAGATATTTACTTAAGCGACCATATTAAAAGTTATATATTATCAATAGTCTGGAAAACAAGAGATAAGCACTTCAAACATTCAGATTGTATAGGATATGGTGCATCACCAAGAGCAAGTATTTCTTTATTTATAGCTTCAAAAGCTAGGGCACTTATTGAAGGTAGAACTTATGTGTTGCCAGAAGATGTTAAAGAAGTTGTTAATGATGTAATGAGGCACAGGCTTATATTAACCTATAAGGCGACAGTTAAAGGATTGACAGCTGAAGATATTATAAAAGCAATTCTTGAAGAAATTAGAGTAGATTAATAATTAATAAAATGGTTGAAGCTAAACTAAATCTAGATATAGCGCAAAAAATAGCGGAATTTGAAATGATTCTAAATAGAATTTTACCAAAAAAAATATTCTATAGACTACTTTTAAGAGGGAAAGGAATGGAATTTGATGGATACAGATCTTATAGTCCAGATGAAGACTCAAGTTCAATTGATTGGAAAGCTAGTACTCGTGCAGGAACTCTTCTTGCTAGGCAATATATTGAAGAAAGAGAAATTAAAGTTGTTTTTATTGTTGATGTTGGAGATAATATGATTTTTGGTTCACAAAAAAAATTAAAATGCGAATTAGCAGCCGAAATTGTTTGTTCTTTAGCTCATACAATGTTAAATGCAAATGACAAAGTTGGAATAATATTTGTTAATACAAAAATTGTTAAGATGAATCCACCTGACGGAGGGAAAAAAATGTTTGATTTTATTGTCTATAATACTTCAGATCCTAAAAATTATGGAGGTTCATCTGATATAGGTTATTCTTTAAAAGAAGTATTAGAATATGTTAATCCTTCTGTTTCTTTAATTGTTTTAGTTTCAGATTTCTTAAAAGTTAATGAAAATCAAGCTAAACAATTTGAAGAAATAGGAAATCTAATTGAAACTATTGCTATTATGATTAGAGACCCCTTGGATATTACTTTACCTAATATAAATAAAGAAGTAGTAATTAGAGATATTGATAGTGGGGAAAAACTCCTAATAAATCCAAAAATAGCTAAAAAAGTCTATGAAATAAATGCTAGAAATCAATTAATTGAAACTAGAAAAGTTCTTACTAAAGCAAATATTGATATTTTAGAATTAAATACTTCAGAAGAATTTCCCTATCCACTAGCAACATTTTTGAAAAGGAGAGTTGCTACAAGAGATAAATAATATGTTCATAAGTTTTGCAAATCCAAAATATCTTTATTTGTTGTTTGTAATTCCAATAATGTTGTTTTTTCATTTTTATAGTTTAAAACATCTTAAAGGAAAATCCTTGCAATTTGCTAATTTTGAAGCTATAGCTAGAGTTAAAGGAATAGATCTTTATTCTAAAAACATATTTATTTTAATCGTAGATATATTAATAATATCTCTATTAATTTTTTCAATTTCAGGTTTAACCGTTCATAAAATAATGGTATCTAGTGAATTCTCTTATGTTATTGCTTTTGATAATTCTGAAAGCATGGGTGCAACAGATATCAATCCGACTCGATTAGAAGCGTCTAAACTAGTTGCTAACGAGTTTTTAGATACTCTGCCTGAATATTCTAAAGTAGGAATTATTACCTTCTCTGGAAACAGTTATATCAAAGAAGAATTGACAGATAATAGGGGAGTTATAAAAGGCGCTATAAGTGGTATTGATCTATCAGGAGTAGGTGGTACTGATTTATATGAAGCTATTTCTACATCATACTCTATACTTAAAGATGAAGAAAATAAAGCAGTAATTATACTTAGCGATGGTCAAATAAATACTGGAAAAGTTGAAGATATCCTTCAAAATGAGAAATTTAATAAAATGATTGTTCATACAATAGCAATTGGTACAAAAGAAGGTGGTGAAACTAAATTTGGCATATCAAAACTCGATGAAGAAACTTTAAAGGCATTATCATTTGGAACTGGAGGAAAATCCTTTAATATAAATTCAAAAGAAGAATTAAAAAATTCTTTTTCACAAATTATTCCTTTAACAAAAAAAGAAGGATCAAAAAACTATTCTTATATTCTTATGATTGCAACATTAATATTATTTTTATATAAACAATTCCTTATACAAATTAAAGGAATATCTATCTAATAATTTAAATATTATCCATTATATGGAACTTTTTTTATAATTAATTTTCTTTATTAAGTCATTAATAATAACATTCTTCATTTGTATTATAAACTTCACTAGTAAAACAAATTATAAAGAATTTAATAATGGATTTTCAGCTATTTCTGAAAAGAGTTTAGTAGCATTTGATAAATCAACTGAATTTAGTTCTCTTCCGGCATATATGATTTTATTCATTAAATCGCAAAATTCAGCCTGTTTTTCTTTACCTCTTTTTCTAAACCGATCTGCTAATTCTAAATAAGTCATACTATATTTAAGGCCATATCTTTCATTAAAAAAATCCCTTGCAATTTTATTCAGCCTATCAACTTCTTTAGAAGATAATGTAGATCTTTTTATTTGTTCAATTTGATTCTGATAGAAAAGTATTTTTGATTTTTCAATATCAATTCTCTTCTTTAACCTCTGATTCATAGTGAATAAATAATAAATTATTACCATTAGAATTATTGCAACAAGTAATATGGAAATTATAGTTAATAATATCATTTTTCTCTTTTTTTTATATTTTATAATTATATAAAGAATAATCATTATAAAAATCTAATTATTTTTAATATTCCCTATAATTTTTTTCAAGATAATATCTTAAAGGTAACATCATCCCTATAATAAAAATAATCCAACCTAATAATGAAGCTCCAACTAATACCCAATTCTTTAGTAAAACTGATACGGTTAATAAACCCGCCCATTCAATAAGCCCTATAATAAATAGCATTACCCAAGTCATCTTATCTTTTCTTTTTATAATAAAATCTGAAAGATAGATGATCATTATACCTGCTGCTATCAACTGGATTCCGATTAAAATATTAAATAATATAAATATATAGGCTATATCAGGATTATATTTGCTAAAAAAGCCCCATAATTCATCAATAGCCTTAAAATTTAACTTCATATTATAATAAAAAATAAAAATAAAATAAAATCCAAGAACTATTGAGTAATAACCAGAATAAAGCGTTATTTTTGCACCTTGTTTAACTCTTTGAATATTCATATTATCTCTATATTAGTCCTTATTTATAAAAACTTATATATCAGGAAAAATATGTATTAATACTAAAAAAGAGAGAAAAAATGCCAGAAATTCCAATAATCAACGTAAATATCCCTAAACCAGAAAATCTTGTTTGGGGAGAAAATTACTCTAGAAAAAAAGATAAAACAAAATTCTACAAAATTTTAGCATATATTGCAATAATTGCAGCCCTTATTGTTTTTTTTAGATTTGCATTCCTAGCTTATCTATACATCTCTAATCTTCCAAAAATAAATGATTATGATGCTAAAATAGAATCAATTGCCTTATCTGAAGATGGAAAAACTGCATATATAAAACTCTCAGGAGGTAATCAAAATGAAATAGATTCTATTAAATTTATATTTAAATCAAATGAT
>JBAZYP010000007.1:0-88180 GCA_041659265.1 Candidatus Pacearchaeota archaeon | reverse complement strand
ATTTAAGAAGAACAATTAATTTTACTGGATTATCTGATGGAAATTATTCATATAATGTTAGTGTTTATGATACATTTAATAATTTTAATACTACTGATAGCAGGGTATTGAAAATTAATACAATTTTTCCACAGATTAGTTTTACTTTTGGCAGTGATGATAATAATTCTGTAATTTCTAGAAATAATATATTTGTTAATGTAACTGCATTTGCTATAAATGAAGAAAATATAACTTTTAATTTATATAATTTAAACGGTCTTGTTAATTCAACTACTTTTTATGATTTAAGAAGATCTATAAATTTTACAGAATTAAATGATAGCAGATATTATTATAATGTCAGTATTACTGATTTAGCAAATAATATAAATTTTACTCTCACTCGAACAACAATTATTGATAGAAATTTTCCATTAATCTGGTTTGGAGATGGAACATCTTTAAATGAAAGTAATCTATCTAGAAATAATATTTTTATTAATGTAAGTGTAATTGAAGCTAATGAAGCTAATATTACTTTTAATTTGTATAATTCAACAGATATTATTAATCAGACAATTTTTACATATTTAAGAAGAACAATAAATTTTACTGGTTTATACAATGGTACATATTATTTTAATGTAAGTATAACTGATGTAATAAATAATATTAATTCAACAGAAAATCGGCTTGTAACAATAGATACTGCATTACCATTAATAGTTAATTTAGAACCTTTTAATAATAGTGCTACAAATTTAACTGATGTTAATTTTTCAATTAATGCAAGTGATAATCTTGGAATAGATAATATTACTTTAAATATTTATAATGAAAGCAATAATTTGATTAATCAAACAACAAGATTAGCAACTGGTTCAGCTAATATTGCTGTTGGAATAGTTTATTCATTCCTTTATGATGGAATCTTTAAATGGTTTTATAGAATTAATGATATTACTGGGAACTTTAGATTATCAGATAATCGGACATTAATAATTGATACACAATATCCTTTAATCGAATATTCTTATGGAACTGAAATTGATAATACTAATGTTTCAAAAAGGAGTATATTTGTAAATGTTAGTGTAATTGAAGTTGATGAAGCTAATATTACTTTTAATTTATATGATATAAATGGATTAGTTAATGGCACAACTTATTATAATAATAGAAGAACAATAAACTGGACCAGTTTATTTGATGGAAGATATTATTTTAATGTAACTATTTATGATAGGGTTAATAATTTTAATTTTACATTAACAAGGGAAGTTGGTATTGATAATTCTCCATTAATAGTTAATATTGTTTATCCTAGAAATATTAGTTATAATATTAATGTTAGTGAATTAAATTATAGCGTATCTAAACCTGCTGAATGCTGGTATTCTTTAAATAATGGAGATAATAATTCAACAAAAATAGAATATCAAAATTATTCTTCTCTAAGTTCAAATGAAGGAACTAATTCATGGATAGTCTATTGCAATGATAGTACTGGAAAAACTAATTCTTCAAAAATTGTTTTTAATAAAGATACCATTTCTCCAGAGATTAATACTATTTCACCTAAAAATAATTCTGGGAATCCTAATGGGGATGTTGTCTTTTATTATAATGTAAGTGATAGTCTTATTGATAATTGCAGTTTAGTAATTAATGAAATATTTGAACAAACTTATTATAATCTATCAATAGATACTTTACTTAATTTTAGTGTTATAAATAAAGATCCGGATAAATATAATTGGAGAATAGTCTGTACTGATTCAGCTAATAATATTAATTCTTCTGATAATAAAACTTTTGAAATAATATTTATGACTGGATTTGATGGAGATACTACTGATATCACTAATGCAGATATAAATAATATTAGTAATTTTACTTTAGAAAAAACTGGATTTGGAAAATTGATGTTTAAGAGTAATTTGAATATATCTAGAATTTATAATTTAAGTTATATTATTAATATAAATAATAATTCATTAAATGTAGATAGTATTTTGGAACCTAGATTAAATGTTTCAGCAAATATAGTTTTATATAATTTAAGTTATGAATTTTTGCCGGTAATTTATCGAGAATTTGAATTTTGTCCTGAAAATGCCTGTTATAATAAAATTTATGATGGAAGTAATCTTAGTTTTGATGTCTTAGGATTTACTGGATATTCAACTGGAGCTAATAGTAATTTAACTATTTGGGATGAGAATGATACTAAAGGGGGAGGGTTATCAAAAATTGTTTTTGAAAATACTTATTTTTATGCTAATTATACTAATAAAACTAATGGGATAAGTTTAAATTATTCTGGAAATGAATGTAATATTACATTTAATTTATCTGGGGATTGGATAGTTCCTGAACAAATGATTTTTAATGCAACTACTCTATTATATCAATATAATCGTACTCTTGGAGTTATTGGTAATCTTGATTGGAATGTAAGTTGTAATGGTTCTTCATGGGGGTATGAATATTTAAGTTTAGTTGATAATATTACTTTTATTGATGATACTAATCCTCCATTAGTAATAATTAATTCTCCTGGTAATACTTCTTATGCAACTAATTCCAGTTTAGAATTATCTTATCAAGCAATAGACACAACGCTAGATAGTTGCTGGTATAATCTAAATAATGGTGATAATATTAGTCTTCCTGGATGTTCTCCAATTAATTTTGATTGTCCTGAAGGAAGTAATATAATAATTGTTTATGCAAACGATAGTTCTGGAAATATTAATTTTTCTAGCGTAACTTTTATTGCTAATAATAGTTTAATTTTTACTGATGATTATTATGTTCAAAGAGGAGAAGTTATTTTAAATGGCATAGTTAATGTAAATATAAATCAAGTAGATCCTGGAAAATCCTTTATTTTATTAAATGCTGTAAATTATTCTTCGGCATCATCAATGCCAAATAGTTTATTTGTAACTGGAAAATTTATTAATTCCACAACAATACAATTTCAACATTTTTTTACAGGAGGATTTAGCGCATTTGTCAGTTGGGAGGTTATTACTGGTCCGGGTTTAAGGGTTCAAAGAGGAGAATTTCCATATAGCACCACTCAAAATAATATGAATGTTTCTTTTACTCCTGTTGAATTATCTAAATCTTTTGTTATAGTTAATACTCGATTAAATAATACTGGAGTAACTTTTGTACAAGGATTATGGGCTGGAAAATTAAATAATGTAACTAGAGCAAATTTTCAAAGGTCGACAACAGGAACAAGAGGTAATCTTTCTTGGCAGGTAGTTGAATGGACTGGGGCTACGGTTCAATCTGGTAATGGGTCTGGAGTAGCTTTACTTGTAAATAAATCTAAAATAAGAAATCCAGTTAATCTTGCAAATAGTATGTTAATTTTTTCAACAAGAGTATCTGGAGCAACACAGTTGAGAGATATATTTATTGCAGGTTCTTTACAAAATTCAACAGATATATATTTTTCAAGAGCTAGAAATACTGGAAATTTTTATACAGAATGGTTTGTAATAAATTCAAGTGATTTAAGAGTTCAAAGAGGATATACTTTAGTTGGCGGACCAAATAATGTTACTACAACAATTAATCCTTTGAATTATCTAAATCGTTCATTTCATACAAGGACTTATAGCAATAATGGATCTACAACTACTCATGTTCATCAAAATATGAAAAGTACTTTAGTTCAATCTACAAATTTTGGGATAATTTTTGATAAAGTAACCAGAACTAATGCAAATAATGTATCTTGGGAAGTTATTGAAATTGGTGAAAGTTTAGCACCTATTGTTAATTTATATTCCCCTTGGAATTATGAAAATTTTTCAAGTTATTTTATTCCTCAATTCAATTATAGTGTTAATGATACTACTGCAATAACAAATTGTTCTTTATATGGTAATTGGAGTGGAAGTTGGAGTCTTAATCAAACAGTTAGTGCGGATATAGTCAATAATATATCAATAAGAAATAATTTTTCATCAATCAATGTGCCTAATGATGGATTTTATTATTGGAATGTTGTGTGCACTGATATTTATGGAAATATTGGCATGAATTCAACTAATTTTTCATTTTCAGCATTTTTAGCACCTGATTATCCTGGATTTTTTAATATTTCCCAAGATTCAACAGATGGTGCTGGAAATATAACTTTATTTTGGAATTCAACTAATCACACAGTTTGGTATAATATTTATTATTCAAATAATCTGACAAGTAATTTTAGTTATTTGAACAAGACTACTGATTTGAATTATACAGATATGGGTTTTAATGGCAATAAAAGAAGATTTTATATGATTGAAGCTTGGAATCCTGCAAATCAAAATCAAAGCAGAGATTATTTTGGAGTTCATGTATATAATTTAAGACATGTTGTAAATGTAAATACAAGAAATTGGATAGGATTTCCTACAAATATAAGCTATTTAACTAATGCTAATGAGACTCTTAGAAATATTATTAATGCCTCTGCAATAACTATATGGAATGAAACTAAGCAAAATAGGGTTACTTGTAATTATTATTCTTGTCCACAATCATTTGAATGCACAGATACTAATTGTAATTTCAATATTGAACCGGGAAGAGGTTATGAAACTAATATAAATAGTTCTTCTCCAAACGAAGTTAATTGGAGTGCTGTAGGAATAGTATTATTAGATAAGGTTAATATTACATTGGAGAAAAATTTAACATCTTATGGGAAAAATTGGATTTCTATAAATGCAAATTCTAGTTTATTTAGCGCTAAAAATATATTGCAAAATATAACCACTTCAGATGCAACAACTAGGTGGGAAGCTAGTCAACAAAGATCAAGAGGATATATCCATTCACCTTTTTCAGGAAATTTATTTTTAGGAAATAATTTTACAATTATAATGGAAGAGGGATATGAAGTATCAGTTAACGAAACTATTGAATGGAGGCAAATATAGTGAAAAGTAGATATTTTATTTTAATTATTTTGATAATAAGTTTAACTATATTAATTAATATAGTAGATTTAGTAAATGCAAATTTTGTTTGCGGAGAAGTAATGGATTCAAAAGAAAATATGTCTGCAACATGGTATTCTGTAAATCTTTATTATCCGGATTTTTTAAATAAGACTCAGTGTGTTATAAGTCCTGCTGGAAATAAGTATTGCTGTGATACTGAATCAATTATTGGAAGAAATTGGAAAGCAGGAGATATTTTAACAGTTGATGTTTTTGATAATCAAGGAGGTTATGTAGCAGGACCGGTTTATGTTAAAACAAGTTCTGAAGGATATGACATAGCTAGTCAAATGCAACTACATAAAGTTATAGATAGGCGTGAACCTAAAAAAAGGCTTATAATCTCAAATTTAAGTTTTTTTAATCTTGATGTAGATTTTATTAATCCTTATAATAATGCTTATATTCAAATTGGAGATAATAAGGAAATTCTTTGTAATGGATGTAATAATTATAATGGAGAAATTAATTGCAGTTATGGTATGAACAAAATAATTTTATTTGCCCAGGATAATAAAAATTCTTTTAGTGATGAATTTGATATCGCTCTATTAAGAAATATTAATTTAACTAAGACAGCTATATGCGATGGATGTGATAATTTTAATATAAAAAATAATCAAAATGTGACAATAGAAATTATTTTAAATCTTTCTGATAATATCGATTATTTAACTTATATTGAGTATGTGCCCATAGATTTTTTAATAATTGATTCTGGATTTGGAATTCTTAAAAGTTATAGTAAAACTCATAACATTCTTGTTTATAATATAAGCGGAAAAGATATAAAACTGCAATATAAGATTATTTCTCCTGATATTTTTGTTTTTCCAAAAAGATTTACTTTTAAAAGCGAATTAGAAGATATAATTTTAAATGAAGAAAATTATACTGTTTTTAATATAATTAATCTTTTTGCAATTGATTCTAGTCTTGATTTAACTAAACTTGATGAAATATCTAATAAGATTTATTCAAGGATAACGCCTGAAAGGCCACTTGTTATTAGGCCAAATAATAGCATTATAGAAAGAATAGTAGTTTTTCCAAAAGTTAATCAAAGTGATATAAGATTTAGTTTAATAAAAAATGAAAATTCTATATTAGAAAATGAAATAGTTTCATATGAACTGGATGGAGATTTAGATAAAGAAGATATTGATAAAATTCTAATTGAGTTAAAAATAGAAAAAAGTTATATGATTTTAAATGGGTATACAAATATTAATATATTTCTGGATAAAACTTTAAATGAAAATGATCTAGAATTATATAATAATGATAGCAGATATAATTATTATAGGGTCATTTTACCTTATTCTAAAAATATTAGTTTTAATGGAGTTAAAGATAAGAAGAATATTTTTCAAGCTTTATTAGATTTACTTTCTTAATCTTTTTTTGTTATTTTTGGTGGTTTATTAAATATTTTTCTTATTTTTTTATTAAAAATTAAATAAATTACAATTATTAAATTAACAAATAAATTAATAATTCCAATATAATCCTTTTCAATAACAGATAGGATATTTCCTATAATTATTATTGTAGATATTGTTAAAACAGAATATCTTGCCCAATTTTTATGTTTTAACAAACCGATTAAAACAATTAGGAATACTAAAGATAATACTAATAAAAAAATACCAAAACTAATAAAGATATTTTGGCCATATTGTTCTAAATTAAAATTAGGTATATTACTATAGACACTTGGATAGATAAAAGAAACAATAGAAAGTGCTATTGAAAGAATTACTAGGAGTATATATATTAAAGATATTATTTTTAATCCCAAAGGCATTTTTTTAATCATATAATAATTTCATTAATTTTCTTATTTAAATATAATTGCATCTAAAAATATAGCTAAAATTTATTGTTTTTCTTTATTTTTGATTATGGAATGGATCTTAGACCTTATTCTTAATTTTTCTATGAAATTCTTAGAATTTTTTAAGATAATTATTATAATTATAATTATAATTAGTATAAATATTCCTATAATAAGATAGATTTGATTGATTTTATCTAATAATCCTTGCTTTTTTATTAGTTCAAATTCATTATGACCCTCTGCAAATTTTCCATCTGCATAAGTTATTTTAGCAGATATTGTATATTTGCCTGGTTTAGCATCATCAGGAATCTTGAATAATCTAACAAAACCTGCCTGAGTTTCTACAGCAACTGTTTCTTTTTTAGTAATAATACTTTTTCCTAATTGATCTTTTATGTCATAATCAAGGAAAACATCAATACGGCCTTCACTTCCCACATTTATTAGTTTAATTGTTGTTAATAGTTCTGAACCTGGATTTATTTTCTTATAAATTTCAGGAATTTCCACATTTATATCAAATAAAGAGAATTTTATTACAATCTGATTCTTTGTTTCTTCATTAATTATATTAAATGAAGATTCAATAGAAGTTTCATCATTAGGGGAAATTAAAACAACTTTTAAAAAATAAAGGCCTTTTTTTGTATCTTTTGGAATTCTTAAATTTCCTACGAATGAAGCCTGTGTCTCTACTGCAACTGTTTCTGATTTGGAAGCTATTATTTCTTTGTTTGAGTTTAATATCTCATATTTTAAAGTGACATCAATTCTTTCTTGATTAGCTAAATTAAGAAGTTTTGTAGTAAACCAGATATTTTCCCCTGATTTAACACTTTCATAAGTTTCAGGTATTTCTATTTTTAAATTAAAAACATCAGGATTATCTTCTTTAATAACAAACATGTTAAGTTTTGGATTTAATAATATTGTTATTGAGAAAAATATTAGTAATGATATAACTAAATAGAATATTTTAATTTCATGATTAGTTGTTAAAGGGGATTTTATGTTATTTTTCATTATTTATTCTTAACTTCATCAAAGAAGTTGAAAATTTTATTTAGAAGTTCTTCTCCTTTTGTCTGTGGACTAAATGCAACAATTTTTACATTTTTTTCAGATGCAAAATTAGTTATTTCTTTAACGAATGCTGCAACTTTATTTTCATTATTATATATTAATAATGTGGACAATGCATCAATAATTAAGAATTTTTCATCCTTTATTTCTTTAATAAAAGAACTTATTGCATAACTTAATTTATCTAAGTCATTTGGAGGAATATGTAAAACATCATCTCTAATTTTATCAGAGGTAACACAATCTATAAAAAATAGTTTTTTTGTATCTATATTTTCTTTATTTAAAATATCTTCAACACTTTTTTGAGTTTTATTCAAGGATACATATATTCCTGGAGTTTTTTGAAATGTTTTAAGATTATCATTAATCTCTTTTTGGAGATTTTCAACTGAGGTAATTATTAATAATGAGGCCATTATATTATAGTAATCTGATTATTCAAGAATTTTTTTTACTCTTGACAAAAGATCTGCTTTAGCAAATGGTTTTGTAATATAATCTGAAACTCCTGCTTTTTTTAGTTCTTCCATCCTATCAACTGATACGGGAATAGCACTTAAGAATGCAAATCTAGATTTAGATTCTTTTTTCTTTAATGTTTCAAAGATATCCCAACCAGACATATCGGGGAGCATAATATCTAGTAAAAATAAATCAAAATTTCCAACACTTGCTTTTTTTATACCTTCTTTACCTGAATTTGCTGTTTCTGCATCATATCCTGCTGTTTTTAACATCATTTTTACTGCTGATGCTGTGTCTAAATTGTCTTCTATATATAAAATTTTTTTCATCTTACACCTCCTTTATAGTTAGTTGAAGTTTAAATATCTTAGTCTATTGGCAGAGTTAGGGTAAATGTTGTACCTTTATTAACTCCATCGCTTTCGACTGAGATATTTCCTCCATGAGCTTCAATTATTTTTTTAGTTATTGATAAACCTAAACCGGTTCCCCCATATCTTCTTGATATAGATGCATCTACTTGATAGAATTTTTGAAATAGATTATCTATTTTATTTGCAGGAATACCCACACCTGTATCAATAACTTTTATTTCTATTTTATCTTCTTTCTTTTTTGCTTTTATTGTTATAGTCCCTTCATCTGTAAATTTTATTGCATTAGTTAGTAAATTATTCATGACTTCTTTAAAACGAGTATCATCAATATTTACTTTTGGCAAATCCTCAATTTTCGCAATCATTTTTAATCCTTTTTGTTTAGATAATATTTCAATTCTTTTAATACCATCCAATATAATTTTATCTATTTCTTGTTTTGATTTGGTTAATTCAAATTTTCCAGATTCAATTCTTGATATCTCCAAAATATTGGAGATAAGATCTTTAAGATTTTCTGAATTTCTTCTTATAGCTTCAATACTATTAAGCTCGTCTTCTGTCAAATTTCCTTTTAAGTCATCAAGCACATCTAAGTGAGCTATCATAGCTGTTAAAGGGGTTTTTAGTTCATGAGAAACTATATTTAAAAATTCAGATTTAGCTTTATCAAGTTCTTTAAGATTTTCATTTGCATGAGTCATGTCTTCCATAATATTTAAAATTGCTGATTTTGTCATACTTAAATCTTCAATTCTGCTGTTTAATTCAGTTGTTTTTGATTTAACTTCTGATTCTAATTCTTGATTTTTCCTTTTTTCAGAATCTATTAATTTTTCCTGATAATCTTTTAAATCTTTTTTCATTTTTCTTATACTTTTTGATAATAATCCTATCTCATCGTTGGATTTTATTATTATATCTGAATCAAATTTCCCTTTTCCAATATCTTCTGCATCTTTTTCCAATAATTTTAGCGGGTTTGAAACTATTCTTGAAAATAAATAAATAAAAAATCCAGAAATTATTATAGATATAATTGCTATTATAATTGTATAAAAGATTAATTCAAAAATGTCTTCATAAGCTTCTTTTTCATCAATTTTTGCAATAATACATAATTCTCTTGATTCTATCCAATCATAGGATGCAATAACATAATCATTATTATAATCTCTAAAATGACTTTTTTTATCTGAATTTCCTTTAATACAATCATTAACTGCTACAGTATTTATACGCTTATTTGATTCAGTATTATTTAATTTTTTTAAATCTGTTAAAACATAATTGAATTTATTTACTAAGAATGTTTCTCCAGTCGAACCTAATCCTAATGAATCTATCATAAGTTCAGATAATTTATTTAAATTTAGTTTTACAACAAGGACCCCTATAGTTTCATTATCTTCATTTTTTATTGGATAGGACATAGAGGTTGTAATTTTTGATGAAGCTAGGTCATAATAAAAATATTGTAAATATAACCCATTTTTCCCTTTTTCGAAATATGCTTCATTATTTTTAATCTTCCCTTTTTCATTTATATCTGAAGAAATATCAATAATTCCTGAATTAGTTAGGATGGATATTTCTTCTAATTCTGTATGTTTTAATTGATTTGAAATTACTAATTTAATCTCTTCTTCAAAACTCTCTTCAAGTTCTTCATCAATATCCTCGGATATATTATCATGATGAAATTTAGAGAGATATTGAATAATTCTTTCATTCTCAGAAAGTTCTTTTATTTCAATAATCTCCCTATCAAAATAAGCATTTATATGAGAAATTTTAGATTCTTTAATTGTTTCAAGATGTTTAAATACCTCTTTTTTATAATCATTATATAATATCCAGAAGAAAACCGATGAGATAATTAAAATTATTATAAACATTAGTATAGAAAACATGATGGTTAATTTAAGATAAATTTTCATTGTTTTTTCCTTGATATATTTTTTCTATAAATTCGTTTGTATAATAATTATTTATTTCTTCTATATTATCTATAGAATTTAATTCCATTAGGGTTTCTTGTGTTTTAATCCATTTTTGTTTATCCATCCAGCCAATAGGCGAGATTCCATTATAAATAAGGGGCATTGATTTTTCAAGCATATATCTTTCTTTAACTTTATTTTTTGTTGAAGAGTATAATAAAACTTTTTCAGTAGCATCTTCTGGATAGTTTATAGCATATTCCCAACCTTTAATCGTTGAAGATAAGAATTTATTTATTATCTCTGGATTATTTTTAATATTTTCTTCTGTTGTAAAAATAACATCTGCATAGATATCCACCCCATAGTCAGATAATAAGATGCTATTAATTTCTTTTCCTTGATTTATTATTTCATAAGGTTCATTAATAATATAACCCATTGATGCATCAACAGAACCATCTAAAACTTCTTTTGCATCATATCCTATTATTTTTTCATTTATTAATGACTGATTAATTTTAAGTTTTTTTAGCATGAGATAATAACCGGTTTCAATATTTGTTCCTTTTTCAATACCAACTGTTTTGCCAATCAAGTCCTTTGGGGTGATAATATTTTTATTTTTTAGAGAGTATATGCATGAAGGGCTTGTTTTGTAAATTACTGCAATTGCTTTTATTTTTGCACCTTCATTTCTTGCTAAAATCAATTGATCTGAACCAGTTATACCAAAACTTATATCCTTATCATCTATCACTCTATTAATTGGAGAATTAGTCATATCGAAGGGAATAATATTAACATTTAAACCTGCATCTTCATAATATTTATTTTCTTTGGCTACATAATTTCCTGCGAATTGAGCTTGATTTAACCATTTTAAATAAAGATTTATATCTTTTTTGTTTTCCAATATTACATTAGCGGTTTTAAATTTAAATAAATTAATTAAACTAAAACTATAAATGAAAATTCCTAATAAAATTAAAATGGTTATTAAAAAAACTGTTATTTTTTTCATTTTTTATTTTTTTCCTTTAAATCTAATAATTCTTTTTTTAATTTTATCATTTCAATCTCTCTACCTGTTGAAAGTTTATTAAATTTTTCAAGTTCTTTATTTTTTTCTTCAAGTTCAATTGTTCTTTCATTAACTTTTTTTTCTAAATTTTTATTCGATTCTTTAATTTTAATATTATATTCTTTTAAATTTTCTGACATTTCTTTTAAGGATTTTGAAAGTTCACTTATCTCGTCATTATTTTTTATTTTTAATCCTGTCTCAAAATTACCCTTATTTATGGAAATTATTGATTCATTCAAATCATTAATTCTTTTTAAAAAATCTTTAAAGATATAATTGTATAAAATAAAAATAGAAAATAGGGAAATTATTAATAGTATAAATAAGGATCCTAAGAAAAATCTTAAAGAATATAATCCCTGATTATAAATTGTTCTTTTTAATTCAAACTCAATTATAGCAACCGGCTTATTATTAATATCTTTAATAATAGAATAACTAAATATGGTATTTTTCTCTCTTTTTAAAAATATTGAATCTTCTAAATTTGAATTTTGTAAAATCGCATATCCTAAAATAACTCCAAAAATATTTTTTTCATAAAATGAATTTAAATCTTTTTTTTCATAGGATTTAATAATATTTTCATCATATTTACTAATTTTAATTGGAAATTTAAGAATATCTTCCATTTTTTTGCCTTGTTGAATAATATATTTACCTGCTAATAATTTTCCATAGGATTTTTCATTATTTTTACCATCTTCAATGCTTTTAATAGCAAAATAGGCTGGACCTTCTGGAAGATTAATAACTCCTTTAATATCTTCTTTATTTAAATCAACAATTTTATTATTTTTTATAAAATCTTCAATTGATAAATATGGGGTTAAAATCTCTTGATTATTATAATCTAATTTAGTTGAATAAATAATATCATTAGTTGAATTTGTATAAACCATAAAATCAATTTCAACATTAGACAAAATATCATAATTTACATATTTTTCAATAAATTTAAAATCATTATCTCTTACAAAAATATGTGCTTCATCCCAAACTCCCCAATCATTTACAAATTTATCTAATTCATTTATCTGATTATCATTAATTTCCTTTATTCTTAACAAATTTGTATTTACTTGATCTTCTTCAAGTTTTAAGAAAACGTTAGATATCGTATAAACCGAGATTATGTGAATTATTATAAATGAGATTATTAAAATCAATGAGCTTATTAATGTAAATTTATATTTTAATTTCATTTTTTTAGTTCTGCTAACTCCTTTTTTAATTTAATCATTTCAAGCTCTCTACCTGTAGATAATTTATTAAATTTTTCAAGTTCCTTATTTATTTCTTCAAGTTCTTTTGTTCTTTCTTTAATTCTTTTTTCAAGATTTTCTTGATCTTTTTTTATTTTATTATTTGATTCTTTTATTTTATTTGTCATTTTATTAAAGGAATCTGATAACAAACCCAATTCGTCATTTGATTTAAAATTTATTGTTGTTTCAAAATTTCCTTTTTCTAATTCTTTAGTGGCCTCTTCTAATTTTTTTATAGGTTTAGAAATTAGATTGGAGAATATTAATCCAAATATTAATAAAAGGATACTAAATATAATTGTAAATAAAATTAATGTTATTTGTATTTTATATATTGGTTTAAGAATATCTTCTAATTCATATTCTATTATTAATATCCATCCTAGTCCAATAAATTCTTTATATCCGGATGATTTTGAATATGAAATGAATATTTTTCATCTGAATCCTCAAGATCCCATTCTTCAGTTATTATTAAATAGCCCTGTTTATTAATTAATTTTTTAAAAAAATTGAATTTAGAAAAGTCTTTTATTTCATATAATGTATTCTCGCTTTGATAAATAGTTGATCCATTCTTTGTAAGAAGTTTAATTTCTAATTCATCAGATTCATTTGAATCTTCTTCAATCATACTTGCTTCTTCAATAATATCCTTAATTTTTTTTAAAGATAAAATTTCTTTTATTATCCCAATAAACTCTCCATTTTCATTATAAAGTTTATGAGCTATAATAAAACCTGTTTCATTTGAACTTACATCATATAATGGTTCTTCAAAATAGATTTCATTTTCAAATGATTCTTTCCACCAATTTTCATCGTTTTGCCTATAATCTGAAGTAATTCCTGTTGAAGAAACTACTACTCCATATTTATTTGTAACAAATATTTCATGATATACTGTAAAATCTTCTTGTTTAGTATAAAATTCATTAATATCATTTAATCTAACTGACCCTTTATTAGATATTATATTATTAATTATTTCTTGAATCTCTGATTTATTATTTATCCATAAATTGTCAATATTATCAATATAATTTTCCCTATCTGAAATATTCTCAAAATATTCATTAGATTTTTTTAATTCTTCTATAATTATTAAAGATTCTCCATGAAATTTAGATTCATCTAATTTTTCTTTTATTTCTCTATCAATTTCGTTTAAAATTGAGTTGGATTGTTTTATTGATTGTTCTCCGAGATATTTTTTAAAACTTAGTTGATTATATGTCATTAGGAATATAATGGATAAGATACTTATTATTAATATTATAACAATTCCACTTAAAATTTTATATTTTAATTTCATTTTTATACTTCGTATTTTGGTTTTTCATTTAATTTATTTAATAAATTATTAATCTCTTTTTTTAATTCAATCATTTTCATTTCTCTTCCAACTGCAAATTGATTAAATTTTTCAAGTTCTTGACTTTTCATAATAATTTCTTTTTCAATATTTTTTCTTTCTGAAATATTTCTAACAACATGAACTGTACCAATAAATTCCTTATTTTCATTATAAATGGGATTTGTTCCAACTTCAAGATATAATTTTAGATGTTCATCATAATATTCTAATTTTTGAGGGGAACCCTCTTCCATAGCTTTTTTATGTGGGCAAAAAGGAAGAGGACTGGTTTTAGAATGAACCAGTTCATAACATTTCATTCCAATTATCTCTTCTGGTTTAAGATTAAATGCATCTGCAAATGCCTTATTCACTTTAATTATTCTATAATCTTTATCATGTATGGAAATAAGGTCTTGCATTGAATTAAATGTAGTTTCCCATTCTTGAGAACTTTTTTTTAAGATATCTTCATTCTTTTTTCTTTCTGATATGTCTCTTGAAATACTTAAAATGGCTTTTTTTCCTAGATAATCTATAATTTTTGTATTAATTTCTACTGGAATTTCTTTTCCGGATTTTGTAACATGTACTGATTCAAATATGTTGGATCCATTATTAACAAGATTATTAACTCTTTCTTTTATTTTTTCTTGGAAAATTGGTAAATCTATATTTTTTAGATTCATTTTTAATAATTCTTCTTTTGAATAACCTAATCTTTTTATTGATACTTCGTTTGCTTCTAAAAAATAACCATCTAGATCGTGAATAAAGACTGCATCATTAATATTATTAAAAAGTTCAAGATATCTTTTTTCTTTTTCAATTTTTTCAGTTATATCTGTAAATATTGTTGCAAATTTATTTTTAGATGGAGAAAAAGCTGAAATCGAGAAATGTTTTTTCATAGGTTCAAAATAGCTTTCAAAATTAGTTGATTTTCCATTTAATGAAACATCTTTATAGACATTAAAATAAGGAGGTTCTTTTGTTTTATAAATTTCAATACTTTTTTTATTTATTATATCTTCTCTTTTAATATTTGTAATTTCTTCAAATTTGGGATTTACATCAAGGATAATATAATCAATAGGGTTATTTTTATCATCAAAGACTAATTCATGCAAAGCCACCCCCTCATTCATAGAATAATATAAAGATTTAAATTTTTGTTCACTCTCTATTATCTGTTTATTTAAATTTATTTTTTCAGTTATATCTTCGGAAATTCCTAGAAGGTGGTTTGGAACATTATTTTCATCAAATAAAGGAATTTTTTTTGTATGTAGAATTCTTTCACCCATTGGTGATTTAATCGGTTCTTCTGGAATATCTATTAAATTTTTACTATTAATCGTTTCCATATCTTTTTTTATGAAAAATTCAGCCTGATCTTTAGGAAAAAAATCATAATCATTTTTTCCAATTATATTTTCACTTTTTTGTCCAAATATCTCTTCACCTTTCTTATTTAAAATTTCAAATCTTAACTCTTTAGCATCTTTAACAAATATCATTAAAGGCAAATTTTCAATAATCTGATTTAGAAAATTTTCAGATTCTTTTATTTTAGTTTCAAATTCTTTTTTATCATTAATATCTTGACCAATTACCAATAAATGTTCTTTTTCTTGATAAAAGGTTTTTGAAATATAGAATTGATAAAGAACAGGTCCTTTTTTTGTATTTATTTTTATTTCTATACCTTTTTCTATATTCTTTTCTTTTAAACTTTCGATAATCTTATTTCTATCCTCGTAATTTGAGAAGATATTAAGTTCTTTAGATGTTTTACCAATAACTTCTTCTTTTTTTAAATCAAATACTTCTAAAAATTTTTCATTAACCTCTATATATTTTCCATCCTCAATTGTTGATAAACCTAGAACTAATGGGCTTGTTTCAAATATTTTTTTAAATTTTTCTTTTTCTTCCTTTAATTCTAATTCTATTCTTTTTTTTTCAGTTATGTCTGTATTATTACCAATAAAACCAATTAATTGATTATTCAAATCAAATATTGCTTTAGCTCTACCATAAATCCAATGAATTTTTCCTGAGGGTGTAATAAATCTATATTCAAACGCCCATTTACCATTTGATTCAACTGTTTTATACCAATTTTCACTTATTGTCTTTTTATCTTCTGGATGCAGAGCGTTTATCCAACCTTTCCCTAGCGCTTCATTAAATTTAATTCCAGCCATTTCTAACCAAGCAGGGTTAGCATAGATACAATCTCCTTTTGGATCAGTAAGATATATGCCGTTAATTGAAGATTCTGAAAGTATTTTAAATCTTTCTTCAGATTCTTTTAATTTTTCTTCAATATTTTTTTTTTCTGTTATATCAATACAGATTCCAGACATTCTAATCGCTTTATTATCTTTATAATAGGTATTTCCTAAGGCTTCTATCCAGATAATTTCTTTATTGGGTTTTATTATCCTATAATAATTTTTTAAGTGGGTTTTATTAATTATTGATTCATTTAATATCTTAATAGTTCTTTCTTTATCCTCTGGGTGAAGCAGATTTTTCCATGTTTCAAAACTTTCCGGATAGTCTTTTCTATTAATTCCAAAAAGGTTATAAAATTCATCTGTCCAAGATAATTTATTTGAAATCATATCCCAATCCCATGCTCCTGAATTACTTGCTTTTTGAGATAAAGCTAATTTTTCTAATGAAATTTTTAAATTTTCTTCATTAATTTTTCTTTTTGTAATTTCTCTTAAACTACAACGCATTCCAATATTATTTTCTTTTGAATCTTTTATTGGTTGACAGGATAAGGATAACCAAATAATTTTATTATCTTTTGTAATTCCTCTTATTTCAGAATCTTCTATAGTTCCAAATTTTTTTAATAATTCGAAATATTTATTTATTTTATCTATATCTTCTTTATAAATAATTGTTTCTGTTTTTATTTTTCCAGATAGATAATCAATATTTTTATAACCAAAAATTCTTTCAAATGAAGGAGAAACATAAATTAGATTCAAATTTTTATCTCTAACTATTTCGCAGTCATAAGTACTATCTATTATTGCCTTATAGTCAATTTCTTCCATTTATTTTTATTCTTTAATTTTTTTCTTGAAATTTTCTAATTCTTTAAAATAAGAAGTTGTTTCAATATTTTCGCAACTCGTTTCTTCTATAACTTTTTCAAATAATTGTCTTGGATTATTCTTTATTAAACTATGATTTGAAAATGTAAAAATATCTTTAGTTTCAATATATTTATGGAGTTCATGTTTTTTCTTAGGTGAATGAAAGAAATCATCAAGTTCAACCATATCTTTAAATCCATATAGTATAATATGGGTAGAATTTCCACTTGGAAGTCGATTAATTTGGATAATATTGGGTTCTTCAAGAAGCTTTTCTTCAATTTCTAATTCTCCTTTATCAAGTCCTTCTGGAGTCAGTTTTGAATGTGTTATTGCAAAAAGATTTATCCCTAATTTAGAATAGTTTAGATTTATAGAATAAGATTCAATAATAGTTGATTCTAATTTTTTTCTTATTTTTCCTACAGCTTGACTTGATATTTTTAATTCCTTGGCTAGAGCAATATCTGAGATTTTTGCATCTAATAGGAGTAATTTTAATATCTTTTTTTCATTTTTTGTAATTTTCATTCTCTTTTTTGTTTATAAATAAAACATTATTATAATAATTTTTTATAGTTTAAATAATCTGAGTTTATTTATTCAACTAATATATTTAATATATTTTAATTTATAAACCTTAGCTTTATATCCTTAAAAATATTTGTTTGAAGATCAATAATGTTAATGATATTGTTTTAGATGTTGTTAACAATATTGTTAAAAGGGGATTAAGATATGCAAGAGTTAACTAGGTTGAAAATTGGATTTTTAGGAATTATGATCTTATTATATTTAGCAAATATCTCTGCTTTTCCAACTAGCGATACAATAACTTCAACTATAGATGAAGAAAAAGATCCAATATTTGATAATATTAAAAAAATAAATGAAATCAGTCCAAATGTATTATCAAAGGGATATACTTCAAGTTATAGTAATAACGAGGCGTTTAGGATTTTAATAGGCGATAAAAAATATTTTTTAATTTTAGAAAAAATAACTTCTGAAAATATTGATTATTATTTATTTAATAATGAAAAAAGTAGTTTGAAACTTAATGAAACAAAAATTATTGATTTAAATAAGGATGGTAAACTGGATATTGTAATAAATTATATTAATTTTGATAATGATAAAGCAATTATCTATTTAAAAGAATATTCTGAAAATTTTAATGGTGAAACAAATTATAAGGAATTATTTGATATTGAGGTTGGACTATCTGAAGAAAAAATTGTTGAATCAAAAGATTTAACAATATATATAAGATTTGTTAATTTTGGTGAGGGGCCATCAAGAATTAATATTGTTTATTCTATAATTAATTCCAGTGGAAGTGAGGTTTATACTGGTGTTGATGATAAGGTAGTTTATACAGAAGATTCAATAATAAAAAATTTTGATTTTTTAAGGTTAGAACCTGGAGAGTATAAAATAACTTCATCAATTTATTATGGTAAAAATCAGACCGCAATATCTGAAAAGAGTTTTGAAATCATTGGTAAATCTTCTTATTCAGGATTAATTAGCATAGTTCTTTTTGTATTTTTTGTCATTTTATTCTATTTTTTAATAAATTTTTTTACAAAAAAAAATGAGAAAAATGACTCAAAGTAATTTTAATGAATAAAGGAGTTAATTATGGATGATAAATTAATTTTAGATATATTAAATAGAACAAATAATGGAGGATTAACTATTACTGAAATAGTTAATGAGAGTGGATTATCCCGGGGTGCTGTAAGAATAATTTTAGCTAGATTAGAGGGTGGAGAAAAAGTGATTGTAAGGAAGGTTGGAATGGCAAAACTATATCAGCCAGTTGATTTGCCTATGAAAAATATATAATGACTGAAGCTAGAAAAAAAATAATATTTTTTATAACGAGTTTTTTTCTTATTTTTTTCTTATTATTTTTTATTTCTTCTGTTCCAAATTTGACTTTATTTTCAATAAAAAATACTGAAGATATTTTATCTGCTAAAAGTGAGATAGAAATGCCTGAGATAAGTGAAGGTAGTGAAGTTAATTTAAATGGATACAAATTTTCAAATTCATCAGGGGTTATTATCTCTACTGAACCAAAAATAAATTGTCATTGGAAAAATCCTGAAAATGATGATGGTTGGAAAGTTTGTGAAGCCATATTTCAAATTGATTTAACAGGAAAGAATGAATTAGAATTAAAAAATCCAAATATTCAGCTTAAATTTGAAAAGCCTGATGATGTTAAAGATATTGAAATATTATATTCAAAGGATTATACCTTAACTTATGAAAATTTGCAAGATATAGAAATCAGTGAAGAAAAAATAAAGGGATTATTAAATCAAGAAAAAGAATTATTCTCTATTAATGAAGATAATAAAATTTTTAGAAAGAATATTTTAAAAAGCGAAGGTAATAATATTCGCGATGTTAAAAGAAATAAATTAGAAATTATTAATAATAAAATTAAAAAAAGGAGTTTTTATAATTTTGTAGAATTAAAAAATTTAGAACTTAAAGAAGATTTGATTAAAGAAAAAGATTATAATAAATCTGAAGAAATTGTTGAGACTAATCAATATAATGAAGGAAATCTAACCTTTGAAAGTTTAAATGAATCTCATAATCAAAATATTGAAGAAAATAACACTAATAATGATTATGATGATTCTGATGAAATTAGTAATTTATCTATAGATGATAAAAATATTTCTGAATATAATGAAATTTTAAATGAAGAGGAAGATAGTTCTGGATCTAATGAAATTTTAAATGAAGATGAAATAATTGACGAATCAAGTGAAGAGAATTCTAATTTAAAAGAGGGTATTAATGGAAAGGAGGATAATATTAAATCAACTGAAAAAGAGAATGTTGAAGAAATTAATAATGAAGGAAATAAGGTTATTAATGAAAAAGAGGGTAATAAAGATAGTGAAGATGAAATTGAGAGTGAAGGTGAAGGAATAGGAACTGATGAAGGAAATGGATATGGTGAAAGTGAAGGAGATGGCGAATTAAAATCTAGTTTTATAAGCGGTCTTGTTGTAAAAATGTTTGATGAATCAAATGAAGTGGAAAAACCTTTGGCAATCCTTGTTAGATTTGAAATACCTAAATATGATTCTAATAGCTTTGATTTTTTAATTAGTGAGGGCGAAACTCAAGCTAAAATTGATCCTGATATTTCTGAATGTGGTGACTTAAATACTATAAATGGGATTTATGTTTTAGACAGGGATTTTGAATCTACTGAAACTTGTTTTACTATTTCTGCAGATAATATAACTTTAGATTGTAATAATCATAAGATCGGGCATTCTTTGGAATCTCCTGGTTATGGAATTTATTCTAGTTATTCAAATACAAGAATACTTAATTGCATTATTTATGAGGCTAATGATGATATAACTCCTACACGTAATATATTTTTATCAGATTCATCTAATTCTCAAATAATAAATAATACTTTAAATATTTCAGGAACTAGCAGCTATAATCTTTATATAGAGGGAGGGATAAATAATCTTGTTTTAAATAATGATATCAAGGTTTATTCTGAAGATTCTTATGGATTTTTTGCAGATTATACCGAGATAAATTTAAGCAATAATAATATAACAACTTATGCAACAAATAATTATGGAGGTTATTTAAATTCTATAACAAATTCATATATAACTAACAATTTTTTTAATGCTTCAGGGAATAGTTCTTTTCCAATACTTATTCAATCATCCGAACTTATTGATATGAATGAAAATCAAATTTTATCTTTTGGAAATTATAGTTATTTAATTTATATAGATTCTTCAAACTTTATTAATTTAACTGAAAATAATATTACTTCTTATGGATTGGATTCATATGATCTTTATATTGTAAATTATACTAATAATTCTAATTTTGAATCTAATCAATTAAATTTAAATAATTTTGATTCGGCAACTTGTTCAATTCTTATGCAAAATTCTTTTGGAAATAATTTTATTAATAACTCGATATTTATTTCTGGAGGAGATTCTAGTGGTATCTGCTTTAATCAAGTTCAAAATTTTACCATAAGAGATAATAATATAATTGCTTATCTTGATTCTATTTATTTAGTAGATTCTTTAAACGGAAATATTATAAATAATAATCTAACTAATTTTGGATTAGATAATACTGGATTATATGTTTCAATAGGATCAAATTTTTCAGTAGTGAATAATAGTTTTTATTCTAATAATGATAGTTCTTATGGATTTTATTTAGAATATTTAACAGAATCAAATATTTCTGGAAATTATTTCTTTATTTTTCATCCTAATTCTTATTCTATTTATTTAACTTCAGAATCTGATTATACAAAACTTGATTCAAATTCTATTACAAGCATAGGGTTTCAATCATATGGGGCTTCATTATCTGCTTCCTCTTATGTTAATTTTACTAATAATAATATAAGTTGTTATTCTCTTGATGGCAAATGTGTTTATACTTCTGAGATCTATTATTCAAATATTTTAAATAATTCAATTTTTATATTTAATGAAACTCCTTATGGATTATATATTAATACAGATTCTAGTTATAACTTTTTTCAAACAAATAATTTATTTTCAGATGTAGATTATTCTAGCCTATTAGTAATTGAAAATTCTATAAATAATAATTTTTCTGAAAATAATATAACTCAGAGGGGAAATAATGCAAATGGAATTTATTTATCATCTTGCCTTGGAAGTACAAATTATTTTTATGGAGAAAGGATTTATATTAGTGGTAATGATTCAAAAGGTATAAATTTTTATTTATCCAACGCAAATTCTATTTTTGAAAAATTAATTTTTGAAATTATAGAAGAATCTGCTTATTCTATATTTGTAACTGGATCAAATAATAATTTTATTATAAAAGATTCGAATATTGGAAATTATTCCCAATATGGTTTTTATGTATCTGATAGTATTGATAATGGCGTATGGAATTTTATTAATACTTCAATAGAAAATATTTTTTGGGACAGTACCAGCAATGCATTTTTAAATTATTCATTTTATATTAATGTTTATTTAAATAATACTTCAGGAATTCCAATTCCAAATGCTAATGTAAGTTTGAAAGATAATGAAGGCAATCTAATCTCCTTAAAAACTACGGATAATGATGGCAGAATTTATTTTATTGCAAGCGAGTATATAATGGAAAATTCGGAAACTATAAATTATTTATCTAATTATTCCATTGAAATAAATTTTATGAATGAATCTGCTAATTTTATAATTAATCTTAGTGGAAATAAAGAGGTTTTTTATCAAATGGATATATCTGAAGAAAATATTATTTCTTATGGGGGGAGTGGAAATCAGGAAATTTTGTCTATTCCATCTAAAAAAAATGAAATAGTAAATAATACCAATTCGATAATACCTCCAAAAAAAATTAAACCAAAAAAAGTAACTTTATTTGATATTTCTTTAAGATTATTAAAGAAAGAGATAAATATAGGAAAAAAAATATCTGGAGTAATTGGTTTAATTAATGTAGCTTTACCTGGAAAAGTAAATGCCAATCTTTATTATAAAATAACTGATATGAATGATAATCTCTATATTGAAGAGGAAGAAATAGTTCCTGTTGAAACTCAGACTGAATTTATTAAAGAATTTGATACTTCAAAATTAAACGAAGGAGAATATAAAATCTTTGTAAAATTGGATTATTTAGGACAGACTGAACCTGCTGAAGCTCAAGAAACATTTATTATTAAAAAAGGGATTGGTGAAGGGGTCGCTAATTTGATTCAAGGAAAATTATTTTATATTGGATTTTTATCATTGATACTAACGGGGATTTTATCCATATTATTACATTTTTATGAACTAAAGATTAGACTTAAACAAAAATAATTATTTTAGAATAATAAAATTTTTATAGTCGAGGTGTCTTTTTAATTCTATATTATGGATATTAAAAATATTTTAAATGGAGATTTATTAAAATATTGTGAGGAACTTATTTTTGTTTTTGATAATAATAAAAGATTTATTTTTTGTCATATTTCTAAATCTATGCAAGATCTATTACTTTTTTCTCCTGAATATTTTTTAGGTAAAATATATTCTGAAATTATGCCGGAATTTATGAATAATTTATTTAATGATTCTTATGAAAAAAATCAACTAGGGGAAAGTGCTACATATGATTATGAAATCATAATAAATGGTAATAAAAGATTTTTTTCTTCAAGACAATATCCTATATTTGATTCTCAATTGTTTATTGGTGCAATTGCGTTTATCCGGGATATAACTCAAAGAAAACAATTTGAAGAGGAAATGGCGCATCAAAAAAAAGAATTAGAAATTATTAATAAATATGCATTAAACCGTGAACTAAATAATATTGAATTGAAAAAAGAGATTAATGAACTTCTATCCAGATTAGGTGAAGATAAAAAATATAATGTTTAATTTGATTATTTAGTATTATTTCGTAATACTAAATAATACTAAATAATATTTCGTAATATTTAAATAGGTCTTTTTCTAATATATAGATATTATACATTTAATATTAGGCAATTGTTTAGATTTTTTAAATCTAAGCAAGATAAGTTTGCTATAAATTTTGAAGTCAATTCAAAATTTATGAGTTTAAGAAATAAAATCAAAAGATTAATATAGGGATTAAAGATTAAGAGGATAACAAATTGAAAGAGAGGGCAAGTTTTACATTTGATAAAGAAACTATATCACTTATAGATGGTCTAATTGATTCTGGAGAATTTAGGAATAGAAGTCATGTTGTTGAACATGCAATAAAAAATCTTTCTAATGGAAATAATATCGTAAATGAAAATAAAGGAATTATTGAAAAATCAAACTCTTTAAGAAAAAAAGGAGAAAAAGAAAGATAGGAAAGTTCTTTCTTAAATTTAATAAAACGTGATTTATTATGAATAAGAAGAGTATGATAAAAATAGGTGGAGCAGGCTTAATTGTATTTTTAATTATTGCTTTGTTTCTTATTATTGTTTTACCAAAAACAACTGATGCAGATGTTTTAACAAGAAATCAATATAAGTTGGGTGAAGAAGTTAGAATTAGTTTTATCGGTAAAGGGGAATATGATGCAAAAATAATAACTCCTACTGTTTCTTTTGTTAGAGTTGGAAGTAATGATGCATTTACATTTAATCCTGAAGAAATCGGAAATTATACAATAGAATTAACAAGGGGCGGGCAAAAAACAAAATATTTTTTTGAAGTAATTAAAACTGAAATTAATCAAGATGATAAAACTAATATTTTTAGTATATCTCAAGAATATTTTATTGGTGAAGAATTAAGAATAAATTTAATTGGTAAAGTTGATTATGAAATTAAAGTATTTACGCCAACAAAAAATTATACTAGGAAAGGAAGTAATGACAATGCCATTTTTATTTTAGATGAAATTGGAAAATTTATTGTTGAAATTTTAATTGGAGGGAAAAAATTCCATTATGAATTTGATGTTTTAAATAAGACAGAATACTTTGATGAAGAAATAATTCCGGATAATATTAATGAAAAAGAAAAAATAATTGTTGGAAAATCAGTTAGACATTTTGAAAAATTAAATTTTGATAAAGAAACTAAGAAAGTAAAGATCGATGTTCCTTACGGCAGCAAGAATATAACTTTATATAAGATAAATAATAATCAGAGTCAAAAGATCGATTACATTGAAACTGAAAGTTCTTATCTTGATTTATTATTAAATTTATTTTCAAGAAAGAAATCTAAATCTATAACTGTTGAATCTATTCAAGGAGAAATTGAACTAGTTTATTTTACTGAAGGGCCTAAAAAAATTGAGAAGAGTTTATCAAAATCTGGAAAAGAAGTAATTATTTCTTCACAAGATGATGTAAAATATGAAAATGTAACAGCTTATACTGAAATTGAAAGGAAAATAAAAAATAAAGGAGATATAAGGATTTTTTGGAAAGAAGAAGGGAGATATTTAGATTTTGAAACTCATGATAATAATAATGATGGATTCATTGATGTTATTGAATGGATTGTACCTCATTTATCAGAACAGACTTTTGATATTATTTATATAATTAAAGCCGAACATCTTAATTTAACAAAGGATTTAATTGAAGAAGTTTATTCTTATGTCAAAGAAAAAGATGGAATTTATAAAACAATTCCTGAAAGTAATTTTTTAAGAGTTACTTTTGAAAGGAATTTATCTTCAATAAATGATATAACAATTTATGCTAAAAATAATAATTCAAATCCAATTATTGAAGTTTATGAAAAAGATAGTAATCAAAAATTAGCAGATTTTGGTATAATTAGTAATGAAAATTGGTATAGGATTTTATTGAATAATCTTTCTGGAATTCAAGATACTTTTGATTTAAAAATATTAAATGGAGATATAGATTTTGATTATGTAGTTGATCCTAGCATTAATGTAAGTAAAATAAATAGGACTCAGGGAAATATAATTGGTGATTCTTGGGTTTATGATAGAGCGGGTTATGAAGATTTTAATTATGGAACATCTCCTGATTTATGGGTAAGAAGGCATGCAGATAGAAGAGCTAGAACATATATAATGTTTAATATTACTTCAGTACCAACTGGAGCTACAATCAATGAAAGTTATCTTTGTATGTATTTACATACTGATGATACTACAACAACTGCTGAAGTTCATCATGTTTATATTCATAATTGGAGTGAAGGAAGTGTTAATGGAGTTACTGGAACTGGAAGCTATTTACAAAATATAACTTGGAATAATCAGCCATGTGGAACTGGTTTTACTGCAAGTACTCTATGTAATTTATCTACAACTCAAAATATAACTTCAACAACAGCTGGTTGGAAATGTTGGAATGTTACAGAGATTATAAAGAAAGAATATAATTCTGGATATAAAAATGCTTCATTTGTATTTAAAGCAACTGCCGAAACCGCTAGTAATGTTAATCCTGATTATTTTGCATCTAAAGAATATTCAACTAATTATAGCAGGTCTCCTTATTTGAATATAACTTATACTATTAATAGAGTTCCTGTTATAACAAATTTAAATCTTAATTCAACATATGGGATGAATACTACTGAAGAGAATTTAACTTGCAAAGTAATAACTTCTTTGGATGATGATGGTGATAATGTAAATAATATAATTACTTGGAATAAAAACGGCAGTTCTTATGAATTATTGGTAGCTCCTTTTGAAGGAGGTTCTAATTCTACATTTACAAAAGATTATTCTCCATTTAAAAATAATGGAAGAGTAATTAATGGAGTTTTATTTAATTTGACTGGAGGTTATGATAGAAAAGGAGCATATTGGTTTGATGGAACAAATAAATCAATAGATTTTGGTAATTCACCAACACTAGCTTTAACAAATAATTTTACTATAAGTTTATGGTTAAGAAAAACTGATAAAACTACTTTTGAAAGATATTTATCTCATTCAAGCGGGGCATCTACTTATGCATTTGAAATTGGAACAGATCAGGTGGATACTTCACAATGGAGAGTAAGATTTAATTCAGATGCATTTACATTTACAGTTCCAATAAATACAACAACAACTCCTCAATGGATTCATTTGGCTATATCTTATAATAAAAATCTTGCAAGTCAGAATTTAAAATTTTATGAAAATGGAAGATTAATTGGAACTGGAGATTTTAATCTTGATTTAATTGGTCATGGAAATTTAAGGACAAATAGGATTAATGTAGCTAATGGGTATATGAATAGTTATCTTGATGAATTAAGAATATTTAATTCAACTTTATCTCTTCAACAAATAAAATCAATTTATATGAATAAGAGTAATGTCATAGTTAGTCAAGAGTTAATGCAGAACCAGAGATGGTATTGCATAGCAACTCCAAATGATGGATATATAGATGGATTAAATGTAACAAGCAATTATCTTATTGTTGGGGCTTATCCACCAACATCTATAAATATAATTAATCCAAGAAATAATAGTTATACTACTAATCCATTTAATTTAACTGCAATAACCGATCAGATTGGTTCTTGCCAGTATTCTACTAATAGTAATTTTACTTTTGGAAGCGGAATTGATTTTACAGGTGGCCAAGGAACAAGAAATCATACAACTATTATGAATCTTTCAGATGGGATATATACTTATTTTATTAAATGTAATAATTCAGATAATATCAGAAATGATGATACAAATCAAAATTTAACAACATTTATTATCGATTCTATACCTCCATTATTAAGGATTAATTCTCCTTGGAATATTACAAATGATGTTACTCCTAACTTCAGTATTGCTATATATGAAAATGTATCAAAGTTATGGTATAGTCTTAATGGAGGAGTAAATACTACTATTTGTAATAATTGCACTCCTGGAAATTATACAAGATTTTTGTTTTTAAATGAAGGAAATTTTTTATTAAGAGTTTATGGAAATGATTCACCTGTAGGAAATATTGGATTAAATATTTCTAATTTTACAATAAATATGAATAAACATTTTAGTGATAGTTATAATGATAATTCTTCACTTGGTTCGTTATTTAGTGTTAATTGGAGTTATGGAAATATAAGTTTTTATGGAGAACCTTTAGCATCAAATGAAAAAGTATTTGTTGAAAGTTCTGGAATGATTGTAATTGAAGCTGAAAATTATTCTAAAATAATTATACGTGGAGCAAAATCATGGAATTTTACAAATACTTATTCAGGATATTCTGGAACTGGAGCTCTTCAAGCATTACCAAATACTGGGACAAATAATAATGCAGGTTATACAACAACTAGTCCTGAAGTTCAATTTAAAGCAGATTTTGCTACATCTGGAACTTATTATGTTTGGGTTAGAGGATATGCAATTTCAGGAAATGATGATTCAATTCATGCTGGAATAAATAATACTGCTTATACTAGTGCAGATAGAATTGCGAATTTTGCTGCTGGAACTTATTCTTGGCATAGGGATACATTAGATCCTCAAGTAGCAACTTTATATATTGGTGCTGGAAAAAATCAGACAATTAATTTTTGGATGAGAGAAGATGGTTTTGTTATTGATAAAATCTTATTAACTACTGATAATCTTTATACTCCAACAGGAGTGGGTCCAACTGAAAGTCCTCTTAAAACTGTATCAGGAAATTTTACTTCTTATTATGCTAATACTAGTTCAACTATTTTTGAAATTTCTAATGTAAGTTGGACTGGAACAGGTGTTAATCAAAATAATAGTCTTTCAATTTATGTTAGTGCTGATGGTGGTTTAAGTTGGAATAATGCTACAAATGGAGAAGGAATTCCATTTATGAATGGTGGAACTAGTCTTGTTTACAGGGCATTTTTTTCATCTAATGGGTTAAGTAATTTATCTTTATTTGATATTAATATTAGCTGGACAAGTGAAGCTACTCCGCCACCACAAGTTATTATAAATAATCCTGTAAATGGATTGACCCTAGCCGATGTAACACCTACTTTAAATGTGACAATTAATACAACAGCTAAAGATCTTTATTATACCACAAATAATGGTTTAACTAATGTAACAATTTGCACTTATTGCTCTGGAACTATTACTAAATTCCTTTATCTTAAAGAAGGTAATTTTAAAGTAGATGTTTTTTCTACCAATAATGCTAATAACATATCTAGAAATACAACTAATTTTTCTGTAAATATGAATTTTAATTATTATGATGATTTTAATGATAATTCATCATTAATAACTCTTGAAAATGTTAATTGGGGTATTGGTAATGTAAGTTATACTGGAAGAGCGTTATCTGAACTTGCTCAAAATATTCAGCATGGTTCAGCTGTAATAAGTTCAGGATCATATCAGACAGATATTGAGATAACTCCAATATCTTTAAATCATTCATTTTTAGTTTTTAATTATAGAGTTAATGATGCTGATCCTGGTGATTTTTTAGTTTATGGAAATTTAACAAATTCAACAACAATTCATTTTGAATCCAGTTCTGGTCAGACTGAAAATACTTTTATTTATATAGAGTGGTATGTTGCTGAATTTAATGATGAAGTTAATGTACAAAGAGGTACGATAACTCAGGCAGTAAGTACTAATACTACTATTCAACCTGTAACTATTGGTAATTCATTTCCATTAATAAGTATGATGAATGATGGTACTGTTTATGGGACTGATGATATAACTAGGGCTAGACTAATTGGACCAGATAGATTAGAAACTTATGCTGTTGGAAATCCTGCAGATATTCTTGCTTGGCAAGTTATTGATTATTCTGGAGCTGATGTACAAAATGGAAGTTTTACAATGACTGGAACTTCTCAAGTTATAGGATTAAATCGAAGTGTTGATACAACAAAATCTTTTGTAATAGGCACTTGGGCTGCAACAAATACCGGAGTAGGAATTCTTGAAGCAGATAATGGAGGAGTTTTAATTAATTTTGTTAATTCTACTGCAATAAATATTGAAAGAAGAGCGATTAATACACATAATCTTCATGTATCTTGGTATGTTGTTGAATTTACTGCAGGAGAGTCGGTTAGATCTGGGGTAGCTCATTTTAATAGCGGAGATAGTGAAAAAAATATTCCCATAAGTTCAGTAAATATGAACAGGACAATTGTAATGATATCAGGCAATCAAAGAGGGGGAGAAAGCAGTTTTACGACAAGCGATAATCCTGGAACTATGTGGGTAACAGGAGTTATTACTAATACTACAAATTTAAGATTAGAACGAGCATTAACAACATCTGATGCGGATATTTCGTGGTATGTAATTGAATTTGGAACAACAACAAGTGGAAATTTTGTTTCCTATCCAATTAATACTACTTCATCCATTGCTGAAATTCTAAATGTTGATTGGAATGAATCTGGAACTGATGCGAATAATCTAATTTCAGTTGAAATTAGTGCTGATTATGGAATTCATTATAGTCCTGTTATTAAAGGGCAGGGAATAATAAATATAACAAGTGGAAATAGTTTAGTTTATCGTGTAACATTTACAACAAATTCAAGTAATACTATTTCTTTAAGCGACATGAATATTAGTTGGACAAATACTACCTCTCCTCCACCTAATATAACCATAAATTATCCATTACAAGGAACTACTATAGCCGATGTAACTCCTATCTTAAATGTAAGTATTAATGGAAATGCAAATACTTTATGGTATAGTGTTAATAATGGTTCAACTAATACAACAATTTGCACTTCTTGTTCTGGAACATTTACAAAATTTTTATATTTAGCTGAAGGAGGACAAAATGTAAGGGTCTATGCATCTAATAATCTTAATGAGCAAAGCAAAGCAATATCCAATTATATAATTGATATGAATTATAATTATTATGATAGTTTTAGCGATAATTCTTCTTTAATAACATTAAATGATGTTGAATGGTCGATAGGAAGTGTTAATTATACAAATCCTTCGCAAGCTGAAATAAAAAAAGTCTATAAAGGTTCTACATTTATACCAACAGGAGCTTTATCAGTTGATGAATTAATACCTGCTGAAATAAATATTAGTTCTTCTTTTTTAACATTTAGTTATTCATCTAATGAAGTAGATCCTGGTGATTTTTTAGTTTATGGAAATATAACTAATTCTACAACAATACATTTTCAATCAAGTACTGATGCAACTGAAAATAATCCTGTGTATATTGAATGGTATATAGCTGAATTTTATTCTGGAGTTAGAGTCCGGAGAGGAACTTTTTTACAGAATGCTGGAACAATTAATACCGCAATTAATCCTGCATTAGATTTAGCTAATTCATTTCCATTAGCTAGTTGGATGGATGATGGTGCCACTTATGGAACTACTGATAATTGCAGAGTAACAATAACTGAATCAAATTCACTTGAAACTTATTTTGCAGCTAATCCTAATGATGTTGTTGCTTGGCAAGCTATTGAATATAGTGGGGCTAATGTGCAAAATGGAGTATTTAGTTTAACTGGAGTTAATGATACTATCCCTTTAGATATGCCTGTTGATTTAAATAAAACTTTTGTTATAGCTACATTTGCTAGTTCAGGAGATACAACTGCGGGCAATGGCGGTTTAATTGTAAATCTAACCGATTCATCTAATATATTTTTCCAAAGAAAAGTAGCTACTGGAACGTTATATGTTTCTTGGTATGCAGTTGAATTTAATGGGGGTGAATTAGTACAATCTGGAGTTGCTCATTTTAATGGACCTCAAAATACATTAGATATTCCATTAAGAAATATTGATCTCTCTAAATCCTTAGTAATTTTACCTGGAAATCAGAAAGCAGGTTCTAGTAATTATACTGCAAATGATAACATTGGAATAATGTGGGCTAGAGCAAATTTAACAAATTCCACTAATCTTAATTTAAGAAGAGAGGTAACTGGAGAAATTTTAGATATTCCCTGGTATGTAGTTGATTTTTCAAGAGGTACAACTGCAAATTTTACTGCTTATCCAATCAATACAACAGCAACTATTACTCAAATAAAGAATGTTAGTTGGCTTGAATCTGGAAGTGATGAAAATAATACAATCTCTGTTCAGATTAGTCCTAATAATGGAAATATTTGGTATAATATTTCAAATGGAGGAGATATAACAAATATGCAATCTGGAAGAAGTCTTTTGTATAGAGTTATTTATAATTCTTTTACTCCATCAAGAACAATTTCTTTATTAGATATGAATATAACTTGGAGTAATGTTATTACACCTCCGCCACAAATTGTTATTAATTCTCCTCTATCTGGAACAACTTTAGCTGATGTAACTCCTACTTTAAATATTACATTAAATGATAGTGCCTCGAATTTATGGTATAATATTAATAATGGAGCTAATATTTCATTATGTTCATATTGCTCTGGAACTATAACTAAATTCCTTTATTTAAAAGAAGGGAATTTTAATGTAAGTGTTTTTGCAAATAATAGTGTTGGAAATTTGAGTTCTAATCGAACTAGTTTTATTATTAATATGAATAGGAATTATTATGATAGCTTTAATGATAATTCCTCTTTATATTATTTTAATAATAATTTAAATTGGAGTATTGGAAATGTTAGTTTTACTAGCGATAAAACTTTTAATTTATTAGATTCGTTTGAAACTACAAACAATTGGAGATTTTTTGGAACAGGAACTTGGAGCATAAATAGTTATGAATTATTACAGACGAGTAATAATGAGGCATTTGCAGTTTATCTTCCTTTTAATGTATCTACAAATTATGATTATAATATAAGTGTAACTGGATATGATCCTGATGATGATTGGACTGGAATTCTTTTTAGATATAGAAATGCTACTGATTATTATAGATGCAGTTTTAGACTTCAGACAACAGATAATGCAATTGTAAGAGTTCAAGGAGGAGTTGCAACTAATCTTGTTACAACAACAACAAATTATGTACAGAATCAATGGAATAATTATTCAGTAAGTGTAAAAAATGGAAATATAACTTGTTATTTAAATGGGGTTGCAGTATTGAGCGCAATTGATAGTACTTGGAAAGATGGGGGAATAGGAATCTATGAAAATGCACATGCTAATACAAGATATGATAATTTTGATTTTTATTATATTCCTTTATTTGCAAATTTTACATCATATCCAATTAATACAACTGATCCTATTAAAGCAATTTCAAATATAACTTGGAATGAATTTGGAACTAATCAAAATAATAATATTAGTGTAAATATCAGTGTAAATGGTGGAAGCACGTGGTATAGTGTAAATAGGGGGGGAATTTTAACTGGATTTACTCAAGGATATAATCTTTTATATAGGGTATTTTTTAATACAAATTCAAGTGATAATATCATCTATTTACTTGATATGAATATTAGCTGGAAAGCACCGCCTTCTGTTAGGATTGTTTATCCATTAAATACTACTTATAGTTCACTTGTTAATTCCATGAATTATACAATATCAGGTTCATCTACTCCATTAGATAGTTGTTGGTATAGTCTAAATATGGGAGAAACAAATACTAGTATTACATGCGGAGTGAATATTACGGGCCTTATATCTATTGAAGGAAATAATACTTGGTTTGTATATGCAAATGATAGTGAAGGTTCTGTAGGTTCTGCTAGTGTTACATTTGGAATTGATAGTGCTGCACCATTAATTACTTTTATCAATCAGACAGATATTGAAGATATAATTGTTAATGATAGTTATCCTTTGCAAGAAGGACAAAATCTTTCAGTAAGAGTAAATGTAAGTGATAATAATCTTGATAGGGTTTGGATGGTAGTTTGGAATACTATTAAAGGTGGAAGTCAAAAATTAAGATCCACACTAACTTATCTTGGAGGAATATTATGGATAGGAATAATTCCTACAGATCATAGCTGGAATGCATTTTATTATTATACTATTTATGCAAATGATAGTGCTGGATTTGTTTCTGAATATGATAATAATTTTAGTATTTTAGAAATGAATATTAGTTTAGAGATGGATCCTCTGACAGTTTATGCAAATGAAAGTGTTTTTATTTCAGGTTATTTGAATTTTACAAATGGGACTTATTTACCAAATCATCCTTTTAATCTTTGGGTTAATGGAAGAGTTTATCTTTTTAGCAATGTAACTGCTAATGGGTCTTATAATAATTTTTTGAATTTTAGTGAGGATAGTTCAATTGAATTTGATAAAGGAAGTTATTATAATATAGTTAATGATGGAGAAAATTTAACTTTAGCAAGTGGGAACTCTAGTGGAAATTATTCAAAGATTTTTGATGCTGGAGCCATAGTTAAATGGACTAGTATTGATTGGCAGTTTAAAGGAACATCTTGTACTAGAACCGTTTCTTTTCAAGATGGAGATGTAAATTCTTATTCATCAACAATTGATAATTATATATCCAGTGGATCATCATCTAATAATTTTGGAAGTAGTTCTGAACTTATGTTAGATACATCTCCAAGTGTATTAAGAAGTTTATTAAAATTTGATGAAATTTTTGGTTATGGGGGAGGAAAAATCCCTTATAATTCCACCATTAGTCAAGCTAATATAACTTTACAAGTTTATGTATCTGGAGATAGTCCTAATGTTTATGAAATTCTTGAAAATTGGACTGAATTAGATTCAACATATGATGATAGACTTACAGGAATATCTTGGGGTTCATTAGGTTGTGCTGGATCTCCTTCTAGATCAATAAATTTAGAGAGTACAATTGATACTTCTACAACTGGAGCAAAAACTTTTGATGTTAGTAATGTTATTAGAAGATGGAATAATCATACAATAAATAATTATGGAGTGGTAATACATCCTTTAGCAAGTAATGGGGTTAGTATAAGGAGTAGTGATTATATAACTCAATCTGAAAGGCCGATATTAAGAGCTAGTTTTAGTTCAAGTGAATGCACTGGAGCTACTTTTTATGTTAGAACTTCTAATGATAATTTGACATGGGGTTCTTGGATAGAAATTAATAAAGGAGAAAATTTTGAAGGGATTATTGGAAGATTTTTACAATATAAGGTTGAACTTGGTGCTGTTGATAGTACAATAAAACCTTATGTAAGTGATATTAAAATAAATTTTACAGCAGTAGTAACCGATGAGAATGGATATTATAATTATAATTTTACTGCTCCTCCTTCTTTAGGTAATTATCCAATAATTGTTAATAGCAGTTATAGGACAATTTTTGCAAATAATTCTTTAATGTTAATTGTTCAAGTAGGATTAAGTCCAATAGTTAGATTGATTACTCCTACTCATAATACTTGGTTTAATTATACTCCAGTTGATTTAATCTATAATGTGAGTGATCCTAATTTAGATTTGAAAAATACTAGTTTAATTATTAATGGAGTAATTAATGACACTAACCAGACTGAACTTATTAATGGCGATTATCATACATATACAGTTAATTTCAGTAATGGAGTATATAATTGGACTGTTGAAGCAAAAGATATAGCGAATAATACTGGTACTGATAGTAGCAGGCTTTTTTATATTGATTTAATTGATCCAAATATAAGTATTATTTATCCTCCTGCATATTATTCTTATAATTTAAATAGAATCAATTTTAGTTTTAATGCAACAGATAATCTTGATAGTGTTTTAAGTTGTAGTATTTATTTAAATGATTTACTTATTGCTCCGGCAATTATATCTGCAGGAAATGGAAATGCAACTAATGTTAGTTATAGTGGGTTAAGTCCTGGTGAATATTATTGGAATGTAACTTGTACTGATGAATCTATGAGAAAATATTCAACTTCTTTATTTTATTTTAATGTTTCAGACACTCCTCCTGAAGTTTATTTAGTTAGTCCAAATCAATCTACAATTGATGATGATGGTAATTTAACTTTTACATATAATGTTACAGATAATATTGAAGTTGCTGGCGGATGTTTCTTATTATTAAATAATATTGCAGATATATTTAATCAAAGTGCTGTAGCAAATGGAGAATCTAATGATTTATTTAAATTTAATATGAATGAAGGATTTTATAATTGGACTGTTAATTGTAGTGATGGAAATTTAACTGGACAAGCAAGTCCTCAAAGAAGTTTAATTATTGATTTGTTTAGTCCAAATATTAGTTTAGATTCTCCTATAGATGGCGGAATCTATAATAAAAGTTCATTTAATTTTAATTTTAGTGTTAATGATAGTATAGATAATCAATTAAATTGCAGTATTATTATGGGTGGAGAAATTGTTGATTCTGGATTTAGTGCAAATTCAGGAATATTAACAAACAGACCAATTGAAAATTTAACTGATGGATTAAAATTTTGGAATGTAACTTGTTTTGATGATGCATTACATGAAAGCAATAGTTCAACATGGAATTTTACAATTGCTGAACCTCCAATAATAAATTTAACAACTCCAAATGCTTCTTCATTTACAGGTAGTTCAGTTACTTTATCATATATTCCTTATGATAATACTGGAATAAGTTCATGCAGACTTTATGTTGATAATGTATTTAATCAATCAAATAGTTCTGAGATATTTATTGGAAATAATAATAATTTTGATATAGCCGGACTATCAGATGGACTTCATACATGGTATATAAATTGTAGTGATTATTTTAATATTAATGGATTATCAGAAACAAGAATATTTTATTTAGATAATTTTCCTCCTAATATCACTCTATTACAACCTAGTGGTGAAGTACATGCAGCAAATATAACTTTTAATTTTAGTGTTGTTGATATTGTTGATAGTCTTTTAACATGTAATTTGAGTGTTGATTCTACTCTTAGAGCTTATAATATAAATGCAACAAATGGTACTATAACTACTTGGACAGTTTCAGGAATATCTGAAGGTAATCATACTTGGTATGTGAATTGCAGTGATGATGCTGGAAATAGTGCAGGTAGCAGTATATTTAATTTTACAAAAATAATTGAACCTTATGTAAATTTAACTTGGCCAGCAAATAATTATTGGTTTAATTCCACTAATTTTAATTTAAGTTATTTGCCTCAGGATGATGAAGGTATAAGTAGGTCTTATCTTTTTATTAATGATATTTTTAATAAAAGTAATAATACTCCGGTTATAGTGAATCAAGAAAATAATTTTTCTGTTAATGGTCTATCTGATGGATTTTATAATTGGACTGTTAATATAACTGATGTCAGGGGATTAAATGCAACTGATATTGTTAGAAATTTCTATATTGATACAATTCCTCCTCTAATAGAAATGTATTCTCCATATCAGTTTGAATTAATTATTACTAATAATGTAAGTTTTAACTATAACATCAGTGATAATTTGGATAGTGAAATTGATTGCAATTTAACAGTTGATGGAAGTTTTGAATTTAGAGGAAATTTGACAAGTGCTTTAAATTATTCTCATTATGCATTATTAAGAGATGGAAATCATTCATGGTCATTAATATGTTCTGATGAAGCTAGAAATATAAATTATTCTCAAATTAGAAACTTTAGCATTATTGCTCCACCAAATGTAACTTTAGATTTCCCAATAAATAATTATAGAACAAATAAAACTTCATTTAATTTTAGTTATACTCCAATGGACCCTATGGGATTCTTGAATTGCAGTATTTTTATAGATGGGGTATATAATTCTACACAAGGTTCAATTAATCCAAATTATCAAAATAATTTTAGTGTAATAGGAATGTCTGAAGGCAGGCATAATTGGACTGTTGAATGCATAGATATTGATTATAATATTTATACTCCAAATTATACAAATTTTACAATTGATTATAGTCCTCCAACCATTGCTCTAATTTATCCTTTAAATGATTCTAGCCTATATAGTCCTAATCAAGTTAGTTTTAGATGGAATGCTAGTGATAGGTTTGATAGCAATTTAACTTGCAATTTAACTATTGATGGAATAAATAATAAAACAAATATTCCTGTTTTAAGTGGTGAATTATATGAGGAAAATGTAAGTGGTTTATCTATTGGAAAACATTATTGGAATGTTTCATGCTGGGATCATGATATAATATCAAATTTTAATATAAGCTTAACTTGGAATTTTAATTTAAGTAAACCTGATTTTTCTATAAATAGTTCTGATATTGGATTTAGCAATCCTAATCCTTCTGAAAATGATTTGATTACTATAAATGCAACTATATACAATCTTGGAAATATTGGGATAGATAATGTAGTTGTTAGATTTTATAATGGAGACCCTAGTTCTGGTGGAGTACAGATTGGAAATGATCAAAATATTTCTATATCTGCATATGGTATGAATATAACTAATGTAACCTGGAATGCTAATCTAGGCACAAATCTAATAGTTGTTGAAGTAGATCCTCCAATTGCTACAAATGGATTTTATAGAGAGATCAATGAAACAAATAATAATGCTAGCAAAATAATAACTGTTGGTGCTTGGGAGATAATCTATGGAAATGTACTTGATAATAGCATATTTAGGTTAGCTGATAATAGTAGTTCTGAAGTTGTTAAATGGAATGCTGATATGTTTAATAACGGGAATCTTTTTGTTAGTGATTATGAATCAATTATAGATTGGCCTTCATTAACTGCAATATGGAAAGCTACAAATGGAAGTAATGCAACAAATGATTTTATTGACTTAGATATTTTGTTTAATATGAGCACTTTTGTTGATTCAATAAATGAAACATATACAGTTAATTCTATACCAAAAAATATAACAAATTTTCAAATCTTTGGAAAAACTATTTCTGATGTGCCAATTGTAAATTCTACAAATACAACTAATTTTATTACTGGAATATTATGGGATAGTTCAAAAGATAGTGGTAATTTGCAATTTGATAGAACTGATAAAGAAGATTTAGTATTTGTAACCAAAATAAATAGAAATAAGGCTGGAAAATATGGAATATATGATTATGAGATGAGAATCCCTGCAAAATTAAGAGAATTAAAAACCACTGATACTCGTTCAGTTGCATTCTATATTGAATTAGCTTAAAATTATAATAATTTAATGGATTATTTTTAATTTATAATCAAGAAAATTTTATTTAAATATTAATTATATTCTTCAGAAATATCATGCGAAATACCTAAAATTGCTTCAATTTTGCCTTCACTATTTTTAATGGGTTTTAAGGTTGTTTCAAGAAGATGAATTTTATTATTTCCTAAAGGAATTTCATCAATTGTTTTAATAATTTTTCCGGTTTTAATAAGAGTTGAAATATAGTCCATTTGTTTTTTAACTATTTCTTTAGGAAAAACATCAATTAATTTTTTACCTATAAAATCTTCTGGTTTTCCACCTATCCTTTTTGCAGCATTTTTATTCATAGATATATACATACCATCTTTATCTATTGTAAATATCGCCGGATAGATTTCATCTGGTATTGATTTTTCTTTTTTTGAAATAAGAAGTTTATTATTATCTTTTTCCCAGATAATATTTTTTTCTAAGGAATAATTTCCAAAATTTTTTAATGATTCATATTGCACTTTATTTAGTATAACAAAATCTATGTTAATATCAAATTTATCTTTAATTTTATCTGAAATTTTTTTTATTTTTTCATTATTTATTTCTTCTCCTATAAAAAAGAATTTTGCACTTTCTTTTGTTTTATTATCTAAGATAATAATTTCAACATTTTCAATTTTTGAACTTTCTTCAACAAAAGATTCCAAGGGTTTTGAATTTTTATCTAAAAAATTTAATAATTGGGAGATATTATCGTTTTTTTCAAGCTGGTAGAATTTCATTTTTCCAATAAATTTTATTTTTATAAATCTTTTTGTAACTAGTTTTCTTATTATTCTGAAAGTTGCAGTTATATTAACTTCAGCAAGTTTAGAGATTTCACTAATAGTAAAAGTTCTATTTGGTTCATTAACAAAAACTTCGAGTATACTTACTATTTTTTTATCAAAAATTTCTTTTAGAATTTCCATTCTTTCTCACTATTCCCCTTTATCCATTATTAGTAATATGATTTAGGTTTATAAATGTTTTTAAATTTGAAAAATGTTAATTATATTTGAAAAAGGTTTTTCATTTTTGAAAAAATAGAAACCTTTATATATTAAAAAATATGTATTATTATAACTTTCACTTAATATATATTGAAAGGAGGTAAAAAAAGAGGAAAATAATGAGTAATAAATATTTTAGTAGTTTAGTTATTCTATCATTAACAGTAATAGTAATAGTGACTTTATTCTCTATTGGAAATGTAATGGCTGTAAGGCCTCAAGGAGCTCAAATAACTGATTTACGAAATGAAACTGCACCAAGAGATGCACCTCAATTGCATAATGCTTTTGCAGGAAATGTAACTGAATTAGTTTTATTCGGTTATTCAACAACTCAAACTTGGCAAGGTTATTATGGTAATGTATCAGGTACAATACAATTAGCAGATGCTGATGATAATGTAATGTATAATTGGAGCTTGATGGATCCAGATGGAGAAGTTTTTGCATCTAGAAATGATTCTATATCATGGAATTATATGCAATGTTTTAATTTTACTGCTGATGAAAGTTATGCTGCAGGAGATTTATCCTTACCAGGTAATGTAAGTCAGTATGGATTGAACTATACTACCCTTGAATCGATGTATAATATAGCTCAAGACGATCCAGATGGAGTCAATGAAACATTTTTTGAAAATAATAATCATGATCTGTTCTATGTAGCAAATCATAGATTTGATAGTGGAGAATGTCCAAGTACACAAATATATAATAGTACTGGGGATAATGTTGATAATCTATTTGAAGAAGTCTTGATGTGGGATCCTGAGACAAGATCTGTAATCTTTACAGCAATCTTAGAAAAAAATGATCCATTAGGGTTTGATAATGAACATCATGATTTCGAGATGATGGTACTTGAGGATGGACATGGAGTAGATATTGTATCGACAACATACTACTTTTATCTAGAGATAGAGTAATTTTTGTTTTTTATAATTTAAAAACTATCCTAGAAAAAACCTAATCGAAAGGTTAAATTCGACAGAAATAAATAAAAATATAAGAAACGTAGAAATACAAAGAAAAATATGAATAAAAGAGGGAAAAATAGAGGATTAAAAGAGATTTGTTTAGTTATAGCTATAATTTTTTTAAGTATTGCTATGATTGTTTTTTTTGCTAAAAATGTATATGCAGCAGATCCTGAGGGACCTGGTTCTATTACTATAATAAGCAATGAAACTAAAGCAACAACATCTGCACAAGTAATAAATATTTCTGGAGGATATATTGCTAATATTAATATTACTGCAACAATTCAAAATCCAAGATGGAAAGCTTTTGTAGGAAATGTTCTAGGTTCATTTACATTAGCAGATGCAAGTGGAGCACAAATTTATGATTGGACTTTTTCAACTACTACTGGAAGAATTTATGCTACAAGAAATTCATCATTTGTAACCTGGTCACAAATTAATTGTTCAAATGCAACTACATTAGAGGCTGAAAATAGCGCATTATCTCATACTAGTGCAAATGATAATCTTACTTCTACATTTAATATTACTAATGGTGCAACTCATAGTTCATTTTATGTTGGTAATAGGCAAATTGCAGCAAATAGATGTCCAACATTGAATACCTATATTGGAAATAATACACAAGATTCTGATTTTGAAGAAATGGCATTATATGATGGTTATAATATTGTTTATGCTACAATTTTAGAAAATAATCTTGGTGGTTATGATGATACTAATTATGATTTCCAGATGATTGTTCCTGAAAGAGGAGATCCTGGATTTACTGGAGCTACTGCATATTATCTATACATTGAAATAGGAACATAAATAAAATCATGAAAAAAATAAAATTCTCCAGTGATGATGAAATTAGGACTAAACTTAGATTTTTCTATATTTCATTTATATTTTTAGAACTTTTTGTTATATTCATAATATTATCTTTATTTGTTAAACCCGTACTGGGTGGAGTTGGAACTAATGTAACTGTTATAACCCGGTTAGATGTTGGTAATGTTTATCCTGAAGTAATAGTAGTTGATATTAATTCAGGAGCTAGTAATTTTATTTTAAATCCGAATTCAACTTCAAGATTAACTTGTACTGGATTATTAAGAGATTATAATAATGATACAGATATAACTAATGTAAGTGCATATTGGTTCCATAATTCAACATCAGAATCTAATGGAAGTGATGATAATAATCTTCATTATACTAATGCAAGTTGCAGTATTGTAAGGAGTTATGCTGGAAATTTTTATGGTGTACCTGATGATGATTATATGGCATTAGGAAATTGTACATTTGATACTTGGTTTTATGCTGATCCTGGAGTTTGGAATTGTACACTTGTTGCTGTAGATTCAACAAATTGGAATGCAACAAATAGTAGCAGAGTTAATTTGAATTCATTATTAGCAATAGGGTTACCTGATGATATGAGTTATGGAACAGTTAATTCCACTTATGTATCTGGAGAGAATTACTCTAATGTAACTAATGTTGGAAATACAAAAGTTAATCTTAGTCTTTATGGATATGCAAGATATGTTGGAGATAATCTAGCAATGAATTGCACTCAGGGAGCTACAAAGAATATATCGGTTGAATATGAAGGATATAATTTAACAATGAGTACAGGCGGAGCAATACCTTATTCACAATTTAATACTTATTATACTAATCTTTCTGGAAGTCCTGTTGTTAAGAAATTTGATTTGGAATATAGGCGGAATGATAATTATAATGAAGCGGTTAATGCAACTTATTGGAGAATATTTGTTCCTATTGGAGTAGCGGGTTCATGTCAAGGAAATATTGTATTTGGTGCAACAACGGCAACTGGAACATAGAACTAATAAACTAGAATTTTTGAAAGGGCACTATAATTTATGTGATTTCCAGAATGGATAAATGCAATATGTTAATCCACTTATTTTATACTTTTTCTCCCTTTATTTGAGGAGAAATAAGTAAAAATAAGACGAAAATATATATCTAAAATAATAAAATTATATAACTTTGGACAAAGTTATAATTTAGAAATAATTGATAAGTTTTTTATAATTATTCATTAAAAGTTTTAAAAATATGAAAAAAATAAAATTTTATTCTGAAACTTGCTTTTCTTCAGAAATTGCTTCAGTATTTTCTTCTTTTTTCTTTCTTGTTCTTTTAGGTTTTTCCTTTTTCTCTTCAGTAACCTTTTCTTCTTGAACTTCATCTATTTGTGATTCAATATCTGTTGCTTTATCTTGAGTTTCTTTAATTTCTTTTTCAGCTCTTTTTACCATTAAATCTTCAATCTCGCCCATTTGGTCTAAACCTTTTTCTATAACAACTTCTTTTTTCTCTGTTATTTTTGGAACTTCTTCTGGATTTAATTTTCTAACTATTTGAATTGTTCTTATCTCGCATAATGATAATGGATAAGTTTTTTTAAGTGTTAATGAAAGAGATTTTTGCAGTTTATTGGAAAGTAATTCTGAAAATATTTCTTCATCAGTTCTTCTTGAAACAAAGTCTTCTAACCAGTTTTTAGTCTTATTTCTTAAAGTTTTTCTTACTACTCTTGAAACTTTTTTTCTTGTTATTAAAAATGGTTTTAAAATTAACATACTTTCTTGACTTGGAATCTGGAAAGAATCTTCAACATAACTTATTCTTTTTCTAATCATTCTTCTGATAAAATAAGGCATTAATTTTATTACAATTGGATTAGCTACTGCTTTATCATCTATTAATGAAATTTTGAAAACAGCTTCAACGCTTTTTCCTTTAAGTTGTCTTGTTAAATCAACTTTAATTGTTCTATTAACTAGGTCTTTATTTGTAGTGCCGATTATTGGAACTTTTGTTCTTATTAAAGGAACGTCTACATCAATAAATTTCTTTCTTTTTGTTAATACTTTTGTTGTTTTTTTAGCCATCTTATTCTACCATTATCTTTGAAACTCTTCTCGATTTCTTTGATAATTTTGATTTTTTGCATATTTTGCACGAATATATAATAACTCTTCTCATTGTTGTTTTTGTCTTACGTTTCCAGGCTTTAATAGCTTTTCTTGAATATTTTCCATGATTACCCATGCCCCTATTTTTTCCTCTTAATTTTACTCTTGATAATGATCCTCTTGCTAAAGTTCCTCTTTTAAAACCAGTTGAAACTAGGTCAACTTTTTGCTCAGTCTTTTTCTTGCAATAAGGACAAAATCTTTTGGTTGCCTTTGGTATTTTCATTTTTATAATAAACTAATTGGTTTTAAACAGAAAGATATGAAAATTAGGGTATTTAAAGTTTTTCTTATATATGGTGTCGCAGTTATTTTTAAATACCTGCTTTATTATCTGATTCTATGGAAGAAAGAGTAGTATTTTCTAAGGGAAATCAAAGAAGATTTTTTGATTTAGTTATAGAAAAACTTAATTGTATTTCTTTAAGGGGCATATTGCAGTATGGATTTGATATTTCTTATTCTACCTTAAAGAATTATTATACTGAACGAAGATTAATTCCAAAAAGTTTTTTTGAAAATCTTTGTTTTATTGCTAAAGTAAAATCTGATTATTTTAAAGTTGAATATATTGGGGGTAATTGGGGGCAAGTTAAGGGAGGAAAAATAAGCAAAAGGGGGAAAATAACTAAAGTGAACAAGAAAAATTCACTTTAGTTAGATAAGATAGCTTTAATTTGAAAATGAATTTCAAATTAAAATTATTTATTCATTTAAACTTGGTTAAAGAAAATAGAAAAGCAAAAGGATGAAAATAAAAATAATTTAAACTAAACATTTAAAAATTTGAATTGCTTATTTATGATGTATTTAATATAAAAAATATAAAAAGAGGAAGAATGGCTAGAGAAAAAACTAATCATAAGAGAAATCTAGATAATTATTATTATTTTAATCGAGGAAAGAGTGTTAGAGAGAATTATAGGTTAGGAACTGAAATGGCACGAGAGCAAGCAGATAAAGAAAGAGGAGGAGCTTATTTTCCTGCTGCAGGTTATAAAGAAAGAAGACAAGGAAGTTTAAAAACAGATTATTCTACATATGAGACTCCGCGAGGAGATATTATTAGAGATAAAGGTTTTGCTGATCAATTAATTAGGGAAGCAGCAGATGTAAATCATGATAGAAATACTCATCCTGATAGGGAAAAAGATCCAAGAAATGATAATAGACAATATTATTCAAGAAGAAGAGGCGTTGGTCAAGATACTAGATTAATATTAAAAGATGCAATAGAAATTTATAATATGGCTATAATTGGGGCTGAAAAAATTGGGGATTATGAACTTGCTAGAAAAATTTATCAAACTGCAAAAAGAAGAATAGAATCTTCAGAAAAAAGATTGGAAGCAGCAAAAATTGAAGCTGATGAAAAAATTAAGAGAGGAGAACAATATATTGGAAGGCATCCGATGTTAAATTTACATTCATTAAAGGCAGTTAAAAATGATTTAATTAATCCTGATGAAAGAAGAAAATCAAGAAACCTAGAGTCTTATGCAATGGCAATACTTGGAATTGGTAGTCTTATATTAATATTTTTAATCTTTGCTACACCTACTGGTGGAGTCGTTGGCGCACCTAGTGTGGATGTTATGGGATTATTTGCATTTTTATTTGGAGTTATTGCTGCATATTTATATCTAGGAAGTCACAAAAGAAGAAGAAGAAAAAGAAGATTAATCGTAGAAACTCCCTAAATAAAATTTAAAATACTTTTCTATAACTGCTTTGTCCAAATTTTAATGAACTTTGGCCAGTTTCGTACTAAATGTACGAAGAATGCTTTTTTTCTAAATAGTAAATCTTGGAAAAAAAGTTGTAAACTAAATTATAAATATAAACTCTGGATAGAGCATCTATAACGATAAATTTAAAATAGCAAGAATTCTTTTGAAAAGAGAATCTATATTGGTCCCATAGTTCAGTGGCAAAACGATTCCTTGACGTGGAATAGTCCCAAGTTCAATTCTTGGTGGGACCATATCTAAACTTGGGCTAAATCCCAAGTTCTTTTAAATTGATTTTACATGGTTATTGTTGATATTTACAATAATATCTATGTCAAATCAATTTTTCTTGGTTAAGACCATGTTTAAATTTGTAAGAAAAAAAATATTTTTTAATAATATTTATATAGGATGTTTTGCTATTTTATATATTAAAAAATGAGGAATTTTATTGTTTTATTTAGAGGTAAAAATATATAAAAAAGTAATGGAAAAAAATAAAAATTATTTTATAAGTTCAAAACGTGGACAATTGACAATCTTTATTATTATTGGCATTGTTATAGTTGCTGCAATTGCATTATTTTTCGCATTTCAGATAGGTTATATTGGGTCAAGTGTTCCTGAAAAATATAAACCGGTTTATGAATATTATTTATCTTGCATTGATGAAGAAGCAAGAATTGGTTCTCAATTATTAGGTCATTCTGGAGGATATATTGATTTACCTGAATTTTCTCCAGGTTCGCAATATATGCCATTTTCTTCTCAATTGAATTTTTTTGGCGAGGGAGTACCTTATTGGTATTATATATCTGGAAATGGCCTAGTTAAGGAACAAGTTCCAACAAAAGCTAATATGGAAGCTCAATTGAATTTCTTTTTATCAAAAAGAATACCTAATTGTGATTTTTCTAATTTTCAAGAAGAAGGATTTTCAATTGTTCTTGGAAGAGCAGAATCTGTTGAAACAAAAATAAATGATAATACAATTTCTTTAGAAGTTAAACAACCTATAACAATTAGCAGTGATGAAAGTGAAAGTTGGTCTAGTACAAGTCATTCTAGGAGCATAAAAACAAATCTTGGAAAATTTTATAAGACTGCAATGAAAATTTATAAAAAGCAAAAAGAAGGAATGTTTTTAGAAAATTATGCAGTTGATACATTAAGATTATATGCTCCTGTAGATGGAAATGAAATTGGATGCAGTCCTAAGATTTGGAAAAAAGAAGATGTTAGGCAAGATTTGATTGGTGCACTTGAAGCTAATGTTCCATTTACAAAAGTAAGTGGAAATTATTATGAACTTTCAAAAGAGGATAATAAATATTTTATTGTTGATATTGATGAAAAAGTAGATAGTAATGTTAATTTTATGTATTCTAGAAATTGGCCTATGAAATTTGAAGTATATCCCTCTGAAGAAGGGTTAATGATGGCTGAACCTGTTGGAAATCAGGAAGGAATGGGTATGCTAGGATTTTGTTATGTTGCATATCATTTTGTTTATGACTTAGCTTATCCAGTTCTTGTACAAGTTTATTATGAAGATGAATTGTTTCAGTTTCCAGTTGTTGTATCTATAAATAAAAATAAACCTCGAGAACCTTTGAATGGAAGTGCAATGCCTGACTCTGTTCCTGAATTATGCAAATATAAAACAAAAAAGATGACTGTTTATACTTATAATAATGATCTTGAACCGGTAAATGCAAATATTGATTTCAAATGTTTAGCAACAAGTTGCAATATTGGAAAGACTGTGATGTCTAGAAATTCTAGTGATTCTGTACTTATTGCAAATTTCCCTCAGTGTGTTAATGGATTTATAGTTGCTAGCAGTCCCGGATATAAAACTGAGAAATATATGGTAACAAGTTTAAATGAGGATAATATTCAAATTGTAATGCAGAAAAAGTATAAATTAAATATAAATCTTCAAAATCTAGGAAGCGAAGATTATTCATTGATAACTTTTACTAAAGATAAAGAATCTTTTTCAATTTCTTATCCTGAACAAAAAGAAATTGAAATTAGCGAGGGACAATATGAAATAAAAGCTTATGTATATTCTAATTCCAGCATAAGTCTTGAAGGGACTAATGAACATAAGTGCGTTGATGTTCCTAAAGAAGGAATACTTGGTGCATTTGGAATGAGTGAACAAAAATGCTTTAATCTGGAAATACCTGAGCAAATAGTAAGTTCAGCAGTATCTGGTGGAGGAAAATCTAATTATTATATTTCTGAATCTGAATTAAAAAATTCAAAGATATTAAATATTATTCCACAGACTTTTGGAATTCCTAATAAGGTTGAAGATATTCAATTAAATTTCAATAGTGTTGAAAACACTATATTATCAATAAGTTTTGAATGAAGAATAAAACTAATAATTTCTATAAGATAAATAGCAAGATTAGCATATTTGGAATATTCTTTATAATGTTTTTTAATTTATCAATTGTTTTAATATTATCTCAGACATTTACTGGCGGAAATGATTATTCTACTAATTATAATTCTAATAGTGCTACAAATTCATTTAGTGGTCAAACTTATGAAGGTACAAATTATGGAAGCAATGGTTATTCAAATACTTATTCTTCTGGAAATAGTGCAGGTTCTTTTAGTGGAGGAAATTCATATTCAGGAAATTTTTATAATGGTAATGGTTATTCAAGTGGATATAATTCTTTTTCAGGCGGATATGGTGGAGCTTATAATGGACAATATAGCGATCCTAATTATGGAAGTTATAGTTCATATACGAGTCCAGGAGTTTTTTGGCCTGATTTTAATATGGATGATTGCAGAGCAAGACAAGATATATTAGTTCAGATTGTTCCTGGAAGTTGTTCTCCTGCTGTTGTTAGGTCTGATCTTTTAGAAGAACAGAATGTACCTGTTTTTTGCAAATTAATGTCAATGCAATATAATCCTTTAATAGATGTAACAAGAGTTAGAAGTATACATTTTAGTGGTCAATATCCAAAAGGGGTTTCTGGAATAAGTTATTTTCCAGCTAGAGTAGCATTGCAGAATAGTAGAAATGTAGCTGAAAGAAGTTTAATAAGTTCTCCAGTTAATCCTGATCTTGGATATATGGTTATTGTTTTATCAAGACAACCTATTGAAAAAGATATGCCTGAATTTATTGATGGAAATATTACTGCAACAATAGATTATGATAGTGAAGGAGCATTTGGAATCGGAATGACAAATTTTTATATGTCTCAAATGAATGATGAAACTTGGGCAAGAGAATATAAGGATTATTCTTTTTGGAATGGAAAAGGATATATCAGGGCAGAATCAATAACTCAAGATAGTGCTGTAATTTCTATTTATCAGGATATTAATACTAAGGCAGAATTAATAACATTAAAAACTGGAGAAACTTCAAAAGATATTTATTTAAATGGTTATTATTGCGGTGCAGGTTTAAATGTCCAATTAGAAAAGTTAAGTGTTCCAGTTGAAAGTGCTTTATTGCAAGTTAATGATGAACAAATATGGGTTTCCAAAGGGGATAGAATTCTTAATGATAAATGCAGGATAGTTGATTTAACAATTTTAGGCAGTGGAGGAAAAGTTTCTGTAAGTTGTCCAACCAAAGAAGGAAATTTTAATTTAATATTAAATCCTGGTAAAGCTCGATTTAAGCTTGGGGATTTATCTACGGAAGTAATGATGGGTGAAAAAATAGATGATAGGAATATTTATCTTGCTTATTTATCCCAAGATATTAATAATAAAAGATATGCAGTAGTTGTTAGAGATGAATTTTCTATAAGTAAATATGAATTTGATGATAAGCAAGTTTATGAGACAATAGTAGCAAATGTAGAACAAAGAATGATGATTTAAATAAATTAAAAGAAATAATTAAAAAAAGAGTAATAGAATCTTATGCAAGAATTCTTCCAGGAATTTCAACAGCAGAAATAAATCAAAAAGTTGAAGTTCAAGTTTTAGAAGAAAATTCAGGTGCTTTTGGAATAACTTTAGAAGAAGTTCTTGTAGCTATAGATAAAGATTGGAATTACGATGATAATAGTGTTAGCAATCAACTTGCACAGGATTATTATCAAAAGTCTATAACAAATTATGAAGATTTGGCATCATTATATCCTAATGAAAAAAGAATAGAGGAAGAAGATCCTTATGCTGCTTATGGATTATATGAGGCTGCAAGATTATCTAGAAATTTTGGAATGAATGCAAAAGCACAAGAATTATATGATTTAATTATAAGCAAATATCCTGAATCTAAGAATTCTTATGTTGTACGAAATGAAAAAACTTTCTTAAATAGGTATGATACAACTAAATCTAGAAATAGCATTGTTCTAAATAATGAGCAATTTACAATAGAAGTTTTAAATTTTAAAAAACCAACAAAAAATGATGCTAATGCTATATTCTTGATAAATGGAAAAGAGGAAAATATGGGAATCAAGGATACAAGAAAATATGATTTTGTAAATGAATCCAAAACTATTGAATTAGTTCAGATAGAAGATGAATATGTTATGATAAAGTATGATAGATCAATTAATGGAACGCAGGCTCCTTCTAGAACTGAACGAGTTGGAATTAATCCTGAAAATAGACAAATTTCTTTAGATGGAATGAATGTAAAATTAATGAAAATTAATCTAAATAAGCAAGCTAAATTAATAATTAAACCAAAAACATTTGGAACAAGAGCGCAGTCAAGTTTTAGATTCAAGGTCGGAATAGAAAAAAGAGCAATTCAATTAAGCCCTGAAAGAACTAAAGAGATGATGAAAAATCTTGCCAATGCAATGAAACAATGGAGTGATATAAATAATAAATTAGGCAAGGTAATTAAGGCAATGAAAGCTGCTTGTTTTGCAACTTCAGCTGTTTTAACTGTAAAAAATTATTTAGATGGAATGACTGGAGAATCTATAGCAAGAAATTCAATAATGACTGCATCTGGCGGTTGGAATGATATATGTGAAAGACTTGTTAATGAAAAGAAATTTTATAGTCTTCAACAATGTCTGTTATCAAAAAATAAAGAAATCCAAGATGATGTTAAAATTTATTCTGATAAGGTTCAAGAGACTAATAGGATAATGCAGGAGATACAAAATGAAGTTGGAATTAAGCAAACTGATTTTTTAGATTTCACTGGACAAACTGATTCAAAAGAAGTTGAAGAAAAATTTAAGGTTAAGTTTGATGAGTTTTGCAAAAGTGCGCAGGGAACAATTAATTTACCGGATAGTTCAAAATCAAATGTTAGTTTTAATGGACCTAATGGATTATGCAGCTATGAAGGATTAACTCATGAACAAAGAAGAGATATTTATACCATGTATCAAATAAGAGAAGCTGGTGGAAGTGATGTTTTAAATGGTATTGCAAATAAGGAACTTGGTGCATCTGCATTAAGCGCTAAAAATTATTATGAAACTAATCAAGCAAGATTAAAAGCTGAAAATGATGCTAAGAAATATAATCTTGATATTAGGACTTTAACTCCGGTAGGAGATTCTTATACGCTTGGAGAAGTAAAATCAATATTAAAAAGTGATTCTACGCATTCTGTTTATAAGAATTTTAATGAAGGAGCAAATATTATTAGAGTATTTATTCCATTTAGAAAAACTTTTGGTAATACTGATTTTGTTGCATTAGGTGGAATTGGTGGAAGGGAAGTTATTGTTGAAATGAGGGAAGTTAGCGGGGCACCTGGAAGTTATACTCCTAATGTTCAAAATGGAACATTAAAAGTTTTTAGTGTAGATGGAACTCCTGTAACTGGGGATGCTTTAAAATCTGTTCAAGAATATTTGAGTCTATCTGGTTTAGATAGGGTTAAAGAATTAAATCAAAAATCATATCATAATCCTATGCAGGATCCAACAAGATTAATGATTAAGTATTTTGATAGAGCACCATATAAAGGACTTCCTTCTGAAGTTCCTTTTGATATAAATGAAGGATGGTATGTTGAATTAACTTATATATTATCTGGATTTGGAAAACCTTATGATGAATCTGGAAGAGTGGTTAATTTTTATATTTGCAATGTTGGTGAAAATGGTTTAATTGAATTCAAGAAAAGTGCAGATGATATTTGCAGATATTATAATGTAGATACAGGAGCTGACCCTGGTTTTCCTGGAATGACACCAGCTGAATCTAGAATATTAATATCTAGGGCACAACAAGCAATACAGGATGCTTCTAAACAATATGGAAAAGAAAGGATTACAATTAATGGTAAAACTTTTTCTTCTGGAACAACTTTTGGTGGCAGTGAAGGAAAATGCACAGATTTCATGAGTCCACAAGATTGTAATATTATGTTTAATGTATGTGACCCTGTAATATGTCCTGCATCCAGATGTGATCTAGGTGGACAATATCGGGTTGATGATGTAATTCAATCAGGTGTTTTAGGAAGTTTATCATTATGTTTACCTAATTTAAAAGAAGGTGTAATGATTCCTATATGCCTTACAGGAGTTCATGCAGGAATTGAAAGTTATATTAGTATTTTAAATTCAACTGTGCAATGTTTGAATGAAAGTCTAATTACTGGAAGAAATGTTGGAGTATGCGATGAGATTAAAAGTATTTATTTATGTGAATTTTTTTGGAAACAAGCTGCACCATTCTTAAATGTAATAATACCAAGAGTTTTTGAAAGCATGTATAATCAAGGGGTTAGAGGTGGAGGAGAATATCTTACTGTTAAGGGGGCGTGGGATAATACCCAGAAAGCTGTTAGTTATTTTACTGATACTTATGCAATAAACTCCATGAAAGCATTTAGTGGAAGAACTAGTGAAGATGTTGGAACTGATATATGCAAATCATTTGTTTCATTTAATGTACCTGGTGGAAATGATTTCTTTTCAAGATTAATAGAACCTGATAGTCCTGTACAATATACTGCTTGGTTTAGTGAAGATGTAATGACAACTGCAACAATTCCTCCAACTTCTCATTATAAAGTTTATTATCATATTTATGCTGGAAAAGATATGGGAAGTACATATGTAGTTTATTTGAAAGACTCTCCAAAATTAGATTATGTTAATACAATGGGTTCATATGTAGTTGCAAGAGGATATGTTTCAAGAGGAGGGCAAGCTGATGAAGCTAGAGATTTTACTGCTCCATTTGGTTTTAAACAATTATGCATAAGTGTTAATGGAAAAGATGAATGTGGATTTGGAAAAGTTTCTACTTCTTATTTATTGAATAGTATGAGTGATTCTTATGCAGAGGAGCAATTAAAAACTGGAATTAAAAGTGAAAAAGAATGTGTTGCTGGAAGTCCTTCTGTATATAGTTTAGCTCAACCAAATCTTCAAAGCGGGGTCGAAGATGCAATTAATCCTGAATTGTATAATAGTGGAATAATAAGAGTATGTTCAAGTGAAAATCCTGGAAAACAAGTATTATCTAATGGAGAGTATGATCCTACTAAATCGGTTTATGATAAATGGAAAGAAGTTGGATATTGTGATGATAGAACAATAAAATGCTGGTTAGACACAGATTCAGCAAAGAATGTAATTAAAAATGAACAAATTGAAGAGAATACTCTTGGAAATATAAATCTAAAAATGTTAGGTGAAGAAGATTATCTTGGAGATATTGAAAGCATAAATATAGCTAATCAAGCTGAACAGGATTTGAAAAGTCTTTTTATATTGTCTACAGATGATAAAATTACAATTGAAGGTAAAATAAATCCTATAGCAAATAGTTTAACAAGATTAGTTAATATTGGATCTAATAATCTTCATAGAGCTAGGGGACAATATTTGCTAGCTAATTTATATAGGAAAGTAGCAGAAAGTCTTATTTCAAAAACTAATAATAATGGAGATATATTAACTTATTCAAGTAATTTATTAGCTGAAACAAATACTGCAAATGAAATTATTGGAGATAATTTTGAAGAAACCGGCATTAATGCAGAACCTTCTATAGAAAATCCAGTATCTGAAAATGAGCCTGTGGAAGAAGTGATAACTTATAGTGATGAGATATTAAAGAAAGATGTTAAAATAAGATTAAATTTTAAGAATTTTTTTGGTTCTTTATCAAGTACTAGAATATATAGGTTTGATTCTAGAACTAATCGGTGGGTTTCAAATGATGATAGTTTTGATTCTAAAGTGGGTTATGTTGAAGGTATAAGAAAATTAGTTGAAAATACTGGCAATGGGGATGAAATTGTTATAGAAAGAGGAAGTCAGGATCTTGTTAGTATAAAAAATAATTTAATTGAAGGAGATAAAACTCTATCAAATAAAATCTTTCAAGTATTAAATAAAATGCATACTGAAAGTCAAAAAGTTTAATTAAAAAAATTATTTTTGAAAAAAAAATAGATTAACTACTGCAAAAATATAATAGGATTATAAAGTAGTGAGGAAAATTTAAATAATAGTGATTATTATTTTAGATATAAAAGATGGAAAATATAAAAATATCATGTGGAAAAGGGGTTGAAAGCCTTGATGAGTATGAAAGAGGGATAATTGAAAGATTGACAAAGGAATATAAATCTAAACTTGAAAGACATTTTGAAAATATAACTTCTTTTGATGTTCATTTAAAGTGTTTTTATAAGGAAGGCACTGTTAAAAGATATGCTGTCGGAGTAAGATTAATAGTTCCGGGTCATAGTTTTGAATCTAATACTGATGAATATGATTTACATGATTCAGTTCATAAGGCTTTAACCAAACTTATGAATGAAGTAGAACATAAGATGCATTTATCCAATCAAGGCAGGATAAAAGTTAGAAAGAAGAAATAATTATTCTATAAAATTAGATTGCCTTTTTTTAACAAACTCTAAAGCTTTTTCTTTTTCATTATTGGATAATCCTATTGTATAAAGATTATAATTAGTCTTATTATCTGTTGAATATTCTTTGTATTCATCAGATTTTCGTTTATACCAGTCATTAGCAAGTCTATCTACTCTAGATCTCCAAAATAATTTAGGATTTTCTTGTATATTTATAATTGATTCAAATAAATCCTTACCAAGACCTTTTCCTTTATATTCGCAATCTACAGCGATTATATCTAGATAAGTTGCAATATCTTTGATATTTGGCATAACAATAACAATTCCCCTATATTTGGATTCATGAGAATAGAAATGAATATTTTTATCTCCTTCATAGAAGAATTCTTTTCTTAATTCATTTCCAAAAACTTTTTTTATTAACTCAGAAATTTTTTTAGGATCTTGCAATTCTAAAGGTTCTTCTTCTATTATAAATTTTTTTCTTACAGGCATGATTTCAATTGTTTTAATCATTCATTATTTATAATCTTATTTTATATTTAAACTTTACTATTTTGTTACTACTTAATTAAAGTAACTTTATATGGCAATTAAGATTCATTTTGCAAAAAGAGAAGTTTTTTATAGGAACGAATTTTAAGATTTTTATTGCGGGGATGCCGGAGCGGTCAAACGGGTCACGTTTAGGCCGTGATGCTTAGTGCTGCAGAGGTTCAAATCCTCTTCCCCGCATCATATTAAATAAAAATGAGAAGATGATTTGAAAGCGCTCGGAGATATAATCCCCGGCGACTCCAACTCTAAGAAGAGTTGAAGTGTTCAAAATCCTCTTCAATCGCATTATATTATAACTAAATTGTAATTTAATAATACATGAATTAGGGTGAAATATTTTATGGCAAAAACAATTTGTGTATTTGGAGCAAGTACTGCTTATGGGAAGGGAGATAATGAAAAAGGTGGATGGGTTAATAGATTAAGATTATCTTTAGAAAAAGAAAATAATGTTATTGTATATAATTTTGGAATAATTGGGGAAACTACAAGAGAATTAATTGAAAGATTTACAAATGATTGTTATTCTAGAAATCCTGATATTATTATTTTTGCAATAGGGGATAATGATTCTTCTTATGTAGATAGGGAAGGAAATAATAGGGTTGAAATAGATGAATATGAGTTAAATATTGAAGAATTAATAAAAAAAGCTAAAGAATTTACTGATAAAATCGTATTTGTTGGATTAAAAAAAGTTGATGAAGAAAGAACAATGCCTTTAACTTGGAAAAAAAATATTTATTTTAAAAACAAGAATATTATTGAATATGATGAAAGACTAAGGCATGTAACAAAAGCTGAAGATATTCATTATCTTTCTATTTTTGATAGTTTGGAATTAAGAGATCTTTCTGATGGATTACATCCGGATAAGAATGGACATCATAAAATTTCTGTAAAAGTAAAGGATTTTTTAGTTAGAAATAAATGGGTAAAATAAAAAAAGTCGCTAATGAAGAGATAAAAAAGATTTTTTAAAAATAAACTAAATTATTCTTCTTTTTCTTTTTTCTTGTTTTCTTTAGCTTCAGTTTCTTTTACTTTTAATTTATCCTCAAGACCTAATTTATCAAGAAGTTCCTTATATCTGTTTCTTATAGTTACTTCGGTTATACCTGCAACATCAGCAACTTCTCTTTGGGTCTTTTTTTCATTGTTTAATAATGCAGCAACATAAAGACCTGCTGCAGCTATTCCTGCTGGACCTCTTCCTGAAGTAAGTTCTGAACCTTCTGCTCTTTTAAGAATTTTTAATGCTTCGTTTTGTGTTTTTGGTGATAATTTCAAAACTGAAGCAAATCTATGGATGTAATCTTTTGGAGAAGAAGGAGTTACTTTAATTCCTAATTTTCTTATAATAAATCTATATGTTCTTCCAATTTCTTTTCTTTCAACATCTGATGCTGCTGAGATTTCATCTAAGGTTCTTGGGATATCATAACTTCTGCAAGCTGCGTAAATACATGCCGCTATAACCGATTCCATTGATCTGCCTCTAACAAGGCCTCTTTGCAGGACAAATTGATATATTCTTGAAGCTTCATCTTTAACAACTTCTGGAAGATTAAGGAAGGAAGCAACTCTTCTTAATTCAGTCATAGCAAGTCTTAAATTTCTTTCAATTGAAGTTGAAACTCTTTCTTGCCATTTTTTTAATCTTAAGAATTTCCTAGTTGAACCGGTGTCTAAACGATAGATATCAGAAATCTCTCCTACATTAGTTGTAAGACCTTTATCGAATTTTTGCATCGATAATGGGGCTCCACCTCGACCTTTTTTATCACCAGAATCAAAACTGCCTTGAAGTTCTTGTGATGAATCAACCATTTTTTCTTCAACAACAGTACCGCATTCGTTGCAATAAACTTCCCCTCTTTGTTCATCCCAATTAAGACTTATACTACCACATTCAGGACATCTTCTTACGCTTGACATTTTTTAACAATAAAACCTTTTATAAAGGTTTAGTAATATTTATAAATAGAGGGTGAACTGTATTTATAAAGCTTTCTATCCAGATTTAGCTCTAATCGAGGGTAACATATAGTTAAAATTTGAAGGATTATTCTATTAAAATTGCATTAATAGTTCCTTCTTGAGAAGGTCTGTTAGTTATTTTAGCCTTACCAATATCAGTCTCAATAACCGCGCTTTTAATAAGAATATTTTGTCTTGCCCAGAATCTATTTGAAGGAGTTTCAAGAACATTTTTTATTTTTGCTTTTTTAGATTTTTTAGTTGATGGATTATAAACATTAGCAAATTCTCCAGTTAAAAGAATATTTTTTTTGTTTCCACCTTGGCCTCTAACAACTTTTTGTTTTGTTTTTCCAAGTTTAACTTTTCTTGCTATTCCAACTAGTTCAAACTTTTTTGTCTTTCTTAAAATTTTATATTTTCCGCCTGATATTTTTCTTCCGTATCCCATAAAAATTCTTTGTAAAGTTCATATTTAAAGTTTTCGGAATTTTTAGATAATCAATTTAGGTCATAAAATTTGATTAAAGCGAAAAAAAATATTTTTTATTTATAAATCTTTAAAATTTATTTGGTTGAATTTAATCATATAATTCTATAAAAACATTAAATATTTTATAAAAATAATATATCTACGAGAGATAAACTTGTTTTAATAGAAATGTTTAAATACCTTTAAATTAGTGAATTTTTATGGTTAATGGAATTGATAGGCCACTTGATGTGTTGAACAACGCTAAAGGAAAAGAAGTGTTAGTTCAGCTTAAAAACAACAAGCAGATGGTTGGAACTCTATTAGCATTTGACATACACATTAATATTGTGTTAGATAATGCTAAAGAGATTGTAGACAACGAGAATAAAAGAAGTGTCGGACTTACCTTTTTGAGAGGGGACACAATTATCTTTATTTCTCCTGCTAGTATGGCTAAATAATCAGAATTGAGCTTTGATCTAATTTGTTTATAGCTGGGTCGCAAAGTTCTTAGAAATTTTCTAAGCTAGTTTAAACTTTTTATTTTTTATAGGTTTTATTATTTTTTTAATCTAAAAAATGCTAGAAAATTTTATTAATTTTTACAAAATATAAAAAAGAATTTTTTTAAATTTTTACAGTCATTAAGTCATGAGCTAATTTGGTGTTATTAAAAACTTTTTTTGCTTCATCAAGTATAACTTTTTCTTTATGTTCATATCTTTGTGAGAGATGGGTTAGAATTAATTCTTTAACATTTTCTTTTTTAGCTATTGTTGCTGCTTGTTTAGCAGTAAGGTGCCCATATTCTTTAGCTAAAGCTGCACCTTTTGAAGAATCTTCTAAAAATGTTGATTCTATAATTGATAGGTTTGAATCTTTAGCTAATTTTTTCATATTTGGACATAATCTTGTATCAAAAATAAAACTAATTTTTCTTCCTTTTTCTTTAAATGTCAATTCCTTATATTTAATCAATTTTTTATCAATCTTAATGTTTTTCCCTTCAATAAGTTTTTTTATCTCAGGTGAATTTGGAAGATTTAATTTTTTTAATTTATCTTTATTTATTCTTAATTTGTTTTTTTCTAAAAAAATATATCCATTACAAGGGGTATCATGTTCTAAAGGATATGATTGAAGAATGAAATCCTCATTTTCAAAAAACTTTCCATTTACTTCTTTAACTTCTACTTTAATTCTTTCACCATGTATGAAAATATTAAAAATATTTTCAATTAATTTTTTAGTTCCTTTTGGACCATAGATATATAATACTTTTTTATAGTTATTTATTGATAATGTTTGGAATAATCCTGGTAACCCATAAATATGATCTCCATGAAGATGAGTTATTAAAATTCTTGTAATTTTTCCTGGATTTAATTTTTTTATTCTTAATTGCCTTTGAGTTCCTTCTCCACAATCTATTAAAATATTTTCTTCTTGATAGTTAATTAGAATTGATGAATGATTTCTTGTTTCTGTTGGAACTGCACTTGAAGTACCTAAAAAAGTTATATGAATATTATTTGCCATTATAATAATTGAATGATATAGTTTAAATATATTATTGAAAAATATAAACCTGAATATTCAAACTTGAAAATTCATTTAGGAACTTTTAAAAATAATCAATTCTTGATATGAATATGAAAAAAGGGATAATAATTGTTACACTAGCTATATTTATACTGTTTACTATAAATTTTGTTTTTGCTGAGAAGCTGGAGATACAGATAAAAGAGGCAACTCCAGAAAAAATAAAATTTAGGGCCGTGTTATATGATGATGGGAATAATCAATTAGAAGGTGAATTAAGTTATATAATTCGGGATTTATATTCTCAAGATATTGCTAGCGGTAAGATTCTATCTGGTTTAGAAATAGAAAATTTACCTGAAAGAGGGGTATTTGAATCAGGTTCTTATGAAGTAAGCTTGAGTTATTATGATTATAATATCAGGGAGATATTTAATATAGATGAATTAAAGAAATTAGATATTAATCTAGAAGGAGAATATCTTATAATTAGGAATATTGGCAATGTAATTTATGATAAGGATATAATTTTAAAAATTGATGATTATTCTGAAGCTATAAGGGTTTATCTTGATATAGGTCAGATTAAGAAAATAAGACTTACTGGACCTCCTGGAGAACATACTGTTAAGATAGATGATGGAAGCGGTAGTGATAATCTTGTTTTTAATGGTGTTAGTTTAACTGGAAATGTGATTGGATTTGAAAATGTTCAAGAAGGCGGATTTTTTAAAAGATATCCATTAGTTAGTTTATTTTTAATGACATTATTGATAGTCTCGTTGATTGTATTTAGTATGAAATTTTATAAAAAAAGTTAATAGAATAGTTTTAATGTAATAATACTTAAATAATAGTTTTTTTGTTTAATTATATTGTTTGAAAGGAGGGGATAAAAAAATTTATGAAATTAAAAAATATATTTTTGTTTTTTATATTTGTTTAGTAATTGCATCAACTATGGTTTTTGTTTTAGCTAAACCTCCAAGTGTTCCAACTTGCCCAATAAATTCCAATACAAATGTTGTATTTTATGGTGAGACTGGATTCGGAGGAGTTGGTGATTTATCCAGATCATGGATAATTCATTTTTTAGATTGGTGGAAATTACAAGATTCTAATATTATATATCAAGAGCTTAAAAGTTCTGATGTAAAAAATTGTAATCTTGCAAATTATCCTAATTTAAAAATCTATATTCAACCAGGTGGGAATGCATATTATCAACAGAGAAGTCTTAGTACAGAAGGAAAAACCAATATAAATAATTATATTAATAGCGGTAAAGCTTATGTCGGAATATGTGCAGGATTTTATTATGCTGCATCTGATTATTACTGGCAAGGTAGTTATTATGATTGGGGAGATTTACTAGGCAAATATCCAACTGTTGAAGGATCTATATTAGAGATTGCTGATTATGATTCTAATACTCCATATAAAGTTACTACTTTAAGCAATGGTGAAAATATGGTTTATTACGGAGGGCCAACAAGAGGATATAAAGATACTCCTAATACTATAATTGGAGAGAAACTTATGAGTTTTAGTGAACTATCTGGAGAACTTCCTGCTGCAATTAAATCAGATAACTTGCTTTTAATGAGTGTTCATGCTGAAGCATTTGAAAATGATGGTATAACTGGTTTATCAAGTGAACAAAGGGTTAGGAATTATATTTGGTTTGCAAATTCTATAAATAATGTTGCAAGTACTAATTTTATTGTACCTAGTTTACCTAATCCACCTGTATGTGGAAATTTAGTTTGTGAACAGGGAGAAGATAGTAATAATTGCATTGTTGATTGTCCAATAGGCAATCTTGGAGAAATCTTTTTTGAAGATTTTGAAAATGGGTTTAGTTCTTGGATATTAACAAAAGTTAGTGCAGCTAATTATTGGTCTTTAACTACAACGAATCCTTATCAAGGAAGTTATTCAGCTGAAGTTAAACCTATGTCCACTACAGAACCTGCATCAAGTATAGAAAAGGCGGTATCTACAAGCGGATTTAGTAATCTTAAATTAAGTTATTATAGAAGGCTTATTGGACTGGATATTGCTGATGAATTTAAGGTTAAGTGGTATGATGGAACAACCTGGTTTGTATTAGAACAGACTGGATCAAGTTCAGCTAATGACGCTAGTTATTTATCTAAAGAGTTTAGTCTTCCATCAAGTGCAAATAATAATCCTAATTTTAGGATTAGATTTGAATGTACTGCCGGAGCTACTTCGGAATTCTGCAGGGTTGATAATATAAAATTGACTTCTAATTAATTTTTTCTTTTTTTCTTTTTTTCTTTATTATTATAGAAAAAAAATCTATATCATAATATATTTCTAAAGAAATACATATATTTCTAAAGAAATACATAGAAATAGATTTATAAATGAAAAAAACATAAGTTTTTTATGGGAAAAAAGAAGGTTACTTTAAGTATAGATAGTAAGACTTATTCTGATTTTCAAAAATATTGTGAAGAAAATGCAATAATGCTTTCAAAGAAGATTGAACTTGTTATAAGAGATATAATGAAAAATGGAAAGAAAAATATCTCTCTATTTTTATTTGGATTTTTTATGATAATGATGATTGGGGGAATTTTGGCTGATAATATACATAGCGAGGGATTTGAATCTGGAAGTATTTCATCTTGGACTTTATCTAATAATAATGGAGTTAACTGGGGTGCTTCTACACTTGATCCTTATTCTGGAAGTTATCATATTCAAGTAAACGCTCCAGGTTCAACTGAACCTGCCGCAGTAATGGAAAAGATATATTCAACTAATAGTTATACTAATATTTCTGTAAGATATTATAGAAAGTTAATTGGATTAGACACTGTTGATTGGTTTAGTGTTGAATGGTTTGATGGTTCAACATGGCATGAAATTGAAAGATCAAATTCTGCAAATGATGCGTCATATGTTGAAAAACAGTTTAATTTAACAAGTTCAGCTAATAATAATTCTAATTTTAAAATAAAGTTTGAATGTACTGCAGGAGCTATTTCTGAATATTGCAGAATTGATAATCTAACTATTTCAGGAATTATAATTGATTCAAATCCTCCTGGTTTTTCTGACTATAATGAATATCCAATAAACGGAAGTAATTATCAATATGGGCAAGATTATTATTTTAATATCACTATAACTGAATCAAATATAAATTATATGGGGGCTGTATTTAATGGAAATAATCTTTCTAGAAATTTAATTATTAATATATCAAATATTTTTATTTTTAATAAGAGTAATTTAGCAACTGGAACTTATGAATATTTTTGGTATGGTAATGATAGTAATGGAAATTATAATAGAAGCCAGAATAGAAGTTATGTTATAAGCAAATCAAATTCTCAAACTTCTTTATTTTTTGATAAAATCTCTCCACAAGATTATACTAATTCAATAATTCCAAATTGTTCAGTAATTTCCGGAATAGGAAGTGCTGTTTTAAGACTAAATGGAAATATAATAAGTTCTGGTTTACCATTAGTTCTTGGAGCTGGAACACATGTTTTTAATTGCAGTCTTTTAGGTACTCAGAATTACAGTTATTCAGAAAATGTAAGCAGTTTTGTTATAAATAAAATTAGTCCTGCAAATAATATGACTATTACCGGAACAAGTCTTATTAATTATGGAGTTATTTCAGATTATATTGGTGGTGAAACTAATTCTGGTGATTCTGATTGTATTTATACAATGGATAAATCAAATACTATTTATAGGGGAGGGGAAACAATATTTAATTATTCTACTTCAGGATGTTCTAATTATAGTTCTGGAAGTTATATTAAAACTCTAACTGTAAATAAGATTGCTCCAACATTAACTCTTCTATTAAATAACCAGGCAAATAATGTTTCTTTAATTTATCAACAGAATCTTAATGCATCTGCTAAAACTAATGGTGGAAGCATAAACTTATTTAGGGATAGTAATGATATAAGTTCAATAAATAATCAAAATTTATTATTAGGTGCTGGAAATTACGAATATAGGGTTAATTCTAGTGGAAATGAGAATTATACAGATAGTATTAGTGATCTTGTTTTATTTGCTAATATAAATAAAGCTAATCCTAATTTAACTATGAATATTACAATAACTCCTTCTTCAATTGTAAATTATGGTGTTCAAACAAGTACATCAACAATTGAAAACAATATTGGAGATTCTGATCTTATTTATGAACTATATAGAGATGGAATTCTTGTTTCAAATCCAAATATCGTTAGTTTAAATGCTGGAATTTATAATTATTTTTATAATACTAGTGGTGGAGAAAATTATTCTGCTGGAAGTATAAATAAGACTTTAATAGTTAATAAAATATCAAATTCTGTTAGATTATTTGTAGATAATATTTATCAGAATATTACTTCTGAATATCTTAGACAAGTTAATGTTAGTGGAAATTCTGAAAGTGGTGAAATAAATTTATTTAGAAATGGATTGGAAGTAAGTAGCGAAAATTCATTAAATAAGACATTGGCTGCAGGTTATTATGAATATTTTATTAATTCAAGTGGAGATACTAATTATATTATGAATTCTAGCGGAGTTAGGGTTTATATTAATGTTACTAAAGCAAATTCAAATCTAAGACTTTATTTAAATAATATTCGAGATAATCTTACAATAAATGAAGGAGAGATATTTGCTATTAATTCAACATCGACTGGTTTTGAAAGTAATATCCAGATTTTAGTTAATGGCAATATTTATTCTAATGGAAATTCTTCATATTATAATCTAACTAGTTTTTCACAACCTGGAAATTATAATATTACTGCAAGATATTTAGAAACTGAAAACTATACTTATTCAATTGAAAGTTATTTTGTTAATGTAAATGATATAACTCCGCCTGTTGTTAATATTTATTCTCCTGAATCTAAAACTTATGGAGAAAATAATAGCATAGGTTTAAATTATAGTATTAGTGATTTTAGTGGGATTGATTCTTGTTATTATCAATTGGATAATGGAATTAAAATTAATTTAGCTGGATGCATGAATTCCTCATTTAATACTTATGATGGAAATCATCAAATTAATTTTTTTGCAAATGATAGTTTTGGAAATTTAATTAATATGAACAGAAGTTTTTCTATTTCTACAATACTTGCAATTGATTTAATCAGTCCTGTGGAGAATTTCTGGAGTAAAAATAATTTTAATTATTTTAATTATTCTATAAATAGTTTATCTTCAATAAGGAATTGCAGTCTATATATGGATTATAATGGAAGCTTTAATATTGTTAAAACCAATATGAGTTTTGTAAATTCTAGTGGAGGAATAAATTTATTCAATATGACTTTATCCGATGGCAGTTATAAATGGAATGTAAAATGCTATGCTGGAAATTATCAAAGTTTTGCATTTAATAATCGAACTGTAAAGATTGATACAACATTACCTGTTATTAGTAATCTTTCTTTAAATGATAATATGATCTTTTATAAAAATATCTCTGTAATAATAAATTTTTCAGTTGATGAAATTAATCTAGATGGCTGCTTTTATAGTTTTGATAATGGCATAACCAATATTAGTATTCAAAATTGTTTGAATGGAGAGAATTATATGGAAACAAGCCGAACTGAAGGAAATTATAATATCAGCATTTATTCAAATGATTCAGCTAATAATATCAACAGATTTATTATAAATAATATTACAATATTAAGTGATACAGTTTCACCAAGCTTAACCATAAATGAACCTGTTGGAGTTAAAAGTTATAAGACAGGAATACCATTACAATTTAGTGCAAGTGATAATGTTGATAGCAATGATGAATTAACTTGTTGGTTTAATGTAACCTATAAATCAACTGGAGGAACTGTTTCAGGACTTGAAAATGTTCTTTTGAGTGATTGCTCATCAACAACTTTTAATGTTCCAAGTGATTCTGAATATGTTTTAAATTTGTTTGCAGAAGACACAAGTGAAAATTTAAGAATTGTTAAAACTTATTTTAATGTAACAACTTCTTCAACAACTAATTCTCCTTCTACTGGAGGAAGTTCTTCTGGCGGAGGAGGGGGAGGAATACTTGTTCAAAAGGTTAATTTGACTAATATCGTTAAATTAGAGATAAGTAAGATTAATAATATAATTGCAAGAACTGGTGATAAAAAAACTCTCTTTGTTTTAGCTAAAAATTCGGGTAATGTTTTTTTAAATAAATGCAAACTTGTAGTTAATGGAGAGATTAATTCTTGGATATATTCAAAACAATTAATTGGATTATCTCCTGGTGAAAATATTAATTTTATTTTTGATATAAATATTCCTGAAGAAACAATTTCTGGAGAATATAAAGGAAGTATTGAAATTGTATGCAATGAAGTAAGATCTGGCCAGAATCTTACTGTAAGTATTCCTAAGGGACTTGAATCTATTAAAATAAAAGAAGTTGAACATCAAAAAGGAAATTTGGCAATATCTTATACCCTAAATAGTTCTGATATCTCTAAAGATATTTCAGTTAATATTTGGTTAATTGATAAAGATAAAATTGAGATAAAAAGAATAGAAGATAAATTTAAGATAGAGTCTATTGGAGAAAACGAACGAATAATAAATATGGAGATTCCAGAAAATATTATTGGAGTTTATTATTTGTATTTTGCATTATCTTCAAATAAAGAGGATTATGTTAGACAGTCAGTTGTTTTAGGTAAACCAACAACCACTGGAATGGCTGTATTTGAGAATCCAGAAAATAAGAAGTTCATATATATTGTTTTTATTGTAATAGTTTTATCAGGAATATTTTTTGTATTTCTATCAAATAGGAAGTCAAAACCTGATGAAGATTTAAAAATGTTAAATAGTCAACTTCCATTAAAAAAATCTCCGCCTCATATAAAGATGAAGGAAGAAATTTTTTCAAATGAAACTAAGGCTCCAATGTAAAATTTAAATAGGATTAGCAGTTTAATAGATATATAAAAAAGATGAAAACAGAAAAAATATCAAAAATAATCGGTTCGTTATTAATTATGTTTTCAATATTTGGAATTTTTATTATTTATAATGGCGGAATCTCTGGAAGAGTTATTGGAACAGGAAGTTCTTCTTATGAACCTAATAAGTCTTTATCAAGTAATAATATATTGTTAACGAATGAATTTTCAAATGGATTAAATAATCTTCAAGTTAAATCGATAAAAGAAAGTTCAAGATTATTAACTATTAATTATATTTTTGATAGTAGTGATTATTTTGGAAGTTCAACTTCAGTTGAATTTTGGATAACGGACCCTAATAAAGTAGAAATAAGAAGAATAGTTGATACTTTTCCTATAAATAAAGAAAAGAAAGAGAATCTTCGGAGTATAAATTTAAACTTAAAAGGTAGACCTGCTGGCGTATATAAATTAAATATGGCAATGTCAGCAGACACAAAGAAAATGGTAAGCCAGTCTATAGTTCTTGGGGAATCTTTTGCTACTGGAAATACTATATTGGAAAATCCAAGAAACAAAATAATTGGTTATGTAATATTCTTAATTTTTATTGCAATTGGAATATTTTTTATATTTAGAAATAAGGATAAAGATAGTTTAGATAGTCGGATTGATAAAGTTAAGACAGTTAATAAGAGTTCTAAATCTAAAAGAAAGTAGATATATTCATAAAAGAATAGTTATAAAAGAAGTTTTTTAATTTAGGGGACTATTAGATAATTTTATAAATGTAATAATCGATTCAAATTTAGAAATGCCTGGGTAGCTCAGTTTGGATAGAGCGACTGCCTTCTAATAATAGACAATAAAGATATTTAGGGGAAAGCAGTAGGTCGCAGGTTCAAGTCCTGTCCCGGGCGTTGTAACTAATCGATTGAATCTTATAAGATAAAAGAGTTCTTGATAAAATAATTAAAATGGAAACATATTTAGTAATATCAACAGAACCCGAAGATAGAAATTCTGAACTTGGTGTAATGAAATTAGTCGATGGTTTTCCAATAATTAAATATGATAATGGAAATAGGCTTACTTTTCAAAAAAAATCAGGGTTGGATAGTTATATAATCTCTATGGATGTTGGTGGAGAAAGTGCCATACTTGGAGAACTTCAAATTGAAAAAAATTGCTTACAATATCAATCTACTCAAAATTATCAACTATATTTTAGGGAGATTAGTTCTGAAGAAGTTAGAACTTATGCTCTAAAAAGGGCACTTGGAGAATTATTAGATGAATTACGTTTTAAAGATAATTAATTTTCTTTGAAGCGTTATATATTGCTATAAATTCTTAAAAAAATCCCCTTGTAATTTAACATAATATTTTTATGCTTCGGTTTTTGAGAACATATATGTGCCTATTGCAATTAATATTATCATAACTGAAGTTATGACTCCTAAATCTAATAAAATATTCATATGACCGGTATTTGTTAAAGCCCCTCTAACTCCATCTACACCATAAGTAAGGGGATTGAATTTGGTAATTATATCTAATGCTTTAGGCAGATTATCTAATGGAAATAAAGCTCCTGAAAGGAAGAATATTGGCATTATCATGAAGTTCATTATAATTGGAAAAGCTTGCATATCTTCTAATCTTGATGCAATTGAAACTCCTAGTGCTGTAAAACCTGCTGCAATTAGAAACATAAATAATAATGCTAATGGAAACATAGTCCAATTTGGTTGAAAGCCTGCAATTAATGTTATAATAAATACAATTAAACCTTGAATTATTGCTACTGTAGCTCCGCCTAAGGTCTTACCTATCATTATATCCCTCCTTTTTACTGGAGCTACCAAGGTTTCTTTTAAAAATCCGAATTGACGATCCCAAATTACTTCTAAACCTGTAAACATGGAGGTAAATAAAATTGTCATAGCAATTATTCCTGGAGCTAAAAATTCAATGTAATTAGAACCATTAGCTTGTGCATATATTGGACCAAATCCAAAACCTAATGCAATAAAGAACAAAATTGGTTGACCTAATGCACCTATCATTCTACCTTTTGAACGCCAATATCTTTTCAATTGTCTTAACCACATTATGTAAATTGCTCTCATAAAATTAAAAAGTTCTATTTATCTCGCTTTTTAGAAACGAGTTTTGAACTATCTCCTTTATATTTTATATTATTAATTGAATTGGATAAAAATATTATTTTCATCTTCCTCCACCGCCCCACATTCTATTTTGGTATTTTGCTCTATCTTTAGCTCCACCTGGTTCTTCTCTTATTTTATCACCTGTAAGTTTTAGAAATGCTTTTTCCAAAGAATCAGTTTTTGTATTTTTCATTAATTCTTTTGAAGTTCCATTTGCAATTATTTTTCCGTTGTCGATTATTGCAATTCTATCTGAAATTTTATCAGCTTCTTCCATGTAATGAGTTGTTAGTAAAACAGTCATTCCTTCTTCTTTGTTAAGTTTTTTAACATAGTCCCATAAATGGTTTCTTGTTTGAGGATCTAAACCTAATGTTGGTTCATCAAGAAATAATATTTTAGGATGATGGATTAAACCTCTAGCTATTTCTAATCTTCTTTTCATTCCACCTGAAAAGGTTTTTACAAAATCATTTTTTCTATCAAATAAACCTACAAATTTTAAAAGATAATCTATTCGCTCTCTTCTTAATTCTTTAGGAACATCATACATAATTCCATGAAATTCTAGATTTTCATATGCTGAAAGTTCATTATCTAAACTTGGGTCTTGGAAAACAATTCCAAAAGATTTTCTTATTTCATCAGTATCAGATATATCAAAATTATTAATATGAATATTTCCTGAAGTCGGTTTAAGAAGGGTTGTTAACATTTTTATTGTTGTTGTTTTACCTGCTCCATTTGGGCCTAAAAAAGCTAATATTTCTCCTTTTTTTACTTCAAAAGAGATGTTATTTACAGCAACTAAATTTTTAAATTTCTTTGTAAGATTTTTAACTTCAATTATATTATGGGATTTATTTTTCATTTGATCTTTTTATTATAGAAGTACTGTCGTTTATTAATCTTAGCTAAGTATTGATAAATAATTATTAATAATCGCAGTAGTTATTTAGAATTCTCTAAGATTTTTCTTCCTAATTGGATAGTATCTTCTAGATAATAATTAATTCTATTAAATTGATAATCAAATCTAGAACTCATTCTAACAATTCCAATTGATTCTAGAAATTCGTTCATTAATTCTTTATCCTTGGAATTATTGGTTAAATAATTTGTTAAATCTGAACAAAAGTAACCAATGCAAATTGGAGATATTGTTTTTGTTAAACTACATCCGCTATCTGAATGATATCTGCACCTATCTTCTTCATTATGAAAAATCCAGCCCTTTGATATAGCTTCAGATTCTTGATTGTTTAATATAGTTTCAGGAAGAGAATGTTTATGATGATCATATCCGCAACATTTTATAATGCCTGAAATAGGACAATTATCTTTACAATAATTTCTTGATAAATCTCTTAAAATTTCTGTTAAATCTTCAATATTTATGAAATATCTTTCATAATCAAGGTCATCTATTTTTGGAGACTCCATATTTATAGAATATAATTAGGGATATTAACCTTTAAAAAGTCCTTGTTTTTAAGATATTTGGGATTGTTTTTACAAACCTTCACATGCACGGGTGGCACAATGGTACTGCGTCCGCCTGCAGAGCGGATTTTCGTGAGTTCGATTCTCACCCCGTGCTTATCATATTTGCGTGATCCTTAGGGGTACACTTTTTATACGTATGACATACTCCGGATGTTTTTAATCCGGACTTGTTAGAAATATAAAATGAAAAAAGACCCATATAAAAGTCAAGAAGCCTGGAATAGCTGGAAAGATAGAAATTCCACAGGAATTAAAGGGATTAGCAAGATAAATTCTGAATTATTAATGCATTATCTTAATGATATGGAAAAAGGATTTAATGTTTCTTTATTAAGCAAAAAAGGCGGTAGAAGCTATATTAGATTAAGAAGTTCCAGAAGCAAGCTTCAATTTTTAATTAGTAGTTTTGAAAAAAGATATGAAATAAACAATATATCCAAATTGAGTGAAGAGCAGTTAATTGAATTTTTTTCGGACTTAAGGAGTGGTGCTATAAGGAAAATCGATGGAGGCATTTATAAGTCAGTAAGAGATTTTTCTAAGACATTTAAGGCTTTTTGGCATTGGTATCAAAAAATAAGTAAAAAAGCAGGAAAGGAAATCCCAGATATTACTGTTTATTTAGATTCTAGCGGAACTAAACCTGAATGGGTCTATTTATCTGAAAATCAGGTAAGAAAGCTATACGATAATGCTAAATTTGATTATAAAGTTTTAATTATGTTTTTATTTGATTCAGGAATAAGGGCTCCTACAGAATTAGTAAATGTGAAAGTTTCAGATTTATACCATGAATTTAAAGAATTAAACATTAGAGAAGAGACTAGCAAAACTTTTGGAAGAAGAATAAAGTTAATGCTATGCTCAGAATTATTAAAAGAATATATTAAGATAAATAATTTAAAATCTGATGACTTTCTTTTTGATATTTCTCCGCCTGTTACAAATCAATATCTTAAACACTTAGCGAAGCGAGTTCTTGGTGATGAAAAAAGCTTAGCAGGTCAGAAATATTCTGAATTAACTATGTATGATTTCAGGCATTGTTCATGCTGTTATTGGCTTCCAAGATATAAAAGTGAATCTGCATTAAAATTTAGGTTTGGATGGAAAGAATCTGATAAAATTCATTATTATTCTGAAATGCTTGGCATGAGAGATACAATAAATGAAGATGATATGCTTGTTGATATTACTAAAACTGAAATTGAAAAGAGACTTGATGTTTCAAGTCGAGAAAAAGAAGTTCTTATTGAAAGGGTTAATACTTTAGAATTGCAGATGAAACAGATATTGGTATTGGTTAATCAGGTTGGGATGAAAGTTTAATATATCTTTATTATAAGAATCTTTAAATAAAAACATTTATATTCCAATTAGAATAAAATGATAATTATAGGTTCAGACCCAGATATAGAAACTATTTACAATAGAATTAAACGTAAAATATATGATCTCGAACCAGATTTTCAACGAGATTTAGTTTGGAATAAAGAAAAACAACAAAAATTGATTGATTCAATCTTAAGAGGATGGCATATACCGCCTATCCATTTAGTAAACATTGAAGGTAATGACATCTTTGAGGTTTTGGACGGTAAACAGAGGCTCTACTCAATTTTTAATTTTATGAATAATAAATTCCAATTTAATTCAAATTTTTTACCTGGAACTGATGACTTTAATGATATAAATGGGAAAAAATATTCAGAATTTTCAGATAAATTAAAAGCTAGATTTTTAAGATGCACTATTAGAGTTTTTGAAGTAAGAGATGTTGACCGAGACGAAGCAACAGAATTATTTTTAAGATTAAACCAAGGCGTAACAGTTACTGCATCAGAAAAAAGAAATTGTATATATGGACCAATAAAAAACTTTTTAAGAAAGGACATTATTAACCAATTTAGAGAACTCTTTAATGCGAGTAAAATAGGTTTTGAAAACCGAAGAATGGCTTATCAAGATATACTAGATAAAATCTTTTTTTTGGAACATAATCAAACATTAGATTTTAAACCAGGTTCTAAAGCTTTAGAAGAGATGTATTTTAATAAAAAAATAGATTCTTCTTCGAAAAATAGACTTATAAAAAATTTAACTCTATTAAATAAAGGATTATCCGGTTTTAATTTTAAATTGACAAAATCTACAATAGTCTCGTATTATTGGTTAATTAGAGAAATTGATAATAAAGAACTAAATATAAATAAAATCCCGGATTTCTTAAATTTATTTGAAGAATGGAGAGATAATCAAATAAAATTATTAAATCAGAATAAAGCTCCACATCCAAAATTTGTAGAATTTGATGCTTACCTTAGTGGGGGATGGTTGGATCCTCAATCATTAAAAGGAAGACATAAGATTTTAATAAATTTTTATTCAGAATTCCAAAGAACAGGAAAAATCGGAGGCTAAGATGATTTGGAAAGAATATGAAGATTATCGGAGAGCTATCCTAAAAAAATGGGATAATGGAGAATATTTCATTAGATCAATCGAAGTTAAGGGATTATTTAATTGGAAGAATTCTTTAATTAATTTTTTATCTCCTGTATCTATCTTAACCGGTATCAATGGGAGTGGAAAATCAACAATTGTTAATGCTTTAAAACAGGTTTATAGCCTTCAAAATAATAGCTATGAGTTTGGAATATTATCCGAAGTTAAAAGTTATGAAATAAAAATTATAAATAATCAAGAACAATATATACATGTAAATAATAAACAAATAATAAAAAAAGAATTTGTTTTGCCTTTGATAGTAGATATAACTTTCAATTCTAAGTTGTATTCTAGGTATAAAAACAGCTCTGAAACAGAAATAAAAGATAATAAGGAATCTCTTAAACAATTTGACAGTTTTATCCTACCTCCAGAATTACTTAATTACATGAAAGAACTTTTGTATAAAGATATTTCTTCAGTTGAAAGAATTATAGATGAGGATGATATAGAGAATGAATATTATGTAATTAAGCTAACTAATGGGATGATATACGATTCTTATACTATGGGATCTGGGGAATTTTATATAAATCAGTTTCTTTGGAAAATAAATGAAGTCTCTCCAAATAGTATAGTGATTATAGAGGAACTCGAAAACTTTGTTCATTGCGAAGCTCAGAAGAAAATATTGGAGTTGTTACATAAATATTCTGCTAAAAAAAATATTCAGTTTATCTTAACAACCCATTCGCCAACCATCATTGATCATTCCGATGAACCTTCTAGAATTTTAATTCTTTCTGATACTAATGGTAATGTATCTTGTTTTAATAATTGTTCCAAATATTTAGCCAAAGATATTTTAGGTTCGTTTAATAAAGATTTTGTTGAAATACTTGTTGAAGATCAAAAGTCTAAAACATTATTAGAAACAATCATTTCAAAAAAAGATCCAAAAATTCTAAAACATTTAATTATAAATCCGATCGGTAGCGATACCTATATTAAACAAGCAGGCATTATATGTAAAAAATTAGAATTAAATAACACATTTGGAATATTAGATGGTGATTCTGATTTGGGTGAGGACATAGATAATTTTACATTAAAATTACCTTGGGAAGAACCGCCCGAAAAATTTATTATGAATTTCTCCCTTTCTAAAGTTCAGGAGATTTCTAAATATACTCAATTAGATTACGAATTTGTTAAAAAAGCTTTTGAGGATAATAAACTTCTTTCCGATTTTCATGAATGGTTTACTAAAATATCTGAAGAATTAGGTCAAGATAAAAATTATTTATGGATTGTTTTAATTAAGCTTTGGTTCGAGGAAAATAAGAACACTAACGAAATGAATTTGTTTTTTAATAAGTTTAAAGAAATTTTAAAAAAGCTCAAAGTTAGTTTAGAATAATATGATTAATATTATTTATCTTCTCTTTAGCCATCTCAACATACCTTTCATCCAATTCAATCCCTATAAACCTTCTATTCTTTATCTGGGATGCTTTGCATATTGCTCCACTTCCACAAAAAGGATCAAGAATAAGATCTCCTTCTTTAGAACTATGTTCAATTATCTTCGATATGAGATCAATTGGTTTTTCATGAGGATGAGTTAGTTGATTATGGTTGATATGCAATGCTGATTGAACATCTGAAAAATTCCTCAGATTGTATTTGGGTTTGCCTTTTTCAATTACAAGAATCATTTCATATTGATGCCTGAAAGCCCAACCTAAACCAAAGCTATGCTTTTTCCAGATTATTAGGTGTCTTATCTTGAATTTTGTATATCTAATTATAAATTCTGACAAGAAAGGATAGTGTTTCCAGTTGGTGAAGATGTATACAGATCTATTTTTCTTTAATATCCGATAGAATTCTACAAGAGCAGTGCAGTTTATCAATGGATTTTCATTATTTAATATGCTTTTATTAGTGGTTCCATAAGCCACATTATCTCCATATGGTGGGTCGGTCAAAATTAGATCGACGCTATTCTTAGGAATCTCTTTCATAAGGGTAATGCAATCACCCATTAATATTTTATTTGTTTCCATTTTTTTCTAATAGATTTAATATTTTATCTAGAATTAATTCAGTCCTTATTATGTGATGATTTGGTTTGAGCTTTTGTCTTATTAATTCAGAAAAACTAATATTAATTTCATCAGCTTGTTTTTTTAAGCTTTTTACTTCATCAGTTTCCATTAACAGATTGACTTTGTAATTTTTCTTCATTTTGTTTATCCTTTACAACTCTTTCTAATAGGCGGTTTAATTCCTTTAGTTTTAGAATAATTTCTTCTCCGATGTCAAAAGTTATTTTTGATTCCATAAAAAACATATAAAATAATGATTTATAAAAAACAGGATAAAAAAAACAAGCAAAAAAACAAGCAGAATATTGCTTGAAATTTTTCTCCTAGTTATTTTATATGGCATTAATCAAGACACTTTCATGAAAAATTGTTTAATTTGTAACAAAGAGATTGAAAATGAAAAAGAGGTCTGCAACTCTTGTATTGAATTCTTTAAGTGGAAGTATAAGAAAAAATATCTTCATAGAATTAAGGAATTCAAGAAAGAGAAGCTTAAATTAAATTTGACAGGAGGTAAAAAATGAAACAAAAACACGGGTATTTACTTGGTTTATTATTTTTTGTGATAGTGATGACATTTCAGCTAGTAATGGCTGTAGATTTTAATCAAGATCCATCTAATGAAGATAAAGCAACTTTTGATCAAATTCTTTCTCCAGTTATGAAGATATATAATTTGGTCAAATATGGTGCCACAGTTCTTGCAGTTGTAGTCTTGCTATTTGCTGGAATAACTTTTATTGCGTCTGCTGGAAATGCATCGAAAAGAGAACAGGCAAAGAATATGGCTATGTATGTCATCATAGGACTAATAGTAATTTGGGCAGCTCCATTGGTTGTTAACTTTATTGTGAGTTAATATGAAAAAGTATTTTTTATTTTGGATGTTTGCACTAATATTTTTAGTGCAAACTCCATTTATTTTTTCTTTAGATTGTAATAAAATATCAATAGGAAACTATCAAACTTGTTTAAGCATTTTGAATTCTAATTTAACCTTACAAGAGAAAGAAATATTAATTTCTAATTTAGATTATAATAATAAATTCTTTCCAGATCATAATTATATTTTTCAAAGAAATACTAATATCAAGATTGATAATCCTCCGATAGGAGTTAAAAATTATAATGGAGAATATGTTAAAGATGCATGGCTTTCAATTTTGTCTGTAATGCCTTCGGTTCAGTACAATAATGATTTATTTGTACCAAATCAAACAAAACTGTTATCTGCTTTTAATTATAAGATAAATGCTCCTGTAAATTACTATTCTTCTGATTATCCAAATACTAACTTAGGAGATTGTAAAAGAATCTATACTTTAATAAAAAATGAATCTGAAAACAGGGTTTATGTAAATAATAATTATCAAGGAAGTGGAAAATTAGTTGATTTAAAAATTGAATCTGATTCAATTATCAAATCTGATTATTTAATGAATGTAGGTTATAACATTGATCATTATTATTGGGAAACATATTGTTCATATTACAGAAAAGGAAGGTGTAGACAGTATTCAAATAGGTGTAGTTTTAATTATAATGAAATAAAACAAAATTCAATATTAATTCAAGATACTTTAAATGTAAAATATTATAATAATACTTTAATTGGAGACATTAAAATTATTGATTCTTATAAAGAATCAAACAGAATAAATATTAATTATTCTGATAGTTTTTACTTAAATCTTAACAATTCGTATTATAAATTCAATAAATATTCATATGAAATAAACTATTCAAAGGAACCATATTATATCCAAACATTAAAAGCAATAGATAATAATCAACTTTCATCAAATAATATTCAGAGAAGTGGTAATGATCTTATAATAAAAAATATAAATAATTGTAAAATCAAAGCTCATGATTTTTTTAATATAATTGAAAAAGACTGTTTTCTTAATGTTACTAATGTTTCTATAAAAATACAAACTGATAAGTTTATTTATAGTTCTAATGAAACTATTTCTATTAAAATATCTCCTGATAATCTTTTAGTAAATCTAAGTTATGGAAATCAATCTAAGATTATTTCTAATAATACTACATTTATTGCTGACATTTCTAATAATAAAATTAGTGCAGATTATAGTATAAATCATTATGAAAAGATAATCTTTGTTAAAGATAAAACTAAAATAAAATTGATTTATTCATTGTCTCTTTTTGTTATATTAAATTATTTTCTTTATTCTGGGTTAAGAAAGTTTTTTGGAGGAATAATATGAAAAAGGCATTGTTTGGATTACCTTTGTTTTTAATTCCATTAGTAAGTGCTGAAGAGTGTGGTCTTTTGAATATTTCAACATGCCTCCCTCAAAAACTATTTGAATTTTTTATTAATATATTAAATGCTCCAATACAACCATTGTTATCTTTAACAAAATCACTTTTAACAGAACCTATTAAATTAGAATTATTTGTTTCTTTATGGGCAATTATAATTTATATTATCTCTATTTTTTATGGATTACTAATGCTTTATTCTGGATTTAATTTTATTATTTCAGGTTATGATGCAGAAAAAAGAAATAAAGCTAAGGAGTGGTTTAAAAATATCTTTATCATGATTGTTTTAGTTCAGGCTTCATATTTTTTATATTCAGTAGTAATTGATCTTAATAGTTTACTTACAGCTGGAATAGTTAACTTAATTGATCCTAATTTTTTCCTTATTACTGCCGATAACATAACAAACATAGGATTGCAGTTTTTCTTTGGATTGAGTTATGTTGTTGTTCTTATATTCACTGTTTTATTTTTAACATTTAGATATATTATTGTTGCAGCAGGTATTATCTTTTTACCTTTAGGTATTTTTCTCTATTTTATTCCTCCTGTAAATAATTATGGTAGATTAATAATAAATTTTTTAGGAATAAGCATATTTGTAACATTTTTTGATTCAATTATTCTTCTGGTTTGTTCTAGGCTAATTGATATAGATATTTTTCAAAATTTTAAGATATTAGTCATGATTGCTGCATTTTTAATTGTGAATTTTATTATGTTTTATTTTATGATTTTTTCAGCAATGAAATCTGCAATTAAAACTGGAGAAAAAACAGCAATAATTGCACTAGCTGTTGGAAAATATTTTGTATGAGCTATCAAATCCCACAACAATTAGAGTATAAAGAAAAAATTATGTTTGGTTTAACCTTTAAACAACTTCTTTATGCTTTTATATTTGGATTTATAGATATCATCTTTTTAAAAAATATCTCTAATGATTATATAAAATATCCTTTAATATTTGTTTCTTCAAGTTTTAGTATTTGTTTTATGTTTTTAAATCTTGAAAATTTAATAAAAAATTATCATATTTACCTAAGGAATAGAATATTAAAAAAAGACGATTATAAATTAAAAAAGTATCTTGGAATTAAAGAGATAAATAATAACTTAATAGTTTTATCAAATAATAAGAAAGTATCTGTCCTTAAAGTTCAACCGATAAATTTTAGTATCAAGCCACAAAATGAAAAAGATGCAATAATATTTTCATTTCAAAGATTTTTAAATTCTTTAGATTTTCAAACTCAAATTCTTATGAAAACTGAAAGTATTGAATTAAATGATTATTTAGAATCTTTAAAATCCAGAATAACTGAAAAAAGTTTCATTAAAATATTTAATAGCTATAAAGAACATTTGAAGGAGGTTATTTCTACAAAAAAAATTATGAATAGAGTTTTTTATATAATCATTAAAGAGCAATCAGATATTGAAATTCAGACTGAAATTTGTATGGATAGACTTCATGCTTTAAATTTAAAAGTTGAAAGATTGAAAAATCATGAATTAAAAAAACTTTTAATAACATCTTTTTTAGGTGATGGAAATGGGGAATTGATTAATTCTATTTCTCCTGAAAAGATTTGTAACAATCAAAGCCATATTGAAATTAATAATAAATATTATAGAATAATCTATGCAAATGGTTATCCTAGAAATGTTGAATCTGGATTTTTAGATAAAATTGTTAGCTCCTTAGCAGATTTTGATTTAAGTATTCATATAAAACCTTACCCTATTGAAAGTATGTTAGTAGATTTAACAAGAGAACTTCAAAAGCAACAAGCTGATTTATATTCATTAAAATCAAAGGGAATTTTTAATCCTTCTTTAGAGATTCAATATAAAGATACCCGAGGGACTTTAGAAAATTTACAAAAAGGTAGTGAACGTTTGTTTAATGTAAGCTTGTATATTAATTGTAGAGCTAATTCTTTGAAAGAATTAGATTTATTAACAAAAAAGATAGAATCTGAATTAAATAGTCTAATGATTCAGCCAAAAATTGCAAGATTAAGAATGCTTCAAGGATTTAAATCTACAGCCCCATTAGGAATTGATGAATTGAACGCTAATAGGAATATTACTACTGATGCCCTTTCTGCTTTTTTCCCTTTTACAAGCCAATTTTTACAGGTAGATAATACTGGCATATGGCTAGGACTAAATAATAACAATATTCCAATAATAAAAGATATCTTTAAACTTCCTAATCCGAATGGATTGGTCTTAGCACAATCAGGCGGAGGAAAGTCTTATTTTTGTAAATTGTTAATAACAAGATATTTACTTAATGGTACAAAAGTTATGGTAATAGATCCGCAAGGGGAATACAAGGGGCTTGTAAAGCGATTTAACGGGCAACGTATCGATCTTTCAAGAAATTCTAATACAATGATTAATCCTCTGGATATGATGGGACATGATTATGCAGAAAAGAGGCTTGCATTAATGGATTTAATGCAAGTTATGCTTGGAAAGTTAACAGACCCTCAAAAATCAATAATTGATAAAGCAATATCTCAAGCATATGCTAAAAAAGGAATTAATAAAGATTCAAGCACATGGAATAATACTCCTCCAATTTTAGAAGACTTGTTAAAAATATTAAAGGATATGGAGAAAAAGGCTGTACAAATTGAAAAGCCTACTCTACAAAGTCTAACCAATAGGCTTGAAATGTATGTTGATGGAGTTTTTGGTTTTATGAATAAGCATACAAATATTGATTTTAATAATAAATTTGTTTGTTTTGATATTGGAAATTTACCAAAACAAGTAAAGCCTGCAATTATGTTTTTAGTACTTGATTATGTCTATATGAAAATGAAAACAGACTTAGATCGTAAGCTTTTGTTGATTGATGAGTCTTGGTCTTTACTTTCAAGAACAGAAGATGCAGGATATATTTTTGAAATTGTTAAGACTTGCAGGAAATTTAACATGGGTTTATTATTGATTAATCAGGAAGTTGAAGGATTATTTGCAAGTCAAGCTGGAAAATCTATCTTAGCAAATTCTGCTTATACTTTATTAATGAGGCAAAAACCTGCAGTTATAGATAATATATGTAAGACATTTAATCTAAGCCATTCTGAAAAACAGCATCTTCTAACATGTTCTGTTGGTGAAGGACTTTTGATTCTAGAAGATGATCATAGCAAAATAAAAGTTATTGCATCACCTGAAGAACATAAATTAATTACAACAAATGCAGATGAATTAAATCAAGATAAAGAGATTACAAAACCTATTATTGTTAAAAAAGGAAGGAATATTACGATTAATGTTGATTCTAGTATTGGATTTTTTAAATATAATAATTTATCAAAAGATGAAAGAGATCATTTATTAAAATTAGGTTATAAAATATCTACACATAAAAGTATAATCTCTAATAAAAAAGAAAAATATCTTTTAAGACCAAGATCAAATGAAGGGATACCTCATTTCTTTTTGATTCAAGATATAAAAAGATTTTTAGAAAAAAATAAAATTAAAGTTGAAATATTTCAAACAGTCAAACCTGATTTAGTTTTTGAGGTAAACAAAAAGAAGTATGCGATTGAAGTTGAAAGTGGATCAAAAATAGAAAAAGATAAGAAGATGATAATTGAAAAAGTAAAAACTTTAAATGAAAATTATGATGAGTGGTTTTTTGTTCTAGCAGATAAGAATTATCTTGTTAAATATCGTAAATTAGGAAAAACCATAGATAAAAGATTCCTTAAAAGCTATTTAAGTAAAATAATTAAAAATTCTTAAAAGAGTCTGCCCCCATAATAGTCTTGTTATATGTTACAGACTGTATTTTTTAATCAATAATTCTATCTCTTAGGGATAAAATAAATCATAATTAGGATAAATTTTATAAGAAAGGTTTTTATTGTGTGTATCTATATCTTTTTATGGTACAAAACAACAATAAAGGTGACTTAGGCTTTGAGCAAAAGCTCTGGTTATCTGCTGATAAAATGAGAAGCAATATGGATGCTGCAGAATACAAGCATGTAGTTCTTGGTCTAATCTTTTTAAAATATATTTCTGATGCGTTTAAAGAAGTTTATGAAGAAATAAAAAAAGAGCCAGATGGAGATCCTGAAGATGTTGATGAGTATAAAGCAAAGAATATTTTTTATGTCCCAAAAAAAGCAAGATGGGATAATCTTCAAAAAAATGCAAAGCAACCTAATATCGGAATTTTAATTGATGATGCTATGGATTCTATTGAAAAAGATAATATCTCTTTAAGAGGAGTCTTGCCTAAAGATTATGCAAGACCTTCACTTGATAAACAAAGATTAGGAGAATTAATTGATTTAATTGGTTCTATTAGTTTAGGGGATAAAGATAATAGAAGTAAGGATATTTTAGGAAGAGTTTATGAATATTTTTTAGGACAGTTTGCAGATGCAGAAGGAAAAAAAGGCGGTCAGTTCTATACTCCAAGATGTATTGTAAAAGTTCTTGTAGAAATGTTAGAACCCTATAAAGGAAGAATATTAGACCCCTGTTGTGGCAGTGGCGGAATGTTTGTTCAAAGTGAAAAGTTTGTTGAAAGTCATGGTGGAAGAATTGGAGATATTTCTATTCATGGACAAGAAAGTAATTCTACAACATGGAAATTATGTAAAATGAATTTAGCAATAAGAGGTATTGATTCAAATATTCAGTTAGGAGATAGTTTTAGTGAAGACAAACATAGAGACCTTAAAGCAGATTTTATCCTAGCAAATCCACCTTTTAATATTTCAGATTGGAAAGGTGAACAATTAAGAGAAGACATAAGATGGAAATATGGAGTTCCTCCAGCTGGAAATGCAAACTTTGCTTGGGTTCAAGATTTTATACATCATCTAGCACCTCACGGAATAGCGGGTTTTGTCCTTGCAAATGGTTCTTTATCATCGAATACTTCCGGAGAAGGAGAGATCAGGAAGAATATTATTGAAGCAGATTTAATTGATTGTATTGTTGCTTTGCCAGCACAATTGTTCTATAACACAATGATTCCTGCCTGTCTATGGTTTACAGCACGAGATAAGAAAAATCATAATTTTAGAGATAGGAGAGGAGAAGTCTTATTTATTGATGTTAGAAAACAGGGGGTTATGATTGATAGGAGACATAAGGAATTAACAGACGAAGAAATACAAATCATAGGCAAGATTTACCATGCTTGGAGAGGAGAAGGAAAAGAAAAGTATGAGGACATTAAAGGGTTTTGTAAATCAGTTAAAATTGATGAAATAAGAAAACATGGGCATATTTTAACACCTGGTAGATATGTTGGAGCAGAAGATATTGAAGAGGATAATGAGGTATTTGAAGATAAAATGAAAAGATTAACTTCAGAACTTGCAGGTCAGTTTAAAGAATCTCATAAATTAGAAGAAGAGATTAAGAAGAATTTAGCGGGTATTGGATGGAGGGTGTAAAATGGCTAGGAAAGTTAGTTTTTTAGCTAGAAGACCAATAAAAAAAAGAGTTTCATTTGTAGCAAGAGGGCGAAGAGTTTCATTTGTAGCAAGGGTTCCAGCTAAACGAAGGAGGCGAGTTTCATTTAGAACTAAATAATAAAATGAAAAACATTGCTATAGATTCTGATGTAATTGTTGCTTCTGAAATAGATAATGAACCTAATCATAAAGAGTCAAAAGAATTTATGGAATATATTCTATCAGTTAAGATTAAAAATATTTTTTTCTTTACTTCTATTTTTACATTTTTGGAATTAGCATCAGCAATGATAAGGCGAACAAAAAATAAAGATAAGACTTACTCTCTTTTATACAGAATAACAAAGTCATGGAAAAAAGTAATAAATCCATTACCTTTCTCTTCTTCAAAAAAACAGATTACTCCAAGCACATTTTCAAGAGAATTAGTAGATAATTTAATTGAAACTGCTATTAAGTTTAATACAAAGTCTGGAGATACAATACAGAGTCAAGCTATCTCAGAAAACCAAATTGACTGTTTTGTCACTTGGAATAAAAAAGATTTTATTATTTTAGAAAAGAATATTCCTAATTTTAAGGTTTTGAATCCAAAAGAAATACTAGCAGAATTAAAGAAAAATGAAACATCAAGCAAAATTTAAGCAAACTGAAATTGGAGAAATTCCAGTAGATTGGGAAGTCAAAGAATTAAGAGAAGTTTTGGAACAAATTTTTAGTGGTGGTACTCCAAATACAAGAATAAAATCTTATTGGGGTGGCGATATTAATTGGTTATCATCGGGAGAGACAAATCAAGTTTTTATTCATAACACTAAAAGAAAGATTACTCAAGATGGAATTAATAATTCATCTACGAGATTAGCCAGAAAGGGAGATGTAGTTATTGCATCGGCAGGACAAGGAAATACCCGAGGACAAACTTCCTATTGCATGGTTGATACTTATATAAATCAATCTATAATCTCTGTTAGAAATGATAAAAAAATATTAAACTCATTATACCTATTTTATAATTTAGTCTCACGATATAACGAATTAAGGAATATATCTGATGGGAATAGTTCCAGAGGAAGTTTAACAACAAAATTAATTGCAGAACTAAAAATAATGTTACCTTCTTTATCTGAACAGCAATCAATCTCAAAAATTCTTTCATCTCTTGATAAAAAAATAGAACTAAACCAAAAAATGAATAAAACGCTCGAAGAGATAGGACAAGAACTTTTTAAGCATTGGTTTGTAGATTTTGAATTTCCAAATGAAAAAGGAAAACCCTACAAATCCCATGGTGGAGAAGTGATAGATTCGGAAATGGGAGATATTCCTAAAGGATGGAAAATTCAAGAATTAGAAAATATTTCAAAAATTATTGATTGCCTTCATACAAAAAAACCCGAACAAATAGAAGAAGGAAGGTTATTACTTCAAGTTTATAACATCGGGGAACTTGCAACATTAAATTTAAATGAAAAATATTATATTTCTGAAGAAGATTATATTAAATGGTCAAAAAATATTGAGGTAAGTGAAGGAGATATATTATTAACAAATGCAGGTTTAACTGGAGCTATAATCCAGATACCTTATAATTTTAAAGGAGCCATTGGAAGAAATCTAACTTCCATAAGATATGAAAATCCTTATTATTTATTAGCTTATTTGTTTTCTAAACATGGACAAAACCAAATTCAAAAAAACATAGACCAAGGAACAATTTTTTCAAGTTTGAATGTTAAAGGAATTAAAAAAATAAAAATATTAATTCCACCAAGCTACATTTTTAAAAATTTTGAGTTAATATATAAAAATTTTAGAAAGATGATTGAAAAAAATAATTTTGAATCTATGAATTTAAAACAACTTCGAGACTTACTTTTACCTAAACTTATTTCTGGAAAAATAAGAGTTCCATTGGAAAATGATAAATAAATTCAAAGATAAACTATTTTGGATTGTGCCTATTTTAGCTCTGATAATCATATCCCTTTTCTCTTTTTATTTAAATCCTCAGATAGGCATTTCTGTTTTAATTACATCTATTGGAATTATATTCACTACAATTTGGCTTTATATCTTACTTCCACAAAGAGAAAATAGAAAATGGAAATTTGTAGAAAAAGAAGTTAGAAATGAACTATCTTCTACAATCAGAAATCTGTTTGATGTTTCTATTGGTTATTTTGAAGGAGGGACTATATCAATCATCTATGAAGTAAAACAAGGAGTAAATGAAGAAGCTATTTGGGAAAATGCAAGGCTGGAGAAGTTAAAGGAATTTTCTAAAAAAGATAACCTAGCGTTATCTGACATTGGAAAACTAATTTTAAAAAAAGGTAATCCTGCAACCTTTGTTAGATACAAACAAGATCTTGGAGAAATAGAAAGAAAATATTTTAAATTTATGAAACCGGAAGAAATTATATCCCTAATAACAATTCAAAAATTACTAACTTATTTGATAAACATTACTAACTCCACACAAGTTAAAATCTTTAAATCTCCAGAAAAATATTATGAAGAAAACCTATGCAAGTATGCATTAGAACTATATAAAGAGATATTTCATTTTCATACCAATTTTATAAAACTATATCCAAAAAATTAAAATGTCATACATAGAGGATTTATGGGAAACGTTCCAAGAACAACCAATTAGTATATTATGTACTGCCTTTTTAATTTGGGCAATTTTTCCAGTGTTAATTTTTGCATTGGGGGGAGTGGGACTATTACTAAAAATCATCTCATTAGAAACGTTCACAAATCTCTTTGCTAATGCAATAATTCCTTATTGGACTTCAATAATATTGGATTTTAAAAAATTTATACAAGGATATATTATTTCATTTATTGTAACTTTGATACTTGTCCATCATGAAGTAATTAAATCAATTAGTTTAAGTGAATTCGTTGAACAATTGAAAAACTTATAAAACACAAACTTAAAAATCCCATAAACCTTATTAAATCATGCCTACCAACATCATAACTGAATCACATATAGAAGAAATAGCTATAGAGTTTTTAGAGAAAGAAGGCTACAATTACATTTATGCTCCAAGAATTGCACCTGCACCTGAAGGAAATGGCGAGAGACTAAGTTATTCAGATGTTGTTTTAGTTGATAGATTAAGAACTGCATTAATAAAACTCAATCCTAAAGTTCCAAAAGAAGCTATTGAAGTTGCAATTAAAAAGGTTTTAAGGATAGAGAGCCAAAACCAAATTTCTAATAATCAAGGGTTTCATAAAATGCTTGCAAATGGAATTGAAGTTGAATATAAAAAAGATGGAAGAATTAAAGGAGGTCTTGTTTGGTTATTTGATTTTGAAAATATAGATAAAAATGAATTCTTAGCAATAAATCAATTTACAATTGTTGAGGATAATTATAACAGAAGACCTGACATATTGCTTTTTGTTAATGGCATACCATTAGTTATTATTGAACTTAAAAATCCTGCTGATGAAGAAGCTACTGTAACAAGCGCATATAATCAAATTGAAACTTACAAAATGCAAATTCCTACTTTATTCAGATATAGTCAAATTGTCATTATTTCAGATGGATTAGAGACTCATGCAGGCACTATAACCTCTGGAGTTGAAAGATTCACTGCATGGAAAACTATTGATGGAGAAAAGCCAAAGAAAATGACTGAACTCGAAGTTTTAATTAAAGGTATGTTAAAAAAAGAAGTGTTAATGGATTTAATAAAAAATTTTATTGTATTTCAAGCAGAAAAAGATAATAAAACAAACACTACAAAACTTTCTAAAAAAATTTCTGCTTACCATCAATATAATGCAGTAAATAAAGCAATTGAAACAACATTAAAGGCAACAAAAGGAGATAAAAAAGCAGGAGTTATATGGCATTCTCCTGGAAGTGGAAAAAGTCTGACAATGGTATTTTATTCCGGAAAGATTATATCTCTAAAACAATTTGAAAATCCTACAATAGTTCTTTTAACAGATAGAAATGATTTAGATGATCAATTATTCGGAACATTTTCTAGTTGTCAGGACTTGTTAAGGCAAGAACCACAACAATCCGATTCAAGAAACGACTTAAAACAATTATTGAAAGTATCATCAGGTGGAATAGTTTTTACAACAATACAAAAATTCTTTCCGGATATAAAGGGAACAAACTTTCCTTTATTATCTAATAGAAAAAATATAATTGTAATTGCTGATGAAGCCCATAGAAGTCAATATGATTTTATTGATGGATTTGCAAAACATATGCGAGATGCATTACCTAATGCTTCTTTTATTGGGTTTACTGGAACGCCAATTGAAAAAAAGGATAAAGATACTCAAAGAGTATTTGGAAAGTATACAGATATTTATGATCTCAAACAATCGATAGAAGATAAAACTACAGTAGGCATATTTTATGAGAGCAGACTTGCTAAATTAGAAATAAAACCCGAAGAAAGATTAAAGATTGATCCTAATTTTGAAGAAGTTACAGAAGGTGAGGAAATATCCCAAAAAGAAAAGTTAAAGTCAAAATGGGCGAGAATGGAAGCGGTTGCAGGAAGTACTGAAAGATTAAAAAGAATTGCTAAAGATATTGTTGACCATTTTGAAAATAGAAAAAATGTTATAGAAGGAAAAGCAATGATTGTTTGCATGTCAAGAAGAATTTGTGTTGATTTGCATAATGAAATAGTAAAATTAAAACCTGAATGGTATAACAAAGATGATGATAAAGGATTTATTAAAGTCATTATGACTGGGAAGACTTCTGAAACAAATTGGCAAGAACATATTAGAAATAAAAATAAAAGACATGATTTAGGAGATAATTTTAAAGATCCTGATAGTTCCATAAAAATAGTTATTGTTCGTGATATGTGGTTAACGGGTTTTGATGTTCCTTGTCTTCATACAATGTATATCGATAAACCGATGCGAGGACATGGACTAATGCAAACAATAATGAGAGTTAATCGTGTTTTCAAGGATAAAACCGGTGGATTAGTTGTTGATTATATAGGTATTGCTTATGATTTAAAAAAAGCAGTTAAAGATTATACTGCAAGTGGGGGAAAAGGAAAGCCTGTTTTAGACCAAGCAAAAGCTGTTGAATTAATGATGTCCGAACATGAAATAATATTTGATTTGATGCATGGATTTGAATATCAATCAAAAGTTAGAAAATCTATCAATGATGCTTTAATTATAGTTCCTGATGCTATAGAACATATATTAAAACAAAAAGATGGGAGAGACTTATTCTTAAAACATTCTAAAAAGTTAATTGAGAGTTTTTCTTTATCTGTTCCTCACGAAAAAGCATTGGAGATAAAAGAAGAAGTTGGATTTTTTCAAATCATAAAATCAAAGTTAGTTAAATTGACACTAGGTAAAGCAAAACAATCTGAAGAATTAGATTCTGCAATAAGACAGATTGTTTCAAAGTCAGTTATATCTGATCGAGTTATTGATATATTTGAATCAGTGGGTTTAACAAAACCTAACATAGAAGTTTTATCTGATGAATTTTTAGCAGAAGTTAAAGATATACCTCAAAGAAATTTAGCATTTGAAGCATTAAAGAAATTATTATTTGAAGAGATAAAACTTATTTCAAGAAAAAATATTGTAAAGGGTAGATCATTTATGGAAATGCTTGATAAGGCAATTAAACAATACACAAACCGAGCAATTGAAACTGCGGAAGTAGTTGAAGAATTAATTGAACTTGCAAAATCAATAAATAAGGATAAAGAAGAAGGTAAAAAATTAGGTTTATCTGAAGACGAAATAGCTTTTTATGATGCTTTAGGAGTGAATGATAGTGCAGTTAAAGTTTTAGGAGATGATGCTTTAAGAAAAATTGCACGAGAAATTTATGAAACAATAAAACAAAATGTTAAGATTGATTGGACAATAAGGGAAAGTGTGCAAGCACAATTAAGAATTTATGTAAAAAAGATTTTAAGAAAATATGGCTATCCTCCTGATATGGAAAAAATAGCAACTGAAACTGTATTGAAGCAAGCAGAAGTTATCGCGAAGGATTGGGCGGAAAATATT
>JBAZYP010000006.1:90110-113402 GCA_041659265.1 Candidatus Pacearchaeota archaeon | reverse complement strand
CTATGATTGCATATCACCAAAAGCACCATATATTAGATTTCCTTATGAAGCTGTTACTCAAGTTTTTGTTAATCTAGAATCTATTTGGGAAAATAGGAATGTTTGGGATAGAATCTTTCATGGTGTTAAATTGCAAAATTTTGCATATGCAGGTAGAGGGGATATAACCTTGCATGTAAATCAACCAAAATTAGATCTTCAAGATTTTTTGGATTTAGTAAAACATAAACCACTTTCTTTAGAATTAATTCCTAATGTAGAGTATTTTACAAGTGGTTTTTTATCTCAAAGCTAATCAAGAATTAATTTAATATTTAATTCTACCTTTCTAAATACAATAAAACCTATATAATATTATTATATATTCTATCTTATGGATAATCCAATTATTTCAGTTATAATGCCTGCATTTAATGCTGAAAAATATTTAGTTGAAGCAATTGATTCAATTTTAAATCAAACTTTCAAGGATTTTGAATTTATTATTATTAATGATGGTTCAACTGATAAGACTTTAGATATAATAAATAAATATATTTCTAAAGATAAAAGAATAATTCTAATAAATAACTTATCAAATCAAGGGATTATTAAATCCTTAAATTTAGGTTTAAAAATTTCAAAAGGAAAATATATAGCAAGAATGGATGCAGATGATATTTCTATAAAAGATAGATTAGAAATACAATACAAATATCTTGAAAAAAATCCTAATATTTTTCTTTTAGGCTCAGGTGCTATTGATATTGATGAATCTGGAAATAAATTAAGATTTTTTCATCCTTTAACTTCATTTGATTTAATTAAATCTAATCTTCCAATTGAAAACTGTTTTTATCATCCAACTATAATGTTTAGAAATAATAAAGAAATATTTTACAAAGAAAAAATGCTTCATTGTGAAGATTATGATCTTTATCTTAGATTATTATCTCAAAATTATATTTTAATGAATATTCCTAATATTTTATTAAAACATAGATTATATTCGAGTTCGATATCAAGTCTAAATAAAGATAAACAAGATTTTTATGTAAAAAAAGCTAAAGAAGAATATAAAAAAATAGTATTATGAATCGTTAATAATATAAATCTTTAAATAATATTTTAAATGAATTAACCTATGACTAATAAATATCTAAATTATATTGCAAAAGATCTAGGAATTGTTTCTGGAATTCATGATAATGTTTCTGTTATTGGTATTTTTTTATATAAACCCTATGATAGTTCTTCTCCAGAAGAATCAAATAATTTATTATATTTAGCAAGATGTATTGAAAGAGGATCTCCTAATATTACTATTCCAAATAAGCCTTTAAGAAGAGTTTTTGTTAATGAAAGGGTGGTTTATAGAAATTTGAAAGTTTTTGATGATAAAAAAATAAAAGATACAATATTTGGTCAAAAATATTGGTGTAGAGGAGATATTAAAATTGAATTTAATGAAATTGAGGGTTTAGAAAAACATATTCAAGCTCTTTTAGATAAAAATATGGGTTTTATTAGATCAAGATAAAATTTTTTAAATTTCTTATCTTATGTACATTTTAATTTACTCCAACTCATCATCACTTAATCTTTCTTTCTCATTAGTATCATTGTATAGGTTACCAGAATATTCTTATAGAATTCATTTCTCATCCTATCTTAATCTAGCTATCTCATCCTAGCCATTATAACAATTACTAGTATATTCATCTTCCTCATCACTTCTTAATCCTATTAAAATTACCAAGAATTCTATTTTCTATATCAACTAATGATTATCTTAATCTTGCTTCTCATCCGAATCGTTATAAAAGTTACCAGTATTTCCTTTTCTTATTAAGAATTCTTCTCTACTTCCCTTCTGTAACAGATAAAATCTTATTAACTTCTTCAGTTATTACAGGTAAATAATTTTCTAAATCTTTAGAATCTTCTCTCATTTTTTCAATCAATTTATCTAATTCTTTACTTACTCTATCAAGTTCTTCTCTATTGCATGAATTATCGCCTAATTCATCTAATTTTTCTTTAAACTCTTTATAATCAGACTTAAACAAATTAGCTTTATTATCAAGAACAACTAATTTCTCTTTCATAGAATCCATATTAACTCCTTTTGTTTCAATTAAAGCAATAAATTTATCCATATCCAGTCTAGATTTATCCATTCCAGCAAAATAATCCTTCATCTGCAAGGAATGGACTTCATTTCTAGCCTTTATCACTGTTTTAGCTTCCATGCAATCAAGATATACTATTCTATATCTCATTGCTTCAGTAGCTATAACTCCTAGAACTATCATCACAATTATTCCAAAAGCAACTAATACAATCTTTTTATTCATTTTAATTATATCTAAAAGTATTATCTTCTAAATATTTAATACACCAGAACTTGTTATATAAACAATGAATTAATACTATATAAATTCTTTTATTATTTAGAATTCTTTAATTAACAATTAACACAAACAATCGAGTCAGGTAGATCTTCCATTGTTCTTTCAACTAGAATTGGATTTTTTTCTATTATCTTATTTCTTAAAACCATATCAAATTTGATTTTTACCTGAATTACTTTATCTTTAATGGAGGTTTCTAATCTCCAATTTGTTACATTTTTTAAGGATTCTTTATTAGTTTGAAAAAGATTAGAGGCATCAAATATTTGCAATCCAACAACTAACCCCTCCGAATCTATATCCATAACATAATTTGATAACTCAATAGAATATGAATATTCTCTGTTTTTTACTTTAAAAAATAGTATATCATTTTTATAATCATAATCAAATTCTCCAACTTCATTCAATTTTCTATCAATTTCCATCCTTAAATCCCGCCATTTGTTCTTTATTTAATATATAAAATGTAACTATATAAATACTGTTAATATTCAAATTTATTAGGATTTTTAGAACAAAATTATTTTCATAAGTATAAAAAAGTGCAAGATTGCCATTTTTTTGTATTACCATCTCCAAAGGAGTTTCGCTAAGAATTATTTTTTTCAATTTATCTCCCTCAAAGATTTTTCTTTGTTTTTCACTTAGTCTAAAAAGAGAATGAGAAGTAATTTCAATATCTTTTTCTTGAAAATTCTTTATTTTATCAAGAAATTCTTTCTTTGATATTTTACCATCTTTTTTATGTTCATCTATCATTCTAAAATTATTATTAAGAAATTTAAATAATCTTCTAAGATAACAAATAAATTAAAGCATTAAATGGAGTGAGATTTTAGGATTAAAAATCCATTAAAAAAGGTGTCTTTCAAAAAAATAAAAAGTGATTTTGTGGTCACCTTATTTTTTATTATTTTCTTATATAATCCCTATAAAATTCTTCAGAGATACCTATCTTAATTTCATCAAGAACAAGTGCAACATGATAACTAGCCTGAATATCATTCCTGTTATTCAATTGTAAATATTCACTTTCAGCTGATTTAATAGCATCTTCAAGTTTACCTCTATAAACTTTTATTACTGATTTTTCCCCTTCATTTTCCCATAAGGAAATTAAATTTACAATATAATCAGCATCATTTATGTCCGTTTTATTTAAATGAGATAAACTACCTTCTAAATTCTTTAAAGATATTTCTAATTTAACAATTTGTTTAACTAATTGATTAAGTAAATTATCTTTTAAATCCATACCTACTTAGTTACACTAATCTTTTTAAATATCTATATTTTAGAATAAATATGACAGATTTACAACAAATAATATTCCCTTCCTGTTCAGGAGTCTATAAAGTAGTTCAATTTCAAGAGTATATTAGGGATAATTTAAGAATTCCTTTATTAAGATTTTCTAATAAATTAATTGTTGAGGGAACAGAAGATTATCATGAAAAAATTCTTGAAAGATTTGCAGAAGAAATTGGTGTTAAATGTATGAAGATTTATGGTCATGATGGCTTAATTTCACATTTGCCTGGAGATAGTGCATATAAAATAGTTGGTGCAGGTACTTGTAGATTATTTATTGATAAGAAAGAAGCTGTATTTTCGGGTTCTAGTTATGGTTATGAATTGAAAATAGATAAGGAACATATTAGAAGTTTAAGGCCTTTTTTTCCAGATTGGATTTTTATAGCTTAAATAAATAAAGTCAGTCATATTTTTTTATCCTCTTTAATCCTTGTTTCTTTAGTTTATCTATCCCTCTATAAAATTTAACAACACATCATATACTCAATTATTCTAACATTACTAAAATTTAAAACAATAATATTTATAATTTTTCAGCATCTCTTAAAATATAATTCTCTTGATCAATTCTACTTTAGAATTCTTTTTTTATTTATCTATCTGTCTTTACATATATTGTTCTAAAGAAACTCTAATATTTTTTGGTTCCTCATATTGGACCCATTGGTAATCCTTGCAATCTTTAAAGAATTCAACAGCTCTTCTTACAACAGCTTTTAGAACCTTATCACGTGTAGCATGATAAATTTCATAAACAGATTCATCTGTCGTCTTGAATCTTCCTTCTTTTTCAACCCATTCATATCCTGCTCTTTCTAAAGCAAAATGAGTCTCTTTATTTACCCAATCATTAAAACCTTCACCAAAATAATCTTTTGGTAGATTAGAGCCAGATTCATTAATATTGCAACACCATTCAGTATAAACTCTCCATTCAATATTTTCAACAAGTTTGTCTCCATTTAATCCTTTAAGTTTATTGGAACTCGTCTCATAAAACACAACCATTTGAAAAGCATCTTCAGGAGATGTCCAAGGAATTTTATGTTCAATTCCTTTTGAATCATATTTACTTGTAATATGTGACATAAAATAATATTAATTTTTAGATTAATAAAGATAATTGTTTTAGAAAATACTGATTTATTCTTTTATTCTACTTTGTCTTTTTCATATCAATCAAAAAGGAATATTATCACTATCTTCATCTTCTATGTTTTTATATGCTGATTTTTCAACTTTTGTTTCAGGTTTATCATGTTCAGTTTTTGTATCTTTATTTTCATATTCAGGCATTGTTTCAAACCAATCGTCATTTAACATTCTTATCCTTTCTAATCTTTTTTCTAAGGTTTTATGAAAAGTTTGAACAACTAATTCCTCGTATTTATCTTTTAAATCACTATGATCAATAAATAATTTTTCTCCTTCAAAAATTCCAACCATGCTTCTTTTTGAATTATATCTTATGGTTAGAGAATTCTCATATCCTATAATTTTAGGAATAATATTATCATCAAAACTTTCAACAACATCTAATAGAATTCCTTTAGAATTAGCTTTTAATTCCATATATTCATCAGGTTGTACATCTCTTAATAAATAATCATCTAGATTCATAAAATAGCGAGTTATTATTTATTTTTAAGGTTTTGGATAATTAATTATATTAAATTAATATAGCAGATTTTAAGGTACTTGTTGGAAGATTTCTACTGGCATTTAATATCTCCATTCCAAGAGTTTTTTCATCTTTATCTAAATCAACATTTATAGTTTCATTTAAGGAGATAGTCTTTTTTACTTCTCCAGGCAATATATCTTTAAAATAAATATATGCTGCATCAGCTTCTTTATCAAATGTAATTTTCATCATAATTCAATAACGGTTATTATCTTTATAAATTTACCTTCCATATATACAATCTTTAGTATTTTATTATTTAATCTTTTAAATGATTCTATAAAATTATCTTTTTTAATTGTATAATCAGGATTTTCAACAACTGTATTTATTTCTTCTATAGTAATCCCTCTTTCAATCATTCTTTTTTTAGCATGATTTGTTAATATAAAATTCATTATGTATATTGGTTATTAGTCTCTTGGACATTATATATTTTAGTATATGACTTTTGGTAATACATTAGGTTAATAATCCATATAATCACTTTAAGATGAGTCAATAATCTTCATAATATCTAATCCATCTAATCATCTATATTTTAATCTCACTCGTCTTTTTAGTATTAATATTACTAAGATTTTTTATCCTCTTCTTCTTATCTTTTATCCATTCTTAATTAGTCTGATTTAATCTTAATTTACTTAATGATTAAATCAGCTATCTTTATCTAAAAAATCCTTCATGGATTTTTTACCTGTTTTTTATCCTCTTCTTCTTACAAGAGCAAAATTAGTTCTTAAATATCCTATCAAGAAAAACATTAAAGCAATTAATAATACAATAACTATTTGCATAGTTATTGTTAAAGTTTTTTCTTGTACAGGAAATATACTATATCCAGTTACTTTATTTTTAACTTCTTTTTCTTCAATTATATCACTAGAATTAGTTTTAGGTACAAGTTTTATATTCTTATTTAAAGTTGGAACACAATCCGGACAATATTCACTATCCTTAGGGTCAGTTGTAGTAACACTATCAATAGTATTAGTTGGTTCAATAACTTCTGGAACCCCTGTTATTGCTCTAACTCTTGCTTTCATTCCAGAACCTACATATACATCAGCAGCTAGAACTGCATTTAAAAGCATCAATATTATTAACCCAAAAGTAACAAATTTATATCTCATTTTCAACTATACTCTATTAGAATTCGTTTTTAAGCTTTTTTGTAATAGATAATAGACTTCTTAATATGATTAATAATTGATTTTTTCTTAATAATATAGCTTATCGAATAAATCAATGTAAAAATTTATATATTAAATTTAAGTTCTTATTAAATGAAAAAGAGATTAATAATATTAAGTTTAATTTTATTATTAAATTTTATTTCTCCAATCTCCGCAATTCCAAATGATTTTGAAGTTTCAAATGTCTATTGGGCTGCAGAAGGGACCATGAATAATAAACCGATTTTAATTGGTTTAGTAGGTTTATCTTGGGATTCTGGAAAAGGAAATTCAGAATACCTATTAGTCTATATGAATTATGATTCAAAAAAGTATTATTCTGATTCTCTAGGCATGATAAAAAGTGTAGAGGATCTAAAAATAGGTATAACTGAAGCTCAATTTTTTCCATTAGAAACCTATGCTAATATAAAATTAACTGATAAAATTCCTTCCTATAGTTTAATAATCCCAATTTCAGAATCAGGTTCTATTAATTTTGATAATATTCTATTCTCAAAATTAAATAAGGAAATAATAATTAAAGAAAATTTTAGGACAGCTAATAGCGATAAAGAGGAAATGTTCGCTGAAGAAGATTTAGTTTCCTGCTCTAAAAATATTTTATTTGATAGTTCTGAATCTGATAAATGCGATAGTAATAATATGCCTTATGAAGAATTCAATAAATGTAGAAATGAAGCAAAAACAAAAAGTATAACTTTTAATTGTAATCTCTTTTGTTTAAAAAAATATTATAAAGAATATTTTAATAAACAAGATTCTATACTCCCTGAATGCAGTTTATATAATCCTATATTCACCAAAAAAACATCTGAATCTTTAGATTTTTCAATACTAACAAAATCTAATCCCGGTTTAGAATTATTTAACCCATGGAGGTCAGGACCATGAGTAAAAAACTAATATTTGCAATTATAATTGTAGTTATTTTAATTATTGGAATGTTTGTTTATATTTATATTAATAGTTTAAGTGAAAATGATAAAGAAGAAAAAATAACCCCAAAAAAAATAGAAAATTCAATTGAAAAACCTTCTGCAACAACTTCAGAAATTGAGTCTAAGATTGAATCAGCAATAAAAGATAAGCTTTCTAAATAAAATCCCTTTTTTATACTCTATTCATCCTCATATTCAATTAAATGTTCCATCAAGGTTGCTTGAACTAATGGAAATACATTTCTTACAGTATTTTCAGAACTCCTTATAGCAGAATATAAATCAACTCCTTCAATAAGTGATCTTTCTTTTTCCCGGTTATATGTACAAACCATTTTATTAACAATCTGATACCCTTCTTTTCTGGAATTGCTGTCAGCTATACTTATTTCAACTTCCATTGGATCTTGCTGATAAATATATAATAAATTATTTATGCAAATATGAACTAAACATCTTTCTTTAAATGAAGATTCTAATGCTTTTTGATGATTATTTCCAATACTTCGTTCAACTTCATAAATTTTTTTTCTTACAGATTTTAAATGATTAAAACATTTGTCAGATATAAATTCATACCTGGTTTTAGGTTCTAGAAAATCTATAACATTTTGATAATTAATGCTTTTATTAAATTGAATCACTTCATTATATGCAGCTAGTTCAAGTTCAAGTCCTTTAATTTTATTTTCTGGATAAATTAATTCACCTCGATTTATTTTATTAGTTAGTTCATTTCTTTCATTAATCATTTTATTATAAAATGATGTTAAAAAAATTGATTCTAAATATTCAAACTGTATCTTATTCATTTTAACTTCCTTTAAAGAATCCAGGTAAATTTGGAATACTTTCAAATATAGATTCTTCAATTAATTGAAATGATAAATCAGGACTTAAATCTGACAACTGTCCTGATTCATATATAACATTATATCCCAGTTCAATAATATTTTTAACTTTATTTTCTAAAGCATTTTTTCTTCTTTCCCTATTGGTTTTAAAAAATAGTTTTCTTCCTATTTTATTTTCAAATCTTTTTTTAATTATTGCTTCATGATATTCAAAATCAGTTTTCATTAAAAAAGTAAAATGAAAATCATCAAATTGACTATTTGCATAAATTTCAGAAACACCATCATTATTTCCCCTTAAGATCTCTGCTTTATATATTAAATCTATAAAAGCTAAATGTACTGATTTAGAATTTTCTAAAGGATCAGCAGGTTTTCCTTTTAATAAATCATCATAAGATAGAGTTTTTAATTTATCTGTACAATTTTTAATAAAATCATATGCTTTTTTATAAGCTATAACTTCAAGTGCTAATGCATCAATCCGATTATTTGATAATTCAATTTTACCTAATTGAAAATCCTTTACTAAAGTATGTCTTTTTTCATATTTTAGACTAAGTAAAGTATTTAATCCAGTTGCAGTAATTACATTTGTTTCATAAGATTTCATGTTGATTCTCCTTTTTTATGCCTTATAAATCTTTATATTAATTTTTTCTTCACACGAATATTTTAAAATATATTCTAATTAATTAAATACATGTTTTGGAAAGCTTTAGAAAAAAAAGAAAATCTATATATTTTTTTAATGAATGAAAAACATAAATTAATTGATATAATAGAAAAGGAATATTCCTCAATGTTAGAATTATCAAAAGATTATAACAGATATAAGGAAAAATATGGTCTAAATTTTAATGTTCGTAGATTTACAATTGAACCATTCTCTAAAGAAGTTAATTTAGTTTATCCTTTTGCAACAATAACAAAATTAGAAGTAGGTATAAGGCATGAACCAATGGTTACATATTTACATAGGTATTTTGATGATAATGGAACTACTAAATATATAGAAGATAGCTTAAAACCATATACCCTCGATTTTACAAAAAGAATCCGTAGAATAGCTCCAGATAATATTCCGATAAATTCACTAATGCTACTTGATGAAACTACTATTTCCCATTTAATTGAACTTAAACAAATTAAACCAGAAATTTCAAAGAGTTTAGATAGATTTATTAATAGTTTTAAAATACGTAATAGATAAGAAGGTTAGAATAATGAAAAAACTAAAACCAAAGGAATTTGTATCTAAAGTTTTAGGTGGAGAAAGATATTTTGAAGGAATTTCCTTAATGAATATAAATCTAATAGAATTTATCCCTGAACTCAACAATTATTTAAAAAATACTAACTTGGATAAAGTCCCTATGTATTTTAGCAATTCTAATTTAAAAGGTCTTTTAGCACCTGGCATTTATTTACCTGGTTCAGATTTTTCAAATTCAAAAATGAATTCAGTTGATTTTTCAGATGCAATATTAATAAATTCTGAATTAGATAATTCTAACCTTTCTAATGCTAATTTCTATTGTGCAGATTTATCTAAATCACATATAGCTGGTTCAATAATAAATGGTGCTTGTTTTAATAGGGCAAATTTAACAAGGGTTTGTTTTGGTTATTCCTCTCTTAATAAATCTTCATTTAATAATGCAGATCTTACTGAAGCTGACCTTAGAGGAACAGATTTAAGGCAGGTAACAGGTTTAGATTCAGTTAAAGGTTTAGAAGAAACAATAATGAATAATCTTATTTTAACAAAAAAAGAATTTGATATTATTCAACATGCAAGAAATAAAATGAAATATGATATTAGGACAAAATAATGACAATAAAAATAAATTTAAAAGAAAATAAATATTTTGAGATTTCTAAAAATTCAACATCAGCTTTAGATCTATCAAAAAAAAGACAGGAATTATCTGATTGGATAATAAGAAATAATGGATTAAATCAATCTAAAGTTGAAGATACAACTCTTTATTCATCAATTCATGGATTGACTCAATTTAGATGGAATTTTTCAGATAGCTATCAAATACAAGGTAATTTAGTAATAATTTCAGGAAAAACTCTTCCATTTAAAGAAGATATTTATAATCCTGCTATTTGCAAACCTTTATCAACAAACCCAGGAAGATATGATATCACTATTAGTGGATATCATGATTATCCTAATATGATAAAAAAGACCTTGGATGTTTTAGCTTTAAATCAAGATAACAAATTTCCAAGTTTAAAGTTTTTAGATATATTGGGAATATAATTATATAATAAATATAATTTCTAAAGTAATATTAAATATTAAAGTTTTATTTTAATATGTTTGAAAAAGATTATCTAATAGAAAGAATAATTCATGATTTTCCTTTTTTATCAAATAAAAGCATGGAACTTGCATTTAAGGAAGAAAAAATAAGACATACAAGAAGAGGTAGAATATATTCATATTATGGAGATTATGATAATAATGATAAAACTGAAGAAGTGGAATTTGATTTAAATAATCCTTTTAGTACAACAAAAGAATCAACCTTAGCCGAAATATTTTCATTTAATCCGAATCATTTTGATTTAATTAAAAATAATCTTCCTTATAAGAAATTTATTATTGAATCCTTAAGAGGTCCAAATATATACGAATTCAATGATAAATCTGATTTTTCAAATCCTGCAAAATATAAAATTTATGATAATTCTGCTTTATTTTTTCTTAAATTTATAAATAGAGTATTATATGAAGATGAATCTAATCTTTATACTATTGGATTTTTTAATCCATCTGGACTTCGCCCAGATAAATTATTAATGTTAACTAATGATAAGGGCGTTAGGTCTGATAGAGTCGGAATTGAGGTTCCTGCAAATATAGATACTGCAGATTATCAACTTGAAAGAATAATAGATATAATAATAAGATCTAAAGAAAAATTAGATCAAAAGATTCCTTTAAACTATTAAAAAATTAATGTGTGTTTATTCTAACAAATATTTGTGAAAAAGGTTCAGGAGAAAATATCCCTCTTTCAAAAGCAAGTATTTCAGCTGCTATTTCCGTTGGTATATATTCTTGAATAATTGAGTTTTTAGATAGAGTGGGTTTATACGATTCTTTAAATTTTTCAGCAGATAAATTTCCATTACCTAGGCATAATTTACATTTCCAATCTGCACTATAATTTCCTAATCCTCCGCAAGCAGGACATTCAATAGGCTCCTCTAATTTTAGTTCATTAATATCTAAACTATCATAATACCCTAAGAAGTATTGATATTCTTCAAAAATTTCTGAAGAAAAAAATGGATTCTTATGGGGATTCTTACTAGCTTCTTCTTCAAATTGTTTTATTTTTTCTTGATATATCGCCATTCTAGATTCATAGGTTGGAGATTTAATTTCTGCAACTGATAAAGCAAGAAATCCTTCAGGTAAATTAGTTGTTCTGATTAATGATGATAAATCATATTTGCCTATATCAAAAAATTCTTCACTTGGATATTTCACTATTTCAAGATCAGAACAAAATAATTCTAAGGTATAAGGGATTTTTTTGGATTTAGTTTTCAATATTGCATCTGCTGTATAATTTAATCCAATTTTATGAAAATTAGCTCCTTCATAATTTTCATTTACAACGCTTATTATTTCTTTTTTGAAATTATATTTTCTAATTGGATCTAATAAATTTAATAATCCCATCTAAAATCAATAAAATTATGATATTTAAATATAATTATAAATTATGTCTCCCATTTTGAAAGAATTCAATAGAATTATGTCCAAGTTCAACTTTATGAAGTGTAAGTAGATCTTTTTTATGATTAGGTCTATTTAATTTTGAATAAGACCCATAAACTCTTGCTTCTACACCTGATTCAGAGGATGCCCTAAATAAAGATAATATTTCTTCACTATTAGAGAAATGCATGTTGGTACCATATAATTTAATAAATTTATCACCATTCTGTAAATAAGCATAAGTCTCTTTATCACTTCCACTTGCTCCCCTTAATATCCCTCTTACAAATACAGGTTCTGATATCAGTTCTTTATCTGTATCTGCAAGTTCTTCTAATAAGTAACCTTTATAATACATTTTATTCACTATCTAGAATTAATCCTTTAAAAACTTAATTAAAACTCATTATATCCATATAATTCTCATTTTCACTATCTTTTTAAACCCTTTATTTTTAGTCTCTAAACAATGGAATATGAGAAACTAGTTGAATTAGAATCAAATTATATCCTGGCTTTAGCAAGGGATGTCGAAGAATCTAGTTATATGAATGACATGCAGGAAGTTAATAAATCTCTTAAAGCTATAATCAATGACGCTACTTCTAAGAAAAATACAAAATATCCGGGAACTGTTTTTTTAGCTTATCCAGTTGATTATTATGACTCAAGAATTAATGAAGATATAGATTTTAAAAGAGAAGTTATTACCTTTAGTCTTGAAGATCTGCTTCTAAATAAAACTCCTGATGAATTAATGCAACATCTGCAAGATATCCCTGCTGTAGATGAAAAAACCCCTTTTGAATTAAGATATTGTGTAATATTATCAGGTGAAACTTTCATAGATTTTATTCTAGATAGGAATAATAGTGGAAAATTAAGTGAATCAGAAAAACTTCATAATTTTGGTGTTTCTTATTTTAGAAATGGCGATTATCTTGAAGCTGTAGATGCATTAAATCTCTCCATTGAGAAAAATCCTGATTTTTCTTTACCCTATCTTAACAAATCTGTTGTATTTAGAAATATGGGACTTTATCAGACCTCTTTGGATTTATCAAAAAAAGCATTAGAACTTGCACCAAGAAATAAAAAAGCATGGTATGAAATAGGAGTGGTTAGTCTTTTTCTGGATAATAAGGAACAAGCACTTTTAGCCCTGAATAGGGCATTTGCTATTGACCCTGAATATGAACCAGTTAAGACCTTGTTAGAAAAACTTTCAAATAACGAATTATCAATCTGATTATAAATAAAATGGAATATCAAGAATTAGTAATATGCGAAAACAATTATTTATTAGATTTAGCTAGAAATGTGGAAATTTACAGATATATGTATGATATGTCAAAAATTAATGAATCTTTGTCAGATATTATTTCTATTGCAACTGCAAGATCTAAAACAAGATATGCTTCAACTGTTTTGGAATCTTTTCCTGAAGATTTTCAAGATGATAAAGTTAATACAGATAAAGAATATAAAAAAGAACTTATTTCAGCTTGTTTAACTGATTTAATCTCTGATAAAACTCCTGAAAAGATAGTAGGTGACCTAGATATTTTAGAAAACTATGCAACTAGATTTAGGGCTGTTTTTGCATATTGCATGACTTTATCAGCTGAATCCTTTTTGAATTTTGTAAAAGAGAGAAATAAAGATAATGGTTTTAGTGTAGCTGAAATTTGTTCTGAAATAGGAAATGAACATTTTATGGAACAGGATTATGTTGAAGCTATTAATCATTATAAAACCGCAATAGCAACAAACCCTGATTTTTCTTTTCCATATATAAATAAATCAATAGCTTTTAAAAATATGGGTTTATATCATGCAGCAATTGATTCATTAACAGATTGTTTGGAATTATTTCCAAGAAATAAAATAGTCTGGCATGAATTAGCTCAAGATTATATTATGTTGGAAAAATACAAAAAAGCTAGAAAATTTTTATTAAGATCCTTACAAATTGATCCAGATTTTGAAGACTCTAAAAAATTATTAGCCTTGTTGGACGAATTAAATTTGTAGATTTTCTTAATTTTATAAAATATAATTACTATAATTATAGTATTTGAAAAAACCATTTAATAATGATTAAATTATTTCTTTCATGATTCCAATAGCAGTTAATGAAGTAATAAATTCTGAAAGAAGATACTTGTTAAATCTAGCCAAAGATGTAGAAGAAAATAATTTAAAACAAGATCCTATTGAAATTAGAAAATATCTTCCTTCAATAATATCTGATGCATCAAGAAAAAGAAGAACAGAATTCAGGGATACATATCATGAGTTTTTAGTTGGACTTTCTCCAATTGAAAATAGTTTTGTAGCATTTGATGGTTTTAATGGTTTTAAGAATGATTACATCAAATTTTCTCTGGAAAAGTTATTATTAAAACAGACTCCAAATGATATAATATTGGCAATGGATATGGAATTTATGAAAAACTCTTCTATTGGTGCTTGTTTGAAATATTGTGCCATTTTAGCAGGAGAAGAATTTGTTAAATATTGTTATTTTAGGGATAAGAAAAATATTCTAAGTCCAGCTGAAAAACTTCTTTCAAATGCTAATAAAAAATTTTATGAAGGTGATTTTGATGAAGCAAAAAAATTAATAGAAGAATGTTTGAAAAAAAGTCCGGAATATATTTCCCCTTATGTTAATAAGGCCCATATATTAAGGGCAGAAGGGGATTTGGAAGGTTCAGTTAGTGCATCTAATGATGCTTTAAAAATTAGTTCAAGAAGTAAATTTGTTTGGTATCAATTAGCAAATTCTTTATTGCAGTTAGGGAAAAAAATAGACGCATACGATTCTATTAAGATTGCGCTTGATATTGACCCTGATTTTGTAGAAGCAATTGAATTATTTAAGGAGATAAAAGAATAATATGAATCTTTTATTAGTTTCATCAATTGAAAGAAGTCAGATTTATAGGGCTTCATTTGAAATAGATGAAATAAGATCCAATAATGATTTTATTTCAATTAAAGAATATCTCCCTTCAGTTATTGATAATGCATCTAAAAAAGGAACAACCTTAAATGGTCTAACTTTACTTGAGCATTTGGCAATAATAGATGATAAGAATCCAGAAAATCCATTTAATACTGATCCTCAATATAAAAGAAATATTATTCAACTTTCTCTTGAAGAATTATTATTTAAATTAGGTCCTAGTGAAATTGAAAAATTTTCAATGGAAGAATATGCATCAAATCCATCCCATGCAGCTATCCTTAATTATTGTCTAACTTTAGCTTATGAAGAATTATCTAATGAAGTTTTTAGAAGAAGAGAAGAGGGAATCCTTTCTTTTTCAGAAAAACTTAATCTTGAAGGAACTCATGCATTTAAAGAAAAGAATTATGATAAATCCCTGATTTTATTTAACGATTCAATTAAAGCTAGTTCTGAATTTCCCTTGCCTCATGTAAATAAAGCTATTCTATATAGAACAATAGGAGACCTTAATTCCTCCATAGAGTCAGTAAATAAAGCTATTGAAATATATCCTAGGAATAAATATGCTCATTTTCAATTAGCAAAAAACTTATATCAGAAAGGAGATAATGAAAATGCTCTTGATTATTTAAGGAATGTATTTTTTCTAGATCTTGATTTTGGACCTGCTTTTGAATTGTTTAAAGAAATAAAGCCTGATTTTCTATCCCATTAACTATAAGATATAAAAACTAATCTTACCTTTATTTATCATGAAAATATTAAATATCTCCCCTGAAAATATCATAACAATGAATGACTATCCTGTTTATAACCCTCATATTTTAAAGATTTTATTTAGGATTTTTCAATTAGGAGATTCAAAAATAGTTCCTCCTTGCCCATGTCTTAAAAAAGAACAAGTTTTAAATGGAATTAATACAAAAATAAAGAAAAAATTAATAGATTTCTTCAAACTAAATCCTAATGTAGAATATTTTCTTATTGATGGAAGTCATAAATCAACGGCAGCTTATTTAACTAAAAACAAAGTAAGAATCATGGTTTTTGAATCTAATGAAGATATTAATGAAGCAAAAAAACTTGTTGAGATTGGTGAATTATTCAGTTTAACTGTAGGTTCAACTATAAATGATAATATAAAGATTTTAGATAATCATTTCAAGGATAACAAAACCTTTTTTACAGTTGCTTCAAAAGCAAGAAAAATGATAGATGAAAAAGTTATTCCGGATTATATGATAAAATATCATGAATCTAATTGAAAACAAAATAAATCCATTTTTTTTCATTCAAATATTTAAAATTATCAAAATTATAATAAATCATTTGCTATTTCTGGATTAATGATTTTAATATTCTCATATTCTTTTAATTTCAATAAATGTTTATCTTGGCTTACTATTATATTGACTTTTCCAGCAATAGCTGCTTCAAGAAATTTGTTATCTTCCGGATCATCTTTTATAATATCAAGCTTTATTAAAGGTTCAACAATTATTGAATTTCCAATAATTAAATTTCTCCAATCTTCAATCATCTCATCTGACATTTGAATTTTAAAATTACTAAGGGTTTTAATTAATTCTTCTAAAATTTCTATAGAATAAACTAAATCAAACTTATTATTCTTCCATTTATCAATCAATTGTGAACAAAAATTTCCTTCCCAAAATATTCCTGAAATAAAAACATTTGTATCAAGGATAACCCTCATTTTTTTCTTTGATTTTTAATGGCATCAGTTATATCAGATTCTTTAAGCTCTTTCTTTTTAGCAAAATCCCTTGTTTTTTCTAAAAGCTTGTCTATTCCACTAAACGAAGGCATTTCTAACTTTTTTAGAACAATTGTATTGTCTTCTCCAATTACAATAAATTTTTCTCCTTCACGAATATTCATCTTGTTTCTTAAATTTTGAGGGATTACAATTTGTCCTCTTGAACTTACACTGGTTATTTCTACATTTTCCATTTTAACCTCCAAATAAGTTTATCTTAATAGCAAGATTATCTTATTTATAAACTTATTGATTATTAATATCCTTTAAAATCATAAAAAAAGGATTTCTCAGACAAATCAATTTTTTTTCATTCAAATCTATAATTTTGAAATTAAATTATTCCAATCCTTGCAAGGAATAATATTGTCTTGATTAATTCCCTCTTCATGACCTAACAAATAGATTTTGCCCTTATATTCAGGTTTTACAAGTTTTGCTATCTCTAAATAATCTTCAATTAATCCACTAACTTCCGGATAAAGATATTCTAATAATCTAGGTTTAAATGAATCTCTAGTTATTCCTAATTTATCTAATTCATCATCATTAGGTCCTAAAATGACTCCAACCCCTTTATTGGGCATTCTTTCTCTATCTATCCAAATATTAGTCATTTGTTCCAAATATCTTGGTCTTCCAGTTAAATATCCTCGTATTGGAATTTTTTCATCTAACTTAATAAGAGCCTCGCGAGACCCTTTTATTGGACCTATTTTAATTCTTTTTTCTGGATCATTATAAATTTCTTTTTCAAAATCTATTGCTTCCTTATCTTTCCAATAAGGAATATTTCTCATGGTTTTATACTTAAAAATTACTTCTTCAGCACTTAAATTTTCAGGACATCCATATTTACTTATTAACTCACGAGCCATATATATTTGAGTTTCACATATACAATCATCAATATCACAAACTAAACCCGTTCTTCCTAAACTAATCAACTTTTCTTTAACAGGTTCATACATTTCTTCTAGTTTCATCTTAAAATTATAAAAATAGATAGCACTTAAATAAATTATACAATTATTTTTCTTAGATAACCAAACTTAATTTATCCCTAATATTAGATACTCCAAACCTATTTGTTTTTTCTTCATAAACTATTCCATCATATTCATTTGAAAGATAATTGGCAAAATCTAGCATAATTTCAAATGTTTCAGGTTTAGAAATTTCTCTAGCTTCTATTTGAGTATTAAATAGAGGCCTGCCTTTTGAAAATTCAGCAAAAGTAAATTCCTTTTCTAAAAATGGTAATGATTTTTTTATATCAGGATTTTTATAAACTATTCTAGCTAATTTTCTATCTGCAAAGACTATATAATCATCTCTCCTAAATTTATCTATTAATTCTTTAGGAACCTCATAAACCCCTCGTTTTGCAGATTCAATCATATCAGTTATAATCTCTTTATCATAGATTGTCCCATATATTTCAGGAGTCTCTTTTAAAATAATAAATACAGTATCCTTTGTATTATTAGGGTTCCAAGTATAAGAATTATATCCTTCAAGTTCATCATTTCCTTTAAGATTCCAAGGAACTATTAAATTGCTTAAATCAGGAAATTTCTTAGTGTATAACTCCAAAGTAATTGTCATATCAAAGACTATTATAAATAAATCATTTAAAAATTTACTTATTAGAAGTTATATATTTTAAATAAAGATTTTAAAGTGAAGACCATATTAAAATAGCGATTTAAAATATAAAATATTAAAAAGAAACATAACCACTTATTTTTATGAAAATTGCTGTTTGTGGAAGTATGACTTTTTCTAAAGAAATGCTTAAAATTGGAAAAGATTTGAGAGCACTGGGTTATATTGTTACTCTGCCAGATTTTACAGAACATTACGCCACATTAGATACTAGGAATGATATGCATACTGAGTCAGCACATAATAAAGTTAAACACGATTTAATTAGGGGTTATTTTGATGTAATAAGTAAACATGATGCAGTCCTTATTTATAATCCCTCTAAAAATGGAATTGAAAATTATGTTGGTGGAAATACTTTAATAGAAATGGCTTTTGCACATGTTTTAGATAAAAAAATATTTATGTATAATTCAATACCTGATATGAGCTATAAAGATGAAATGGATGCAATGCAACCTGTAATATTAGATGGTGATTTAGAAAGAATTTTAAATCATTAATAATATCATCAAAAAGAATATCTTATTGTAAATATTAGATATATATTCTAGACTATATTTATTTATAAAACAAAAATAATTAATAAAATAATGAAAATAGGTGTTTTTTCAGATAGAAGACAGGATTCTATATTTAATCCAAATTTTGAAGATAATCCAGATGAAGCTGTTTTATATGATTTAGAACTTCCTGCTCAAATAAAAAGAGGTTTAGAAATTATATCCGATTATATGCCATCAGGAATTGGTAAATTTCCATATGCTAATCAAACAAGTCAAGGACATCATGGAGATTATGGTCTAGTATTTAGAATTGGAGAAACTAGCTCTATTGGTTTAATACCTGATGATAGTTGTGCTAATTTTACATATAAAAATTTAGTTGCAAGAATTTCTTATGGTATGGAAAAAACTCCAGATGTTATTCAAGATAAACCAGTTATATTAAATGATCCAACTAAAATTTCAAGACTACATTTAAATGTATATGGTGCTAGAAATTTTCTTTCAACGGAAATTGAAGAACAAGCTATTGAAAGTTTTAATTACACAACCGAAGTCATTCATTTTTCATTAAGATGGGTAAATGGAAAGTTTGATAATTCTTGGAATGAACCCAAACAATGGTTAAAAGAAAAAGATTCTAGATATCTAAATAAGCCACAATTTAATCCAATGAGAACAACTTATTTTGAAACAAAAACTTCTTCTAATCATTTAAATGGAAATTTTTATCATGATTTATCAGGTTATATTCCAAATAATATAAAAGAACAAATCAATAGTGGTAAAACAATTTTATCAATGAATGAAGTTTTAGATAAAATAGGTCCAAGAAAACCAAACTTGCTTCCTCCGAATATACCCTTCGAAGATTTCATAAAAGAATTTCCAGCTGGTAGCTCAATTGATGATATTAAAAAATCATTAGGTTATAATCTTGAAAAAAAAGAAAGTTTTCCTAATATAGGTTATTCAAAATTATGTACCTTTCTTTATAACTATGGTATTATCAATAACGATAGTATTATCAATAAATATGATTCATTTAGAATTCCAGAAATGACTATGGATGAAGGAGTAGATTATATTTTTCAAAGAGTTCTTCCAGCTGTGAAAATGTTCATTAGTGTTTAAAATTTTTATTAGAATTAACTAATATATCTTTTCTTATAAAACTTCTCCTCCTAAATGTACATATTTGATATTATTTTTGATTAATAAATTTTAATCGTGGCGTTCTTGTTCGAAGTTTTATGAACTTCGGACAAAACCCTTGTATATTTCATCATGATGGCTGAAATCAACAAATAATATATGATTATTTTGAATATCAACTTTAAAGACTAGAACAAAACTTGTATCAATATGCACTCTTTTAAAATCTTTTAAATCATGTCTCAAATTCTTATAGTGTTGAATTGAAAAAGAATCTGAATTGATTATTTGTTTAGTTTTCTTATTTAATATTTCAATCCTCTTTTTATCTTTTTTAGAAAGTCTCTGAATTATAAATTTCAATTCATCAGTCAAATCAAAATTAAACATTATACCCCGCATAACTTGTCTAATTCTTCTATACTCATTTCTTTAAGTCCTTTTTTTTGAAAATGTTTTTTAGATAGTTCTACTATTTTTTTAGAATATTCTTCTGTTGCTTCAAGTTCAAGAATATCATCCCCATAAAGTTCAATAAATTTATTTATTGCTTCAGACTTATCATTTAGTCCATACTTTATCTTTATTATTCCTAAGACTTTATTCGCATATTCTCCTAATTCAACTCTAGCTGATATCGTATTATTTTCCATTTTTATTTAAATGTGTATTTAATATGCATATGAGATGCATATCAAATTTATAAATGTTTGTTTTTAAAAATTTTTCTAACTTAACCATATTAACTTAACCAAAATATCTTTCACCATCAATAATTAAGGGTAATCCTTTATGATAAATATCCCCTTTTTTGATATTATCTGCAATAGACCCATATTTTCCATTTATATCAATTCTTCCATTTTGCATATTCCAAGCACTTTCATATCCACAATTTCCATTTAAAATAATATAACCATTATTCATGCTATGGCCAATATGGTCTTTAGTATTACCATTTATCTTAATTTTTCCATTTTCCATTCCCCAGCCAACAGCTTTTTCACAATCTCCATTGATTTCAATATAACCCCCGCACATCCTAGTACCTGGACTTTCATCACAATTACCATTTATTACAATCATACCTCCATTCATACAAACCCCTGCATTTTCACCACAGTTCCCATTTAATTCAATAAGACCATTTTCTTGATTATTCCATCCAAGACTATTTCCAACATTGCCATTAATTATTAATGTTTTTTGGTTATATGCCCCCAAATCATTTACTTTAGCGTATAGAAAATTCAATTTTAATTTGATTATTTCTTCCTTTGAATTGTTTATTAAGCTTGAAATAAACAAACCAAGATAATCATTAAAATTCTTTAATTTTGAACCCATTTCAACCCTATTAACAAATTCTTGAATCTCATCAGAAGTATATTGTCTATCAAATTCTTTATTTAATTTAAAAAAATCAGGACATCTTATATTTTTATTATAAACATGTTCATCATAAATTTTTATGATTTCATTAACTTTATTTTCAAGAGTCATATCATTAAAATAAGTTTATTTTATTTAACTAGGGAATTCTTATATAAAACTATTAACTAATTATTTTATATAGATAATTAGTTTATATTATGTACTGTCCAGATTAGAGAGAATTTTTATTTATTGATTCTTTCAAGGTTTGAAAAGTTGCGTTCTTGTCCAAAGTTCTATGAACTTTATCGTTATATAATTATTTAAAAATTAATAAAAAAATAAAAAATAAATTTATATTATCTCGTATGTTACAACTATATTAGCAGTTACTGTAACATCTTGAGGCATAACAGAAGCTGATTCTTGAGTAGCCATTACTCCTGCTGAATTTTTCATATCATACATATAAGGCATATATCCATAATTAGATTCAGTTACTGATTTAACCTTGCCTAATTTTTTCCCCAAGCTATCAGCCATTACTTTAGCTTTATCATGAGCACTTTTGGTTGCTTGAGCTATAGCTTGTTGTTTATATTCATTCTCTTTTTCTTGACTTAAATAGAACTGAATATTATTTATTTCATTAGCCCCATTATTTATAGATATATCAACAATCTTTCCAACTTTAGAGAAATCTTTAGTTTTTACTTTTAAGATTTGTGTTGCTTTCCATCCATTGGATTTCATTTCTTTTTCAGTCCAGACTTTATCTTCATAAAGATTAATGGATTCAGTTTCAATATCTGCTTCAGATATTCCTAATGCCTTAAGATCTTTAATAATTGCAGCGATTACTCTGTTTTCTTCATCCTGTGCTTCTTTAGCAGTGGGTTTAGTTATAGATACTCCAACAAAGACCTTTGCATTATCTGGTGCAAAAGTAAGTTCTGATTTGCCTTCAGCATTTAACATTCCGGTCTCTTTGTTAATATCAATCAATTGAACCCCCAAAACTAAGATAACAACTGCTACAATCACCATTCCAGTAATTATTGCATTTTGTGTTTTCATATTTTTTTTAATCCTCCTTTCAATCATTTATTGAATGAGATTGATTAGATATTAAATATAGAATTATTTTATATATAAAGACTTTTAAGAGTTCAAATACATTTGAACTAATCTTATTTTTTTAAATTAAATGTATAACCATCTAATATATTTACCCCATTATCATCTGAAGTTAAAACATCATTAATTATTTTATCTGTAGCTTTTTTTCTCAATAAATCAACATAAGAAGTCATATTAAATTTTCCAGATAAACTTTCTCTATAATCAACGATTCCTAAATCTTTTATAATGACTTCTCCATTAAACCTGGCTTCTTTAATTTCATTGCTATAATAATCTGTAAAATCTCTTACCTTTGGTTCCCATTTTATCTTTTGATTAATTAGTATGATATTATCGCGATTTGGATTAATTACTAATCCGCTAATATTTTCTTTAAGAATAACTTTATTTTCATAAGGATTACTTATTTCATAAGATATACTTTTTATTTTTACAGGAAAATATCCATGATGTTTTATGGATATTACAATTGGAACAACAAAACTTCCTTCAGTTATTTTTTCTAATTCCTTAAAAGAAACATTTTCTACTTTAATTTTTGATAGGTTATTTACAT
>JBAZYP010000006.1:71491-90100 GCA_041659265.1 Candidatus Pacearchaeota archaeon | reverse complement strand
ACATATAAATAACCAACTAAAACAAATAAAACAAGCAATAAAGCTATTATTTGTCTTGTTCTTTTATATTTTATCTTCCTCTTTTTCATATAATTATAATAGTAAAGAATGTTTTAAATCTTCCTGAGTTTTTATTTATATTAATCTGACTAAAATTTCCTATAAAATGACATTTGTCATTTTTTAATTTCTAAATCTTCTTGCTTAATGATTTATTAGCTTGCCTTCTTTCTTTTTCAATTTCTTCTCTTCTAGATGAATAATGTTTATAGAGTAAACAAAATGATAGTCCAATATCAATTACTCCAGAGGTTCTTAAATCCTCATATTTTGTGCTTCCATCATCATTAATTGCTACATCAACGGTTGTAGCGCTTGCAGATACCATATTTCCTAAACCTGCAACTAAAAACCCTCTTCTATCTACAATTCCTGTTCTTTTTTGATGCCTATATCCAAGATTTAAACCAAAAAAAGTCATGGCTCTTCCAAAACCTTTTAAATAATTTCCTTTAGAAATTTCGCAACCACTTCCAAATCCATAGACATAGCCTAAAAATTGTTCAAATTTATTATATCTTACATCATCTAATTTAACTTCTGTCATATTTTTATTAGAAAATTTAACCCTTTTTAAATTTACTTATTTTTCTGCTCTGTCCGAAATGATTATTTTATGAAACTTTTGTCTTATTAGCCTTTAATAGTTGCGTTCTTGTTCGGAGTTTAAAGAACTCCGCAACAAAGCCTATTTTTCTCTTTCTAACCTGATCCTATCATCAATAGAACAATGTTTTCTTCTTTTATTATATGGTAATTTAGGTATAAAAAGATGAACAGCAATATCCTTATAACTAGATTCTCTAACATTAATCAAAGTTAAATCTGGAGAAATTAAGGATTTATAATCTTTTGATATCTTAAATATTTGACCTGTAGCCCCGCATCCAAGAGCAATACTCAATTCATTATCCTTCCATCCAGTTGCTACGCAAAAATCCTTGCGATCTATTTTTTCCATTACAGAATATAATAATTCTCCTTTTTCTTCTCCATACAATTCATATACCCTATTTCTTAGATTTTTTGATGTCATAATAATTTTTTTCCTGATTTAACAAGATTTATCTTCATTTATAAATATTATTGGACTAATGGATTATCTACTATATTTTTAAACTCAATTAATTCCCTAAATTTATGAGTAATATTAATCCAGAACATATAGAATTAATTGATAATTTTCATAATCCTTTAAAAAAAGCATATCAAAGTAATAATGATAATCGCTCAATTATTGATTATGATAGAATCTTAAATGCTTGTTCAAATTTTCAAAATTTAGATAAACTTATTGAAAATATGGATTTTCAAGAAATAAATTGGATTGATTATTGTTGTGGAAAAGGTAGAGCAATAATAGAAGGAACAAATAGGATTAATAAAAAAAATAATCAATTAGTTTCTTCATTAGGAGTTGATATAAGAAAATTTGATTTTTTAGATTATCAAGATTCACCAGTTTTTATACAGGGAAAAGTTAATTTTTATTCAGCCGATTTAGAACAAGGTTTAATTGTAAATTTAAAACCACAACTAATAACTTGTATCAAGGGTTTATTATATACAACAAATCCATTATCCTTATTTGAAAATATGTTTAATCAATTAGATGCAGGTGGAAAAATGCTTGTTACAATTAATCCAGGTAATGATGTTAATCATTCTATGGGGATGGGTACAAATATAGTAGATAATCTAGAAAGATTTAGAATAAAATATGATACCGGGTATATAGAAAATGAATTTGCAATATTAGTAGAAAAACAAAATAATGGTTTTAAAAGTTTAAATTTCAATTTAGAATTAGATAGATATTTTAGAAATCCAATTACAGGTTGGACAACTTGTCATTATATTGATAAAGAATGATTTCCCCCTAGATATCATTAATATTGGAGTTATATAATTTCTATATAAAAGTTCTTTTTTATATAATCTTTCTTAATTCATGTAAAACTGTAGTAATTTCCTTTTTTAAATTCGGTAAATCATTTCCTAAAATTTCCCAAACACTATCTATATCAACTGAAAAGTATGCAGGAATAATTATATCCCTTGTTCCAGCTATTTTTCTCCATTAAATATATGAATATTTTTCTTTTGTTTCGTTTGAAATATTTTTAACAGCCTCTCCAATAATCTCAATTCTTCTTAGGGTAGCATCAATTATATCCGAATTTTTTATAAAATTTTCTTTATTCATGTCTTTAGTGGATGTTTGTATTTTATTTATTGAATCTAAAATATGTTCCAAATAAATTAAGTCGCTTTTTTTCATAATAATTTAATTTCCTCCAGTAATATCTCCTTTTTTAATAAAGGGTTAATTGATTTATAAGTAATTATATCTATAGATTTATTTATCTCGTCTTCAAGTTGTAACTTTAGTTTAGATATATCAAAAATGCTTTTATTTCCTTTAAATTCTACTAAAATATCTAAATCACTATCTTCATTATAGTCTCCTCTTGCATAACTTCCAAATAATCCGGCTCTTATAACATCATTTGATTTTAATATCCGAATAATCTTATTTTTTATTTCGTCAATATTTAGAGATTTATTGAAATTTTTTTTTGTTATTTTATTTAGTTTTATTTCTTTAATATTAATTATAAGGGAGTTATCTAAATTTAATTTAAAATAATCTGACTTGCCAACTTTTCTAGTTTTGATAATTATATTGCTTTTTATAAAGTTATTAAAAAACTTTTTAATAGAATTATAACTGACATTAGAATTCTTAGCTATTACTGTCATAGGATAATCAAATTTATCATTATCTATTAAGAAATCAAGCACCCTAAGTTGAGGTGTATCTCCAAGATATTCCAAAAATAAGGATTTATTTTCTTTAACTTTCATATAATAATATATAATTATAATTATTTAAATGTTTCTATTAATGAAATATATATTTACTTTATAGAAACATAGTAATTTAAATAAATATTATCCAATTAAATTATAATCTAACAATATAGATAATTTTTAATTATTTCTTTATTTTATTTTTACTTTCAGAATTAGATTTTGTTTCAACTTTAATAATTTCTTTAACTTTTTTATTTTGATTATTTTCCATTTCAACTATATTTTCCTTAATATCATTTTTTACATTATCATTTAAATCTTTATTATCCTTAATTTCAATTATTTCTTCTTTTTTATCATCTTTATCTATATCCTTATTCTTTTCCATATCTTCTGAGTTATCTTTATACCAAATTATTTCTTTATTTTTATCAACATTATTCTTTTCATCATCTTCATATTCGCTCTCATTTATTTTTTCTTTATCATCATTAGTCTTATTTTTCTCATCTTTATTAGTGATATTATTTTTATCATCATTCTTGTCTTCTTTTGTCTTATTCTTGTCTTCATGTTTATTATCATCTATTACTTCACTTGATCCAACAACAAAACTTTTTTCTTCAACATGATATTTATTTCCATTTCCAATTTTTATAAAAAATTTAAAGGTATATTCACCTGATGGAAAATTGCTGCTATTAACAATTATCTTATAACTTAATCTTTCATTCTTGGGTCGATTATAACCATAATTATAGCTATAATCATATCCATAGTTATAACCATAATTATAACTATATCCATGTTTATCATCTTCATCTTCTTTATCTTTAGGACCGTTTCCAGGTTTATCTGTAGATAAAATCTTTTCAATTCCTACAATTCCAATCAAATTACAAGTTTCTATATTACTTAGTGACCCATTAATATTAAAATGACATTCCTCCCCATCATTGATACTTACCTTTAAATCATTTATTGGTAGTTTTTCACCTGAATTAGGATTAACATTTACAATAAATTCTTTTATTGTATCAATTTCCTTTAAACTTATACCAATATTTAGTGCATTAGCAGGACCAGAAATTATCAATATACTAATAATTGTAAGTGTTATTATTGTTGCAGCAATTTTGGATTTTATTAATTTCATCTTGATTTAAAGTATCTAAAATCAAATATTTGTAACACCTTATAAATTTAATTGAAAACATTTTAGTAACTTCAAAGTTAATTTTTTTTATTTATATTCTAATCTATAATCGACTTTAAAAACCCGAATTTTTATACTTAATTATGGCAAAGCAATTAAAAAGAATTAATAGTGAACAATTAGTAAGAAAAATTCTTAAAGGAGAAAGGGATTTTTCAAGTATAAAACTATCTGATGGTCTTAACCTGCCTCTTTATACTCTTGAACTTCAGGAATATCTTTTAGATTCAGATTTATTTCATGAACCATTAAACTTTAAATATTCTTCATTAAAGAATATAAAAGCTCAAAATCTTTCAATGCCATATACAATAGCAAATAATTCAGATCTACAAGGTTCAGTTTTCAAAGGAACTGATTTATCTTATGTTAATTTTAATGATTCTAATCTTTCACATTCTGATTTATCAAATACAGTACTTTTTAAAGCGGATTTAAGATCAACTAATTTAACAGAAGCGTTATTAAAAGGAGCAGATATTTCAAGTTCAACTATATTTTATTCAGATTTTTCAAGAACTGATTTAAGAGGTTGTAAAGGTCTTGAAAGTACTCAATCAACCAGCTATGCTAAGTTTAATGATACTATTGTATCAAGAGCTGAAGAACAAGCAATTAGAATGATTCTAGATCATGGTAGATTATTTGATATAAGAAATTAATTATTAAAATAATCATTTATTAAAATAAAAATAAAATATCATTAATAAGAAGAATATTATTAAAAATGAAAAGAATATCAATGTTTGAGTATCATAATTTTTCTCTTCTTCACTAACTATTAATTCTTCAAAATTTTCATTATCTTGGGTGATATCTTCAACATCTTTTTTTTCATTAATTACAATTGCCTCATCATTAGTGCTCGTACTAGCACTAACTAATTCAACTCCTTTATACATTTCTTTATATTTACTCCCCGAAGAAGTTCCAGAGGCCCCACTTGTTCCTCCAGAACTTCCTGTACTTCCACTACTTCCCCCGCTTGTATCCCCTATATTAGAATTTGATGAGTCTATATTTGAATTTGTTCCAGAACTACTACTTCCACCTGTTCCTGTTGAACCATCTGTACCTGTTGACCCGCCTGTAGCTCCACTATTATCATTAGTTCCACCTGTTGAACCACTTTCACCTGTATTTGAACTATCAGGGGTTCCAACACTTATTCTTGGTGTTATTCCAGAAGATAAAACATTAGCAGGAGTAGCTAGAATTAATGGTAAGACTAATATTCCAAAAATTCCAAGTATTAAAAAGAGTTTGATTAATTTCATCATTCACTACTATAAACAGATGATTTTTAAGCATATTGTTATTGCAATAATAACCTTTAAAATACTAATATTTGCAATATTCTTGATTTATGATATTTATTTTATTACTCTATTTAGATGAAAATTTCTTGCTTTCATAAAGTATTATAAACCAATATTTCTTTTTAATCTAAAAGATGGATAAGATAAAAATTAATCATGTATCAAAGTTATTATTTAAGAAAAAAGGTTTTGCTAAAAATGGTTGTATAAATGCTGATTGCAAAGATGGTTGTTGCAAGAATCCCGCTGATATTGATAAAGAAACCTATGAACTTATATTAAAAAATAAAAAAGCAATTGAAAAAATATTAAATAGAAAAATAGAGGATTGTTTTAAAAAAAGATGGTATAATGGAAATTTCTTAGGTAAAAAGTATATAAAATCTAATACAAGAAAAGATGGTTATTGCATGTTTCATTTAAATGAAAAAAAAGGTTGTTCTTTATTCAAACTAGTCTATGAAAAAGGTTATGATAAAAGATTAATCCCAACTATATGCAGATTATTCCCTATAACTTGGACAGAAGATTCCTTAATTTATTATGATGAAATCTATAAAGGTTATATCCCAAAGGGTTGTAATTGCCTTGATCCTAATAATAAAACTAAAAATTCTATTTACGAAACCCAAAAAGATCATATAAAGGATATTTTTGATATTAAAAAAAGAAAATAAATAAGGGAGTCTAGTAGTTTATTTAATCATTTTTAATAGTCTTAATTTTTTTAATAAACTATTTTAACCAGATGCTACTCTGTTAATTTTATAGTAGATTAACAAGAGGAGTTTCTTCTACCAAACAAAAAATGAACTATCATTTAGAATATCTGAATTAGCAATTATATCTGTTGCAGTTATTATACCAACTAAATTATCTTTTTCAGTTACTAAAAGTCTTTTTATCTTGTAGTGTGACATTAATTTAGCTGCTTCTTCAATTTTTCTATTTAAATCAATTTTAATTGGTTTTTTTAATATTATATGAGATATTTTCTTTTTTATTCTTGAAATATTTTTTATAACATCTCTTTCAGTTAATATTCCAACAACTTTTTTATCTTTAATATAGACTAAACTTCCAATTTTCATCTTAGACATGATTACCGCCGCTTCTTTTACAGTAATATCCTTTTCAGTATATACTACTTTATTCATCAAATCTTTAACTTTTATCATTCTATCTTCCTAATTCCTTTCTTGCCATTTAATCTTCCTTCTTTTTTTAATCTTTCAATTTTTCCACCAAGTAAAAAATATCTCCCCATAAGATTAAAAAAATAAAATGCAATACCTATACTAAAAAAAGCATAAAATACAGTAAATAGCTTACCCATATCAGTTTGGGGTGAAAAATCTCCATAGCCTATTGTAGTCATAGTAATCGAAGAAAAATAAAATGCATCTATCATTTTCCATCCTTCTACATTATGATAAAAAATAGTACCAGTTGCTATTAGTAAAAAAAATAAACAAGCTGGAATTATTAAACTTCTATGCATTTTTCACCTCTATATAAATTATAGTATTATTATATATAAACCTTAGTAAAAAATAATTATTCATAAATTTATTTAATAATTAAATAATTTAAATAAAATTAGTTTATATATTCACCATCATATTTATTAATTTATAATCTTTTTTTATCATATGGTTCTTATTGAGTGGAGTAAAAATCTAAGTGTAGATATTGATATAATTGACGAACAACATAAAAAATTATTAAAATATATGAATGATTTATATCAAGCATTAACAGAGCATAAAGAAAAAGAAATATTAATGGATTTATTTAATGATCTTGATGAGTATACAAAAACACATTTTACTTTAGAAGAAGAATATTTCAAAAAATTTAATTATAAGGACAAGGATATTCATATTCAACTGCATAAGGACTTTATTAATAATCTTAATAAAATGAAATTACAGATTCCAAAAGACCTAATGGATACTGAAGATCTTTTATCCTTTCTTGTTGAATGGATAAAAGGTCATATCAAGGTTAATGATCACGAATATATAGATTGTTTTCATAAAAATGGTTTAAAATAATTCCCTATATCTAAAAAATACTATGTATTTTTTACTTCTTTTATTCATATCTTAATTTCAATAATTATCTTTTTCTTCTTTATTTAACATCTATTTTAAATGGATTCACTTCATTTAAAATAGCATTCTTTATCTAAAAAATACTTCCTGTATTTTTTACTTCTTTTATTCATATCTTAATTTCAATAATTATCTTTTTCTTCTTTATTTAACATCTATTTTAAATGGATTCACTTCATTTAAAATAGCATCTTTATCTAAAAAATACTTCCTGTATTTTTTACTTCTTTTATTCATATCTCAATGCATCGACTGGTTCTAATTTTGAAGCTCTATATGCTGGGATAGCTCCAGATAATAACCCAATAAATACTGATAAAAGGAAAATTTCAATTACTAAAGTAGTACTTACATAAGAAGAAGATAACATCCTTCCCATTCCTCCTCCACCAGATACTCCTGCAGCACTTGTTAATTGACCAATATAACTTGATATGATTGTACCAAGTATTATTCCAAATACCCCTCCAATAATTCCAATTATAGCTGAATTTAATAAAAATATTGTCAAAATATCTTTATCTTTTGCTCCAATTGCTTTTAATATACCAATCTCTCGTGTTTTTTCAAGTACAGAAGTAAACATGGTATTCATTATTCCTATGGCCCCAACTATTAATGAAATAACAGCAATAGCTGTTAAAAAAATTGTAGCAGAATTTAACGTAGAACTTATTCTTTCTTGAACAGTTTTTGACGATGTAACTGAAAAATCAACTTTACTTGCTTGCAATATTCCATGGGTTATCATTAATTTATTTGTAATTTCAGTGATAGTTTCATCAGTTAATTCAATATCTTTTACTTGAACTATTATGGAATCAAAATTTTTTTTGTTTTTATTATCAAGAACTATTATTGCATCTTCAATAGACATAAAAATTTTACTATCATCCTGTCCCCCACTTTCTTTTAATATTCCTACAACCCTAAACATTCTTCCATCAATTGAGATCTGCCTATTAATCTGAATATCTTTAAATGTTGTATTTACTCTAGAACCAACTACAACAACATTAATATCTCCCTGAGATAATTGTCTTCCTGATACAAGTTCAATGGTTGAAATATCTTTCCAAATAGAAACATCGACTCCTTGAACAGTTGTTCTTGATGTTTTTGATAAATAAGTTACATTTTCTACATTTCCAGATATAATCCCCATAGCATATTTAACATTGGATATGGTTTTTATTGCCATTACGTCGTTTACAGTTAAATTCTTAGCAACATTTCTTGTAGCAGTTGTCGTTGGACTTGTACTTCCAGGCATAGAATCAGGACCTCTAAATCCGCTACTTGAACCCTGGGCTCTTGAAAAACCAGGACTAATCGTAATAATATCAGCACTTAATGAATTTAAATTATCACTTAAGGATTTTTTAGCTCCTTCGCCAATAGATACAATTGCAATTACAGCAGCTATACCTATAACTATTCCAATAATAGTTAACCAGCTTCGTAGTTTACTATGTATTATTATATTTAAAGCTATTTTAAATGATTTTTTAAGTTTCATATTTTTTTTTATTCAAAACATTTAAAATAAATTATTATGCTTTGATATTATTTTTTATGTTTTATCCTTTCAGATTGTACCCAATCAGGATCATTACTAGAATTAGTTTTATTTTTGCCTTTCCAAAATATTATATTAAATTTGTTTTTTCTTTTATAATAAATATAACCAATTAATAATAATATTAAAACTCCATAAAAATAATAGGATTTATACCATGCTGTTGTTGTAGTTGTTGTTCTAGTATTTGTAAATCTTGTTGAATTAGTTGAAAACGAAGCGACATTAAATTGAACATCTTTTGTTAAACTTCTTCTTTCTCCAATTTCGTCTGTATAATCTATCTGCACCTTTAAGGGGGTTAAACTTTCACTATTAGTTGTATTCCTTGATCTTGCTGCAGTTGTTAAACTAAAACTTACTATTGTATAATCGCCAGCATCTAAATTACCAACTATTTGTTCAGATGTTCCAGTTACTCTATAGGAGTTTTGTTGTGGAATTTTTACAATCATAGAATTTGCAATATTTTTACCAGTATTAACAACTCCAAATGAAACCTGAGTTGTTGTTGCATCTTGAACAACTATATCAAAATTAGTTTGTGAATCAACTATACTAATTGGAAAAGTTTTTTCAACCCATGATGAACTAGGATCATTACTCTCATCCATTTTATATAATAATTTTAAATTATAATCCCCTTCTAAAGCATCTTGAGCTATCCTTAATTTATAAGGTATCATCCAATTAGTATTATATCCAGCAACATAAGTGCTCCCATCTAAAGTTTGCTGATCATTTGTTCCAGGATCCATTGAAAATGGATATTCTGGATTTAATTTAACAGAAACATGACTGCATAATGGATTTTCAGTTCCAGTTACTTTAAATAAAACTTTTACATATTCATTAGGTACTCCAGGATTAGGATCCTGATTAATCATTTGAATATTAAAATTACATGAAGGATTTGATGTTGCAGCATTAATAAAAGTTGTTAGCATAGCTAAACTCATTATTAAAATAAATAAGATGTTTAATTTATCTTTCATTTGAATTTTTTCCTCGTTTCTTTATTAGTAACTATTCTTTCAATCATTCCATCTTTTATATATATTACTCTTGATGCATATTGTACTAAATCTCTTTCATGAGTGACCATAATAATAGTTTTACCTTCTTTATTTAATTTTGACAAAAAATCCATAACAAACATTCCAGTCTTACTATCTAAATTTCCAGTAGGTTCATCTGCAATAATAACTTCAGGGTCATTAGCTAAAGCTCTTGCAATTGCAACTCTTTGTTGTTGACCTCCAGAAAGTTCTGTTGGTTTATGATGCATTCTATCTCCAAGTCCTAACATTTTTAATAATTCTTCAGCTCTTTTTTTAGATTCATCCTCAGGTAAATCAATAAGTTCCATAGGTAGCATTACATTTTCTAATGCAGAAAATGTTGGTAATAAATTAAATTGTTGGAAAATAAATCCAATAGTTTTTCCTCTTAATTCTGCTAACATATCTTTTTTTATACTAGTTATATCCATTTCTTTAAGAAATACTTTTCCATGCGAAGGAATATCTAAAGCCCCAATTAAATGCATTATGGTACTTTTTCCACTACCACTAGGTCCAGAAATTGCTATAAATTCTCCCTGTTTAATATCAAAATCAACTTCTTTTAATACCGTTAATCCTCCTGATTTTCCCATTTCATATCTTTTCCAAACATCATCTAATCTAATTATTGAATTCATTGTATTGGTTCACCTCTTGAAGGTCTATTTTCGAAATTATCAGTTAATTCCCTATTATTTACTAATTCTATACAATATAAATTCTCTTGATTAATATTTCTGCAATAATAAAAACAATTTTGTCTATTATTGTTGCAATATTCATTTATTTCTTCATTTGTAGGATTATTTTCAAAAAAAGCACTAACCTCTTGTTTATCTTCTTCATTAATTTGAAACATTCCTCTTGAAAATCTTTTATTTTTATTTAAAATATAATATCCACTTAATGAAGCAATTACTAAAACTATTAGAATAATTCCAATAATTAATTTTTTATCCATTTTTTTGTTTTCTTTTTTCATATTCTTTAAAATTTTTTTTCCTTTATAAACAAGATGGACTTGAAGTCCATCTTTTTTATATATCTTTAAATAATATATTCAATTATGGTAGAAATGGCTCCACCCATAGAAATGTTAAGACCTCCATTGGAATATATCTTTCCTTCAAGTTTAGGAGTTGATTTAATTTATTCTTTTGTAATAGTTCTATGCAGTATTATGATCTATTATGCAACTAAAGAGATGTATGAATTAAGTTCTTATAAGGGACTTAGTTATTTTAGAAAAGCTTTTTTATTTTTTGCAATTGCATATTTTTTTAGATATTCAATAAGATTTATCTTATTTATATTCGAAATAAAAGATATTATTGATATTTCACCAAAATCAATTGGTTGGTTATCAATGTTTATTTTTCTATATTCAAGTTCAATGGCAATTTTTTTCCTATTATATAGTGTGATGTGGAAAAAATGGAATCATAACAAACAAAAAATATATGTATTCAATATTTTAGCAATTTTAATCGCATTTATTGGAGCTGTTTCAAGAAGTAGAGTTATAAATCTTATTATCTATATTTTATTATTAATTTTCATTTCATTTGTATTATTTATAGCATATAAAGATTCAAAAACAAAACAAAAAGGAAAAAGTCTTTATTTCATATATTTCTTACTATTCTTATTTTGGATATTAAATATTCTTGAAATGATGATACCTCGATTCCTTGAAATGTTTAGGATATTTATCTATATACCTTCTATTTTTCTATTCATGATTATCCTATATAAAGTCTTGAAGAAATCTGGAAATTAATATGGTTAAAAGAGCTAAACTTGATATTATTAAAGATATATTAAATTTAATCAAAGATAATCCCAATATAAAACCAACTCCTCTTTTAAGAAAATCAAAAATCTCTTCATCTAGATTTAAAGAATATTATAATGAACTTATTAATAGGGATTTAATTAAAGAAATCTCAAATAATGATGATAAATCAGTAATTCTAACTGATAAAGGATATAAATTCTTAGAAAAATACAAAGTTATTATAGATTTTATTGATGAATTTGAGTTGTAAAATCTTATTGTTCACATACTTCTTTACATTTATTATTTTCACAAGCTACTTTGGGACATGCTATACAACTATAAACGCAATTTGAATCATAGGATTCTAATATTTTTGAAATCTTATTTACTTCATTTTTATTTACATAATTATAACATCCAAAAGGACACTTGCTTCCAGCATCAATACAATCAGATCCTATTTCACAATAATTAGCTCTTTGTATTTGTGATTTAATATTTAATTCTTTTATCGCAGGATAGAATAGAAAAATAGCTGAAATTAACAAGATTAATAAAAATATTAAAATTCCAAAAATTATTATCTTTTTCATTATAAATTAAGATCTTAAAATTATTTAAATTTTATTGTAATATATTTTAATAAAAATATATATAACCTTTAAACATTTAGTGAATAAATATAAAATAAAAAGATATAATTATCTTCCTTGTTTATTCTATCTATAATTCAAATGATAAAGAAATCAAACAAACAAAAAATTTTAGAAATCAAAACCTTTAACCTACTCTCCGGTTTTACTTTTAATTATCCAGTTTTTAAGGATTGGGAAATAATCGAAAATAAAAAAATAAATTCTAATGAATATTATATTAAATTAAATTTTCCAGATTCAATTAATCTTTATTCTTCTCCTTTAATAAAGATTAGAAAGACTAAATCAGAAATTTCTAATAATTCTAAATTAATTAAAAATATTAATAATGTTTCTTATTCCAAGGAAGATTCTATCATATATTTTTATAATAAAAATAATAAAGTAATTATTGATTTTTCTTCTATTCCAACTGATGAAACATTTTCTAAAGAAATATTTTCTAAAACAATAATAGAGAGTTTTTCTATTGAATAAAATTATTAGAAGTTTTTCTTTTTCTAAATATTAAAAATATTACAAGAATTATAAATAAAAATATGGCAATTAAAGGTAATATAACAATCATTCTTAGTCCTAATATGCTCATCCAGATATTTCTGAAAAAACCTATTTCTGGAAAAGAATTATTTGGATTTGTTTCAGTTACAAAATAATTTCCTCTTTTAATAACACGTGTGCTTTCACAATAATCTCCAGTAGCAATATCTCTAACTATTATTTCTCCATCTTCAGTAGTTAGAGTTAGTTTATATTTTGTATTAGATTTGAAACTATTAGACATCCAAGAAAATTTTTCATAGTTTCCATTTTCAGCAGCCCAATTACCAGAAAGATCTTCAGCTAAGTACTTAACAGGAACATCAAAATCAATCATAACACGATTAGATTTATCTTCTTTTAATACCCCTAGATCAATATTGGGATTTTGAGTAATTATTATTACCTTATGTTCCGGATCATATCCATCACTAACTTCAAAATTATTTCCAACCCTATTTATAGAATAGCTATAATAAAAACAATTTCCTTGAATATGTGCAGCTACATAATTAAAATCTGCCTCGGTATCTAAAACTGCATTTCTAATTTCAAAAAATCCTTTATTATTATCTATAAAATTTTCGGATTCTATTGTTCCCTTATCAGTGGCAAGTCCTGCACTATACATTAAATCAATCTTTCCATCAGGAGTCTTAGGTTCCCCTCTAATATTAATAGTATACATTTCAGCAGAAACAAAACTTAAAATAAGAATCATGACAAAAATAAATATTAGAAATATTAATTTTTTCATAATATCAATCGGATTTTTTAGTATAAATATCTTTTCTATAACCTATCTATAAATCTTCACTTCAATCTTATTTGAAGTTATAACCATATTTATAAAGAAATTAAGATTTAATATAATATGAATAAAGAGATAGATTCTAATAAGAATCATGAAATGGATATTAAAGTTAAACTTTCAACTTTATGGATTGTTGTTATGTTTACTATGATTTTTGCAGATATTTTATCATTTATTTCACCGAATTTTTTTCAGGATATGAATCAAATGCAGATTAATCAAACTATGTTATTAGTTTTTGCAATTCTTTTAGAAATTCCTATTTTAATGATATTTCTTTCAAGATATTTAAATTATAAAATAAATCGTTGGACTAATGTTATTGCATCAATTATCACCATATTATTTGTTATAGGTGGGGGATCTTTATATCCTCATTACATATTTTTTGCCTCAGTTGAAATTATATGCCTGATCTATATAATTTACCTTTCATATAAATGGAGGAAATAATAAAAAATGAAAGCAATTGTTCGTAGTATATATGGACCTCCAGAGGTACTTCATTTATCAGAAGTTAAAAAACCTGTTCCAAAAGACAATGAACTTCTCATTAAAATAAAGGCATCAGCAGTAACTAATAGTGATATTTTTATTCGTAGCTCAAAATTATCATTCCCGATTATTATCCCTTTTAGATTAATGATGGGTATTTTCAGACCAAGAAAATCTATCATTGGTCTTGTTTTTTCAGGAGTTGTAAAAGAAATTGGCTGTAATATAAAAAGATTTTCACCAGGAGATGAAGTCTATGGTATGACTGGATTCAATTTAGGTGCTTATGCAGAATACACTTGTATTAAAGAAACAGATTCAACAACCGGCTGTGTGTCTATTAAACCAAAAAACATTTCTTTTGAAGAAGCTACATCTGCAGTTTATGGTGGTTCTTTAGCTCTTCAATATATGGATATGGGGAATATTAAAAAAAATCAAAATATATTAATTTATGGAGCTTCAGGAACATCTGGAACAATCGCTATACAATATGGTAAATATTTAGGAGCCAAGGTTACTGGTGTTTGCAGCAGTAAAAATATCGATTTCATTAAATCACTTGGAGCAGATTATGTAATCGACTATAAAACAACTGATACTTTAGAAAAAAATGCTAAATTTGATTTCATATTGGATGCAGCCGGACATAGCCCTGATGGAAAAGTTAGGACCTCTCCTCTTAAGGAAGAATGTAAAAAAGCTCTTACCAAAAATGGTAAATATGTATCAATTGATGATGGTGCCTTAAAATTAGATTCAAAGAGATTAAATTTTTTAACAAAATTAATTGAAAAAAATAAAATTAAACCCATAATAGATAAAATATTTCCAATGGAAGAAATTGTCAAAGCACATAGATATGTTGAGAAAGGACATAAAAAAGGAGGAGTAGCAATTAAGATTGATTAGATTGAACTCTTTTAACAATGGAAAAATTTTATAAAAAATACGCTTGGATTATTTTCTTCTTAATAGGTTTAGTGGTATTAGTAGGAGCCGTTCCTCATGCCTTAGGCTTTAATACAGATCCAAAATTAGTTGAATCAATTAGTGGTCTAACAATTGAAGAACTTAAAATATCCAATCCAATGTTTTTCAACTTGTATAATTTTTATTTTAGTGGAGGAGGTTTATCTGATCTAGGATTTGCTTTTTTTATTATAGTTATATCTTTAACTGCTTATAGAAAAGGAGAAAAATGGGCCTGGTATGCTTTTTTATTTATTCCTGTTTACTTTCTAGCTTGGATATTTCTAAATAGGACTTTACCAATAGAAGCTCAAAAGTCTTTACTTCCTCCTTTAACAATAATTATTATTTTAACTATCTTAGGATTAATCTTGCCATTTAGAAAGTTTTTTCCTAAAAAATAAATAAAATGAAAAAATATATCACAAACAAATCTAGAGCAATTCTTGTTGGTATTTTTATAATTCTTGCATATGGAGTTTTAGCTAGTTTAATAACAAAATCAAAAATAATTATAATGATCGCTGATGTTTTTAGCGGTCTTGCAGTTATGGGTATAGCCGTTTTAATGTATCCTCTATTTAAACAATTTAATAAAAATTTATCAATTTCTTACCTAATCTTAAAATATTTAGAAGGTATTTTAATGATATTAGCCGGATTATTATTCTTAAACCCATCACTTCAATACCTTAAGGACATAATCTACAATAATTTTCATATATATGTATTTATTATAAGTGGTTTTATGTTCTATTATTTATTATATAAATCAAAACTTGTTCCTAAATTTATATCAATTTGGGGAGCCTTAGGTATTTTTACATTATTAGTTTCAACTTTATTTAACCTAGCAGATATACATTATATAATTATAGATTACTTATTAGCACTTATTATTACTAATGAGGTATTCTTGGCAATTTGGCTTATATTTAAGGGTTTTAATAAGAATAAGTAATCACCATTGATTCATAGATTATTTGATTTAAATTTCTAATATACTAGCAACATATTCAAATATTTCTTCATGTCCGGATGTTATCTTTCCAGGATAATAGGAGATTGTCCCAATATTTTCTTTTAATAATTCTTTAACCATTAAATCATAATGATGCTCTCCAAAAACAACCCCCGCAGTATTAACATTCCATTCATTCATATTTTTAATAATATTTCTAGCTACAATAATTGATCTTTCATCAGTATATTCATCAAAAATTTTATTTGCCATTAATGATGCCATATATTCTTCATAAGATAATGTGCCAGATTTTTCTTTTTTAGCAAATTCTACAATTAAACTTATTATAGCCAGTTGTTTTTCATATGCTTCAAGATCTTCAATCCCGTGGATATAAAAATCAGTATTTTTATTTTGTTGCAATCTAAATGATAAATGTTTTATTGGACTATACTTTTGGGTATCATCAGAACATTGTTCTAAAAACTCTTTTTCAGATAAATCTTTAGGAAATTTAGGATTATATCTACCAGAAAATCCTTCAACAAATAATAATTGAAAAAATCCCTTATTTATTTTTAATTCAAGTTCACTAAATAATTTTTTTTTAATTCCTTCATTAATATGGCTCGTATCCATAAAAAAGAATACATTTTTACCATTAATTCTAGCATTATCATAGTTCCAGCCTTCATGTTCCATATAAATAATATGAATTTTCCGTATTTAAACCTTACTTTAAGTGTAACTATTAAGTGATAACAATTAGAAAGATTTATAAACTGGACTTATATAAATATTATAATAAAATTATAACTTTTTTTATAATAAAATATAATGAAAAATAAGGAATTTAAGGAATTTAAGGAATTTACGATTAGAAAAAAGATAGCTAGTCAGGGAAAAAACTCCATTATAGTTATACCTAAATTACTTCAGAATGAATTAAAACCAAGAACAATTGTTGAAATTAATATCAAAATTTTGGAGGAAAATAACGATGAATCTGGATGATTTGACTCAATCTTATCAAGATTATAACGCAATATTAAGACTTAAAAATAAATCTAAAAAAGACAAATTAAAAGCAAGAAAAAAATTGGTTCTTGCTGAATTAGCATCTGCATATACGATTGAAACATTTGATGCATTATTAGCTGCAAAAGCTAGTAAAATTTCATTTAATAAAAAAAAGGAATTTAATAAAAAAATAATTGAAGATAATAATTACCCTGAATTAAATTACAATTTTATAAATAACAATGAAGATTATGAAATAATTTCAAGTGATTATTCAATTAAATCGAAAAAAGAGACTTTAGAAAATTTGACAAATTCTAATGAACAACTTGATTCATATTTAGCTGCTTTAAATCTGACAGAAAATTCTTCTGCATTAAAAAAATACGTTGAACAAATTAAGGATTTAGAAAAAAAAGAAGATTTAGATGGTCTTGAGGCTATTTTAAATGCAGGACATAATGTAGCAATAAATAACTCTTCAATTGAATTTTTAAATGTTTTCCAATCATTGCCTTCAATAGATGATAATATTTTATTTTCCAAATTAACTTCAAGGTTTATTCCAGATCAAACTACTATTGGTATGGGTTTTAATCCATTAACTTTAAGACTATCACAAATATCTAATCAAGTTCTAAAAGAAATTGAAAAAACTCCTAAAGGAAATAAGGATCTTCCTATAAAAAATTCATTAATAAATGATGATTTTGATTTGAGATCAAATAGAAATAGTAGGAATATTAAAATAATTAAAAGTAATGATTATATCAATGACTTATATGATCTTAAATCATCTGATTATAGTACATTATTAATTGATGAAAATTTATATAACACAAATCGTCTGGATAAAAGAATTTCATTCTTTACTGATATTAGTGAGATTTACAAAAATTTGGGTAGTGAAATAGGAAGAAGTTGGCTTGAAAAATCTATTGAAATATTCGATAAGGATAATAAAAAAGGTAGTGTTTTTATTGAAAGATCTAGACCTATTTTAGAAACTTATGTAAAACAATTGAGCTGGGATGTTGAAGAATTGGCAAAAGATTTTGATGGATTTGGAACAAATATATTTGATTTAAAAGAATTAATGGATAAATATTCTGGATTAAATACTAAAAGAAAAAGAATCTTAGCTAGATCAATTATTGATACTTTAGATACAACAACTCTTGAAGAATTTCAAATGT
>JBAZYP010000006.1:0-71481 GCA_041659265.1 Candidatus Pacearchaeota archaeon | reverse complement strand
TGTATAATGATACATATTCTGAAGAAATAGATGGAATCTTGCCTGATGAATTAAATGAAAAAGAATTATTCTTAGCTTTAAGAAAAACCGCTCAATTAAGTCAGGTTTGTTCAGGTAAGATAGATGATAGATTTATTAAAACCAGATTAAAACGAAAAAAGGATAAATCAAAAGATATTGAAGAATACTTATCTTTTTTAGTTGATATAAGGTCAAGAACTCAGGAATATATGGATTTTATCGATGAACAGAAAAAAGATCCTAATATGAATTTAGGTTTAAATGATAAAAAAGTTCAATTATCACTGGAATTATATGAAGAATATTTAGGAAAGAATTTTTCTCAATTTAAAAGAGATTATAATGCAATTGGTTCAGATATACAAAAAATTCCTAAAATTAAGGAATCATATGGAAAATTCATGCAAGATGAAAAATTAATTCCTGTTTTAAATTATATAACTAAATCAAGAAGCAGGGATCTAATAAATATTCTTACCTCTAATGATATTCCAGATTCTATTCTCTCAAAAACTATTGATAAACTAAACTCTGCTTCAAAAGAAGAAACTGTAAAAACATTAAAGGAATTATCTAAAACTTATTTTATATTGCAAAATATTGATTCAACTATTGATTTAGAAAATAATCTTGATACAATTGGAACTAATCCCCATCCAGGAGAAGTAATGGATGCAATAATTAAAACTAGAAAGCAATTATATTCACAAGTTACAAGATCTAGACCTGTTCCTGATGAGTTAGAAGAAATGATAGATAATGTTGTAGTTGGTTATTATAAAAATTCAGGTTCTGTACATAAGGTTCCAATGAAAAAAGAACTTAGATTTTTAACTTCAATTTATCTTAAACACGGTAAAGATAAAGCCAATGAAGCTATTGGAAGATTAAAAAGAAATAGGGAATTATCATCAAGATTAATAAATGAAGGGGTTAAAATAAATGAATTTAGAGATGGTATAGAAAGAACTTATCATGTTTCAACTGATGAAGAATCTATTAATAGATTAAAAGAAAGAATTAATTCAGAAGTAGATCAAGTTTATGATAGATTAAAAGGCTTATATGAAATTGAAGAAAAAGATTCAGAATTAGTTTCAATAACTAATGAAAATAATCCTCTAGATAATAATGAAAATCCGATAATTGAAGATCCTTCTATTATTGAAGAAAGAGAAAGATTACTAACTATAGGTAAAGAAATTGAAGGATATAAACAAGGGTCATTAAGAGAACAACTGGAAAAAATTGAAAAATTTATTGGTTCTTATGAATTTGATGAAAAAAATAAAGCATTAAAAGATGAAATTAAAGGTCATATTCAAACAGCAAGAAGTTTAACTGGAACAATTAAAGAAATGGATACAGATGCTAGATTTTTTGTTTCAAAAGATCCATTAGAATCTCTTCATATGGGACAATATTTTAATTCTTGTTTAAGCCTATCCAAACATCATGGTGGTTGTAATGGTTGGGCTTCAGTAGTTCAAACAATGGATGTAAATAAAAATGTTATTTATGCAGTTTCTGAAGAAGGAAAATATCTTGGAAGAAATAGAACTGCACTAACCGATAAAGGTATTATTTGCACTCGTTTTTATCAGAATGGAGATATGAATCTAAATAATTCTTGGATAAATTATTTATCGGATTTTGCAGAACATACGGATGAAGAAGTAATGATTCCAACTTTGTTTACCAATCAATCTATGAAAAATTTGCTTGAACAAGGTGTTTCAAATGGAGAGGTAAAAAAAGAAAGTAGGGAAGTTTATATTGAACCATCTTATTATTCTCAATTTCATGGAGACGGTTTAACCGTGGTTAAATCAGAAAATGGACAAATAAAAATAAATGCAGAGGTCTATGTTTTAGCACCATGAAACTTTTAATTAGTTCTAGTAATATAACTGAAAAAGGAATACCTAGTCTAGGAGATTCTGAATTAGCTAATATGGCAAATGAGATGGGTTTAGTTTCAAAGCTTATCGACCCGAAAAAAGTTTCCTATTCATTTAATGATAATAAATTAAAATTATTCTATCAAGGACAAGATATCTCAGATTTTGATGCAGTATTATTTAGAAGATCACGTGGAGCAGAATTAGAAAGTTATCAATTAGCAAAAACATTTGAAACACAAGGTAAAGTTTCTGTTGACCCATCAATATCATTAATCTATCCAACTACTAAATTAATCCAACAATTGGATAGGATTGATGATTATACACCAAAATCAGCATTTGTTAATGGTTTTTCTCATGATAATATGAAAATGATTTTAGAATCCATTTCTTTTCCAATGTTTGCAAAACCTCAAAATAGTACTAAAGGTAAAGGAACTTCTAAAATAAATTCATCAAGTGAATTAGAATCTTATTTAAAATCCAGCCAAGATCCAACAATAGTTCAAGAATATTTAGATATTATTACAAATATGAGGGTTGTTACAATTGGAAAAAGATTGATAGGTTCAACTTATTGTGGTATAAATAAGCTTAAGACAGGTATAGAAAAAGCTCATGAAATAACTAGTGAAGTCGTTAAATCAAATCCAGCTGATATTTTAGGCGTAGATATAGTTAAAACATCAGAAGATAGATATTATGTATTGGAATGTAATAGAAATCCAGATTTCACAATTCCAGCAAGTTCAATGAGATATTATTCAAGGAATATTATAAGTTATTTAATAGAAAGAGTAAATAAGAATAAATCTCCTCTAAAAAAATTAAAGGATCTTATTAGTTAATATTATCTAAAAAATATTTCATGTATTTTTTAATCATCACATTTTCTTATCTTTTTCCTTTATCTCTATTGTTTTATCTTTAATCTCTTTATCTTCAATTATCCCTATTTTAAATGAATTCACTTCATTTAAAATAACATTCTTTATCTAAAAAATATTTCATGTATTTTTTAATCATCACATTTTTTTATCTTTTTCCTTTATCTCTATTGTTTTATTTTTAATCTCTTTATCTTCAATTATCCCTATTTTAAATGAATTCACTTCATTTAAAATAACATTCTTTATCTAAAAAATATTTCATGTATTTTTTACATATTACATTCTCTTATTCCTTTATATCAAATCAACTTTTTATTCTTAATTCACTTAAGAATAAAAAGCAATATTTATCTAAAAAATATTTCATGTATTTTTTACATATTACATTCTCTTATTTTAACATCTGAATTTTGAAAAACTATTTCACAACCCTTAATTAATAAATTATATCTTTCTCTTTGTTTTGGTTTTAATTTTGTTACTGAAAAATAATCTTCAATTACATAATATTTGCCATTTGGTTTTTCTTTATAGATTTCAGCACCAGAATAAACATCAACACTTCTTCCTTGACTATTATTATAAGATATCTGATCTTCTGCTCTTCCATCCATTGTAAAAGGAATTACATAATCAGGTTTTCTTATATACCATTCAACACTTGAAGAAAAAAATGAAATTAATTTATTATTTTCATTTTGTAATTCTATCATTAATTCTGCTGGTATGTTTTTCATATTTATTTCAGGTGCAGAATAATCATAGAAATTATAATCTATTGGATTAATGATATTTCCAGCTGTAAATGGATAAATTAAATTGGAAGGTATAATTAAAACTGCAAATATAGCTATTAACATAGAATTTCCATATTTATCATATAAATAAGCAAGTGTCAAACTAAAATATAATACTAAAGGAAATACAATAAAATAAGCATATCTTAACGCAAATGTTTTAAGTGTAAAAACTCCTAATAAAAGGATTATTGAAGGAACAACTATCAAAATACTTAATCTGAATTTTTTATAAAAACTAAATATGACTCCCGGAATAACTATTATGAGCATATAATGAATATTTCTTGCAAATTCAAAATAAGATGAAGAATAATTCATTGCACTTTCTTTAGTCCCAGATGCTAAGGATTTAGCTGGAATAATCTTCTGAATCAAAGGTATTGCAGGTATTATTGCTAAATATCTAGGTCTATTAAAATATAATATATGTAAAACAAAAAATGGTGCAAGAACTAGTCCAGCTATCTGCGTATCAATGCAAATTAACAAGCTAATAAGTGCAAATATTAAATAAGTAATATTTTGTTTCTTTTTCTTAGGTTCATAAGACTTATACAAGAAATATATTGATGCAAAAAACATTAATTGAAACAATTGATAAAATCTTGCTTGTCTTGAATAAAAAACCTCTAAATAAAATACTGACATGAATAATGCAGTTAATATTCCTCCAGATTTAGAATATTCCTTTCCAATTTTATAACCGAGATATATTGTTAAAACTCCAAATATGACTGAAGGAAATCTTGTAAAAAAGTCATTTTCTTTAAACATTAAAAAAAATGCTTGAATATAATGAAAAAAATAAGCCCTTGAATAAAGCATTCCAGAATCGAGAATTGGAACAAATTTTATTAAGATATTTTTAGATGCAATTGAAGATATTGCTTCATCAACCCACAAAGGAGGTTCTTGTAACTTGAAAATCCTTAAAAAAAATCCAAATGAGAGTATCAGCCCTAACAACCATTTTTCCATATATTTTTTAAAATGATTTTTAATCTTGTTTTTCATTTTATCGTTCATAGAATCTTTTATCCTATCTTAGTTTTTAACCTAATCGTATTTATATAATCTATTTTTCTAAAATAATAGTTCAAAATCATAAGAAATATTTACTAAAATCATTATTATTATTCTTTTTTATTTTAAAAATTAGTTTAATTTATAATAATTAAGATTTTAAACCCTAAAATCATCTATAATTATAGAGGAAGAAAAAGTGGATGAATCAAATAGAGCTTTAATTTTAAAAATATCAAGAAATATTTTTTTAATAGTAATGATTTTTTTATTACTATCTTTATTAGCTTATTGGATAATTTATTTTAAGACAAAAAAAACTATTTGCCTTAATGAAACTCAACTTGAAAAAGGACAATTAATTAGCCTTTATAATGGAAAAACTATTGATATTATAGATAAAGGTTCAAATTATACAATATATCTTACTTCTAAAAATAATGATATTAATCAAACATATATTATTATAAAAAATAAGATTATAGATTTATCAATACCCCTTCAGCCTGGTGAAAAAAAGATAATAAATATCACAGATGAAAGTTATTATTTTATTCAATTAAAAGGATATTATGAAGGAAAATATGATTTCATATTAAAAAAATCAAGCAAACCTGAAAATAATAAATCAGAAGAGACTCAAGAAATTGTTGTTATAAACAATACAAAAAAAGTAATTGAAAATAATTCAGAAGAAGAACATTTTTTCGAAAATTTTGAACAAGTTTATTAAAAAATTTATTAAATTGTTACAAAAGAATAAATTGGCTTTTCATCTTCAAAAGGTTTTAAAATTTCATTCAACTTATTTCTTAAATCTTTATTAGTCTTTATATGAATAATCTTGCCTGTTTTATCTGGTTTTTTTGAAATAAACATCTCACTTTCAAATAACCAATCACCAATATTTTGATTTATTTCAAAAATAATATCTATTAATCCTAAATCTCTTATATTTCTTAATTTAGAATCAATATAGGAATCTTCAACTGGAAATCTAGCAGATATAAAAGAATAACTCTTTTTACCCAAACCTTCAATTTTAACTCCAGGATTTCCTTTATTAAGAATACATTTAACAATTTCTCTTGATAATCTATCTTCTTCTAATACTGAATGTACTTTCATTTCTTTTAAACGATTCATTCTTTCATATAAATCTTCATCAATAACAGGGTCCCCATAAATAATTTTATTATAGGATTTTTTTGATTCAATTGTTGAATAAAGTTCTAATCTTGATATTTTTGCCATAATACCATCTCTAAAAATCATCATACTCTTAATTTATATTTCTCTTAAAATAAAATTTCCAGCTTTATCAGAAAACTTAATTATCAATTGATGATTTCCACCTCTAAAGCTTTGTTCTTTGATGCAACTTCCTGCCTTTAATCTAGAACATAATATTTTCCATTTTGGAATTTTTTCTTGAAGATCTATATACGAAATATCTTGGAAATAAGCTTCTTCTAATTCAATATTAAATTCAATCCTATTGATTTTAGGCGTATATTCAAATTTTGTTAAATTTGGAGCAATAACATCTATTATTGCAGTATAATTTGGAGAATCTATTGTATTTCCAGCAATATCAATCATCCTAAATCTATAATCAATAACCTGTCCATGATATTCACTTACATCAACAATAAATTCACATCTTTTATTTTTGCCAGAGATACAATCGCTCTTTATTGCCTGTTTATTATCATAAAATAATATTACTTCTTTAACATTTTCTTCAGTATAATTTAAACTAAATGATCCATTAGAAAATCCAAGTCTTCTTATTCTAGGTGGATAAATAAAAGGTTTTTTACTATCAATTAATATTGAAACTTGTTCAGTCATGTATTGGCCACTGTCTTTAGATGTTCCTTTAAAAGTTAATTTATGCCTACCATCATATAAATTTAAAGTCCGATTATAAGTCATGCATTTTGTGCATAATTGCATCCATATTGGTTTTTTTAATAACTCATCCCTATATTCTAATTTTGATAATAATTCTGTTGAAGATAATTCAATATTAACTTTTTTTGTATTATAGATTTTTTCATTAAGCGGATTAATAATTGTTATATTAAAAAGTTTACAACTTGCAGTTTCAAGAACAGATTGATAAATACTACTATCGATTTCACAATCAGATTCAAGTCCAGTAATTTTGCAGCAACTATTATAATTTAAATCTAAATAACTCTTAGTTCTCACTTTAATAAGATCTTGAGAGCATCTTGACCAATTTGAATAACTTTCAACAATATCCTGACTACAATAATTACAGGTAGATTCTGAATAATCATAAATGGTTTTATTTTCAATTAAATCACATTCATTAGAATCAAATGTAATAGTTTCTCTAACAAGAATTACTTTATCATCAATAGAACATTGACTATGATTAACCCAATCGCTCCAACTAGTATTAATTAAATTAGGTACGCAATCAGAGTCATTATTAGGTGGAATATTTGGATCTATCACAACTGAAGATATGATACCTAAATTTATCAAGAATATTGTAAAAATTAAAGTTATAACTACCTGTTTTTTCATATATAAATAAGTATTAAAATTTTATTTAAATATATCTTACTACTATCTTTTGATGAAAAAAAAACTTTTTTTTCGAGAATAAACTATCTATTTAGTTTTTTACTTTTATTTGTAACTTTTTTAATTGTTTTTATAGGTTCAGGTTTTATTGTATGAAACCTAGTATAACCAAGCAAAAATAATAAAAAAGCACCTAAAACAATAGCAAAAATAATAAAAAAAGCAATAGGATTACTTTGTTTGTCTTCAACTGCAATAGATTCGCCAGTAATATCTGCTAAACTACTCGCTTCTTCTTCATTTTTTTCAATATTTTCTTTTTCAACTTTTTTACCCAAGGTTATAACATCTTCAGATTCAATATTTACATCATAACTATCATCATATTTATTTACTATTGTTGTTCTAGAATTACTAAAAGAACTCCCCCCAGAAGATCCTCCTCCGCCTCCAGAACTACTAGATTCTTGACTTGTTATAGGAGAACTTTCATCATTTTCATTATCATTCTCATCATTATCATCTAAAATCTCTTCATCTTCATCATAGTTATCCTCATCACCAACATCATATCCCTCTTCATCTTCATTATCTTCATCTGTTTGATTATTATTGGAATTATTTGTATTATTGGTAATATTGGAGTTTGTATTTGTATTATTCGCTCCAGGTGTTAAAATCTTCATCTTGGGTTTAATTCCTAAAGATAGTACTTTATCATTACTATACAGATCTGATTCAGCTAATAAAACACTTATACTAATTAAAGTTACAACTAAAAAAAATCCAAGTACAACTCCTTTTGATTTATTTATCCTCATTTTATATCTAGTACTAAAGATATGCTTATTAGAATTATTTAAATTCGCGTTACCACTTTGATTTAGATAATGAAAGTTTATAAGCAACTCAAGTCAATTAGGACTTGATTTTCTAAAAGTAACCTTTTTAAATTAAAATTCTCTCTATACCATTCAATGGATTATTATTTTAATAATATTATAAATGAATTAATGAAAGATTGTCTTAAATCAAGATTCCAATTATACAATTCAAGGGATAAAGTTCAATCTATAATCTCGTCAGAATCACCTTATATTTATTTAAGATATTTTACCTTAAAAAAATCCAAAAATAATATAAAATCTACGACTCATTTGGATATTGAAATAAACAAAGATATTTGTTATTTATTGGATATTGAATTAGATAGAGATTTTAGGGGAAAAGGTTATGGTTAGAATTTATACGAATCTGTACATGATTTTTCTAGAAAAATAGGTCTTAGTGAGATTAGGCAAACTCCATCAGGAAAAACAATAAATGGGATTTCTAGAAAAGATTATCTTCTTAAAAGAGGTTATGTGGAATTAACTCGTTCAGAATTAGTATTGCCTCTTTAAAATAAAAAAATAAAAATAAAACTTTTTCTTTATTTATATCTTAAGTTAGAGACCAAAGGTTTTTTATCCACATATACAAAAACCGATTTAGAATACTTATAGATTATATATTTGCCATTAGCCCAGTTAATGCTTGTCATATTATTATTTACATTATAATAACCATACATAGGTCCTTCTACAATAATATAACTTTTTTTATCTGTAACTTTATTATTATTCATATTTACATGCATTACAAATGTATTACCTTTCCTATCTTTACCTTGTATATCTAGACTAGCTTGCATAGGTCCAGAAGAGAAATTAGAGGTGCATATCATGTTTCTAGCTGGTTTAAATGGGATATATCCTTTTCTTGAAGCAATTACTTCAGGAACTGTTACAACAGCTATAACTAGACTACTTAAGATTAATATGCTTAGTATACTTAGAATAAAAATACTCTTTTTTTTGTTTATCATTTTTTTTAACCTCCTTTCAGGGGAATTTATATCAAAACTTTTTATTAAAGTCTGATATGATAAACATTAATAGATATCCTAGTTCTATTTAAATTCGCGTTACCACTTTATTTTAGATAATGCTTGTTTATAAACATCTCAAGTCATAAAGACTTGATTTATCGCGTTACTACTAAGGATAAAGAGTATATCCTATTTGATAGATATCTATATCAAAATATTTTTAAATTCCTTTTTTTAATTCATTATTATGGATAGTTCAGGTAATCTTCATCATGAATTAAAAGATTTAGATTTTTCAAAATATTCAAGATGTAGGATTTATTTTAATGGAAAAGTAGGATGGGGCACCTATTGGGAATATAAAGTAAGTGAAGAACCTTTTGAATATGAAATCACTCCAGAACAAGCAAGGTTTATATCTCATTTTGAAAGAAATCTTTTTGAGGAACCAAATACCTACGAACAAATAATACTAAATTCTCTTCCAGATAGATTAATTAGAAGATATAAAAATGGTATTGATCTATCAAGTAATGTTCAAATAGCATTATATGATCTTATCGAATAAAAAAATAGTAGATTAAAGATATTATAAGAATGAATAATGTTGTAATTATGATCTGTATTTTATTTATTTTCTGTATCTCTTCTTTTTTCCTAATTTCACATGCAGCACCCGGACATAATTTTGCTTTATTTTTACTAAATAAATTATAGATCATGCATCCAATGCAAATTCCAAAAGCAGATTCGAAAAATAATAAAAATAAGCACATTATGCAGATTAATAGATTAAATATCCCAGTTATATTAAAGACTACAACTAAAAAAAACATTATTATTGAAAAAATAAAACCAAGTATCCATGCAAATTTTTTCTGAGGCGCACCAGCATATTCTACCTTTTGATTTTTTACAGCAAATCTTCCAATAATTAAACTTGGAGAATATTTTGGATTAATAAATATTCTTATAAAAAAATCACTCATAAATATAATAATAAAAATTTTAATAAATTTATAATTGCTAGTTAAATAAGCATTCATAAAAGAGATTATCGCTAAAAAGAATAATATTCCCGCAGCAGCTCTAACTTCTCTTTCATTTAATACTCTTACCTCGTATTCTTTTAATTTTTCTCCAAAATAGATATTTTTCATATTAAATTGTTATAATTAATACCTATAAAATTATCAATATATAAAGTTAAGTAAGACCTGCTCTATTCTATAAATATATTTAGAGTCTTTTTTTCAATTCTATATCATGCATTCAAGATTTACTCCTTAAATAAGGATTTTTTACTATCATTACTAACTTAGACAAAGTTAAATAAACTTTATACAAAACATAAAAAAAATAAAAATTTTTCTATTTAATTATCTATTTCAAGATTCTTAACAATAAGTTTTCCATCAACATACACATCAATTTTACCATTGTTATGGATAACATATTTACCTTGTACCCAATCAATTGAAACAAATTCTTTTTTTGTCCACCATACCCCGTATGCAGAACCTTTAACAATAATATCCCCATTTGGCATGATTACTGAACTTTCGCTAATATATGAAGAACCTTCATCATCATGACATCCACCTCTACTCACATGATCATTATTGATATTTAGTTGCATTTGAAACGGTTTATTATGTTTATCTTTAGCTTTAATAGTTAAAGTTCCTACCATGGAATTAGCTGAAAAATATGATTTTCCTTCTATATCTCTTGATGGTAAAAATTGAACACTTCCTTTTTTATAAGCCTCTATATTAGGTACAGTAAGTGCAGAAACACTCCCAATAACTAAAACAAACGCTAAAATTAATGTAATTGTACTATATACTATTCTGTTTTTCATTTTTTTTAACCCCCTTTCAAGATTATCTTATCAAACAAATTCGTTTGATATTATAAAATAATTAAGGAGTTATTTAATATTTATATTCGAGTTACCCCTAATTATAGATAATAAAGTTTAATAAAAATTAATTAAATTATATTATTTTTATTACTAATTTTAAATAATAAAAAAATAAGAAATAAAATAAATCTTCTTTTATACTAATGGTGCAAGATATTTTACAACAGGTTCACCTTGTAAATAAACATCAACCTTACCATTAGATCTAATTATATATTTGCCAGGTACCCAATCAATTGAAACAAATTCTTTATTTGTCCACCATAATCCGTACGCTACACCTTTAACAATAATATCATCTCCACTTTTGTAGACATTATCATTATTGATGTTTAATTGCATTTGGAATGGATTACCACAATCATCTTCGCCCTTAATTGTTAAATACCCGACCATGGAATTACTTGAAAAATGAGATTCCCCTTCAATATCTCTGCTAGGTAAAAATTGAACACTTCCAGATTTATACCTTTCAAGATTAGGTACAGTTAGTGCAGATACACTACCTACTAATAAAGCAAACACAAAAATAGATGCTATAGATGCATATATTAAATTATTTTTCATCTTTTTTATTCACCTCCTTACAATTATTATCTAGTAAGAATAAATGATTTTATCATCTTCCTTTTTAATACTTGCCTAAGAATTGAAATAAACTACTGACTGCTGTCAGTATTCATGTAAAAAACTCTGTTAATATATTTTTTAATTATTAAGAAAAATAAAATAACCCTAAGCTATATCAAATTCAATTGTTTTTTCTGCTTTATTTCCAGCTTTATCAAGCATTTGAACCTTTACAACATGATGACCTTTTCTAAAAGTTAATTTCTTATTGCATAATCCAGTTCTCATGCTTGAACACATTGTTTTAGGCCTCATATCTTCATTATCATAATAGATTATTTTATCCATAAACTTGTCTTCTACATTAATTTGGAAATTTACATAAGATCTATCAACCACATTTGAAAAACTTAATATTTTTGGCGCAGTCATATCAACATATACTAATATTGGTTTAGATGAAACAACATTATTTGCTTTATCATAAACAGTAAAATAATAAGTTAATTGTTTTTCATTAAAAGCAGTTAAATCTATTTTAATACTGCAATTCTTTTTCTTTCCAGCTTCACATCCTGATAAAGTTCTAACTTGATTAGTGCCTTCAGCACCATAAAATAAATCAATTTTAGTTAAACCATCTTCATTATATACAATAGTAAATGTACCATCAGTAAATTTTTTTTGAAGTGGGTATGTCTTTGTTATTTGTGGTTTTTGATTATCAATAAAAAATGTAATTCTTTTTTCTTTAAAATCTGTTCCTTTTGATGCTCTAATTGTTATATCATTAAAACCTTGTCTAAATGTCATAGATTTACCTACTCTAGCACAATTTGGACAAAAATTTATAACAGTCCCTTTAATATTATCTTGCATACTAATACTTGCAATCTTATTTGTAGTAATATCCATTAAGAAATTTTGTTTAGTAAATACTCCTCCATCAGCAAAAGGAAAATTAGCAGTTAAAACAAGAGGCTGATTTTCAGGGTTACTTGGATCATTTGGATTATCTGTACAAGCAAATCTGCACTTGTTCCAAGAAGCGTACCAATGAGGATTAGTATTAGTAGCACAAACTTGACATATTGTATGTTTGCATGTGTAATAATCTTTAGTTGTAATTGGTATTTTTTGGTTATAACCCATTTTTAAGAAACAGAAATCTTCAGCTAAAATGCCGGATAATGAAAATATTATAAATAACGCTCCAAAAATTGCTAAAATAATTCCTTTTGAATTTTTTTTATCTACCATCTTATCATCCTTAAAATTTAAATGTCCAATCCTTGTATTTAAACCTTTATTACCACTTGAATCCAATGATTTATTTATTGTGTTTGATTATGTATTAATGTATTATCCAAGATGATTTTATCATCTTGTTTTTAATGATTTATTTATTGTGTTTGATTATGTATTAATGTATTATCTTTGATTATTTTTCTTCGTCGCTATATTTTATTGATTCATATATAATATCTCATCAAAATGATTATTTCATTTTGATTTTATTATCCAAGATGATTTTATCATCTTGATTTTTTGATTATTTTTCTTCGTCGCTATTTATCAAACTAATTTTTCTAAATTTGATTTTAAATAAACAACTGGATGGAAAATATTATGTATATCACATGCAACTATTCTCATAACTCCTATAGGTAAATCTAAAGATTTATTTTCATATGCTTTTTCAACTGCTTCTTTAATTGAATCTTCAATTGAATCATTGATATCAGCTTGCGCTAAACAAGAATAAACTCGTTTTCCAATATTAGAAATATCTTTTCTTTGATACAAATCTATTTGATTGCCATTTCTTTCAAATAATAATCTTACTTCCTGAGAATAATCTTGAGATTGATTTTCTTCCATAATTTTTTTTGATTAAATGATATCAAAATGAATTAATCATTTTGATTTTTTTTTGAATATGATCGATGAAGAATAACCTTCATCTTTCCACCTCGATGAAACTAAATAAGTATCATCAATAAAACCTTTATATAAGGTTTTTACACCGTCTTTTTCCCGGTTATTGGGTTGATTAAGAAGTTAAAAAAATATTAAAAATAAAAAATTAAACAATCTTCTTAAATTGCTTCTCCCCAGAAGTATACTTGACCTTCTGAGAAATCGCCTACACATGGTTCTGGCATGCTTAACTTAAATGTTAACGCCATCTCGCTTCCTGGTGATAATGCATTACCATTATTCCAGTCTTGTTCTACAACACTTGAGCTTGGAGCTGAACCTCTAATATTATCATTCCATCTCATAATTCTTTTAGCTCCAGAAATTTCTGTGCTATATGGGATTGAAGTATAACCTTCAGAGTCAGTACCAGCCATACCTGCATTTGATACAAAAGCACCATTAGTGACAAAGTATCTGAATGTAGTTAAAGCTAGCTTGTTTGTGTTGTCAGAGCATCTTGCTCCGCTCGAGCTAGGATCGTAGAAGTCTGTTCCTGATATAAACATATCAAGTATAACTCCTGAACCGGCTTCAGCATCATTTCCTAATAATATAGTATTAGAATATGCGTCTGTGCCAGGCATAACATCTTCAAAGTCAAGGTTTCCATCAACACTCAGTGCAATTGTCGGATTAAGGTACCAATATTCGTTTTCATCCATTATATCACTAAGACCAGTTGCGTCTTTAGCTTCAATAGTGATGAAGTATTCTCCATGCATTGAATTAGCAGTCTCAACTGTAAGTGTACAATCATAGAAAGCCATCATGTCTGGATTGAATGTGTATAAATATTCTTCATAAATTCTTGCATTACATGAAGCAGGTATTCCTTCATTGAAAGGATTACCAACTATTCTTTTACATTCTACTTCAACTTCATTACCTGTACCTTGTGATTGACCAACAGTACCAACAACATCGATTACTTCCTCTATCTTATTTTTATCCATAACTAGAACAGTCCAATGAAGAGATTCTCCTTCGAACGCATAATTATGTTTTCTTTCAGTTAAAGAAAGACCGTTGTTACCGTTTTCAGTCGGGTCATCAGCTACCGATCTTGAATCGCACATCCACACTTTTGGTGGGAATTTTTGTGTTTGGATATTTACCCCAACACCTGTTCCAACATCAACAGCCATTACAACAGGCATTACTAGAACCATGGCCAGTGCCAAGATTACTAGACTTTTATTCATCTTCTACAACCTCCTTTCAAAAATTGAATATGATTGCTATATAATATAGCTGCTTCTTTTTTTCCGTTACATATAAAATTTGATTCCATTTTTGTATTAATCCTTTTTTTGTTTCACTTATGAATTACGAATAGTTATTTTCTTTATAAACAATTTTGCAATTAGAAATATATTTCTTTATCTTGGCTTTGACAAAGTATATTTTCCTAAGTATAGTGTATGTGTTCACTACCAACCGATAAAAAAATACATCCTTTTAATCGCTCTAATCTTGTTCCACGATAGCTAATTAACCTTTTTTCAAAAGTCAAATTTAAGCCATCCTGCAAAAAATTGTTTATCTTTATTTCTAACCTTTCTTTTTTTGCAATAAAATAAATTACCTTAAAATCCTTTAATAAATGTTATGGACTACTAATTAGTTAATAATCTGGCATAGTTCGTTTTTTATCGCTGATAGTCTAGATTTAAAAAATTATTTTTATATTTTTAATTTAAATTATTCTTGTTTTATATAATTTTTACTAATTTTAATCTTAAATCAAGGTTTTATTAGCTTTCGTTCACTCTTTCCAGTGTAAAGAATATAGAATAGTTTAGAGTATCCTAATATTAGTATTAGAATAAAAATAACAATTCCAGCAATTTTATAGAAATTATCAAAAGGAATCATATTAGTCTTATCTTTCATAAACCCGCTAGCATAAATTAATGCATGAAAAAAGAACTTTACAAGAACTACTCCTGATAACCCCTCTATTATAGGTCCAGGCAAGTTAACAGGGAAATCAAACAACCAAAATAACTGACCTAAAAATAATAAAACCGTAAATATCAGGATTAGATAGCTAAAACCATTCAAAAATCCAAAAAATGAGTTCAAAATACTATTATCACTAAATAATCTAATAATATTTCCTATTATAAGTATAACACCAAATATTGCTAACCCCACAATTTTAGAAAAAAACATCTTAAATATGGTGCTTTGAAAATCTTCATCTTTTTGAAATCCCATAATTTTATCTTTTACCTCTTCTTTCTCTTGAAAATATCTCAACTAAGTTATCATCAACTTTAGTTCTACTTATTGGATTATTTTTTGCATTAATACAACTTCTCCTAATTATATCTTCAACTTGTTCTTTTAACTTTAGATAATTTTTCTTACCTCTTTTCTTTAAGATTAATACTTCATCATCACTTAGGTCTATAGTTAATCTCATTATATCTTTATTTTACCTAATAGTTTATATGAAAAATAGGTAAATATTAAAAAATAAACAGGATAAAAATAAACTTTATTTAATAAATCAGTTAAACAAGATCCATCAATACAATGAAATAAGGTTAAACCATATAACATACCTATTGTTAAAAATATTCCTGAAACTATACTTGCTCCAATAAATAGATATTTATTTTTCATTTTTTCATTACATAGGCCTTATCAACCTTAAATGATTTATAGATTCCTTCTAAAATATCAGTTCCAGCATATCCAGCTAGTAAACTTAATCTAGAATCAAAATTAAAAACAATTCCAGTAAATATGCCTATAACAAATGCAATTAAGACAGTTATTCCATAATAACCCCAAAGAATTTTACGTTTTAGAGATAATGCTTTTAATAATCCAATAAATCCCCTAGTTAAACCACCAATCCCACCAAGTATTGCAGGTAATACTAATGTTTCAAAAGTTCCTAATGCCATTTTCCTCTTTTTATTATTATAATATACCTAAATTATTATTTAAATATATTGTTTGATTAAAATAATTTAAAAAGATCTTATCTCTATATATAAAAGTACATGCAAATAAAAAAGTTCAATAAGGGTGATAAGATATCAATAAAGAAAAGATTCTTAGAAATGCAAAAGTTGCAAAAACCTTTTATTAAAAAATATAATAAAACTATTTTAGTACATGCTACTCCTAATACTTATTTGTTTAAGAAAATATTAAAGGAAGGAAAATTAAAAGTTCCAGATATATAAAATTATAATATAGAACATTCTTATATTGAAAGATTATTAGGAATTTATCCATGTATTTTCCTAAGTTTGGGTTTTGCATATTCTGCTTCTTATGATTTTAAGTATAGCTTTATTTTTGATTTAGATTATCTAAAGAAATCAGATTATTATAGAAATTCAATCTCCTATCAAGCCTATAAAGCAGTTGTCCAATATTGGGATAAAAATAATCCAGAATATCTGGAGAAATTAGCTAATAAAAATAAGACATGCAGAAAAGTAATTGATAAATTTTATAATGATGAATATCTAGGTAAAAAACGGGTTTTATTTGATTTCTGGAAAGTAGAAAAAGAAACTTTTGATTTAATAAATGAATATCCAAAAAAGAAAGCTCTTTTTAGATTGATTAAAAATATTATTAATGAAAAATATTCTCCCTATCCTAATTCAAAAAGAATTGCAATGAAAGATTGCTTTAATGACGCAGTTCCAGAAATTATTGTTAAACATGATATTTCTCTTTTAAAGGATTCTCTTTTCAGGGGATTTTACATTAAAGGAAATATTCCAAAGGATATAAAATCTTTATTAAAAAGGGATTATAGTGATAAAATTTTATTTAATGGGGAAAAAATATCATCTGTAGCGGATTTAAAATAATAGTTATCTTATTTTTTCACACATTCATCCACCATTTATCTCCAGTAGGTTGAACTATATTTTTACTATTATTAATTTGAGGTAGAAAATTAGCACCATTAACAAAATTAGGATTATCCCTTCTTTTTGTTATTAAACTTAAAAATAAATAGATAATAAGTATAAAGATAAATATCCAAAAGAAAACACTTAATATTGATGTAGCATCTTCATTTTCACCTTCCATTAAAAAAACATTTAAAGATTCAACAAAAATTATTCCAAATAGTATTCCTAATAATAAAGAGATAATAATCTTAAGAACTGTAGGTTTAAAATTCATTATTTTTTCCTCTCATTTTTAAATAGCCATAATGTTATAAAACAAGAATAGGGATATAAAAATATCATGTATATTATAATATTGAATAAAAAATCAAATAATTTTAAGGAAATATCTTCATAAAATAAAATTTCTCTTTGTTTTTTTAGAAAAGCGAGTAAAATTAAAAATAAAGTTATTGATAATATTAAATTAACAATAATCTTTTTATAAGTAAATTTGAAGTAATCCTTAACTTCCAGATTTCTAATAGGGAGAATTTTATTTTTAGATTTCATATCTATTCTTTTATAAACTTGTATATAGCAAGCAAGATTATAAAAACAATTGCAATTACGAGCGAAACCTTATAATCATAAATTGATGAAATAAGTATTAAAAGTAAAGCAAAAATAGCAATTGACCCTTCAGTTTTATCTGTAAGACTAATTATCTTCGATTTATTTTCAGATTTTTTTATAACTTTTTTTGCCATTTTATAAAAATTATTTTCTTTTCTTTTTGCTTACTGTTTTCTTTATAGTCGATGAACTGCTTATTCTTATTAAAACAAGGCATGAAAGTATCATTGCAATCATGTTGAAAAATGCTACCGATTTTAAATTTTCTTTAGATGTTAGTATGATTACAATAGCACTTCCAACAGCATAAAGTATTAAGAATCTTTTTTTAATCTCTTTTGTACCATTCCATGAATGAATTAATTGTAATATCCATCCAACAATTATTATCATGATTCCTATTATTTGGGATTCCATTTTTCACCTCCTTTTAATAAAGATATTGAAGTTAAATCAATTGATTTATGAGATTCAATATATATTATAAAATAATTACGAGTGATATATTTATAAATCTATCATGATTTATTTTAATATGAAAAAAAAGAGATCAGAGGCATTTAAAAAAGAAAATTTATTCATATTATATCTATTAATTATTGTATTTATTATTACAATTATTTCATATATTATTTTTAGACCCTCGGTTGATAGTTCAATTGAAGATATGCAAAAAGTGATTAAAGTTTATGAAGATGGAACTTTAGAATTAGAATCCGGAATTAAAGTCAAATTTTTATGTATTACTCCAAATAAAAATTCAAAAAGTTTTTTAGATTCTCTTGTTCTTAATAAAAATGTTCGAATAATTTCTGATCCTAAAGAAAATGACGGATATAAAACCATTTCAAGATTTGTTTATTTATCAAATGAGGAAATAAAATCTTGTGAAATTGCTCCTCAAGAAAATAATGAGAATATTGTTTCTGATGAATCATGTAAAACTATTGGTGCCGACGAATTATTGATAAATAAAGAACTTCTTGATAAAGGATATGCTAAATACGAGCCATATTCAAATAAAAATTGTGAAAAACTGTTATAATTTCTTTATTTAAATAAAAATAATTTTCATAAAGTTGACTTATAGGCCGATAATATTCAGGATTTATAGATTATTTTTACTTTATTTTTACTTATTTCTCCTCGTCTAAGGGGAGAAAAAGTATAAAATAAGCGAATTAAAATATTACTTTTTATTCATTTAAAATCTTCTTAATTAAAATGAAAAAGTATTAAAACCACTTCTAGGATATATATTTATGAAAGAATATAAAGTAATGTCTGAACCTTCAATAATCTATCCAGAGATGTTAAAAGACATAGCTAAAGCAAAAAAATACATCTATCTTGAGACCTATAAATTTGATAACGACGTTATTGGAACTAGATTCAAGGAAGAATTGATAAAAAAGGCTAAAGAAGGTGTGGAAATAAAAGTTCTTTTTGATGCATTTGGTTCAAATGCAAAACTTGAGTTTTTTAATGATTTAATTAAAGCAGGTGGTGAAGTTAAAATTTTCAAGAAATTAAAATCCTTCTTTTTCGGATTTAGAAAAAATATCAAGATAAATAATGAACGAAATCATAGAAAACTTTTGTTAATAGACGATTCTATTTCCTATCTGGGTTCAATGAATATAACTTTAACAGGAATTATAAATAGAGAATTAGTTTTAAGAGTTAGAGGAGATATAACTGCAAAATTAGTCGATTCTTTTCTACATACTTGGGGAAGATATGGAAAATTAAATAAAAAAAGGTTTAAATCCATGCTTCATAAAAACCTGGAAATAATTCAAGATTTTCCTTCAATTTATTCAAGAATTACTGAATCTAAATTCAAAAAACTTATTAATAGTGCAAAAAAATCAATAATGATAGAAACTCCATATTTCATTCCATCTGAAAGAATAGTAAAATCATTAATTAAAAAAGCTAAAAAAGGCGTAAATATCTCAATAATTATACCTGAGGATTCAGAGGTTAAATTGGTTGATATTGTAATAGGAAGATATCTTGGTAGGCTTTATAAAAATAATATTAATATATACGTTTATAAAAGAAGCTTATTGCATGCAAAACTCCTAATTATTGATGAGAAATTCTTTATGTTTGGAACTTCAAACGTTGACTATAGGAGTTTTATGTATCAATTTGATATAAACTTTCTTGGAAAGGATAAAGAACTAATTAAGCAATTTAAGAAACACTTTGGAGAAACTTTGATAAAATCAGTTCCTTTTGATTATCAAAAATGGAGATCTAGATCCTCCTTTAATAAGATTTTAGAGCATTTAATTTTAAGGATTAAAGAATATCTTTAAATTTTATATTGAATATATTCTGTATAATACTAAAATTAATAAGTTAGTAATTACTTAAGTTATCATGATTCCAGAAGAATATCTAAAAAAATTTTCAGACCCTAAAATTTCTCTTATAGAAAAAAAGAAAAAATTAAATAAAAGGGTTAGCATTAGTTCTAGCATAATTATTTTTATTATACTTCTAATAATAATTAATTTTTTGACTAGTATTCTCTTGATTGTTAGCACATTAAATAAATAATATAAATTTTTTTTAATCAAAGTTAGACTTAAATAACCTTAAATCTTTTTTTTTATAAATGGTTAAAGCACTTTTATTATATTCAGGCGGACTTGATAGTCTCGTTGTTGAAAAAATACTTGAAGAACTTGGAATTGATATAGAACTTGTTTTTTTCCAGTTACCTTTTTCTAAAAAATCAACGTTTATAACAAAAAATAAACTTCATTATATAGATCTTAGATCCGGTAGTTTGTTTAATGAATATCTCGAAATAATCAAAAAACCTAAATTTAATCGCGGTTCAGCAATCAATCCATGCAAGGATTGCAAGATTTTCATGTTAAAAAAAGCTAAAGAATTAATGGAAAAAATTGATGCGGATTTTATAGCAACAGGAGAAGTTCTAGATGAAAGGCCCAATTCACAAAAGAAACGTGATTTTTTATTAATGGAAAAAGAAACAGATTTAATTGGTAAGATTTTACGTCCACTTTCTGCAAAAAGATTGGATATAACTGAAATTGAAAAAAATAAGATTATTAATAGGGACTTATTATTTAATGTTCAAGGAAGGCAAAGAAAATTGCAATTATCTTTAGCTAAAAAATATAATATTAACTTTCCTAGTCCAGGTGGCGGTTGTTTATTATGTGAAAAACATTATTCAAAAAAACTTCTTGATTTATTTAATCATAATAAAGATATTACTTTCAACCATATCAGATTATTAAGTTTAGGAAGATATTTTAGGAAAAATGGGCTTATTATTGTAGGTAAGGATAAAGAAGATAATATGGAATTAGAAAAACTTTCATCTGAATTAAATTTTGGCTTATTAAAAAACAATGGTTCATCTCCGTCAATAATATATGAAAATATTCTTGATAAAGGTTTTTCTAAAAAACTCCAAAAAGCATATTCTGATAAAGACTTAGAAAAAAGAAAATTATATGAAAAATATAAAATTTAATTTAAAAATCTCATTTTTAATTTTTTCCTTATTAATATAATAAAAATTATAATAAATATTAATAATAGAATTATTCCTAGAATAAATAAGAAAATTAAATTATTATTTTCAAGCGAATTCTGATTTTTAACAGGATTTTCTTCAATTATTTTTTCCTCATTAATTTCATTCCCTTCGCTTTTATTGATATTATTTTCTTTAGTATCATTTATAATCGTTTTATTTTTATCACTATTATTATCTTTTTTATTTAGAATTATTCCTCCTGATGAACCCCCTCCGCCTCCAGAAGATCCAGCGAAAGTTTGTTCAGGAGTATATATCGGAGAATTTGGTAAGCTAACATTTTCTACAACTTCATAAGAAGAAAATCCATTTATGCTAACTTCAAGATTATTTAATGATGTATCATATCTTATAATAGAACAATCTAAACAATCTAATCCATTTTTTAAAATCTTAGGATTATTTAAATTAATATTTTTAAATATGATTCTTGCTGGTTTTTTAAGATTTGGTATATTTTCACTGTCAATAAAAGCATATTTATCTTTAATATTAATAAGTGGATCTAAAATTATTGAATTATAGCATCCTGAACCATTTATTTCTAAAAGATTAATAAAATCACTAAAATTGATTTCAATTATGCCATTTTTAGATATCCTTAGATCTAAAATATTATTAACTTCACTATTATTTCTCCAATATAAATTATAGTTTATTGCTCTAGGATATAAAGAAGTTTTATTAATAAAGTTGGAATAATTTATTATGCAGAAATCTTTTCCAGATAAACAACTTATTGGATTATAATCTAATATGCTATCATTATCAATATCAGTGCAATTTTTAATTTTTTCTAAGCAACTTTGATTATTTGATTCAAAAATATTTGTGCATCCATTTATTTTGCACCCATCCCTAGTACAAGGATCCTTATCATCGCATAAAGAATTATTAAAAGAATATACTGTCTCATTATTAATGCAACTCGATTGAATGCAAATGGGTAGTTCATTAGTATTATTAAAGCATTTTTTACAATTAGGACTTCCACTGCAACTAATTTCATCACAGTCGATAATATTATCACAATCATTATCAATATTATCTCCGCACATCTGCCAACTTGAAGAAAAATTGGTATTTGTTTTATTATTAATCCAACCCTCAGTTATTCCTGGATTTACCAATATATTGCTATCATTGCAATCATTTCCATCATAACTGCAAGATTTATTTTTATTGCAATTATTTGGACAAGTTCCAAATCCATCTTTATCATTATCAATGCAAAATTCATTTTTTAAAACATTTAATATTCCAAATTGGTATTTAGTGCTATTTATCCAGATAGAATTATTTTTTATTAATCTTGCAATAAAATAATAATCAGTTGCATTATATATTGAAGTCCAACTTACTGAAGCATTATTTTGATATAATGTGGAATTAATAGATTTTACAAGTTGATGATTATCCTTTCTCCTTAAGAAGAATTCAATTGATTCATTATTGCAGTCTGAACCCCTTACAATCATATTTGTTAAAATACCTTCAATAACACTTGAATTTAAAAAATATGCATTAGTTAAATTGCAATTATTAATATTTCCAAAGCTAGATATATTTAGTATAATTGTTTCATAATCAATTAGTTTCCCATCACTTATTGTAAAATTTATTCTATAAATTCCTGCATGCCCAATTGCAGGTTGATAATTAAATAATCCTGAATTAGGATTAAAACTCGCTCCATTTGGAATATTAATAGCAGATAAAGTAGTATTATCATTATCAATATCATATCCAGATACTACAAAAACAATAAAATCTCCTTCTTTAGCACTTTTATTACCAATTGGATTTAATATAGGAGGATTATTCTCTTTTGTTAAAGTTCCTGATTTAATTACCATCATAGCATCAGCTGGGATATAATAATTTCCTTCTTGAAGAACTTTAACAATAATATTATTTGAATTAAAACTATAATTTCCTAAAAATCCCCATTTCAAGTTTAAATAAGTTAAATCCTTTGCAGGTTTAGATTGATCAATAAAAACTCTTCCGACCTCTATCTCATTATCATAAATTACATAACTTACATTTTGTTTATAATAACTTTCATTAGACCAAGTAGTATAAATTGAAAAATTACCCGGGTTATTAATAAAACTCCATTTTGCAAAATTATTTAATTGAAAATAATCCATTTGTGGATATTTTATATGATAAGACCCATTATAGGAATTTGTATTAGCAACAGTATACCAATCAAAGTAATTATAAAAGGATTCTTCTAAATCATCAATAATAGTTATATTTTTTTCTTTTTCAACAATTCCTGTGACCAAGATGTTATAATTATTTATCTCCGGGTTATTAGTGTTTATACTTATTACTCCAGTATAATTTCCAGAAATTAGACTATTTAATTTAACTATAAATGTTGTTGATTCTCCTTTTTTTAAGAGATTTTTATCAGGCATTGTTAATACACTATAACCTGCTGGAACACTCAAATTATTTATTTGAAGATCAGTTGAATTATCATGGATAGCATAATTTATAATTGTAAAAGATTCTACAATTGGAACATTTTCTATAGTTTTACCAAAATTAAATTTAGATTCATCTAATATTTTTATATTATCATTTTTAATTACAACAATAGGGTCATAACTATCAGCTATTTTTAAGGAATTATAAGCATTTAACCTTCCTTGTGTGATAGATTTATTAAAATAAGATTCAACATAATCTGTTCCATTTAATAATGCAGATTTAATTCTAGAATTATTCCAATCAGGTCTCAAACTAGCTAATAGGGCGACAACTCCGCTTACATGCGGTGCAGACATAGATGTTCCACTTTTAGATCCATATCCGCCTAATTTCCATGTACTATAGATATTAGCTCCAGGTGCAGCAAGATCAACACCCTTGCTTCCATAATTTGACCAACTAGGCCTATTATCTAAATGATCTGTTGATGCAACTATGATAATATTTGAATAATTAAATCTATAAATCGTATAAAAACTATCTAAATCAAGATTAGCACCATTATTTCCAGCAGACCAAATAAAGAAAGTATCATTATCCTTGGATAATTTAAATTGATTGGACATAACTCCAGAATAACTATTTGAAGTGATTTTTACTCCTTTATTAATTGCATATTTTAATGCTTCCAAGGCATCAAACATGCTTCCATAATTATCTGGACCTAAAAATCTTAATGGCATGATTTTTACATTTGGAGCTATTCCAGCAACTCCTATACTATTATTATATACAGCAGCAATAGTTCCAGAAATATGGCTTCCATGACTATGTTCATCATTAGGATCTTTATCATAATTATAAAAATCCCATCCAACAACATCATCAATATATCCATTTAGATCATCATCAATAGAATTATTTGCTATTTCATCAAGATTAATCCAGATATTATTCTTTAAATCAGGATGATTATAATCAACTCCTGAGTCAATTACAGCTACTATTATTTCATTAGAACCTTTTGAAAGATCCCAAGCTTCAAACATATCAATATCTGAATCATTCTTTCCACCAGTTTGACCAATATTATTAAATGCCCATAATAGGTTTAATGAAGAATCATTTGGAATTTCTTCTACACTTAATAAAAAATTAGGTTCGATAAATCCATTATTAAATAATATATCCAGATTAGGATCAATTATTACTTCTTCTAATTCTTTTGTTGGATGTTTTATTTTATATAAATGAAATTCTTCATCAATCTTAATTCTTCTTAATATCTCAAGTCCGCTTGCTTTTGTTATTTTATCAATCTCTTCAAAAGAAAGTTCAGATTTAATAATAAATTCATTAGCTAAATACTCTTCCTTATAAATTTCACTTTCATCATAATCGACCACAGATAACTTTCTTATTTTTTTATTATCAGTCCAAGAATAAGACTCTTTAATCTTTTTTTCACTATCTTGATAAACTATATTTTCTTCTTCAGAAGAAATTCCATAAACTTCTTCTCTTTTTATCTTATTATTCTCACCCAAAAAATCAGAAATTGTATAAGAATTTCTATTTTTTAAATATCTATCATAATTATTTTCTTTATTTGATTTAATTGATAATTGATTCAAATCATTATTAAAACGATTATTTATATCTGGATCAAATTTAACAGGACTAGAATAATATTTACTAACAAATAAAAAATTCCCATTTATGCTTTTTTTTGGTAAATAATTTATTAAAACTAATAAAACTAATAAAACTATTATTAATATGATTCTATCCCTCTTTTTTTTAAACATTTTAACAATAATCTTAGTGAAGTTATAAATATTTTTAATATAGATTATAATAGATAAATTATTTTCTTTTAATTTTTTTATTAGATTTATCTGTATTTTTTATAATCTTATTCCTAGATTTTTTTTGTGTTTTTTCTATTCTTTTTTTAGCAAGTAAATAATAGATTAATCCTAGAAGTATTGTTATTATTAATGCAATATAACCTATCTTTAATATTAATTTTCTAGAATCATTATATTCAATTCTAGCTTTAATATTCCCTTTATCAGTAAATATTTCAAAATCATTATGAACATTATAAACAGGATAACTCTTATTAAACTCCAGTTTTTGATGGGCGCATCTCAAATTGCCATGATCTCTAACATATTCATCAAACATACATTTAGTTCCATATGAGATATTTTCATCTTTTTCAATATCTCCTTTTATTTCATAAAATATAATTTCATTCTCATAATTTTTTATTAAAAAATATGGATGACATTCTCCATGTTTAAGACTTAAATTAAGATTATTGGGATTATCAACATCAGTTATAATAGGTTTAACAAAGCATCCTCCGACAAATATTCCACCAAAATAAAAAGAAAAAAAAGTTATTATAAAAGCTATTAGTAAAAGTATGAATATAATTTCTTTAAATCTCATGTTTATAAGGCATTAGGAGGCATAAATCCAAGTCTTTTGGAGTTTTCCTTTGCATTTCTTTTGATAAAGTCATCTATAAATTTTTTATTCTTATCATAATCAACTATTTTTCTTACTTCATATACATCAATTTCATTCACTTTTACTTTATCAGCCTTTATTTCTGAAATAGCTTTCTCATAAGTATCTTTTGAAATAAATAATTGCTGGCTAGATAATTCTGAAAGTTTTTTAGATAGAATCATTGAATTTCCAAGTGCAGTAAATTTTAATTTTGCATCTGATATTTCATTTATTATCTCACCAGAATTAACACCTACCCCAAAATCAACTGAATCATTAAATTTCCTATTATAAGCTTTCATTTCATCAATGAATTTTTCAGCTGTTCTTGCAGCTTCAATTTCATTCTTAAAAGATTTGGTGACAATTGGTGAGAAAATAGCAAGTATAAAACTTCCTTGTTCTAAAATAGTCCCTTTTTTTTCATAAAATATATTTAATAAAGATTCAATATGTTTTCGTGCATTATCACTTACAGGACTTTTTATTTTAATCGCTACTATAGTTGCTCTGCTTTTCTGACCAGCAACAACCATAGATTGAACTGCATCACTTGGTGTTATAGATCTCTTAGAAATTGATACAATCGGATTTATTGATTTCTTAAGGGGCATATTTGAACTAGTTATCATTTGTCTAGATGAATTTTGATTCGATCCTAATCTTGAATTTATAACTAAATCAGCTTCTTTTGATTTAGGTATTCCTTCTAGTCTTAAGGTTTTTTTAGGTTTGTAATCACTTGGATAAGCAACAGATCTTTTCTTATATACGCTAAATACAAGGAATAACATTACAGTAGTTAAAATGGCAATCAGAAGAATCCAAATAACCGGAGTAAATATTTTTGAGTTACTAGATTGCATTTCATCAAGAGTCCTTATATCAAAAGATTTTCCAGTTCCAGGAAATACCACCCTGCTTTGTTCAAGACTAGTTTCACCATCACTTATTTTGACATCATAAGCTCCAGTAGGGCCAGTTAACTTATATTCCTTAGATTCCCCAACCCCTAATTCTAATTTTTTTATAAAAGGCTTTTTATCAATTTCTACTTGAATATCTTTTTTATATATTACATTTCCAATATTGGATATTTTCAATGAATCATTAACTATCTCAAATTTAGCAATAGCTTTTTCATTAACAAAAAAAGATTTTATTGATTTTATTTCACTATTTGTTGCTTGAATTGAATAATATCCGCTAATTAAATTAGTTGGAATTGTATATTCAAATATTTGTTGAGATTGTCCTATTTTTTCATATATACTGCTTAAATTTGAATTAATTATCTTAACAGTAACCTGATCTTTTATTGAATTTCCAGTTTGGTCTAATAATGTAGGTTTAATAGTCACTTTATCTCCAGGATTAAAGTTTTGATTACTTATTGCTAAATCAATATCCCTTAATACTTGAGGGACCTTAAGTAAAACACTTGTTAAACCCTCATTAAAAATTATTGAATCTTGATTTCTTTCAAATGCTTTTAAGTTTATATTATATTCTCCAGTTGCAGTATCTTCAGGTAATTTAAATTCTACATTAAATTTACCGTCATAAACACTTCCATAATAAGTTCCAACAATACTATCATCACTACCATTTCCATTATCAAGATTTTTTAAAAATGGAACATTTATTTCAATTTCTCCATTGCTTGGAAGACCATTTAATTTTTTTACACTTCCACTTATTTTTACCATTTCACCAGGTTTTGTAAAAAGCGATTCTATGTTTAAATTAATTTTTAATTCCTTTGAAATTATAAACCCTGGATTTGTTTCTTTTTTATCTCCAGCATATTCAGAAGAAATTTTGCAATTTCCAGTTAAATCCCCAATCCAGGCATTTGTTAAAGGTAAACTAATGCTTTCAATAGGGGGGCCATTAAATATACTTATTTCATTACTATCACAAATTAATTTTAATTTTAAAGGCCCATCAAGAACAGGATCAATTGTAACGTTTAATTCAATATAATCTCCTATATTATATATAGATTCAGGTTGAGATATATAAAAACCAGCACTAACTAAGGGAAACATTAAGATTCCTAACAATATTGCAATAACCTGCCATCCTCTTTTCATTTTTACCAGCTTTTTCTCGAGAGTATTTTACTCATATCTCTTTAACCATAGTTAATATTTAAAGTTTACTCTAATATAGAACCTATCTAAATAATAGGTATTTTTTTAGATATTATAATATATTTCAATTAGTTTTGCATAATTTATAGCTATTATTATTTTATAATGGCCATTTACTTAACATTTTACTTATCAATTTTTTATGATTTGATACTTATGAAATAATTATGAATAATTATGAAATTATTTATAACTATTTTATTTATCTTCAATTATTATTAATTACTATTTAATCCAGACATTTTTTTTATTTATTGTTAAGTTTTATATAGTATTATTTTCTATTATATAGGATTATTATATAGAAATCTGTATATATTAATCTAAAAAAGGGATGATAAGACAAAAAAAATTTGGTAAAAAAGGAGAATCAACTCCTATAACAGTAATTTTATTAGTTTTAATTGCGCTTGTTCTAATTGTTATTCTTTGGAATCTTATAATGGGTTTAGTTAAAAAAAATACAGAAACTCAAGAACTTCAAGCTAGTCTAATGATTGTTAATATGGATATAGATGGAGTAGATGCTGCAAATTTTACAGAACCTCAATATGTTAATATTACCTTAAGAAGGGGAGGTGGCCAAGATATTTTAGTTAATAGAACTGAAATAAAGAAATATGCGGATATTGTATTTATTATTGATTCAACTTCAAGTATGCATGATGAGATTGACGCAGTTATATCAACAATGAATAATTTTATTGACACATTAAATATTAATAAAATTAATTTTACAATTGCTATTGTTGATTTTAAGGATAAACCTTATTTTTATTTATCCTATTATTTACAGGGGATTTCTTCAGATTATGCTTATAGGGTTCATAATTTTTCAACAACTGACCCCAATATAGTATCAAATTTTACTGTAAACCAAGAAGATATTAAAAATAAATTATTATATATTAAAAATTCAATAGCTCCGGGAAGTGGAGGAGATTGGCCTGAATCAACAATTGAAGCTTTAAATGCTTCAATAGAAATGAAAGGATTTAGGGAAATTGCTAATAGTCCTACTACACAATATAAAAAAATATTCATACTCTTAAGTGATTCACCTCCTCATGCTAGGGATTGTACTTGTGATTATTCAGGTGCAAATCTAAAATGTTATAGACATACTTTGGGACAAACTACAATTGCAAGTAATTATGAAATAATGTATTACGACAATTTAAGAGGTTATATTAATTTAACTAATCAAATTAGTCGCCATGAATATTATCCATTTATGGGAAATCATTCAATATTATGGTCAGACTACAGATATAATAGCAATTATGAAATTGTAATGTGCAATTTATCTAAAACAACTCCTTCAACAGATCTTACTGATTGGTGTAATGATTTATCTAAAGGTCTTATCAGGATTACAACTTCACCTTCTTCTTCAGATTATTTTGCAAAATTAAATGAAGATGATAGCATAATAGTTTATAGATCTGATATTGGAAATGACAAATTAATAAAAATGTGTAATTTAAATGGAATAGGTTCAAATACTGTTAATAACTGGTGTAATGATCCTTTAAAAGGATTAAAAACAATATCAACAAACGGAATAAATTCTGCACCTATTATTTTTCAGGATAAAGTTGTTTGGCATAAATTTATTGGAGGGGGAGTTGATATAGATTCAAACGGCCGAGTAGATAAAGGAGGAAATTCAGATATATATTTTTATTCACCTTCTTTAAGTTCTAATGAGATAAAAGTTACAAACGATCCAAACATGTCCTTAAAAATTTCTCAATCACCTTATTATAATGAACAAACACCAATATTCAATTTTTCAAGTAATTATCCTAAAAATCCAAGTTTATTTGAAAATAAAATTGTTTGGCAAGAATGCAGAAATTCAACCGGAGGCATGCATGATTGCAATTATGATATTTTTATGTGCGATTTATCAAGTCTACTTGCTTCAGATATTCAAACTGCTTGTACTACATCAATTAACTCCGGAGGGAGATTAATTAAAATAACAAATCATATCAGAAATCAATTAAATCCCGTAATTGAAGGAGATTTAATCGTTTGGGCAGATAATCGGGATCATGCTTCTTATTATTCTGTTTATCTATGTAATATCTCTAACATTCCCTATAATAATATAGAAAACCATTGTCAAAGTTCAGGTTTAACTAGAGTTGCTTATAATTCAGATACTAACATGAATCCAGATGTTTCTGGAGATGTGATAACTTGGATGAAAGGGAGTTACGGCCCAGTTTATTTATGTAATATAAGTTTAAGAAACTCTGAATCAATTTTTGATTGGTGCAGAAGTACGACAAAAGGATTAAAAGTTATTAAAAATTCAATTCCATATCCGATTCCAATAACTCCTTCTGTTAATGGTGAAAGAGTTGTGTTCTATGAATATATCTATGCAGTTTCTGGAACTCCTATTTATTTAGATAATACTTATCATTATACTAATTCTGAATCAGCAAAACCCCAATATATAAAAAATATTTCTGACTATCTTATCTTCAATAATATTTCAGTTCATTATATTAATAAACCTTATAATATTGCAGTTCCAGAAGGGACTTGTAAAAATAATACTGATAAACAAATGGCTATAGACTCTGGAGGCAGGTATTATAGTTATGATCAGGCTTTAGAAATTACACAAATTTCACAATCTTTAGTTGACGAAATTAATGAATACTTCAGAAAAGATATCTATGATCATATCAATATTATTTTCTTTAATGATACTAAAAATTATTTATTAAGAATAGAGGATATTCCACGTCCATTAGAATCAAAAAAATATTCTATTCCTAAACAAGGTTCATTAGCTGGAAATATTACTAATATAACTATGATTGAAGTTTATATGGCCGCTTACACTAGAGAATCACGTAGGGAAGTTATTGGACCTTTATTATCCAGATGGGTTAGAAGAAGTTAGTTTTTTTATAATATTTTTTTATAACCTTAATAAAATTACACTGATTCATATTATTTATTATCTAAAAATATTTAAATAAAATTTAGATTTTTCTTTAATGAATCTTTTTGAAAATTATAACAGCAGGGAAATAAATGCGTTAGAAAAATTAGCTGATGAATTGACTGATACATTAAGAGTTATAGCATTTGGTTTAAAAGATAAAGAGATTCCAGCTTATATTAAATCAAGACAACTTAGTTTTGAAAAAAGATTCGCATCTTTTATTCCAGATTCAGACCTAGTTCTTTATCAAGTTTTCATAGATACTCTTCAAAAAATGGATGATGAAAATTTTAGATACGAAAATTTAGATAGTGCTGATTTCAAAGATTCTAGATTGGCAAAAATTGGCATGGCCTATTTACAATTTAGAGCTCTCGTTATTAATGGTCAAAATGAAAATGCAGATTATGAATCTCTTAGAACATCAGCAGAAGAAATTTTATATGATAATTTAGATTGTTATGAATAAATTTTATTCGCCTATTTTATGAAAAATAACACCATCTTTACCAACTAATCTATCTTTATGATAAATTTCTCCTCTAAATCCATAAGAAGTAAATTTTCCAGATAATTCTCCATTAAAAACTAGGGTTCCACCTAATAAACACTGGCCTATACTAATATCTTCATAATCACTATTAACTATTATCTTTCCACCTTCAACATATAATCCAGCAGAAGGCGTTTTTCCATTAATAATTATTGTTCCATCTTTCATTCTCATCCCAGGATAATGTAAACAATCACCATTTAATGTAATTAATCCAGACTCCATTTTCTTACCTAAATGACTGCCTACATTTCCCTCTATAGTTATTATTTTATTATTTCTATAACCCAGAATTGAAATATCTTTATTTTTTTCTCTAAAATTCAAATTAAATCTTTCCTCTTTGGATTTATTAATTAAAGCAGAAATAAATATTCCAGGATCAGGGCTAAATTTATACTCTTCATCATGAATATCTAAATGCTCATTAATAAATTCTTCAATGGCGTCTCTAGGAAAACTTTGTGAAATACACTTTCTATAATATTTATATTGTTTTTCATCATTACCATCAATACAATAATGTGATTCATGATATGCTTTAATTATTTCTTGAAGTGAATTATCTGCCATTTTATCTAAAAAATCTTATTCCAAAGACTTTTTAAACATTATTATTTATATAATTTCATGAAAATCCTTTCATTACATTGCGATTATATTAAGTTTAAACCACTTAAAAAAGCATTAAAAGAACCTGAAGAGCTAACCGAAGAAAGAAAAGAAGAAATAGAAGTTCTTGAACCTTTAGTTATTTTAACTGCTGTTGAAAAAATAGACGAATCTAATACTAATATAATTGAAGATTATGTAAAAAATATAAAAGAATTAGCAAAACAAGTAAATCCTAAAGCAATTGTATTATATCCTTATGCTCATCTTTCACCTTCATTATCAAGGCCACAATTTGCTTTGGAAGTATTAGAAAAAGCTGATTCAATTCTATCTAAAGAATATAATGTCTCTAGAGCCCCTTTTGGTTATTATAAAACATTTGAACTTAAATGCAAAGGTCACCCATTATCAGAATTATCTAGATCAATTGGAGAAAATAAGCAAGAAAATTCAAAAATTTGTATTGAAATTCCAAAAGATGAGGTTTTTGATTCAAAGCAATTATTAAAAGAAATATCAAAATCAAAATTAGATACTTCAAAACTTAAAGAAAATGATCACAGAATTATAGGTAAGCAAATGGATTTATTTTCTTTTTCAGAAGTAGCTCCTGGAATGGTTTTCTTTCATAATAACGGATTAATAATTTATAATAAATTAATTGAATATTGGAGAGAAGAACATAATAAAGCCGGATATACAGAAATATCTACCCCGCAAATTTTAGATAAAAAATTATGGCAGATATCAGGTCACTGGGAAAAATATAGAGATAATATCTTTCTTACACAATATGAAGGAAAAACCTATGCAGTTAAACCTATGAATTGTCCAGGCGGAATGTTAGTTTATAAAAATTCACCAAAATCATATAAAGAATTTCCTATGAGAGTTGCAGAATTAGGAATAGTTCATAGACAGGAATTATCCGGAGTTTTAGCTGGACTTTTTAGAGTAGTAAAGTTCACTCAAGATGATGCCCATATTTTTTGTACTGAATCTCAACTTGAAGATGAATTAATTAGAGTTATTGATTTAGTGGATATTATCTATAAAAAATTTGGATTTGAATATAGAGTTGAACTTTCAACAAGACCTGAAAAAAGAATTGGCGATGATAAAGTATGGGATAAAGCTGAATCTATCTTAGAAAAAGTAATGAAAAAGAAAAATATGAATTTTAAGATTAATCCGGGTGATGGTGCATTTTATGGCCCTAAAATTGATTTCCATATAAAAGATTCGTTAAATAGAGAATGGCAATGTGCAACATTACAGCTTGATTTTGCAATGCCCGAAAGATTTGATTTGATTTATACTAATGAAAAAAATGAAACAATAAGACCCGTAATGCTTCATAGAACAATTTTTGGTTCTTTGGAAAGATTTATTGGAATCTTACTTGAACATTTTAATGGGCGTTTTCCAACATGGCTTGCACCTAAACAAGTTAGAATTATTAATTTTACAGATAGAAATAATACTTGTTGTTCTAAGTTTTTATCTGATATGAAAAAACATAATATTCGTGTTGATATAGATCTAACTTCAGAACCTCTTCAAGGTAAAATTAAGCAAGCTGAAATGGAAAAAATACCTTATATCCTTGTTATAGGTGATAAAGAAGAAAAAGAAAACTCGGTTTCAGTAAGGCACCAAGGAAAATTAACTTTAATGAAAAGAGATGACTTCTTAAAAAATATTACTAATGAAATTAATGAAAAAAAATAATTTATTTTTTAAAAATGAATTTAATGATTTTGAATTTGTATAATATGTAAGTTTATGTTCTAAAATATATTCCATAGATTCAATTCTTTTTATAACATAATGAAATTTTATTTTTAGTTCATCAATAAACCTAAGTAACTCTAAAGATCCCTTTACTTGTATTTCAAAATCAAGATCAAACCCACCTAGTGCTTCGGAAATAAACATTACATTTTTATGATTATGCACATAACAATTTATTTTTTCAAGATCCTTTTCATTTATATTTTTTAATTGAATAAATATTTTATAATTATTATAACCTAATGAAGACATATCTAAAAATACCCTATATTTTAAAATTATTTTATTCTCCTCGAGTTTTTTAATTCTATATCTAACTATCCTTTCAGAAACTTTTAATTTATTTGAAATTTCAAGACTCGTTTGTCTAGCATTATTTGTTAATTCAAAAAGTATTTTCTTATCAATATCATCAAGAGAGATTATATTTATTGGTCCTAATGGTACTTCTATAAAGTTTCTCTTACAATTATCTGAATATATGAACGAATGTTCAAATATTGATAATCTTGTTAATAAGGTAACTTCTTTTTTATCAAGATAAAATCCATATTTATCATAAAATTCATTCCAGAATTCAACAAATTCCTTATCATTCTTAACATAAAGTGTAAACCACAAATCCCATATTCCAAAAACAGTTACTATCCAATTTGCTCTCTTCTTTATATACTCCAAGATTTCCTTTTCTTTTAATTTAGTCATATTTTCAAGTTTTATCCCTACTCTATAAAGTTTAAAACCCAATTTTGTATGATCAATAATAGGATAATATCCTTTTATTATTCCTCTTTTTTCAAGTTTTTTTATTCTGTAAATAGTTAATTGTTTAGATAATCCAGCTTGTTTAGCGATAAAACTTATTGGTCTTCTTGCAGAAGAATCTAAAGTGATTAAAATCTTTCTATCTTTTACATCCAATTCATTTGAATTCATATTATTTATTGTATGAGGTAAGTTTATGTTCTTTAATAAATTCAACATATTCTATTCTTTTAATATACTTGGGAAACTTCTCCCTTATATCCGAAATAAATCTAAAAATATTATCATTTAATTCTTCAAAATTAACTTCAAAATCAATATCATAACCTCCTAATGATTCTATTAGATATACTACATTTGGATTTTTAATTATATATTCATTTATTAATTTTTTATTATCTTTATTAATATTTTTTAGTTGAATTATCAATTTATAATAGTTTAATCCTAGATCGCTAAAATCAAAAAAAGTTTTGTATCCAAGTATAATTTTTTCTTTTTCAAGATTTTTTATACGATATTTTACTATTCTTATAGAACTATTAATTTTTTTTGCAATATCACTAAAATCCTGTCTTGCATTATTCGTTAATTCCTGAATTATTTTTAAATCAGTTTCATCAACTTTTACTTCTACAGGTTCATGTTCAATTTTAAAATAATTATTTCTATTGGAATTTTCCAAACTAAAAAATGAATGTTCAAACTCATAAACTTTTATTTGAAGTAGTATTTCTTTTCTGTCAAGATAATATCCAAACTTATTATAAAATTCATTCCAGAAGTTTACGAATTCATATTCATCTTTAGTATATAATGTTAAAATCATGTCCCACGCGCCTAGAGTTGAAACTATCCAATTTACTCTGGATTTAAGATAATTTAATATTTCATTTTCCTTAACTTTTGTTAAGTTTTCAAATTTAATGCTTATCCTATAAGATAATCTTCCTATCTTTGAATGATCCAAGACAGGATGATATCCTTTAATTATCCCTGTTTTTTCAAACTCATTAATTTTTAATTTTACTTCATTTGAAGAAATTCCTAATTTTTTTGAAATTTCATCCAGGGAGGCTCTAGCATTTGTATCTAGTATTAATAATAATTTTCTTTCATTTTTTGACATTGATGATAACTTCATTTAAATATATCTAACAAAAAGTTTATAAATTTTGTCGTAAAATCAAAAATTTTAAAAAAAAGTATTATTTAGCTACATATTAATTAAATAATTATTGTAATTAATAACAATAAACTAGAATAAGGATTATAATTACAAACATTATTTAAAACTACCAGATTTAGAATAATTAAATTAAAATAGTAACTTAATAATTACACAAATAAAAATAAACAAATTGACATAATCATGAAGATCCTAGATTTTCTTAATGTTAGCAATATTTCCAATTTAGAGGCAGATAGTGGATTTGTGTTTCAGAGAATCTTAACAAAAGAAATTTTAAAACAAAGGCCATCATGGGAAATTTATTTTATTTCTCCGGAAAATCCTCTTCCAGAAGAACCGCGATTACATCATATTCCTTTAGATTATGGCCATAGTAAATTTGAAGCAAGGTTCAATTTTCCTTGGTTTGAATTAAAAGAAAAACTTACTCCAGTTATTTCTAATATTGACTTGATATACATTAATCAATCAGAACAAACAGCTAATTTCAGAGCCCTGGCTGGAAGTTTACAGCCTGATAAAAGTATACCCATAGTAAGTTACGTGCATTATTTTCCTATAGATCCTGGCCTTAATTCATTTAATGGTTCAATGATTAAACCTTCAAGTAATGGAAGATTGCATTTTGATTCTACTTTAAACACTCAAAATTTAGGTTCTATTGTATTAATGAGACAAATAGAAGCTTTAAGCTTGTCATCGTACGGAATTACCTGTAGTAATTTCGGAATTAATTTAATTGATAGTTCTATAAAAAAATTATTTCCTGATTTTTCTGCAAAATACGAAGCAATTAACCCTCCAATCTGTCTTAATGAAGCTTCTCAGGGTCAGAATGTTAAAAAAGATGATAGAAATACAATAGTATATAATCACAGACTTTATGACCATTACGGTCCGAATGAATTTTTTGAATATTTAGATTGGTATTATGATAATAGAAGAAAAGATTTTAGGGTAATTATCACTGATCCGACATCAGGAAGATCAGCTGAAAGAAATACTCTAGATAAATCTGTAGGTAATAATAAAAGCAGTATATTAAAAAGAAAATATGTAGATTTGATTCATTCTGTTGAAAGAGAAGAATATTATAAAACAATTGGGAGATGCAAAATTGGAATAGCTCCATTTAAACCTTCTGCGCTTTGGAGTATGAGTTTGGTAGATTGTATGGCTTCAGGTACGCCCGTAATAGTTCCAAATTACGCTTGTTTTCCTGAAATGGTAGAAAAAAAAAGCGGTTTAGTGATTACAAATAAAAATGAATTAGCTGATACAATGGATAGAATGTTTGATGACTCTTCATTTTACCAACAAGCAAGAGATTATTGTATTGAAAGATCTAAAAATTATAGTGTAGAAAATACCGCAGCTAAATTTATCAAGTTTTTGAGAGGGTTAAACAATGACCGAAAATGTTGAATTTGTTAAATTAAAAAGAAGACTGGAGCAAACTAGTAATATTACTGAAAAAATTGGTATTTTAGAAAGAATGCTAGAAATTGATCCATCATATCCTTTTTTAGCAATGCAGAAAAAAAAGTTTAGAGAACAATTAGATTCTTTTAAAAGAGGTAATAAAAAAAGACCAAGATCAACTTCTTCTGGACTATATGATTTTAAAAGAAGGACTTATCAGGGATGTTTATTAGGAATGGTGAATTCTGGAAAAAGCACTTTATTATCAAAATTAACTAAATCTACACCAGTTATTTCAGAAATTCCTTTTTCTACCTATAAACCTGAACTAGGATTAATGGATTTTAAAGGTGTTGAAATTCAATTAGTAGAGATTCCTGCAATTTACGATGGAGACTCTTATAGGGGAGATGGTAAATATGATTTTATAAAACAAACTGATTTAAAAATAATGGTAATTAAAGAGCAAAATGAGCTTGATACAATATTACTGGAGTTATGGAATAAAGGTATTATGGTTGGTGAAGAAAATGGGCCAAGAGGACTTATTATATATAGAGAAAACGCACCAGATTCATCAATTCCATCTATTAAATTCGATTTTGATGAGGAAGATTCTGGAATTTGTAATATCAAAAGCGAAATATTCAAAAATTTGAATCTTACAAGAGTTTATGTAGATTTTCCAAAACTTTCAAAACCTTTAGTTTATAATGGTTCAGATATTAAAGTTGAAACAGTAAGAGAAGATTTGCAAAGAAAAAATAGGAGATTAAAGGCATGTTACCTAATCGAATCTGATTCCAATTCAAGACTTATAAGTTTAGATTATAAATTATCCGATGGAGATAAAATTAAGTTTCAAATATGATAAATACCTTTTTAATAGACAACTGTACTTATAATGGCTGCAATAAACAATGCAGTTATTGTAGACCTCAATTTATTGGCAAAGGAAACAAAAATTTTGTTTCAGAAAGTATTTCTATTTTATCAACAAGTGTTAAACCTGAGATAATCAAAATTTCAGGGTATGGAGAATTAACATTTATGCCTGGATGGAAAGAAAAAATAGTTGATCTTGATTATAGCTTTAAAAGAGTTCAATTAATTACGAATGGAACCATATTAAACAATAAAGATTTAGATTTTTTAAAAGATCATGAAGTCTATTTATGTTTTTCTCTAGATGGTGTTACATTTAAATCAAATAGTGCAAGAAATTCTTCTTCTGCAGAATTAAGAAAAATTATGGAAAATATTGTTTATGCTAGTTCAATAGATATCCCTTTAGAGATCAATACAGTATTAACAAAATCAAATATAAATGATCTTGAAAGGTTATTGGACTTTGTAGATAAAGTTAATGGAGTATGTTATCCTTTTCCAATAAGAGAAAATAGATTATATGGTTCCGGAAAAAATATGTTTCCATTAAAAAAAGATATTGAAACGAATTTAATGGACTTAAAACAAAAGCATCCACATTCAACACCCCCTATCCAATATATAGAAAGTTTAATGGATTTTATGCTAGAGAGTAAACGATCAATTTGCTACGTTCCATTAAATGTTTTGGGAGTTTCTCCAGAAGGAGATTTATTAAAATGTCCTTGTAGTGGAACAAGGGTATTAGCAAATATCTTTGAAAAAGAGGGATTTGAAAAATTTAATTCAAGCAAATCTATAGGGGGTTATGATCCAGAATGTAAAGATTGTTTTACACATTATGAAGTTATAAATTTGTTTATAGATGGAAAAATTTCTGCTGAAGAAATGAATCATCTCCCACTATTTGAAAATCTTGATATATCTAAATTAAAAAAATAATTAAAATGAACATAACGCATACTTTTTTTGAAAGAAAGGGTTTCGGAGGGAGTGAAACTTATTTTAACATTCTTAGTTCAGCTTCTAAAAATAATCATAGTGCAAAATATGTTGAAAGATCTTTACAATATAAAGAAACTTTTGATAACTTTTATAATGGATTCGAGAATTTGATTGATTCTATTTCTAAAGAAAACCCTGATATAATCCATAATCATTTTTTTATTCCTGCAGAATTCTCAAGAATAAAAGGTCTACAATATATTTTAACTTCACACTGCATGCTTTCAGAAGAATTCAAATTAAGTCTTCCAGACGCTGATACTACCTAAGAATATAATATTTTATCTCAATCTCATGAAAGATTTAGTGATTTTGAAAAAGCAGTTTATCCTAAATTAAATCAAGTATATGTTTTCAGCAGATTTCATGAAAAAGAAATTTCTGCTATAAATGGAAAAGCAAAAAAAATTCCTCTGCTAATGGATGTAGAAAATTTTGGTATTTTGAATAAAAAAGAAGCTAGAGAAGAATTAGGTTTGCCAGATAAAACAACATTATTGTTTTTAGGAAGACCAGTCCACTATAAGGGGTTAAAAACTCTTTTAGAGAGTTTAAATTTGATGGATAGAGATCTCCAATTAATTTTATTAAGTGAAAGTATAACTTATGAAAATGGAAGACTATTTTATAAACCATGCATTAGCTCCAGGCCTTATACCAAAGAAATCTCTACTGGATTTAAATCTGACAATATCTTTGTTAGGAAAGTTACTAATCGAAATGAAGTTTCAAAATTTCATTCTTCTGCAGATGTTTTAGTTTGTCCATCACTATATGAATCCGTAGGTTATGTTAATCTTGAAGCCATGTCAACAGGATTACCGATTGTAGCTTCTAATACTGGAGGAATTCCTGAATTTGTTATTGATAAAAAAACAGGTTTATTATTCGAACCAGGAAATCCTGCAGATTTAGCTGAAAAAATAGAAAATTTATTAAATGATCCAGCACTTTCTAAAGAGATAAGTTCACAGCAAAAAATATTTATTTCAGAATATGATATTAGAAATAATCAATCAATAATTGACGAAATTTACAGAGGTTTAAAATGAAAATATTTTTAGCAGCACCATTTAAGAATAAGATAAAAAATGGAATTATAGATGAAAGCTATAAACAATTATTATTAAATTTAAAAGAAATAATCAATAACGAAGGTTATGATGTTCATTTAGCTTTAGAAAGAGAAAATTGGGGCAAGGATTTTTGGACTGATGAAGAATGTACTAAAAAAGACCATGACGAAATTAAGGATTCCTTTGCTATAATAGCATTTTTGGACTCAACTTTTTCTGGAGGAGTTCATATTGAATTAGGTTGGGCCTCAGAAATGAAAAAAAAGATTATCATACTAACTAATAAAAAAGACAATTTATGTTCATTAATAAAAGGAATTAAAACAATAACCGATTGCGAATTTATAGAATTTGATGAATATCTTGAGTTATATAATAAATTAACTGAGGAAATAAAAAAATGGAAAAATTAGCTATTAATGGGGGAGAACCAGTAAGAAAAAATCCTTGGAAGGTAGGTTTTCCTATAGGAGAAGATGAAAAAAAAGCAGTTTGCGAGGTTTTAGATAATGGTTGGATTTCAAGATTCCGTGGTGGAAATAATGTTAGGATTTTTGAAAGAAGTTTTGCTGAATATTGCGGTTCAGAATATGGAATTGCGACAACATCCGGAACTACTGCATTACATACTGCACTTTCAGCATTAAATCTATCTCCTGGTGATGAAGTTATAGTACCCTCATTAACATTCGTTTCTACTGCTTCGATTATTTTACAAGAAAATGCAATACCTATTTTTGCTGATATTAGTAACAAAACTTTTTGTATGGACACAGAAGATTTAGAAAGAAAAATTAATTCACATACTAAGGCGATTATTCCAGTTCATTTATTTGGTCATCCAGCAGACATGGATAATATTTTGAAGTTAGCGGATAAATACGGCCTATATGTTATAGAGGATGCAGCCCAAGCCCATGGTGCTTCAATTAAAAATAAAAAAACTGGGTCGTTTGGAAACTTAGGTTGTTTTAGCTTTTTTCAGACTAAAAATATGACTTGTGGCGAAGGTGGGATGGTTTTAACAAATGATCCTGAACTTTATAAACAAGCTAAATTATCAAGAGAGCATGGTTCACCTGAAAATGAGAAAGGATGGTATTTCTATGACCGATTGGGTTTTAATTACAATATGACTGAAATTCAGGCAGCAATTGGATTAGTTCAACTAGGCAAATTAAATTCAATGAATGAACAAAGAAGAAGAAACTCAAAATTCTATCAGGAACAGTTATCCGGATTAGATTTAAAATTTGTTGAGGATCAGAATGATTGTCATAACGTATGTCATAATTTTCCTATAATACTACCTGAAAAATTTAATGGAAAAAGGGATCTCTTCGTTAAAGCAGTTTCTGCAGAAGGAGTCCCGATAGATATTTGTTACCCTATTCCATTATATAAAACCGAATTATTTTTGAATAAACACGTTTTAAATAAATTTTGTCCAGAAGTATATTCAAGATATGGTAGTGATTTTTCTTATAAGGATTCTAATTGTTTTAATGCTGAATCCGTTTCAAGTAGAATAATAAATTTATTTACAGACCCTTTATTACCTGAAGATTTAAGAAGTGATATAGCCGAATCTGTTAAAAAAGTAATTAATAATTATGAACCATAAATCAAGTATAATTTTTTCCCCGCATTCTGACGACACAGTTTTAAGTACCGGCGGAAGAATATTAACTAATTATGAAAATGAATCGTTTAGTGTACTTAATATTTTTAGCACATGTGCGTTTTCAATTCTTCCTGAATTAAAAAATCCAAAAGAAATAACAAAATTAAATAATCTTGAAGAAAATGAAGCCTTAGGAAGATTAGGAATTAATGTAGAATTTATGTATCTTCCAGAAGTTTTATTAAGGGGGTATAAACACTGGAATTCGCCTCCGGATTCAAATAAAGAAATTCAAACAAAAACATTAATAACATCAAAGATAAAGGAATTATCCAAAATAGCAAAAAGAGTTTATTTTCCTTTAGGGGTTGGTAATCATACAGATCATATTTTAGTAAACCAAATTGCACTTGAATCGTACAAGTTTCTAAAGGGCAATGTTGAAGTATTTTTTTATGAAGATATTCCATATGCATTTGAATTTAATGGTGTAGAAAAAAAAGTTGGTGATTTACAAAATGCATTAGGTGAATCCTTGGAAGAAGTTGTTTCTGATATCTCTCCAGAGATTATGACTAAATCATCTTTAATAGGAATTTACAAAACTCAATATGATGAAAAATATATTAAAATGATCGCGGATTATTCTGAAAGTATATCAAAAACTAAAGGAGTTTTCCATGAGCGAGCATGGAAAATTATCTAAATGGGATTAAAAACTTGCGTTGTAGGTTATGGTTTAATGGGAAGAACCCATTGCGAATTTTTAAATGAAGACCCTAGAGTTGATTCAATTGATATAATTGATCCGTTTATAGGAAGAGTTGATTTAAAATCTAAATCAAATATAAAAAAATCTTCTGTAAATAATAATTATGATTTAGTTTGTATTTGCACACCTACAAATACTCATTATAAAACTTACATGAATTTTTTATCATCAAAAGCGATTTTAATCGAAAAACCGCCAACTTTATCTATTGAAGAAGCAATAGAAATTGAAAAAATATCTAAAAAAAGAAAACAGATTATAGGCTGTGCATTTGTTGAACGTTTTAATCCAGTTTTGAAAAAATTAATTTATACTGAACAATTTAAAACAGATGGACATTATATTTTTGAGAGAGTTTTTCCTATTCCTGAAAACTCATGGTATAGTAATGAAAAATTAAGTGGGGGACCATTATTAGATCTTGGAATTCATGATTTTGATTTATTAAATTGGTTTGTTAAAAGAAAGCCTCAAATAACCGGCGTGAAAAAAACAGGATTGGAATATACTTCAGAACTGGATTTTGGATTTGGGCTTACTGCAACTGTAATTTCTGGATGGTCCTTAAATTCAAAATCAAGAAACTCAATTTACTTAAAAAATAATTTATTAGACTCAAAAACACTTGATCAAAATAGATACCCTTTAGCATATAAAGAAGAAATTACCGGATTCCTAGATTTTCTAGAAGGAAAATATGGTTCTTCTTTTCCAGACATTTCAGAAGGAATTAATGCTTTGGAAATAGCTTTAGAATGCAAGAAAAAAGCTTAAATAAAATAATTATTCTAAATATTTAAAGAGTAAAAAAGTTCTATTTCTCCATCAAAAAATAAATCATTTAATTCAGCAATATTTATAAAACCAAACTTTTCATAAAGTTTTCTTGCAGTCAAATTATCTTTACTAACCATCAAGAAAATTTTTCTAGGTTTAATATTTATCTCATTAAAAAATTTTATAACTTCCTCAATTGAAAATTTAATTAGTTGAGAAGCTATCCCATTTCCACGGTATTTTTCCAAAACAAATACTTCTTCAAATTCAACAACACCTGCATTAGGATTCTCTTTTATATACCATTGCAGGGTACCTACTATATTATTATCATCTTTTGCTATTACAGTAAAATTATGGGAGGTATAACAATTTGATCTATTATTTATGATTTTTTTCGTTTGATAATGTTTAAAAAATTCATTTAATAAATGAATATCCTCTTTAGTTGCCATTTGTACTTTTATATTCATATAAAATTAATATAAATTAAATTTATAAATTATTCTAAACCTTTAAATAATCCTAAATTCTTATTATAAAGTATGAAAAAAAGAAGTGTTGTTAAAATTAAAAATAATGACAATATCAATAAATTTTTAATTTACATAATTCCAATTTTACTATTTACTTTTATAGTTATAATTTTAGGAATAGCCGCATATTATAGTAATATTTATATGGAAAAATCAGCGAATAATGCTGAACTAAATACTTTAACACCTTCTACTAATATTAGGCCTCCTATATCTCCAACCCCTATAACAACTCCGACTCCAGTTGCACCTACTCCAGAACCAAGTCCAATAATTCTTCCACCAAATAAAAAACTCTGTTCTCCAGAACAAGCATGTACAGAATGTTCTGAGATTTGTTCTAGTGGCTTTTGCTATAAAACAGGAATGTTAAAATGCACAACTGGACCTAGAATTGGAACTTGTGTTTCTAATATTGATGAATGTAATTGTCCAACAAAATGCAAAACATGTGAAACTTGTATAAATTCTAAATGCATTTCTAAAGGAGATAATTATATTGCATGTGAATCAGGTGATTGTATTTCTAAACCTGGAATTTGTCCAATAAAAAAAATAAGTTGCAATTCCTTGTGTGAAATTGTTGATATGTCAGGTAACTGCAAACCTAATCCTTGGGTAAAAGAATGTCCAGGGGAAGGACCGGGCGGAGTTAAAATATGTGTTGATAAAGAAAAAGGAGTTTGTCCAGCAAGTTGTGGAACTAAACAATGTCAACCTTGTACAGAAGTTTGTCAACACTGGTTCCCAGATCCAGCTTATAATTGTGTTCCTTCAGGATATAAATTTTGTTCAAGCCCTCTAGATGGGAAGGCATATTGCAAGCCATTAAATTTCGATTGTTCTTTAATTGATGGTCAACCTAAACCAGTTCCTATTCCTGAGCCTATTTATCCAGATCCAATCGATCCACGATAATTCCTTTCTTATCAATTATAACTGTTTTTGGAACTGATTTTACATCATATCTCTTAAAAATACTTTTATCAACATCAATAACTATAGGAAATTTCCAGTCTCGTTCCAATAGAAAACTCTCCATATAAAGTATATCTGTTGATGAATTAGAAACTCCAACTAATATCACATCGTCCCTTTTGCTTTCTTTTATTCTTTTATCATATTCATTTAATGATGCAATACAAGGTATGCACCAAGTTGCCCAGAAATCAAGAATAACCGTTTTTCCTTTTAAATTATCAAGTGTTAAAGGAGGAGAATTAATCCAATATTCTCTGTTTAAACCTAATTTTGATAAATCCATTTTGATTTCAGGTTCATCTGGTTTAATGAGATTTAAATGCATCTTGATATAGTAATCATTTGAGATTATAGGATTTTCCGAGGATATTTTCCATAACCCCTCTGCAAGAGATTTTGATTTTTCAAAGTAATCAGGTTCAAAACTTTTATCTTCATTAAATCTTGAACTGAAATAATAAGCTTGAGTTAGTAAGACTCTAGTTTTTACAACTTCTTCACTATCATTTTTTTGAATACTTTCTTTTAAATGAATTTCTAAACCTTTAATTTCATCTTTAAAATCTCTAAATTTTCCTTTATCATTCCTCAGATTTACAAAAGTAGGATTTTCTTTATTAACATAATAATTTTCTGGATATTTTCCTATTCTTTTAACTTCCTCATTTAATTCTTCATAAGCTGTTTTTTCTAAGGCGCTTATAGCAGGAGTTTTTTCATCAATTCTTGTATTAAGGATTTTTTCCTTATAATCTTGGCTATTAACACTATATCCACTATTTAAGACAATTCCTAATCCTAAAGCAATTCCAGCAAGAGTATTTCTTATTTTCATTTTAATATATATTTTAGTTTGAATAGTTCAGAATATAGTCTATTTAAGTTTTCCCATATAAATATCAAAAACTTGTTTCATACAATTTTTTTGCAATATCACTTATCATATCTACATCATGTGGATATATTATTGGTTCTCCATTATACAATCCTTTTTTATCAACCCCAAATGCCAATATTTCTGCCATTTTAAAATCGCAATCACATTCTAGTTTTCCAGATCTGATTTTATTTACAATAAAAAAATAAGGATTATTATCTTCATGAGGGAAAAAATATTTATTTTTTTCTGAATCATATTGTATTACTGGATAAAGTTCATTGCTTGGAAATTCAATTCCAACTTCTATATCAGGAGTAGCATCAGAATATTCCTTTACCATCATTTCAAGAGGAAATCTCATATAAGTATATCTTTCAGATAAAAATGAACTTTGTCTAATAAAATCATTATACTCAGGATTATTTACATATCCAAATTGATCTCCCCACTGCATTAATTGCATTTCAATTTCTTTTTTAATATCAAAATAAACAGATTTTTCTTTTTTTGGAATTTCAATCCTTAGACCATTTCCTAAAGCAATCATAATATAAAAAAATAATTTATCTTTTTAAGTATTATTATTTTACAGCCCACAATTCATCTTCTAATTTTAAACTTTGTATATATCTATCCATATATCTTGATTCATTCTCAGGATCGCTATAAAACGGGGTAATCATCCAAGAATGTATAATATTTATTGCACTATCTAAACTAACATTATCCATTCCAATTGTTAATAAATTAGTATTATTATGTATTCTAGATTTTCTTGCTTCTTCAGAATAAGCACATCTAGCACCAAATACTCTTTTATGTTTTCCAGCCATTTGCATTATTCCTATGCCAGAACCGCATAAACCAATTCCAACACTATTAGGATAATCATTACTTATTATTTTTCCTAGAGTAAATGACTTTTCAGGATAATCGCATCGTTCTTTTGAAAAATTACCAACTTCATTATGTTTTATTGAAAAAGATTCTAAATATTTTATTATATCTCTAACATAAGCTACTCCTCTATGATCCCAGCTTAAAACAACTTTTTTATCAAGATGATTTCCTATTGGAATTTCATAATTTTCTATATTTATTAGTGAATGCATCTTAATATCACTTGTTAGACATATAAAAATCTTTATTTACTCTAGTTTGTTATTTATTTTATGAAACTAACTACTGATAGACTTATTTTAAGAGAAATTTCAACAAAAGATAAGACTATATTAATGAAAAATATGAATAATCTTAATATTGCTGCTTTCTTGTTAGAAGTTCCTTATCCATTCAAAAATAAAGATGCAGAATCTTGGATAAATTTTGCTATAAAAGAATCAAAAAAGAAAAAAAGAGATTATGTATTTGCTATAACTATTAAAGGAAATGATTCTATGATTGGTGAAGTTATTTTAAATGATTTTGATTATTATAGAAAATCTGCAGCATTATCCTATTGGCTATCTGAAAGTGAATGGAAAAAAGGTATAATTCAAGAAGCTGTAAAAAAAGTAATGGAATTTGCATTTATTGAACTAAAATTAAAAAGGTTAGAGTTAGCGGCTTTTACCGACAATCTTGCATCAAATCAAGTTGCAAAAAAACTTGGTTTTATTTATGAGGGTGTAAAAAGACAAGCTTCTTATGCAGAATCTACTAAAAAATTTCATGATGATAATGTTTATAGCATGATTGATGAAGATTTTAAGAATTTAATCTAAAATTCTTCTATATTTTTATTATACAAATATTAATAAATGATGTTATCATTTAGATTTTTATCCTAAAAGGTGATAAAATGTTTAAAGAATCTTATAAAAAAATAACAAGTTCAGATTTGTTCAAGGATTTTGCTTCAAAAAATCCAGATTTAGAGTTATGTGCAGTATTTTTTATTACAGATTATTTTGGAAATGATAATAAAAAAACCCTTGATTATAAATTAGGGGATAAAATATTTAGTTTTTCTTTAGATGAACATGATTCTATAAAAATGAAAGAAGATAAATTAGTTCAAGAAACAGATGAAAGGAAATTTCCTGTTCTTCAAAAAGTTGAACCCAATTTAGAATCTGATCCAGATTTAGATGAAATAGAAGGTATTGCTAAAACAAGGACCCTAGATGAAGGAATACATGCTAAGTTCTCAAAGATTATTTCAGTTCTTCAAAAATACGAAGGTAGGCAAGTATGGAATCTTACCTGTATGTTAGAAGGCCTAATTATTATTCATATAATTATAGATTCAACTACAGGTGAAGTAGTCAAATTCGAACGTAAATCCATGATGGATTTGATTAGAAAGAAGTAGTTTTTTGTATTCTTATCTCAAAATCATTTATGATTTTGAATTGGTTCTTGATGGATTTGATTAGAAAGAAGTAGTTCGATTTCTAAAAAACCCCTGGTTTTTTAATTTCTCCTTAATGGATTTGATTAGAAAGAAGTGATTAGTTTTCTTATAAATTCACAACTTTTAAAAACCCGCTATTTATATTAATTATACCCCATTAGGGAAGAAGAGTTCTGATAAATAAATAATTTAAATAATGATTATGGTAATTAGAGAAGCTACATACGTTGATTTGCAAGATATATTAAAATTAGTTGATTCTTTACAAGTTTCTAGGGATCAGCCAGATTGGAAAGAAAAAACTTCAGGTTTATTTGAATATCCAAAATCTTTTGATGAATTAAATGAAGCATTAAATCCATATTTTTTAATAGCTAAATCAGGCAATGGTCCACTTGGATTTTCTATTTCCTATGATTCTAATTTCTTTAATAAAAAATTCAAGAATTCACCTTTTCTAGAATGGAAAAGAATTGAAGAAGAAAGAGGAGATTTTCTTTATATGGATCAATTAGGAGTAGCTAAGCCAGATTCATTAGGTGCAGGTAGAATTGCATTAAATTTATTTAATCATTCATTTGAAAAAGCTAAATCAAATAATTTAGAATATGCTTTAGCTTATGTTTGTCTTGAACCATTATTAAACCAAAGATCAAAAAATATCTTAGAAAGATTGGATTTTAAAGAGATTGAAAAAATGGAAATTGAAAATAAAATTTTATTAGGGTTATATAAAAAAGATTTTAAATAAAAACCTTAATAAATAAAACATTTCTTTAGATATAATGTTAGAGATATTATTTTGGATATTAATAATAACTATTTTTACAGTATTTGGTTCTTGGTATAGCAGAAAATATAAGCGACCCGATGCACTTATAGGATTATATGTCGCATTTGTTCTTATAAGTAATATTATAGCATTTAAAATTGTAGAATTTAATCTAGGTTTTTATACTTTTTATGCAACTGCAGCTACTCTTGTTTTTGCTGTAACTTTCTTAATGACAGATATTGTTAACGAAAGATTTGGTAGAGTTGAGACTCAAAAAATGATACTTATCGCATTTATTTCTCAAATTGCTACAGCATGTTTTATTTGGATAGCATTATCTTTAAAACCAGCTCCTTTTTTTACAGCTAATGAATCATTCACAGCAGTTCTTGGTTTTGCACCAAGAGTTATGATTGCAGGCTGGATAGCTTTTATTATCTCTGAAAATCTAGATGCATATATCTTCTCTTGGTTTAAAACATTAACAAAAGGCAAACATCTTTGGTTAAGAAACTCTTTATCAAGTATTCCTGCAATGTTAATAGATTCAATTATCTTTGTTACAATAGCTTTCTACGGCTTACAAGACTTATTGCCATTGATTTTAGGTGTTACAGTGATTAAATGGATAGTAGGTATAATTGATATTCCCTTTATGTATCTAAATAGGTATGTATTATATAAGAAATAATACCTCAAAATCTAAAAGATTTTGAATTGTTTTATGTATCTAAACCGCTGGATTTTGTATAAGAAGTAATCAAATTCAATTATCTCCTAAAATCCTTGTTAGGATTTGAATATTCTAGTTGGGTTTTGTATAAGAATTAAAAATTTTCTCTAATTATTCTATTTACATTAATCTTTTAAATATATAATTATTAATTATAATATATACAGGTATATCTATGGAAAAAGCAATAATTATTAAAAATCTTAATAAAACATTTGATTCAAAAGTTAAGAAAAAAGGTTTCTATAATAAATTTAAAAACTTTTTAAAACCAGAAATTAAAAAAAACATCGCGGTAAACAATATTTCTTTTGATATTAAACCAGGAGAACTTGTAGGTTTTGTTGGTCCAAATGGGGCAGGGAAATCTACTACCCTTAAAATATTATCTGGAATTTTATATCCAACATCAGGTCATGTTTCAGTTTTAAATTTAAATCCTCAAAAAGATAGATTAAAACTTACTTATAAAATTGGAACAATATTTGGTCAAAAACAACAATTATGGTATCATCTTCCACCCATAGATTCATTTGAACTATTTTCAAAAATCTATAATATACCTAAAAATGAATATGAAAAAAGACTTTCAGAATTAGTTAAAATTTTTGAACTAGAACCTTATCTAAATACTCCAGTTAGAAAATTATCTTTAGGTGAAAGAATGCGTTGTGAATTTGTAGCATCTCTTTTACATAAACCAGATGTATTATTTCTAGATGAACCTACTATTGGTTTAGATATTATTGCAAAAAGAAAGATGAGGGAACATATAAAAAAATTAAATGAAATTGATAAAACAACAATAATTCTAACTTCTCATGATATGGATGATATTGAAGAACTCTGTCCAAGAATTATTATAATAAATAAAGGTAAGATTTTATATGATGGTTCAAAAGAAAAAATAAAAGATAAACTTAGTTTAAAGAGAATAGAATTTGTACTTGATAAAAAAATAAATAATATTCCTGAATTTAAGAATATCAAGATTATTTCAAAAGATGAATATAAATTTATTATCGAAATAGATAAAGAAAAAACTTCTGTTCAAAAAGTTATTGAATTTTATCTGTCAAAATTTAATGTAATAGATATTAATATTGAAGATCCTCCAATTGAAGAGATTATAGAATTATTCTATAGAAAATAATATGGCTATCAATAAATATTATCATTTTGGTAAAATATATTTGAAGAATTCCTATACTAATTTATTTGAGAAAATGTTTAGAGGTTTTACTATTGCTATTATTCTTTTTATCTTCATAAATATCTGGAAAACAATCTATTCAGGAAGAACTATTATTGATGGTTTTACTATTAAAGATTTAATCTGGTATCTTGCAATGTCTGAACTTATAACCTTTTCAACAGGAACAGAAAGAATTGAAGATATAAGTGATGAAGTAAAATCAGGACTAATTTCAAATTCCTTATCAAAGCCAATAAATTATGTACTCAAGGAATTAGCAATACTCTATGCAAATTTTATCTATAACTTTCTTGTCATTGGCATTTTTGCTTTTAGTCTCGCATATTTATTTGTTGGTTTAATTGATTTATCCATAATAAATATTCCAGTTCTAATAATTATCATCCTTTTAGGGGCTACAATTAATTTCTTAATAATTATTACACTAGGTTTATTTTCTTTTTGGATAGAGGATAGTTTATCTTTAGCATGGATTTATCATAAAGCGATATTAATACTTGGAGGAACCTTAATTCCTTTGAATTTTTATCCAGATTGGATTAAAAATTATCTTTATATTCTTCCTACAAGTTTTATTACTTTCTTTCCTTCAAAACTTTTTGTTAATTTTAATCTTAATGATTTATATTTTGCAATAATTGGTTCGATATCATGGATAATTATTCTTGGATTATTCTTGTTTTTTGTATATAAAATTGGAATAAAAAAGGTGAGTATAAATGGCGGTTAAGAATTATTTTAATTTTTTCCTTAAATTTTATAAAATAGAATTTAAAGGAGCAATGGAATATAGGATGAATTTCATTTTGCAATCAATAGGAATGTTCATTAATGATGCATTTTGGGTTTTTTTCTGGTTTTTATTTTTCCAGAAATTTATAGATGTTAATGGTTGGACATTTATTACAATGATGATGCTTTATTCAATAGGTGAAACTTCCTATGGATTGTGTTCTATTTTTTTTGGAAATAGGTCAAGATTAGCGAACCTAATTGAAAATGGTTCATTAGATTATTATCTTACATTACCAAAGGAAATAATTTCACATTTCTTAGCTAAATTCAAATATTCAGGAATAGGTGATTTAGTATTTGGATTGCTTCTAGCTTTTTTCGTTATTAGTCTTAAGCAATTGCCATTATTTATCCTTTTAGTAATAAGTTCTTCTTTAATACTTATTAGCTGGTCAATTTTAGCAGGTTCACTAGCCCTATATTTTAATAAATCTTCAGCCGCATCTAAATCCATGAATGATTCAATCTTGCTTTTGCTAGGTTATCCGTTTTCAGTTTATGAAGGATTTTCTAAATTTTTAATATTATTTATTATTCCTGCTGGTTTTGTTGCAGGAGTTCCAGTAGAACTTCTAATTAATTTTGATATTAAATGGTTAATTTACTTGTTATTATTCACTATATCTATATTCCTTATCTCAATCTATATATTTTACAAAGGTTTAATTAGATACAGTTCGGGTAATAGTATGAATATGCGTGGATAAAATGAAACAAAATTCAAAACAAAAAAAATCCAATTTAAAATCTAAAAGTAGATTTAAAGATATTAATTATAAAGTTTTATTTTTTGATTTATTAGCATTAATTTGCCTTTACTTAACATTTAAAATAGATTGGATTTTTATTCTTCCTGCAATAGTTTTAGTTTATTTTGGTCAAAAAGAATTATTTAAATAAATAATTTCCAGGTTATCTCTTCTCTTTTTCCTTAGTAGAAATAATATATGTCGCAAACATAATTAAAAAACCACCAACTATTGACAAAAAAGTAGGACTTTCTTTAAATATAATCCATGCAAAGATTACAGAAAAAACAATATCAAGCATTATTATTATACTTCCTTTTTGTGTATTTATTTTACTAAATCCCTTGTAAATTAGAATAAAAGGAAGAGCAGTAAAAACTGAACCAAGTAATATAATTATTCCAATATCTAAACAGGAAAATTTTTGTATCTTAATAAAAAGCAAGGGAAATACAAAAGGAATAGCAATTATATTTTGATAGAACGTTAAAGAAACTTTATCATATTTTTTAAAAGTTTTTGAAAGAGTATATACTAACCCCATTCCTATACCTGATCCAAGTCCAGCCAATGAACCGACTAAACTTTCCTTAAGGAAAAAATTCTCTGGAGATACTACTAAAATCACTCCTAAAAACGCAATACCTAAAGCTAAAAAAGTCCTTTTTGTAATTTTTTCTTTAAGTATAAAATGTGAAAATATAACAATCCAAATAGAACTTGAATATAACAAAAGAACTGCTGAAGCAATTGTTAGATACTGTATCGCTAAAAAATAGCCTAGTATTATAAAACCATGAATTGCCCCAAATAATATCAACTTCTTTTTTTCATATTTGAAAGGAACAAGTTTATGTTTTCTTGAAATCTTTATGAATAATAAAACACAAATTGATGCAACTAAAACTCGATAAAAAGATAGATTATATGCTCCTAAATGTTCTCCAAATCTTACAATAATTGGCATTAAACCAAATAAGAGAGACGCAAAAAAAACTTCAATTAACCCAACAGATTCTCTATCCATTTTTTATAATAGTGAATAATTATTTAATAAGTTAACGTTTTATAATTTAATAATTAATATAAAAATGCCATTATAACCTCTTTCTCAACATATTTTAATAAAATTACTAATAATCCTTTATTTAGAATTATTTATTTTCAGTTTTTTTCTCCTTCATTCTTCGTGTTGCTGATTTGCCATATCTTTTCATTCTTGCTTTTCTATATCCAACTAGTCTTTGATAATCATCAATTTCTTTTTCAGTCCTAAAAACAATTTTTGTTTTATCAACTTCATTATTTATTTTTTCAGTATATTCTAATTTCTTTTTTTTCATATTATATAGGATAATTATCTTTATTAGTAGCTATTCTTTTTCCAAAACTTAATATCGCCAATTTTTTAATAGCATTAGGAAAATTTTCTTTTATAGATTCTATTTTTTTCTGAAGTTCAAGCATATTTGGATAAATCATATCAATTTGATAATCCCAAGTTCCAGTCATTTTTTCTATATATTTTATATTTTTCATTCCAATAATATATTTTTCAAAGTCATTTTCAATTTTATGATTTTTTAATTGAATCAATAAATTAAATGTCTGATGATTAAATTTGGAACAATCTAGAGATATAAAATACCCAGTTATTATTTTCTTGTTTTCTAAATCTTTTATTTTATTTGAGACAGTTTTAGGAGATAGATTTAATTTTTCTGCTAATTGTATAATACTTATCCTTGGTTCAAATCTCATTATTTTTAACAATTTCCTATCTATCTCTGTTAATTTAATAGGTTTTTCTGATTCTTTTATTAAAACATAATCAGGAATAGATTTTTCATGTAAAAAGTTATATCTGAAATAATAAGCTTTAGAAACTATCTCAATATCTTTTTGATTGATTTTTGCTGCAAATTTTTGATTAAATCTATTCAATTGAATAATAAAATCATTTATATTATCAACTAAAAATAAAATGCAAAGATCATAGTTTCCATAATATCTTGCAGCCCAAACAATATTTTTATATTTAATCATTTCTTTTTTTATTTGTTTTTCACTTTCTTCATTAAAAAAATCAAAAGAATAATATACCTTTATTTCGGTATAACCTATTTTTTTAGTATTAATTCCAACTAAATTATGTAAAAGTACTTTTTTTAGTTTATCATATCTAAGTGCAACCGAATTTTTTGATAATTTTACTTTTTTACCAATTTTTGAAAAACTTGATGAAAAATCATAATCAAGTTCCCTTAAGATTTCATAATCCTTTTGATCTAATTTAATTAAATCTTTATAATCCATATTTATTTTAACAAATCTGAATTTATATACTTAATTATAATTGAAAAAATTTACTTAAAAATTATTGTTAATTCCAAGTTTTCTAAATATTAATAAGACATTTAAGTATATTTTTATAAATAAATTCTTTTTTGTCCTAATAACTCTAAATAGGGTTTTATATACTTTATTTTAATTATAATTATATGCTTTCAATGACTCGGGATAAAAAAGAGTTTGAAGAATATCTTGTATTAAAAAAGATATTTGGTAAAGATGATCATTTTGATATAAGAATAAGGCATGAAAAAGTAATAGGTTTAATCCATTACTGGGATTCTTCTAAATCATGTTATTGTTTCAAGGAAAATTTTTTAGGTAATCTTGAAAAATTTAAAAGATTTAAAAATTTAAGAAAAGTTTTCGAATTTACAATTTTAAATGAGAATAAAGAGCATATTTCCTGCCCCAATTGCGGTTCAAATTTATTAAATCAATTTATGACAGATAAAAAAGAAATGAATTTATCACATATTATCCATACTTGTTTGGAATGTGAATATGAGATTATTAAAAAAACCAAGATTATTTAAATTCAGATTCAAATTTTTACATATAAAACTTTAAAAATAACCTTCTCTTTATAGAATGATAAAAAGGTGAATTATGGGAGAAATTGATGATATAATTGCAAGTATATCTACTTATAAGAATTATAAAGAGAAAAAACCATCAGCAGCCTATAAACTAATGTACGATTCTTCTACAGAAGGTTTAGAACCACTTTATTTTTGGATTTTAGATATGGCTAAAGATAATTTAAAAAATGTTGATAAATTAGTTGATAATTTTGCTTCTTCTCCAGGTGGCGGCCATTTTTCAGAACTTCAATCAAAAGCTAGTCAAATGCAACAAGAAGCCTCAAGAATCCTTGGGACAGTAAATAATATCTTAAAAGGAGTTTTAAACTTAATTTATGATATAAAAGAATTTAAAATTCGACTTTCTCATTACGATTCAGCAAAATCATCTGAATCAGCTGTTAAAGAAGCAGGAATGCTTGCATTAAAACAAATTTGGATGGATAAAGTAGATCTACAAAGAGGTCAGGGAAGTATTAATGCTCTTTCTTCAGGAAATCTTCAGTTTGTTACATTAAGAGATGCTTTTATGACGGTTAATAAAGCAGAAGATGTTGATAAACTAGATTTAAACGAAAGAGTTAAAAGACTTTTGAAACCAAGAGTTCAAGAATTTTTAGAATGGAAAATTAGAAGCGAACAAGAATTAAGAAAAAGATATGAGATTGAAAAAATTTATTTAAAAAGTCAAGTTGATGCATTAAAATTAAATGCAAGATGGGCAAAACCTTATTTAAGAGCAGCTCAACAATTAATGCCAAATGAAAGACTATCTAGAAATGAAGCAATGGTTACTGCATTTAATACAATAATGCTTGAATTATCTTTATTAGGAAGAAATGAATTAAATATTAGAGATCTTGTTGAAGAAAAAAGACTTCCAAGAGATTTTGTAAAAATTAAAAAATTAAGAAAATATTATTCTGTTGTAGTTATAGATTTTTTATTTAGAGGGATACCCTATAAAAGCGGACAGCATTATACATTTGGTGGAAGAGCCGAAGTTAATTTCAAAGCATATACACTTAATGAAGATGAGTATTTTTTATTAAATAAGAAATTAGAGCAATCTGATTTAGAAACAGCTTTAAAACTTGTTCAAGGAATGACTGATGATTCATTAAAACAATTACAATTGGATATTGATGAAATTCTTGAAAATAAAGAAGATAAAAATGCTAAAACAGAAAATCTAAATCCTTTTTCTGCTCTTTTCTCAAATTTGAAATTTTTTAAAGTAGATGAAAAAAAATTAAAAAAAGATAAAGAAGATAAACTTCTTAAATTAGGACCAAAAAAAGAAAATTATGCTGAAAAATATATTAGAAATCTTGCAGAAGCTGATGCTAAAGATACTTGTTTTAGAATTTATGATCTTTACAAGAAAGGACATGGAATGGCTGCTTTCCCTTATGTTGACGATACTACATATTCAGCGCCAACAAGTAAAGTTGGCAAATTCTTTGGTTTTAAATAAGGAATATAACATTCTAAAAATCTTTGAGTTTTTTTATTTTCCGATAGTTATTTATTCTTTGTATTCTTTATTATTTAATGAAAAATAAACCTAAAGTTAAAGAAGAAATAATTAAAGAAGATCCTAATAAAAAATCTAAGGAAAATCTAATAGATTTAGAAGAAGATCAAGAATTTGTTGATTTAGATGATATTGTTATAAATTCAAACCCTAATTTTAGAAATAGGGTTTCACTAGGAATAAAGCCCATAATTCCAAATCAAGATGCAATACAAAACCTTGAAATTGATTTAGCGTCTGTTCCAACAAATAATACTAATGATAATAATGTTCAATATGGTTTAAAAGATAATTATGCTAATTCGTCTAAACCAGATGCTTATCAAGAATCTAAATATGATTCTTCCTATCCTAAAACAATACAATCTCCATCTATTAACCAATCTTCAACTATAGGAATTGGTAATTCTTCTCAATCTAATATCTTCAGGCAGAATAATGACCCTACCGTGAACTCTAACTATCCTGAAACTATAGATAGAACCCCAAGTTATGATCCTATAAATGAAAAACCCAAACGTAATATTTGGTAAAATAACCAAATTTTGACTTTTTAAGGCTTATTAGACCAATATTTATTATATACTATCAAGTAGTAACAAAATACAAAGATTTATAAATTAAATATAATATCTCTTCTTATGGGATTATTAAAATATTTAGATAAAGACTTAAATGATTTTGAATCTAGAGCTAACAATGTTGTAATAGTTTGTGCAGGAGATAGTATAACCGGTTATAATAATTCAAGAGAAAAAGAAATACAAAGAATAACTGTTTTAACATATCCTCAATTTTTAGCTGATGAACTAAAAGAAAATAATATTGCTGATTGTGGAATTGCAGGACAATTTAGTAGATATGCTCTTTCTGATGTTAGACTTTATCTTGATAATTTCAAAAATTCAACTCATTTTGTAATTGGATATGGAACTAATGATCTTGCTACAAAAGTACCTAGCGAGATTATTTTGGGAAATATGAAAACAATAATCCAAAATCTTCTTGAAAGAGAGAAAACTCCTCTAGTATTAAACGTGCCATATGCAAATAAATCAAATTTCTCAACAAACGGTTTAGATAGAATTAAAAAACAAAGAGATTATCATAATCAAGGTTTAGCTAATTTATGTAAAGAAAGAAATGTACAAATGATTGATATTTGTTCTTTATTAGGAGATTCGCATTTTACAGATGCAATTCATCCAGATATAATTGGAGCCAAATTAATAGCAAAAGAAGTTGCAAAATATTTAAAATGATTGAAATTAAACCTAAAATTAATGAATTAAGTAAATTATTAGAAGGAAAAGTTCCATCTTCTGAATTATATGATCAAAACTATAGATTACAATCAATTACACTTTTAGATTTAAATAATTCATTATATAATCTTGAAATTGGTTTAATGAAAAGTAAAGCATATTCTAATTTTGAAGAATATATTGATACAGTTCTTGATTCAATTGATAATAATGGTATTTTTCCAACCTGGACTAAACTCGATTCCTTAAGAAGACATCTTACACAAAATAATCCAGGTTCTACACTAAAAGAAAGAAAATTAATTTTAAGTTCTCAATTATATCTAGCAGATATTGCTAGACCTCATCTAAGTTATGATGAAGCGATTATAACAGATAAAGTTTATCCATTATTTGGAGTTAATTTTGTAAATAAAGATTTGTCTATTCCAAGTCCCATTAAAGCATATTCCTATACACCAGACCCAAGAATGGGTGTTTTTTTTGAACCTAATGTCCATATAGAACTTCTAAAAAGATATCAAGAAAATAAAAAAATATCCATTTCACTTGAAGCAGAAAACCTAGTTAGATTAATTTTTTAAATATTTAATCAAGTTTTATCTTTGATAATTCAGCAGCAGTAAATTTTTTTTCAAAACTACCTTTCTGCATAATAAATGGTTTTCCAGTAAAACTTAATTCAGTCGGATCAACTAATCCATAATATCTTTCTCCAGTATCTAAAGTAAACTCTTTTGCAATAAAAGTATGAACCCTCTTCTTTCCTTCAGAATTAACATCAAAATATAATTTCCAACCACTAGCTTCACCACCTAAAGATTCCCTGATAGTTAATGCTTGTGCAGTGCAATCAAGCATTCCAGAACTTCCAAGTTCACTTAACTTAGGGACCCTTTCATCTGATTGTTTTAAATATTCAAATAATAATGCTTTAAGATTATTTTCTCCTTTAACTTCTGGATATGTTGAACCTAAAAATGGAAGTTTTTCCCCCATTGTATTAGAAAATTCATAAATATTTGTTTCTAATTGATGATAATTAGGTCTATTAGGTAATTTTCCTATAGTTTTATCATAATTTTCTGTTACAAGTTTTTCAAGACCTGGTGCAGGCCTATCTATAGCAATTTTTTCAATCATATTTTCTCTAGATAATTTTTGTAGTTCACCATTATCAAGAGTGATCGTCATCAAATTCCTAGAACTTTTCCCCCATGGTAATTCATAATAAGGTACTTCACTATTATGTACAACAACTCCATTAGCTACATAATTATTATAGGTTCTATCTTCAAGATTATAGACATTAACTAGCCCTTCTAAATTAACATCAGTTATCTTTTTTATTCTAGCTTTTTTTCCTTCAGGAGTTAATAATAAATCACCCTCTTTTAATTCAGATGCTTTAATCCATTTATCATTTAAATAAAACGGATGTTCTAGAGTTACCTTTAATTCATTTTTATTAAAGTTAAATAAATTAACTGCAGTTATACTCCCTAAAAAGATTAAGATTACAAAAGTTATTAATATTAAATTAAAAATATTTTTATTCAAGGATTTCATATTCAATTACTCTGTACCTATTTTCTTTTCTTACAAAAGTTGTTGTAACTTCAGCTTCTGTAAACTTATTATTATCAATATCAAATGCAACTACTTTTTCTCCAATTAAAATATCTTGAATATTTTTATAATTTTTATCACCCATCAAAATCTTAGTATCAGCTAAAAAACAACCTGAAGTTCTAGCAGTTATACTTTCATAATTATCCCCAATCATTCTTTGTGCGTTAGCAACTTTTAATGAATTTTCACTAGCTATCTGCAAATCATCTATATATTTTGTTAAACCACTGCTAGTTTTAATTTCCCTTCCAGCATTATCAACTAAAGTTTCTCCTACTTTTCTTAATCCAATTTCCATTAATTTTTCTTCATTAGTTGATTGAAGAAATTCTTTAAAACCAACCTTTGAAGCAGCTCTAGCGTTAGATATTGATGAAAAAATTCTTTGAAATCCTGTTCCTAGTCCAATTGATAATGCACTTGCCATAGCTAAAGAAGAATCATCATTAGGATCTAAACCAAGATTAACTAAACTAGCTCCAGTTGCTGCATCAATTAAAAGATTTTCACCTACTCCAAGAACTCCTCCTACTAACCCTGTCGCAGAACTAAAAAATGTTCCCCCAATTCCTCCTGTTGTAGCACCAATAGCTACAGATAATGGACTCAATCCATCATCAACAAATATAGCGATTTCTGCAGCACTTCCAAGAGTCCCCAATCTTTGTTTAAAAAGATCATTCTGAAGATTAATATCAATATCTAATGGAGAAATAGACTCATAACTATTTTTTTCAACAATAGCTTCTAAACCTAACATCTTTTGAAGATCATCTGAATATTTACTATTAGTTAGAGTAAAATCTGCAACCTCTCTAGAATCTTCCAAAAAATTCAAAACCGTTTTTATATGATCTTCACTGATTGCAACTTTCCTTGTAGCTAATAATCCTCCTGATTCATCTGGAATATCAAATAATTTTAAATTAGTTGGTTTATTATCATCACTAATCATAACTCCAGGATATTCAGGAGAGATTTTAGGATCTTCAACATATTGTTTGCTCAATACAAGCATATCGACAATTAATTTTTCTTTTAATTCTCCAGATAATTTTCCATCCATCCAATCATTAATAGTTTGAGAGGGAATACCCATAGATACCAGGGTCTGTATTGCATAAATTCCCTGTGACTGTTCGAGATTTTCTACATTTAATTCAACACTTGCAGATTCTACTTCTCTATAATTTCCAATAAAATCAAGAATATTTAATTCTTTTAAAATTCCTCCACTAACTATAGCCATCCCAATTTTTCCTAAAGTTGAATCGGCTTTATCAACTTTATCAGAATAACCCTCAAATTTTCTTGAAAGAGATTCTAAAGTTTCTTTTTGAGTATAAAGATCCATCTGAATTCTATTCATAGCAGAAAGAACAACACTTTTCCAATCATCCTTTAAACCTAGTTTTAATGCTTCAAGTTGTTTTTTTGATTCATCATCTAAAGTATATATATCGCTTGTTGTACCACCTGGATTATTTTGATAGGAATCTATACTTTTTACAAGATTATTTAAAACCTGAAGAGCATCAGCATTTTTCCCTTGCAATGATAATTGATTTATTAAGGATTTACCTACACTTAATTTAGATAAAGTTAATGTATTATCATCTCTTACTATTGTAGGAATACCTTCAATTATCTTTAAAGTAGAATCTTCCAATCTTAAAAAAGATTTATAGCTATCTATTATCACATCACTATCATGTTTATATGAAGAGATATAAGATTCTGAAAGCATCTCTAATTTAACTTTATTTAATAGTTGCCTCTGCATTAAAGATTTGACCTGTTCTCCATCTATTTTGGGATTATTACTAACAATCTCTAAAAGATTTTTATCAAATTGTTCTAAATCATTGCTCTTTAGATAATTAACAGATTCAAGAATTTCCCTAGCTTCTTTTATTGAATCTCTTCTTAATTCAATCAAATAAGTTTCTTGTTGAGAATCCCTTATTAACTTATTATCTTTTTTTAAATAATCTAAAGGAATACTTTCAATATTTTCAAGTATAAAACTACTTTTAATGACTTTTTTTTCCAAATCATTTTCAAAAGAACTATCAATTAATTGTTTTATATCATTAAAACTCTGTACAGCTGAATCATATCTTAAAACCTTGTCAGTAGTATCAGTTTCTTTTTTCATAAGATTAAAAAGCTTATTTAGAGAAGTAGTCTTTATTCCAAGTTTCTCATTATAATTTGACTGTGATTTAATTATATTTTTTAAAGTATCAATATCATTACCTAAATATTTTCTAGCATTAACCGGACTTAAAATCTGAAGATTCTTGCCAGTTAAAGTATTTTTGTAAATCATCCCAAAATCATTTTCTAAATTTAAAACTCCTTGCTTTCCAATATTAACTTCAAAATTATTTGTAAGTAAAGCATATTTAGTTTCAGAATCTTGAATTTCATATAATTTGTTTAAAGAATCTGTTTTTACATCTAAAGATAAAATTCCCTTTTCCCTAGAAATAATAGATTCAATATTCAGATCTTTAGAAAATCCTGTTTCAGATAATAAATCTCCAACTTTAATTTTTGTTATTAATTCAGCAATTCCACCTTCAACTAGAGTTCTATCTTCACTTCCATCAATTTTAATTACAACTTTATCATTTATTATTGATTTTTCAAAAGTAGTTGAATCTGTTAGTCCCTTAAAAATATTATCTTCATCCTCATAAGTTACTTTTCCAACAGATTTAACATTCCCATTTTCATCAATAGAAATTATTCCAACTCCATCATCTATTTTTTTTGGAAGTTCTTTATTTTCTAGATATATTTTTACTTTTTCTCCACCTAACTTTTTATTATAAATAATCGCCTCAATATTTTCACCATTTATTTCTTTTTTCAATAAATCAAATATTATTCTTGAGCCTTTTACACTATTAATTTTTATTTCTTTATCATTATTCATAAAAGAATAAGTCTGAATGCTATTAGCAATAAAATCTGCAAATATAACTTTATCTTCGTTATTAATTCTTAATTCACCTTCACTTATATCAATTAAATTATTAAAATCTATTATCCCTTTAAACTTAAAAGTTATTATACCCTCATTATCAAAACTTGTAATACTTGAATCTTTTTTTAAATTAATCTTATTATTTTTAAATTCAAATTGAATAGGTAAAGAATTTTTATTTTCAAAAACAAGATTATTATCTTTTAAAGTTACACTTACTTCTTTAGGAATATTATATGTTTTATCATCTTCTTTTATAATAGTATTTCCATCCTTATCTTTTTCAATCTGATATTGTGAAATTATAATTCCAATTGATAACAAGGTTAGAATTATTGAGATAATTATTAAATTTTTTTTCATGGTTTTACAGCAAATCTATAATAATAAGTATTTAATTGAGATTCTTTAGTTTTTGATACAATGGTATAAATAAAAATGCCATCCTTATAAGGAGTAATTTCTACCTCATGATCTAATCTTGAAAGTTTTGTAAATTGAATAAAATCCGGATTATTTTTTAGATCACTAACAATTATTTTTTCTGTCTTATATACATTTCCTAAATCAATATCAAGAGTTTTTGTATAGACATCATTGAATAGCACACTATTATTGAAATTATTAACAGTTATTGGAAAATTTATTTTAAAATTTATATTTTCATAATTTATTTCAACTTCAACAACAGGAGTCTCAAGTTCATTTATATTATAATCAGAGTTTTCACTAAAACATATTGGAAGTGCTATTACAATATAATTTTTTAATTGATTTGACATCTCTTCTAAAGAAACTGTATTAATTTTACCTTCAATTAATGCATAAGAAATTTCTAAATTTTCAGTTTTTAAAGAATTTTCAGGAGCTTCAAAATATCCGCCCTTAAGTCCTACAATTTGAACAGCTTCTAATGTGGATTTATCAATGCAATTATTTACTTTTTGAAAAAATTCATCTTTATCAAATAAATAATTAAGTTCTTTTTGTTTTTCATTTAATATATCCTTTTTTGAAAATATAAATAATAACAATATTGAGATAAGTATAATTATTCCTAATATTATAAAAATACTTATCTGCCCCTTTTTCATGAAAATATTAGCGAATTATAGTTTAAAATGGTTTTGTTATAGCTAAAAGTATATAAATTAAAAATCATATATTATTGATATAATAAAAGGAGTATTAATATGTCTAGTTATCATAATATCTACGAAGGAGCATCTAGTTATCTTACACCTAAAAAGATTGCTCTAGATTATCTTTCTACAGGTTATCAGTCAAGAGCTTCAAGTTTAGGTATGTCAACAGATCCTAGAACTGCTAATCAATTAGGTGAACTTAATCTAAGATTAAATCCAGGTATTAAACATATGGAAGTTGGTGCTATTCAAGGTGCGGTTATGGAATCAATTCCTAATCAACATCTTGATGAAATGAGAAGAGTTGCTAAATTAGCAGGGGTTAAAACTTCTATGCACGCACCAATTATCGAAGCTTCAGGAATTGGTGAAAAAGGTGGATGGGAAGAAGCTAATAGATTAGGGGCTCAAATTCAATTAGAATCTGCATTAAAAAGAAGCCATAGATTAGATCCCAATGGTAATGTTATTGTTACTGTCCATTCAACAGCCCAATTACCTGAAATGATTAATAAAATAAAAGAAGATGGAAAGGAAAAACCAACTAGTGTTTGGATAATTAATCCTGAATCAGGAAAAATTGCTCCAATTGAATATGAAAAAAGATATTTCCCTCAAGAAGGAGAAAAGGAGGGACAATTTAAACCAGGTGAACATAGACCATTTAATCCTGATGAAGAAATAAAAAAAATCAATAATGAACAATGGACTTCTTCATTAAGTGAAGTAAATAGACTTTCTAATTATGGTGAAGACACTCTTGAAAGATTAAGATCTAGTGTCCCAGATAGTTTATACAAAGATCTTATTACAAAAGAAATAAATTTTGATGAGATTAAAGATGAAGAAGATAGAAAAACAATCGCTGCTGCCCAAAAAAATGTGATTCATGGCCAAATTTATTTAAGAGATGCATATAGAGGATTAAAGAATCTCTATGATAAAGCCTATAGTAGTGCAATAAAAGAAGAAGATATAGAAAAGAAAAAACATGATTTAGAGATTTTAAATAAATTTGCTGATGACATTAAAGGTAAAATTAAATCAGATATTGATAAAGATCCAAGAGTTTTAGGAGAAGTTGTTGAACAGGGTTTAAGGGTCTTAGGTAAAATTGAACCTCCAAAATCATGGACTAAATTACAGGATTTCGTAGTTAAAAAATCAGCTGAAACATATGGAAATGTTGCAGCAAATGCATATAAAGAATTCGGAGATAATTCACCGATTTTATCTATTGAAAATCCTCCTGCAGGTCAAGGTCTTTCAAGAGCTGAAGATTTAAGAGATTTAATCAATGAATCTAGAAAAGTTTTTGCAAATAAATTAAAAGATCAAGGTATTGGTGAAAGAGAAGCTAATAAAGCAGCAGAAAAATTTATTGGTGCAACATGGGACGTAGGTCATATAAATATGTTAAGAAAAAAAGGATATGATGATAAAGATCTTATTGAACAAGCAAAAACAATAGCACCTTATCTTAAACATGTTCATCTTTCAGATAATTTTGGATTAGATCATACAGAACTACCTATGGGAATGGGAAATGTTCCAATTAAAGAAGTTTTAAAAGTACTTGGAAAAAAAGGAGAAAACGCAGTTAAAGTTATTGAAGCAGGAAATTGGTGGCAATATTTTGCAGATAAAGGCGGAGGAAATCCCTATTACCCATCGCTTCAATCTTTTGATTCTCCATTATATGCAATGGGTGGTGGACCCTACTGGAGTCAAGTGGGAGGATATGGAATGTATTATTCAGGACAAGGTCCAATTAATCCAGCTGTTCATCATAGGGTATATGGTTCTGGTTTTGAAAACCTTCCATTAGAACTAGGTGGAGAAATGCAAGGTGAAAGAGGAAGATTCTCAGGAACTCCGAATGCGTAAAAAATTTAATATTTTAAAATTAATATTATCAATTATAATCTCGCAATTAGCTGGTTTTATTGGTTCTATATTTACTTTCAATTCAGTTAATAGTTGGTATTTAACATTAAACAAACCTTTTTTTAATCCACCAAGTTGGATTTTTGGTCCGGTCTGGGTATCTTTATATTTTTTAATTGGAATTTCTTTTTATCTTATTTGGAATAATGGTTTTAAATCTAAAACATCTAAATTAGCTTTAGGATTTTTTATAACTCAATTAATACTTAATTCATTATGGTCTATAATCTTCTTTGGATTAAAATCCCCTTTATTTGCATTTATAGAAATAATATTACTATGGATTTCAATAGTTTTAACAATGTATTATTTTTCTAAAATTTCTAAAACAGCAACCTATCTTCTTATTCCTTATATTTTATGGGTTTCTTTTGCTAGTATTTTAAATCTAGCTATGGTAATATTAAATTAATTATAATAATTCTCTAAGATAAATTTTTATTTATTTAATAAAGAGTGGTTTCATTATTTTATTATCGTATTTAAAATATTAAACCTCGCTCGATTAGTCTCATCATCAATAACGAAGTTTTAAACATTACAAGTATAAATTCATTCATAATATCTATTACTAAGAACTAAATTTAATAATCAAGATTCATCTCTAATTAATTAAATTTTTAATTCTCTATAAAATTAATATCTATAAGAAATCTTTTCTTCTATCTTTAAGATAATTGCTTATCTAACCAGCCAAGAACATATTTTTTCTGATCATCTAAACTAATTCCTTTAAAATCAGGTGCTACAGGTTTAACAGGAAGATATCCTTTAACATCTATCTGAAAATCTTTTCCAGCAATTCTTTCTATAGCATATGTTAAATATCTTCCAGGCCCAATAATATCTGTTTTTTGATTAGTATAATAATCTCTTATAAATGGTAAAGCATCTCTACCCATAGATACAATTTCTTCAAATGCTTCACAATTTAAAACTATTTTCGGGTCAGATACATGTGATTTATTATAACAATGTTCTTTCCATCTTTCTATTGCTCTATTGAATCTATCTTCTAATCTTTCCATCTTGTGTAATTATCCCATATTTTAAGTTTAAAAATCTTTTGATTTCAATAACTTTAATTTTAACTACTATAGAGTTATAATATTAGAAAACTTTAAAAACTTCTTTTCTAATCATTTATTATGACTAATAATCAACTTGAAAATGCAACTATTGAATCAGAAAATTTATTAAAAAAATTAGAAAGACTTGATAAATTTTCTTCAAAATATTCAATTAATCCAGGTAAGCAAACTAAAGAGTTAGTTACAGATTTGTTTAGTTTATCTGAAACTTTAGTTAATTATGATTCTCCTATAAATCAAAATCAAATTATAGAATCAGAACTAAAAAGAAGATTAGTTGGTGAAGCTATTAATCTTGAGCAAAAATTAAGTGGAAGATTATATGATTATGAAACAGTTTTAAAATTATATTCAATTCCAAAAGATGATATCGCTGATTTAAGAACTTGGTTATCTGCTAATCTTGCAAATATTTCTGAATCTGCTGAAAGATTATTCACTTCAAGTGATTTGGATGGTTATGTATTACCGTTATCTCATGATATTCCAGGTATAAAAAGACAAGCTGAAGAATTTGCAGGAGTTCATATTCAAAAATATCATAAAATTATAGGAAAAATGCTTGAAAATTTATCAAATGTTGGTTCATTTTTAAGAGATATAGATGCAGTAGCTACAACTCAAGATAGGTCATATTTTGATCCTAGAAGAAATTTTTTAGCAATAGGTATCGAAGCAATTTGTTATTCTGATGAAAATTCTATTCTTCATATTAATGAAAAAGAACTAATTAGAATATATGGACATGAAGGAATGGGTCATGCTTTAAACTTTTTACTTACAAGAACTAATAATCTCCCATATTTTTTAAAAATTCCAAGTAATTTAACAACAGCATCAGCAGAGTCAGTTGCTCAATTTTATGAAAATTTATTAATTGAAGATTTAAAAAATTCTCCTAAAACTCAAAAAGAATTAGGAATCGAGCATATTTTTCCAAAAATCTATCAGGAAACAAAAGATAGCGAAATTATTGATCAATATAATAGAAAACTTATGCAATATGGAATTTCGATTTTAGCTGATACCTCTTTTGGAGATCCAAGGGACCCTAAAGTTATTCAAGAAAAAGCTCAAAAGTTATATGAAGTAGCACTTGATAAAACTGGTATAAAGTCTTGGATAAATAAACATCTTTCTAATTATGATTCTGAAGGAAATCTTAATTATCAACTTGTAGGTGAATTAAGATATTGCGCTAGACCTGTTGAAAGAGCTTTAGAAATATTTAATCAAAATGGTTTTTCATATAATAATCCAGAAGACAGAAGTTTAATTGATGCAACAGTTCTTAAGGGGTTCTGGACACCTATTGGTTTAGTTGATAATGCAAGATTAGTTGCTGAATCTAGAACTAAATAATTCTAATTTTTAATATCTATTTATTAACCTAATTAATTTTATAAACCATTTTTATATTAAATTATCAAATGACTGAAGAACTAAAAAAAATTAATATAGAATTTATTGAACCCAAATTTATTATTGGACAATCTATTTATGTTCCTCAATTAAATGAAGTAGTAGATACTAAGATATTAGGATATGATGCGAGAATTGGAAAAAGACCAGGAATTCTATCCGGAAGAATTACAGGATATCATATTAGGGATGTAGTTAGTGTAAGAAGAGGTAATGATTGTGAATTAACAAGTATAGTCCAATCTGATGATTTTTATGGTGACATGCTCGAAGCGCATAAAGCATCAAAATTCTTGGAAGTAAATTTAGATGAAGAATCATGGAAAATAACTATTGATGAAAAAGATAATGAAGATGAAAATTCCCCATATAATTTTGAAAAATGTAATTTAATACCCTGTTGCGAATGTATTTCTAAAGCTAGAGATATATTAATTTATTGTCAAAAATATAAGGGTTTAATAGTACATGATAGAAATGAACTAACAAGATATTTATTTGAACGTCATAATTTTAAATATGATAAAGATAGTCCTCTTGGAAAAATCTTTGAACAACTTCAAATCAAAAATTAATCATCTTTAAATATTTAATAATCTTTACTTTTGTTATGTCTACTATAGACCCTCTCTATGAAGATGATAATATTCGAATCGAAGATTTTCTAGCTTCTCCTAATTTAACCTCTTTTTATTTTATTTCTAACAATAATATAATCTCTCAATATTTTATTCCAAAAGATAAAATAAAAGAAATTGCAAATTCAAATAGATCAGTAGCTAAATCACTAATAACAAGTTTAGATAAAGATCTTTTATTTGATGCTAAAAATAAGGGTTTATCTATTGATTATTTAGGTTTATCAATTGCTTCTGCATATCGAGAATTAGAAAAACGTTTGGAAATAAGTTTTGAAAAAACAATTGAATCAGTTTTATTTGAAGAATGAAACTATTTTATTTTTAGAATAATTTTTTATATTATTATAATCCACAGTAACTGTATCTTTTTGCTCTTTTAATTCAGGTACATAAGCACCAACTGAACCTTCCATAGTCATTAATGTAAACATAGCTGCTCCAACTAATGAACCTATTACCATAGACCGATTATCACAATACCTATAGCCCATTTCACTTGCTATAGCTGTTGTTCCAATTGTTACTAAAGGTAAAAACGATGCTTTTTCAACAAGTCCGAAGCTATCAATAGCTAATTTTTTAACTAAACCACCAAAACTATTAGGTTTAGTTACACTAACAATTTCTTCTTGAGTAACTGGATTATTTTGAACTTCAAATTCATTTGTCATTTTATTTTTCTTTATTCCTCATCTTCAGCTTGAACATTGATTTCATTTCTAAAATCATAATAAAAATTATCTTCTCCAAGTATTCCTTCTATTGAATGAACTTCTAAATATTTAGGCGTCATTTTACCTTTGACAGTAATTCCATTATATCGATTTTCACCTGTAAACGCATCAATCATTGATGCAGCAAGATTATAAGTTTCACAGACTTCGTTAGATTGTAGATTATTACTTGAATTTACTTTGCACTGAGTATATTTTGAACCACTAAATTCAGGAGTTTTAAGAATAAATGAAAGTCTATTTACATCTCCATATGTTTGAGGAGAATAAGCTAATGATATGGGAAATCCATGGATTTCTATTTCAGCATTAGGGTCAAGATCACTTTGTTTATCTTTTTGAGAAACTTTTGAACTACATCCAGATAAGGTAGTTAATCCTACTAACATACTTAACGTTCCTGCTTTTAATGCAGTTCTTCTTGAAAATCTTTGTTCTTCCATGTTAAAATAACCTAGTTTTTTATCTATTTAAAGCTTTCTAAATGTTATTACTTTAAAGTAACTAAATAGAAAGTTTTAAATACTAGTTTATAATATTATTTTTATGGAAAAATTTAATTATTTTTTGATTAAAGATATTGAAACTAAAAATCTAGATAATCCTATTCATTATATAGGTTCTGATGGAGGAGATTATGCAACTTCTGAAGATATAGTAAGAGCAAACAGAGCTTATTTGGAAACTCATTTTAAAAGTACCCCTGATTCATTATTAAGAGATAGACATAAAAGTAAAGAACTTAGATTTTCATTTAAAGGTGCTGATGGAAAAGAATATCCTACTTCAGCTGCAGTAATAGAAGCCGATAGGGCTTATTGGGATAGAGTTAGAAAACAAGATGATAAAGATGAATTTAAATTATTTTTTATTGGTATGGATGGAAAAGA
>JBAZYP010000005.1:0-130116 GCA_041659265.1 Candidatus Pacearchaeota archaeon | reverse complement strand
TCTCTTTAATCAATTTACCTTCAATATCGAAAATCTTTAATGAATTATTATGTAAATCGGTTATTAAAACAGAATCAGTAAATTGAACTTTAAACTGCCTTATCTCCTTTGTTTGAGCATAAGATAAAAATAATGAAAGGGGAAAGGTATGTCCTTTAATATTAAATCTCATTAGAGAGATAACTGTATCTTCTACATCCATTTTAAGATCACTAAAATTTCCACCTATTGAATAGATATTAGAAGGTTGTCCAAATAAACTATAAATAAGATCGATTTCATGGATTAATCCTAAAACTGCTCCACCGCCTAAATCTTTTCTTGCTGCATATCCTTCAACATAATTTTCATATTTATGATGAAATGGCATATAAGTTCCCCATTCAAAACTTGCACTAACTATTTTATCCTTATTCTGATCTAGATATATTTTAGATTCCTTATATAATGGGTTGAATCTTGTTTGGTAGCCTATCATTGAAATTAAATTCTTTTCTCTAACCGCTTTTTCTAATTCAGCTAGACCATCTAATGAATTTCCAAGAGGTTTTTCTATAAATATATTTGAACCTATTTTTGCAAATTCTAATGCTGTTGAAATATGCAATGCACTTGGATTTGTAATAAAAACTATATCTGGATTTATTTTCTTAGCTTCTTGAGTTGTATTCAACATCTTAATATCATAAAAATTTTCAAAATTATCTACTTCTGTCATTTTTCCATCTTTTATTACCTTGTTAAAATCTTTTACAATCTCTAATCCATAAAGTTTAATATCTGGATCAACAACTTTTAAATTTTGAAGATGTCTTTGACCTATTGAACCAAGACCAATAAAAAGAGCTTTTAATTTTGTCTCTTCTAAATATTCTTTAACTGTATCTAAGTTAGTTTTAGCTTCATCAAATGGAACCGGAGTAATACAAGTCTCTAATATCAATAAACCATTATAATTAATATTTTTTAATTGAAGAAAACCCTTTTTTAGCTCGGTATTATTTTTTCTTAATCTAACATTCTTATTATCAACCTTATCCTTAACATGAACATGATTGATATTATTTTTTAATAAGAGTATTTCTTTAGCTATATCTCTTCCTTTTCCTATATTATTTCCAAGATCATAACATAAACCAATATTCTTTGATTTATTTAACTTGAATGATTCAAATATAATTTCAGCATTTAAATCGATTTCAAGTGAAAGAAATATATCTTTTTTTAAAATAATTGAATGAAGTTTGTTTAATTCTTTAATAGAAAAATCAAGATCTTCTTTTTTTTCTATTTTATTTATATCAAAAAAAGGAACTACTAATACTAATCCATTATTATCTGGTAAAAGTGAAATAAAATCTTTTAATAATGAAATAAATTTAACTGGATCTTTTATTAAAGATAAATTACATAATCTATCCATACAGATAGAATTGAATTTAAAATTATTTTTATTAAAAGCATTTAAAAAATATTTAGGATCATTTTTTAATAAACTATATAATTTTTCAAATTTATCATCTAATAATTCTATATTTGAAAAACCTAATTCTTTAATTTTTTTTATTTCCTCTTCCCATTTATCTGGAAAAACTTGTAACTTATCTACAGAATTAGGCAATACTCTGCCTTGCATTATTCCAATCTGATTCATTTTTTATTATTAGGTTTTGATCCCCAAGCTAGAAGCATCTTTTCCTTAGAGAATCTTATAAATGTTCTAGGGTTACTTTCTAATTTGTCTCTCCATTTAAATCTATTTGGAATCAAATTCATTGGAGCTAATAAAGTGTTTAGTATTGGATATTTCCAAACAATAGGTAATTGTAAAAAATATTCGCAAGTAACATTAGAATAACCGTTTATTCTCATTGCGTTTTGTAAGCTCTTTCTAGTAAAAGCTTTTACATGCGTATAATCATCCCAGAAAAAATCTCTTTGACTTTTCCAATCAGGTGTTAAAAATACAGCAATCCCATTAGGTTTTAAGACCCTTAAAGCTTCTTTTACAAAATTATCTGTATTAGTTACGTGCTCTAAAACTGATTTTGAAAAAATAAAATCAAAAGTATTATCTTTGAATGGAAATTTATCTTTTTCAATATCGCATTCCTTTATATCAATTCCATTAAATCCCATATCTTTCAAAATCGCAAGACATTCTTCTTTTTTATCAAGACCGGTTGGTTTCATCCCTAATCTTGAAAAACTTACCAAGTGATTACCTTTACCGCTTCCAATATCAAGAACCCTCGGATTAGAAATATTATTCTTTTTTATATGTTCTTTAAAAAATCTTTCATAAACATAGTTACATAAAAGTTGAGGATAGTCTTTCTCAGAATATTCTTGCTTAAAATATATTACTTCAAGATATTTTCCCATTAACAAGTTCCTTTAATTTATTTTTTACCATAATATTAAGTTGTTCATTTAATAGTTTCTCAGCGAACCTTAAATCATTATAATCATCTATATCTGCTGTCACTTCAGTAATAAAAGATTTAATCTTCTTTCCATGAAGAGAACCAAGGGTTTTTATTGTTTTCGGTATTATAATATCCACATATCCGTTTTGAAAATAAGTTTTTGGTAATTGTTGTCTTGGCAAATTATAATATTCAAAACCTTCTGGAAAATCTTCTTTACCAAAAAATTCCCAGTAACCATCTTTAATCTTGGTTAACTTATATCCTGGTTGATTAAAAATATGTGCACTTCTTAATGCAGTTGCTTCTTTATCTTTTAATAGTTCTTCAATCGCCCTATCTATATCTTCTGGATTTCTTAAGGGAGTTATTGGTCTAAGATGAATAATAAGATCAGGTACATATCCTTCATTTTTTTCTAAAAAATCTAGTGCATGATTAATGAATTCTATATCAGTAGAATTATCCTGTGAAATTTCAGAGGGCCTTAAAAAAGGTACTTCTGCACCATATTTCTTAGAGATATTAGCAATCTCTTCTGAATCTGTTGAAACAATTATTCTATTAATGTTTTTTGAAAGTTTAGCTGCTGCAATTGTATAAGCTATTAATGGATAGCCACCTAAATCTATAATATTTTTTTTAGGGATTCCTTTGGAACCTCCTCTTGCAGGGATTAATGCTAATATTTTCATTTTAGAAATTAAAGAGTGTCTACTCTTCTGAGTTTTGCTTTTATTGGATGTTCAGAATCATGAATTTTTTTATGATGGCCTCCAAGGATTGTTGGCATTAATTTTGCAGCAGTACATATTGTTTCAAGCCCTTTTCTTTCAAGGCTTGCAGCCTGATCACTTCCAAACATTGATCTATCAAGAGTGATATGTCTTTCCAGGACACATGCTCCAATTGAAGCTGCAACTATTGTTGGAATTACACCTGGTTCATGACCGCTATAACCTATTGGGCAATTAAAATATTTTCTAAATGTCTTAATAACATTAAGATCATGTTCATGCGGGCTTGTTGGATAAGTTGCTGTACAATGCATTAAAATAAGATTATCTTCTCCTAATATTTTAACAGCTTTTTCAATTTCTTCAATATGACTCATTGCTGAAGAAAGAATAATTGGTTTACCTGTTTGTTTGATTCTTAATAATAAATCTTTGTCAGTCAAAGTTGCAGATGCAATCTTATGACAAGGAACATTAAATTTTTCTAAAAAATCAACACTTGGAATATCCCAGGGGGAAGCAAACCAGATGATTCCTTTTTCTTTGCAATACCTATCTATCTCTCTAAAATCTTCTTCACCAAATTCTAAACCACGTTTTAAATCTCCATTTGTTTTTCCAAATGGACTTTCACGAGGTTTAGCTAATTCTTCTGGAGTATAAATAATCTCAATAGTTCTTTTCTGGAATTTAACTGCATCACAACCAGAATTTACTGCCATGTCTATCATTTTTTTAGCTATTTCTAAACTCCCGTTATGATTTATACCAATTTCAGCAATTACAAATACCGGATGGTTATGTCCAATAAGTTTATTTCCTAATTTTACAGGTTTTGGATTTTTTTCTTCTAAAAAAATTCTTTCATAAATCTGCCAAGCCTGAGATAATGCTTGAGTCTTACTTCCGACAATCCCACCACTTTTACTAACAAATTCTTCAATACGTTCTGCTAAATGATCTGGTACAGTTATAGAATCGAAACCATCTTTAGGCATTATTCAACCCCTAAAGTATCAACTTTCCTTAATTTTGCCCTTACTGGAACTTCTCTATCATAAACTCTTTTATTTCCATCTCCAAGTGCTGGAGCTAAATTGTAGAACTCATCTCCAAGATAATTTTTTAATAAAAAAACTCCATCATTATCATATCTTATTTTTGAAGAAAGATATTTCATATTTGTTAAAGCACTTTCTTCTATACTTGCTTTTTGGTCACTTCCCCACATAGTTTTATCTAAAGTAACATGTCTTTCAAGAGTATCTGCACCAAGTAAAGCTGCTCCAACTGAAGCATAAATTCCATTTTCATGGCCACTATATCCCACAGGAGAACCAAATTCTCTTAATTTATTCATTGCTAGTAGATTAACTTCATCAGGATTAGTTGGGTAAGTTCCTGTACATTGCATTAAAATAAGATTATCAGGACCTAAAATATCAACAGCTTTTTCAATTTGTCTTTGTGAACTTAAACCAGTTGATAATATTACCGGTTTACCTGTATCATGAACTCTTTTTAATAAATCTCCATCAGTTAAACATGCTGAAGCTATTTTATGACAAGGCACGTTTAATCTTTCTAATAAATCGACACTAGGAATATCCCAAGGTGAAGCATAAAAAATTATTCCTTTATCTCTAGAATAATCCATTAATTCTCTATATTGATCTTCATTAAATTCTAAACCTCGTTTTAAATCTCCATTTGTTTTTCCAAATTTACTTTCCCTAGGTGTTGCAAGTTCTTCAGGAGAATAAACAATATCAATTGTTCTTTTCTGGAATTTAACTGCATCGCAGCCAGCTCTTTTTGACATATCAATCATTTGTTTTGCTTGATCTAAACTTCCATTATGATTAATTCCAATTTCTGCTGTAATAAAAATAGGATGACCTTGTCCAATATAATGATTCTCAATAAGAACATGATTATAGTTTTCTTGGGGATTATTTAAAAGATTTTTTCTTAAATCCAATAATTTTTCTTCCAAACCTGCTTCATTAATTTCGTCCACCATAATTAATTATCACTTTTTGTACTGTACTAAAAAATTCATACTATATAAATATTTCTATATTATTGTCGTCATTTTATAAAAGTACTGTACAAGTACCGTACTTTTTAGAAAGAAAAGTTTAAAAATCTCTTAAATATAGAATTTAAATGATAAATAAAATTGTTGCAGGTACCTCTCATACCGGAGGAGCGAATGCAATTATTCCAGTAATAAATGAACTTAGAAGATCAAATGAAGTAATTTTACTTGGTGCTAAACCTAGTAAAAAACCAATTGAAGAAGCTATACTTACATATCAATATTGTGAAGATGATTCTTTAGAAAATTGTAGGGAATATGTTAATGATGTGCTAGATAAAGAAAATCCCGATTTAGTTGTAAGTGGAACAAATACTTATGAAGATAGAAATGGATTAGATAGAGAGCTTGTAATAAGTGCTAGACAAAGAAATATTCCAAGTGTATCAATAATGGATATGGGATTATTTTTAAAGAAGAGATTTAATGATTTCAAAACAGGCAAAGATTATGTTTGTTTTCCAGATATTTTAACAGTTCCAGATGAAGGGACCAAATTAAAATTAAAAGAATATGAAAATAGAAGCCAGATTATTGTGGCTGGAAATCCTGAGTTTGATAGTTTAGAAAATAAATTAAGAGAGTTTGAAACTTCTGGAAATATATTGAAAATAAGAAAAGAATATTGTCAAGATAGTGGTTGCTTAATTTATTATGCAGGAGGAATTTTTAAAAATTCTGGATTTTCATATTGGGACCTTGATGCGATTAATATGATTAGAGAAGGAATAGAAAAAACAAATGGTCCAGCTAAACTAGTATTTAATCTTCATCCTAGAATGCCAGAAGAACAAGTTAAGGAAATTGATTCTTTAATTGCTAATGATAAAAGAGTAAAAAGGGCAAGCGGAATTTCAGGAGATCATCTAATGTATTCTTCAGATCTTACTGTTGGAGCAGTTTCAACTTTAGTAATTAAAGCTGCACTATTACAAATCCCTTCATTAAGTTTACAACCGGGTGCTGAGATTGGATGGGAAAATGATTTGACCTCAAATACCTCTGGAGCTAGTTATTTTGTAAATAGTAAATCCCAATTGAATGATTTTTTGAGGGGATTTATACCTGCAAATGATAGACAGGCATATATGGATTCTGTTCTTCCAAAAAGACTTAATTATGTTAGTGATGGAAAATCAACGCAAAGAATAGTTGAAATAATAAATAATAGAATAGGAATTTTATGAAAAGTTTATATGATATTCAAAGTAATGAACTAAAAGAAAGATTAGGAAAAATCCAATTAGTTGCAACTGATTTTGATGGAGTTTGGACTGATAATAGAGTTATTCAGAATCAGGACGGAAGTGAATCAATTGTTAGATCTAGATCTGATTCATTAGCAATTGATTTACTTAATGAATCGGGATTATATAATAAAAAATCTTATATAGAACTACAAGGAAAAAATCCAGATTCATTAGATTTAGTAATTCTATCAAGAGAAACTAATCCTGTTGTATCAAGTGTAGCAAAAAAAATATCAGTAAAATGTCAACAATCTGCATATAAAAAAATCGATGCTTTTGAAGATGAAATCAAATCAAGAGGACTCGAATATTCTCAAGTTATGTTTATTGGAAATGATTTAAATGATATTGAATGTTTGAGAAGAGTTCTTGGAAAGGGAATTGCAGTTGCGGTAAATGATTCTTATCCGCAAGTTGTAGATGTTGCAGATTATATAACTAGGAGAAAAGGCGGAGATGGGGCAGTTAGAGAAGCTATTGAACTTATTCTTTATGCAAAAGGGAAACACCCTTATCCTTAGTGTTTATTAGATTTTATTGAAAAATTATATCTTGAAAAAAGATCAGTTGCAGTTTCTTTAAAGAATATTAAATCTTTTCTTAATATTCCTTTAATTAAAAATAAGGTGATAAAATATATTAAAGCGCCCAAAATAATCTCAAGAGCTACTAACCAGATATTAGATATTCCAAAAGTTAATTTATCAAAAATTATTAAGAATAATGCCATTATAAAAGAAGCAAAGAGTGGTTTTAAAATCCAAGAAGGATTTAATTTTATTTTAAATTTATTTTTAGTATGTCTAAATAAAGTTATTATTACAAAACCTCTACTAATTGATGTCGCAATAGCTGCCCCTAATGTTGCATAAATTGGATCTTTAAATAAGAATAAAAAAGTATATATAAAAACAAAATTTAATAAAATATTTATTAAACCTGCATAAAAAATAGTTTTACCTGTTATTTTTGATTCTCCTTTAGAATTTAAAAGTATTCGAAATAATTCTTCAATTGGCATTATTAATATTAATAAGGAAAGTCCATAAAGTGGGATTGTTGAAGGAAGAAAATCATAACCAAATAATAATCTTATGACAAATCTTGAAACCATTATCACTCCAATTGACATCGGAATTGAAAACATTAAAAGAACATAAACTATTTTTTTAAAAATCTCTTCAGAACGTTTCTTATCTAATTGAGATAAAATTGGATATAATGTAGAAGTTAAAGTCATAATAGAAACTAGCATCATAGTTATTGATGCAGCAGTTTTATAGAATCCAACATATTTTAATTCTACAAATTTGCCTAATATTAAAATATCCGTATAGAGCAAAAATAATATAGTTAATGAACCTATTGAAAGATATTTAATAAATCCGAATAATTCTTTTTTATCTATAGGTCCTGATTTTTCTTTAAAGAAAAGAGGATATTTTTTATAGAGATAGAAGTAAGCGAAGATTGAACCAAATATTGAAGCGATTATTTCAAATATTATTGGGCCTGCAATTTTAAATAAAGTTAATAAAACCAGGGCAGGGATTAACACTACTCTAAATGATTGAAAAACTATTTCTTTGAAAACTGTGCCCTTGATATTTTTAAAAGAAATGAAAAGATTCATACTCAATTGCATAAATGAATAAAAAAATATGTAAAAAGATGCGAAAATTAAAGGAATAAATAGATTTTCATCATGATAAAAATAAACAATTACTTTAGAAAAAATTAAAAGTAAAAAAGATAATGAAATTAAAATAACTAATTTAATTTTAAAAAGATAAACAAAATAAGATTTTGCTTTTTTAGGATTATTAATATTTTTAGAAACATAGCGAATCATCGCTTCATTTATTCCTAAATCTCCTAATGTCATAAGAATCAATGCAAAGGATAATGCAAGTGTGTAGGTACCAAGCCCTTCTGGACCTAATAGTCTTGCAGTAACAATTGTAAATATTAGTCCGCCTAAATAAATTACAAATGTATGGATAAATCGATAAATATTATTTTCAAGAAATTCTGTAGCTAAACTTTTTTTATTCATTTTTATAAAAATAAAAGTGAAATCGTATTTTTAAACTAATCGAAGGAATATAGGTATGTTTTTAAATTGAGTATTTTTATCATGTTTATTAAAAAATGGATAAATATAAAATTTTAATTTTCATCAATCTTATTCTTAGACTACCCTTATTATTCTTAATCCCTATTGCATTATTTGGTGATGGGATATTTAGATTTATTCCATATTCGCTGGATTTAATGAAAGGAAATCTTTATTTTGAAGAACCTCCATTATTCTTTTTATTACAAGGGTTTTGGAGTTTAATTTTTTCTGGAAATCTTTTAGAATTATTTTGGAAAATAACTCCTTTTATTTTTTTCATACTCATATTAATAATTCTTCCCGCAGTATTTAGGTGTTTTAAAGCTAATGAAGAGGAAAGAATAATCTTGCTAATATTAATGATGTTTTCAACATGGAGCATTTTATTGGGCAGTTCTATAGCTATGGAAATGATGACTTTATTTTTTACTCTTTCATTATTTGTAACTATTGAAAAAAGAAAATTATTTTTTCTTGATTTTATTATGATAATATTTTTAACTTCTTTACTTTTTTATACTAAACAGACTGCGTATTTTCTTCTTGCTGGATTTTTCTTCTATGTAATTTTAAATAAGAGCAAAAATAAAGTTGAAAAATTTAAAATTTTAGTTTCATTTTTCATTGGATTTGTATTATTCCTTCCTTGGTTAATAAAAAATAAATTTTATAATATTCAACCGATAAATCCTCTTGATAAAATGATATTTAATCCTTTATTTGAATTTTTTAACCCTGAAAAAATTTTCACATATATTATACAAGGTATTTATGAGAATTATCATGATTTTTGGTTTATTCCTAAAATTAGCCAGGTTGGTTTTGAAGGGATACTTGGATTAATGTTCTTGGCCTATTATCTAATATTCATATTAGTTACATTAACATTATCTGTTTCAATTATTTTAGGAATAAAAAAATTCGGTAAGGAAAATAAAAATTATCTTATATTAATTCTTCCAATGGTTTTATTTACATTTTTATGGACGTTTTTATGCAGGTGGTATGGGGGCAATGCTTTTAGATATACTGTAGCCATCAATATATTCTTTTTTATATTTTCTGCAAAATTTATTGATAGTCTAAAAAATAAGAATCTTAAAAAATTCTTTTATCTGATATTAATTTTATTTGCCATGCTTTCAGTCATAACTGCTTATTTCACTGTTTTTAAAATGAATGAAAAGATAAACCAGTTAGAAGAAGTATCAAAAATTATTGATGAAAGCAGTTTTACATATATTACAAATGATGCTTTTTCGGACCATTATTTAAGATATTATATTAAGGATAATTTAATAATTGAACCTAATAAATTTCCAAAAGATTTTGAAAAAGTAAATGAACAAAAAATATATTCTTCCAAAGATTATGAACTATATGAAAAAGAGGATATTTATTATTTATTTAAAAAGTGATAAGTTTAATAATCTCTAGAAATAAATATTAAGATGATTAAAAAGACTATTGATAAGGCAATCGAGTATAAATTTATTAGATATGTTCTCGTAGGGGGGTTTATCACTCTTATTGATTGGGCTTTATTTTTTATATTAGCTAAGAAGTTAGGATTATATTATCAATTTGCACTTGTTATTGGATTTTCTATAGCTAGTATTTGCCACTATAGCTTAAGCAAATTATTTACTTTTAGATGCAAGTCAAATAAAATAGGAACTCAGTTCTCTGTATTTGTTTTAATCGCAATAGGTTCTTTATTATTAAATATGTTATTAATGTTTTTCTTTATTGATATAATGACCTTGGAAAAAATGACTAGCAGGGTAATAACCACATTTATAATGTTATTTGTAAATTATTCTATGAATAGTTATATAACTTTTAATAAAAAAATATTTAAGAATTAGATTTCCATCTATAACCGATACTATCTTCAAGTCTTTTTTTTAAGTGTTCTTTTTTATTGACTTCTTCATTTGCATAATCCCTTAATTCTTCTATTCTTTCTCGCGGGATATTAGTATTTATCATAACTGGCCTTTTCCAATTAAATGTATCAGGATCAAAATTATTTTCTAGATTTCCATTTAAAAGAGCCATATCATAGAGCCTAGAACCTGGAAAGGGTATTGGTATAAAAAAAGTAACATAGGGGGCACCTGAATCAATCATTCGTTTACCCATTTCTATACTTTTTTTAACTTCTTCTTCAGTTTCATCAGGAAAACCTATCATTAGATTTACAGGAGCTTTAATATTCATATCTGACATTGTTCTCATTAAAAGAGATAAATCCATTCTATCTAGTTTTACTTTTCCAGAAGCATATTTATCAAGTATTCTTTGAGAACCTGATTCAATTGGAAAAACTACTTGTTCAAAACCAGCTTGTTTAAGAATATTCAAATAATCAATATCTATTTCCCATTTATTAGATGAATATTCTTTAAAAAAATTAATTAAGTTTACGCCATTTACATTAGATATTGAAAATCCCTTATCTTTTGCAATTGAAAAAATCTCTTTAACTCTTGGTTTAATTGCAAGCAAGGTATCATCTTCAAAAAAAATTCTTTCGATTCCTAAGGATTTAAGTGTGTCCATTTCATTTATAACTCGTTCAATAGAATGGGTTCTTAATTTTCCTAGATTTCCAAAATCACTTTCTTTTCCTTCTGAAGAAATATGACAATATAAACATTTGAATACACAACCTCTTGAAGTCATCATTGGTGCGTATTTTTTTGAGTGAGACTCTGTAACATCTACTCCGTGTGGTGAAGCGATTTTAGAATATTTATCCATAGGAAGTTTTTCCCATGAAGGCATAGCAAGTTCGTCTAAAGAAGCAGGAAAACAAGAAAGATCAACAGGATTTGTAATTATATTATTATCTTTAATATATGCAATACCCGGAGTATTTTCTCTTCCTTCTAAAATTAATCTTGGAAAAATAAGTTCTCCTTCAGTTAAACAGATTCCATCAAAATAACCAGTTCTTAAAAATCTCTCATTTAACGCTCTTGCATTAACTCCGCCTGCATAAATTTTTGTATTTGGTGAAGATTCTTTTATAGCTCTTGCTGTATTTATAGCCATATTAGTTTGTGGAGTAAAATTTGAAGATATTCCAACAACATTATAATTATTTCTTGATACATAATCTGCAATCTCTGAAAAATTCATCCCTATTCTTGTTAATCCATTCTCTTGTTTTATATTTCTATAAAAAGTATCTTCTAAAGAATAACCCTTGCCCCCTACTGAAGCATCTAAAACCTCTGTTGATATTCCGTTTCTTTCTAAAGAAGAAGCTAAATATAGCGGACCTAGAGAACCATCTGGCCTTGGAGTTTCAATATCCATTAATTGGTTTGGGGGATAAATAAGTAAAACTCTGGAATTTTTCATAGTTTTAAAGTTAATTAGAGAGTTTAAAAGAATTACTATAAACTGCTATTAGTCTCAAGATCTATCATTTCTGTTATTTTTTTAGCAATATTTACACAAGTTATCACTTTACCGCCAAATATTGAAAAAATTCCATTTCCATACTTTGTTATTTCAGAAGGTCGTTCATCAGTTGCATCTACATTTGCTTTAACTACCCTTGTTACAAATAAGGATCTAATGATTGAAGCTTCTTTTAAAAATGGAAAATCTTCAATTCCTTTTTTTAAGATATTTTCTTTGTTTGATTTTTTATTTGCTTCTGTAAATGCAAACGTATCTATATCATCGGTTGTAACTGCATCTAGAACAGATTCTTTCACATGACCTAATGTAAAAGTTCCTTTTTCTCCTCTTGGAAGAACTGAAGAAAATTCACCATCCATTATTGTTAAACCTATCTTGGGTTGATTTGGAATAGAAAGTTCTAATAATTCAACTATTTCGTACAAAAGAGTTTTTCTTGGAAAACCAAAAATCTTATTAAATTTATTAAAATTTGAATAGGTTGCATTTATTACAAAATCAAATTCTTCAATAATATTTTTACCTGCAAGACTATAAGTTATTTTTTTAATTTTCCCATCTATTAAACCGTTTATTACATCTGAATTAAGTAAAAGTCTAATCTTATTTTCTTTTATTTTTTTTAATATCATTCCCTTTAAAATATCAGGGTCGTAAACTCTTTCTGGAACTTTTACGCAAGTTCCTATTTTTGATTTTTCCAGATATTTATCTTCAGGATATTTTATCTCATAGGGAAGTGCTCTATCATCACAAAACTTGATAAAATCAACAGGTGTTGTTTTTGAACCAATAGTTGAAACTCCATAATAATCATCAAAAAAATCAGATATAGAATCTCCATATTCTTTTTCAAAAGACTCTCTAGCTATTTTAATTTCTTCAACAGTATCCTTACTTCTTGGATAATGAAATCCATAATGATGTCTTAAATGATTAATAGTTGATGCTCCATTAAAAATATTATCGGCTCTATCAAAAATAGTCACATCATGACCTTTTTTTGAAAGTTCAATAGCTGCAGTACAACCAAAAATTCCTGCACCAATTATTCCTATTTTTGCCATAAAAATTGAATACAAGAAGAATTTATAAATCTGCTCTTTTAAAAATAATATATGAAAGCGATAATACTTTGCGCGGGAAAGGGTGAAAGAATGCGACCCCTAACCAAAGATATACCTAAGCCATTAATTCCAATTGATAATAAACCTGTGTTAGAATATGCAATAAAAAATTGCAAAAAACATGGAATAAATGAAATAGCAATTAATACCTCTTATCTTCCTGAAAAAATTAAAGAATATTTTGGAACTGGTGAAAAATTTGGAGTAAAAATAAGATATTCTTTTGAAGATGAACTTCTTGGAACTTCTGGAGCATTAAATAATTTTAGAGATTTTTTTAATGAAACCTTTTTTATTATTTATGGAGATAATATTACTAATCTTGATTTGAAAAAAATGCTTGAATTTCATAAAAAAAAGGAGAGTTATGCTACATTATTTATCTATAAAGAAAAATTATTGGATGAAAAAACAACCCCTGGTGCAATAGTTATAGATGAGGATAAACGAGTAATTCAAATGATTGAAAATCCAACGGAGAATGAAAAAAAAGAACTGGAAAAAATACCCTATGAAAGAAAGTTCATTAATGCTGGAGTTTATATCCTTGAACCTGAAATATTAAAAAATATTCCTGAGGGTTTTTCAGATTTTGCTAAAGATATATTCCCTAAATTAATTAAAAACCAAAAGGTTTATGGATATATTGAAGAATGTTATTTTAAGGAAGTTGGTCAAATGCATAGATATTTAATTGCAAAAAAAGATATTGAATCTGAAAAAATTAAATTAGATTAGTTTTTCCAAACTTATTTCTTTAGAGAAAAATCTTTCTTTCATAAAGCCCATAGCAGATTCATAAGTTGTTGCATTAAAATCTTCTAAAGAACCAACAAAAAAATAACCTGGTGCTCGTTCGCTACCCATACTTCTAAGAACATCAATTCTTGTTGGAACAATTAATATGCCCTTGTTACCCTCGCTCATTGTGTGAGGAACTTCTCCTGTTTCAAAAGGAGAAGGAAGTTCATTTAGATTTTTAATGAAATTTACAATTTTTAAAGGATCTTCTTTATCAAAAACTAAATGAGCAAATGGAAAGTTTGGCATAGTATAGACTCCTTTATTTCTTTTTACAGGTTCTAAATTTTCTTTATCAAAACCAAATTCGCCAATAGACTCTTGAAACTTATATAAGGTGGTTCCATGAAAATGCTCGTGTATAGGTATAGTTGCTCCTGCACCAAATGTTTGATGATAAAGAAATAAGCCATTATCTCCTGTAAATTTTAATAATCTAGCTAAATTTTCCCCATTTTCTCCAAGATTAGTTAAATTCTTAGTAGAATACATTGGTATTTCTTTAATAGGAATAATCATTGATGCTCCAATAGATGGTGGAAAACCATTTGGTGTTACTATCATATCTTGAAAAGAATTCGGATATAGATTCTTAACAGGTTCGTTTAGTGCCTCATTGGCCATTCTACACATATGGCAATTAACGACTCCATTATTTTGAGTAGGTCTATTAATTCTTCCAGGATTAAATATTACTGCTAAAGAATAATCTGATTTACTTTTACCATCAAGTCTTCTTACATTTAAATTTGAATAAAATTCTTCTGGAATTCCCATAGCAGAAACTGCTACTTTCCATTTCTCCATATAACCATTACTTAAACTAGCCATTTGATTAAATCTTATAATAAGACTATTTAAATTTTTAGTTATCCTTAATTTATTTTTTTAAAATAAATTCTAAATTAGATAACTGCTAAGGATAATATTTTGCAACAATAAATTTTCCAATATTTCTTTTTCTTCAACTAAGGGAGGATTATTCATATTAATCGCTCCGATAAATCTTTTTAATGAGATTTTGAAAGGGTCTTCAATAGGAATTTCATTATCTTTATTTATCAATACCTGATTATTATTTTTGAATATCCTTGTAAATTTATTATTATTAATTGAAAATGAAACTTCCCTAGGCCTATCTTGCTTAAATTTAAAATGATATTTAACGTTGCATATCAAATTGCAATAAATATAATCAAAATCAAGAATTACTTCATTACTTTCTTTCTTTATAAATTTCGGATTTTTAATTTCTCCTATGCCTAATAATTTTATTAAAAGACTATTTGCATGTGGCAATGCTTCTGTTAATAGGCCTATATCTTTTAAACCAGGTTCCATATAAAATGAAAATTCCTGAATAGGTTTAGAACTGATTAGGGATTTTATTTGTTCTAATGCTGATGGCCATTGAGTGTTTACAGATAATATCTTTTTTCTTTCTTTAGCTAAAATGAAAAGATCTTTTGCAAGTTTTAAATTATTTTTTCCAATAACAAATGGTTTCTCGCATAACACATTAAGATTGTTTTCCAAACAAATTTTAACTTGTTCATAATGTTTATCAGGAGGAGTGCAGATACTAATCGTATCTAATTTTTCATTAGATAATAATTCAAATAAATCTGTATAGGTTTTAACATCTATATTATATTCTTTTTTAATAAGATCTTTTTTTTCTTTAGCTAGTGTTTCGTTTGATTCTAAAATTGCTACAACATTACAATTATTATTAAGATATTCTCTAACATGAAATAATCCAATATTACCTATACCTAGTACAGCTACATCCATAAATAACTAAATTAAAAGAATATTATAAACTTAAGCTATAAGTATAAAATTGTGGTTTTAAATTTTTTATTTATAAACTTATTGTAGAAACCTTTATATATAAGTAAATAGTTAATATAAAATAAAGAGAGATAAAGTGAAATTAAAATGATTGTTACAAGAGCACCATTAAGACTTCCTTTGGGTGGAGGGGGAACTGATTTGCCTTTCTATAGTTCTAAATTCGGTGGACAAATGGTTTCAGCTGCTATTAATAAATATAATTATATTATTGTAGAAAAAAGAGATTTTTATGATGAATTTTTTATAAGATATTCAAAAACTGAAATTGTAAAAAATATTGATGATATTCAGCATACAAGAATAAAAGCTGCTTTAAAATATCTTGATATTAAAGATCCTTTAGAAATAACAGCAATTTCAGATGTTCCTGCTGGAACTGGACTAGGTTCATCTAGTACTTTTTTAGTTGCATTACTAAAAGCTCTTCATACTTATAAAAGAGAAGATGTTTCAGCAAAAAAATTAGCTGAAGAGGCATCTCATATTGAAATAAATATTTTAAAAGAACCTATTGGAAAACAAGATCAATATGCTGCTGCTTATGGTGGAGTAACACATCTTGAAATAGAAAAAAATGGAAGCGTTCTTGCTAGTCCATTAAATATCTCCTATACTACACTTGAAGATCTTGAAAATAATACTTTATTATTTAGTACTGGAATAAGAAGAGATGCAGTTGAAGTAATATCTGATCAAAAGAAAAATGCAGAATCTGATGATGAAAAAATGAAACAGATGCATATCATTAAAGATATTGGAAAAGAGATAAAAAAAGCATTAGAAGAAGGAAATACAATTAAAGTAGGGAGATGGTTAAATGCGCATTGGGAAACTAAAAAGAAATTTTCGAAAAAAATGTCAACAGATGATATAGACAAATATTATGAATTAGGATTAAAAAACGGAGCAATTGGTGGAAAACTTGTTGGTGCTGGCGGTGGAGGATTTTTGATGTTTTATTGTGAAAATAATAAAAGACAATTAAGAGATGCTATGGAAAAAGCAGGATTAAAAGAATTGCCATTTAAATTTGATATGGATGGATGTAAAGTCCTATATGAGGGAAGATGAACAAAGAATTTATTGAAAAATATTTGAAAGAGACATGTGAAATTGCTGAATCTATTGATGTAGCAGAAGTTGAAAAATTTATACAAATTCTATTTAATGCATGGAAAGATGGGAAAAAAGTTATTACTATAGGTAATGGTGGTTCATCTTCAACAGCATCACATATAACAGGAGATTTATTAAAAACAGTAGCAAATTCAAGTTCAGATAGAGAAATAGATGTTAATAAAAGAGGATTTAAATCAATTTGTTTAAATGATAATTCTGCAAGTTTAACTGCCTGGATAAATGATTCTGGTTGGGATAATGCTTATTCTGGATTATTAAATAGTTTAATGGATGAAGGTGATGTAATATTATTAGTTTCTGTTCACGGAGGTTCTGGTTGGAGTGGAAACATGGTTAAAGCAATGCAATTTGCAAGAAAAAGAAAAGGAAAGATTTTAGGATTGTCTGGTTTTGATGGTGGAAAATTAAAAGAAATGGCTGATTCTTGTATTGTTGTAACAAAAGAATCTACACCCCATGTAGAAGGGTTTCATGTTGTTCTTCAACATTTAGTTGTTGAAAGTCTTAGGCAATTAATTCAAAAAGAATTTCAAAAACAAAAACCAATGGAATTTTTTGCAGATACTGCAAATTTAGATGAGATATCTCATAGTTATTCAGTTAATGTTAATGATGGAATTACAACTAATCCTAAAATAATGGAAACAACTGGCGACCTAACATTAGGATTTGAAAATGCATGTAAAAATATATTAATAAAATATCCAGATTCTCCAGTTAGTCTTGAAACAGATTTAAGAGGAATTGATGTAAAAAAGATTGAAGAAGATCCAGAAAGAGTAAGAGATGTATTACTTGAACAAGCAAATATTTTATCAAGTTGGGGTAAAAATGTAATAATTAAAATACCAATTTCTACAGGCGGACTTCTTGCTACAAAAATATTATCTGAAAGAGGAATTAAAACCAATGTAACTGCTTGCATGACTCCTTATCAAGCATTAGAAGCAGCTAAAGCAGGTGCAACTTATGTAAGTTTATTTGCAAATAGGATGCTTGATAGTCACATAATAGAACTTTCAGGTAATTCAATAAATGAAATACTAACTAATCCTAATTGGAAAGATATTTTGAAAAAAAATAAAGAAAAATATTTTGAAGAAGCATGGAGAAAAACGATGGATCAAATTTCTTATGTTGCTGAAAAACTAGATGGAACAAATTCAAAATTAATTGTTGGAAGTATTCGTTCACCTGAAGATATCTATAGACTAGTAACCTGCAAACCCCAAGTAATAACAATTCCGTTTAATATTGTAAAATCTCTTAATAATATAAATGAAATTAAAAATAATAATAGAACAATAAGATGCCAGTATACAGATATAGGCAATTCTATAACTCATCCTATGACCCAATATACTGTTGAAGAATTTGAAAAAGCAGCAGATAGTTATAGGAAAAAATAAATGTACATTCTAGATTAAAATGAATAAAGCAGTTTTTTTTGATAGGGACGGAGTTTTAAATGAAAGTATAAGAAGATTTGAAGAAGAATATAATCAAATAATGGATTGTGCTCCTGTTAAAGTTGAAGATTTAAAATTGAAACAAAACTCTAAAAAAATTATCGATTATATTAAAGATAGAGGATTTAAACCAATAATAATAACCAATCAATCTGATTTTCTTAAAAAAAATATTCCTTTAAAAAATTATGAGGAGATAACTAAAAAAATTTGTGAAGAATTAGGTATATCTAGAGGCCAAGTTTTTGAATGCTTGCATAAAACAGGAATTTCACTAGATTGTGAATGTAAAAAACCTAAACCTGGAATGATATTAATGGCTAAAGGGTTATTTAATATTGATATTAAAAACTCGTGGTTAATTGGAGATTCATGGAAAGATATTTCTGCTGCATTTACAGCAGGTATAGAAAATACTATTTTTTTAATAAATGAAAGAATTGATAATGTGCAAGAGGGCAATATTAAAGATATTGAAATAATGAAAGAAAAAAAGATTATACCAAAGTTTATAATAAAAGATAGTTTAGAAATTATTGATTTAATAAAATGAAAAAGGTTGTATTTTTAATTCCTGCATATAATGAAGAAGAAATAATAGAAAAAAATGTAATTAGGCTTCATGAATATTTGAGCAAGAACTTAAAAAAATATGACTGGAAAATACTTGTTAGTGATAATTGCTCTAAAGATAAAACTCTTGAAATAGCAAAAAAATTATCCAAGAAATATAAAAGAGTCAAATACAGGCATCTTGATAAAAAGCCTCTTGGATATTCGATAAAAACAAACTGGTTGGCTGAAGAAGCAGATATCTATAGTTACATGGATGCTGATATGTCTACAGACATAACTCATATTCCAGAATTATTAAAAGGAATTGAAGATGGATATGATATTGTGATGGGTTCAAGAACAAGTGATAAATCAAAAACATCGAGATCTGCAAATAGGAATATCATGTCAAAAGTTTTAATTGGAATAATCAGATTATTCTTTTCAACAAAATTTTCTGATTATCAATGTGGTTTTAAAGCGATAAATAGAAAAGTTAGGGATAATATTATTCCGAAAATGAAATGTGTTGAAGTCGGTTTTATAAGTACTGAAATGATAGTAGTTGCTTCCAAAAAAGGATATAAAATAAAAGAAATTCCAGTAAGATGGAGTGATCATAGAGTCTCAAAATCTCCGATATTCAAAGGAATAACAGATGCATTAAAGAACATTATAAAGATAAAAAGAGATCTTGTCAAAGGGAGATATGATTAATCTAATTTTTTAGGTATTTTAAAATTAGCAAATTTTTTATCCAGATTTCTATAAAGTTTTTCTGTAACTTTCTTTCTTCTATAAGATCTATAAGCGGTTTTCATTAAATCAGGAGATTTCATATGTTGCAAAATATAAGGAACCATATTTATTTTATCGCTAATAAAAATCCTATAAAGATTATTTTTTAATATTATCCAGCTTACTCCCCGGGGCAATAATGGAATCCATTTGATAAATCTGGACATTGCTAAAATCTCTTTATCTTGTTTTCTTTTTAAAATAACTTCAGAATAATTAACTTTTCCCTTAATAGTGTCATTAACTAATTTATTATCAATATCTCCGCAACTTAAACCTACATTTATTATATCTGTATTAGGATAATATTGCAACCAGAAATCAGAAATATAATGAGGTTTGATATCTATATAAAAACCCATGCTTTCCCTGTATTCTTTAGCAGATTCTGTTGGTAAACCAAACATATGATCTATTTGCACCATTATGCCTTGCTTTTTTATTTCTTTAATAGCTTCGTAAATCATCTTATTAGTATCGTTTCTTTTACAAATATCCCTTCTAATCCTTTCACTTGGAGTCTGGACTCCAATTTGAAGCCTAATGCAACCACCTTTTTTTAATAATGAAACAATTTCAGGAGTAATAAAAGCAGTATGACCTAGAGACTTAAATGGAAGATTTATTTCTTTTGTGTAGTATTTAAAAAATTCCCTTAGCCAGTTAACATCATAAGTAAATACATCATCGCCAAAAAGAACCATTTTATACATGTTCTTTTTTTTCATTAATCTTAATTCTTCCATAACATTTTCTACACTTCTTCTTCTCAACCATTTACATCCTTTGTAAGCTTTTCTCATATAATTATTAAAACAATAAGTGCAAGCATAAGGGCATCCCCTTCCAGTCATTATATAATAAATCTCCCCTAAATAAGGTGCCTCTTTAAGAAATAATCCTTTATCTGGAAATGGGATTGAATCCAAATCTTGAATAAGAGGTCTAAGAGGATTTTTATAGATTTTATTATTTTTTTTTGACCAGACATTTTTTATATTTGTTCTTTTTGGATTTTCTATTAATTCTATTAAGGCCTCTTCAGCTTCACCAACAACTGCATAATCAACAAAAGAATTGCTTATTACTTCATCAGTACATGATGTTGCTTGAATTCCCCCAAAGATTATAGGGATGTCTTTAAAAGATTTAATGAATTTAGATGTTTCACATGCCCAGAGATAATCATCAGTCATTACTGAAAAACCTATAAAATCTGGTTTAAAATCCAAAATTCTTTTAATAAGCCTTTTTTTGAAATATTTTTCATCAGGGTGATTTAAAATTAAATCTGCACTATGGCCTGCTTTTTTTAATGAAGCAGAAAGGACTTCTAAACCCAAACTTTCGTGATCATAAGCAGGAAATACAAACAAAACTTTTTTTGATTTAGTGGAAAATTCCATAGAGTTAGATTAGTGAAATCCTTTTTATATTTTATTATAAAAAATAAGAAGAGTTTGATAAATTAGACTGTAAAAAAATTTCGAATAAATTTAAAAACTTGGATTGATTATTAAATTAAAATGAAAGGGTATTTATGTACACACTGCAACTTTAGACTCAATTCAAATAATAAACCAAGGGATTGCCCTTATTGTGGCAGAGATTCATTAGAAATGGAAAAATCTGCTGAAGAAATTCTAGATGATGTTAATGAACTGCTTAAAGAATAGATAAATTTAATATAATATTAATATTATAAATTTAAGCGTCTTGATTCGATAAGTTTAAATAAGCTATTAAAGACTTTAAAGTATGGATGAGGAGAGAATAATTGAAGACAGGAAGAAAAAACTAATTGGTTTTATGAAGAATAATCAAACCTGGGCATTTATACTTTTATTGATTTTAGTTATTTTTGGAGTTTATTTAAGAAGTTTACCAATGCAGGATCATAATGATCAAGTTCCTGGAAATCAACCAGGATTATGGGATTATACTACAAATACTTGGACATTAGGTCCGGATCTTGATCCATGGTTATTTGAAAGATATGCAGAAACAATTCAACAACAGGGCAGTCTTCCTCAAAAAGATTTGATGAGATTTCCTCCAATTGGATTTGATACTTCTCAAGAAACAAAACTTTTACCTTATATGATTGTTTGGACATATTATATTATTAATATTTTTACACCTGTTAATGTGATATTTGCTGCGGTTATTTTTCCAGTAATAATGTTTGGACTAACTATAATAGCATTTTTCTTTTTTGTTAGAGAGATTTTTGTTAGAAAAAATAAGGAAATAAAAACTAGAGCAAATATAATAGCACTTATTTCAACTTTATTTATGATAGTAATACCTACTTTCTTATCTAGAACTATTGCAGGTATTCCAGAAAAAGAATCTGCAAGTTTTTTCTTTATGTTCCTTGCTTTGTTTTTCTTTTTAAAATCTTGGAAAATTGAAAATAAAAAACTAGCATTCTTATTTGCATTTATATCTTCATTATCTACTGTTTGTATGGGACTTATCTGGGGAGGAATGGTCTATATTTTTATAACAATTGCTTTCTCTTGTTTAATTGCATTTATTTTTGGAAAAATAAATAAAAAAGAAATTTTCATATATATTTTCTGGGTTTTTTCAACAATTCTTTTGCTTCTTCTAACCACTAATAGATATCAATTAAAAGAACTTTTAACTTCTACTAAATATGCTTTAATATCTGTTGTTGGAGTAATTTTCTTTGTTCATTATATTGTTTGGGAAACAAAAATTCATAAAAAAATAAAACAACTAAGTGAAAGTAAAATACCAAAAAATATTTGGTCATTGATAATATCTATTGTTCTTATAATAATTGTTGTTGTTGTAGGTTTTGGTCCTTCTTTTATTGTCCAAAAAGTAAATGATTTCTCACAGACATTCATAAATCCAATAACTGGTAGATGGAGTACAACTGTTGCTGAAAATAGACAACCTTATTTCACAGAATGGGGAAGGGAATTCGGACCATTTTTGAATGGAAATATTCCTATTGTATTCTGGTTGTTTTTTATTGGATCGGTTTTCTTGTTTAAAGAAACAATATCACATATTAAAAAAGATAATTCACGAATCTTAACCGGATTATATGTACTTTTCTTTTTCGGTCTTGTTTTTTCAAGATATGCATCACACCCACATCCTTTGGATGGAGAAGGAACTTTAAGTAGAATATTTTATTTTGGTTCAGCATTAATACTTGGGATTGCATTCCTATATTATTATTACCTAGATAAGAAAGAAAAGAGAGGGGGCTTTGAAAAAATTGAGTTTGAATATATTTTCCTTTTCTCATTATTTGTATTATGCCTTTTTACTGCAAGAAGTGCAGTTAGATTGATTATGGTTCTTGCTCCAATAGCTCCTATATTTATTGCTTATTTGATAGTAACTTTTATTGATAAATTTAGATTATCTAAAGAAGAAATATCAAAATTAGTCTATGGACTTTTAGCAATTATATTTATTGGATTATCATTATTTTCAATATGGAATTTTTATCAGATTACATATGCACAAGCTTATAGTTTTGTTCCTTCTTATTATAATATCCAATGGCAAAATAGTATGGATTGGGTTAGAACAAATACCTCTGAATCAGCGGTTTTTGCGCATTGGTGGGACTATGGATATTGGGTTCAAAGCATTGGTAAAAGAGCTACTGTTCTTGATGGAGGAAACCAGTATGCTTATTGGAACTATCTTATGGGAAGACATGTTTTAACAGGCGATAATCAAACAGAGGCATTAGATTATCTTTATAATCATAATGCGAGTTATCTTTTAATTGATTCAAGTGATATAGGAAAATATGGTGCTTTTTCAAGTATTGGAAGTAATAAAGAATATGATAGATATTCTTGGATAGGCGCATATGAATTAGATGAAAGTAGAATTCAAGAAACAAATAATCAGACAATATTTTTATATATTGGAGGGGTTGCTTCTGATGAAGATTTGATTATAAATCAAAGTGGCAGAGAGGTTTATCTTCCTGCAAAAAGTACAGGTGTGTTAGGTATGATTGTTCCTATAACCAAAAATAATGGTTCAGAATATTTTGATCAACCTTCTGTTGTATATGGTTATAAAAATATGCAATATACTGTAAAAATGAGATATCTTTATGTTGATGGAAAACTTCAAGATTTCAAAAATGGTGAAGAAGGTGCTGTTTATATTTTCCCAAAGATAGATAGAGTTGAAGGAGGGAAAATAAGGCCTAATCCTTATGGGGCCTCTATGTACCTTTCTCCAAGATTGTTTAGAAGTCTTCTTGTTCATACTTATTTGATGGATGATCCATTGAAAAGATATCCAAATTTTAAACTTGCGCATACTGAAGAAAATATTATTGTTGATAGTTTAAACAAACAAGGAATGACTCTTCCGGATTTTATATATTTTGATGGTTCTGTTCAAGGCCCAATTAAAATATGGGAAATTGATTATACTGGAAAAGAAAAATATAGAATTGAATTCGTAGATACAAATCCTTATAATTATATTGACTGGCAATTGTAAACCTTCAAATATCAAATTTTAAAAACCCTAAAATTCTATCTTAAATTATGAATCTAATATTAGGACTATCAATTTTAGTTAGTTTTGTTGTATCAGTTATAGCACTTCCACATTGGATTAGAAAATGCAAGGAAGTGGATTTGCTATGGGAAGATATGAATAAATATAATCATCCAAGAAATGTTGCATCGTCTGGAGGGATTATTGTAATAACTTCATTTATATTAGGAGTTCTTACTTATATTGCAATAAAAACCTTTATTATAAGGGGTAATACTATTGAATTAAAGATATTCTCATTACTAACTGTTATTTTGATACTTGCTATTGTTGGGCTTGTAGATGATTTATTGGGATGGAAAAAAGGAGGATTATCGGTAAGATTAAGACTTTTATTAGCGTTTGCTGCTGCAATACCTCTTATTGTTATTAATGCAGGTGAACCAATAATTGATATTCCGTTATTTGGATTAATGGATATTGGGCTTTTTTATCCTTTAATTTTAATACCTTTAGGAATTGCTGGTGCAACTTTTACATATAATATGCTTGCTGGATTTAATGGGCTTGAATCTGGACAGGGAATTATTATATTAAGTTTCTTATCATTTGTTGCTTATATAACCGGTTCATCCTGGTTAGCTTTGATTGGATTAATTATGGTTGTATCTTTAATTGTTTTTTATATGTATAATAAATATCCTGCAAAAATATTTCCAGGAGATATACTTACATATTCAATAGGTGCCTTAATTGCAGGAATGGCAATACTAGGTAATTTTGAAAAAATAGCTGTGTTTATATTCATCCCGTATATTATGGAAACTTTTTTAAAATTAAGGGGTAAATTAAAGAAACAATCTTTTGGAATAGCGCAAAAGGATGGAAGTTTAAAACTGCCTTATGATAAGATATATGGCATTACTCACCTTTCAATATTTATTATTAGTAAATTTAAGAAAAAAGTTTATGAAAAAGATGTTGTATATCTTATAAATGCCTTCCAAATATTATTATGCTTAATCGCGTTATTTGTGTTTAGAAATACTTTATTTTTTAAATAATTAGATATTTTTCACCCTATATTTTAAAACATTAAATGCAGATTTCATCTCGTCTTTTAAAGTTAGTTTTGAACCTATACTATCTTTCCAGAAAATAGGGCATTCTTTTATCTTTAATCTATTTTTTTTACAAATATATAATAAATCCAAATCAAATACCCATCCTTTTTCTGTTGATTTTTTAGTTAGTATTGATGTTGTTTTTTTTGTAAAAATCTTTGCCCCGCATTGGGTGTCTTTAAACTTAAAATTAAAAAGCAGATTAGCATAAAGATTAAAGGCTAAACTTAACATATCACGAACAAATCTTCTTTTGGGTATAACTATTGCTCCTTTTTTTCTTCTTGAAGCAATTATTCCATCAAAATTTCCGATATTTAAAAATAATTTATAAAAATTTTCAGGATTAGTGCTATTATCTGCATCAGTAAAACCTATTAAATCTCCTTTTGCTAATTTAAAACCTTCAATAACAGCCCCGCCTTTACCTACATAGTAAGGAATATTATGAATTCTAATATTATCTTTTTTATTAGCAAATTCTTTAACAATATCTAGAGTATTATCCTTGCAATTATTAGGGACAACTATTATTTCAAAATCTTTTTTTAATTTATTAGTAAAAAAAGTATAATATGCTTCCAATGTCTTAGGAATCCTTTTTTCTTCATTATATGCTGGAATCACTATAGATAGTCTCATGAATAATCATAATCGATTCATTTTATAAATATGATTATTATATTCAATATAGTACCTATATTTAAAAGTAAAGAAAAATATTTAATTAAATGATAAAGAGATTTAATGAGTTAAGAAAAAACGACCTTGTTAGAGGGAGTTTAATCTTGTTTTTTTTCATGAATTTATTCAATCTTTTAAACTATGTTTTTCAGGCAACAATGGCTAGATTACTAAGTTTATCCCAATTTGGAACTTTTGCTGCTTTAATGGGGATAATATATTTGTTTAGTTTTATATCTGATTCAGTTCAATTAGTTTCTTCAAAATATACTTCGATAATAGATGAAAAAAAATCTCCTGGTAAAGTTAAAACAATGATATTTAAGATGACTAAAAGAGGTATGCAGTTTTCCCTATTTGCCTTTGTTTTATATCTTCTTTCTTCATTTTTAATATCCTGGTTCTTAAAAATAGAAATAGGATTAGTTATTATGACAGGTTCAGTATTATTTTTAGTTTTTATAACTCCGATTAATAGAGGAGTATTACAAAGCAAAAAAAGTTTTAGTTCATTAGGATTAAGTTTTTTTATAGAATCCCTAATAAAAGTAATAGTTGGAATTTTTCTTGTTTATTTAGGTTATGGGGTTTATGGTGCTATGGGCGGAGTAATATTTGGAATATTATTTTCTTTTGCCTTATCTTTCTTTTTTATAAAAGATATAATAAAACATAATTATGAAAAAACAGAGTTTCCTAAAATTTATCCATATAGTTTTTCAGTAATAATATTCATGTTCATAATATTATTCATGTTTTCAGTTGATATATTCCTTGCAAAAAGATTTTTTAGTGAAGATATTGCAGGATTATATGCAACAGCCTCTTTAACTGGAAAAATTATTTTTATGTTTACAAGTCCTGTAAGCAGAGCAATGTTTCCATTAACTAGTGAAAATAAAAATAATAATCGAAAAAAGACGCTTCTAAATTCCTTTAAAATAGTTATTTTAATCGGGGTTTTTTTATTATTTATATTTTTAGTTGCACCAAAAATTATAATTTCAGTTTTGTTTGGAGAAAAATACCTTGAAATATCAGGGTTATTGTTTATTGTGGGATTATCATTTTTATTACTTTCATTTTCAAATCTTCTTATATATTATTTGCTCTCAAAAAAAGTACTAAAAAAAACCTATTATTTGATATTATTTCCAATAATCCAGATTATTCTTTTGAGCATATTTAATGATAATCTAAAAGAGTTTTCTATAGCGCTTTTATTCTCTTTTGTTATATTATTTCTTGGGATTTTATTATTTATTAAAAAAATAGACAAGAGTTAGGTTGTTTTTTAGGATATAAAAGGTTATAAAATAAAAATACTCATTAAAAAAATGAAGATATTACTTTTTGAATGGAGAGATATAAAAAATCCTTTATCTGGAGGATCTGAGATATATTTCCATGAACTTGCTAAAACCTGGATAAAAAAAGGTCATTCTGTAACAATAATATGCAGTGGTTGGAAAGATTGCAAAAAAGAAGAAGAGGTAGATAAAATAAAGATAATTAGAGTAGGCAGACCTTTAAGCCTTTATATTAAGGCACCACTAGCTTATTTTAAACTTAAGGAAAAACCAGATATAATCATTGATGTAGAAAATGGAATTCCTTTTTTTACACCATTATTTTCAAGAACTAAAAAAATTCTTCATATACATCATGTTCATAAAGATGTCTGGTTTAAAGAAATGAAATTTCCTTTTTCTTTTATTGGTTGGATGATAGAAACAAAATTAATGCCATTAGTTTATAGAAAAAATAAAGTTATAACTCTTTCAAATAGTTCTGCTGAAGAAATAAATAAAGGAAAAATTGGAAAAGTTGTTGGAATAGTTAATCCTGGAATTGAATTCTATAAATATAAAAAATATAAGAAAAATAAAACTCCTGCAATATTATTCTTAAATCGTATAAAAAAATACAAAGGATTAAAGATATTACTTGATGCTATTAAAGATCTTGATAATAGAGGAATAAAAGAAATTGAGGTTTGGGTTGCAGGTAGTGGTGACGAACTTGAAAATATGAAAGAATATGCAAAAAATTTAGGATTAAAAAATGTAATTTTTTATGGAAGAGTTGATGAAGAAAAGAAAAAAGAATTAATGCAAAAAGCATGGATTTTTGTTAATCCCAGTTTTATAGAGGGATGGGGGATTGTTAATATTGAAGCTAATTATTTTCATACTCCTGTAATTGGAAGCGATGTTGGTGGAATAAAAGATTCAATAATTGATGGAAAAACAGGATTTTTATTCAAATATGGAGAATCTAAAAATCTTTCAAAAAAAATAGAAAAAATAATTAAGGATAATAATTTAAGAAAAAAATTGGAAAAAGAATCTTATAATTGGGCTAAACAATTTGATTGGGAAACAAAAGGAGAGGAATATCTTAAAATTTTAGATAGGGTGAAAAAAAATGAATAATAAACCAAGAATATTATTCTTTGTTGGAAGTCCAATAACAAGTACAGCACTTATTGCAAGAGTTGGTATTTTAGCAAAATATTTAATAAAAGATGGATATGAAGTAAAAATAACTTGTGTTGGCGATGATTATTATAATCTTGATAAAAAAATTTGTTTTGAAGGCGAGACTATAGAAATAATCGGACAATCTCATTATTATATAAGAAATAATGAAAAAATACCATTATCAGCGCCAAAATACCTTTTAGAAATATTTAAGACGATTCATAGATTCAAGAAATTTGCTAAGGACTATAAACCAGATATTATTCAAACATTTGCTTCTACTCCTGTATCATTATTTATTGCTTATCATTTAAAAAGCAAATATAATGTATCAATGGATATTGATGATCTAACTGTTGAACAAGCAAAAAAAGCAGGCAGAAGCGGAGCTATAATTAAATTATTAGATTTTCTTGAAAAATATATTCCTAAACAAATTAGGTTAATAAGTGTAAATAGTGATTTTTTAAAAGACAGATATCCTAACTCTGTAAAAATTCCAAATATGTTTGAAACAAAAAGATTTAGATTAAAATTAAATGAAAAAGAAAAAAACAAGATAAGGAAAAAGTATAATATTGATAAAAATACTATTGCTTTTATGAGTTCTATTTCCCTATACCATGGACATTTCCAGATGTTAAAACATATAAAGAATACAAATAAAAAATTTATTTTTATTGGTGGTGGAGAAGGAGAAACCAAACTAAAAGAAGAAATAAAAAAATTAGGTATAGAAAAACAAATAGTTATAACTGGAAAAATTCCTCAAATAGAAGCTATAAAAATAATGAATTCATTAAAAATAGGAATTCTTCCGTTATGGGATGAACCTATACATTTAGCAAGACATCCATTAAAACTTGTAGAATATCTTGCTTCAGGATTATGTGTAACTGCTTGTAATGTTGGAGAGGTTAAATATTGCATAAATAATAAGAATGGAATACTAGTTCCCCCTGGAGATATAAAAGCGCTAATTGATAAATCAGTAAGTATAAAAAATACAGATAAGTTAGCAATGAAAGGACTTAAAAAAGCAGATGATTTTGATGCGTCAAAGCTAATTAAAGATTGGGAGCAATTTTATGATAGAATACTTTAAATTATTTAGAAGAAAGGGTTTGAAATCTGTTACATTCTTTATTACTGGAAGATGCAACGCAAGATGCAAGATGTGTTTCTATTGGAAAAATAATGAAAATAAAAAAGAATTGAGTATAGAGGAGATTGAAAAAATATCCAAAAATCTTCCGAATTTCTTTTGGTTATGGATTTCAGGAGGAGAACCTTTTTTAAGACAGGATATTGCTGAAATTTGTGAGAAATTTTATAAAAATAATAATGTTTCAAATATCCAAATACCAACTAATGGTTTAATGCCTGAAGTAGTACTTAAAAAAACTAAAGAAATTCTTGCAAAATGTCCAAAAGCAAATATCACTATAATATTTTCAATTGATGGCCTTGAAGAAGAGCATGATTATATAAGAGGAGTAAAGGGGATTTATAAAAAAGTTATGACTTCTATGGATTTATTAAAAGAATTAAAAAAAAGTCATAAGAATCTTAATATCCAATCTACAATAACCCTTACAACTTACAACCAGGAAAGAATAATAGAGATTTATAAGGATATTAGAAAAAAAGTTAATGCTGTAAATGTAAATATTGTTAGAGGAGATGCTAGAGAAAAATTATCAAAAGGGGTTGATTTGGATAAATATTATCAACTTCATAAATTAATATTAAAAGATTATAAAAAATATTCAATTTATCCTGCTCCAATTAGGCCGTTTATATATGCAAAAGATGCTGTAATGAGAGAAATAATTATAAGCACATATAAAAATAATAAAAGATATATTAGTTGCAAAGCAATATCTGGTTCTCTTGTTCTTGATGAAACAGGAAATATATTTCCATGTGAGATGCTACCTAATAAATTAGGAGATTTAAGAAAAGAAAATTATGCAACCCTTCTAAAGAAAAATAAAAAATTGAATGAATGGATTAAAAAAGAATGTTATTGCACGCATGAATGCAGTATGACTTCAAGCATAATCTATTCAATAAGACATTATCCAAGATTATTATCTTATTATTTTAAATATATTTTTAGGAGATTATTATAAAATGCCTTTTGGAAGTCTTTTATCATATGCAAAGGGCAAAAGTGTTAAAACTGCTGATGAAACTAGTATAACCATAGGAACACTTGGAAGTATTGGATTAAAAATATTAGGAATACCTCATCTTGGAAATAGGGCTAGAGCAAGAATAATTAATAAATATATAAAGAAAACTAAAAATAAAACTGCATTAGATGCTGGATGCGGGATAGGATTATATTCATTTGAAATTGCAAAAAAGGGATATAGTGTTACTGGAATAGATTTTGATAATGAAAAAATAATAACTGCTAAGGATATATCAAAAAAAAGCAAAATAAATGTAGATTTTAAGACAGGAGATATAACTAAAATGAAATATAAAAATTCATTTGATTTAGTATTATGTTCAGATGTCTTGGAACATATAAATCAAGATGAACTTGCATTGGATAATTTAATAAGTGCATTAAAAAAAGAAGGAAATCTTATTCTAACTATTCCAAGAAATACTCCTTATACTCTTAAAAATTCTGAATATATAAAAAATTATAAAAGATTTTTTCATGAAAGACCCGGATATAAAGATAAAGAACTTATTGAAAAACTTAAAAAAAAGGGATTAAAAATTATAATTAAAAGAAGTTATTCTTCACCAATATTCAGATTTGCATTTTCAATAAATGAAAAACTTTACAAACATCAAATTTTGCTAGGAATATTTTTTTATCCATTATATCTACTAACTTATTTTGATTTTTTGTATGATTCTGAAAATGATGGATTATTTATTTTAGCAAAGAAAATTACTATCTAAACCTAAATACAACTGTTGGTTGATTTTGGTCATTATTAATCAAAAATACTTTTTCAGCGGTAAGGTTATTATTAGGATTATTAATATATTCTACAACCCAGGGTGGAGAACTCTGATATACGGTCCAAACAATAAAGGATGGTTTCATAGTTGTAATATTTTCTTGGAAAATAGAAGTATTTGCTGGAAAACCATACGTTGCTCTTTCTGAATAATAGGTCATCATAGGTATAGCTGCACTAAATATTATTTCTTCAGGGTTTGAGTTTTTATTAATATACTGTCCAGCTTGTTTAACTTCTTTATAGGAATTCACTTTGTTTTTTATTATTCCATCTGCATAGATTATTTGTGTGTACATGAATAATAACATTAGTGCAAATATAATAAAAAATGCAAAAACTTTATCGTATTTCTTTAGATATGAAAATATATTCATTAAAAAAACTCCGATAAGGATAAATATTGCTGGAAAAAGCGGAAGGAGGAATGCATCATAAAATACATTTTCAGCATGCATTATTTCTATAACAGTATAAATTGATAAAGGAACTAATAGCCAGATCCATACAAAAATCAGACTTTTTATTCTTTCAGATTGTTTTTTATAAAACAAATCAAGCCCAATAAAAATCTCAAATAAAGTAGCTAATGAAGCTAATATAAAAAATATGTTTAAAGGCAATCTTAAACTTATTGGAATTGTTTTTGTTAAATAATTAAACCAAGAAAAGAAGGGAAGAACTTTTGTTTTTGTTTCAGATAATTCAATAACAGTACCTATTTGAGAATATCTTGGGATTGGTACGCCCCTAGTTATCATATAATATGTAACAAATGGAGACATTACAAGCAAGAAAATTCCTAAAGCCATTAATATTTTTTTATTTTTGAATATTTTTTCTCTTTCATCAATTAACCAAAAAAGTGATAGGGCTATAACAATAAATGTTGTTGAAAAATAAGTTATTATACCCAATCCTAAAATCGCTGCAGAAATATAAAGATATTTTGGAGATTCATTTCTTCTAATAAAAAAATAGATACTTAATAAATATATCAAAGGTGCCCAGGTATAAGTTAGTAATCTTGAAGTAAAGAAGAGATTAATAGAAAATACAGAAAGTAGGAGACTTGAAATTATTGCTACATTTTTATTAAATAATCTTTTTGCTACAAGATAAGTTAATAATACTGTTGAAGTAGAGATTAGAACTTGTAAAAATCTTTGAAGATATTCTCCTGGCCATAAGAAATAAAGTATTGCCCACAAAAGAGGGATTATTTCTTCCCTAGCTGCATCAAAACCAGTTAAAGGGGTCCCTAGGATGATTGATTTAGCTTTTAACATATATTCAGCTTCATCCCACCATAAGGGTTGATTTAAGGTAATTGTAAAATAATAAAGCCGGATAATAAATGCAAATAATATTATTGAAACAAGAATTAGATTATCATTATTATTAAAAAAATCTTTTATTTTATGTTTTATTTTTTTATCTTTTTTTTCGATATCCATTATTAGACCTATCTTTATCTGTTTTTAATCTTTTTTGTTTTAAAAAAGTGATTATATAAAAAGAATTGTCGATATTTAAGGGTTTTATCATGACTCATCTCAATTATATCCAGTAATGAATGTAAAATCATACCAAACCAGATAAAAAGAAAACCTTTCCAAAAATATGATAGGATAAGAGTAAACAAAAGAAATTCAAAAGTATGGAAAAACATGGTTCTTTTTTCATGAACCATTACCTTTGGTTTTTTAAGACGATTAAAGTAACTATTCATAAAATAATTTCTAGCTTTTTTAAAACTTAAATCTTTTTTTTCATAAACATACCAAAAATAATGATCTGCGTCTATAAAAAACGCTCCAAAAAAAATCAAGAAAGCTTGAAAAATAGTTATTTCAAAACCATAATAAACCAAAATAGCAAGTATTAGTCCGCTTATGAAATGAAATATGGGTAACATATTACTAAATAAAAAAAATAGAATATTTAAATCTAAGGGATTTTTATCTTAATTATTAAATAATTTTATCTTTATTTATCTTTTACTAAATGCCTTACTATTTCTGAGAAAGCAGGTCTAGTTATTAAAACACCAATACTAACACCTAGAATTGTAGTTAATGCAAATCCTTTTAATAGACCAGCACCAGCCCAGAATAATGGAATCATTGCTGCTACAATTAAAAAGAAGGCTGTTAGGATTACAAAGAAAGCTCCTTTAAGTTTTTCTTTTAAGCTTCTTGAATCTGCTCCACCTGAAAGTGCTTCATCTACAATAACTATCTGATCATTTACACCTGTACCAATTCCTGCGATAAGTCCTGCAAGACTTGTTGCATCTAAATTCCATTTTATTAATGCTGCAACAGCTAAAGTAATAAATGCTTCAGCAAACATAGTTACAAGAACACCAATTGTTATTTTTAATTTTCTATATCTTAAGAATATTGTTAAACCTACTCCGATAAAAACAACAAAACCTAATAAGATAATATTATTCAAAAATTCCTTTCCTAAAACTGGAGAAATTGTATCTATTTTTACTATTTCTAATTTATATGGAAGACTACCGGTGATTAAAATAGTTTGAAGATGTTTCATGTTATTTTGCGCGTCGACATATGCATCTTGTCTTGTTGCGCCTTTTCCTGAACCTTGAATCATTATTTGAGTTGTTTCTTTTCCTTTCAAATCTTTAGATATTGATAAAGAATCAACAAGATTGTCATCTAGATATAAATCCAGTTTTTCACTAAGATATTCAGGGTTTGTTGAATCTATTGTTAATAAATCAGTAGTTGCTGCTTGTTTTTTAGCTGCTTTTTCACTTAAAGTTATTGTAAATCTAAAACTACAAACCTCTTCACCTTGATAAGCTCCACATGAATAAATACCAGATTGTTCACCGGTTCTTGCTACATAAGTAATATCTTCTAAACCGCCGATAAAAATAGTAGTATTACCTACTTTTGCTTCAAATTTTCCTTGTTCAGCAATAAGATTGTTTAAATCAGAAGTAGTTGCACCTGCAACTTCAATTAACATGAAATTATTTCCAGATAGATCTGTAACCGGCCTAACTGAAATATCAGCTATACCAAATTCATTAAATCTATTGCTTGTAATTGAAATTAAATCGCTTAATTCATTAGAATCTAAAGACTTGTTTTCTGCTTTAACAATAGCTCTAGCTCCTCCACTTAAATCTAAACCTGTCTTAATTCTTGTTTTTGGAATATTTGCAACAGTAATTTTAGGAGGTTCAGAATCAAATAAAATAAATTCAGCGTCTCTAGTTACAAATTTTATTCCAGTTTTATTTCCAGTTGGATAAGTTGAATCAATAACTCTTGTGTAATCTTGGAAATTATTTACAGTTTCACCGTTTATTGATGTTATTATCATTCCAGTTTTCATACCTTCATCAAAAGCAGTAGAATTCTTGTCAACTCCCCTTATAACAACCCCTTGTTCAAAATAACCCCAAGGAGCTATAGCAATAACTGAACATATTAAAACTATTATTAATATCCATACTCTCATTGGAATTGAACTTGTTTTCATTTTATACCTTTTTTATCACAATACCATTTAATTATACTAGCATTTGTCATCCAGGTGTTAAAAATATCCATAAAAAGTCCTATAGCTAAAATCAAGAAGATTTGTCTGAATGAATCTGGAAGGCCTGTTACTATAAAAAATACAGGCAAGACTGCAACTAAAGCAGTAGTTGTCATTAATATTCCTGTTTTAAAGGCTCCAAATATTCTTTCATTTAAAGTATAAGTGTGTCTTCTTAATGCTCTAGATGTTAACAGAACATCTGTATCTACAGAATAACCGATTAACATTAGAAATGCAGCAATACCTGCTGCTGAAATATTTATTCCTAAAAAATTTATAATAGCTAAAGTCATTATTATATCTCCTAAAGCAGCAAAGATAATTGCAGTACTAGGGACAAAAGTTCTAAATGAAATGAAAACAACAAAAGACATTAAAATAAATGAGATTATTAATGATATGATTAATTGATTATAAAAACTACTACTTAATGAAGAACCTGTAAATTCAATATTAGAATTTTTTTCATCAAGTGGATGACCTAAAATCTTTTCAATTGCAGGCTTTATGTCTTCAGGTTTAGCTGAAGTTTCTATAATATGAGATACAGCTTTACCGGTCCTAATATCTGTTAGAGATCTTACACTAATATCTGAAAACTCTTGTTTTAATAATGGTTCAATTGATTTTATATCTATATCTCCAATTAAAGTTACAGTTGTTCCTCCTGTTAAAGAAATATCTTTATAGATAAATGCACCATGAACTGAATAGAAATATGCAAGATAAGCTAGGCAGATAATAAAGAATATTGCTGGAACAACTAGTATCTGCTTGTACCATTTATTATACCAATCCAAATTTTTTGTTTCTTGTGTCATACTCTATTTTTATCTAGAAAAAGGGCTTTTAAAAGCTTTGTTATTATAGGATTATTCAATAATGGTAAAAATTTATATATAAAAAACCCATAGATTTTCTATTCTAATGAGAAAATAAAGATGGCTGAAAGTAAAAATGATTTAAATCTAAGGTGGCTAGGGGTTGCTGGACTTGTTATTGGATATGATGGAAAAGTAATAGTTCAGGATCCTTATTTATCCCATCAAAATTATAAGGATGTTAAAAAAGAATATGAATTCTGGAAACAAAAAAAGATTGATGAAGTATTATTAACGCATGGGCATTTTGATCATTCCAAAGATATTTCTGAAGTCCTTAATAGATATAATGCTAGAACCTTCATGAATGCAGATGTTTCAAAAAGAAGAGACCTTATAAAACATCAGGATAAAATTGTTGGGTTAGATAAAGAAAGTTCTGAATATGAAATTTCTCCAAAAATAAAACTTACTGCATTAAGAAATGCTCATGTAAAATATGATCTTCCTTTAGTTAGTGAAACCTTTGGAAAAATATTAAAAAATAAAACCCTCTTATCAAAAGAATTTTATCAAAATGTTTTTCTATATCCTTCTAAAACCCCTTATGTCTATAATCTTAATCTAGATAATAAATTTAATTTAGTAACTCTTGGTTCATTAGCATTAAATCAAAGAAACAAAGACTTACTTAAAGAAAAAGGAATTGATCTTCTTTGTTTACCTGTTCAAGGAAGATCAGATATAATTGAACAAGCAGAAGCTCTTGTAACAGATATGAGGCCTAAAGGAGTCTATCTATATCATTGGGATGATTTTTATCCTCCTTTATCTAAACATGTAGATATATCTAGATTAGTTGAAAATTTAAAGAAAAAAGATTTTATAGAAAAGGTTTACGTACCTAGACTTGGAAAGAATATTAGAGTTGAAGTACCCCAGAAAAGACATTCTAGAAAAATGGAAGGAAGTTTAAGATAAAAATAAGGACTTAAATTAAAATGCGAGAAGCCGCTAACTGGGCGGTCATGGCTAAATAAAGCGATGTTGCCAAAATTATCCTGTATTGAATAATTTATAAAATTATTAGAAGTATTGTTTAATCTACTGACGAACAAAAAACTAAGCCAAATGCTTCTTCAGGTCTAACAATTTTTATTCCTTGATATTCATTTAATTTTAAAAGATGTTTGTCATAAGACAAGATATAATCTGATTTAGATTCAACAGCACATTCTATAATTTTATTATCATCAGGATCTTCCTTTACAACATCCATCTTTATATCTGGCACCACTAAAGTTAAAAATTGCAATATTTTCTCAAGTATCCCTACAATTTCTTGTTCTTTATAATCAAAATCTCTTTCAAGAATTTCCTTATACTCATCGATTATCTCTTGAGAAGAGAAAATTGGGATGTTTTCTTCTATACATCTAAATAAAAATTTCTGAGCTACACTATTTTCCCATAGAGTAGAAGATATCAAGATATTAGTATCAAATACTATTTTCATTTTACGAAGCATAACCACCTAAAGCAAGTTTATGAAAAGTCCTACTTTTCATTTTTTCTTATTGTTTCTTGCTTTGTGAATTAAGTCTGTAATATCCTTTTCTTGGATTCCGAGCTTTTGAGCTCTTTTTGATCCTTCTTTGGCTATTTCCTTAAGTTCACAAATTAATTCGTCTTTTGATGGCATTGTAATTTTCTTTAACACAATACTGTCTCTTCCACTCACAACAGCAAACATAGTACCTTCGCTAGCACATATTTCTGTTCTTATACCTTGAGGGATTACTATCTGTCCTTTTGAAGACATTTTTACCATTTCAACTGTCATTTTGTTATTTCCTCCTACTCTTACTTGCTTATTGTAAGATATGCTTACTTATATATCTTTTGGTTTAATCTCCACTCTTGTCGCATTCAGATAGAATATATTTTAATAAAGAATGCGCCAAACTGTCGATTTCAATTTCTTAATAGAAATAAGAACTTAAATTAAAATGCGCACATCCTACCCGGCAGTCGCATTTGTTTATTTGTTAATATTTATTATTCAAAATTATTTTAGAAAAACATAAAAAAATGCGCCAGCCGGGAGTTGAACCCGGGTCATCTGGTCTCTTCAATATTCAATTATAGTATTCTTTTGGAAGCCAGATATACTAACCACTATACTACCGGCGCAATAGTTTGATAAGATTCAGGAGGTTTTTAAAGATTTTTATTGCTATAATGTTCTTTCTTATGACAGTTTGAACATAAAACGAGACATTTATTCGTTTCGTTTAGAATCTTTTCTATTGAAAATCCCTCGCTAACCATTTTACTAACTTCAAACTCCTTATCCTTTGATTTTTTATGGTGAAATTCTAAGGTCGCTGGATGGTCTTCAGAACATTTACTACATTTTAATTTAGATTTATAATCTTCAAACCACCTTTTAATTGATTTTTTTCGATTATTAATATATTTTAATTCAGAATCCCGATTGTTTTTGTACCATCTTCTTCGGCATTCTCTTCTTTTATTTAGATCTTTATAAGGCATAAAATAATTAGGGATATCAAATTTTTAAATTTTTGTATTCCTTTTTAAATTCAAACAAAAATAAAAGTAAACAAACACATCGGTTGATTGTTTGTTTATGTTTGAACAGTGTTTTAAACAGGAGGAATATTTTTAAACCCCTTATTCCCACATATTATTAGCCCAATTAAGGGAGAAAGAGTTCTTGATAATATTAATTAATATAATAATAGAAAAATGACAGAAAATACATATACTCGAATTGATTGTGAGGGATCTTTAAGAAGCGAACCTAAAATAATTGGAGTGTTTAATGGAGCAAATTTAAAACCCCCAATGCGAACTTATTTTCATGAATTTGGATTTAAAGATGCGTTTAGCGATAGTAATTATCCTAGTGAAATGAGGGGAGTTGAACATTTAATTGAAACCTATGAAAAGAATTTAAATAAAGGATATGGTGGAGAAATGGATTATAATTTAGCTATTTTATGGGGAAATGATGGGAATAAAATGATTGATTTATTTTCATTTATTGTTGATACAGATAATTGGCAAAGTAATCCCGCCGTCCAGTCGTTTACATTTAAGAATGGAGTTTATCAACCGGGAAATGATTTTATAACTTGTGGAGATGGTTTAATTATGCTTGGTTTTGAAGAACAAGAAAGAAGAAGTACACAGAATATTACTGAATATTTTAAAAGAGTTCCTAAAAAAACAGGTTTAAACTATATTAATTAATTATAAAAATTCAAGGAAAAAATAATATGGAAGGATTAATTGATAAATCAAAGATTGAAAGAATAAAACTTGAAAGAGTTTTAGAAATAAAAACCGGATTTAATCTTCCAATAAAAAATCCGGTTAAAATAATGCAAGGTTTTAATGGGCCCTGGAGCCATTTTTCATTTGCATATAAATTCAATGGAGTTGATTTTATTCATGATGATAGTTATTCAATTGATTTTGAAACTCCCTTTGGAACTCCTGTACATGCAACAAAATCTGGAAGAGTTCTTGGTTTTGTTAAATCAAATAGATTTTATGATGGACTTGATTTTGAAAAAGGAGCTAGAATAGGGCCAAGTTTTATAATCTTTAATCATGGAGATTGTTATTCACTTGTTTCACATTTAGGAGAATTTGAACCTACAATCAAAAGAGGATATAATGTTAAACAAGGGGAAAAAGTGGCGTTATCTGGAAAAACTGGTTGGATAGGGCCTAAACCGCATATTCATTTCGAAGTCTTTGACACTGAAACAACTAACCCCTTATTAATGAACTTAATTAAATATGAAGCTAATGAAAATGCACAATTAAGATATCCGCGAATAAGTCAACCTTTTTTCTTTGAAGATTACAAGGAAAGTTTGGAACATGAAGATATTGAGATGAAAAGAGCCGAAAGCCTTTGGAGAAGGGCGAGAGGAGAAAAGGAAATATAAAATGTTACCACCAAAATTTAATCTAAATAATCTGGATGATGAAATAAGAGATTTAGTAATAAATATAAATAGAATTCCAGGAGTTTATACAGATACAACATGTGAAGGTCATGTATGGAAAGAATGTTCTGTATGGCCTGCAAAAGATGGTTGGATTCATTTGAATATTCCAAAGGGAAAATATGAAAATCTAATACCTAATTTAAACCAGTTCTTTTTTTCACATCCTAATTTTGAACTAACTCATCATGAATATACTCATGATAAAGATTTACCTATTCATTATATGATTGGTGCTAATCTTCCACAACATCATTTTGAAGGAAAGGATCTTTATTCCATGTTTACAACAGAATTGCAAGAAGATTATATAAGATATTGTGAAGAGTGGAAAAGAACAAAAATAAATCCGGGTTGGAAAAGACTAAATTATTTAGTGATAGATTATATAAAATTGAATGTTACTAAAGATCTTAATTCCCTTCCTTTTATTGAAGAAGGTGAAGCTCCAAGACCGTTTATGATGTGCAGAGCTTGAATATTATAAAATTATAATTATATTTTTAATCCCTATAAAAATAATTAGAGATAATAAAAATAATTGGGGAGAGAATTAATAATTAGCTTTGTTCTATTAATTATGGATAGTGAAAAATCATTAATTTATTTCAATCGCGGTAATCTTTATTACATGAATGAAGATAAGCAATTTATCCATATTGCAGAAAATAAAAAAAGAATAGAAAGTATGATTTTTCTTAATGATCGTTTATTATATACTGATAGCAATAAAATTGCAGATTTTTTAACAGAAGAAACAATAAAACAGGTTCCTGAATACGATCATCAATGGGAGAAAAATTCAATAGATGTATTGGGAAACTTTAATGGAAATCTTCTCTATAATATTTGTAATAACCATGATGATAGTACTGATGATACTCAACGCCCAAGGAGGGTTACTAACGAGATTTATCTAAATGATGAAAAAATTTCTGAAATTGGGGTTATTATTAATAGCATCCAAGCACATGATAATAAAATTTATGCTAGCGGAAATTTTGTGAATTGTTATAGATCTCCGCGAGGTTCTCCAGAGGGTTTTGTTATGGAAGTGCCAAGTCAAGAAGTATTATATAAATTAGACTTTGGAGCAAGAGGGTTAACTGTCCATCAAAATAAGTTATATGGGATAGTGGATATAAATAGAAATTCTGAAATTGCTTATACTAAAGATAATAAATCAACATATTATCTGGTAAATGTGATGAATCTAACTGATAATACTATTGCGTTAAAGAATATTGGAAGAGATTCAAGAGTTTCTTTTTCGTTTGATGATAAACTTTATATTGATTCAAATCAAGGAGTCCATGAAGCCATTCCAGAACATAAACTTGTCTTAAACGATTATTATTCTGATCCCCATTGTTTTTGTGTTGTTGATAGAAACTATCTAGAAAAGATTATTGAACATACTAAATAAATCTCTTGAAATAATGATTTAAAGGTTATTTATTAAAAATTTAAAGGTATTAAAATAGTATAGAAATTACTATATATAAGAGGTCACCTATTTAATTATGTTTAATATTATTAAAAAACATAAAAAACCGATTAAAGGTGAATCTTATATTGAAAAAATCAAATTTTTATTAAAAGCTTGCGATGAGATTTTTAGTTTGCAACAAGAATCTAATATTTATGAGTATGTTGCAAATAATCTACATGAGTTTATTGGAGATTCTATAATTATTGTTAATTCTGCTGATGAAGAATTTGAAAATATAAAAATAGAAGCTTTAGTTGGATTAGGAGATAAATTCTCTCATATAACTAACCTACTTGGAATGAATCCCCTAGGAAAAAAATATAAGATGGACGAGACTTCAAAAAAAGACATTTTAAAATTTAAATTAAATAGAATAGAGGGAGGTATCCATTCTCTTTCTTTTAAAACAGTCCCTAAAAATATTTGCACTCTAATTGAAAAAGCAATTGGTCTAAAGGAGATCTATGGAATAGGGCTTGTTAAAAATAATATTATCTTTGGTAGTGTTATTATTTTAATAAAAGAAGATAATCTCGAGATGGATTTGGAATTATTAGAGAGTTTTATTAAAATATTTGCTATTGCTATTAAATCCAAGATTGATGAAGATAATCTAAATGAATCAAAAAAAGATTTAGAAAAAATCAATAAATTTTCTGTAGGAAGAGAAATTGAAATGATTAAATTAAAAAAAGAGATTGTTGAACTTAAAAATAAGATTAAAGATAATCAAATCTAATTAACTAGCTAAGATATTCCACCAAGGCAATTTTATTGCAATAATCATTCCATCATCAACAGTTAATTTCACATTTTCTTTGTATTTTATAGGAATAAGCCCTAATAATTTTTTATCAGATTCTTTAATTATATCATAGACAATTACTCCCTTATATTCAGATATTTCTATATCTGAAAGTGTTTCTATAACTGGGTCTACTTTAGCTAGTTCTATTGCATTAGAAGGAGTTATTTTAATTTCTATATCTTTTTTTGATTTTAATATAATTTCATTATTACTTTTAGAAAAAGAATCTCCTCTTTTAACAAGATCTTTATTAAGAAAAACATTTACTCCATTAGTATCTTTTATAAGAGTTTTATCTTTAGGATTAATTTCTATGATATTTGATTCAAGTATATTTTCTTGATTTTGTGTTGGGGAAGGAAGAATGGTATTATCATTATCTAAAGAGTTAGTCTTACATGCGCCATCTAAACAACCAAACTCACATTTATTTGGTTTTGATAATACTTTATTATCATTTTTATCACAATAATATTCTACTAACAAACAAGATTCTTCTGAACAGGATTCTACAAAAGATCCTTTATTCTTGCATGAATCTGTAAACGGAATATCTTGAGAATCTTTTGCGGTACCTTTTTTATTAAAATCAAGGCCATCATCAGAATCTATACAAGCAACATAACCTTTTTTACATTTATTATCAATACAAGATTTATCAGATGGACATGTTCCGCAACTTCCTGAACAACCATCTGAACCGCAAGTTTTACCTGCACAATTAGGAGTGCAATCAGTTATACATGCACCTTCTGAACATGAATATCCAGAAATACAAGTACCACAACTTCCTGAACAACCATCTGAACCGCAAGCATTATTTGCACAATTTGGGGTGCAAGATTTGACGCAAGTTCCATTTAAAGAACATGTTGAACCATTTTGGCATGTTCCGCAACTTCCTGAACAACCATCTGGACCACAATTCTTTCCAGCACAATTTGGAGTGCAATTAGCAGGTACACAAGTTCCGACAGTTGAACATTCATAACCTGTTTGACAAGAGCCGCATGTTCCTGAACATCCATCTGAACCACAATTCTTTCCAGCACAATTTGGAGTGCAATCTCCATTAACACAAGCACCATCTAGACAAGATCCCGGACAGGTAAAAATATCACGGCCCCAATATTCTCCATAATAAGTAAGATCTTCTAAACAATAATATTCATGCAAGACATTTCCCAAACATCTATCTTGAATTGAATGTTTATTTCCATTAACACCCCATAAATCTACAATATTCTCTCCTTTTTTAAAATAATATTTTCCACCATCTGAATCTGAACAATGAGAATTATCTGCTACAGACATTTCCCTAAAAATTGAACCAGGTAGACAAGAGTCAGTTGCAGATTCAACACATGCCCCATCACAACAAACCTTTCCGCTTGGGCAAGTTATGACTTTATCATAAAAATATTTTCCGCCAGGGTTAATACCATAATCTCCACAGATTAATTCTACAACTTGAGTTTTTGAAAAGCAATATTCAGTTCTAGCATAGGCTCTATCTCCAAAAGGTTGTAGTTTCAAAGTCCCTTTTACATTTATATCCTCTCCATTATCAGAATCCTGACAATACCAAGGAGTATTAAAAATGCATTTGCCATCAAGACAACCTTCTTTACAATCATAAAGATATTCTTTGCAAACTTTACCAGTATTAGGATAGACTGCATTCATGCAATTATATTCAACTAGTGTATTCCCATTACATGTTTCTTCATGAGAACCTAATGAATCCTGGCAGGTTGATTTTGTTGTAACAAAAGCTCCTCCATCAGGATCTGAACATAATTCAGGATCACTACCATAACCAGTTGTTACTTTACCTGTAACAAACATTTTCTTAAAACCATCTGTCCAAGATGCAGAAACAAAAGATATAGTCAAAAATAATAGGGATATAATTATAAGAATCTCAACACCCTTTTTTTTCATAATTGAAACTAGTATCTGGAGTTTTTAATGTTTATGGAGGGGGGGAATTGTTGATAAAAATAAATTAAAATAAAAAATAATTATAAATAATTATAAATAATTTATATTAAAATTTATAATCTCTAGAATATTAACCATATCATGAAAAAATATAATTTTGAGAATAAAGTTTACTTAATCCTAGCAATAGTAGCATTAGTTTCATCATTCTTATTATTCTTTTATCCAGATATTTTTAGAATATTACTTGCTATTGTTCTATTATTATGGGGTTTGCAACTTATAATCATTTTATTTTTAGATTATGTTAATAGAGGAAAAAAGAAAAGGAAAAAGAATGAGAAAAAGAAAGGAGATTAGTTGGAATAAAAATTATTTATTAGAATTCTTGTTTATTAAAACGCCCTGGGGCAACTCGAACTTCCACTTTGTTAATTAAAATATAAGTCAAAGTGAAAGATTCTCAGGACTTGATACCGGTAACAAGGTTCAGGGTCTTGCCAAAAACCATTTTCTTTTAAAATAATTTTTTGAGTGGCTACTGAAAGTAATTATTTATATAACAGGAGAAACACCCATACATTTTCCGCTTTTACAAACACCCTCAGAAACTTTTCCACGTGAAGATGAAAATAAACATTTAGTAAATTCAGGTTTATTTTTAGTTCCAGGAATACAGGAGGATATTCCTTTGTCTGATTCCGCGCAAGTTCCACCATACTTGCATGAAAATAAAATATCCATTCCATTACAGTCATTGGTAAAAAAATCAACTTTTTTTCCTATGCACTCTTTTTTTTCATTGCATGTAAACGAAATTTTATCAATTCCCTCATATCTCGTATCTAAACAGTATGAATCTAATTGACTATGTGCGCATATTTTACTTGGTGACACAACACAACTTCCATTTTTATAAACAGGAATTTGAAGGTCTAAATTCGGATTTGGAATATAAAATGCGCCAGTGGGTATACCCTCGCATTTTAAACAGGATTTATAAAATAACTCGAATTTAGCAAAAAAACCGTCAGAGTCAATAACTGCTCCACAATCCATATCAGTTTGACAATCGTCATTAATGGTTGGTTCCTCAATTGAAACTGAATCCGAGGTGTCTGGATCTTGATTTAAAGGATATAAATTACCTAATTCAGTATTTGTTTTGCTATTAAAACAAAGATTGGAGATATGGTTAGTCATTAAAATAAACGATAAAACGATTATAAAAATAATAATAAGAAAACCAATAATAAATTGTTTTTTAAGATCATTTGGAGTTACATGCCTAAAATTATTACTAGCAGAATTATTCACTCTCTTTTTCATAAAAAAATATCGTTTTAAACTATATAAATATTGGTTAATGTTGATTAATGTTCGAAATGAGTACGTGATTCGAGTAGATATCCTGTCTGTAAGGATTGTTACAAAAATAGAAAGGTGTTATGGGTTGGTAAAAAGTAGCATTCTTTAAATATCTCTAGTTCTTATTTTATTAATGGTAAAAGAGGAATCTATCAACAAACAAGCGCCATCCTTATTTTTATATAGCGGGATTATAACAATTTTATCTTTAATTATTACTTTCATAAGTATGGTTTATATCAAAGGAATATATGGAATAATAACTGCGATAATTTTTATTTTCTTGTTTATTATAATTGCTGGAATTATCTATAAAAGAAAGTTAAAGGATAGTAATGTAAATCCCAATAATGTTGGTTTTGTTAATACAATTAAAAATAACCATAACCTTGTAATAGTAATCGCTAGTATCGTTTTTATCTCCCAAATTATATTGTTATTTATTGATGAAAACATATCAGGTTCCAAGAGTAAACTAATTGACCAATCAATAAATATCTTAATACCCTTTGTTGTATTAATTATAGCCTTATTCTTTAAGTTTAAGAAAAAAAATTAATTAGAATCTTTTGCAAAAGGGATCAAAGCCAAACATGCAAAAAAAGATGTTATAGATATTGTCTTAAAAATTGTAGAATTTTTTCCTTTTTTATTTTTTTTCCAAAAGTATTGAAATAAAAATCCATTTATTAAAAAAAGAATACTCAGCCCCCCAAAAATAAGTTGTCTTTCCATAATCTTAACTATATTATATAAACTTTATAAAGATATTTTGACTAAAATAAGGGTTTATGAAAACAACAATAATAAATGCTCCAATAAAAGAAACTCAAACAACTGATATATTATTAAAAATTGGATATTTTATTGCAATGATATCATTTATTATTTTAATTAGTTCAATATATTTTGGAAACATTATCAATTCTTATATTGATCTACAAAAACTAAGATACATTGCAGTTATTATTTTTATAATCTCTGAAGGATTTGCTTTTTATTTACTAACTTATTTAGGAAAGTGGGGAGATGGACCAGAATTTTTCATAAAAACAGTACCTCCATTAATACTTGGATTTACTCTTGGAGCATTTTTAGGAAAAATAATTCAAACTATATTTAGAATTGAAGAATTTTCATTTGAACATCCTAGTGTTTACATTCCTTCGTTTATTCTAATAGGTTTATTTATTTTATTTTTTAATTATCCAAAAAAGAAAAGGAAAAAGAAGTAAAATGATAAAACCAAAATCAATCAAACTATGTCCTAAATGTGGTTCAGCAAATATAGGGTTTGATTCAGGAGGAAGTAGCCCTTGGGACTATTGTAAAGAGTGCAATTTTAATAATTTGAGGGAAGGGCAAAAGGGTTTTATATCTCAATTTCCTGAAGTTAAAATATCTCAAGTAAAAAAATTCTTAGAAATGATTAAAACTAAAAATAAAAAATCAAATTCTAATAGAGACGATAAGGGATAATAAGGGATAATTTGGGAAAAATTATTATTAATAAATTATTATTAATAAATAAAAGATTTGTTTAAGATAAAAAAATAGATTCTTGTTAGATGCTTATTTTAGTTGTATTGTTTAGTTGTATTGATAAATATTAAAGAGTACTAAGTTATACAGCTCCGCGTTATATATTCCCTTCACTTAATAAATAAGGAGGGAAAAATGAACAATAAAGGATTGATTGGAGAATTAATATTAATTGCAGTATTACTTGTTATTGGATTCTTTGCACTTAGATTTTTTGGAGTAGTCTAGTTTAATTTAATTTAGGTAACTTATCTAACTAAAAAAATAGAGGTGAATGTAGATTTTATTCTAGAAGAAAGAATAGAAGAATGAATATATTCGTCAATAGATAGTAGTGAGACATGTTTATATAAAATGGATACTTATATTTTATATGAAAAAGGGTGTGTGGAGATTATTATGTTTGATTTTTTCTATATTAATTTTTAAAATTGGTTTTATTAATGGAGAAAATTTTTCTACAGAAATATTATCGAAGGAGCAACTCCTTAAAGATATTATTAATGAAAGTGATATAAAAGATATTGGAAAAATGCATCTTAATGATATCCTTAGCTCATCTAAAGAAGAATTAAAAAATAATCCTAGTGATGTTTTTCAAAAGTGGACTATTAACCTTTATAATAATTTTAGATTAGTTGGAGAACCCAAATTAATTTTTAATGAAGAAAAAGCTATAGCTTATGTAGTTCCATTACTTACATCGGATAACGATATAGGAGGGTTTTTTATATTAAATCCTTATGACGGATCTATAATAAATTATCCTGATTGGAATATAGATGGAAATCCTACAATAAATTATAATTATAATGATTGGATTAATTTAGAAGAAAATATAGCTAATTCCGTAAATACTTCTATAACAGAAGAAACAAGATTAATTGTAATAAAAGATTCTCCTCTATCACAAGTTATGTATATAGCTACCCCTGAAATAAAACCAAAAACACTAATGATGAGAATGTCATTAGCTAACGTTAGTAATGAGAATAATTCAAATGAAGATAACGATCAAATTACGAGAGTTAGAATAAATGGAATTGATAATAAAATAGGAAATATGTTGAATCAAACACCTAGTATTTATTCGAATAATTCAACAAATAATGAAGCTATATCGATTAATAATAAAATGGCAATGGCAAGTTTTAGCTCTATACCTATATCTCCTCCAGTTCCAGGTACCCCTGGTACATTTTTTATATCAAAATATGACCAATTACCTTGGAAAAATCAAATAGGAAAGTCTTCATGGAGTTCTTATGTTAATAATAATCTTAATCCTATTTGGAAATGGAGAGTGAATAACGCTGATAATAAAGATGCATTAAAATGCTTATCTTATGGAGCTAGTACTGTTGCAGATTGGTTTAACCTTCAATTAGGGGGAAATTTTGGAAACTATAAAAGTTTTGTTAGAGGAGAAATAGAATCAGGACAAAATCCTAGAGAACTTGAGCAGGTTTATCATAGTAAATTTAATCCAAGTGATGACGGTGCTTTTTTCCCAGATACAAAATGTGGTTGTAATAATTATTGTTATGTTCCAGGGTATTTACAAACTCCTTTATGGGTGGCAGGATATGATATTACTAATGAATATATTCCATGGTGTATTGAAGGATATGCAAAAACATTAACAAGTGTTCCTACTTGGTCTTATAGAGTAGATGACGATCTTAAAGTTTTTACTTCCGATTTTCAATACACTACATGGTATAATAAATACAAAATTAATAACTATTATCAGATTAGCGATTACTCAAGTTCTTCCGCTATGATGAATATTCAAAAACGTATAAGAGAAAATGGGGTATTGTACATCCAAATGGAAGATTCAGTGATAGGAGGGTTTGCGGTACATACGGTAGCAGTTGTAGGATATGGGAAATTAGATAATCAAGATATTCTAATAATTCATGATAGTCATGGTTTTTCAAATTATAAAGCGGCAACATTAAATAATCTTGCAGATAAACCTATTTATTTTAAGACCGATTCTACTATATCCCTATCATCTCAAACTGAAGGAAGCAATTATCATTATTGTTCTAATTACTATCGCACTGCTTCAATCAATAGTATTTCATTTAGCGATCCTAATCCAAAACCTTCTGATAAAATCAATACAATCCTATCTTGGACGGGATATCATTCTCAAGGTAGTCCGAATTATTGGGCTTTTTTCTTAGATGACTATTCCACGCCGGTTGGTACTTGTATATCAAGAGGATATAACAATGGATATGATAGTCCTTCGGGTAATAATTATAATATGAATTGTCAGATAACGATTCCTACAGGTACTCGCCCCGGATCCCATTCATTAAAAATAACTGCAAATAATAACGGGGGTTATTGCGTACCTAATGAAGGAGCCCTAATAAAAACAATACAAATAGAGGTAAAACCTCTCCCCCTCTGTATACAAAATTGGTCATGTGCTCCTTGGACAATTTGTAATATTGGAACTCAAACAAGGATCTGTTCTGATTTAAATAACTGTAATAATATAACTGGAAAGCCAAAAGAATTTCAAAATTGTGACTTCTATGAAATCATTTATCCCGTTAAAAATTCTATATTATCATCAAAAAAAGTTTCATTTTTTATTAATACTTCAAAAATTCAAAATAACATAGATTATCAAGTGTTAAATATAAAAAATCCCTATTGGAAAAATCTCTGTAAAAATTGTAATAAATATATTGGACAGATTAATTTTAAAGAAGGAAATAATACAATTCTTGTTAGATTTAACAGTTCACAGGGATCGATTACAAAAACTATTAATTTTTTTATTGACTCGATAACCCCTAAAATAACAAACACGTATCCAAAAAGAGGATCTTATATAAATAAAACTGCTTTTTTTTCATTTGATTTCAAAGAGGAAAATCCTTATAGTGAATATTTATATATTAATGATAAAATCGTAGCATCAGGAAACTCTAGGGGGTTATCAAGTATTCCAGCATATCTTGATTCATTTGACAATAAAGAAATATATTATTCATTTAATTTAACTGATATTGCGGGCAATAGTTATAAATCAAAACCAATCTTACTGAAAGTGGATAATACTCCTCCAAAAATTAATCAAATTAGTGCATATGGTCGCCTTATAAGTAATACTGTTGATATAAAAATCAATATATCCGAACTAAACTTTGATAAGGTTGAGTATAAAGATTCAAATGACATATCTCCTAAATGGAAAATATTATGTAGAAGTCTTAATAAGGGGATATGCAAATCAAAGATTTATTACAAAGGTAATGTTCTTTTTATAAGTATAAAAATCACTGATAAAGCCGGAAATTCTATAGAACAGCCTTTAGCAGTATCCGCATGAATAAAAGAGATTAATTTATAATTTCATTATTAACCCATAATATTAAAAATTCTCTATTTCTTATTATATCAAGAGGTTTTCACATGTCATACAAACTTTCACCATCAGCACTTTCTTTAATGAAAGATTGTCCAAGATGTTTCTGGTTACATCATAATGAAAGCAAAAAAAGACCGGATTCAATTTTTCCATCCTTACCTTCAGGAATGGATTCTATATTAAAAAAACATTTTGATAAGTTTGCAGAAAAAGGGACACTTCCTCCTGAATTAAGAAAAGAAAAAGCTTGTCTTGATTGCAGATTATATGATGACTTTTCTCAATTAAAGATTTGGAGAAGTAATTTTAAGGGAGTTTCTTATACAGATAAAGTAGGAAATATTCTTCATGGAGCAATTGATAATTTATTAGTTAAAGGAAGGAAATTTATTGTTCTTGATTATAAAACCAGAGGTTTTCCATTGAAAGATGATACTCATCATCATTATATTGATCAAATGAATCTATACAATTTTTTATTAAGACAAAATGGCCATTCAACAGAAGATTTCTCATATCTTTTATTCTATCATCCTAAAGAGGTTTTAGAAACAGGTGAAGTCATGTTCAATACGGATCTAGTTAAAGTAAAATCCTCTGCAGAAGATGGAGAAAAACTCTGGAAAAATGCATTGAAGTGTTTAGAAGGTCCTTGTCCTGAAAAGCATGGTGAGTGTGAGTGGTGCGGGTTTGGTGGGGAGTAGTAGCACTGTTTAAATAGAATAAGTAACTCTAGAAAATATGGCTAAGAACGATAACAAAGGTGACTTAGGATTTGAACAAAAGCTGTGGTTGTCTGCTGATAAAATGAGAAGCAATATGGATGCTTCTGAATACAAACATGTAGTCTTAGGTTTGATCTTTCTAAAGTATATCTCTGATGCATTTAAAGAAGTTTTTGATGAGATAAAAAAGGAACCTCAAGGCGATCCAGAAGATGTTGATGAGTATAAATCAAGGAATGTTTTTTGGGTTCCAAAAGAAGCAAGATGGGATCACTTGCAGAAGAATGCTAAGCAACCAGTTATAGGAAAATTAATTGATGAAGCAATGGATGAAATTGAGAAAGACAACCCCTCTTTGAAGGGAGTACTTCCGAAAGATTATGCCAGACCTGCTTTGGATAAACAGAGGCTCGGAGAGTTAATTGATTTGATAGGATCTATTGCTTTAGGAGACAAAGAAAGTAGAAGCAAAGATATTCTTGGAAGAGTCTATGAATACTTCTTGGGACAGTTTGCAGATGCAGAAGGAAAGAAAGGTGGACAGTTCTATACTCCCAGATGTATTGTTAAACTTCTTGTTGAAATGATCGAGCCTTACAAGGGAAGAGTTTTTGATCCGTGCTGTGGATCAGGAGGTATGTTTATTCAAAGCGAAAAGTTTGTTCAAAGTCATTCTGGAAGAATAAGTGATATTTCTATTTTCGGACAAGAAAGTAATCCTACAACATGGAGATTATGTAAAATGAACTTAGCGATTAGAGGTATTGATTCTTCTTTTATAAAATGGAATAATGAAGGTAGTTTTCTAAATGATGAACATAGGGATCTTAAAGCAGATTTTATTATTGCAAATCCTCCGTTTAATGATTCAGATTGGAAAGGAGAACAGTTAAAAGAAGATATAAGATGGAAATATGGAGTTCCTCCAACTGGGAATGCAAATTTTGGATGGGTTCAACATTTTATTCATCACTTAGCGCCTCATGGAATTGCAGGTTTTGTTTTAGCTAATGGATCATTATCTTCAAACAGCAGTGGAGAAGGAAAGATAAGAAAAAATATTATTGAAGCAGATTTAATTGATTGTATTGTTGCAATGCCATCACAATTATTCTATAACACAATGATTCCAGCATGTTTATGGTTTGTTTCAAAAGATAAGAAGAATCATAAGTTTAGAAATAGAGAAGGAGAAGTTTTATTTATTGATGCAAGAAAATTAGGAAGTATGATTGATAGAAGGCATAGAGATCTTACTGATGAAGATGTAAATAATATTTCCTCAATTTACCATGCTTGGAGAGGAGAAGGGGAAAAGTATGAAGATGTTGCAGGATTATGTAAGTCTGTTAAGTTAGATGAAATTAGAAAACAGGGGCATGTATTGACTCCTGGAAGATATGTTGGATCTGAAGAAGTAGAAGAAGATCCAGAAGTCTTTAATGAAAAAATGAAAAGGCTTACAACAGAACTTGCAGAACAGTTAAAAGAATCAGATAAATTAGAAAAAGAGGTCAAAGAAAACTTGGCTGGAATTGGCTGGAGGATATAGGAATGGCAAGGAGAAGAAGAAAATCTCTTTCTGAAAATATTCTAAAAGGAAGAATTTTTGAGTTTGTTATTTCAAAATTGTTGGAGAAAGCGGGATTTATTTTAAATGTAGATTCAGATCAATTAACAAAAAATAAAAAGAAAAGACTTAAGGGAAGAGGATCAACTTATGATCCAGATTTCTTGGGAGAATTTCCAATTACTATACCTTTTTCTTACCCCTTACTCCTTGTTGGAGAAGCAAAATATCATAATAAAACTCTAAAGGTTGATGATATTAGGCATTTCTTGGGTGCATTTTTAGATGTTTCTCAATTTGCAAGAATAGACACTAAGTCAAAAGCATTTAAGTATTCACAAATATTTTTTAATAAAAGGCATAATTATATTCCAGTAATCTTTTCAAGAAGTGGATTTCAAAGAAATGCACAAGCCTTAATGTGGACCCATGGAATTTATTTTGTATCTTATGAAAACTCGGCAATTCTTGAGGATATTTGTAAGAAGATAGATATTTTGTTAACCAAAATTGATTTTAAATCCCTAACTAAAGAAGACCTAAAAAAAATTACTTCATTAGAAAAATTAAAGGAAATCAGATATTCTTTAAAAAAGGAAAACTACGATTCTGTATATGATAAGCTCATTAAAACATTTTCTCCAACCAAATCCTATTTTGGAATACTTGATGGTATGTGGCCAGTTCATGTATTAACTAAGAATAAAGCTAATTTACGTCCAACATTAAAGATTAAGAAATGCTCTTGCATAGAAAATAACAATCAAATTATAATTAAGAAGTCTACGAATAAAAATTCAACCAACTTGGGCTTTTTTGCATTACCAGATTATTTTCTAAAAGAATATAGAAAAATCTCAGAGAAAAAAAATAAAAAAATTCTTTATGACTTAACTTTGTATGTCCCACAAAAGAATAAAATATTCCCTTATTATATTGAATTACAAGAACTTTCTAATAATAAACAAGAAAAGGAGTTAACAACAAATGGTATATGAAATTATTAACATAGTCTTAACAATAATTGGTTTGATTATTGCTTTAGGTGGAGGTGTTTCTGGATTTATTGTATTATATCTTTACTGGAAAAAGTCTAAATCTCAATTTAAAATAATCTCATCAACAGCAGGATATTTTATGGACAAATCAAATCTGATTATTGATGTCAGTATGAATGTAATAAATGAAAAAGATACTGTTCAGTCAATCACCGATCTTGTAGCTTCAATAAGATTCGATAAACAAAAGAAACCTAAAGATATGCCTAAAGCATTTAGCGTTTCTCCAATTTTTCCTGTTAATCTGCCTATAAATATTCAACCAAATCATTCTGAATCAGTCTCAATGAAATTTGTTTTTCCAGAAGTTGATGTTCCATCTATTGACAGATTAGGAATGGCTAAATTTGTAGGGATTGTAAATAATACTCCAATTTTAGTCGCTAAGGAAAGCGATTTTGATGAAAAGTGGAATGAATTGCCTTTATTGGTTAGGATTGATCTGCATATTAATGGTTCTATAAATCTAAACACAATAGTGGGAGCCCATAAGCTAACAAAAGGTAAGATGATTTCTGGAACTCTTAATTCTATAGATATTGGAAAAATTCAGTATCAGTTTGTAAATAATATTGGAGTGGAAAGATTAGAAAAGAAATGAAACAACAAACTAAATTTAAAGAAACCGAAATTGGAGAAATTCCTGAAGATTGGGAAATTATTACCTTAAAGAATGCTTGTCAAAAAATAGGCAGCGGTATAACTCCTCGTGGTGCTGAAAAGGTGTATAAGGATAAAGGAGTTACTTTAATTCGCAGTCAAAATGTATACAATCATTTTTTTTCATCTTCTGGTTTAGTTTTTATCGATGACACTATTGCCGAAGAAATGAAAAATGTAGAATTAAAAGAAAAAGATCTTCTTTTAAATATTACTGGAGATTCTGTAGCAAGATGTTGTTTAGTTCCAAAGGAATATTTACCTGCAAGAGTAAATCAACATGTCTCGATTATTAGAACTGATCATAAAATATTGAATCCAAAATTCTTGCAATCTTATCTTACAAGTCATAAAATGCAAGATTTCATGCTAAGTTTAGCACAATCTGGAGGAACAAGAAACGCATTGACTAAATCAATGATAGAATCTTTTATTATTCCTAAACCCAATATTGATGAACAACAAGCTATAGCAAAAATTCTCTCATCTCTCGATGCAAAAATAGAACTAAACCAAAAAATGAATAAAACTCTTGAAGTAATAGGACAAGCTCTTTTCAAACATTGGTTTATTGATTTTGAATTTCCAAATGAGAAGGGGAAACCATATAAAAGTTCTGGTGGAGAAAAGGTTGATTCTGAGCTTGGAGAGATCCCTCTTGGATGGAAATTAGGAAGACTTGGCGATATCACTTCTTTGATTCGGGATGGGACACATAACCCTCCAAAAAGAATTTTGGGAGGCGTTCCTTTAATAACGGGGATAAATGTTAAAGATAATTTTGTTAGACATGATAATATTACTTATATCACTGAAGAAAATTATATGGGCATTCATAAAAAATACCAACCTGAAGAAAATGATTTATTAATAACAAAAATTGGGACATTGGGGAAAGTAGCCATAATAAGAAAGAATGATTTACCTATAGCAATTCACTGTAATGTTGCTATAATTAGAAATAATTCAAATGTATCCCCTCAGTATCTATTCTGGTTATTTAAATCGGATATATTTCAAAATCAATTTCATCTTAAAAAGAAGCAAACGGTTCAAGAATTTATTAATTTAGAACAATTATCTGAATTAGATTGCATTATACCAAATAAAAAAATGATCTCTTCCTTTGATTTATTAATTACTCCGGTCTTTAAAAAAATTTCATTAAATAATCTTGAAATTCATGGTTTGATACAAATCCGAGATTCTCTATTACCTAAACTCATCTCTGGAAAGATAAGAGTGAAATTAAAATGATAAAATACTCAAGGCAAGAGGATCGAGAAAAACAAATAGAATTTTTTTCAATTCCCGAATATTTTATATTGACTCCCGAGTTAACTATTAAGCTAGAATCTTTTTCGGAAGCGGATAAGAACTGGCACTTTTTAGCGGATTTTGTAGATAATTATATTACTTCTTCAAGAAAAGCCTATATCAATAATCTTTTAGAAGCTTCTTTATTCTATTCCATTAATTCTATTGAATTTGCATTAAAAGCTAAGTATTGTCTATATTTATATGAAAATAATAAAGTAGAAGAAGCAGAAGAATATCTTATAAATAGAAATTCCACATTTGGAGAATTATTAAGCGATAATAATAGATTACAAAATCTAGATATATATGATCTTAAAGAAGATCTTTTAGCATTAAAAGATTTTAGAGATGGTTTGTTCCACTTTAATTATGAAAAAATAAAAGAAGGAATAAAAAGATTTGGTTTAGACTTCTCATTCTTAGAGGGGGATAATACTTTTATTTATTATACGGCATTTATAGATGATGATTTGGTTTTAAATATTTACAATAAATGCCTAGAAATTTTAAAAAGATTATTTGTTAAAAAGTAATAATTAAATATCCTCGCCTCCTTTATAAAAACATGACATCAATAGAAATACTCCCTATAAAAATAAAAAATTTAATCCTTAAAGGTAAAGTCGATAGTGCATACAAAAGGATGTATGATGTTGCTGAAAGCTTAGCAGCTCATGAAACTAAAAAAATGTTAGAGATTTTAGCAGATGATACAAAAAAGAAGTATCCTAAAGATGAAAAGCCTGGAGATTACATCTGGAATTATTCAAGAGAAGTTCTTAAATATAGACAAAAAAGAATCCAACACCATATTAATGAAATGAAAGAATTACTTATTTTGAGTAATCAACTTAAAGAGAAATAACATGTCACAAAACATCATAACCGAAGATCACATTGAAGAAGAAGCATTGAGGATGCTTAAAGATGAAGGTTATGATTATATTTATGCTCCAACTATTGCTCCTGCTCCTGAAGGAAATGGGGAGAGGAAAAAGTATTCTGAAATTGTTCTTATTGATAGATTAAGAGATGCTCTTGAAAGAATAAATCCGAAAGTTCCAAAAGAAGCAATAGAAGAAGCTGTTAAAAAAGTATTAAGATCACAAACTCAAAATTTAGTTTCAGATAATCAACAATTTCATAATCTTCTTGTTAATGGGGTTGATGTTGAATATAGAAAAGATGGAAGAATTAAAGGAGATAAAGTTTGGTTGTTTGATTTTGAGAATGTAAAGAAGAATGAATTCTTAGCAGTCAATCAATTTACAATTATTGAAAATGATAACAACAGGCGTCCAGACATTCTTATTTTTGTGAACGGTTTGCCATTAGTGATATTTGAATTAAAGAATCCTGCTGATGCAGAAGCAACAGTTACAAACGCTTTTCATCAAATAGAAACTTACAAATTGCAAATACCTTCATTATTCAGATTTAATGAGTTAGTTATTATTTCAGATGGATTAGAAACACATGCAGGAACAATTACTTCTGGAGTTGAAAGACTCACTGCTTGGAAAACAATCAATGCTGATAAACCAAAAAAAGCCATGACTGAATTAGAGATTTTAATTAAAGGAATGTTGAATAAAGAAACAATTCTTGATCTCATAAGAAATTTTATTGTTTTTCAAAAAGAAAGAGATACAAAAACTAACACCACAAAGATTTCAAAGAAGGTTGCAGTTTATCACCAGTATAATGCAGTTAACAAAGCAGTTGTTAGCACATTAGAAGCAACAAAGAAAGATAAGAGAGCCGGAGTTGTCTGGCATACTCAAGGATCTGGTAAATCTCTAACGATGGTTTTCTATTCAGGAAAAGTTATTCTTTCTAAACAACTTGAAAATCCAACTATTGTTGTTTTAACTGATAGAAATGATTTAGATGATCAATTATACGGAACTTTTGCAAGTTGTCAAGATTTACTTAGGCAAGAACCAATTCAATCTGATAATAGGGATCACTTAAAGGATTTATTAAAAGTAGCATCTGGTGGAATTGTTTTCACAACAATTCAAAAATTCTTTCCAGAAGAAAAAGGTGGAAAATATCCCTTATTATCCAATAGAAAAAATATTATTGTGATAGCTGATGAAGCACACAGAAGCCAGTATGATTTTATTGATGGTTTTGCAAAGAATATGAGAGATGCTCTACCAAATGCTTCTTTTATTGGATTTACTGGAACGCCTATTGAAAAGAAAGATAGGAGCACACCAGCAGTTTTTGGAAAGTATGTTGATATTTATGATATTAAACAATCTATTGAAGATAAAACAACAGTTGGAATATTTTATGAAAGCCGACTTGCAAAACTTGATTTAAAGCCTGAAGAAAGATTGAAGATAGATCCTAATTTTGAAGAAGTTACAGAAGGAGAAGAAGTAGAGAGTAAAGAGAAATTAAAATCCAAATGGGCTCGTATGGAAGCAGTTGCAGGAAGTCCAGAAAGAATAAGAAGAATTGCAAAAGACATTATACATCATTTTGAAGAGAGATCTAAAATAATGGATGGAAAGGCAATGGTTGTTTGTATGTCAAGAAGAATCTGTGTTGATTTACATAATGAAATCATAAAACAAAAACCTGAATGGTATCATAAAGATGATGATAAAGGAAAAGTAAAAATTATTATGACTGGTTCTGCAAAAGATCCATTGGATTGGCAAGAGCATATTAGAAGTAAGAAAAAAAGAAAAGAGTTAGGAGACAACTTTAAAGATCCTGAGAATCCGATTAAACTTGCGATTGTTAGAGATATGTGGTTAACGGGTTTTGATGTTCCTTGCTTACATACAATGTATATAGATAAGCCAATGAGGGGTCATGGATTAATGCAATCCATAGCAAGAGTAAACAGAGTATTCAAAGATAAAACTGGGGGATTGATTGTTGATTATATCGGTATTGCTTATGATCTAAAGAAAGCTCTATCTGATTATACCGCGAGTGGTGGAAAAGGTAAACCTGTTTTAGATCAAGAAAAAGCGGTTGAGTTAATGCTCTCTGAATATGATGTTGTATCCGATATTATGCATGGTTTTGAATATCAATCTAAAATAAGGAAATCCTTAAATGACTCATTAATAATTGTTCCAGATGCTATTGAACATATTTTAAAACAAAAAGATGGAAAAGATAGATTCTTAAAACATTCTAAAAAACTAATAGAAAGTTTTGCTTTAGCTGTTCCTCATGATAGAGCATTAGCAATCAAAGAAGAAATAGGATTTTTTCAAGTGATAAGGTCAAAGATGATTAAGATTACTTTAGGAAGAGGAAAACAAAATGAAGAATTGGATTCTGCGATAAGACAAATTGTTTCAAAATCAGTTGTATCGGATAGAGTTATAGATATTTTTGAATCTGTTGGATTCAAAAAACCAAATATTGAGGTTTTATCTGAAGATTTTTTAGCGGAAGTAAAAGATATACCTCAAAAGAACTTAGCATTTGAAGCTCTTAAAAAATTATTAACTGAGGAGATAAAACTCATTTCCAGAAAGAATATTGTAAAGGGAAGATCATTTGCACAAATGCTTGAAAAAACCATACATGATTATACTAATCGCGCTATAGAAACTGCTGAAGTTATTGAAGAATTAATTGGTCTTGCTAAAACAATTAATAAAGATAAAAAAGAAACTAAAAAACTAGGATTAAATGAGGATGAAATTGCGTTTTATGATGCTTTAGAAGTTAATGATAGCGCAGTTAAAGTTCTTGGTGATGAAATACTAAGAAAGATTGCTAGAGAAATATTTGAAACAATAAGAAAAAATGTTTCTATTGATTGGACAATAAGAGAAAGTGTTCAAGCTCACCTAAGAGTTTGTGTTAAAAAGATTCTAAGAAAATATGGCTATCCTCCTGATAAACAAGAAAAAGCAACACTAATAGTTTTATCTCAAGCAGGAGTTATAGCTAAAGATTGGGCTGAAAGATATTAATCTTTTAAATGTTTTCTCCAGCTCCAAAATTTATCATGTCCTATAATGATATTGTCGGTTACAGTTATTTCTATTAGATCACTAACCTCAATTAGTCTATCTATTACATCATAATCTTCCCTACTCGGACTCGGATCACCACTAGGATGATTATGCACCAAGATTATCTTTGATGCACTGTTCTTTATTGCTGGCTTGAAAACTTCTCTTGGATGTACTATTGAAGCATCTAATATTCCTTTGGTGATTAAAACAGGTTCGCCGATTAGGTGGTTTTTTGTGTCTAGCATTAGGACATAAAAATATTCTTGTTTTTCATCTTTGAGTCGCTCATGCATGAGATTAAAAACATCTTCAGCGCATGTTATTTTTTTAATTGGTTTTTTGGATTGATTTATTCTTTTTGTTATTTCTGCAATAGTTAATATCTGCATTGCTTTTGCTTGCTTGATTCCTTTTATTTTCTGAAGCTCTTTTAAGGAACAATCAAATAATTTGTCTAAGCCATATTCATTTATGAGACGATTGGACATTTCAATTACATTCTCTCCTTTTGTTCCTGTCCTTAAAAGTATAGCAAAAAGTTCTGCATCACTCAATGCTCCAGGACCTAACTTAAAAAACCTTTCTCTAGGTCTTCCTTCTTTTGGAAAATCTTTGATTTTCATATAGAATGAAAGTTAATATACTAAATAACTTTTTCTGAAAAAATTATACAGTCTTGCTTATCTTCCCTGCCTACTCCCCCATTTTTTTATTCTCAGAATTGAATAAGTAATTTTTCATCAGGTAATAAGAGGTTATTTACAATTTCATTATGAATTTTTTTCTTTAGGGTCAGCAGATCCCCAACACTTCTTATCAGAACTTTAAATTTCTTGAAAAGATAAATTTTTAAATCATAGATTATAGAATATAATTAACCCTTTGGAAGAAAGAGTTCTTGTGATAATATTAAGATGGAAAAATACTATGCATTTGTATGTAGATATGATAAAACACATAATTTTACTTTTGTGTATGGTGAATATGGAAATGGTAATTCTGATAAAATTTGTGTAGTGAGGAATGAAAAAGAAGGAAGAATAGCTTTTCATAAAGAATTTTGGAAACATAGAAGATGGAGTGAAGGCGATCTAGTTGATATTACTCAAATGGTAGAATCTGGAATAATTTCTAAAGATAGATTAGAATTATTGGATTTAGAAGTTAAAAGAAAAAAAATTGAGGATTAATTAAGATATTCTTTTTTCACTTCTGGCAAGCGGCGTCCTAACTTCTATACCCTTCTAGAAAATAAAATTCATGTTTTTATAAATACGCTCCAGGCAGGCTTAAAAATTATTTCATAATTTTAGGGCATCCAAAAACCATAAAAGTTTTTGTATGACTTGAACTGCGCTCTTTGATTAAAATTCTCTCCAGAAATTTATTGGACTTTTTAGTCCAATTAAATACGCCCGGGGCAGGACTTGAACCTGCGACCTAAGCATTAGGAGTGCTTCGCTCTAATCCAAGCTGAGCTACCCAGGCATATAAAACTATTAAGAAAATGAGTATTTAGAGTTTATTACTAATATAGGTAGGAGATATAAAAAATAATTTCAGATTAAATTAATAATTTCTATTTAGAAGCAATTTTATATGCAAGACTTCCGCCATATGGAAGAATTAAACTTTCGCGGCTATCTGATCCCCATATAACTGCATAATCTGTTTGTGCATGTAATACTTTAAAATCAGAATTATAAACATCAACAAAAGTTAATTTTACATCTAGTTTTTTAACTTGTTCCATTACATCTTTCAGGCAATTATTTCCTGATATCAAATCTACTAAATCCATATTTGTTGTAATTTTAATTAGCTTATAAATATTAATGGTTTAGAATATAATTATTAATTGATAAATGAAATAAAAATAAAATCAATATCTATAATGTTCTGGTTTAAATGGACCGTCTTCAGGTATACCAAGATAATCAGATTGTTTCTTTGTTAACTTTGATAATTTAACACCTAGTTTATCTAGGTGAAGACGTGCGACTTCTTCATCTAATTTCTTTGATAATCTATAAACTCCGATAGGGTAATTGTTTTTTAAGAGGTCTAGTTGAGCCAAGCATTGATTTGTAAATGAGTTACTCATTACAAAACTAGGATGACCTGTTGCACAGCCTAGATTAACTAATCTACCTTCTGCTAAAATGAAAATTGCATGATTGTCCTTGAAAATATATTTGTCTACTTGAGGTTTAATATTTATTTTTTTTACATCTGGAAGTTTGTTTAATTCATCCATTTGAATTTCATTATCAAAATGACCAATATTACAAACTATTGCTTGATCTTTCATTTTTTTCATGTGTTCAGCCGTAATTATTTCACAATTTCCTGTTGCTGTAACAAAAATATTTCCTTCAGAAAGAGAATCTTCTAGAGGTTTAACTTCATAACCTTCCATTGCTGCTTGCAATGCACAAATAGGATCTATTTCATTAACAATAACTCTTGCACCAAATCCTCTCATTGATTGACAACAGCCTTTTCCAACATCTCCATAACCGCAAACAACAACTGTTTTACCTGCAACCATAACACCTGTTGCACGTTTTAAACCATCTGCTAAACTTTCCCTGCAGCCATAAAGATTATCGAATTTTGATTTAGTTACAGAATCATTTACATTAATTGCTGGAAAAAGAAGTTTACCTTGTTCAAGCATTTGATATAATCTATGAACACCTGTTGTTGTTTCTTCTGAAACACCTTTTACATCTTTAACAATATTAGTCCATTTTTTATTATCTTTTTTATAGAGTTCTTTAAGTAGAGTCATTAATTCCCTAAAATCTTCTCCTTCTTTTGAATAATCTTTATCTAAAATTGTTGGATCTTTTTCAATTTCAACACCTTTATGAATCATTAAAGTTGCATCTCCACCATCATCAACAATTAAATTAGGACCTAATCCATTTCCAAAATCAAGAGCTCTTTCTGTACACCACCAATATTCTTTAAGAGATTCTCCTTTCCATGCAAAAACAGGAACCCCTGCTTTAGCAATAGCTGCTGCTGCTTCATCTTGAGTTGAAAAAATATTACATGATGCCCATCTAACTGTTGCACCTAGTTCAACAAGTGTTTCGATTAAAACAGCTGTTTCAGTAGTCATATGAAGACTTCCAGTTATTCTAATTCCTTTAAATGGTTTAGAAGGTCCGTATTTAGTTCTTAGAGACATTAATCCAGGCATTTCTTTTTCAGAAATATCTAATTCTTTTCTACCTAGTTCAGCTAAAGAAATATCTTTTATTTTGTAATTATTAGTTTCATCCATGTTTTTTTGCTCTTTAGAATATTTTATTTTATCAGTTAAGAGATATTTAAACTTTTGTATAATTTTGATATGTAAAGGGGCAAGGGTAATGATATTATTGATATATCTTTAACTTATTTTATACTTTTTCTCCCCCTTAGGTGAGGAGAAACAAGTAAAAATAAGTTAATTAAATTATTACATTTTATTCATGATGGATGAGAGTGTATAATTGTTTTAGTTTCAATAATATTTATAATTAAAACTATTATTTGATATGCAATAATCCTTTTAATCTCTTTAAGAAAGTTATACTTATGAGAACAAGAAGTGTGTTAAAAGATAGTGGAAAGGGTTTAGTAGATTATCTTTTTGGATTTTATTCTGTTAAAGAATATAAACAAATCGAATATTTTATTAGAGAATTTTATCCTGAAAGATCAGGAATAAAAAGTGTCGGTAGTTTAGAAGATCAAGATGTTGATTTATTAAAAAGTTCAATAGGTAATATAAAAAGAGAAAGATTTATTCCTAAATATATCCAACCAATATTAACCCTGGGGTCTATACTTCCTCTTGTAAGTTATTCTACAAATGAATCTAATGCTACAGAACTGGGACTTGAATTAGGATTACTTGCATTAATCAAGGCAACATTTTATCTTCAAACACACGTGAGAATTAAAGAACGAAAAAAACTTGAAACTGATCTTAAAAAAGTAATTAATTCGGATAATATTTCTGAATGATTATAATGAAGAAGATTGAATCTTTTTCAAGAATTTTTGTAATTCCTCTTTTTTAGTTCTATCAAGTCTAGCTCCTGATGAAGCTACAACTTGAGATGATGCAAAACTTGCTAACTTACCTGCAGTTTCTAAATCAAATCCATTAGATATTCCGTATAAAATTCCTGCTGCATACATATCACCAGCACCATTAGTATTAACTACAGAAACTTTGTTGGGTTCAATCTTATAGGTTTTATCTTTTGATTTAATTAGACTTCCATCTTTACCAAGTTTAACAATAGCTACATCACATAATTTTGATAATTCTTCTAAAGATTCTAGTTCTGATTTTCCTGTTAAAGCTAAAGATTCCATTTCATTAACAAAAACAATATCAATAGAATTTTTTATTAAATCTTTTAAAAAATCAAGATGTCTTTTTATAACTCCAGAATCAGATAAATCCATAGAAACAAGAGTATTATTTTTTTTAGCAATCTCTATTGCTTTTAATAATGTATTTCTTGTTTCTTCTCCTTCGATTTGATATCCTTCTAGATGTAAAATTGAAGAATCTTTTATTTTATCTTCAACTAAATCTTTAACTGAAAAGAAAATAGATGCACCAAGATTTGTTGCAAAGGTTCTTTCTAAATCAGGAGTTATAAAAGTTATTGCATAACCTGTTTCACTTAAATCATGTTTTGAAAGTTCAGGAGAAACTTGTTCTTCTAAAGTTTTTTCATTATAGATATTTCCAAATTCATCATTTCCAATTTTTCCAAAAAATAGAGTCTTACCCCCTAAAGAACTAACTCCTGCTAGAGTATTAGAGGAACTTCCTCCTGGAGAAATAATAGAAGATTTATTTTTTAGTTTAGATAAAATTTCTTTACCTTGTTTAGAATCTATTAAAGTCATATTGCCTTTTACAAGACCTAATTCTTTTAACATTTCATCATCAACATGAAAAGTAATATCAAGTAAAGCACTTCCAATACCTGAAACATCATATTTTTTTGCCATTAAAAATATAAATTAACTCGATTTATAAGAGTTATTATAATTCATTTGAGATTAATGGAGAGAATAAGATGTTTGTAAAAATACTAGGGATTATTGATATATTTATTGCAGTATTCTTTTGGGTTTATGGAGTATTTGGATTATCTATTTTAAAGGGATTTATTTTATTTTTAGGAATCTTTTTATTAATTAAAGGCTTGGTTTTTATTGGCGGACTAAGTTTTGCTAGTTTTTTAGATATATTTGCGGCATTATTAATAATAATGTCTGCATCAATAATTGCCTTACCTAAAATAGTAATAATAGTATTAAGCTTGTTTATTTTACAAAAGGGTGTTTTTAGCTTAATGTAGGACTACCCTAAATAGAGATTATTGGCATAATGATGCAGAGGGTAGGAAAGCTCGCAAACCCGATTTTATAGGTATTCTAAAAAAGGACTCTAAAAATCAAATTTGCTCGTTGAACCAACTTGGCACTAGAAATATCATATATTTGAGCGACTTAGTAACTTCAAATCCTTAACCCTATAAAGAAAATATCGATTAAACGATATTTTATGCAGAGGGTAGGACCTCAACAATTCTTGATAAGAATTCTTGGGTACATTCAATTCCAAAGGAATTGAAGTATTTGAAAATCCTACCTATAAATATGGCTTACAGCCATATAATGCAGAGGGTAGGATTTGAACCTACGAAGGCACTAAGCACACAGGATCTTGAGTCCTGCCCCTTTGACCACTCGGGAACCCCTGCATATTAAACCTTAAATTTAACCAGTTTAAAAAGATTAAGGCCAGGGTAAAAATATAAGGAAATTTAGGTTCTAGAACGAGGTTTGGACTTTGCACGGCTGTAACGTCTATGAATAGGAGTTATATAGCTTTTGAACGAGTGTTAAAACCTTTTAAATTTAGAAAATTATAAATATTCTAGAAAATATCATTATTTGCCCGAATATGGTGTACCAACAAGGCAAGCATACCGATAACGGATAATGCCGACCTCTACTTGTAACGAGGGTTTGAACCATATATGGGGCTCCAGTTGGTTTAGAATTTAAGATGGAATTAACTTGTAGAGAATGTGGTGGAAGATTAGATATTAAAGAAATAGAAAAGGCAGGAAGTACTTGTCCTTTATGTAAAAAAGAAACAAGTTGGTTTACAGATCCAGAATTCTTTGGTTTTGATGAAGAATAATTTTTTACAAGCTATATTTTATTCATCTCTTCTATTTCTTCTTTAATAGCTTTTTCTATGGATAAATATTATATACAAAGGTTTATAAATGAAAAAGAGCATAATAGATACTATGGCGAAACAATATGTAACAAAAGAAAACAAAGATAAATCAGATACTACCATATTTAGGGCAAAAAGATCATTAAGAGAGAGATTTATTGAATTAAGTAATCGGAGAAAGATACCTACTATTAATCTTATAAATAAAGCCCTAGAAGAATACCTAAAAAATAATGAATATATTCTAGAAGATATTATGAAAATAGTAGATAATGATCCGTCATTAATATTAAGTAAAAATATAATTGAAAATGAACTTAACGGATGTCCTTCCTTTATTTGTAGTGGAATAATAAATACTATAAGCAATAAAACAAATTATATTTTTCTTGAAAAGTTTGATAATATATTAAATAGAATTATTTCCATAGATAAAAAAAATATTTATCAAATATATATTCATTTTTCTCTTGTTAAATTTGATACTAATAAAATTAACGATTTAATTAGGAATATTTCTGAAAATCTTAAAGATGAAACCTTTAATATAGACGTTGGAATAAAGGAAGAAAGTTTAACTGAGGACAAAGCACTTATATTTGTATCATATAATAAGAGAGAAGAGTATGACAGAAAAGATGGTGATAACAATGAAAAACGATAACGATGCTATATTTTCGCCAGCAACTGCATTTATTGGCAGGAGGCGGAGTTAATTAAACACTAGGAGGAAAATAAAGTGAAATCGAGTTACTCTAGTAACATACCGACCTTTACTAATAAGGGTCGTCTAAAGATCTGCTCAATGCCATATTTATATGGTAAAGAGTGGAAAGTTGCAAACGAGATTCGAAATGCTCTAAACGAGTTAAAAGAATCTCAAAAAGAAATTGCAACTACTCTCAAGGATATGTATGAACTTGAGAAACAGAAATTTGAGATAAAATCTCAAGTTTAGTTAATTTAACTTGGCGGTTTGATTAACTTTTTATGTTTGTTTCACCCATCACTTTTTTGTGTTGGAGATGGGTTTAATTTTTTTAATATTAGTTAGTTCTAAGTTAGAATCAATTTGATTTATTGCGTTTGTGATTCCATTATTTGCTAATAATAACAGTTTTAGTAATCGTTCTTTATCTTGTGTTGCTCTTGCTTTTGTTAAATACTCTCTTGATAAACAAATGTTTGCATCAATGATATCCATATCTGTAATTTTTATTTCCATGTTAAAGTGTAATCATTTAATAATTACGACATATTTCTCCATATTTAAATCTTTAGAATAAAACATTTTTCCTATATAAATCCTAGAAGTAAAAAAACTACAACAAACGTACTTGCCATACTCTCTTTTCATGTATTTAAAATCCATTTTTTGTTTAAATATCTTTCTATTTTTATTATTAATAGTATACTCTGCAGTATATATACTTTTCAGTATATAAACTATAATGTATATGTTTATATAATAAATTAAATTAGTTTTTATATGAAAGAGAGGAAGTGTGGAGAACATTGTGCTATTTTAACAAACACCGACTTAGAAATATTAAACTTTTTAATTAATAAAAATTCAAATAAAAAACCACCATGTATAATGGAAGTAACAAATAAGATTAAAATATCACATATTCATGTTTCTAGAAGATTAAAAAAATTAGAAGAATATCGTTTAATAATAATCGGAAATGAAGGGAGAAGGAATCCATTATATTTAATAGAGGATAAAACTGATTTTATTAAAGAAATTTTAAAAACATTTAAAGATAAAAAATAATTTCTAAATTATAATTTTAACACATCAATAAGAAAGCCCATAAAGGCATAAATAAAATATTATCTTCTAATTTCAATTCATCTAAAGTGATTATTATTCCCCATTTAGATTTATTATGTTCAGCTAAAAACCTCTTTATTGCCCCTACTGCTTTATTTCCAGATCTGGACTTTACTTCTAATGGTAAAACCAGAACGGGGAGGTCTAGAATCAAATCTACTTCATTGGTTCCATCTTCCCAATAAAATATTTCATGCTCAGTATATTTACTTAAATAAAATCTAAGTCTTGACGCATGATTAAATACTGCAGTTTGTATCAATAAACCTGAATCACTTTCATTTAAAATTTCTTCATTCATTTTTCCCAACAAGGCATTTCTATGACCTACGTCTACTAAATACGCTTTATTCATTTTCTCTATCTGCCGATATTTACTATTTTTATAAATTGGAGACTCCAAAGTTAAATAAAGCAATGCAGTATAATTTAAATAATCTGTAACAACCCTTCGATCTATACCTATAGTACTTGAGAGCTTAGAATAATTTATCTTTTGACCAGATGAATTGGCCATTAGTACTAATAAACTCATTAAATCTGATGAATTTCTTGTATTAAACATCTTATGAATATCCTTATATACAGTTAATTCTAGATCAGTCCTTATTTTTTCTAATGCCTTTGTATAATTTTCTCCATATTCTAACGCTCCAGGGTATCCTCCCTTGATTAGGTAACTATTAAGACACTTCTTTATTTTAGGTAAATCGGAAGTTAATCCTATTTGAATTGAAGATAATTTTTTGAAAAAGAATTCTGGATTATTAGTATTAATAGAATTCTTAAGGGCCTCTCTTAAATTCTGTGATGAAAATTCAAATGAAGGAGATAGCTTTTCATCTTTTAAGCTAAATTCTAAAAATTCTCTAAACTTAAATGGAAGTACTAATCTAAATTGAATTCTTCCCACTAAAGACTCCGAAGAATCTGCATAGAGTTTTGTTTGAGAAGACCCTGAAATAATAAATTTTAAGTTTGGAAATATTTCATAAGATTTTATTTGTTTTGCCCAATTTTCTAAGGACTGAATTTCGTCTAGATAAACATAAACTTTTGATTTTAATTTTTCTGGAGATTCTCCTAAAATATAATCAAAATAAACCTTTAAAGAATCAATTAAGATATTATCGCAATTAAGTTTTATTAGTTCACTATCTATCTGAATATAAATAATTCTTTTTGCATCAATATTAACTTCCTTTATCTGATGTTCGATTAACTGGCCCATCAATGTTGTTTTTCCTACTTGCCTAGGACCACTAATGCAACAAATCTCTTTATCTTTTAAACAGTTCTTTGATAAGTCATAGAATACTTTTCTTTTTGTTTCAGCTTTTTTTAAACTTGTTGGAACTGGCATACCCCCCCACCAGACATTCATACTTGAAAGTGCGCTCGCCAGTTTTTGTTCATCCATACATTATAATGTATTAAAAAGTATATAAAATTATGCATTATAATGTACAATAATACTATATTAATAGAGTATTATAATGTACAATAAATCTTATAAAGTTGTACATCATAATGTACTATAATGCAACTTCAAACATCTTTAACAGAATTTAATGAAAAATTTGACTGGCATTCTTATAATGAGAGTCAGACAAAAGAAAAGATCTTATTTATGAAACTTCTAAAAGAAATTTGTGGCCATATACCTGACCCGTATAAAAGAACAAATAATCCAAAAGCCATTCCAATGAAAGATGCTGTTTTTGGATTAGCTCTAAAAACCTATTATAACTCTCCAATAAGAAGATTTAATAGTGATTTGAGGATTGCTAAAGAAGCAGGTTATATTTCTAGAGAATATCATTTTAATACTATGAAGGATCATCTTCATCATCCTAAACTAAAAGTTATTCTAAAAGATCTTATTGAAGTATCTTGTCTTCCCGTAAAACCTCTTGAACAATTTTTTGCTGCAGATGCTACGGGATTTTCAAGTTCTAAATTTGTTAGATGGTTTGATGCAAAAACTCAAACAACTGTTAAGAAAAGAACTTGGAGAAAATGTCATGCTATTTGTGGAGTTTTAACAAATTGTATCACCTCGATGGAGATTACTGATGGAGATGTTGCTGATACAACACAGTTTGTAAAACTTGTAAATCAGACTGCAAAGAATTTTCAAATTGAAGAATTGTCGGCAGATAAAGGTTATTCCTCTAGGGAAAATATGGAAGTAGTCAATGAAATAGGGGGAGTTCCTTTTATTCCATTTAAAACCAATGCAACTGGAAGATCATCTGGCAGTCCCACTTGGTCTAAAATGTATAAATATTTTCAAGAACATCAGCAAGACTTTCTAAAACATTATCATCGGAGGTCAAATATAGAATCGGTTTGGAGTATGATTAAGGCTAGATTTGGAAATAATCTAAGAAGTAAAACTGAAATGGCTCAAGAAAATGAAATTCTCTTAAAATGCTTATGCCATAACATCTGTATTTTAATTCAAGAAATGTTTATGAGAAACCTTTCTGTAGAATTTATTGACTCCTGTTCAGGAAGAAAGTCTGAACGGATTAACAGATAGAACCCGTGCAAAGCCCGAGGTTTGGAAAGCTTTATAAACCACTTATTTTTAGGTAATCTGAAGACGACCATAATAGTAAGGAAACACCTGTTCCCTTTCCGAACACAGAAGTTAAGCTTGCTATGTCTTTGGAATTAGTTTCCTAACGGAAGTCAAACCAAAAAGTTGTCTTCACTAAATTTCATATTAAATAATATAATAAGATGATAGTTCCAATAAGATGCATGAGTTGTGGCAAACCAATAGGACACCTATGGGAAGAATTTAAAGATAGAGTAGAAAACAAAAAAGAAGATTCTAAAAAAGTTCTTGATGAATTAAAACTTGAAAGATATTGCTGCAGAGCTATGTTCCTTGGTCAAGTTGATACTTTAGAATTAATAAATAAATTCAAGAAATTCTAAATTTATTTTATATTATTTTATTACTAATAATTGTAATTAATAATTATATTTTTCTAGATGATTAAAAATCAAAATTAGTCTATAAGCATATAATTGCCAATAGATCTTGACATACCTTTTGGAATATGTAACAAAACATTTCCTTGCCAAAATTTTTTTAAACTAATAGTAGTACCTTGGTCTAAAGATTCAGCTAAAGTTAATTTTTCCCAATCATTTTGTTTTTGAGGAAGATATAGATTTTCTCCAATTCTAGGAAGACCTGCTTTACAAATTGCTTCCTTCAAACTATCAAAATCATCATAAACTTTAGGATTTCCATTATTGTAATAAAAACCTGCAAGAGTTTCTATATCCTTTTTTAATTGCTTACTTCCGGCATATTTAAGATGATGTTCTAAATCCTGGAGAAATCTTTGAGGAGAATCTGATGATATTTCTCCTGTTGAAGATGTCCAACTATAACCCTTATAAATTAAAACTCCTTTTCTTAACTCTGCAGTATTTCCAAGTAAAACATGATAGTTTTTCTTGTCATCACCAACTTCATCATTTCTCTTTAATCCAGCATGAATTGAATAACTTTGAGGTGCTCCAGTCATTCCACCCCATAAACAACCTAAAGTTCTAAGTAAATCTTTCCTTTCACCAGGAGATAATTCTTCTGTAGTATCAACATCACCTTGTTTAAACATATCATGCAACATAAAGTTATATAGAAACCTTACTTTAAAAAGAAATTTATTCTATAATATAATGAAATATAATATTTATTTTATCAAGGATAAATTATTTTAATTTATATCGACTGATATATCCGCATTTTAAGCAATGAATTATTTTTAACGAGTTTTTAATTCTTATTTGCGAATTTGAACTATTGAATAAAGTAAAACATTTTTTGCAGAATTTTTTCTTATGTTCTTTGATTTTAACATTTTTAGACATAGCTAAATTTCTTATTTTTCTAATATCTTCTTTAGAGGGATTAGATGAAAAGGTTTTAGAAATCCTTTCTTGAATTTCTGATTTTGATAAGTTTTTTGGATTTTTCATAAAAATCACAGGGTAACTAAGTTTTTAAAACATATATCCTATTAAAAAAACATGGCAAAACCCTTTCCAGAACTAAAAGGCAAACTAATCCTTGCTCCAATGCATAATATAACTAATTTACCATTTAGATTATTATGCAAAAAATATGGCGCAAGTTTAACTTCAACTGAACTCTTATCTGCAAATGCAATTTCAAGAAATAATAAACTAGCAAATAAACTTGCACAAACAGATAATATTGAAAGACCAATAACTGCACAGATATTTTCTCAAAATACTGAAAATATGATTAAAGCTGCAAAAAGTTTGGAAAAAGATTTTGATATTATTGATATTAATTTTGGATGCCCTAGTAAAAAAATAATGGCACAAGGTTCAGGTGGCGCTTTATTAAAAAGAAAAAATAAAATTTTTGAAATAGTTTCAGAAGTGGCTAAAAATGTAGATAAACCTGTAACAGTAAAAATAAGGTCTGGAGTTGATAAAAAAAATATTAATGGTTTAGAAATTGCTAAAACCTGTGAATTAGCTGGAGCAAGTGCAATAATAATTCATGCTAGAACTGTTGAACAGGGTTATTCAGGAAAAGCTGATTGGGAATTGATAAAACAAATAAAAAAAACAGTTAAAATACCTGTAATAGGAAATGGAGATATATTTACCCCTGAAGATGCAGAAAAGATGTTAAAAGAAACTTCTTGTGATTATCTAATGATAGGAAGAGGAGCTATAGGAAATCCATTTTTATTTAAACAAATAAATAATTATCTTGAAAAGGGGGAAATAATTTTCCAAACTAAAGAATCAAAGATAGAAGATTTTTTCGAATATCTAGAATATTGTAAAAAATATGATCTTTTATCGATTAGTGATATTAGATTAAAGGCTCAAGAATTCACTAAAGGACTTCCGGGAAGTTCTAAATTAAGAGAAAAATTAAATAGAATAAAATCTATTGAAGAAATAGAAAAAATAATGAAAGGTTTTTAAATCAAAGAGTATTAGTCTTAAAATGAAAAAGGGATTTTTATTAATTTGTCTTGGAATGCTATTAATTTCTTTAATTAGTGCACAATCTGATGAATTAGATATTCAAAATCAAAATAGACTCAATTTTGGACATGTTCTACTTGTTAAAGAAATATATACTGAACCTTCTACTCTAATTCAAGGTAGTCCCTCATTATATAAAATCAGTTTATATAATACTGGTGCTAATTCGTTAAGAGATATTAGAGCGATATTAAGTCTTCCAAATGAAATTGCCTATTATAATGATGTTTCTGAAGAAAGATACCCTATTGTAAGTCCGGGTGGAAATTTTATTTTAAATTATAATATTGTTTCTTTACCAAAAACTTCAGATGGGATATATGAGGGTAGTTTATACATAAGTTATGTTAATCAAATTGGTGAAATTAAAGAAGACAATTATTCGGTTAGTTTTATTGTTAAAGGAGAACCAAAGGTTTTTATGCAGATAGAAAGTTCTGAACTTTATCAAGGTAATAATCTTGGAGAAATAAGTGTTAAATTTGTAAATAATGATTTAGCGGATATTAGATTTTTAACAGTTCAATTAGGGGAATCTCAAGATTATGAAATTCTTTCAAATAGTAAAGATTATATTGGAGATTTAGATTCAGATGATTTTCAAACTTCGACTTTTAAGATAAAAACAAAAGATAAATTAAATGTTATTAATCTTCCGATAAAAATAAGTTATAAAGATTCATTAAATCAAGATTATAATAAGGAAGAAACTCTTGTATATATCTTAAGAACTCCAAAAGATGTTGGAATAAATTCAAATAATACTTTATTATTAAGCGCAATAGTCTTGGGTGTTGTTTTTATCATCCTATATTATTTCTATAGAAAAAGAAAATTAAGAATTTCTTTAAAAATATAATTTTGATTTTTTAAATTACCTATAAATTTTAAAAGACTTTCTACTTAAATATATCATGACTAAAGAAAAAATAATACAACTTGAGAATATTTGTAAAAGATACAAAATGGGAGATTCAATAATCCCTGCTGTTTGTGATGTTCATTTAGATATCTATAAGGGAGATTTTATTGCTATAGTTGGGCCATCTGGATCTGGAAAATCTACTATGATGAATATGGTTGGAGCTTTAGACCTTGCTTCAACTGGAGATATATTTTTAGATAAAATCAATATTGAAAAATTAGCTGAATCTGAACTAGCTCAAATAAGAGGTAAAAAAATAGGATTTATTTTCCAGACTTTTAATTTAATTCCTACCTTAAATGCACTCGAAAATGTAATGTTACCTATGATATTTCAAGGAACTCCTGCTAAAGCAAGGTTAGAAAGAGCAAAGAAATTGCTTGTTGATGTAAAATTATCCCATAGAATGTTTCATCTTCCAAATGAACTTTCAGGTGGAGAAAGGCAAAGAGTCGCTATAGCTAGATCCTTAGCAAATGATCCTGATGTAATTTTAGCAGACGAACCTACTGGAAACCTTGATAGTAAAACTGGTGCAGAGATATTAGATATGTTTATGGAATTAAATAAAAAAGGAAAAACAATTATTATGATTACACATGATAATAATCTAGCTAAAAAAGCTAAAAGAATAGTTTATCTTAAAGATGGAAAAATCATTAAGATGCATGGTTAAAGAGAGTGTTGAATAATTAACATTCTAGGAAATTAAATTATAAAAATGGTGTCTAACTAATCTAAATATGATAAAAGATTTTTTCTTGTTAGCAATAAATAACATGAAGAAAAGAAAACTTAGAAGTTTTCTTACAATGCTTGGAATCTTTATAGGGATTGCTGCAATAGTTTCTTTGATATCTTTAGGTCAAGGCCTTCAAACAGCAATAACCGGTCAATTTAGTTCATTATCAACAGATAAACTTACTATACAAAATGCAGGTACTGGTTTTGGCCCTCCTGGAAGTACTGTTGTAGAAAAACTTAATGATCATGATATACAAGTTATAGGGCGTGTTAGAGGTGTTAAAACAGTTGTTAGTAGATTATTAAGGGTAGTTAGAGTAGAATATAATGATGTTACTTCGTTTAATTATATAGCTGATTTGCCTGAGGAATCTGATAAAATGAAAATTGTTTATGATTCTATGACAATAATGGCAAAAGAAGGAAGATTATTAAAAAAAGATGATAGAGGTAAAGTAATTATTGGGTCAAGTGTAGCTAAAGGAATTGAGTTTGATAAGGAAATTACTGTAGGTAAAAAAATAATTATTCAAGGAAGAGAATTTGAAGTTGTTGGAGTATTAAAAGAATCTAGTAGTTTTCAAGTGAATTTAGTAATAATAATGTTAAATGATGATGTTGCAGATTTGCTAAATATTCAAGATGAATGGGATATAATTGTAGCACAGGTTGAAACTGGAGAAAAAACAGAAGAGGTTGCAAAGAATATTGAAAGAGCCATGAGGAAAGATAGAGATTTAAAAGAAGGTGAAGAAGATTTTTCTGTTCAAACACCATTACAAGCAATATCTTCTATAAATCAAATTTTAAATATAATTAATATTATTGTTGTTGGAATTGCATTCATTTCTATTCTTGTTGGGGGAATTGGTGTTGCTAACACTATGTATACTTCTGTACTTGAAAGAAAAAAAGAAATAGGTACGTTAAAAGCAATAGGTGCTAAAAATTCTCATGTTCTAGCTATATTCATAATAGAGTCAGGTTTACTCGGTTTTATTGGGGGTTTAATTGGGGTTATAATTGGTGCAAGTCTTGCACTTAGTTTAAGCAGCTTAGCTAATAATTTTGTTGGAACACAAATTATTACAGTCCAATTATCCATTCCACTTATGATTTCAGTGTTAGTATTTTCTTTTTTAATGGGAATATTATTTGGAACAATTCCGTCATATCAAGCAAGTAAATTAAGGCCGGTTGATGCTTTAAGAGGGTAATAATGATAAAAGATTATTTTATGTTGGCTTTTAAAAGTTTAAAAAAAAGAAAAATAAGAACATTTTTAACAATATTAGGAATATTTCTTGGCATTTTAACAATCTTTGTTCTTATGAGTTTATCTTTAGGATTAAGAGAATATGTAAACGAACAATTCGAATCTTTAGGAACTGATAAATTTTTTATTCAGCCAAAGGGGCAGTCTGGTGCACCGGGTTCTTCAGGAGGTGCTGTTCAGTTGACAGAGGACGATGTAGAAGTTGTAGAAAAAATAAGTGGAGTCGAAACAGTTGCATATTTTGGGATAGGGAATGTAAAAATAGAATTTGATGATAAAGCCAGGTATTATATGTTGATGGGAATGCCCTTAGAAAATATCAAAACAGTAAATATTTTATTTGAATCATTTGGGATAGGAATAGATGAAGGTAGAATGTTAAAAAAAGGTGATAGAAAAAAAGTTTTAGTTGGATATAATTATAGATATAAAAATCTTTATGATAAACCGGTTAGAGTTGGAAGCAAATTAATGTTAAATGGAGAAGAGTTTGAAGTTGTTGGTGTTCTTGAATCTATTGGAAATCCTCAAGATGATCAACAATTATATATAAATCAAGAGGATTTCAAGGATCTTTTTAATTCTGGGAATAGGGTAGATTATATGATAGTCCAAACAAAAAAAGGCGCGGATTTAAAAAAAGTTGCTGAAGAAACAGAAAGAAAATTAATGAGATTTAGAGATGTTGATGAAAAATCTATTGATTTTACTATACAAACTCCTGAAGAACTATTAGGAACTTTTGGAAACGTCCTTGACGGAATAACTTGGTTCTTGTTTATGATTGCTTTTATTTCTGCAGTTGTTGGTGGAATAGGAATTGCTAATACGATGTATACTTCAGTTCTAGAAAGAACTAGAGATATTGGAACAATGAAAGCAATTGGAGCAAAAAATATAGATATACTTTATATTTTTGTAATTGAAGCAAGTATTTTAGGACTCATAGGAAGTGTTTTAGGAGTTGTTATAGGAATAATAATAGCAAAGGCTATCGAATATATAATAGTTGTTTATGTTGGTTCAAATCTATTAAGGGCGTCGACAAACTATTTGCTAATAACTTTGTCATTATCGTTTGGATTTTTAGTTGGAGCATTATCTGGATTATTGCCGTCGCTTCAAGCTTCAAAAATAAAACCTGCTGATACTTTAAGATATGAATAAAATATAATTTTTTTCTTAAGAGAATTATAAATTAACAAAAATAATTTTATTTTAAAAAATAAAATTTCTTTAAACTAAACCTAAACTAAAATATATAAAAATTTATAAACTAGAAAAAATAAAATTATATTATTGATATAAAAAGGTGTATTGAATGAAAAAATGTATTTACTGCAAACAATTAACTGTTGACGATAACAGTGTCATTGATTTCTGTGAACGATGTGGCAAAGGCGTCTGGGGAGAAAAGATGTATAATGCCATTAAAGACAACATGGAAGAGGCAGGAAAGAGAGGAGATTTAGATCAAGGCGGGAATTCTAGATAATTTTGGGTTATTTTTTAAAAGAAAAGCTTTTTAAATATACTAATTTTAAGAATTCTAGTGTTGAGGTGAAATTAAACATAGATGTAATTAGAATGATAAAACGAAAACAATTAAGATCGAGGGGAAAAATAAAGTTTAGTAATTACTTTAGAGACTTCAAGGAAGGAGAATATGTTACAGTTATTAGAGAATTAGCAGTGCAACCAAAATTCCCAAAACAAATTCAAGGAAGAACTGGAATAATAAAATCAAAGAGAGGAGAATCTTATGTTGTAAAAATGAATGATTTAAATAAGGAAAAGGAGTATATAATACATCCAGTACATTTGAGAAAAATAAAATGATAATCGATAGAACACCATTAAATCTGAATGAAGTTGAAACAATCTTAAAAGATATTCCTGAAAATAATAAAAAAACAGAGATTTTAGATTATCTTGACAAATTTTTAAAGACTAAACCTGAACAGGCAAAAAAGATTAAAGAAGAGTTAGAAAGGATAGATCTCTTGAAATTAAAAAGAGATCATATAGTTAAGATTGTAGATCTACTCCCTAGTGATGCAACAGAAGTAAATAAAATATTCGTAGACGTTAGTTTGAATGAGGATGAGACAAATAAAATACTCGAGATTGTTAAAAACAGTAAATAACAAAGAAAATGGAAAAAGAAGAATATGCAATAGTCCTAGACTATTTACCTTATGGTTATCCGTTAGAAAAGAAAATGATGCCTATAGCTCAAGCCATAGGTGTTAAAAATTTTACATTACTTCAACTTATACCTCGAAGAGGCCTTAAACTAGAAGTTAGTGAGAAAGTTTATATCGGAGAGGGTAAGAGAGACAAAATCTATTATATCCTTGGAAGACTTCCAGAAGATAAGTTAACTGAGACTGCAAAAACTCAGTTAAAAGAATTCGTAGAAAAAGAAATAAATGCAAATGAAACAAGATTCGTCGAATTCTTTAATAATGCTAGTGCGATTAATACAAGAATGCACCAGTTTGAACTTTTACCTGGTTTTGGTAAGAAACATACTGAAGCAATATTAAACGAAAGAAATAAAAAGCCCTTTGAATCATTAGAAGATTTAAAGACAAGGGTTTCAAATCTTCCTGATCCAAAAAAAGCGATTGAAAAAAGATTTATCGAGGAGATAATCAACAAACAGAAATATTATCTGTTTATAGGAATATAAAATGGCACCACCACAAATGCAACATCAACAAGACAAGAAAAAGGATATGTTCACCATAGTTAGAATTATGCAAACTGATATTCCTGGACATAAAAATCTTCTTACAGGATTAACTTATTTAAAGGGAATTTCTTGGAGCATATCTAATGCAATATGCAAGATAACAAAAATACCCCCTACAAAAAAGATAATTGAATTAAGTCCGGCTGAAATTGAAATGATAATTGCACTTTTAAGTGAAGCTAATAAAAAGTTTCCAAAATTCCTATTAAATAGAAGAAAAGATTTTGAAACTGGTGAAGATAATCATTTTACAGGAACTACTCTTGATATGAAGAAAGAATTTGACATAAGAAGATTAAAAAAAATAAGATCTTATAGAGGATTAAGACATGCAACAGGCCAACCTACAAGAGGACAAAGAACAAAGAGTCATTTTAGATTAAATAAAAGAAAATCTGGAGGAATAAAGAAAGGACCTAGTAAACCTAGTATAAAACCAGCTGCTCCAGCAAAGAAATAAAATGCCAATAAGAAATAGAAAAAAATATTCAAGACCAAGAAAACCGTATGATAAACCTAGAATTGAAGAGGAAAATATCTTAGTTGAAAAATACGGGCTTAAAAGCAAAAGAGAAATATGGAAAGCTGATGCAGCTATTACAAGAATAAGAAATCTTGCTAAAGGTTTAATTACAAAATCTGATGAAGAAAAAAATGCTTTTATTGAAAGACTTCAAAAAAAAGGATTTAATGTGAATAATATTGCTGAAGCACTTGCATTAGATAAAGAAGATTGGTTGAAAAGAAGATTACAAACTATTGTTTATCATAAAGGATTAACAACAACTCCAAAACAAGCTAGACAACTAATAACTCATAAGCATGTTTCTATTGGTAAACAAATTGTAAATATTCCTTCTTATATGGTTGGTTTAGAAGAAGAATCTGATGTTAAATTAAATATTATTTTAAAAATAAAAGCTCCTAAAAAATCAAAAGAAGAAAAAATTAAAGAAGAGATTCTTGAGGGAGATATCGAAGAGGGGTTAATTGCATAAAATGACAAAAACAATTGAAAAACAAGAATTAGAATCTCCAAAAGTTGAAGAAAAAGAAATTGTAATTGAAGAATCAGAAGAAAGAAAGGAAGCTTTAAGAAAAAAGGAAAAAGAAGAAAAAATTGGAATATTAAATATCTATACTACTTTTAATAATACTATAATAAACATGACAGATCTTGCTGGAAATACGATTGCTAAATTTAGTGGAGGCCAATCTACTAAACAAAGCAGACTTAAAGCAAATCCTACTATTGCAATGTTTGTAGCTCAAAGAATATCTGAAGAAGCTAAAGATAATGGCCTTACTGGATTTTATGTTAGAATTAGAGCTGAAACTGGTCAAAATAATCCAGGTCCTGGAGCACATACTGCAATAAAATCATTAACAAGAGCAGGTTTTAAAATCATAAGTATAATGGATACAACAAAAATGCCTAGAGGGGGACCAAAGAAGAAAGGCGGTAGAAGGGGTAGAAGAGTTTAAAAATACCAAATAAGAAATCTTAATATGATAAAAATAAAAAATAATAATGAAAAGGAACAAAAGCTAACATTAATTAGTGATATGTCGACTAGTCTTGCTAATGCTATAAGAAGAAGTGTTCTTGAAATACCTACTATGGCTATTGATGAAGTTGAAATAATAAAAAATGATTCTGCTTTATATGATGAAAATGTAGCACATAGAATGGGTTTAATTCCTATAAAAACTGAGAAGGGTGAAAAAGAAGTTAAATTTAAGTTAAAAGAAATAGGACCTAAAATTGTTTATTCAACTGATTTATCCCCTTCAGTAGATACAGAAATAAAACTTCCAATTGTAATACTTGATAAAGAACAAGAAATAGAAATTGTTGCAGATGCTAGACTTGGAAGAGGAATTGATCATATTAAATATTCACCTGGTTTGATGTTTTTCACACATAATATTGAAGAAGATTTACTTGATTTTGTTACAATAGATGATGATGGAAAAATAGAATTTGATGAAGAAGATATAAAAAACAAAATAACTGATGATCAATTAGCAAGAATTAAGAAATTAAAAACTGCTGATGAATTATTGATAAATATCGAATCTTGGGGACAAATAAAAACTAAGGAAATATTCTTAAGATCTATCGAGGCCCTAGATAAAAATTTAGAAGAACTAAATAAGGCTATAAAATAAGAATATCAATAAGACTACTTGATAAAATTTTGATTAAGTAGGGAAAATAAAACTGAAGAGACAAATGTAAATGATAAGCAAAACAAAAATAAAACATAAAACAAGAAAGAAAACAAATTCGTATTTAGTTGAAACAATATCTCTTGCTAATAAGAATAATCATCTTGATCTTGCTAGAGCTTTAACAATATCAACAAAAAGACAACCTAAGTTAAATCTTAATGATTTAAACAATGTTACTGAAAAAGAAATAATTTTTCCAGGAAAAATATTAAGCATGGGCAATATTAATAAAAAAATAAAAATATCTGCAATTAATTTTTCAGATAATGCAAAAGAAAAATTAAAAAAAGCAGGCTGTGAAACTAAAAGAATAAATGATGAAATAAGGGATAATCCTACATTAAAAGGAGTACAAATAATATATGGAAAAAATAATAATTGATGCTACTAATTCAGTTGTTGGAAGACTATCAAGTTATGTTGCACAAAAAGCTTTACAGGGAAATGAGATTGTCATATTAAACTCTGAAAAAAGTTTGATAACTGGAAATAGAAAATATATTGTTGAAAAATATGCTAACAAAAAGGCTAGAGGTGGAACTGCTCAAAAAGGACCTAATTTTGCAAGACCTTCACAAATGATTCTTAAAAGAAGCGTTAGAGGAATGTTACCTAATTATAGATGGGGAATAGGTAAACAAGCATATTCAAGAATAAAATGCTATGATGGGGTTCCTAAAGAATTTGCAGGCCATAAGGCAATTAAAGTAGAGACTTCTAAAAGCAATAAATTCATTGATTTGAAAGAGGTTACTAAAAACATATGATTATTCCAAAAAGTATTTTAGTTGGTGGAAAAAGAAAGACAGCTATAGCTAAAGCTAAAATTACAGAAGGTACTGGAAAAATAGTAGTCAATAATAAACCTTATGAAAATCTTGATTTTTTTAAGAAATTAATGATACAAGAACCTGTTGAAATAACAAAAAAAACATTAGGTCATTTTAATTTTGATATAAAGGTTAATGTTAAAGGCAGTGGCCAAGAAAGCCAAATACATGCTGCAAGATTATCTGTTGCTAGAGCTTTAGTAAAATTCACAGATTCACAGGATTTAAAGAAAGCTTTTTCAAAATATGATAAAAACTTGCTTGTTGCAGATACTAGAAGAAAAGAAGCAAACAAACCTGGTGACTCGAAAGCAAGAAGAAAGAGACAAAAATCTTTCAGATAGTTCTTTTTATAAAATAATTTTAGAGTTAAATATAATTTTTTTATCTATAAATTAAAAAAAACTTTCTTATTGATTAAAATCAAAATTCAATACTCTTAAATCTGGAGAAAGAAGATAGACTTTATCATCTTTGGATCTAAGACCCCTGTAGACTTTTTGAAGAAGTTCTCTTTTTGCTTTATCCATATAGAATGTCATGAAATAACCTGGTTTAACTTTTTTTAATATCTTCCAGAATATTGAGGAAATATTAGGATAAGGAAATTTAGTTATAACAATACTATTGCAAATATCTCCTGGAAAATCCACTCCTCTATTGCATTTTGTTGTGAATAAAATATCTGTCTTTTTTTCCCTAAAAGCCCTTATTCTATTTCCAAGAGGGTCTTCAGATTGCAATTTATATAATTCTTCTTGAGATGCAAGGTTTGTTATTGAGTAAAGTGTTTTTTCATATTCAGTTGGAAGATCTGAAAAACTATTCACATGAACAAGAGTTGGTCTTTTAGCTGAATCAATGCATTTTGAAAGACTGTTTAAATAATATTCACGTGTGATATTCTTTGATTGAAAATTCGAATAACTGCAATCTTTTTCTAAACCGGTCTTACATTTAATTAATTCTCCTTGCTTAGCTGTTTCAGCTTCAACAATTTTAAAATTATTTATTCCAAAAATATTTTTTAAAACACTTTCAGAATGCAAGGTTCCTGACATCATTATAAAAACTTTATTTTTTTCAGTCATTTCCTTAAATCTTTTTTCTAAATTTATTGTAACTAAACTTATCACCATATTATTATCCTTATTTTCTATTGAAAAAAAAGTTTCATCTAAAAAATCCTCAAACAATCTTGAAACTTCCAGCATATGATTTAAGTAACTGGATTCCTCATTTTCAATTAAATCAAGTATCCAAGAATTTTTTAATATTATATTTAATAATTCTTCAATAGGAGTGGATTTTACTTCGTAAAAATTTTCGCTACCTGACTCTTTGTATTTCTTTGTTGCTTTTATTGAATTAGAAAGGTCTGTTAAACTATCTATAAGTTCTTTAGATTTTTCATCTTTAAATGCAATAGAATTCAATGAGAATAAAAATCTGTTAAGATTAATCTGCTCTTCATTAGCAAAACTATCAAGAAAGTCATCACATTCATCTATTATCTCTACTTCTGTTAATGGTTTCTATCCATTATTGTTTCTATTTTATATTTTAGACTATTAAAAATCAAAACATCAGAATCAAAATACCCTTTATATTGTTCATAATATGCGCAACCAGGTTTTCTTTCATAATAAGAAAATCTGCGATTATTTAATCCTTGATAAGTCACTTTTTTTATATCTTTTAATTTTTTTAAATCAAGATCTTCTGGAATAGTTGGAGACCAATAAGGACAAACAGGGGCTATAGTCATTCTAGAGATATCTGAAATAGAATCAAAATCAGAAAGTCTAACATCTGGATTTAATTTTATGTAATTTTTTAATACATCCATATTCTTTTCCTTTATTTCTATCTTGCATGGGAGAAGATCATTATCACAACTATCATTCTTCTTTTTTTCAAAATTCATTTTGTTTATTGAAAAAATATCTGTTAAACTTGAATTTTTTTCTTTTATTTTTTTCCTTTCAAAATCAAATTCATTCTCTTCTAAAAATCTGCATTTAAAATTTTGTCTTCCAAAAACAGAACATATTTTCATTTTTTTACCATTATTCAGCAAATATTTTTTTCCAGAGTAATCTTTTGTGTATTGTTCTTGCAAGGATTTTATTGGGACAACTATTGAAGTTTTTCCTAATTTTCTAGCTAAATTTAATGCAATTGCAGATTTTCCTGTTCCGCACATTCCCCTTATAAAAATAATTTTATTTCTTTCCTTAACTAGTTCTAAAACTTCTTTAACAACATCTTCCTGAGTTTTTCCATTTGAAAAACATAAGGGTTTTAATTCTTTATCTTCGTCATATAAGGACCACATATTAAAAGAACCTCTTAAATCCCCTCGTTATTATTTAAAGAATTATCATTTTTATTTTGCAGATAATTATCCTTATAGGTGCAATAACTTCTGAATTCGCACCACTTGCATAATATTGAAGGGTTTGCTGGAAATTCTTTTGCATTCTCAATTTTTTTTATAACTTCTACTATTTCATTTTTTAAATTTTCCAGTTGTTCTTTTGTTCTTCTTGATTTTAGGGTTTGATTAAAATCTAGAAAATGCCAGAATAAATGAACATCATTAACATTTTCAAAGCTATCAAAAATTCCAATAGAATATAATGCTAATTGGCGGTCATTATCAATTTCTTCTTGTTTTTTTAAGGTTCCTGAGGTTTTATAGTCGTGTATCTCATAGGTATTATTTTCCTTATTATGCACTAATCTATCAATAAAACCTTGCAGAACATATTTTCCTTGTGAATCTATTTTAACTATAATTCTTTTTTCCAAAGCAATAGTATTATCTTTAAATGGATAATGTTTAGAGTAATAATCAATTAAGAATTTAATTCCTTTGTTAAAATAATATTCATAATCAAGATCTTCTTTAACTATTTTTATTTCAGGGGTTAGTTCTTTTTTCCATTTTTCTGCAAAAAATTGAATTACAGAATCAAGCTCCATTACATTTCCTTTCATTGCATTAATATATAATAATTCTAATGTGTCGTGAACCTTATTTCCAAGAAACCCTTCAATAGTCTGTTTAATATCAGGTTGTAAATTATCGATATATCTAAATTTATATTTAAGAGGGCATTGTTCAAAAGCTGATAATCTTGAATGAGAGTATATAGGCATTTTTATCACAGACTTCTTTTTTTAAAGTATAGTAGGATAAGGATTGGGTTTTAAAAGGATTTCTATTATAAAAATTTGCTAAATATTTACGAGGAATATTTTAAAAAAACATAGTTTAAGATTTCCAAGAGCTAGCTCTTCTTGATATTATTCCACGATTATTAATAATTAGATTAAATAAGAAAGTTTCAGGAAAACCATGATAATGCCTTATTGCGCTAGTATAACCATTCCTATCTTCAGTACATTCTTCATTTACAACTTGTTCAGGATCTCCAATAACTACAAATTTGGTATTTTCACAAGCTCTTGAGTAGATGTGTTTGGATTCTTTATATGTAAGATTTTCTGCTTCATCAATAATAACAAATAAATCATCAAAATTACAACCTTGAATATCTGCAAAAGAATAAAGTTGTATTGGTTCAATATCTTTAGGTAGCATTAAATCTCCAAGTTTAAGAGATTTTCCACCTGAGGGGTTTGCTAAAAGTTGTTCGAAGGTTGGAAGGCTTGCTAGTTTTTTTGTTGAATCGTTTCTTACTATTGAACGTCTTATTGAATCATAAGCTGAAATAAAACTACCGAATTGATGTTCGGTTTTTTTCCATAGATTACCTGGTAAAGCGGGAGTTGCTCTTTTCTTTCCACCAATAGGATCATTGGGTCTAAAAATTGCTATTTGTCTATAAAATCCTCTTCTATTTTTTCCTGTTGGAAGTCCTCTTGATTCTTGAATTTGATCAGTATAAGTCCCTATGCTTTCAAGTCCCCCTGCTAAAGCAAGAAAAGTTTTTCCTGTTCCAAAAGTTCCTGGAACAAAGGCTGATTTTATTTTTGGATTTAAAATACCATATTTCATAGCTACATATTGTTCAAGTTTATTTGGTTTTGTTCCGCATACAGTTTCTATTTCCTGTTCTCCTATTTTAAAACTCCATGGTTCAGATAAATCTAAAAGTTCAATTCTTTGATTTTCATTATTTTCATCTGTCATTACCATTGCAAAATAAGGGCCACCAAAAACTGAAAATTCTAGAATCTGATTAAAATAGAATTCAAAAGGTTTATCTCCAGATGAAGGCATATAATTTTTTGCTTCTTCAATTTCAAGAGATTTAGTTTTACTATTTTTCAAAGCAGACAATAGGTCTTCGGGGCCTTGAATTCTTCCTCTATAAATAATATTTGCATCACATAAAATAAAATCCTTTGGTTTTTCAACACTTACTTTTTCTGATTTATAATTTACAGTTTCATCTTTTGAATCAGTGATTACTACAGGAGATTTTCCAAAATCTTTAGTTACTCGTTCAACTAAACCCTTAGGAGAAATATATTCTTGAACTTTCATGTAAGCTACATCTAAACCTGGATTAACACTAAACAAAGAATAATTTTCATCTGAATAGACTACCTCGCTCTCGCTTAAAGCCTCTAGTGTTGAAGTTCCAGAAACTCTTCTAACCCTAGAATAATTATTTTTTTGGGGAACTAGCTCATGCCTATATTCTGCTGGAAAAATAATTAGATTTTTTTCATTATCTTGTGGTCTTGATAAAACATCAAATGTTTGAGAACCTGCATCTTGATAAATATCCAAAAGAGGAATTCTTACCTCATGATAAACGGAAGTAGGCGATACTCCCTCTTTTTGTTGTTCTATATTCATTTTTATTTCTTTGAAAGAGAATCTTTGATTAAACGATAATCGTCATCAAAAACCCTATTTCTAGCATAAGTCAAATATCCTTTGTTAAGAACTTCTTGAGATATTTTCAAACCTTTTTCTTTTAATAATTCTTCCAAAGGTAAAGAAGAGCTTCTAATGGACCTTAATAATATTTCTAATAATTCACTTTCTACTTCAACATGGTCCGGAGTTGTTAATAATTTTATTTTATCTTTAACTGTTGGTTTTAAGGTAGATAAAAAGGCATAAGTTTGTTGTTCTGTTCCAGTTCTATAAGTAGCATCCTTTAAAACATCATATACAGTCCAAATCTCTTTGAAAGAACGTGGTTCTCTACCTTCGAGATTTAATGGATGAAAATCAAGTAAACCAGAAGTTATTGCATAACCTGTTACAAGTCCCATAGTTGAATTATCCGGGATTCTTGTAGACATTTTATCGATATAAGAATATAATTGCTCTTTTTTTCTTATCATTCTATTCACGTTTTATTATATCTCTAGGGGTTTATAAAAATATTAAAATTGTAAAATATATTTTGGAATGAAGATTATGCAGAATACTTATACTACTTTAAAATTACTTGTAACCACTTTTTAGATTTTTAGTTTTTAAATATATAATCTTCTAAAACATATGTTTTAGCATACAGTTTTTTATTTAAAAATAAATTACCTAAAATTATTATAAGGAGGATAAAAATGATAATAGAACTATCTTTTGCATTGGTTGGCGGGGTCAATATAGGTCTTGAAAAAAAATGGAAAGTTGTAGAAAATATTATAAGACTATATCCTCAGGCAACCTGGAAGAAAATTGTAAACCGGAATAAAGGAATTGGAAAATATATTGTAGAGATTGATTAGACTAATTCATTATAACCTTTTTTTATCAAATTCGGGTCATATTTACTAATTACAACATCTCCAGAAGGTGTTTCATAATATCTTAAATCTAATCTTATTGATTTGTTTTCGTTATTTAAATTAGGGTTCTCTACTCTAGATGGACTATTTCCTTGTTCAATAGAATTACTAATATAAATTATCTGTTTAAGTGTCAACATTGTTAATATTCTTCACACTTTCTTTGATAGAAAGATTTTGGATGGTCGCATGCAGGACATTTTTCAGGAGGACTTATTCCAAAGAAAGCATAACCGCATTCTCTACATACCCACCAGATTTTTTCAGATTTTTTGAAAAAAGTTCCGTTCTTAACTTGTTCATGTAATTTTTTGTATCTTTCTTCATGATGTTCTTCTGCTTTAGCTATTGCTCTAAATTTTGCTGCGACATGTGCATATCCTTCTTTTTCTGCAATTAGTGCAAACTCTGGATACATTTTAGTATGTTCATAATTCTCTCCATCAATAGCTGCTTGAAGATTTTCTAAAGTAGTATCATAAACAGTTGGTGCTGAAGATTCAACAGGAATTTCCATTTGTTCATCTGCAGGTAATTCTTTTTTTAATTCTTGAATCATTTCAAACAACCTTTTAGCATGAATTTTTTCTTGATCTGCTGTAACTAAAAAAATTTCTCCGATTTGTTCATAACCTTCTTTTTGAGCAACTTTTGCATAATAAGAATATCTATTTCTAGCTTGACTTTCACCAATAAAAGCTTTAGCAAGACATTTTAATGTTTCTTTCATTTTGAACTACTCCATAAACCGTGAAGATTGCAATATTCCTTTGCAGTAAAAGTAGATGCTTTTATGCAAAATTCTGCTTGAGGTTTTTCTCCTGGTTTTAAAAAATGTTTATAAGATACGTCATCAGCAATAAACTCTATCCATTCAATATAATGTTTATCTTCCATAGGGTGTTCAACTGAACCTACTTTTACTAAAAAACCATTATTTGTTTTTTCAATAATAGGGACATGTTTTTCTTGACTTGCATCAATAGTATTTTCTTTTAATAAATGCATTTGTTGGCCACAACAAACTAATGTTCCTCCGGAAGCATGATTTACTTCAACAATATTTCCACAAACATTACATTTGTATTGCTCATTTCTTTTTGTCATAGCATTAAATAGGTGTTTGAGTTTAAAAGTTTGTTGGTGAACTGGAGAATAAATGCTATCCAGTTGATTCTTAATTGATCTTATCTGTTTGAAATTCGCTTCGCGAGTGTTTATATGCTATCCAAAGGATTTTTGATTGATCTTATCTGTTTGAAATTCGCTTCGCGAGTGTTTATATGCTATCCAAAGGATTTTTGATTGATCTTATCTGTTCAGAACTGATATGAGTATATATCTGAGTTGTTGCAATTGAAGAATGTCCTAAAAGGGTTTGAATTTTTCTTAAATCTACTCCTGAATCTAAAAGATGGGTTGCAAAAGAATGTCTGAGTGTGTGTGGATGAACCTCTTTATTTATTCTTGCTTTTTTAGCAGTTGTTTTTACTATCTTTTGTATGTTTCTAGAGGTTAATGGAATTTTTTCTGAAAAAACATATTTCCAGTCAGGGTGTTTATCAATAAATTTTTTAATATTAATAGAAAGTTTTTTTGATAATATAAACATCCTATCTTTTTTCCCCTTTCCAGATCTAACCCACCCAATATTCTGATTAAAATCTAAATCTTGATTTTTTAGGTTCACTAATTCAGAAACACGTAAACCTGAAGAATAAAGCATTTGAACAATCAAACGGCTTTTTTTAGTACAGGTGGTATTAATTAATAATAATACTTCTTCTTTTGATAAAACTGAAGGTATTCTTTTATCATTTTTTGGACGTTTAATGCCAAAAGTAGGATCTTTACCTAGGAGAGAAGAATAAGCAAATTTAATTGATGCTAGAAATACTATTGTTGAACTAGAAGACCTGTTTGACATTTTATCAGCTAAAAAATTCTTAATATCCTGCAAATCTATATCTTTTGGTTGTTTGTTTGAGTGTTTAAACAGGTGTTTATTAAAATCAAGATAATTTCTAAGAGTATAAATTGATAGCTTTGCTATTTTTATTTCTGTTTCAAGTCTTTTAAGAAATTCTTCTTGGTTCAAATTAATCACCTCAAATATAATTGTGCGAACTTCTATTTAAACCAATTGTATAAGAAAGTCAATCAGATAACTTATGTTAGAAGTTAAGATAATTACTATTATTGCTATGGAAAGGTGTTCTATTATAGCATGAGTTGGTGAAACCTCATGTTTTTTTGAAATATAATAACTGAAAATTGCAATTAAAAAAAGTCCATAAATTATACTTATATAAATTGCATAATTTAATTCAAATAATAAAACAGGTAATAAAAAGGTTAAAGCGACTAAAAATTTGGAAATAAATGTAGATTTTGTTGAACTCCAAATTTCTTTTTCTTTTGTATTCTTATGACCTGATTCTTCTGATATATGAACTCCTAATGAATCAGAAAAAGCATCTGCTATAGCTATAGTTAATATTCCGCCAATTATGATACTTTTACTACCTGCTGCTGAATTTAGTCCAGTTATAACTCCTAAAGTTGTTATAACTCCTGAAGTAAGGCCAAAACCCACCCCTTTTCTTGTAGCAATATTCATTTATTATTAAGTTATATTTAATTTATATAATTATCCCAAGAAAGATTTAAAAATATAAATTAATTTGGATAAACATAAATGAAAAAGATGATGATAATGTAATGGTTTCTAGAAATTTATGTGAAAAATGCCTAAACTTCATGAAAATTGAAAAAAAGGGTGAAGAGTACTATTTGATTTGTCCTTTTTGTAATAGTGATAAAATAAAAGAAGAATCATTCTAATATAAACAATTTTTGACTTTTCTTAAAATTTATATTCGTTATAACGAATATATACTTAGTGGTTGTTTAAAACCCTATAAAATAGATAAATTAAGGCTTAAAAAGCAAATATTTAATATTTTCCTAACTCTCACTTTTTAACCCCCAAAAGTCGGTTTTTATCAATAATTATATAAAAAATCAATAAAATTTTGAGTAATTTGAGGTTTTGGATGAGGGTTTATAAACTAATCGCAATGGTTAAAAACCTATTTTTACTAATATTAGGGTGACTTATTAATATGGAAGAAGAGCCCCTCCTTGAAGAACGTTTGAATGATGTTTTTATTGATTCTAAATTATCTCAACAAAAAATTGATTATGCTAGAAAACACTTAGATAGACTTAAAGATCATCATTTTCCAACATATGAACATTCTGTTAGAGTTGGACTATATGGTTATAAATATGGATTAAAGGATTCATATGAACCAGGACTACTTCTTTTAGCTGGACTTACTCATGATACTGGAAAAAGCAAATTAAGTAAAGAGGTCCTTAATAGAGCGCCTGGAGAATTTGATGAAAAATGTAAAATAGAGATGAGAAAACATCCAAGATATTCACATATGTTATTAGAAAGGGAAAAAGAACTTGCTGAAATCAGTTTAAGGCATCATATTTACCAACATGAGAATAGTTATCCAGAGGTTCAACCATCTACTGACAAGATATTAAAGTACGCTATGGCAGTGGAATCAATAGATTTTCATGATGCAAACAAAACAAGAGTTCCAAATGGAAAATATCCTGGAAATGGATCAATTACCGACGAGGAAAGAATGAATTTAGCAATAAAATTAATGCCAAAAATTGAAGAAGTTATTAAAGAATTTTATAAATTAGTTATTTTTTCTTGATTCTATAGTAGTTACAAACAGAAAGGTTTATATAAAATAAATTATTTAACTTTTTATGGTTAAAATTACTCAAAAATACAAAGATTTAGAACAAATTGATGATTATATAAGACAATATCAGATGGGAAAATTTAATTTTGAAAAATTTGATATAAAACAAGCAAAATTAGAACTTCAAAGGTATGAAGTGATTAACCCTAGTTTATTAAGTGATGAGGCTGGATTAAATAAATTTTCTTTAATGGAAAAAACATGCTTATATGGGATATGTAATGAACCTGATTATGATCAAAAAAATTTTTGGTTAGGCGAACTTAAGCAAGTTCATGCTTCTATTGACGGATTTTTAGCTGAAAGAAATATAGATCCGATAAATATGATTATGATAGAATAAAATTGAAAAATAACGCTTTATAAAAGCAGATACTTCTTATTTTCGCTAAAAACTTTCTGCATAAGCAAAAGATTTAAAAACCTAAAAATATTAAACAGAATATGGATAAAATAGCATTAGAGATCCTTTTTTTTCTTTTATTATCAAGTAGTATTTTAGTCTATCATAAAGGTAGAGAGAGTAATAATTTTTTATTAAAATCAGTAGGTAGAAGAAGCTCAGTTATTGTATCTGTTTTATTATTTGCTGAATTTTTTTTCTTATAAATAAAATTTAATTCTGTTTAAACAGATGTTTGTTAGTGATTGTTAGTGTTTGATAATGTGAATTATTATCACTACAAATAGTAATTTTTGTTTTAAAATTAGTTTTTATCACTACTTTTTATCATGTAAAAAGTTATTAAAGAAGCTTAAAAGTTTTAGCTAAATATTATTTTAAGACTAGGTTCGTATAATATATCTTGTGCGAACTTTCTCAAGTGGACTTTCATATAATAGATGTAGGCTGGTTTTTAGGCCTAAAATAGGGGTGATTTTAGATGTTTAGATGTTTGAGTATATTGAAAAAAGGTAGGAAAAAATAAAAAATGAATATTATGGTTAAAAAAGTACTTTTTTATCGAATTTTATAATTTGAAAAATAAGAAATAATTAGAAAATTAATTAATAGATTTAATATGATTATTTGGATTTAGAAATCCTGATTATAAAAGTGTTTAAACAACAGACAAACAGACAGATGATTAAATTTTAACACTACAGAATATAAAAAACTTGAATAAAGTAGTGATAAGCGAGGTGTTTAAACAAAGGTTTTATTTATGTTTTTTCTTATTTAAAAAAATTATAATAAGGAAAATGATCCAACTTGGCACACCTAAAACTATGATATATAAAAAATTCTCAATAATTGAGTCGCAACCAAAACATCCTCCAAAACAATCAATGACTGGACAAATATATAAAATTCGGCTAATATCAAGAATAAATATCAAAGCTAACCAAAACCAAGCCAAAATTTTAAGGATATTTATCCATTTTTTCATTTATTTTATATGAAATTTAAATTTATAAACGTTTTTGTTCCTGAGAATGTTGGAATTAATGAAAATATCTTTTTCAATAGGTTGTTTAAACAACAGACAAACAGACAAATAATCTGTTTTTATCACTACAAAGCATTAAAAATATAATAAAGTAGTGATAAAATAGGTGTTTAAACAGTGTTTAATGGGGTGAATTTTAGTAAAATTAATAGAATCTGATTAAAAATAAAAATGAATTTTAATAATTATAGATAAAAAATTAAATATGGAATTATGGATAAGGAGGGGGTGTTTAATAAAGATTTAAATGAGTTCATAACAATAGTTTTATTATGAAATTTATTTGAACAGGAAGATTCTTCCTAAAAGGAGCTTTTATTATTCATAAAAAAAAGGGTATTTAATGGTTTAACTTAACAGTTAGATGACAATTTTTCTTTAAAAAATATGGTTAAATTATAGAAAAATTGTTAAAAATATTAATAAATAATTGGAATACAAAATTTATTGAAGAAAATACTCTAACCTCATTTTAAAATAGCTTTAAAACCGCATATAAGGGGAATAATAACAATATTTTATGATTTTTAGAGGATAGGGTCATAAGAATATAATTAATCAAGGAAATTTATTAGATTTATTAGAAATATATTGTAAGTTATATTGAATTTTATAGGTTTTGGGTGGATGTGGGTTAGATCTTTATATGTTAAAAACAGGTGTTTAGCAGAGGGAGGAATTATTAAAAAAGGGTTAAAAAACTCATAAAAATAATGAAAATGTCGATGCAAAAAGTTTTAAGAGAAGTTAAAAAGCTTTTGCTTGAATAAATCATAAAAAGGGTGATTTTTTAATTAAAAATTAAGAAAAAAATATAAGAAATGATTAAAATAATAAAAAAAATATAATTAAATAATATAATAAATAAAAATAAATAAAAATAAATAATTTATTTTAATTAAATAAGGATAAACCTACCTCAAATTTAAAAAATAATAAAAATATCGATGCAAAAAGTTTTAAGAGAAGTTAAGAATATTTTGCTAGAATAATGGTAAAAAATTGGAGGTTTTTAGAATAAATTAACCTTAAATAATAATAAAATAAATAATAAAATAATTAAAAAAAATTAATTTTAATAATTTAATTAATTAATAAATTAAATTAAAAGATTATAAAAAATAAATTAAAAAAAATTGAGGAAAAATTAGATCATATTAGGGATTATTTGAAGAAATTACTTTAAATTAAAGTCTAAATCTCTTGAAATATTTGAAGTAAGGGTTAGATATTTGACTTTATCACTACAATTTAAAATTATTAGCTTATAATGTAGTGATATGGCAGAATTTTGGGTTTAAAATGACAAAATTTAATATAAAAATAGGTTCTAGAAGGGTTTATGCAAAAGGTTTTAATAAAAAATAAAAAGAATTTGCCTGAAATAATTATTGAATTAAATTAATTAATTTAGAATAATTAGAGCATTAATTAATTCAGAATAAAAAAAATAAAAAATTAATTTAAATTAATTGAAAAATAATTAAAAATATTAAATTTAAATGATTAAAAAAAGTAATTATTATAGAATTAAAATAATAAAGGGTGAAATTAGTGAATTAAAATTAAAATTTATTTTTAAAAAAGGCTAAAAAAAGAAAGAAAAAATAATAAGATAACTAAAAATTGATGAAAAGATCTAAAAAAATCTGAAAAATATGTGTTAAAATGTTTAAAAAAGAAAGAAAAGTAAAATAAATCTTAAATTTTAATAAAATTTTTTATAAAATCATTAGAGAAATGTAAGAAAGCTTGAAAAAAACTTATTAAAAAGAAAAAAACATACAAATTAGTAAAAAATGAAAGAAAAATATAATAAATTTTAATAAAATTAATTTTTTTAAGAATAAATTAAAATAAAATAAATAAAAAAGAATTAAATTAATTAAAAATTGAATTTTATCACTACATTTTAATTAAAAATATTAAAATAACACTACAAAAATATAAAAAAAATAAAAGCTATAAAAAAATGAAAAAAATTAGGATTTTTTACGTAAAAAGTAATTAATTAATATAATTAATAATGCTGCAATTGTAACTGTAATTTTTGTAGCTAAATTGCTTAATGAAATCCAAATTAAAACTATTATTAAAATCGAAAGAATTCCCAAAATCCCTAAAACTGTCTTTTTTTTAGTTAATTCTTTTTTAATAGATTTAATAGGATCTGATTTTTTTGTTTTTTTTGCCATTCTTATTAGTTAGACACCTCCTTTTTTGACTCTTTTTCCCTAAATTCACTTAGCTAAAACTTTCTAGCATAACTTAAAAGTTATTTTTTAGTTAAATCGATTATTTTATGCCCTTTTTTAGCTTTCTTTGATCTTTTTTTAATAAAAAAGGAAATAATTATGTATAGTATTGAAAAAATGAAAAAAGTTAAAACTAGACCTGTTAAAGGGTTGTTTGAAATATAAAAAAATAAGTAGTTCATTGGAGGTAAAGGCTCTAGGGGGTTAGGCATTTTACATAGGGTAAACTGGCTGTTAGGAGATTTGCAAGGGATTATTCTAAAAATAAAAGATAAAGAACTGGATAGTGTTCCAACTAAAATAGATCTATTTAGGGTTTTTTTTAATTCTAACATTCTTTTCAATAGCCCTGTTTTAGTTATATAAGAAGGGTTTGGAGTTATTTAAAGCTTATTATTGGTTTATTTTTAAAAATTTTATTAAAAAATTAATTAAAAACGTATTAATTAGTTAAATTAATTAAAAAATGATTAATTTTTTAATTAAAAATCTATTAATACTATAGTGTAACCCTTAATTGAAAATTGATTAATTTTTGATTATAGCGCCTATAGGGTATTCTTTTATAAAATTATAGAAAATTTTGAAAGAAATGTCACAATTATTAAACTAATATAACAAACTTCAACATTTTTTGGGCTGTTTAAAGTTAAAATAACATGTTTAAAGCTGTTTAAATTGATAAAAATATCAATAAACAGCATAAAATTTTAAAAAAATATTTAATATAAATAAAAAAATTTTATCGACGATAATTTATGTTTAAACAGCATTTTAAACAGCCTAGGAATAGTAAGATTTATATATAGAAGGTGTTTAAATAATATTATGTTTGGATTTAATAAAAAAAAGGCAGAAAAAGAAGAAATTTTAATGTTGAAACAGGCTGTTCAAACAGGTTTCAACAGTGTTAAACAAGATATTTCTAATGTTGGCATATGGTTAAAACACTTAGATGCAAAAGATTCTAAGCTAAAAGAAGAGTTTTTAGAATTTCGCGACGAAGTTGCTTTGTTGAAAGAAGAGGTTGAAAACCTGAAGAACATCATAGCAATCTTGAGCGAAAGGCCGGCGTTTAAACAGAAACAACCAGTGTTTAGTAAACAAACAAGTGAAAATACTGTTTTAAACGGTGTTCAAACAAGTGTTCAAACAGAATTTTTAGATAATTTATCTGCTACTGAGAGGGCTATTATCTTTGTTTTACTTAATTCTGATATGAAACTTTCATATGAGGACTTGGCAGCAATATTAGGAAAAAACAAAGCAACCATTAGGGGCCAGATTAATACAATTAGACAAAAGAGTGAAGGATTAGTTGAAGAAGTAATGGGGGAGAATAATAAGAAAAGGATCTATATTCCTGAAAAAATCAAAGAATCTCTAATTAAAACTAAAAAACTTAAATTAAAGGGTAAAAATAAGGAAAAAGAAGAGGAAAGCGACTAAATCCCTATAAATTTGCTTTATTAGGTAGAAAAAGAAGAAATTAATGCAAAAATAAGATAAAATCCTATAAAAAACATAAAAAATGGCAAAATTTGATAAAAAACCCTCAAAAAGTGGAAAAGTGAGAGTTAATTAACTAAATAAAATGATAAAATATTTGAATATTAAGTTAAAAAGTGAGAAATTCCAGAATAGAATAAAAAAGAGAGTGCTAATTAAAGATCTAGTTTTAATAAAAAAGGGAGATAATCGATAAAAAAAATTAAAAAAATGTATTTGTGAGAATTAGCTCATTAGGCTTTAAAGTTTTAAATTTAGGGCTTTTTAGGGCTTAATGGCTTTAATAAAAAAAGAATCGATATAAAAATTATTAAGAAGTATAAAATAAAATCGTTATACCGAAAATAGAAATAAAAAAATAGATGATGAATCATAGAGAAGAATGATTCTGATAAATCAATTTGACCTTTTTAAGGCTTAAAAAAGGAAAAAATTTTATAATTCCCGGAGTTGGATTATTGTTGAAAGTGTTGCAACTTTTTTAAGATCAGGAGAAATAGATAATATAACTAATCTATTGTTTACCTTTTCTTTTCTTATTGGTATGCCTTTTTTAATCATTTTTAATACATAATCCCTTATAGAACTCTCGCTTAAACGTAAAATTGATGCTATTTCCTTGTAAGTAGTCTTATTTGGTTCTCTTTCTTCTAATTGATAAATTGTAGAAAAAACTACCATTTCTTGAGAGGTAATCTGCTTGAATTTATGCCTTATTTCCTTTTTTAAACGGTCTAGTGAATCTAAAATCAGTGAAGCTTCCTTAATATTAGTCTCTATAGAAGGATTTTCATTATTATTGGTTAAATTAGGTTTATAGGCTTTAAAAGTCTCAGAATTAGGGGTATTGTCTGTCTGTTGGTTTGATTGTTGGATTATTATTGGTTTTGAGTTAAAATCTGTATTAAAACCCGACAGTGGATGGGTTAAATTGGGTTTATAGGCTTTAAAATCGTTATTATTTGGGATTTTGTCTGTCTGTTGGTTTGTTTGTTGGTCTATATGTCTGTCTGTTGGAACCCCTTCATTTCCTGTGGAAAAACCTAAAATTTGGTTTTTTAACCCCCCTATTTCCTGTGGAACTGTTGGAGTGTCTGTTGGATATCTGTTATATGTTGAGTTTATATGTTGATTTGTCGGTTTATATGTTGGAATAACTGTTGGAGTGTCTGTTGGATATGGATTTGAAGGTAAATTTGATTGATTTTTTAATAAAATAAGTGATTTTAGATCTTTAATTTCATTTGTTAATGAAGATAATTCAGTTTTTAAACTGAGAAAATCTTTTTTAATATTGATAATTTCATTACCTATGAAAGTTATGTCCTCTTTAACTTTAGAAAACGCGTTCTTTATTTGATCATTTTCCATAAGAAGTGGATTTTAAAGATTTATTTAAATATTTAGATAGAATAAACTATAAAGAATAATATGAAGAAAAAACTAAATCTTTTCTTTTGAATGATAAACATCATAGACTTTACTTGCTAATCTCCATTTAAGTCTTCTTGTGAATATTTCTCCTTTGGAATTTTTTCTTATTGCAACTACAAGGTTTTTTTCATTTAGTTCTATTAAAATTCTTTTAACAAATTCTTCATCCCTTATTATTTCTCTTGCTATTTCAGCAGTAAATGGTTCATTAGGAAAGGAATGATAAAGAAAAGAAAGAATTTGCTCAGAAATTTTATCTTTTTTTATCTTACTTAATTTCATATAAATAAAATACCGAATAACTTTTTAAAGGTATTTAAACTTATAATCTTATTAATATTAAAAGAGGAAAATTAAGAATCAATTATAAAATGAATAATAAAATTAAGGGTTCTTTTATGATTCTTATAATATTTTCTATATTAATTTTAACTCTACCTATAACCAATGCTCAAGATTCTTTAATTGGGGGATTCAAAGGAGAATGGTATACTAAAGGGTTTTTACAATATTTTGCATGGAAAGGTTTTGTAAATGCATTTGCTACAACTATATTAAATATGAAAATTGTTGATGCAGAAGGAAGCATAAAACTTGGTTTTACAGATTCAGAAGGGAATCAACATTTGAGTGATAATTCAATTGGATATAATAAAAATACAGGTGAATTAAGTTATGAAGCTAATATAAGTATTCCAGGTGGAGAATTTAAACAAATTAAATATAATATTAATTTTAATAATCAAAAAGATATAAGGAAATTCATTAATCCAAATGATTATTATAATAAAACATTGAAACAATTAGTTTCAGATCTTATAGGTGATAAGATAAATATTACTTTTTCTGGTGTAAATAGTAATATAACCTTTACTCCTAGCAAAAACTCAACAAAAACAAATCCTCAATTTGATATTATCTACACAAAAAATAAACTGGAAGTAGATACTAAACCTGTTGAAGAAACTAGTGATGAGGAAAATGTAATTCTACCTCCTGTTATTAATAATACAAATAATGCTGCAATTCAACCTTATGAAAATCTGAGTAGTGAAGTTGAGATTGAACCAAGCAATGAAAATGATACTCATGTTATTTTTGTTAATAATATATCAAAACCTAAACTAGAGATAATTAATCCTAATCCAAAAAATACTAAAGTTAGTATGTATTCAACTGAAAACAAACTTTTTTCAATAGATAATAATGAATATGATTCTATAAAATGGTATTTAGATAGTAAAATATTAAGTGAAAATAAGGATGTTAATGTAAAGGATTTGAAAAAAGGAAATTATGAGATTAAGGTTATCATAAAAGAAGGAAATCAAAGTAAAAGTAAAGTCTGGAAACTTGAAGTATTAGAAAAACAGAATAAAGATAAAAGTTTATATTTCTATATATTGATAATAATATTAGTTTTACTTATATTTTTTATAATATTTTATTTTTTTAGAAGAAAAAGGGTTATTATACCTAGTTAGATTTATAAAACAACCAAAAATGGTATATTTAAATTAAATATTGATTTCTATAAATGGAATATAAAAAATACCCTAGAGCTGAATTAAGAAATAAGGATGAGATAATTAAAATTTTAAATCCTTTAGTAAAAGAATGGTTTTTTTCTAAATTTGAAGGTTTTTCAAGTAGTCAGTTATATGGAGTAATGAATGTTCATGAAAGAAAGAATATATTAATTTCAGCTCCAACTGGAAGTGGAAAAACATTGACTAGTTTTCTAGCAATTTTAAATTATTTAGTAAATCTTGCTGAAAAAAAGGAACTTGAGAATAAAATTTATTGTGTTTATTCTAGCCCATTAAAAGCGTTAAATAATGATATTTTTGTAAATTTAATTAAACCACTTGGAGAGATTTACGAACTTGCTGAAAAAAAGGGAGTTAGTTTGCAGAAAATAAGAGTAAGTGTAAGAACCGGAGATACAGAAAGCAAAGAAAAGGGTAAAATGCTTAAAAATCCCCCACATATTTTTATAACTACTCCAGAAAGTTTAGCTATTGTTTTAACTACAAAAAAATTTATTGATCTCTTTTATGGTGTTGAATTTTTAATTATAGATGAAATACATTCGTTAGGTAATAAAAGGGGAGTTTATCAATCAATTTCATTAGAAAGATTAGAAGAAATTACTAAAATAACTCCTGTAAGAATAGGATTGTCTGCAACTATTGCACCTATGGATGAAGTTGCTAATTTTTTAGTAGGAATGGATAGGGATTGTTTAATAGCAGAAGTTGCTTCAACAAAAAAAATGGATAGTCAAGTAATAACTAATGTTAATGATCTAATTAATACTAATAAAGAAGAATTAAACTCTTCATTATATAAAATACTAGATGAATTAATCCAAACTCATAAAACAACTGTGATTTTTACTAATACAAGGGCTGCAACTGAAAGGGTTATTCATCATTTAAAGGATAAATTTCCTGATAAATATACTGAAAATATTGGGGCTCATCACTCTTCTTTATCAAAAGAATATAGATTTGATATTGAAGAAAGATTAAGAAAAGGGGAATTAAAGGTAGTCGTTACTTCAACTAGTCTTGAATTAGGTATTGATATTGGTTCTATAGATTTAGTAATATTACTTGGAAGTCCAAAAAGTTCTGCTAGAGCACTTCAAAGAATTGGAAGAGCAGGACATGGGATTAAAGATATTTCAAAGGGAATATTTATTGTTCAAGATAGGGATGATTTAGTAGAATGTTCTATTCTTAATAAAGAATGTGTAGAAAAAAGAATTGATAATATACATATACCTAAAAATTGCTTAGATGTTTTAGCACAACAGATATATGGGATGTGCATTCAAAGAGTTTGGAAAATTGATGAAATGTTTGAAAAAATAAAAAGAAGTTATTGTTACACTACACTTACAAAAGATGATTTTATGTCAGTTATATCTTATCTTGCAGGGGAGTATGCTTTAGAACATAGGGATATTTATGCTAAAATATGGTATGATGAACAAACTAGGGAAATTGGTAAAAGAGGAAAACTTGCAAGGGTTATTTATATGACTAATATTGGAACAATACCTGAAGAAAGTTATATTAGTGTTGTTATTGGTGAAGGGGAAAGAAAAGATCAACCTGTTGGTTTTGTTGATGAAATTTTTTTAGAAAAAATGAAGGTGGGGGATGTTTTTGTTCTAGGTGGGAAAAAATATCAGTTTATGTTTACTCGTGGAATGAAAGCTTATGTAAGAGGGGGAATTAAACGGAATCCAACTATACCTTCCTGGTTCTCTGAAATGTTGCCATTATCATTTGATTCTTCTCTTGAAATAGGTAGATTTAGAACTCATTTAAATGAAAAATTTGAAAAAAAACTAACTAAAAAAGAGATAATTGATTTTATTAAAGAATATTGTTATATTAATAGTCATGTTGCTACTAGTATTTATAATTATTTTGATGAACAGTATAGATTCTCAAAGATACCCCATTCAAAAAGATTAGTTGTTGAACAATATAAGGGTGAAAAGAATTATTTAATATTTCATTCTTTATATGGAAGGAGAGTAAATGATGCATTATCTAGGTCTCTTGGATATTTAATGGGACAAAAAGTAGGTAGAGATATTGAGATAGGATTATCTGATAATGGTTTTTATTTTGCTGGAGAAAAATTGCCACTAGATGAAGCTATGAAACTCTTAAAAGAAGAAAATATGACTGCTATTCTTGAAGAAGCTATATCTAAAACTGAAATATTAAAAAGAAGATTCAGACATTGTGCTGCTAGAAGTTTGATGATATTAAGAAATTATAAAGGTAGAACAAAAAGTGTTGGAAAACAACAAATGAAATCTTTTTTCTTGTTAAATGCTATAAATAAATTAACAAAAGACTTTCCTATATTAAAAGAAGCTAGAAGAGAAGTATTAGAAGATTTAATGGATATTGAAAATGCTAAAAAAGTTGTAAAAAATATAAATGAGGGGAGAGTAAAGATAGAAAAAGTCCAAACAAACTTACCAAGCCCATTTGCTTTAAATTTAATATTACAGGGTTATTCAGATCTTTTGAAAATTGAAGATAAAATAGAGTTTTTAAAAAGAATGCATAAAGAAACATTAAAAGAAATAGATGAAAAGGATAAAAAATAAGTTAATTTATCTGTTGGAAACCAACAGACAGACAGATAAGAAAATTAAAACTAATAATAAATAAATAAAATAAAAGATAATATGAAAATTGAAATATTAGAAGATTCTATATTAATAAATAAAGAAATTTTAGTATTTTCAGATATTCATTTAGGATATGAAAATTCTTATGTTGGACTTTATCCTAAAATTCAATTAAAAGAAATCAAAGATAAAATAAATAGAATATTTGATAATTTAAATAATAATATAAAGATAAAAAAAATTATAATTTTAGGAGATATTAAGAATAATTTTAGTAGTGTAACCGCAGATGAATGGAGAGAAACAGTTAATTTTTTTAATTTTTTAAATGATAAAATAAAAAATAAGGAAAATATTATAGTAATTAAAGGCAATCATGATATTTTTATTGAACCTGTTTTAAAAAAGATTGGAATAAAATTAGTAGAATCTTTAATTTTAGATAATATGCTTTTTATTCATGGTGATAAACATATTAAAATAGATAATAAAATAAAATATTTATTTCTAGGACATTTACATCCAATTATTTCATTGAAAGATGCATATAAAATTGAAAAATTCAGATGCTTCTTAAAAGGTATTTGGAATAGAAAACAAGTTTTTATCTTACCAAGTTTTAGTTTTTTAAATAATGGCTATGATATAAGAAATATAAAAGATGAAGAAACAGAATTTTTAATGATTGCTAAAAAGTTTTTGCTAGATTTTGAGGTAATTATTTTTAATGAAAAAGAAGATAAAACTTATAATTTTGGAAAAATAAAGAAAATCAAATGATTATTGTTTTTCAGAATTAACTCTTGGTAAAGGAATATGTAATGGTAAACCTATATCGTCTTCTAAAGTTAAAGCTTTAACATTACATTTATTCATTATAAAATTAAAAATTTGTATTCTATCTTGCTCTGGAAGCTTTTTATCTTTCCATTCTTTCATAAAAGATTTCATTTCTTCTTTTTCAGGTAAAAGCATAACATGTCCTTCAAACTCTAGTTTTGCGAAATTTCCTGTGTAATCAATAACAAAGTTAAAATCAAGTTTTAATGCTTCATCATTAGATATGGGTAATTTTTCCTTAGTAATATCTTTAATATTAATATTTTGAGATATTTGCAATTTGTCAGGAAAACCTTCTTTTCTTTCCACCAATATTTTTGAAAAATTAAAACCTATTACTTTCATAAATTCTTATACAATTAAGGGTTTTTAAATATTATTGTAGAACGGAATTAAACTTTTTTTTCTTTAGTTATACAAACTTTGCAAGGTCTATATTTATTGGATTTAAAAAAAGATTCAAGATCATTAGAAATTTTATATCTATCTTTTATTGATTTTCCAAGTCTACAGTCCTTATTATGATAAATAAAAGTTAAACTAGAACCTATAAAATTATATTCTTTTTTCTTTTTCTCTATAGGATTTGTAATATATATTCTTTTTTCAGTCTCATGCATTAATTGAACAGGTTTTTCTATAATAACAGGATCTTTTTCTATTATTTTATAAATTGGTTTTTCGATAATAAATTGAGTTGAAAGTCCTGGTTCTTTAATAGTTTTAATAATTGGATGGTTAATTTCCTTTAGGATTTTAGGTTCTAAAAGAAAAAATAAGATTATAGCATAAGAAACAATAAATAATGCTGCGGTAAGAATAGCTGTAGTTAATTCTAATTTAAAAACATAAAGTATTATAAAAAACATAAAAATAAATATAAAACTAATTATTAATGATAGAAATATATGATTTTGATTCCAAATTCTTTTTTCAGTAATATAAGGTTCTAGATTACCATCTTTTTTTAAATCCATATAATAATAAGTTATTTTTATTATTTAAAGGTAATTACTAAACAAAAAATTAGATTAAATCTTCTTCAGAAACAACAACAAAGTCGCCTATTGCGATTATAGAATTGTAAGGAACCATAACTTCTCTTTCTTGAGATCTTTCAAGATTTAATTGATTTGAATAAGGAGTTGAATCTTTTAAAACTAGATGAATTAATTCACCTGTTCTTGTTTCAAATGTTATATCTTTAATAACACCTAATTTTCTACCTTCTTTTGTAACAACTGGTTTATTAATAATCTCTTTATGTGGTTTTTTATCTATAGCCATGTTAGATTAATACATAAAATTCTTTATAAAGTTTTCTGTAATAATTGGATAATATACTATATTTTCTTATTTTATTATTAATTTTATTAATAAAAAAATTAAATTTAATAAAAAAAGGACCCACCCTATAGTTTCCTATGGAAGTATTTATATATTATAAAAAAGATTTTTGTTTTTTTTATTTTTTATTTATAAAGTTTATTATATTATATTATATATATTATAGTATATAATAAATAAATCAATATAATAATAAAAATAATAATTAAAACAAGTAAGTAATAATTGTTTCCACAAGAAATCATGGTGTGGGTGTTAAAAGTTATAAATATTAATAAATTATTATTATTCTCCTTAAATCTAAAAAATATTCATTATTTGACTAGAAATTAAGGTAAATCAATTTTGATTATAAACATATTTATAAACTCTAAAACTTTGATAAAATTAATAACAAATTTTAAGATAAAAAAAGGTGAAAAAATGAGTAATTTAGATAAAATATTTGATTCAGTTGGTAGTCGAAGTCTTTTTAGAAATAAACAAATATTACAAGCAAATTATTCTCCTTTAGATATTCCTCATAGAGAAAAACAAATAGAACATATTGCTTCAGTTTTAGCACCAAGTTTATTGGGTCAAAAAACAAGTAATTTATTTATATATGGTAAAACTGGAACAGGTAAAACTGTTTCAGTAATGCATGTTGCAAATGAATTGTCGAATCGGTCTAAAATTAGTAAATCTTTAAGAGTTGAATATTTAAATTGTAAATTAAAAAAAGTAGCAGATACTGAATATAGAATTCTTGCTGAATTAATAAAGAAATTAGGCGGGACTATTCCTGCTACAGGTTTACCTACTGACCAAGTTTATAAAAGATTTATAGAGATATTAGAGAATAGCGAAGAAAGATTATTAATATTAATTTTAGATGAAATAGATCAAGCTGTTAAAAAAATTTCAGATGAATTTTTATATAATTTAACTAGATTAAATTCAGAATTAGGTAAAATTCAGATCATTATTGTTGGAATAAGTAATGATATCAAATTTTTAGATATGATAGATCAAAGAGTAAGAAGTTCTTTATCTGAAGAGGAAATGATTTTTCCTCCCTATAATGCATTACAATTACAGGATATATTAAAGAAAAGAGCAAATGAAGCTTTTAAACCAGGGGTTATTACTGATGGAGTCATTGCTAAGTGTTCTGCATTTGCAGCTAAAGTACATGGTGATGCTAGAAGAGCTTTAGATCTTTTAAGAGTAGCTGGAGAAATAGCTGAAAGAGAATCAAGTGCTATATTAGAAATAAAACATATTGATATGGCAAATGAAAAAATTGAAAGAGATAAGGTTCTTGATATTATTGAAACTGCAACAAAACAATTTCAATTAGTGCTTTTTTCAATTTTTGATTTATGTGAGAATAATAAGGAAATGATTTTTACAGGTGATGTTTATACTTATTATCAAAATTTATGCAAGCAGCTTCATGAGGAAGAACTTACACAAAGAAGAATTAGTGATATAATAGCTGAATTTGATATGCTTGGTCTTATTAATGGAAGAGTGGTTAGCAAAGGAAGACAAGGAAGGACTAGGGAAATTAAACTAGCTATTCCAGAAAATATGATAAAAAAATCAAGAGACGTATTAAAAGAATCTCTTTATCTTTAATAATAACATGAGGAAAGAAAATGGAACAGAATATATTAAAACTTTTTATAGAGAAAGGGTTTTTACTAGATAGAGAAATGTTAGATTTCTTTAATGAGTTAAAAGATGAAGATTTTGCAAATGAAATTATTAATAAAATAGCAGTTATTTCTAAACAAAAATTAATAACTAAAAATTTAGTAAATCAGAATATAGAAAAAATTAAACCGATTTTATTTGATTTGGATATTGAAAAAAAACAATTGGTTGAAAAATTTTTTATTAATATTTCTATTTCATTAGAATTAAAAAAAGAGACAAGTTATCAAGAGATAACTCCTAAACCTATTATTGAAAAAAATGAAATTAAACCTAATGTTTCAAATAATATCCAATCTATACCTAACTCTTATAAAATAATATCATCCCCTATATTTAGTCCACAAAAATTAGAAGTTAAGGATTTTGTAAGATATTTTAAAGCAAGATATAATTCTATTAAATTTTTATTACAACAAAGACCAGAACTTGATAGTTTAATTTCTATTGATAAAATAGGAAATTCTAATAAACATTTTTCAATAATAGGTATAGTTACTAAAAAGAGTGTTACTAAATCCAAAAATATAATTCTTGAAGTAGAAGATTTATCTGGAAAAACAAAATTATTAATAAATCAAACTAAAGAAGAAATATACGAAAAATCAAAAGAAATTCTTTTGGATGATATTGTTGGTTTTAAATGCTCGGGAACTAGAGATTTTTTATATGTTAATGATATAATCTATCCTGATAGTTATGTTAAAGATAAACATAGGAGTGAAAGGGAAGTTTATGCTGTTTTTATATCAGATATACATGTAGGTTCTACTATGTTTTTGGAGAAAAGTTTTGAAAAGTTTATAGATTGGATTAATGGGGAAGATGTAGATGATTCACAAAAAGAAATTATAAAAAAGATAAAATATGTGTTTATTGTTGGAGATACTATTGATGGAGTTGGAGTATATCCTGGCCAAGAAAAATTTTTAAAAATTAAAGATATTAAAAAACAATATGAAGTATTGGCAGGATATTTAAAAAGAATTCCTTCACATATTACTATGTTTCTTTCACCTGGACAACATGATGCAGTTAGAGTTGCTGAACCTCAACCGCCCCTAGGTGAAGATTTTGCAGAACCGTTACTTAAGATTTCAAATTTGAATTTAGTAAGTAATCCTAGTGTTATTGAGATAGAATGTTTACCCGGAAAACCAGGAATTCGTGTTTTAATGTATCATGGGGCTAGCATGCATCCAATTATTAATGAAATTGAAGAATTGAGATTAATTAATGGACATCATCATCCTGCTAAAGTTGTTAAACATTTATTATTTAGAAGACATTTAGCTCCAATACACGGTTCTATGGTTTATATTCCAGATTCTGAAGAAGATTTTTTAGTTATAAAGGATATACCTGATATTATTACTACAGCAGATTTGCATAAAACAGATATTGACAAATATAATGGAACTTTAATAGTTTGCAATTCTTGCTGGCAATCTATAACTCCTTTTGAAGAAAAAGTTGGGAATAGACCTGATCCTTGCAAAGTTCCTATTCTTAATCTTCAGACAGGAGCAATAAAAATTTTAGATTTTACAGAAGATGGAGAGGATAAGGATTGCATTGAAGATGAAAAAAATATATCCTGCGAATTAAAAAAATAAAAAGTTTTTTTAAAATAAAACATTAATTTAAATCTTCTAGAAGATGTTTTATTATATCTTCTTCAACAAAATTATATTTTTCTAAAGTATCAGTTGGATACCAATAACCTGAATGATTAAATGCATATAGTTCTCCATCTTTAACTATTTTTTCAAAACATTCTCTTTCTATTGAACTTTTTCCAACAGGTAAAACTTGTAAAACTTTAGGGTGAATGATAAATGCTCCAGCATTAATTAATTTAGAAGGGGCTTCTTCTCGTTTTGGTTTTTCAATAAAACCTATTATTTTTTTATCTACAATATGAGCTACTCCAAAATTTTCAACATCTTCTCTATGGGTTAAAGCCATGGTAATTGAAGCATTATTAGCCTTATGATCATTAATCATTTCTGAAATATTAAAATTTGCAATATTATCTCCCCACAATAGAATAAAATCTTCTGTAATATTAAATTTTTCAGTTATTTCTTTTACAGACCCTCCTGTTCCAAGTGGGACTTCTTCAATATGAAAATGTATTTTTATTGGATTATTATCATCAATATTAAATTTTTCAAAGTAATTTTTAATCATATCTGCTTTATATCCAATACTTAAGATAATTTCATCTATATTATGTTCTTTTAAGTTTTCTATAGCTCTTTCAACTATTGGTTTTCCTCTAATTTTTAATAATGGTTTAGGTGTTTCTAATGTTAATGGTCTTAATCTTTCACCAAACCCTCCTGCAAGAATTATTGCTTTCATTTTATTTTTCCTTTTAATCTAAAAATAATTCAATTATATAAAAGTTTTCAATATATTTTTTATATAAAAAATTATTCATTCTTTAGTTGTTATAAACGCTTTTAAAGAAACTAGATTATCAAAGAAAGTCTGACAATTGGAGTGTAAAAATGCCTTTTCATGAATCAACTAATAAATATTTTGAAGATTTAGCTAAAGAAATAGAGAAGAATTATAGTGTTGCTAAGGAGGCAAGATTAAAGGGATATGATCCTAGTGATAAGGTTGAAGTTCCTTTAGCTTTAACAATGGCTGCTAAAGTAGTAAGATTAATTGCAACAAAATATCCTCAGTTAGATAAAGAAGAAATTATTAATCGTCTTCTTGAACTTGAAAATAAATATGGTGCTTTAGAGAATTCTGTTAGTTTTAAAATAGCTGAAGAAATAGCACTTCAAAAATATTGCACATTTGAAAATAAATTTGAAGCTATGGATGCAGGGATTAGAGTTGGTTTTGCATATACTACTCTTGGAGTTGTTTCAAGTCCTTTGGAAGGATTTACTGAGATAAAAACTGGAAAAACTAGGGATGGCAAGGAGTATTTAAAAGCATATTTTTCAGGACCTATAAGAAGTGCAGGAACAACAGCTAGTTGTATGGTCTTAATGCTAATTGATTATATTAGGCAGATATTTGGATATGCTAGATATGATCCAACTGAAGAAGAGATAAAAAGAACTGTAACAGAATTATATGATTATCATGAGAGAGTTACTAATTTGCAATATCTTCCTACTGAAGATGAAGCTTCTTTTATTGGTAGAAATATCCCCATCCAAGTATGTGGAGATCCTACTGAAAAAAGAGAAGTTTCTAATTATAAGAATTTACCAAGGATAGAGACTGATTTTATAAGAGGAGGTTTTTGTCTTATTGTTGCAGAGGGTCTTGCACAGAAAGCAAAAAAAGGATTAAGATTATTAAAAGGAATACAAAAAAATGGTTTTACTATAAATGATTGGGAGTGGCTTGATCATTATGTTGAATTACATGAGAAAAGAGATACTGGTAAAACTGATTCAAGTCCTACTTATATAAAAGATCTTGTTGCTGGAAGACCTGTTTTTGGTTATCCTGGGAAGGGATTTAGATTTAGATATGGCAGAAGCAGGGTTGCAGGTTTTTCAGCTGTATCAGTTTCACCAGCTACTATGGGTATAACTAATGATTTTATTGCAACAGGAACACAATTAAAAATAGAAAAACCAACTAAAGGATGTGTTGTTACTCCATGTGATTTAATTGACGGTCCAATTATAAAATTAAAAAACGGAAATGTTAAAAAAGTAAAAAATTATGATGAAGCTAAACAATATTATGAAGAAATACAAGAAATAATTTATTTAGGAGATATTCTTTTTCCACTTGGAGATGTAATGAATAGAAATTCTCTTTTAATAAATCCTGGTTATGTTGAGGAATGGTGGAATTTAGAATTAAAAGCTCTTGGGGGAAATGTAAAAAATCCTTATGATGTTAAAATTTCAGAAGCAATTGAATTATCTGAAAAATATGATATTCCTTTATATCCTAAATATATTTATTATTGGACACAAATAAGCTACGAACAGTTTTTAGGATTTATTGATTGGTTTTTGCATTCAAGAGTAAGTGATGGCAAGTTGTTATTTCCTTATAATACTACTGAAAGAGAAAGGTTTAATATTGGAAAAAGAGCACTTGAAATAATTGGAGTCCCTCATGAAGTTATAACAGAAAATGTAATTTTAGATAAAGAAGATACTCAGGCTGTTTTATTAAATTTAGGTTTTGATATTAATTATATTGGAGAATTTGAAATAAATTTTGATTTTAAAAATTTGGAAGGATTATTAGAAGCACTAGGAATCTCCAAGAAAATAGAAGAGTTATCTGAAAGTGAAACTGGTTTTATTATTTTAAACATAATTAATAAATTATCTAAATATAAAATAAAAGATAAAGCAGGAGAATTCATTGGATCAAGAATGGGAAGGCCTGAAAAAGCTAAATTAAGAAAGTTAACAGGCAGTCCTAATATTTTGTTTCCTGTTGGGGAGGAAGGAGGTAGATTGAGAAGTATGAATGAAGCAGAAGATATGGGAAAAGTAACTGGAGATTTTCCATTTAATTTTTGTAATAAATGTCAAAAAGAAAGCATTTATAATATTTGTGAAGATTGTGGAGAAAAAACTTTACCTAAATACTGGTGCAGCAGATGTCAAAAAGAGATTGAAGGCAAAAAATGTTCTGAACATGAAATGGGTACTAGATTCAAAAATACTTCAATAGATATAAAACATTATATGGAAAAAGCAAGGGAAAAATTAGGTTATACAAAAAATGATATGCCTGTTTTAATAAAAGGCATGAGGGGAACTAGTTCTGAAAATCATGATATTGAAAATATTGTAAAAGGAGTGTTAAGGGCTAAATATAGCATTGCTGTAAATAAAGACGGGACTATTAGGTATGATATGACTGAACTCCCAATTTCTCATTTTAAACCCAAAGAAATTGAAGTTGGAATTGAAAAATTGAAGGAATTGGGTTATGATAATGATGTTTATGGAAATAAATTAGAATCTGATGAACAGATACTGGAATTAAAACCTCATGATATTATAATTCCGTGCAATAATCATTGCGGGGATGAAAAAGCAGATGATGTTTTTATTAATACTGCCAATTTTATGGATGAATTATTGGAAAAATTCTATAATCTTCCTAAATTCTATAATATTAAGAAAAGAGAAGATTTAGTAGGACAATTGTGCGTATGCATGGCTCCACATAATTGCGCAGGAGTTATATCAAGAATAGTTGGTTTTTCTAAAGTTCAAGGTTTACTTGCTAGCGCATATATGCATGCTGCAATGAGAAGAGATTGTGATGGTGATGAAGCTGCTATGATGATGTTATTAGATGTTTTAATAAATTTTTCAAGAAGTTTTTTACCTTCTCATAGGGGTGGAACTCAAGATGCACCATTAGTTTTGAATGGAAAAATATATGCTAGAGAAGTTGATGATCAGATTTTAGATTTTGAATTAGTGGATAGTTATCCTTTAGAGATGTATCAAAAAGCTGAAAAGAAATTACATTCAAGTGAAATTAAAATAGAGATGGTAAAACAAAGATTAGCAAAAGATATTGATCCTTATTATAAAACCGGTTTTACACATGATACTGATAATTTTAATTCTGGTGCTACGTGCTCTTCATATAAAACTCTTCCAACAATGAAAGATAAGGTTGAACAGCAAATGATATTATGCACTAAATTAAGAAGTGTTGAACAGGGGGATGTTGCAAGATTGATAATCGATAGACATTTTATGAGGGACTTAAAAGGTAATTTAAGAAAATTTTCACAACAAAATTTTAGATGTGGAAAATGCAATGAGATTTATCGTAGACCTCCCTTATCAGGAAAGTGCAGTGCTTGCGGAAATAGTAAATTAATATTCACTATTTCTTATGGTAGTATAATCAAATATCTTGAACCTGCTTTAGATTTAACAAAAAATTTTACTGTTCCTGATTATATAAAACAAGATTTGGAATTAACAAAAAAATATATAGAAAGTATATTTGGAAGAGATTTGGAAAAGCAACAAAATATTGATAAATGGTTTTAGACCCTTTATCAAATAATTCAATACTAAAGTATTTTCACATATTGATAAATGGTTTTGAAAAGTTTAAATGATAATTTAATATCTAAAATATTTTAATGACACAAGTTAGTTTAGTATATAAATTAATTTGTTAGTGATGATATATTTTCTATATGGAAATAATTTAAAAAGAAAAAACAAGAGACTAAAGTAGTATAAAAAAAATGGGAGAAACAATAGAACATAATTGTGGATTAGGGGCTGTTTATCTTAAAGAAGGATGTGATGATAGGAATTTAGTTCCTCAATTATTATATTCTTTAGGTTATGACCAAATCCATAGGGGGCAACTTGCATGTGGGATGGTAACATATAATCCTGTTTCTAAAAAGAGCGGATTAATTTTAAAACAAAGAAAAGTTATTGGCAGACCTAATGATTTATTTTGTTCAGATAATCCTCCTTTAAGAGACGAGATTATAAAAGAACATAATGGTCTAGCAGGCATTGTTCATACAAGATATGCAACTACAGAAGTAACATCAGATAGTTCTGTATTTGAAAGATCTACACAACCAATGTTAAGAGAACATAATCGAAGAAATAAAGAATTTGCTTATGCGTTTAATGGCACTTTAACAAATTATTTGGAAATCCAAAAGGAATTAAGAAAAAGAGGAGAATATCATTTTAAATCTGAAACTGATACTGAAGTTGCTGTAGCATTATTATCTAGATTAATAAATGAAAATATTGATGAAAATCTTCATAATCCTGATAATCCGCATGCTGAAGTAAATTTAGAAAAAGTTTTTAGAAGATTTTGTGAAAGAGTTGATGGAGGATATTCAACAATTACTCTTTTTTCTGATGGAAATATGGCTGTAATGAGGGGAAGAAAGGGGATAAGACCATTATCTTGGGGAGAAAATGATTTATTTTATGCAGTTGCATCAGAAAGTTATCCTTTGGAAAGGATTGGAATTAAAGAAGAAAATATTAAATCAGTTCCTGCAGGTAATTTATTATTAATAAATCAAAATGGTGGGAAAATGATTGATTTGTTAAATGAAAAAGATTATTCTAGGTGTTTTTTTGAATGGGTTTATTTTGCTAAAGTTTTGTCAACATTAGATGGAAAATCTGTTTATGAAGTTAGATCAAAACTTGGAGAAAATTTAGAAGTTCCTAAACAATTAAAAAAAGAGATAAAAGATGATAAAAATAAATTTGTTGTTGTTCCTTCACCAATGACTGCTATAGCTGCTGCTGAATCTTTTGCAAATAAATGGGATCTTAATTATCGCCAAGCTATAATTAAGATGGAAGGGATGAGGGGATTTATTAATAGTCAATTAGTGAGGTATGAAATTATGGGAAGAGAATATGGGGTTATTAGGCAGATAGTAGGTGGGAAAAAAATATTATTGGTTGATGATTCTAAAGTTAGAGGAGAAACAAGTGAACGAACAGTTAAAATGCTTTTAGATTCAGGAGCATTAGAGGTACATGAATTTATTACTTCTCCACCTATAATTTCTCCATGTTTTTATGGGATTAATATGGCTACTCATGCTGAATTAATTGCAAGAAGAAATTTTTCAAATGATCAAGAGATTCTTGAAAGAAGGGTTGCTAATGAAACAGGTGTAAAGAGTTTAACTTATCAATCAAAAGAAGGGTTATATGATGCAATTGGATATAAAGAAAATGAATTATGTACTGCATGTATAACTGGAAAATATCCTACCCCTGAAGGAGAAAGATTAGCAATAAAGGATTATGAAAAATTTAAGAAAAAGAATGAACAAAAAAATAAGAAAAAAAGAAAATAGCTTTATTTTTAATATAGGAAAAACTTAAAAATCCTCTTTTTAACTATTTATATATGAAAAAAATTATATTTCTTATATTTTTAATTTTAATAATTAATAATTTAAATTTTATTTTAGCAGCTGCAGATGGAGCTATAGTTAAACCAATTGCACCTGGAGTAGATTTAAAATGTGAAACAAGAGATGATTGTCTTGCTGCAGGTGTAATAGAACCTAATGATTATTGTGATATGGGTAATGGAGATGTTGTAAGACCTCATTTAAGCTGTTTTCAAGATAAATGCCAGGTTTTAACAGGAACTCCTAATAAAGATGGAGCTTATAGAGTTGATTGTAATTATGGTGGATGTTATAATACTGAAGAGGGTAATCCTATGTGCTGTACAAAGGATGGATGTAAAATAGATGGAGGAATTGGAATTGATATTGGTATTGGTATGATTCTTTTGCCGCCAAAAGAAGGACCTGGAATAATTAAGGTTGGTGGAGAGTGTGAGACAAGAGATGATTGTCTAGCTGCTGGAATTGTTGAACCTAATGATTATTGTGATCCTGCAACCGGAGATGTTGTAAGGCCTCATTTAAGCTGTTTTCAGAAAAAATGCACAATATTAACTGGAATTCCAGATGATGATGGACCTTATAGGGTTGATTGCAAATATAATCAATGTTATAATAAAGAAGATGGTAAACCAATGTGCTGCACTGAAGATGGATGTAAGAAAGAGGGAGATGGACCTATAATTGGAATAGACCCTGGGGCAGGAATAGGAATTGGAGTTGGGGCAGATCCTGGAATAGGATTAGTTCCTCCAGTAGAGGGTCCTGGAATTGTTTTACCTGGAGATTGCAAGACAAGAGATGATTGTTTAGCTGCTGGATTTAGCGAACCTAATAAGTACTGTGATATTCTTAATGGAGATGTTGTTGATCCTCATTTAAGTTGTTTTAAAGATAAATGTACTATACTTATTGGTGAAGTTAACGATGATGGCCCGTATAGGCTTGATTGTAATTATGGTTCTTGTTTTTCTGACGAAGGAAAACCTAAATGCTGTACAAAAGATGGTTGTCCAATAATTCCTGAAGATGATATAATAAAAGAAGAAAAAGATAAAATTGATAAAGATTTAGAGGATAAAGCAGGGATATTACCTGGAGATTTCTTTTTCTTTTTAGATAAAATATTTGAAATATTCAAAAGTGATGATAAAAAAGATGAAGAAAGAGCTGCTGAAGTAGCTGTGCTTGCTAAAGAAGGAAAAAATGAACTTGCAAAAGAACATCTTGAAAAATATTTTTCTAATATTGACTTTTCTGAAGATAACCCAAATTCAAAAAATGTTGTAAAAAATCTTGAAAGAGCTTATGATAGTTCACTTGATAAAGATGTCTTGAAAAATATAATTGATAAAGAAAAAGAAAATAAAAAAGATATTGTTAAACCAGAAGAATCTTTAGAAGAGTGTTCTTTAACAGGAGTATGTTGTCCTAATAATCAAGGTTGTAAGGGGACTTATTATAAAGGTTTAATTTGTTCAAACGAACAGGTTTGTTGCGATTCTTGCAATGAGGTTTTATCAAATACTATATCTAATAATGATTTAGGCGATGAATCTGTTGGTATTTCTAAATCTATTACTATTAATACAAATTCTCAAATCCAATCTAATTCTGCAAATAATCCTGTTTCAACAACTACATCAACATCTGGAACAACAATACCAAGTTCAACAACATCAACCAATCCTTCAACAACAACTTCAACACAAACAGGCAGTGTTCCATCAACAACAACCACTTCAACAAGTCCATCAACAACAACTTCAACACAAACAGGCAGTGTTCCATCAACCACAACCACTTCAACTAATCCATCTACACCTACTAATACTAATTTGCCACCTTTGTGATTTCTTTATAATATAAAACAGAAATGTTTGCTTTCATAAATTTTAGGAATTTCTAAATTCACAATTTTATAAAATATAAAACAAAATTGTTGGTATTAATAAACAACCCATTAATATTGTTCTTTTTACATTAGATAATATACAATAAATACCTAGGGAAGTTGAAACAAGAAAAACTAATAATCCTATAAAACCTGAAAAAATAATTGTAAATATAAAAAGAAGAAATAAAACTATTAATGAAATTTTAGAATAATTTATTTTATCTATAAGATTTATAAAAATATAAAGAAGATATTTTGATAAAAAATAGGATATTAATCCTACCAATATTATTGTTGTAATTATAATATATAAATCATTATTTGTTAGAGTTGGTATTAGTTTTGAAACAGAGTTAGATGCTCCTGTTCTAATTTTATTTATTGAAAATAGGGTTATAAAAGATAATGACATAACAATTATATTAATTGAACCTATTAGAAATAAAAAATCTTTTTCAGTCGATTTTCCATTTATTTGAGTGCCAATTAATGCTGCTTGAGATGAACCCATTCCTGGTAAAAAAGCGGGTAATGGTGAAGAAACTAAGGAAGTAATAATATTTTTTAAAAAAGAAATTTTGTCATATTTATTTTGCTTTATTAAAATAGTTTGTTTTGGAATTTTTGTTTTTTCATTAAAACTAATTATAATACCACTAGCTCCAAAAAGTCCGCTTAACATAGGAAGCAAAGGCTCATTTAAGTTTAAATTAAGAACAGCAATACCTAGAAAACCTGAAAGCAAGAATATTATTGAAGCTAATATTTTTTTATTTTCACAATAGATTAGATATAAAACTGATATAATTAAAATTAATCCCATTATTCTTTGAAACAAAGGATAAATTTGTTTTAAGAAAAAAATAAAAAAAGGAGTTATAATAATAAATAATATTATTCCAGTTAAAGCCCCTTCCAAAGAACTTAGGACCGCTTCATAACCCTTTCCAACTAATAATAATCTATGACCTGGAAGAACAGAAAGAATTGAATCTTCATTAGGGGCACCTAGAAGTATTGAAGGAATAAAATCAACAAAAGTATGAGTTATTGCAACAGCAATAATAAAACAAACAAGAGATATTGGCGAAACAATAGTTAGAAGATAAGTTGAAGATAAAAGTAAAATAGAACCTACTAAATTAATATGAATACCTGGAATGAGGCCGGTTATTGTACCTATAATAATACCTAAGAAGATTGCAATGATAAGTTCAATTATCATCTTTTAATTAATACAAAGAAGTATAAAATATTTTTTATGTTAAAATTTATTTCAAAGGGATTTGAAGTTAAGGAATTATTTAAAAAGATAAAAATAATAGGTTTATTATGAATTTTAAATTAGGAAAATTGAAGGTATTTAGTATGTTAATTTTAGGATTGTTAATAGGCTTATTAATAGGATGGCAAAGAATGAAATTGGGATGGAGATTTAATTTAGGATCGTTTGTTTTATTTTTTGTATTATCTATATTAATTATTTACATTATTTGGAGTTTATTTGAAAAGAAGAAAAAGAAGAAATAAAAAAGAATAAATTCAAATGGAAATTCTTTTTAAGAAAAGTTTATAAGATGGTTTACATTTGATTAGATATGGAAAAAAGAGATCAGGTGGTTGTTGCTGTTGCCATATTATTACTTGCAGGGGTTGCTATGTATTTTGAATATGGGGGATTAGGAATAACTGGGAATGTAATATCAGATTCTAATAATGATAATGAATGTAATATTTTAGATTTTAATTTTGATGGGAAAGTTGATCAAGAGGATAAAGTAAAATTCAATAGAGATTATGAAGCAAATTATCAAAAAGAATATTATTGTGGAAAGGCTGATTTAAATGATGATAACAAATTAAATGTTGTTGATTCAAATAGATTTGCTGAGCTGTTTCAAAAAAATTATGGTTCTTATGGTAGTTCATGTAAAGTAGTTAAGAAACCGTGCGAAGGTGTTGATGATAGTGAAGTTGTTAGTACAGATAATAAAGATAATAGTTTATCTGAAGTAGAATCTGATGTTGAATCTAGTGTCTCTGAGGAAAAACCAGTTATTAATGAAACACCAAAAAAACTTACTTTTTTTGGAAAAATAGCTAATTTTTTTAAGAATATTTTTTGATACTTAAATTTAAAAAGAAAGAGTTTTATAGATTGTGTTATAGAGAGGTGTAGGAGCCTCAAGGAATGATTCTTGAGAAATTATTATGGATGTAAGAACAAGAAAATTAGCTGAAATGGTTGTTAAGTATTCTTTAAAGGTAAAACCTGAAACTAATGTAATTATAAATGGTGGAATTGAAGCTCAAGATTTTATATTAGAATTATATAAACAAGTTATTTTAGCTAAAGCCTATCCAATTATGAATATTTCTATACCTGGAATGAATGATTTTTATTATAAATATGCAAGTGAAAAGCAATTAATGAAATTTCCAGAATTAAGGATGCAACAAGTAAAAAATTCTCAATATTATATTTCAATAAATACAAGTCATAATACTAGAGAATTAACAAACGTAGACCCTAAAAAAATATCCATTAGGCAAAAGATTATTCATCCAATTAGTGAATATGTTGTTAATGAGAAGGATAAGATAAAAAGAGTAACAGTTGGTTTTCCATGCACTAGTTTAGCACAAGATTCAGAAATGAGTTTAAATGAATATGAGAATTTCTTTTATTCAGCTTGTTTACAAGATTGGAATAAGTTAGGTAAATTTATGGATAAATTAGTAAATATATTTGAAAAAGGCAAGAATGTTCATCTTATTGGAGAAGGTGTTGATTTGAAATTTTCAATAAATGGAAAGAATTGCGTAGCTGATAAGGGGGAAGAAAATATGCCTGGAGGAGAAGTATTTATGGCTCCTGTTAGGGAAAGTTTGAATGGTTGGATAAAATTTGATTATCCTCGTATAGTCTCAGGCAAACAGATATCTAATGTTTATTTGAAATTTAAAGATGGAAAGGTAATTGAATCAAAAGCTGATAAAAATGAAGATTTTTTGAATTCATTATTAGATACTGATGAAAATTCAAGATATGTTGGAGAGTTTGGAATTGGCTGCAATCCAAAAATTAATAGATATACTAATGATTTATTGTTTGATGAGAAAATAGGTGGAACAATTCATTTGGCTTTAGGAATGGCATATAAAGATAATGGTGGGGGAAATGATTCAGCAATACATGTTGATATTGTTAAAGGCATGAAAAATGCAAAAATCGTTTTAGATGGCAAAATAATCCAAGAAAAAGGGATATGGAAAGTCTAACGTTATTTTTATAAAGTTAGTTTTTCAATATATATTATAAAAGATGGTAAATGAAACAGTTTTAAGTTATTTGAAGGAGAATTATCCTACTTATGACATCGATACTTTAAAAAAAGAGATATTATCTGGAGGATATAGTGAAGAAGAGTTTAATGAGGCAGTTAAAGCCTTGAATATTAGTAAATCTCCAACTAAAACTGAACCTGTTCAACAAATTATTCAACCTCCTCAAACTAGTTCTAATCTTCAAACAGAATCTAAGAAAGAGCCTATTCAATCTACTCAAACAAAAACAGAAGCTAATCTTCCTACGACAACTAATGCTACTAATTCTGTTGTAAATTCTGAAAATACAGTTGTTAGTCCAACTATAAATACAACAACTGCTGCAACAAATCCTGCTAATAATAATTTTTTATTTAAACAAGAAGAACCTAAAACGAACACTAATCCTAATCCTAATAATTTAGTTGCAGAGAATCCTATAAAAACATCTGAAATACAAAGTAAAGGAACTTCTTGGATGAAGATTGCAGGAGTTATAGGATTTATTCTTATCCTTTTTAATATTTCATTTTTTGGTATTAATATTTATAGCTCAACTAACACTCCATCTTTAATTGAAACTAATTCCACTTTACAATATTTATTATTTTTTATTTTATTTTTTTCAATGATTTTAGGAATTTTTTATTTTAGTGGTTTTATTAAATTAGGAAGGTTAGTTGAATCTAAGGCATTGAAGTTTTCTTCATGGACATTCATAGTTTTATTAATATTGGGAATCTTATCATTTATAATATTATTTTTAATAACTTTAACAACTGGAGAATCTCCATTAACTGCAAATGCAATATCAACAATAGATAATTCTGAACAAGAAGCTGTACTTGGTCAAATGTCTCCATTACTGGGTCTAACAATATCTTCAATGGGGATGATGTTTTATGTAATATTTGGATTAATTTTATTATTATTTATATTTGTTTTTATTATATTTATTTTATTCTTTGTTGGTTTAATTAAATCAGGAAAACAAATAAAATATGCTAAATCTTCAGGAATTATAGGATTAATCATTATTATATTAACCACTTTAGTCCTATTACCTTTGCCATTTTTCTTAATGATGATGGTTTTTTCAAGTCAGGTTATTATGTATTTAATGCTTGCAGCAAATATAATTTTCATGATAGCAGGTTTAGTTCAATTAATTTTAATGAATTTGGCTTTATTTGATGCATCAAAGAAATTTGAATCTAAATAAATTTAAGTTAGATAGAATATTTTTTCAGGAAAGATTTGATAATAATTATTATATTCAGTTATTTTTCCAATAACTTCAATAGTAGCATTTTTACTAAAATTATATTCCTTTGGAACATAAATATTTATTTTTCCAGAATTATCCTTTAATGTTAATTTTGAATATTCTTTAGTTAATCTTATGGATTCAATATTTCCTCTTAATTTTAAAATTTTATTTTTTGAATAATCGATATTTTTAATTTCAGTAATTGGGGGAGAAATATAAACAGAAATCATCTGCAATATTAAAATTCCAATAATGGAAAGAAGGAATGAAATTGTTAATAAATGGGATTTTTTCATAAAATATTGAAGTAGAAAACTTTAATAAGGTTTTTTTACTCGCTAAATCATGGTAAAATTAAGTCCAGAGGAAAGATTTGATTTAGTAAAGAGAAATACTGCTGAAATCATCGGTGAAGAAGATCTTAAGAAATTATTAAAAGAAAAAGTTAAACCTGTTGCATATCTTGGAACTGCACCAACAGGAAAGCCTCATGTAGGCTATTTTTTATGGGCTTTAAAAGTATGCGATTTATTAAAAGCAGGTTTTCATGTTAAAATATTACTTGCAGACCTTCATGCTGCACTTGATAATACTCCTTGGGTTGTTCTTGAACATAGATATAATTATTATGCATTAGTCATACCTGAGATGATTAAAGCTATTGGAGGGGATATAAGGGAATTAGAGTTTGTTAAAGGAAGTGAGATGCAATTATCTCCAGATTATATGTTTGATGTATTAAAAATGTCTAGTTATGTTACTGTCCATGATGCAAATAAAGCTGCTTCTGAAGTTGTAAAACTAGGAGATAATCCTAAACTTTCAGGTTTAATTTATCCTTTAATGCAAGCAGTAGATGAGCAATATTTGGGAGTTGATTGTCAATTAGGTGGAACTGATCAAAGAAAAATAATGGTTCTTGCTAGAGAAAATCTACCCAAATTAGGATATGAACCTAGAATTGAAATAATGAATCCATTATTACCTGGTTTAGTTGGTAAAAAAATGAGTTCATCTGACCCTAATTCAAAGATTGATTTATTAGATGATTTTGAAAATGTAAAGAAAAAGTTGAATAAAGCAGAATTTATAGAAGGAGATCCTGATAATGGGGTTATGGCTTTTTTAGAGTATTTTTTAATGATTATTAAAAAAGATAATAAAGATATTTTTTTAATTGAACGACCTGAGAAATTTGGAGGAAATGTTGAATACAAAGATTTTGAAAATATAAAGAAGGATGTAATCTCTAAAGCTTTACATCCTATGGATATAAAAATTGCTGTTGCAAAAGAAATTTCAATTATTTTATCTAAGATGGATAAGAAAAAATTATTAGAACTTGCTAAGAAAGCTTATGAGTGAGAAAATAAATTAATTTTAAAATAGATTTTTATTTATTCAGTATAAAATTCTACTAAATCTCTATCTTTTACAATATGCTTTAAACCTATTTTTTGACCTGAGAACTTACTAGATGGTCCCCAGACTTTTGCATATTTGACTCTTTTTGAAAATCCATGAAGAACTTTTTCAGCAACTTCTTCTAATGTGGAATCAGGTTTTAGAATAACTGGAACTTCATCTTCTTTTTTTCCTGGTTGTCTTGTGAATATTCTTATAATGTTGAAGGATTTGAATATTTTTTCTTTTAATTCATTTAACCCTTCTCCATTTTTTGTAGAGACTATTGAGAAATAATATTTTTTAGTTCTCATTGTTTCTAAAATTTTTCTTTTCGTATTTTCATCATGCAAATCTATTTTATTAAATACTATTAGTCGTTTTATATTTTTATTTTTTATATGTTCAAAAATTACATCTAATTCGTGAAGTTTTTCAATTACAATAACAATTAGATCAGAATTATTCATAATTCCATAATCAAACGCTTCACTTGTTATTGGAGGAAGATCCACTATTTGTATGTTACATCCCAAATAGTTTAAAGTACCAATTTCAGGCTCCATAGTTGTAAATCCATAACTTGCAATTTTAGGGTCAGCATTTGTTATTGATTTTAATATTGAAGATTTTCCTGAGTTAGTTAATCCTACTAAAACTGCTTGCATATCGCCTTTTTTAATTCCTTTTTTTCCTTTAGAGGCCTTTTTAGCCTTGACAATATCTTCTTTAAGTTTCTTAATTTTAAGACGAATATCTCCTCTAAATTTCTCACTTCCCTTATGGGTTGGTGCAGCTCTAAGCATGCCTTCTAAAGCTTTTAATTTTTCATCATCTGTATTTGCTTTAAAGTATAAAGCTTCTGCATTAGCATATTCATGACCTGCGTTTATTGGCATATTTAATATTTTTTTAATTTATCTTGAATATAGTAATAAATTCTCTTTTAAAAGATTATTGAATGATTTACTTTGTTACAAAGTTCATAAAACTTTGAACAAGAACGTCATGATTAAGACTTTAAAAAATCCAAATAAACTTCAATGAGATTCATTATGTACAGAGTTGAATGAAGGAATTAATGTTTAGGTAAGATTTTAAAAGTATTTTATTTGATATATATTATGAAATTAGGTATATTATTTAGTGGTGGAAAGGATTCAAGTTATGCAGCTTATTTAGCTAAAAAAAATGGATATGAATTAGTCTGTCTTATAAGTATAAATTCTATAAACGAGGAAAGTTTTATGTTTCATACTCCTTCAATAAAAGCTGTAGACAAACAGGCAATAGTAATGGGGATACCAATTATAACTGTAAAAACTAAAGGTAAAAAAGAAAATGAATTAAAGGATTTAGAAAAAGCAATATTGAAAGCAAAAAAAGAATTTCATATTGAAGGGATAGTTACAGGGGCGGTTGAAAGTGTCTATCAAGCTTCAAGAATACAAAAAATATGCAATAATTTAGAGTTAGATTGCTTTAATCCCCTTTGGCAAAAGAATCAAATTGAATTATTAGAGGAATTAATAAAAAATAAATTTGAAATAACTTTAACTGGGGTTTTTGCATATCCATTAAATAAAAGCTGGCTTGGAAAGAAAATTGATAAAAAATTCATTGAAGAGATGAAGATTTTAAATAAAAAATATAAAATAAATCCTGCTGGAGAGGGGGGAGAATATGAAAGTTTGGTTGTTAATTGTCCTTTATTTAAAAAATCGCTAAAGATTATCGGATTTAAAGATACAGGAGATAAAAATTCATGGAGAAGAGAGGTTGAATTAGAATGAAAAAGAATATTTTAATAATAAATATTTCTAATCAGAAATTACATTACTTTGAATTTGTTAAACCTATTGAAGATATATTAAATGCAAATAAGATAAGATTTTTAACAAAGCATTATAAAAAATTAAATGCTAGAGATGTTAGAAATTTTTCACATATTATTATTTCTGGAACTAGTTTAAAAGATAATGAGTTTGTAAAAGAAATTAATAGTTTTAAATGGATTTTATTAGAAAAAAAACCGATTTTGGGAATTTGCGGGGGTATGCAAATAATTGGTTTAGTTTACGAACAAGAAAGGCGAGATAGAGAAGGAGATATTAAAAAAGATTTTTCCAATATATTAAAGAAAAAAACTGAAATAGGTTTTTTTATGGAGAATTTTAAGAAAGAATTTTTAGGTATAATTGGAGATAAAGAAGTTTATCATTTACATAATTATTATTTTGATTTTAATTTACTTAATGATTTTGAAATTTTTTCAGAATCATTAGATAAAACTATTCCACAGGCAATAAAACACAAGGATAAACCTTTATACGGGGTTTTGTTTCATCCAGAAGTTAGGGGAAAAGATTTAATAGAGAGATTTTGTTTTATATAATAATAAAAGAGGAAAAAATGAAAGAACCAGAATTTTATAGAAAGAAATTAGATAATGGAATAACTTTAATACTTGAAAAAAGAAACACTCCTGTTGTTGCAGTATCTACTTCTGTTAAATTCGGGGCCCAGTATGAAAGTGCAGATATTAAAGGGATTTCACATTTTATTGAACATTTGGTATTTAAGGGAACTAAAAATCGAAATGTTGTTGAAATTCCACAAGAAATTGAAAAAAGAGGGGGCATGATAAATGCTTTTACTTCAGAAGAAATAACTTCTTTTTGGAATAAATTACCTAGTAATTATTTTTCACTTGGAATGGATATTAGCAGGGATCTTGTTTTAAATCCTCTTTTTGAAAAAGTAGCCTTAGAACGAGAGAGAAAGGTGATTTTAGAAGAAATAAAGATGTATCACGATAATCCTGGAAGTTATGTTATGGAAAAAATTAAAGAGTTGTTATATAAACCTCCATTTAATAATTCCATTGCAGGAACTTTAAAAACTGTTTCTCAATTAACTAGGGAAAAGGTTATAGAAACATTTAATTCAGTTTATTCAACAAATAATATGATTGTTTGTGTAGTTGGAAATGTTGATTGGGAAGAAGTATTAAATGAAGGTAAAAAATTTCCTAATATTAAAAAAAATATTAATTATATTCCAATTTTAAAGAAAAATTCAAGTGTTATTGAAAAAAGAGAGGGAATAGATCAGTCTCATGAAGTTTTGGGTTTTCATATGCCTAGATTAGTGGATAAAGATAGATATGCTGCTGAAATATTTGATTCTATACTTGGAGGAGGGATGAGCAGCAGACTATTCCAAGAAGTAAGAGAGAAAAGAGGATTATGTTATGCTATTAAGACTCATTTGGATCAATCTAAGGATTATTCTTATGAAATGATTTATACGGGCACTACTAAAGATAAGGTACTCAAGGTAAAAGAAATAGTTTTGAAAGAAATTAAAAAATTAAAAGATCTTGATAAAAAAGATTTTGAAGAATCTAAAGAAAGATTAATTGGGCAAAGAAAGATTAATTCTGAAAAATCTGAGAGTACTATGATTGAATTATTACAAGAAGAATTGGGCGGCAACTCAGAAAATTATTATAATTATGAAGAAGAAGTTAATAAAGTCAAATTAAATGATGTTAGAAAATTGAGCAAATTAAATGGATATAGTTTTATTGCTTTAACTCCTAATTAAAGAAATGGAAATAATAAGATTATGCGTAAGTGAAGAAAAAATTCTTAAAGTTTTTGATAAGATGTCTATGGATATTTTGGGTTATTTAAATAGCATGGAATCTAATGAAAAAGGAATTCTTCTTAAAAAAGAAAACTTTTTTGTAAGAGATATTTTTTTTGATAAGGAATCTGATGAAGAGAAAGATTATTTAATTTCTCGAGAATCTAAAGAAATTTTTGAAAAAAATGATAAATCCCTTTTTATTGGCGATAATCATAAAATAACTTATTCTATTGCTAAAGCTTTTTTAAAAAATGAAAAAAATCCTCTGCTAATAATTTTTGATGCTCATCTTGATTCTTTATCAATTGATAAAGGATTTATTAGTGAAAGAAATTGGTTAAAAAAATTAGTTGAATCTGGTTTTCCAAGCGATAAGATATTATTTATTTCTGCAAGAAATCTTTATGAAGAAGAATTAAATTTCCTTAAAAAAAATAAACTCGCTGTAATAAAAATGGATGTTTTAGATGAAGATAAAGAAGGAGTATGCGATTTAGTTATGGAGAGAGCAAGAAATGCTAGTGGTTTTTATATTAGTATTGATATGGATTCAATTGATCCTGCATTTGCACCTGGAGTTTATACTCCTGAACCAGGAGGGTTATCTAGCAGAGATATTATTTATTTTATTAAAAGGTTAATATTACTTAAAAATTTCAAGGCTGCTGATATTGTTAATATAGATATAAATAAAGATATCAATGATAATACTTTAAAATTAGCTGCAAAAATTTTTTCTGAAATGATTTAATTTATTTAATTAAAACAAAAATTTATTAAACTATAAAAAAATAAAAACTATTTAGTTAGGAATTACAAATTATGAGAACTTTTATTGCACTAGAGTTGCCTAGAGAAATATTACTTGAAATAGTAAGAATACAAGATCAAATAAAGAAACAATCTTTATTTAATGGAAAATACACGGAAGCTAGGAATTTACATTTAACAATAAAATTTTTAGGAGAGGTTAAAGAAGAAGAAATTAATTCTATTAAGGAGATTTTATCTAATGTAAAATTAGATTGTTTTGAAGCAACACTTGGTGAAATTGGAGTTTTTTCAAAGAATAAACCTAGAATTATCTGGATAAAATTAAATGGGAAGGGTATTTTTGAACTTCAGAAACAAATAGATGAAAAACTTAAAGATAGATTCCCTATTGAAACTAGATTTATGAGTCATATCACCATTGCAAGAACAAAGGATGTTTCTTATAACAAAGGATTAGTTGATTATATTTCTGGAATAAAAAACAAAAAAATTAAATTTATTGTTAATTCTTTTTATTTAAAGAAATCAGAATTATTTCCGGCAGGACCAATATATACTGATATTGAAAAGTTTAGTTTTGATAAGAAAATAAATTAAAAAGATAAAATTATTTTTGGAATTTGGATATAAAATAAAAACCCTATATAGGATGCTTTAGGTATTAATATACTTTTGGTTTAGAAAAGTATAGTTTAGTTATCAATCTAATTTATAAATATAGAATCATAAACATTATTTTAATGGACAAAATAAATTCATTAAAAAGTGAAGGGTCATTTTCAAAAAGCGATCCTAGATTTAATTCTTTAGATAAGATAGAATATGCTTCAGAAAGAATGGTTGATACTTTAGAAAATTATATCTTGGAACATAAAAATAGTCCTCAAAGAATTTTAATACATACTGAAAAATATGCCCCTTGGCAGTGTTATTCCAGACTTCAAAGAGTGTTAAATGAACAGGGTCTAAAAAGTGAATTAAATTATTCTTCTAATGGACATGTTGCAACTAAAGATGATCTTGAATTGGATCTAGATTCTCTAGTAGATGAATATAATCAAACACTTGAAATTGCATCTAGTCGAATGATTTCTACATTAAGAAGCTATCTTGAAGTAAATGAGATAGAACCTGGCAGAATACTTGTGAAATCCAAAAGATATTCTTTTGACCCTTGTTTTACTAGATTACAAGAAGAAATAGATTCAAAAGGATTATCAACAAAATTATATCATGCTTCTGTAGTTAAAGATCCAAACGATCATGACTTGGTTTTGGATTTAGATGAAATAATTGAAAGAGATAATCCTGATTCATTATATAGACAGGATTCATTAAGATAAAATTTTAAGGCTTTGTTAAGAAGTTTATAAAACTTCGAACAAGAACTTCACAATCAAGAATAAAAAAATCCAAATAAACTTCAACGAGATTCATTCTTGATAGGGCTTATTTTAAATTAATTATTTAAAATTTCTTTAAATTCTTTATATTTATTTTTAAGAATGGGGAATAATTTTTCTTCATCGGAAACAAAAATTTCCATTAGATTATTAAAATTATCAAGAAGTCTTTTGGATAATGAGGGGCCTATTCCTGGAAATGATTCTAAAATATATCTCTTTTTTTCATCAAGTTTTTTAGGTTTTTTATAATGCAAGGTTATTTCTTTATTTTTCATTAATTCCCTTTTTGAAAGTCTAATCAAATATTTAGAGGAATCTCGATAGTCTTTAGTAAAAATTACAGGAGTTTTATGATTTATTATAGAAGCTAAAACAAATCCCCTTATAATTTCTGGATTAATTTTTTTATAAGAATTAGATATATCTCCCTCTATCATTAATAAACGATTTTCATATTTTTTCATTTTTTCAAATTGTAGATTTATCCTTTTATTCATTATTGAAGAAAAAAGATCAGAAATTGTTTTTCTTTCAATTACTATATCTCCTATAACATAATCTCCTATATCCAATGCTGTTTTTTCAATTATTACTTCATTTGAAGCGATAAGTTCAGACAATATTAAAGAATTTTTTTCATGAATATCTACAATTATTTTTGTTTTTTTTATAGTGGTTTTTTTTCTAGATTTTTCGAATATATCATAAAACATTTTAGAAAAGTTCTTTTTGTTTTTCTTTACCGAATTCAATGCCTCTATCTATATCTTTTTTTACACTTTCTATTGAATTATACATTTTTTTTTCTTTGCTTTTTGAAGTATAATAAAAAATTTCGTCTAGTGTATCTTTTGTAAGCAAAATAAATAATTTTCCTTTCATTAATCTTGCTGTTCTTCCTGCTCTTTGAATTTTTCTTATTGCACTTGGAATCGGTTCATAGAAAATCACAGAATTAACTTCAGGTATATCTAAACCTTCTTCAGCTATTGATGTAGCCACTATTACATTTATTTCACCTGTTCTAAAATCTTCCATAATATTCTGCTGTTCTTTTTGAGATAAACCTGATTCTCCTTTTTTAGATTGACCAACAAAGACTTTAGCTTTAACCCCCTCAACAACACTTAAATCATTAAATATTTTCATTGTAGTGTCTCTATATTGTGTAAAGATAATTGTTTTATTTTTAGGATTATCCTTTAAGGAATCTATAATTAATTTTTTTAATTCTATTAGTTTAGGATGTTCTATATTTCTTGCAAGTAATTCATTAATTTTTATAAAAACCGTGTTAAAGATTGGTTCTTTTGTTATTTTTTTTACAGCCTGAGAGCGATTTTCTTTACTTTGTTCAAAAAGATTTTTCATATAGTTCAATGAATTGAATAAGGTTTGAGTTTCTAATAATTCAATAAGATGAGATATTTTTATTGCTTGCGCACAAACGCTAGCCCCTACTAAATTATTGAAATGCTTATTTCCCCGTGTTATTTCTCCCATCAATCTTGCTTGTAGTTTTAAAATATTCGTTTTTGTAGGAGGTTCGAATAATAATTTTCTATTTTTTAATTCTTCAATTTTCTTTAAGTAAAATTCTTTTAAGGGTATAACCATTTCTTTAAATTCAATTGGAAAATCTACTTTTATAACTTCGAAAACGAGTTCTTGAAGATAATCTTTTACATCTTCGCTATCTCTTGTTCTTAATTCAATAGCTTCTATTCGCAGATTATTAGCTATTTGTTCTATTGTTGTTTTATCAATTCCTGGGCTTGCTGTAAGACCTAAAATTTTTTCATTTTTTGCTTGCTCTTTATATTTTTTAGCAATATCAGTATAAGCATAATTTTTTAAGCATCTATGGCATTCATCCTCTATTAATAGACTAACATCAATAAGATCATACAAACCTTTGTTTAGGTCATTTGAAATACATTGTGGAGTTGAAAAGATTATATCTGAATTTTGCCATAATTCTTTTCTTTTTTCAGAATTTATTTTTCCTGTGAAAAGAGTTAATTCTGCAAAAAGTTCTGGAAGATGTTTTTTAAAATAGGAAAGATGCTGTTCAGCAAGGGGCCTTGTTGGCGCTAGAAAAAGTGTTTTTGAACCTGGATATTTTTTTTGTGTAAAAATTGATAACATTAGTGCAATCATTGTTTTACCAATTCCAGTTGGAAGTACTACTAAACAATTCTTTTCCTTACAAGTTTCATATATTTCTTGTTGATATTTTCTAGGCTTTATGAATTTAAGAACTTCTTCTGGCATTAATATAATACCTCATTTACATAACAATTA
>JBAZYP010000004.1:0-149165 GCA_041659265.1 Candidatus Pacearchaeota archaeon | reverse complement strand
TTTTTCAAGTCTTTTATCTTGGAATATTTTTTATGGTTTCAGGAATTTTGGTATTTTCAACAAAATTTTCTCGTGAAAAAAAAGAAAAGATTAGATTTTTAGATTCTATTCATATTGGTTTATTTCAAGCATGTTCAATAGTTCCTGGAATATCTAGAAGTGGAGCAACTATATCCGGAGCTTTATTAACTGGAATTAATAAAAAAGAGGCAGTAAAATATTCTTTTTTTATGGCTATACCCATAATACTTGGCGCTAGTATAATGGAACTTGGGAATCTTAATTTTAATGAAATTAGCTTATTTATACTTTTAATTTCATTTATAATAACTTTATTAGTTAGTATTTTTACAATTAAGTTGTTAATGAAAATAATAAATAGTGATAAATTTTATATTTTTGGGGTATATAATTTTTTATTAGGTTTAGCAATTATAATTTTTGAGAGATTTTTTAATTAGTTAGATATTTCTCTATTTAGTAAAATTTAATAATACAAAAATTTATATAAATAAAAAGAAGAATGATTATAATTAATGTTGCAATATTTTTGGTATTTTTTTTAATTCTAATTAAAAGTGCAAATAAGTCAGTTTCTTATGCATCTGGAATAGCTAAAGTAATGTATTTTCAAGAATTTGCAATAAGTTTTTTTATTGTTTCATTTATATCTGTGCTTCCGGAGGCATCAGTATCAATAATGTCTGCATTTAATGGAACCCCTGAACTTGGACTTGGAACCTTATTTGGTTCAAATGTTGCGGATTTAACAATAATATTTGGAATTGTTACTTTGTTTTCTTTAAAAGGTATAGCTGTAAAAAGTAAAATATTAAAAAATGAATATCTTTATTTAATCCTTCTATTTTTGCCAATATTATTAGGTCTTGATGGATTCTATTCTAGAATTGATGGATTAGTCTTGATTATTGCAAGTGTTATATTTTTTATTAAAATATTTAAAGATGGTAAAATGCATCATAGAAAATATAAAAAAAATAAAGATAATAAATTATTTGTTAAAATTTTATTATTAACAATTTTTATTATATTACTTGTAATATCTTCATATTATACTGTTGAATATGCAGATAAGATCTCTAAAGATCTTAATATTTCCATATCTTTTTTAGGATTAACCTTAATATCATTAGGTACTTGTTTACCTGAATTATTTTTTTCATTAAATGCAGTAAAAAAGAAACATGATGATTTGGCTTTAGGTGATATACTTGGAACTGTTTTAACCGATGTTACTTTAATAGTTGGAATAATGGCAATAATAAAACCATTTAGTTTTAATTTAAATTTGATACATTTTACTGCATTTTCCATGTTTATTGCAGGGTTATTAGTTATACTTTTTACTAAGACTGATAAGATGTTAACTAAGAAGGAAGGCATTTTATTGATTTTATTTTATATAATCTTTTTATTATTAGAATTTTTCATTACTAATTAATTTTAGTTGATATTAAGAAATCTCTAATCTTTTTTCTAAATCTTTGATTCTTTCTCTAAGTTCAATTGCTTTTTCAAAATCAAGAGAATCAGCAGCTGATTCCATTTCTGCACTTAGTTCAATTATAAGATTTGGAATATCTTTTTTTGGAATATGCTTTGTATCTTTTAATATTATTACTGCTTCTTTAACCGGTTTAATAATAGTTTTAGGAATAATTTTATTTTTTTCATTATAATTTATTTGAATGTCTCTTCTTCTTTTTGTTTCATTTAGAGCATTTTTTATTGATTCAGTCATTACATCTGCATAAAGTACAACCTTTGAATTTAAATTTCTAGCAGCTCTTCCAATTATCTGAATTAAACTTCTTGAATCTCTTAAAAAACCTTCTTTATCTGCATCTAATATTCCAATAAAACCTACTTCAGGAATATCTAAACCTTCTCTTAAGAGATTTATTCCAACAAGAACATCAAACTTACCTAATCTAAGTTGTCTAATTATTTCAGTTCGTTCCATTGTTTTAACTTCTGAATGCAAATATCTTGTTTTAATTCCTTTTGAAGCAAGAAACTCTGTAAGTTCTTCAGCTAATTTTTTTGTAAGAGTGGTTATAAGAATTCTATCTCCTCGTTTTATTGTTTCGTTTATTTCTTTTATAATATCATCCATTTGGTTTTTAATTGGTCGAACACTAACTATAGGATCTATTAAACCAGTGGGCCTTATTATTTGTTCAACAACTTGTTTAGAATTTGTTAATTCATATTCTGAAGGTGTTGCTGAAACAAATAGGACATTATTTGATTTTAAATATTCTTCAAATTCAAGAAATTTTAATGGCCTATTATCATATGCACTAGATAATCTAAATCCATAATCAATAAGATTTTTTTTCCTAGCTTTATCTCCATTATACATTCCATGAGTTTGCGGAATTGTTTGATGAGATTCATCTATAATAATCAAGAAATCTTTTGGAAAATAATCTAATAAACAATAAGGTTTTTCTCCTTCTTTTCTTTTATCAAAATGTCTTGAATAATTTTCTATTCCTTTGCAATATCCGGTTTCTTTTATCATTTCAATATCATTCATGGTTCTTTGTTTTAATCTATGTGCTTCAAACATTCCTAAATTTGGCAAGTCTTTATCGAGTTGATCTTTTATATCAACTAGTGCTGCATCAATTTCTTCTTCTGGTATAACAAAATGTCTCGCAGGATAAACATAAAAATCTTCAAATATATCAATAGTTTTAAGAGTATTTTTATCTAAACCTGAAATTTTTTCAATAATTGAACCAAACATTTCTATTCTTATAATGTTATTATAATATCCTGGTATAAAATCAATAGTATCGCCTTTTATTCTAAATTTCCCTGGCATTAATTCAATATCGTTTCTTTCATATTGAATATTGATGAGTTTTTTAATTATTTCTGATCTATTAATTTTTTCACCAATTTTTAATCCAAAACCTAATTTTTCAAAATTATCAGGTTTTCCTAAACCATATATACATGAAACAGATGCTATAACTATGGTATCAGGTCTAGACATCAATGAAGCTGTTGAAGAAAGTCTCATAAGTTCAATTTTAGGATTTACTGAAGCATCTTTTTCAATATATTTATCATTTTGAGGAATATATGATTCTGGTTGATAATAGTCATAATAGGAAATAAAATACTCTACTTTATTATCTGGAAAGAATTCTCTAAACTCTTCATATAATTGGGCAGCTAATGTTTTATTATGTGAAATTATTAAAGTTGGCTTTTGCAATTCTTGAATAATATTAGCCATAGTAAAAGTTTTACCTGAACCTGTAACTCCTAGAAGAGTCTGAATTTTTTTATTTTTATTAAAACCTTCAAGAATTTTTTTAATTGCTTCTGGTTGAGATCCTTGAGGTTTATATTTTGATTTAAGTTTAAATTTCATAAAAATTAGAGATTTGAATAGTTTAAATTATTAACTACAATTTTTTTTTCTTGGAAATAAAATGCCTAATATGAAATAGATAATTAGAACTATTGGAATTATTGGTACAATTAATATAAGTAATAATAAAATTAATATTGGAATTATAATTAATATAGAAACTCCACCTGTTTCCCAGAGGTTTCTTATTCCTAATAAAAGACTGTTAATTAAATTATCTAAGAATAGTGGCCTATAAATTGTTTCAAGAGTTGCACTAATAATATTGAATACCATTTAATTGAAATGTTAATTGAGTATAAAAATATTGAGATTATATTTTTGTTGAATCAATAGCCCAATGCAATAATGCTTGTCTTTGTTTTCTTCTGCAGGATAAATCACCCTTATCACAATTTTTTTTAATTTGTGCTATATGCCTGAAGATCATTTTCCATCTTTTTATTTGGATTTTGTCATAATCTGGAATTCTTCTTCCCATATAATATCTGCAATACCATTGAAACCATCCTCTTGGGTCATTTGGATTTATCCATCCTCTTTTTTTCCATTCAGATAATGATAAACTCGCATTTATTTTAAAAAAATTAATTTCTGGATTTTTTTTATCCGGGGATAGAATTGCATTTTTATACCAATCAGAAGGAAATTCTTTTTTGCAATCAGTCATATATTTTCCACCAAATACTCCCATTTCAAGCATTTGTTTAGGAGTTAATTCTGGTTTGAAATTATAATCAAAATTTTTCCCTATTGGTTCAACAAGTTTATACTTGTAGTTTTTTTGCATTTTGTCATTTACTGTAATTATTTTTACCATTTTTTATTATTTATATAATTTTTATAAATAAAAACCTATAAAAAGCATGAATTCCAATATATATAATAGTATATGATATCTTATAAATTTTATATACTGCAAATTTATATCAGTAGATATTAATTAAGATTTTAAAAAGGAGGTGTAAAATGGAATGTAATATTGGAAAAAATGATAAGATAATAAGAGTTGTTGTTGCAGTTGTTCTGCTTTTAGTAGGTTACTTAAACAGAATGGCATTTGGAGCGTGGCAATATCTATTATATGTTGTTGCTATAATTCTTTTAGTAACTGTAGCAATAGGTTTTTGTTTACCTTATCAGTGGTTAGGAATTAATACATGTAAACCTGCATCAGTAGCTAAATCTGTACCTAAAGCTGTTGAAGTAAAACAACCTGTAAAGAAATCTACAAAGAAAAAGAAAAGGTAATTTTATTTTTATTTTTTATAATAATTTTTTTTGATATTTTTTAATAAAAAAATATCTTTTATTTCTAAAATTAATTAATATTTGAGAATAAGTTTATATATTAAATTAAATTTTTATTATAAATTTATGAAAGGAGGTAGATAAAATGAAAAAATTATTAAGTGTATTATTAGGAGTTGTTTTAATGACTGTTGCAATATTTGCTATTGTATCATTAACAGCTAAACCTGTAATTGCTCCTGGCGGAGGAGGTGGACAACAATCAATTTGGTGTACTGATGAAGATATTAATCTTGGATCCTATGAACAGATATTTTCTTCTAATTATGCCTATGGGACTTTTCAAAATGGATATTTAGCTGTTCTTCAAGATACTTGTATTGAGGGTGTTGATTTACTAGGTTTTCATTATGTAGAAGAAGCTGTATGTAAATTCGATTCTTCACAAAATGGTTATTATGTTTCATCAACTACACGACAGTGCCCATTTGGATCAACTTGTTCAAATGGTGCTTGCACTCAACCTTCTTGTATTGATTATGATGGAGGTATAAATATTAACGTAGGTTCATTTGTAAAGGAAGGTGCCTATTCAACTTTTTACGATAATTGTGCGGATAGTACATCGGTAAATGAACAGATTTGTGATTCAAACGGTCTTCATGATGAAGTAATTCAAGCTTGTCCTATTGGAAAAACTTGTGTTTATGATGATATAGGCGCTTATTGCGAATAAATAAGAAATTTATATTATTTTTTTTATTTTTTTATTCAAATGCTTTTTTCTTTCTAAGAAGTCTATTATAGGTTATTGCAAATCTATGTGCTTCATCTCTTATTGCTCTAATTAGTAACAATGCTTTATTTTTTTGATCTAATTTAATAGGATCTGACTCTCCTGGTGTATATATTTCTTCAAATTCTTTAGCTATAGAAATAATTGGAATCTTTAGATCTAATTCTTTAAGTGAAGATATTGCAGAACTTAATTGACCTTTTCCACCATCTATTATTATGAGGTTTGGAAGAGGTGTTGATTCTTTTTTAATTCTATAATACCTTCTAAAAACAATTTCTTTAATTGCTGCAAAATCATCAATTTGATTAATTGATTTAATCTTAAATCTTCTATAATTGGTTTTATCTGGTTTACCATTTCTGAATTGAACCATCGAACCGACTTGAGAAGTACCGGAAAGATGAGATATATCAAAACATTCTATAACTCTTGGAGGAACTTCTAAGTTTAGGATATTTTTTAATTCTTCAAGTTTAGAATCTTCTCCAAAAAATGAAAGTTCAATATTTTTTATAACTAAATCTAATAAATGTTTTTTTTCACCTTTTTCAGGAATTGTTAAAATGGTTTTTGAATTTCTTTTTAATTCAAGAAATTCTTTTAATTGGGATATATTTGAAGGAATAATAATTTCTTTTGGAACAGGATTATCTGAATAATATTGAACTAAAAATTCTTCAAAAAAATCTTCAGAATAATCAAATTCGAATTCATGTTTTTTATCTAATATTCCTTTAGAAATATTAAATAATATAAGATAAACTCTGTTATCTTTTATAATATAATTAATAATATCTTCATCATATTGTTTATTTCTTTCCATGTTTTGCTTTTCATTAAGATATTTTATTGCATCTATCTGATTTTTTAATTCCATAGCTTTTTCATAATTTGTTTTTTTAGATTCGTTTTTCATTTGAATTTCTATATTTTCAAGTAATTCTTTAGTATTGCCTTTTAAAACAGAAATAATTTTTTTTATGTTTTTATTATAATCTTCTTGAGATATGTTATTAATACAGGGTGCTGAACATAAATCTAAATGATATCTTAAACATGCTTTTTTTGGAAATTTATTACAAGTTCTTAATTTAAAATTTCTATTTAGAAGATAAATAATATTATCTCTAAATTGAGCTGATATAAATGGGCCAAAATAAATTCCTTTTTTAATTTGGTCTCTAGAAATCATTAATCTAGGAAAATTATCATCAGTTAATAGGATATATGAATATCTTTTAGAATCTTTAAGATTTATATTATATTTAGGGGTATTTTTTTTAATTAGATTATTTTCAAGAATTAAAGCCTCAGTTTCATTATTTGTAAGAATAAAATCTATAGAAGAAATATGTGAAATCATTACACTAGTTTTAGGATCATGATCATTTTTTGTAAAATAAGAAGTTACTCTTTTTTTCAAGTCTTTAGCTTTTCCAACATAGATTATATTTCCCTTAATATTTTTAAACATATAACATCCGGGAAGATTAGGAATATTTGGGAGATTTTTTGGATTTAGCATTTTTAAACAAGATTAAAGAATCTAATAAATTTATCTAACTATCTTAATTTATAATGATTTTAAAAATATTACAAGTAATATTCCTAATATTACAGAAAATATTGTATTATGATTTGTTAATTTTTTAGATGAGGCAGGTATTAGTTCATCTGCAGTTATGTATATCATTAAACCTGCAGTAATACTTGTCATAATTCCAATTATTAAATTTGAAGTGTTATTTATAATAAAATGCCCTATAAGGAATCCGATTATTAATGGGATAATTGTTAGTGATGAAATAATAAATGATCTCATTCTTTTTTGAGAGCAATAATAATTTGGTGCCGAGGTGCAAATTCCTTCTGGAATCTTTTGAATTGCAATAGCTAAAGCAATAATCATACTGGATTTAATATTTGATGCTAAACCTGCTGCAATAGTCATTCCTTCTGGAATATTATGAAAAAATAATCCTATTAAAAGATATAATGCAGTTCTTTTCATTTGTTTATTTTTTTTCTGACATTTTTCTACATGTATATGTGGAATAGTCATTTCAATAATTAACATGAATAAACTTCCAATAAAAACTCCTATTAATGTAATATAAATCGATGATATTTTTATTGATAATGGAATAAGCTCAAGAAATGAAATTGCAAGCATTACTCCAGCAGAAAATGCTAACATATTATACATAATTCTTTCAGACATTTTTTTAGATACTCCAATTAAAGAACCAATTATTGGGCCTGAAATAGATAGTAATAGAATAAATAAAATCTCTTTTTCCATAAATATAATTCTTTAATCTAACTTATAAATTCTCTTATTTGTTTTTAGAATTTTCTCTATCTATATGCATTTTTAGATAATGCCCTGTGAATGAATTTTTATTTTTTATAATCTCTTCTGGAGTACCTATGGCAATTATTTCTCCACCGCCATCTCCCCCTTCTGGACCTAAATCAATAACATGGTCACAGCATTTTATTACATCAATATTGTGCTCAATAACTACAAGAGTATTTCCTTTATCAACAAGTTCATTTATAACTTTTAATAATCTATTTACATCATGGAAATGAAGTCCTGTTGTTGGTTCGTCTAAGAGATAAAGTGTTGTTCCTTGTCCACGTTTTGTTAATTCTTTTGTTAATTTTATTCTTTGCGATTCTCCTCCTGAAAGAGTTGTTGATGATTGTCCTAATTTAATATAACCTAAACCTACTTTATTTAGCATTTCCAATTTCTTTTTTATTGTAGGAATATTATCAAATAAAATGACTGCTTCTTCAACTGACATATCAAGAATATCTGCAATTGATTTTCCTTTGTATTTTATTTCCAAAGTTTCTTTATTATATCTTTTACCTTTGCATTCTTCACATTCAATATAAACATCAGGCAAAAAATTCATTTCTATTTTAATTACACCGTCCCCTTCACATTTTTCACATCTTCCGCCATAAACATTGAAAGAAAATCTTCCGGGAGCATATCCTCTCATTTTTGATTCTTTAACGCTTGAAAATAAGTTTCTAATTTCATCAAAGGCTTTAATATATGTTGCAGGGTTAGATCTGGGAGTTCTGCCTATAGGATCTTGATCTATAACTATTACATTTTCAATATTTTTTGGAACTATTATTTCTTCATGTTTTCCTGGTTTATCTTTGGAATCATTGAATTTTATCATTAATGCTTTGTAAAGAATATCATTTATTAGACTTGATTTTCCTGAACCTGAAACTCCTGTTATAGCTGTTAAAACCCCTGTTGGAATTTTAACATTAATATTTTTTAGATTGTTTTCTTTAGCACCTATTATTTGGATGTATTCTTTGTGATTCCTTCTATTTTTTGGAATATCAATTTTAATATTTCCTGAAAGATATTTTCCTGTTAAAGAATTTTTATTTTTTTCAATTTCTTCAGGCGAACCTATAGCAATAATTTCTCCACCATGAACTCCTGCACCTGGACCAATATCAACAACATAATCTGCATTTCTTATTGTATCTTCATCATGTTCAACAACAATTAAAGTATTACCCAGTTCTCTAAGTCTATGAAGTGTTTCTATAAGTTTATGATTATCTCTTTGATGTAAACCAATAGAAGGTTCATCAAGAATATACAAAACTCCCATAAGGTTTGAACCTATTTGAGTTGCTAATCTAATTCTTTGAGCTTCTCCTCCTGAAAGTGTTTCAGCATTTCTTGAAAGGGTAAGATAAGAAAGACCTACTTGATTTAAGAAATTAATTCTTTCTTTAATTTCTTTTAAAATTTGTTTTGCTATTTCTTTTTGCATATCATTTAATTTAATATTTTCAAAAAATTCAATAGAATCTTTTATAGATAGGTCTGTCAAATCAATTATAGATTTGTTATTAATTTTTACAGCTAAAATTTTATCTTTTAATCTTTTACCTTTGCATTCTTGACAAAGACTATGTCTCATATATTTTTCAAGATCTTTTTTTCTATAATCTGATTCGGTTTGCTTGAATAATCTATCTGATTGAGGGATAATTCCTTCCCAACCGTTTTCCATATTCATATAGGCCCCATTTGACCATCTACCTTCAATAGCTTCTGATGAACCATATAATAAAACTTCTAATTGTTTTTTTGTAAAATCTTTTATTGGAGTAGTAAGTTTAAATCCATGTTTTTTCCCAACTGCACCTAATTGCTGACTTCTCCAGGTTAAATCCATTTTTCCATATAATGCAATAGCACCATCTAAAATGGAAAGTTTTTTATCTGGAATAACAAGATCTGGATCAAATTCTATATTTACACCTAATCCATGACAGGATTCGCATGCCCCGAAAGGGGAATTAAATGAAAACATTCTTGGTTGAAGTTCTTCAAAAGCAAGACCGCATTCAGGACAGGACATTTTTGATGAATAAATAGTTTCTTTTTTATCATCTAGAACAATAATTAATCCTTCTTCTGATTTTTTTAATCCTGATTCAATAGCTTCAGCAAGTCTAGTTTTATCTGATGGGTCTAATCTATCTATTACAATTTCAATATCGTGTTTTTCATATCTAGCTAATTTTATTTTTTCATCTGTTTTTATTATTTTTTTATTAATTCTTGCTCTTGTATATCCCTCTTTATTCAAATCCTCGATAAGTTTTTCATAAGTTCCTTTTTTTTGCCTTACTATTGGTGAAAGAATTGTTATTTCCTCTTTAAATTCAGAGATTATTCTTTCTGTTATTTTTTCTGCTGACTGTCCTTCAATTTTTATATTATGGATAGGGCAATGAGGGGTGCCGATTCTAGCAAAAATTAATCTTAAATAATCATAAATTTCTGTAACAGTACCAACTGTTGAACGTGGATTTTTTGAGGTGGTTTTTTGTTCAATGGAGATAGCTGGAGATAGTCCTTCAATCGAATCTACATCTGGTTTATTCATTTGACCAAGAAATTGTCTTGCATAAGCAGAAAGTGATTCAACATATCTTCTTTGACCTTCAGCATATAATGTATCAAAAGCAAGAGTTGATTTTCCTGAACCTGAAACTCCTGTTATAACTATTAATTTATCCCTTGGTAGTTCTAAGCTGATATTTTTTAAATTATGTTCTCTTGCTCCTTTAATAATTATTTTGTCCATTTTATAAGTAAATTAAGAATAAAAAAAAGATTTAATAAGATATTTTATGATTTGGGGTTTATAAAAGTGACGTCTTAATGTAATTACTCATATTTACGAAGCAAATCTATTGTAAGATAAGTATGTCTACCATCTTGATACCTGGGAAGAAAAAATTATCTTAAAGTTATTATGATAAGTTAAAACTTTTATAAATGATATGCTTATCGTTTTTATTTAATAGTAATGAAATATTGTCAATATATAAATTATTATTAAATTTTTTTCTTTTAAGATGACTTTTTATTTTTTTAAAGGAACTTTCAGTTAAATCATCAAATGCCAGTTTAATATTAGGATTAAAATCTTCATTATCTTCATTAATATCTATTCTGAACTCGTTTAATTTGTTTTTTAGGCTATTAAGTTCAACACTATTATTTATCTTTATTAATATAAAATAATTATTTTTTATGCAATCTTTTTTATCTAATGATGTTTCTTCAATGAATTCAAAATCTTTTAAAGTAATTTGAAATGACTTGATATTTTTTATAAATCCCTTAAATCTTGAGGTAATTTCTTTTAACTTTTCTTCTGGGATATCAAATCCTTTTCTTAATTCAATGGTTGAAGGCCATTCTAATGCAACTTTTGGTCCGAAACTAGATATATCTCTTTTTAACCTTTCTATTTCCTTATTTAAATTCCCTTTAAAAAGATAAACTATTGAAAAATCCATAGGAGTTTATAGAAAAAAGAGATTATAAAGATATATTATATATATGGGATCGGAGGGGTCCTAAAAATTTATTCTAAATTTTTCATAGCATTCAAAAACCATAAAAGTTTTTGAAGCAATCGAACCCTTTTTTAGATTCAATTTCCTAACCAGAAATAATTTTGTTATTGCAATATTATATATGGGCTAGAGGGGAATCGAACCCCCATTCTCCGGTGTCTTCATTTTTTATATTTTCATAAAAATTTCTGGAGCCGGAAGGTCTACCATTAGCCTACTTGCCCTGTATTTGTTATAGAAATCTTGGGTTTTTAAATTCTTTTAGAATTTTTACATCTTTTTCATTTCAGCAATTTCTTCATCAGTTATAACACATCCATGAAGTTTTAATGCATAAAGCAATGCATCAAGTAATTTGGGATCTTTTATATCAATAAGCTGTTTTTTGTAAGCTAAATATGCTAGTTCAGTAGATCGGATAATTTTATAACCTTTAAATAAATCATAATTTTTTTTATTAGCTGTAATATTTGTATGAAGTTTATTTTGAAGAAGTTTTTTTAATGAATCTGGATTTTCACATAATAATCTGCCGGTTCTTTCATCCATTGCTATAACTGATGGGCCCTTTAAAATATGACCGAGAGCTAAAGCTGCTGATTCACCTTTATCTAATATATGAATTGGTTTATTTGGGGCAGAAAAAAAAGTTGAGTTAGCTGTGTTCATTAATTCCTCTCTTTTTTCTCTAAGTAAGTTCACTTCTTTTTCTGTTAGATCTGCATGTTTAATTATTCCTTCTTCAAATAATTGTTTTATTTGTAAAGCTTCTAATTCATATTTTTTAGTTGATTCTGGATAATCAATAATTTCTCTTTTGACTTCTTTTGTTATTATAAAATCTCCATCAAATTCTTGTTTTAATTTTTTTAATACTGGAAGAAGGCCATTCATTGCAAAATTAATCAATGGACCTGCATCAAAAATAATATATTTTTTAATCATTTTATTTTTTAAAAATTTCCTCAGCTATTTTAATTCTTTCTTTAACTGATAAATAAGCGTTGGAATCGTTATTAGATGTTTGAACTTGGCCTGCATATTCAGTAAGTTCCCAAATAGAAATTCCTAAAATTTTTGCTGTTTTTTCCATGGAAATTCCATGTTCATAAATCTTGGATGCTTTGTTTATACTTGCTTTTCTAAAAACATCCTGGATATAATATTTAAGGCTTCCAGAGATATTTTGTATGAGATTTCTAATAAATTCCATTTCATTTCTGAATTTATCAATATTATTTTTTCTTAAATGAACTGTTAAAGCATTTAAACTATTAATCATATTTTTATAGAATTTAGGCCAGTTCTTGTAATCTTTATGTTTTTCTCTTTCCATTATTTTTGATATTGAATAAAGAATTACTGCAACTGAAATTACATCTGGGTCTTGACTTGTTGAGGAGTTATGTATAACTTCATTACTTAATCTTTTTATATCTAAAAATTCTTCTCTTTTCAATGCTGAACAAGCATCTTCTAAGACTTCTAAAATATGATCTTTTTCTTCCATAAAAATATTTCCTCTTTATATTTATATAAGTGAGTAGAATTATTTAAATCTTGGGATAAAAAAGAATGTGGACATTTGAAATTATTAATTATTATGTAATTTAATAATTGCGAAGATTTAAAATTAGATGATTCTTTTCTTTTATATGATTAGAGTAATTTTAGATACAAATTTTTTGATATATACTGCTAAAGAGAAAATGGATTATATTGAAGAAATTGGACGGGTATTAAATGAAGGATTTGTTCCGGTTGTACCTAAAAAAGTAATAGAAGAATTAAATAAATTAAAAAATGATTATTATAAAAGGGTTTCTTTAAAAGATAAAATGGCTTGTGATCTTGCATTGCAATTACTTGAGAAAAACAAAGTTGAAGTAATTGATCCTCCTGGAAATAGTGTTGATAAAGCAATAATTAATTTAGCAAAAGAAAATCCTAAAAATGTTGTAGCTACTCTTGATAGAGAGATGAGAAAAAAAATAGGCAGAGTTATACTTTTAAATAAAGGGCATAGATTAATCTTAACAAAATAAAAGATGTATATTTTTTTATAGAGATTTTTAAAAACCCGAGATATTTTAAAATAAGATGAGAGTAAGTATTGAAGATACTAAATATTATTATAATTATCTTGATTATATGTTTGAATTTTCTCCTGAACAATCTTCTTTTGAAAATAATCAAGGTGAATCTTGGAAAGAAGATTATAGGGCTGAATCTGATAAACAAAAAAGCATTAAAAGCATAAGATATCAGGCACCGCCAATTGAACTGTTTTATCCGTTATCAAAAGGACATTTGATTCTAACTAGAAATTTTTCACATTTTTCTGCATTTGCAGTTATAACTTCAAGGGTTGGTGAATCTGCATTTAATAATATAAATGATCATATGGAAACTTTTACAAAAGAAACTGGTTATATATTTTCGCCAACTTCAGATTCATTAACAGGATATATTTATGATAATGAAAATATTTCTCGAGCTAGTATTTTTGAAAGCAATTCTGGTGGAGGTTGTTTAGGAAGGGATATTGGAATTGGTTGTAATGGTGCTGAACCAATAGAATTTACTAGTTTAAGTGAATTTGCTAAAGCTCTTAAGGGCTTAGAAAATATAATTAATAGTTTTATTAAGTCGGTTTATTATCCTTTAGAATCGACTGGGTCTGTTAAGTTACCGGATATAACTATAAATTATCTTTATTTATAATTCTCTCCTGGAATCAGGGTATAAACGCAAACCTTTATAAATACACTTTTTTTAGTAATTTTACAATGTTCTCTATTGTTGAAGTTCAAGATTACGTAAGAGTAGAGCCGAGGTTATTTGGTTTAAAGACAGCTGATGCTGTAGCAAAACAACTTCAAGAAATTTATGATAATTATCATGACAAGGAAATTGGTGAAGTTATTGGTATCCTTGCTGTATTAGAAGTTGGTGATGGAGTTATTATTCCTGGAGATGGTGCAGCATATTATAATTCAAGATTTAAGTTAATTGCTTGGAAACCAGAATTACAAGAATTAGTTTATTGCACTGTTGAAGAAATAACTAATTTTGGAGCTTTTATGAATATGGGAGTTATGAAAGGAATGATACATATTAGTCAAACTATGGATGATTATGTGAGTTTTTCAAGTTCAAATAGCTTACTAGGAAAAGACAGCAAGAGAATATTAAAGAAAAAAGATACTTGTTTAGCAAGAATTGTCGCTATTTCATATAAAGGAGATCAACCAAAGATTGGACTTACTATGAGACAACCAGGTTTAGGAAAACTTGAATGGCTTAAAGAAGAAAAACAAAAGTCAGGTGCAACAACTAAAAGAAAACCTAAAGAAGAAAAGGTGAAGAAATAAAATGTCAAAAGAAAAAGCTTGCAAAGGATGCAAATTGATATATGAAGGGGATCATTGTCCTAATTGTGGAAAGAAAGATATTTCAGATAATTTTAAAGGAAAAGTTGAAATAATTGATTCTGAAAAATCGCTTTTAGCAAAGGAACTTAAAATAACTAAAAACGGAATTTATGCTATTAAATTATAATAATTCTTTTAAACAATCAAAAGGTCAATAAAAAATGAATATACAAAAAGAAACAAGAAATGAATTTTTTAAGAGAAAAGAAGTCAGTCTTATTTTAGAATCTGAAAAAAATCCTGGTTTTAGTGAAATTAAGGAAAAATTAGCTACAAAGTTTTCAAAACCTGTAGAGAATATTGATGCTTATAATATTAAGGGAAGATTTGGAACAGATACATTCTTAATTAAAGCTTATATTTATGATTCTAAGGAAGATTACGATAAAGCAATTCAAAAGACTAAGAAACAGATTGAAGCTGAGAAAAAGGCTGCTTTAGAGGCAGTTAAAGCTGCTGAAGAAGCTGCAAAAGCTGCTGAAGAAGCAAAAGCTGCATCTTAATTATATTTCTAGAATAAAATAATTCTTTAATAAAGTATAATTTATAAATATAAAAATATTTTTTATTAAATGAGTAGTAAAAAGACGGTGAATAAATTATCTCAAAAGACATTAGTTGATTTTGATAAAAGTTTTGGAAAATTTAATATGCGCCATGAACTACCATTAAAAAAGACAGTTGAAAAAAAGCAATTTAAAAAAACCTTAAACAAAGCAAGAAGAAAGTTTTTTATTAAACTGGGGTTATTAGGATTATTAATTCTACTTTTTTTATTTATCTTATATTTATTAACATTGTAAATGAAAGTGAGTTTTAGTAACCTTTATAAATACACTTTTTTAATAGATATTATTAAATAAATAAAACTCGGTTCATACGAACCTTCGCACACTGAAAATTATTTTATAATTCTCAGGGTGTCCAAATTCAAGGGACCGAGATGAATTTGACCATGGCAAAAGATAACAAAGCAGGAAAAGGCGGAAAGAAGCCTAAGAAAAATAAACCTACTTCAAAGAAATATTCAAAATATAAAATACAAGGCGATAAGATTGTAAGGGAAAGGAGTTGTCCTAGATGTGGCCTTGGAGTATTTTTAATGATAGCTGATAATAGGCAATATTGCGGCAGATGTCATTATACTGAGTTCTCAAAGAAGTGAAGAAAAAACTTTTTAATATGAAATGCAAAAAATGCGGAAACGCAATTGAAGTTCGAATGGCATCAAGAGTAGATGCTACTGGTTGTAATTTACTTGAAAGCATAACTAGTGTTGTTACAGTTGAGTGCAAGGATTGCAAGAATAAATTTCAATTACCATTATCCAGTTTTGAATATCTAATAAAAACTGAAAAAGATAAATAAAATTTTGTTTATAAATGATAATAAATATTGCTTCAAAAAATCCTGTAAAAATTGATGGTATTAAATGGTCGTTTACATTATATGAAGAGTTTAGGAAAGCTAAGTTTAATTCTGTTGAAGTTAGTTCAGGTGTAACTCATCAACCTAAAACTATTGATGAGACTGTAACTGGTGCTACAAATAGGGCTAGAAATGCATTTAATGGCTGTGATATGAGTGTTGGTTATGAAGGAGGGATATATCCATCTGAATACGCAATAAGCGGATATTTTAGTGTTGGAGTATGTTCAATATATGATGGGAAAGAGATTAATTATGGATTTGCACCGAGTTTTGAATATCCTATTGATATTATAAAATTAGTTTTTGATGAAAATCTTGAAATTAGTGATGCTTTTAAAAAAGCAGGTTATGTTGATAAAAATTTTATAGATATGAAACTTGGTGAAGGTAGGGGAGGAATTGGAATTTTAAGTAGAGATAGAATAATAAGAGAAACTTTAATTTCAAATGCCTGCCATATGGCACTTTTACCGATTCTTAATCGGGATAAATATAAACGATAAAAAAGAGAATCAATAAAACCGTACCTGATTTTAGACAGGGGTTTATTTAATCTCTTCTTTATCAAAAGCCTTATTTAATAAAATCGTGCTGGAATTTAGACCAGATTTTTATATCAAATGACTTCTTTTTATTAATTAACTAATAATTATGATTTTTGAAATTTGCCTAGACTTAACAGTCATTGGGCGACAAAACCCTAGAAGGGCCGGTGTCATACAAAAGCATGTCCTGACTCTTCTGGGGAAAAAGAGGTGATAATAAGTGTAAGAAATCCTAGTATATAAACTTTTCGGTTTTGTCGTAACTTGTTAATGACATCACCTATTTTCTTGCTTCATAATATAAGTTTTAATTAGGTTTTACCTAATAATTATCGTATATAAGCATTTTTAGTGATTAAATATGATATATAAATATATAAGTAGTCTAAAATAGATTTTATTATATAAAAGGTGAAGAAAAAAAATGGGATTTGAAGAATATTTACCTAATCAAGATGAATCTGTAGAAAAAGATTATAGTGAGGATTCTCTTTCAAAAAACAGTATAAATAATGAGAAAATTAGTCAAAATCAATTATATGAGGTTATTACAAGCAGGAAACCAGACTGGCAGGCAATTATTTATGAATTAATTGATTCAGAGCAATTAGATCCTTGGGATATTGATATTGTAATTTTAACACGCAAATATTTTGAAAAACTAGCTGAACTTGAACAAGCTGATTTTTATGTTTCTAGTAAGGTTTTACTTGCTGCTTCATTATTATTAAGGATAAAATCTGAATTTTTATTAAATAAATACATTAAAAGTATTGATGATATTTTATTTGGAAGAAAGGATAAGCCTATAAATATCTTTGAAAAAATTGAAATTGATGAAAATGATTTACCTGTTTTAATTCCAAAGACACCTTTACCAAGACAAAAAAGAATAACTCTGCAAGAATTGATAACTGCATTAAATAAAGCGATAGTAACAGAATCACGAAGAATTAAAAGAGAAGTTGCAATAAAAACTGCTAGAAAATTATCTGAAGTAGATTTTCCAACATTTTCAAAAATAGATTTAAAAGATAGGATAAAGCAATTTTATGCTAAAATTTTAACAACTGTAAAGAAAAGATCAAAATCTAAAGAAAAAGAGGATAATGTATTAGGATATTCAGCTATTGCAGGAGCAGATAAAGATGAAAGACTTGCTTGTTTTTTGCCATTATTACATTTATCAAATAATAAAAAATTATGGTTAGAACAATATAAACATCTTGACGAAATCTGGATTTATCTTTATGAATATTTTGATAAGAACAGGGATTATTTTAAAGAAGAATTAGTTCAAGATGATGGAATCGAGGAAATTATTGAGGGTGAAGAGAATCTTGACGATCCATTATCAGTTGTTGATGCAGTAACAAATAGCATTAAAGAAGCTGAACAATTAGCTGAAATCGCTTTAAGAGAATTACAAGAAGAAGGAATTAATATTAATTTAAATGAAGAAGATATTAAAAATGAGATAAGGAATGAAATTATTGAGGAAATAGAAAAAGAGGAAAAACAAGAAGCGATACAAGATTTAGAAGAGGAAATAAAGGAAGATATTAAAGATATTGAAAAAGAAAAAAAGATAGATAATGTTAGTGGATTTAGTGATGAGATGCTGTAGATAAATCAATATCATAGTTGGTTTCTCTTTTTCTGAATTTTTCTTTTGAATTGGTTAAAGAAATTAAATCTTTAGATTGATCAAGAAAAAATCTATAACTCACTCCAAGTGTGATATATTGGCCTGGAAAAATTTGAATTGTATCAAATACTTCTTCTTCATAAGGATCAAATCTGGATCCAATATATGTTGAGTTCTTTTTGGATTTATGAGTTAAAAAAACACTCCCAGAATTATCATGTCGTATTAATGCATGTTCTCTAGAAACTTTTGAAGCAATATCATAAATTTCTGGAGCATAAGTTAAATTTGGTTGATTTGGGGGAATTAAGATATCTGAATTTAGAAGTCTACCAATAGATAAGACTTTGTTATCTGGAAGTAAGATATGTCTATAATTTGTAATTACATCAAGTAAAATCTTTGGTTTCATTAAAAATTAATGTTTATTTAATTTAAAAATATTATTTTAATGTAGGATATAAAAAAAATTCATAATTAATATATATTAAATTAATTTGTTAATAAAATAATCGAGAGTTAGTTTAAAGTATAATCGATAAACAAGTCCATTAAATTTATTTAAATGATAAAAATGATTGGAAATAATTACCAAACCTTATTCTAAATATTTATAAAATGGTTTTCTTTTGAATTAATATGGTAATTAAAGAAAATTATATTTGGAATATTCAAAAATTCTTTAGAATTTTTGAGAGAAGGAATTAGATAATGATAGATGAAAAATATATCTGGGCATATTCATTAAAAAATGCAATTGAACACAATGAAAATCAAAGATTTTCAAGCATTCAATTGCAAGGGGAGAAACTATGATAGATGAAAAATACATATGGGCATATTCATTAAAAAATGCAATTGAACACGATGGTAAAGCGGTTGTAGGAAGTGTTATACCTGCATTATTTAATCATGGTTTAACAAAAGATAAAATTAAAGATATTATGCCTCAAGTTAATGAGCTAATTAAGAAAGTTAATTTAATGGGGAGTGATAAACAAAATGAAGAATATGAAAAATATTTTGATTTAATAGGACATAGGCCTGAAAGAGGAGATGAACTTCCTGAATTACCTAATGTTGGAAAAAATGGAGTTATAATGAGATTTGCACCTGCTGCATCTGGTCAATTACATTTAGGTCATGTTATAGCTGGAATTCCTACTTCGCTTTATATAAAAAAATATGGCGGAACTTTTTATGTAAGAATTGAAGACACAAATCCAGAAAAAACTGATCCTGAATCTTATTCTGGATTTAAAAGAGATTTAGATTGGTTATTTGGAAATGTAAGTGAATATATTATTCAATCTGATAGATTGCCTTTATATTATAAATATGCTGAAAAATTAATTGAAAAAGATGCAGGTTATGTTTGTACTTGTGAAAATGAAAAATTTAAGGAATTAATTAATAAGAAAAAATCATGTCCTTGCAGAAAAAATTCTATTAAAGAAAATTTAATTTTATGGAAAAAAATGCTTGATAAAAATGGATTTAAAGATGGTGAAGCTGTATTAAGATTTAAATCAGATATACAAAATCCTAATCCTGCTTTAAGGGATTTTCCTTTAGCTAGAATTAATTCTAATAAACATCCTAGACAAGGCAATAAATATAAGGTCTGGCCTTTGATGAATTTATCTGTAACTGTTGATGATATTGAATTAAAAATGACTCATATCATAAGGGGAAAAGATCATATGGATAATTCAATAAGACAAAAGATGATGTATAAAGTATTAGGTGAAGAACATTTTCCAACAACTTTATTTGTTGGCAGAGTTAAATTTACTGATTTAATTTTATCTAAAAGAAAGATTAAAGCAGCAATTGAAGAAGGGGGATATGAAGGATGGGATGATGTAAGATTACCAACAGTTGTAACTTTAATGAAAAGAGGATATCAACCAGAAGCGTTTTATAAGTTTACAATCCAAAGAGGAGTTTCTGAAGTGGATAAAGTTTTAACTCAAAAAGATTTATTTAAAATAATTGATGAATTCAATAGGGAAATCTTAAGAGATAAGACTGTTAAATATAGTTTTGAAAAAACTAATGAAAAAGATTCTAATATAGAAATTGTTATGCCTGATTCATCAAAAGTATTTGCAAAATCAGATACTAAACCAAAAACCGATGAAATAGTTTATTTTGAAAAATTTGGTTATGCAAAATATAATTCTAAAATTGGAAAAAAACTAGTTTTTTGGTTTACACATGAGTAAATGTTAATTAAATTGAATTATTTTAAATTATTTTTTATATTTCCGAATAAAAACGTTTATAAATCTAAAAATACTCAATATCTCAACCGAATATTTAAAAGAGGAGTGAAAGGAGGTATTATAAATTTAAGATGAGAAAAAGAAAAGCTCAGGGAGAAATTATAACTACTGTGCTAATAATCCTCCTTGTACTAGCTGCCATTGTTATTGTTTGGCAAGTAGTTAGAGGAACTGTTTCAACTACTGCTACTAGGGCAGGAAATGTTGCTAATTGTATTGATGCTGATATAACATTGAATAGTGCTACTTTAGTTGGAGGTGGTTCTGGAACTGCCTCTGCAGTTATTTCCAAGGCTGGAAATGATGTAAGTATAACTTCAATTAAAGTTTTAGTATATGATCAATCAACTGGTGCTATAATGTGTAGTGCTGATGATGCTGCCCATATACCTGCTAAATTTGCAAGTGGAACTTCTGCAATTCCATGTACAACTTTAACCGCTGGAACAACTTACACTGTTAAGGTGGCTCCTATGTTAGGAACATCAAATCAATGTGAACCAATGGGTGGAAGTCTAAATGTAGCTGCTCAATAATTTTTTATTTTTTATTCTATTTTTATTTTATTTTTTTTAATCAAGTGCGAGAGCTACGATTGATGAATAAATCTATAAGAACTTCTTAGTAATTTTTATAATTAACATGTAGATGATGGAGATTAAAGCTAAGAATGATTTTAGTATATGATAATAAGAATACGGGTAATCTATTGAAAGATAGTTAAGATAGAGTTGCTAGATTGATTATTTGTTTGATTAGAGCAAAAAATGAGTTTTGGTTATTATTAAAAGAATTTTGGTAATATTTTAAAATTAAATCCTATGGATTTAGCTTAGAAGAAAATTCTAAACCAAAACTACTAAAAAGCCATTTCTATTAAATTTAATATGAAACCTCCACTTGCTAATGAAATACGTAAACCAACTAAGACTCTTGCAGGTGTAACTCCAATAGCAGTTATGAGTAAACCTAGAAAGTGCAAACATGGAACATGCTTGTATTGTCCGAGTCTAGATGTACCTCAAAGTTATACTCCTAAATCTCCTCCTGTATTAAGAGCTGAAAGACTTGATTATGATCCATATGAACAGATATTATCTAGGTTAAAAGCATTTGAATTAATGAATCATCCTACTGAAAAAATTGAATTGATTATAATGGGGGGAACATTTTTAGATTATCCTATAAAATATCAATATGAATTTATTAAAAGATGTTATGATGCATTAAACTCTGGAAAGAAATCAAAGAATCTTGAGGATTCTAAAAAAATTAATGAAACCGCTAAACATAGATGTGTAGCTTTATGTATAGAAACAAGACCTGATACTTGTTCAGATAAAGAGATAAAAAGGATATTGGAATTTGGATGCACTAGAGTTGAAATCGGTGTGCAATGTTTAGATGATAAAATCTATGATTTTGTTAATAGGGGTCATAGTGTTAAAGATGTAATTGATGCAACAAAGAGATTAAAAGAAGCTGGTTTTAAAATTGGATATCATATGATGATTGGTTTACCTTTATCAAATCCAAAAAAAGATTTAGAGATGTTTAAAGAATTATTTAATAATGAAAATTTTAAACCTGATCAATTAAAAATATATCCATGCCAGGTCATTAAAGGTTCTGGATTATCTAAATTATATGAAATTGGAAAGTATAAACCTTATGACATTAAAATAATGCAGGATTTGCTTGTAAAAATAATGAAATTAATCCCCAATTATTGCAGGGTTATGAGAGTTATGAGAGAGATTCCTCCTGATTTTTTAATTGCTGGAACTGAAAGGATTGATTTAAGAAAAGATGTTGAAGAAGAGTTGCGTGGAAATATTAATAAGAATAAAAATAAAATTAATGAAATAAGGTATAGGGAGATAGGGCTAGCTATACGTGATGGCATTAAGATAGATAATAATTTAAAAATGAAAATTAGTGAATATAAATCAAGTTCTGGAAAAGAATATTTTTTAGAATTTATTAATAAAGATAATATTTTATTTGGATTATTGAGATTAAGAATATGTAATAATTCTGAAGCAATAATTAGAGAAGTTCATGTTTATGGACAAGCACTTTCAATTGGAGAAAAGGGCAAAGATTTTGGACAGCATAAGGGGATGGGAAAAGAATTAATAAAAAAAGCCGAGAAAATAGTTAAAGATAATAAAATCAATGAGTTAAAGATAATTTCTGGAGTTGGTGTAAGAGAATATTATAAGAAATTAGGATATAATATAGATAAGAATAATATCTATATGGAAAAGAGATTATAAAGAATAAATAAAATTTATTTTTATACTCTTGAATGAGGTTCTGAATGAAATTTTTGCCAACCTAAATCTAATAATTCTTCTGGATGATTATTTATTCTAGCCCAAGTATAATAAAATCCTTTAAATCTTTCTGTAGTTAGTTCATGGATTCTTTTACCAAATCCAGGAACTGTATAGTCTGCATAACCTATTTCTTTTATAGCATCTTCTTCTATTTTTTTATATAAACCTAGAGCTGAAACTACACTGTAAAATGAATCTGCAAGAAGTCTTGCAGCATATTCATCGGGATTATTTTTTATTAAATCATCAAGACCTTGTCTTATTATTGAATTATAGTCCATTTTAATATTATATCTCCTGATAATAATAAATATATAGTAATTATAATGATTATTTTCAATGATTGATGAAGAAATTGCTAATCAAATAAGTAATTCAAGGGATGGTAGTGAAATTAAAGGATTGCTTGAAAAGATTGCTTATAAACATTACATTATTGATAAGGAATCTAATTCCATTATTAATTGGCTTAGGGCTGAGAGTGATTTATACAAATGGGCAGAATTTCAAGCGAGTAAAAGCACTCAGAAATTTGTTTTAGAAAAAACTTTAAAAGATTTACTTGAAAAATATGCTTATTCTTGGTATGAAAACAGATGTTTTATTAATAAATCCGGAAGTCTTCAAGAGGATTGGGAAAAGTCTATTGATGAATTAGCAAATCAAATGGTTTGGCAGGTTCCTAATTATCGTTCTAGTTAGATAGTGATTTCAATTCTTTTTCTATTTTTAAATTTAACAATTGAAGTATATCCTGCTTTTTTTGCTAAATCAATTGCTTCAGAATAATTATTATCCATTTGATCCTCATAATGTGAATCAATACCTATTGTTATAGGTATATTTCTTTTATTCATTTCTTGTAATATCCAGAAACTTGGATATTGTTCATTACAAGGTCTTCTAAATCCGCCTGTATTTATCTCGATAATCATATCATTTTTTTTAACTAAATCTAGACATTCAATTACATCTTTTCTATAAGAAGCATTATTTTCTAAATCTGATGAAATTTTAGAATCATATATTTTTAATAAATCAAAATGACCTATTCCATCAAATAATTTTGAAGATATTAACATTTTTATTTGCCTCATATATTCCTTAGCAAAATTATCAAAACTCTTAAAATCATTTAATATATTTTCTAAGTTTCCATCTCCTGGCCAAAGATTATATAAGATATTATCTTTTTTTATTTCGTGAATTGAACCTAGAACATAATCATAGGGTCTTTTTTTAATTTCTTCATTTGTCCAATCTACAAAACTCTCTACCCAATTAAATTCAGCTCCATAAGATATTTCTATTTTATCTTTATATTTTTTAATTAATCTAATTATATCATTATAATATTCTTCTGACTGAAAATCTCTTCCCCATTCTTTATAACCTGGAGGAAATGGATAATGATCAGTAAAACAAATGAATGATAAATCTTTTTTAATTGCAAGTTTTATAACTTCTTCTGGAGAAAGGGTTCCGTCTGAACCTGTTGAATGGAGGTGGTGATTTATTTTAATCATGTTAGGTTATACTAAGGTTTTTTAAGGTTTAAAAATCTTGTTTAGAAATGATAATGTCCGGAATCATAGGAATCCGGCCAGATAAATATTGTAGTTTATTTAGAAGTAAATTCTGAATAAACTATTTATTAATAAATAAATGTTAAAATTTGGATAGTGTAAAAATTATGACAATTCCTTTGAAAATTATAAAGAAAGATACTTATGATAAAGAATTTGGTAAACCTAAGCAAGAAAATATTTGGGATAGTATTTCTAATCTCTGGGAAGAATATAGGGTTGGAAAAATACCAATTGTTGTTGAATTTTTAAAGGATAAAAAAGGCAAAGTTATTGATTTAGGTTGTGGAAGCGGAAGGAATATGATTTCTAATAAAGATATAGAATATTATGGAGTCGATTTTTCATCTAATCAATTAGCTTGTGCAATTTCTTATTCTAAAGAATCTAATATCCATGCTAAGTTTTTTAAAATGTCTGCTGATAAGTTATCAAAAAAAGATTTTTTAGAAAATATGTTTGATTATGGTTTATTTATCGCTACCTTACATTGTCTTGAAACAAAAACTATGAGATTAAATTCCTTAAAGGAATTTTATAGAGTTTTAAAAAATGGTTCAGTAGGATTAATAACTGTTTGGAATAGTAGCGATGAAAGATTTAATCATGTTGGAAATAGTGGAGATATATATATGTCTTGGAAAAAAGATGATAAATTGTATATGAGATATTATTATTTGTATAAAAAAGAAGAGTTTATTAAATTAGTTGAAAGTGTTGGTTTTAAAATAGAAGAATTTTATGAACCAAGAGATAAAGATAGATTTTCAAAAAAGAATTGGATAATTAGAGTTAGGAAGTGAAAAAAGGAAGAGATCTCTTGGTAACTTTTATTATGATTCGTAAGAATGTTCATTAAAAATTGAGAATTAAGTCTTCGATTAAGGTTAAGAAATTAAATGCTTTTTATTAAATTTTTTACTTTTTTTTCAATTAAATTAATAGATTCTATGGAATGCAATTTGTTATCATAGGTTACATCTTTAATATTCCATTTAATTACTTTTTTTACATAAGATTTATTATTAAAGAGTTCAATAGGAACATCATCTGCTGCAATAATAATTAAATCTTGTTTTCTTAAAATATCTACTGAGATATTTTTAGGTTTTGTGAATTTATTTGGATTTATATTAAGATCTTTAAAAGCTTCAATTTGACCTTTATTATTTTTTATTCCTTTAATTAAACCCCCGCTTATAGCTTTAATATTCTTATTTTTATTATATTTTTTAAAATAGAATTCTGCTACTCTTGATCTAAATACATTATGTCTGCAAATAAAAATTATATTCATTTTATCACCTTTTTTATATTAATGATAAAATAGCTTAAAAACTTATTTGTTCAAAGTTATTCCAAAGCCTTTTTCTTGTTCAGGAATATTTTCTTCTATACTATATTCAATAGGCATTTTTCCTACATAAAATACTTTGTAAATTCCGCAAGGATCTTCTAAAATAGCATATACTTCATTATTTTTCGCATAACCACCTTTTAAGGTATATTCTTTAATTTTTATTCCTAACAAATTTTCTTGAAGTTTTTCTCTAATATCTTGGTGAGGATCACCTACTGCTTCTTCTAATTTAAATATTAATCTTTCTTCTTCTTTAGATAATAAATCAGCTAAATTTTCTATATTTACCATAAAATTCATAAAATAATGGAATTATTAAGGTTTTTTATCTAAATGTTGTTATTAACAGTAACAATAACGAGTATCAATAAGTTAGCAGAATTCTATTGCAAAATATTTTGGAGTTAATGGTTCATTAGTGGCTTTAGCAATCATTTCATTCCATTCATAATATTTTCCTACTGAAAAGACTTTATCTTTAAGATAGTTTCCGACTTTTTTATTATTTAACCAACTTGACTTTTCATCTTCTAGGATGTTTTTATTAATATAATTCTTTAATTGGGAGGATAATAGATCTCCTAAAAGATAATTATGATAATAAACTGGTGAAGATGCTATATGAATTTTAGATGCCCAGTCTGGTGAATCTCTATAAAAATCAATAAGTTGATATTTTTTAACTAGATCCCACCAAAGCTTATTAAGATCTTGGTCTGGATTTTCATATAAATTTCTTTCAAAATTTACCATTACTTGAGACCATCTTGAAAAAACTAGTTTTTGAAGTTTTATTATTTTTGAAAGTGTTTCTGAAATCTCTTTTTTTTCATCAAGGGAGATATTGCAATAATGTTCAATTAAATCCGGATTTGTTGAAAATCTTCCGAATAAAAGGGCAATAGCTTCAGTTGTAAAAATATGTGCTGCATCTCTTAAGATATATGGCAGTTGTTTATTGATATATTTGTCATAAGCAGCATGACCTAGTTCATGTAGAGTTGTATCCATCCAATGTTCATTATTTTTTACACTTTGAACTATTCTAACATCACCTTCTCTATCAATATCCATACAGCAAGCATGTTGATATTTATTTTCTTTTTCATAAAGATCACTTTTTTCTAAGACATCGTCTATTGGTAAATCCAGATTTTTATAGAAATCTTGAGCAATTTTTAAAACATCTTGATTTTTATAATATTTATCTAAATCAATTTTATAGATAGTTGGTGCTTCTTGAAAAAATAAATCATTATAGTGCCATGGTTTTAAGATATCTACTTTATATTTTTCTTTTAAAATTGAATCAATATCCAGTTTAAGATTTTCAAATGGCGCTTTTGTTAATTCATCTAATTCTTCATAAAGATTTTTTATAACTTTTTCATCTTGGTCTGATAGTTGCAGACTCATTACATAATAATTTGGAAAACCAAGAGATTTTGCAAGTTCATTTCTTAATTTTATAAGAACAAGAAGATCTTTAACAACAACTGTTGCTTGTTTTTTAGATGAAGACCAGGCTTTTTCCAATATTTTAGAATTTGTTTCTTTTTTTAATATATCTTTAATTTCATTATCAGTATGGGCTTTACCTTTAATCTTTGCTCTATAAGTATTAAACTTCTTTTCAATTTTTGAAGATAATTTAATTATTTTTTTAATAAGTTTAATATCCCCTTGAGAACCAAGATATCCATGATATAATATTTTAATCTGTCTTTTAATTGAAGGATCAGTTATTTCTTGATTATAAAATGATTTTACTTTTTCAAAATCTTTTTTATTATGATAAATCTTTTCAATTTGAAGTGCTAATTTTTCATATTTATCATAAAATTCTTTATTTCCTGTTGTTATTGCATTATAATAAGTTTGATTTGCTTCTTTTGATAAAGTTTTAACTTTATTTACATGTGAATCAATAAATTCCTGAATTTTACTTATATCTGTCATAAAACATTTAGAGAGGCAGTTTATATAAAGTTAGTGGAGAACGGTTTGTTTAATTATTACTAAATCTTTTTGAAGATTCTTTTAAAGGAAAGATTGATTCATAGAATAATATTCCTACATTAGTTTGGTTTCTAACTTCATTAAGAATTTCTTTAGGGGTGTAAGAATTCCTGTTGAATGTGAATCTTTTTTTATCTTCTTCTTTTTCTGCCCAGGATTCAATATTTTTTAATTTCTTTTCATCTAAATCAGTTTGTATCATGAAAAGTTAAAGCTAAACAACTATTTAATTATTTCTTTAGTTGGAGTGATGAATTTAGATTTTGGAGATAGTTAAGATTTTTAAATTAGAATGAGTTTAATAAATCATTATGGAAAAAAAGGAAGTTACTAGATGGGTTTTAATTATCTTGTCATTATTAATAATCTGTGTATTATCATTTTATATTTGGAAGATATTTTTTTGTTGTACATATACTACTGTTGGCCCTACCCCTCCTATTTCTCAATGTATAAATGTTAATATGAATTTAAATAAGGCAGATATTTCAAATTCCAATGTAATAAATGTTAGTTTATTTTTTCAACAAGAAGATAAAAAAATTAGTCATATTAAGGTAATTGCTTTAAATTTTAATGGTATGGTTTTATGTAATTCTGATTATGCCTTTGAGAGTATTAACAAGAAATCGTATAATTTATCTTTCTCAATAAATTGTCCTCCAAATAGTTTTATTATAGGAGAGAGTTATATTGTTAAAGTTGCTCCAAAATTAGAGGATATTGGTCAATGTGATCCTATGGGAAAAGGTTTAACTGTAGTTGCAGGTGAATAGAATGAAAGAGAAGGTGAAAAATGAAGGAAGTTACTAGATGGACAGTAATAGTCTTGTCATTATTAATAATCTGTGTACTATCATTTTATATCTGGAAGATATTTTTTTGTTGCACATATACTACTGAGAGACAACCGGAAAGATGTTTTAATGTAGATATTACCTTAAATAAAGTAGATTATGATTTTAGTACAAATACGGTAAAAGCAACTATAACTAAAGGGGGAAATAGGATTATTATCAAGAAGATAATGATTTTAGTATATGACTCAAATAAAACTGTTTTATGTAATGGAGATGATTTTGATGATTTGCCTGATAAAAAAGAAGTAGGCGAAATTACTCTAGTTTGTTCAGGTGAAAGCGCATTAAAACCTGGAATTTATACAGTTAAGATTGCACCAATGATTGGAGAAATGAATCAATGTGAACCAGTGGATAAAATGGAATTAATTATAACATCTCAATAAAATTCAATTTTTAATTATTATAAGTTTTCTTTATCTTATCTTTAAACTCTAAGAATTTTCCTTTTTTAATTTCTTCTTTAGCTTTTTTTATTAAGTCCTGAAGATAATATAGATTATGATATGAAGCAAGTTCTTTACCAACGGGTTCATCTTCTTTAAGTAAGAACTTGATATAAGCTTTGGAAAAGTTCTTGCATACAAAGCAATTGCATGAAGGATCTATTGGAGATTTATCTAATTCGAATTTTTTATTTAGAATTTTTATTTTTCCTTTAGATGTGAAAAGTTCACCATGTCTAGCATTCATTGTTGGAAGACGAGAATCAAAAATATCTACTCCATATGAAATTGCTTCAAGAATTTCAATTGGTGAACCTATTCCCATAAGATAAATGGGTTTAGATTCTGGAAGGATCATTTTTTGATTAGCTACTATTTTCATTTCTTCTTCAAAGGTTTCACCCATTCCAAAACCTCCAATTGAATATCCATCGAAATTTAATTTTGAAAGTTCTCTAGCGGAGATTTCTCTTAAATCGGGATAGATTCCTCCTTGAGTTATTCCAAAAAGAAGTTGCCTATCTTGTGATTTTAATTTTTTTTGTAATTTATCGTGATGAATTTTACATCTTTTAGCCCATTTTGTTGTTAGATTTACTGCATTTTCTATTTCTTCTTTTGAATCTTCATATAAGGGCATTCTATCAAGACACATTGCAACTTCTGAATTTATATCAATTTGTATTTCCATATTTTTTTCAGGTGTCATAAATATTTTTTCTCCTGAAATCGGATTTTTGAATGTAACACCTTTTTCATCTGATTTTAGATATATGGATTTAGAATACATTTGAAATCCGCCTGAATCTGTGAAATTTATTAAAGAAGTATTCATAAATTTTCCAATTCCTCCTAATTTTTTAATTATTTTTGTTCCGGGTCTTAATGAAAGAATAAATGCATTTGAAATTGTTGCTTGCGCACCTAATTCTTCTATTTTTTTTGGATTTATGAATTTAGCTGCTGCTTTAGTTGAAACTGGCATAAAAAAAGGAGTTTCAACTTCACCTTTTTTTGTTTTTAATAAACCAATTCTTGCATTTGATTTTTTATCCTTATAATTAATAGTAAAAATTGATTTTTCCATATAAAAATTAGAATTGATTTGCTTATAAATATTAGTTATAAGATAATAGTTGTTATTTTATCTAAATGTTTTTAAATAAAACTTGAATAAAATTAAAAGGTGTAAAAAAAATATGAGGGTTCATTTTATTACTTCAGAATCTGTAACAGAGGGTCATCCTGATAAGATTTGTGATAATATTTCTGATGCTATTTTAGATAATTTATTGGTTCAAGATCCATATTCAAGAGTTGCTGTTGAAACTTTAGTTACAACAGGAAGTGTTCATGTTGCTGGAGAAGTTACAACAAGAGGATTTGCTGATGTTCAAACTATAGCAAGAAGAGTCTTAAAAGAAATTGGATATACTGACCCTAGATTTGGAATTGATGCAGAAGATGCCGGGGTTTGGGTTTCTATACATTCTCAATCATCAGATATTGCTCAAGGAGTTAATGATAATGAAAATAAAGATCAAGGTGCAGGTGATCAAGGAATGATGTATGGGTTTGCATGTAATGAAACTCCTGAATTAATGCCTACGCCAATTGTTTATGCTCACAAGTTAACAAAAAAATTAGCTGAAGTTAGAAAAAATGGTTCAATTAAACATTTAGGTCCTGATGGAAAAAGCCAAGTATCAATTGAATATAGGGATGATAAACCTGCAAGAATTGATGCTATAGTAATTGCTCAACAACATAATGAAGAATTATCTGAAGAAGTTTTAAGAAAAGAAATTTATGAAAAAGTCATTAAACCTGTTTGTGGTAATATGATGGATGAAAAAACACATGTTCATATTAATGCAACAGGAAGATTTGTTATAGGCGGTCCTGAAGGAGATACTGGAGTAACTGGGAGAAAAATAATTGTTGATAGTTATGGCGGAGTTGGAAGACATGGAGGCGGAGCATTTTCAGGAAAAGATCCATCAAAAGTTGATAGAAGCGGAGCTTATATGGCTAGATATGTTGCAAAAAATATAGTTGCAGCAGGTTTAGCTGATAAATGTGAAGTGCAGATTAGTTATGCAATTGGTGTTGCTAAACCTACATCAGTAAATATAGATTGTTTTAATACAAATAAGATTTCAGAAGAAAAAATCATGCAATTAGTATTAGATAATTTTGATATGAGGCCAAAAGCAATTATAGAAAATCTTAATTTAAGAAGACCAATTTATAGAAAAACTGCTTCTTATGGACATTTTGGAAGATTTGATGAAGATTTTACTTGGGAAAGAATAGATAAAGTTGATATATTAAGAGAACAAGCAACTAAATCTATGGATGATTATTAAAATAATTAAATTTATTTCTAAATATTAATTGTTTAAGTCTTGATTTGTTATTCGATAAGTTTTATAAAGAAATATTTACTTATTTATAGATGAAAAAAAAGGTGATAGATCGAAATAAAAGATTAGTTGCAACAATTTTAACTATCTCATTATTATTTTTGTCAAGTGGATTATTATTTTTTAAAGATATTACTGGAAATTCAATTTTAGATAATGGAGTTAATCAAGAATATCCTTGTATTGATAGTGATTTTAAACCTGATTATTACAATTATGGTGAAGTAAGTTATAGGGAAGAGATCTATAGTGATAAGTGCATTGGAAATACTTTATATGAGAAATATTGTAAGAAATCTATGTTTAATGATAATTATTATCCAGAATCAATAGCTTTTGTTTGCACTTATGGATGCAATAATGGAAAATGCAGTACTAAAAAATTTTAAATAAAAAGTTTTAAATAAAAGATTAATCTAAAATAAAAATGAAAAGAGGAATTATAGGGATATTTTTTTTATTTTTAATATTAAATAGTTTATTGGTTTTAGCTGTTGTTGCTGAATGTTCTGATAGTGATTCTGGAAAAGATATTTTTGAAAAAGGAACTGTAATTGATATTAATCAAGTTTCAAATACAGATGAATGTTATCAAATATCCCCAATATCAGGACAAAAGGGAGTTAAGGAATATTATTGTAACTCAGATGGTACTTCTAAATATATTGAGCAAGGTTGTACTTATGATTGCATTGATGGAGCTTGTACAAGAGGTTCATATGTTTGTAATGATGATGATGTTAATAATGAATATCCAGATGGTAAAAATTTTTATGAAAAAGGAATTGCTATTTTTGATTTTATTAATCAAACTGATATTTGTATTGATTATCAAGGATATAATATTCAAGAAGCTATATGTCTTGATAATTATTCAGTAGGTTCTCAATTTTATAAGTGTCCAAATGGATGTAAAGATGGTGCTTGCATAAATGCAACAAGTTGTACAGATAGTGATTATGGGAAAGAATTTTATAAACAGGGTAGTTGCAAATCTACTTCTACTGAGATAGTTGATGCTTGTATAACTGGAGGAGAACATGATTCTGAATTAAGAGAAGGATATTGTAATTCAGAAAATAATTGTGTTTTTTATCCATTTAAATGTCCTAATGGTTGCAAAGATGGTGTTTGCATAACTATGGATACAGAATGTTTTGATTCTGATAATGGCATTGATATCTTTACTAAAGGATATGCTAAAGATGCAACAGGAGTCCATAATGATTTTTGTTCAGACTCTAAAAAAATTGGTGAGAAAATATGTAAAGATGGAAAAAATTATATTGAATATAAAGATTGTCCTGAAGGTTATAGTTGCAAAGATGGGGTTTGCTTATCTGGAACAATAACTAATCTTGAAAAAATTAAATTAAATGAGAAATTTAAGATAACTCTTAAGGAATCTAAATTTATTGAAGAAAATATTAAATTTCAATTTAAGGAAATTGGACCAAATGGGGAAGCTGTAGTTAAATTATATAATAAAAAACCTGAAAGTGATAGTATTTTGAATCTTATTGAACTTCGATTACATAAGGGTAAAAAATTTGAATATTCTGGATATTATATAGAATTATTAGAATTAAATGATAATACTGCAACAATAATTATTGGTAAATATGAAGTTATTAAAGAAAATGTTAAATGTATTTTTAAAAATTCTGAAAATGAAGAAAAATGCTATACTGCTAGTTTTACTAATAAAGAAGATTTTAGATTTGATTGTGCAGGAATAACTGGTTGTGATGTTGAAATAAACGGATTTGGAAATCAAAAAATATCTTGGAAAAGTTCTTGTGGAGGTTATGCTTTATCTAGTTTAGATGGCGTTAATGAAGAAATTATTTTTGATTGTTCTAAAGGGGCATCTGATATCGATAAAATCAGAGATAAAATGTTTAGATATATGTATTATAAATGTTATAATGGAAAAGAAGAAAAACAAGGTAGTGAAAGCTCATGCAAACCTTCTGAATTATGGCAAGAATATGCTAAAGAAGCCTGTAAAGATAATTGTAATGAAGAAAGTGGAAAATGTGGGGTAAATAGTTTTTCTGTTCATGAAGATTGTTATGATGATACAAATGATGCAATATTATTGGATTGCGATATTAGTGATTTACAAGAATGTTGTAAATTATGGGCTGATGAAAATAAGATTGATTATCCAACTTGTGAAGGCGGATGGAATATTGAAAATAATATATGTCATTATTCTTGTAAAGCTGGAGAAAAGATTATTCCTGAGGATGTTCTTGTTTGTAAGGATTCTTGTCCATTAGAAGGCAAATGTTATCAGTTTGGTTATAGGAAATCTTCTAAATATTGCACGGATATGGGAAGTTTTGAAGATCAACTTTCAGGAAATAATGCTTGTGAAAATAATTTTGAATGCAAAAGTAATGTATGTGTATCTGGAAAATGTGTTAGCCAAGGAATGATTGATAAGGTTCTAGCATGGTTCAGGAATGTATTTGGAAAAGATGAATAGGTTTAGTTAGTAATAATGAATATAGGGTTCTAGATTAGCTAAAGAATAATTTTTGGAAAAGATGAATAGGTTTATTTAGTAATAATTTTTTTGTATATAATGAGTCATAAAAAATATAAGATAAAATATTATTTTTTTTATTTAAGTTTAATTTGTGTTCTTGTGTTTATTCTGCAATTAAATCAGTATATATCAGATTTATTTGTATTAAATAAGGCTGCCCTTTATAATAGGGAGTATTGGAGGTATGTAACTGCAATATTTGCACATGGAAATTTATCCCATTTATTTTATAATTTATTTGCATTATTATTTTTTGGTTATTCTCTTGAAAGGTTAATTGGAAGTAAGCGTTTTTTAATTGTATTTTTTGCTTCTGGAATTATTGCAAATATCCTCAGTGTTAATTATTATGATTCTAGCCTTGGCGCTAGTGGGGCTATCTATGGTGTTATGGGATGTTTAACTGCAATTAATCCATTCATGCTTGTTTTTGCATTTGGATTTATTATGCCAATGTTTTTAGCAACTATTATTTGGACTATAGGAGATATTTTAGGATTATTTATTCCAAGTAATACTGGACATATTGCTCATATATCTGGAGTTGCAGTTGGTTTATTTATGGGATTTTTAATTAGGTTATTAAGAAAAGATAAATATAGAAAAATAACTGAATACAAGATAAAAATACCTGAATCTTATATGAGAAAGTGGGAAGATGTTTATATTAAATAAGATTTTTAAAAATATAGACAAGGTTTTGTAGAAATCTTAATAATATACAAATTTTTCAATGATTAGGATATCTATAATTTAAAGTAAGGATAAGAAAAACAGGTATGTGGATAGTTAGTTTAAAATATTATTGAGATATATAAAAATCATCTCGATATTATTAAACGCGATAATGAGGATGATATTTCTAACTAGATTAACGAATAGTAAAAATAGATATAAGGTAGTTATATTAAACGATAATAAAAAAAATTATTCAATTATCTCATTTAATCTTGAAAGAATAATTTTTTTGTTTTCATTATCTATACTTTTATCAATAAATGGGTAGAAATTTTTATCTTCTGAATCTGAATGTTTTAATAATAATTTATCTAAATCCTGGATTTCATCCCTTATTTCATAGATTCTATTTACTTTCCATAAAATATCTTTATGTTCTTTAATTAAATCAAGAACATCAATATTACCTAGATTGGAGTATATTGAAAAAATAAGTTTTTCTTCAAGAAAAAAGTGTTTATCTAGTTCCCAAATGAATTCTTGAATCAGTTCTTTAATATCTTCTGAATTTTGTTTAATTTTTTCTTTGATTACAAAAAATAAAGAATATAATCTAGCATGTTCTTTTTTCATAATTCCGGATATTTCTTCCATATTATTGATTTTCAAAAGTTTTTGAAAAGTTATTTATGAATAAATCTATATCCATTGCTTTTTCAGCTTTTAAAAATAAATCATATTCTTCTTTATTCATTTCGGATACATATCCATCTCCAAAAGCAAATTTTGATTCTATATATAAATAGCGCGCTGTTTTTTTAGCACTTTTCCAGCCAAAGTTATAGTAACTGTAAACAATTTTTTCTAGAACTGCTTGCTTTCTAAAATCTTCTGGATATTTTCCTATTTCAGCTTCTGCTTCTGCTTCATGTTTTTTATGCAGATCGTCATTTATTGCTTGAGCTATATACTGTTTTGGATTTCTTATTGCTTGTTCAACATGTTTCATTTCATGAACAACTATCGGGATTAATGCAGGTAATGATAAGAACTCTAAATCCGATTTATGGAAAAAAACAAATATATCAAATCCTTGTTTTTTTGTTGCACCAACAATATCAACAAAACTCCAGGTTCCTGTGTCATTCGCATCATAATTATTATCTTTTTTATCTAAAAAATTAGATATAGCAACATTAATCTTCCAATTTTTTGGAAATCTGAATTGTTTTATAATTTCTTCAATATTATTTTTTATCTTGGATTTATTATTTTCCCAAAATTTAATTTTATCTGTTTTTAACTCTTTTCTTGAGTTTCTAGCAATTTGCAGATATTTTTCAATAGGCAACTTTTCAATTTTTTGTTTTTTAAATGTTATCTTATTTAGTTCAATTTTTATTCTTTCATCTAATCCATCTGGACTAGCCATAAATTTTTTTTCTAATTTTATCGCTTTTTCATGAGAATCTTCATAATTATCTTTTTTAGATAAATTATGATTATTTAACATAAGATTTCTTTCATATAATTCATGCAAAATAACAAATCCCCAATCTTTTGATGCTATAGTATTATCTATCCAAACTTCATTTTTTGGTATAAAGTTATATATTCTGTCATGACCTCCGGCTGTAAAACTTGGATTAAATAATGATCTTACAAGATAACCGGATACTACCCAAACTTTTAGTTTATCTGTCTTAAAAAGTATTTTTTTATGAATTAAATCAATTACTTCTTCTTTATCATATTTCAAGATAGATTTTATTGATGGATTTTCTAGTCTTTCTTTTTTTTCTATTTTATCTGCAATAGTAACTGCTGAGAAATAGTCTTTTCCATGGTCCATTAATTTAAATTCAATTAATAGGTGATCAATAAAATATTTTAATTCTTTTTTAGCTTCATAATCTATCCAGAACTCTTTTTTTGGAATAAAATTAAATCTATAGTGCTGGCCATAATTATTAAATTCCGTATCTATATTTTTTCTTACATAGGAACCATCCACATACCAAATATGAAACCCTTTAACTTTTTTAGCTTCTTTTAAATAGGGGGCCTTTAATTTTGAGAACGATACGTAAGATTTTGATTCAATTCTATTATTAATTGTATTTGTAATTTGGGTGGTGGCCATTCTTCATTTTCGGAACTATTGTTATCCATTTTAATTATTTTTAATTAATTATAACCAGTAAAACTCTATTATAAATTTTTCTAAAGAGGAAAATCTGGTTAAATTTTATAAAAAATAAGAAAAAGACTAGTTTTTAATAAATATTTATAAAGAATTCTTTATTTTATTATTTATGGATTGGGTGAATTTAATATTAATAGTTCTTGGTTTATGCGCATTTGAAACTATTAGCAGTATTGATAATGCTGTTGTTAATGCTGATGTTTTATCTACAATGTCTAAAAAAGCAAGAAAATGGTTTTTATTTTGGGGTTTAATCTTTGCAGTATTTATTGTTAGAGGGCTTTTACCTTGGATAATTGTATGGGCAACTAATCCTTCCCTTGGAGCTTATGGAGCTTTATTATCTACTTTTTCAAGTGATCCACAAGTTTTAGAATCAATAGAAAAATCAGCACCAATATTATTAACTGGTGGTGGAACATTTTTGATATTTTTATTTTTTCATTGGTTATTTATGGAACCTAAAAATTATGGTTTAAAGGGTGAAAAGTTTTTCCATTCTCAAGGAGTATGGTTTTATGCAGTTGTTTCAATACTTCTTGCTTTAATTGTATGGTTTTCATTAAAAATAAATTCCTTAATGGCTTTTTCAGCTGTTATTGGATCAACTGCTTTTTTTATAACACATGGTTTTAAACAAAATGCCGAACAAATGGAAAAAGATTTATTGAAAGATAATTATTCGGATATAAGTAAAATATTTTATTTAGAGGTTTTAGATGCTACTTTTTCAATTGATGGAGTTTTGGGAGCTTTTGCATTTACATTATCTGTTCCATTAATTATTTTAGGAAATGGTCTTGGAGCTTTTGTTGTAAGAGAATTAACAATAAGAAATGTAGAAGGAATAAAGAAATACAGATATCTAAAGAATGGGGCGATGTATTCAATTTTTTTCTTAGGTATGATTATGTTACTTGATGCTTTTGGATTTCATATTGCCCCTTGGGTTTCACCAATAGTTACTTTTTCAGTTATTGGTTATTTCTTTTGGAAATCTAAGATAACTCTAAATGAAATTGAGCATATTATTGAAGGTGAAAAACCTTCAAAATAATTAAAATTAAAAGATTAATATAAGATAAAAAAATAAAAATTATAATCTGTATTGATAAGTTTAATAAAAAAATCTAGAAACTAGTTTTTTTACTTGCATAACATTCTTTACAGTAAACAGGTTTACCTTCAGTTGGTTTGAATGGAACTTCACATTCTTTTTTACATTCAGAACATACTGCTTTATGCATTTCTCTTGGGCCGCTGAAATTGTTATTTCTAAAACCGCCGCCTGAGCCTCTGTTGAAACCTCCAGAGCTTCTTGGTCTATTGAATCTATCCATGATATTATCCTCCTTACATCTATATGTAAAAATGTGAAAATTTCTTTAATCACTAAAATAAGTGATTTTAATGGATTTATAAACCTATCTAAGTAGGGATTATATAATTTTTTAAGAAAGGTTTTTAACTAAACTATGATAAGATTTAATAAAAAATAATATGGCTTTACAATTTTGTCCAGTATGCAAGAATCTTCTGCAATTTAAGGAAGAAAATGGAAAAAATATAGCTTATTGTAGCTGTGGATTCAAAAGAAGAGAAGGTATTGATCTTAGTTCTGTTGATAAAATTGAAGAAAGGATCGAAAAAAGAGGCGAAGGGGTTGCAAAAAATCTGGTTTCAGCTGGTGTTGATCATAAATGTAAAAAATGCGGTTGTGAATCCGCAGATGTTATGGAACTTGGTGAAAGACTTACTAATGAATCTAATGTATATTTGTTTAGATGTCAAAAATGCGGTACTATATCTAGAGAAAGTGATGGTAGGGGAAATATCTAAAATATATAATCTCTAAAAGTTATATTAGAAAGATATATAAAATATTTTTTTCTTATTTATATTAATGCTAAAAAAAGAGAAGAAAAAATCTGAGACTATTCCTGGAACTTTAAGAATAAAGCATACTGATCTTAAGACTTATGAAAAAACTAATAATGATTGGAAAAAAAATTCTAAAGAGTTTCCAAATGCTTATTTTGTAATTGATTTATACAAGGCTCATGGGAATGAAAATTTAATAATTATTGATAAAGTTGATGAAAGATTTGTTAAAGGACAATTATCTCCTGATGGAAAATGCCAGGGTGCTAGAATTAATCAACTTCCTGATGGAAGAAAAATTGATAAGGCATTTTCTTTATTTGCAGAAGATTTAACAATTCATCCTGAAACTAGTCATTCTCATTGGGATGTTATATATAAAAATCCTAATGGCAAATATGCATATTGTTATACTTTAGATAAAGTTCAAAACTCTAAAAAGATTAAATATAATTTGGTAAAAGAATTTGAAAAAAAATATGATGTAATCTATAAAAAAGCATATTCAAATTTAAATAATAAAGAGAATAAGATTCATATTGCAATATTTACATTACTTAAGACATATATGAGGGTTGGAAATGAGATATATTATAAAATTCATAATAGCAAAGGATTAACAACTTTAAAGAAATCTGATGTAAAAATTAATGGAAATAGGATCAATTTCAAATATATTGAAAAGGGCGGAGTACCTATGGAAATTGAAGAAGAATTTCCAGATGAATATGTTAATACTTTAAAAAGAATTTTGAGTGAATTAAAAGATGATGATTTTATATTTACTGGAAAAGATAATAAGCCTCTAAAAGATACTGATTTTGAAAGTGCATTTCAAGAATATACTGGAATAAAATTTTATCCTCATATAGTAAGATCTTATTATGCAACAAAATCTGTTGAAGATTTTTTAGATAAGAAAAAAGAGGCTGAAAAAAAAGAAGTGAGAGATCTTTTTCTTTCTATTGCTGAAAAATTAGGTCATAAAAAATTTAATAAGAAACATAATGCTTGGGAAAATAGTCCAACTGTCACAATTAGTCATTATATTAATCCCGAATTATTAGAAAAAGTTGAAAAAATAACAAAATAAAGATAATTTTAATTTTAGCAAATTAAATTTTTTTAAAAAGGTTTATTAAGTATTTTTTGTTTTTATTTAAATGAATCAAATATTTAAAAAAATTGAGTCAAGAAAAATATTTAATGTTGCTTCTTTTTTGTTTATTACTATCTTTTTTGTTTTACCTTATTTAGTCTTAATAACCACTTATTTTCATGAAAGAGGTCATGTTATTACTTTAGAAAAATATGGAGTAAGGGCATATTATAGTGTGGATTGGATATTAACTATTCCTAATTTTTATGATCCTAATGTAGAGAAACTTGGTGTTACAAGATTTTCTATAGAAGATTATAATTTATTATCAAGTACTCAGAAAGCAGATATACATACTGCTGGAATAATATCTGATCTTAGATTTTTATTTTTGATTGGAATTTATCTTACGTTTATTAATATATTTCTTTTTTATAAAATTCGAGTTAGAGAAGATGTAAATCTTACTTTAATTTTAGCTATAAACTGGATATTATTTATGTGGTTAATTGCTTTAATTTTAATAACCCTTGCAAATGTTTCTAGTCCAATTGGGGATGTTCATCAATTAGTTAATATTGTTAATAGGAGATAGGGAAAATTAAAATTTTCTCATCATAGAAATATATCTCAATAATCTCTCATCTTCTTCAAATTTAGCATGTGCAAGAGCTAAACCAATTGAATCTGATATTAATCCAATGGATTTTGCAATCTTCATTATATCTGGATTAACTGAATCAATTTTATTTTCAAGACAGTCTCTATTTGTATTAATAATTTCAGTAGCTGTTTCTTTTGGAATATCAAAATATCGAAATGTTCCATTTGGAAATTGAAGATATAATGCATAATTGTTAGAATCAGTTTTTGATGTTATAACACTTATCTTTGAATCTTCATAAAGAGTACTAGTAATTTCCATACTGAAATGATAATATTTTGATTTAAAAATATAATTATACTCACTTAACAAGAATATTGTTAAAAAATTAGGTTTAAATATCTATTTTTCTTAAGTAGTATGTCATTACTTATGATAAATCAAAAAAGAGGATTAACTGAAAAAGAAGCTAGGAGTAAATTAGCTCAGTATGGTAAAAATGAAATTAGAGAGATTTCTAAAAATGGTCCTTTAAAGATACTTCTTAGGCAAGTTAAAAGTAATTTTATTATTTATCTTTTATTTTTTGCAATGTTATTATCATTTTTAGTTGGTAAAGTTCCAACTGGAATAACAATTTTATGTGTTATATTTATGGTAATCATTGTTGGATTTATTCAAGAATATAGGGCTGAAAAAGCATTAGGTGCATTAAAGAATATGATAATGCCTGTTTCAATAATTATAAGGGATGGAAAAGAAAAAGAGGAATTTTCTATAAATCTTGTACCTGATGATATTATTATTTTTAGAAGTGGAGAAAAAATACCTGCTGATTGTATTATATTAGAACAAAAAGATTTAGTTGTAAACGAATCAATATTAACTGGAGAATCAAGAGAAGTAAAAAAAGAAGCAATAAAACAAAATAATAAAATTAGTGAAGTTAATCAATTATTTATGGGCTCATTTGTAGTTAATGGGAGATGCATTGCTAAAATTATTCATACTGGGATGGATACTAAATTTGGGAAAATTGCTGGAATGATTTCAACAGCTGAAAAAGAACTTCCTTTACAAAAGAAGGTTAATAAAATAGCAAAATATATGGCAACAATCGCTATAATTGTTTCTTTATTAACTGGATTATTAATGATTGTACGAGCTGAAACTCTATCTCAAGAATTTTTAATTGAAGTATTAATATTAATTATAGCTTTATCAGTTTCAGCTTTTCCTGAAGGTTTACCTGTAGTTTTGATTACAACTCTTGCATCTGGGGTCTTTAAGATGGCAAAAAAGAATGCTATTGTTAATAGGATTTCTGTTGTTGAAACTTTGGGCGAAACTACGGTTATATGTTCTGATAAAACCGGTACAATTACAAAAGGAGAAATGACTGTAAGAAAAATATATTCAGATAATAATTTATATAATATAAGTGGTACTGGATATGAAGCAACTGGAAAATTTTTATTAAATAATAAGGAAGTTGATATCAAGAAAGAAAATGTACTTGAATTATTATTTAAATCTGCAATTTTTTGCAATGATACTAGAATAGAAAGAATTGGTGATGATAATGTATACAAACCGATTGGAACTCCTACTGAAGCTGCATTATTAATTATGGCAGCTAAAGCTGGAATAATGAAAGATGATTTAGAATTTAAAAGATTAGAAGAGAGTCCATTTAATTCTGATAGGAAAATGATGTCTGTATTGGGTAAATATAATTCTAAAAATTATGTATTTGTTAAAGGAGCTCCAGAAATATTATTAAATAAGTGCAAATCTATACAAAGAAATGATGGAGTATTTACTCTATCATCTAAAGAAAAATCAAGAATTCTTAATATCAATAAAGAAATGACTAATGATACATTAAGAACCTTATCTATTGCATATAAAAAGCCAATTTCAATAAAAGAAAATCTTGAAGAAGATTTAATTTATTTGGGTACTGTAGGGATGGAAGATCCTCCTAGGGAAGAGGTTAAAGATTCAATTAAAATTTGTTTAAATGCAGGAATAAAAGTTAAAATGATAACCGGAGATAATAAAGAGACAGCATTAGCTATTGCAAGGCAAATAGGTCTTAGAGGAGAAGTTATTGAAGGAAGTGAGCTTGATAAAATAAGCGAAGAAGATTTAATTAAAAAAATAAAAAATATTGTTATTTTTGCTAGAGTTAGGCCTGAACATAAATTAAGAATTGTTAAAGCATTAAAAGAGAATGGTGAGATAGTAACTATGACCGGTGATGGAGTAAATGATGCTCCTGCATTAAAGGAGGCACATATTGGTATAGCAATGGGTTTAGGGGGGACTGATGTTACTAGGGAAGTATCTGATATAACCTTAAAAGATGATAATTTTGTTACAATAGTTAATGCAATTAAAGAAGGAAGAACCATATTTAGAAATATTAAAAAATTTGTTACATATCAATTATCATGTAATTTAGCTGAACTAATAATACTTTTTATGGGGGTATTACTGTCACCTTATCTTGGCTGGCAAGTTCCAATATTACTAGCCTTACAGATTTTATTCATGAATTTAGTTACAGATAATCTTCCTGCTATAACTTTAGGTTTTAATCCTCCATCAAATGATGTAATGGATGAAAAACCAAGAAAAAAAGCAGATATACTTGATAAGAAATTAATTTATTTATTAATATTTACTGGTGTGATATTAGCTTTTTTTACATTGTTTGCGGTTTATTTAAGTCATAATGTTTTTAATTATGATTTTGAGGTTGCAAGAACTGTTGCACTTGTCTCATTGATATTATTAGAAATTGCTTCAGCTTTTAATTATCGGTCATTTAGAAAAGGGGTTTTAAATAGATCTCCTTTTGTAAATAAATATTTATTGTTTGCATCAATGATTTCAATTTTAGCAACAATCATAATTATCTATACACCTTTAAATAAAATATTTGGAACTGTTCCTATTTCATTATATGGATGGTTGTGTGCTTTAATTCCTACCATCTTGTTGATTTTGTTATTTGATATTTTGAAAGCAATAAACAATAAGAAGAAATTTTTTGATATAATGCATTTGTAAAATTAATGGGGGAAAATAAGTTCTCCAACTAAAAATAAGATTCCTAATAAACCCAATAATGAACTTAAAAATAAAACTATTGCATAATCATGATATTTCATAATTGATATAATCGAAGTTAACCCGCATACAATTAATATTATAATTGGTAGGATTCCAATGAAGGGTGGAACTGAAGAGTTAAATGCCATTGCCAACCAATATTGGAGATATAATAAGATGAAAGAAATTATGACTAACCAGAAAGAAATTTTTCCAAGTCTTGATTTTGGAAAAAATAAAACTTTTTTTGTTTTTTCATGAAATATATATCCAGATTATATTTAATAATCATTTTATTTAGAAGTTATAAGAAATTTTCATAACCTATAAAACTATATATAGCCCTGACTTAATAAATTATGGAAGATGAACTAATTATTAAGGCTTTTGAATCTGTAGGCGTTCCAAAAATGCAGACTATTGTTTATTTAGATCTTCTTAAAAATAAGGAATCAACGGCTACGCAGGTATCAAAAAGAACAAAAATGCATAGGGCTAATGTATATGATACATTAACTAAACTTAAAGAAAGAAATCTTGTTTATTTGTCAAATAAAGAAGGAAAACAGGTTTTTGCAGCATTATCTACTGATTTAATTTTAAATGAAGAAAAAGATAAATTAGAGAATTTGAAATCTGCTATGAATTTTATAAAAACTACTTATATATCTGGATCTACTCCAAAAGTCTATACGCTTGAAGGATTAAATGCAGTAAAAAGTATATTATTAAGTTTACTTGAAAGAAAATCTGAAGTTTGGATTTATGGTTTAGCTGAAAATGAAAATATCATTAATATTCTTAATGATAAATTAATGCATTCTTTTCATATAGAGAGAATAAAAAAACATATATCTCTTAAATTACTTTTTTATAAAATTCCTAATGAGGAGATTAAAACTTTAAGTAATTTAAAATATACTGAAGCTAGACTTTTACCATTAAATCAACAATCAAAAAATTCACAAATTACTCAGATAGTTTGTGATGGTTCTGTATATATAACATTATGGATACATCCTATCTTTACAATAGTTATTGAAAATGATCTTATTTCCAAGGAATATCTTGATTTTTATAATCTTCTTTGGAATTATTCTGAAAAAGTTATTTAGAATTTTATAATGTATTATTTAGTACATTTATTATTATTGACTACTACTCTATAATATATACTTTATTTGCTATAAATTATAATAATGGAGGCTGATAATTTAAATGATAAAATTAAAAAATGAACATGTAGTCCCTAGAAAAAATGGATGGGCTGTAAGAAGAGAAGGAAGTGAGAAAGTCTCAAAATTATTTGAAACTCAAAGTGATGCGATGGATTATGCAGGAAGAATTGCAAAGAAGGATGATGTAAGTATGGTGGTTCATAAGCATAATGGGGAATTTAAGAATTTTAGGCATGGTTTTGAAATTCATGTAAAGAAACATAATGTATACCCTCCAGTAGAACAAATTGAAACAGTTCAATTGAACGTTTTTCCTATTGTTAACAACACGCAACCAATTGTACAGACTATAACTTCTGATTAGAAGGAGACTCTTTAGGATATAAATGGACTATAACTCAATATATTCTAAAGAGTCAATCTTAATCTATTTAGAAGTACTAGTTAATACAGCAGAGATATAAATACCCTATCTAAATTGATTATTTATAAATCCTATTTAAAAAAAACGATAAAAAAAAGAAATTTTAATTTCTTTTTTATCATTTATCAAGTAATAAAATGACAAAAATAAAAAATAATGTAGAAAAGTTGAATATTCTTATCAAGGAAGGTAAAATCTTAGAAGCTTTTGAAAAATACTATGGAGATGAGGTGATAATTCAAGTTAATGGAAATTCTCCAATTAAAGGTAAAGAAGAAAATAGAACAAGAGAGATGATCTTTTTGCAGGAAATTGAAAAATTAAATAGTGCTGAAATAAAATCTGTTACTTTTGGTGGTATTGATGAAAATGTCTCTATGACTGAATGGGCAATAAATATAGAAAATAAAGATGGAATTATCAAGACAATTTTTAGAGTTAATGTTCAACATTGGAAAGATGATAAAATAGTTAATGAAAAATTATATTTTTGCGGTGATCAGAAATTTTAAATAAAGTTTATATTTATAAAGTTGTATATATCTATACAACTTGTCTTAGGTAATACCGCTTTCTTATATATAGTTCTTTTGATTACATTAATTACGGAGGAAAAAAATGGAATCATTAATATTTTGGGCTATAGCATTTTTGGTATTAGCATTAATTGCAGGTGTGTTTGGATTTGGATTAATATCTGGATTATCATTTACAATTGCAAAATGGCTAGCAATAATATTTGTTATATTATTTGTAGTAACAATAATCGCTCGTGCAATGAAAAGAGCTTAAATTATTTTTATTTTTATAAAATATATTTTGTAGATTTGTAGTTAGTATTAGAAAAAATAAATTAAATAGGAGGAAAAAATGGCAAAAAAAAGTAGAGGCGGAAGAATGACAGCAGCAAAAACAAGAGCTAAAAAGAGTCCTGGCGGAATCGGTCATATTAAAAATAGATCTGCTGGAAAAAATATAATGAGAACTTAAAATGGCAAAAAATGAAAAAAACACTTGGATTGTAATATTATTAATTCTCCTAGTTTTAGTGTTTTTTGGGGGATATGGTATGATGAATTTATTTAATGGTCATTACAGGGGATATTATGGTTTCGGTTGGTTTTTGAGTATTATAGCACTTATTGCTGCTATATGGGTTATTTATGATGTAGTTGTAAACAATAAGAGGCTATCTGATGGAATGAAAGTTTTTTGGATAATATTTGCAGTTATTTTTAATATAATCACCGCAGTAATTTATTATTTAGTAGGTAGAAATAATCAAAATGATTTATTTAGAAAAAACAGGAGATAAAAAATGAGAAAGAAAACAAAAAAAATTCAAAGTAGAAAAAAACATGAAAAAGATAAAATTACTGAAAAGGAAATGGCTGGAACTTTAGGTATGATGAGTAAGGTTATTTAAAATAGTTGTAAGGAGGAAAAAAATAAAATCAAAAAACAATCAATAAAATGGAACAAACAAAAGAAGACAAGCTAGATGAAATTAAAAATTGCATAAATCCAAAGGATAGTTTATACTATATTCATAGAAAAGATTCAGCAGCATTTGAAAAGCACTCTTCATTAGAAGGAAAAGGAACTATTCCTATAATGACTTATGGAGATTATATTGTATATCTTAAAGCAGATTGTACTAGTCTACCAAATATCCCTTTAACTAAATTTAATTATACTTCAGGAACTTTTGAGAAAAAATGGGGTCCGGAACATAAAACAATTGTTTTAACCCCTAATCATTCAAGCATTAGAAAAGTTGAAATTGAAATACAAGGAATAGATATCAGAAACATGAAATTATTACCTGATAAAACTGGAGATGTAATTGAAGATACTGCTAGGATAAAAATAACAAGGCATTATAGATTTTCTGAAGGAGATATGGAAAATAAAGGAGATTCTAGTTTGGCATCACCTGGTTTAACAGATGCAAGATAGTTTTGATTATATTCATTAATCAAATGATAAAATATAAAACAGAATCTAGATTAATGGATATAATTATTAATGGTCTGAGTTTTTTTACTCAGGCAATATTTGCAAGTATTTCTCCCCATATTTCTGATGGCACTGAAATAATAATGAAGAATATAGATAATAGGATGAAAGAATTTGAAAATAGAATAATAAGGAAAATGTATTCATTTTTAATACTTGGATTTGGGGCAATTTTTTTAATTATTAGTCTTTTCTTTTTCTTAATTGAATCATTAGGATTGAGCAATTCCCTTGTATTTTTTTCAATTGGGATAACTGTTTTTTTGATTGGAATTTATGTAAAATTAAGTGAATTTGATAAAAAATAAAATGAAAAAAAATAATTTAATCGATGAATACGATATTAGACAAAGAACTCATGAGGGGGTTGATAGAATAATTGACAAAGCTGAAAGTTTAAGGGATAGTAGTAAAGAAAGATTTGTAAATTTTAAAGAAAATGCTATCATTAAAAATAAAAATTTTGATGATTATATAAAAGAAAATCCCAAAAAAGCAATTTTAATTGCTGCTGGAGCTGGTTTAGTTCTTGGTGCTATAATTGTATCATCAAAAATGAGAAGAAATTAATTTGTTTAATTATCTTATAAAGATCATTATAAAACAAATAGAATAAATTAATTATAAGTGGGGTAATTTAAAAATGGCAAAACTAAATCAATATCAAAGAATTGTCCCGTTTATAATATTTATTCTAGCTCTTTATTTATTGTTTAATTTAATTAAACCTATGATAACTGTCTTACTTGGAAGTACATTACTTTCATATATGGCTTTTCCTTTATATAAAAAAATAAACGAAAGAACTTCAAAAAAAACTTTATCAATAATTCTTGCTTTATTAATTGTAGTTGTAATAATATTAATTCCATTTTTTATTTTAACATTTGCAATTACTCAGCAAGCTTATTATTTTTATAATTCTTTATCAAATGAAATAACTAAAGGAACTATTTTTGGTTATGGGTGCATTAGTGAAGATTCTAAACTTTGTTTACTTGTTAATAAGGCTGAAATTTTTAATCTAGAACAGTTATCTAAATTTGGTTTAGAAAAACAATTTCAAAAAATAATGCCTATTTTAGAAGATAAAATAACAAATTTTATTATCGCTTTACCACTAATTCTTGCTCAAATTTTTATATCTCTTATTATATCTTATTTTATTTTAAAAGAATGGGAGTATATTTTAAAAAAAATTAGAGATATTCTTCCTATGAGAAAAAAAACCATTAATCGTTTAATTAAAGAATTTGGGAATATTACTCATACAGTAATCTATGCTCAATTATTTGTTGCAATGATACAAGGAATTGTTGGAACTATTGGATTTTTTATATTTGGAGTACCATTTCCTATATTATTAGGAGTTATACTTGCTTTTAGATCTTTAATGCCAAATATTGGTACTGCAATAATTTGGGGTCCGACATCTTTAATAATGATAATTATTGGTTTTCTTTCAAATGATTATTGGATACTTGGAAGCGGCATTGGTTTATTTTTTTATGGTCTATTAATTGTTAGTTCAATTGATAATATTTTACTTTCAAGAATTGTAAATAAAAAAACACATGTCAATCAGATAATAGTTATTATAGGGGTTATTGGTGGTGCAAGAATGTTTGGAATTATCGGGATATTATTGCCTTTATTAATAACTTATTTTGAAACGTTTAAAGAGAGGTATAGTTAAAATGGAAAAAAATAAAACTTATTTGATATTAGGATTTTATTTTCTTTTTATTCAAATAATTGCAATTCTAAGAAATGTTATTGCGGATTATAATAATTTTTTTTGGTTTTGTGATTTTGTTTCTTTATTACTCGCAATTGGATTTTTTTTAAGAAAAGATGATATTATAAAATCCTTAATTAATATAGGATTATTTGCGCAATTTTTATATCTTGTAGGATATTTTTATAAGATATTTTATGGAGAAACTTTTCTTGATACTATTCCATTAGTTACAACACTTTTTTATACAATAAGCAGTATTTTAATTCATTTATCAATTAGTATTGCCTTAATATTCACTTATAAATCAAAACCCACTATTAAAACTTTATTTTCATCTTTAATGTTTCTTTTTGGTATGTATATTATTGCTTTATTTTTTACAACCCCTGAGCAAGGAATCAATTATATACTTTCTTCTAGAACATTAATTCCATTAACAATACCTTATTATACTGAATTATGGGTATTATTAACTTTTTTAATTGTTGTACTACCCACTCAATTTATTCAATATTTAATTTATAAATATTTTTCAATTGGTGAGAAGCAGTAGTATTATTTAATACAACGATGTATTCTAAAATACCGCTTTATATTAAATACCTCTTTATCTATAAATAATTCTAAAATGGTGATTAAAATTAAGGTGATAAAAGATGTTCAATTCAACAACATGCGTTATATGTCGTTATTCAATAACAGACCCTATATGCAGAGGTTGTTATATCAAACAAACTATTATTTTACTTAAGGATAATAATGTGAATCCATTAACAATTGATTTTATTAATGAAAAACTTAAAAAAGGATTATATTTAGAAACTCAAAATGATAATAATTGTATATTATGCAAGAAAGATAATATTACAATTTGTCGTTATTGTTTTTCTGTTATACTTATAAGGATGTTAAGAGAATTAAATTTTACTGAAGAAATGATTGAAAATTTTGAATATAATCCATTACCTGAAGAAGAATATATTCATAACGAGATAATAAATGATTATGAATTTGGTGATGAGATGGGGGATGATTAATATGAGCCTAGAAAGAACTGTTTTATTTGAACCTAGGGGACCTATATCTGAAATTTCGGAGATTGAATGGCCTTTGGGATTACCATTACCAAAAGAACCGTATTTACCTAAGGGTTCAATAGTTATTGAAATGCCTAATGGAAAACATAAGGGTGTTGCCAGAGGTCCCATAGGAGAACTTTATCATTGTTTAATTTATAATCAATCCTATAAATGGATGTTAGCTGATGATATCAACTAGATTTATTGAAGAGGTCTTTTTTTAATAATTCCGCCTGTAACTTCTTTAATACTTTGTTCAATAATTACTACATTAGGATCGATATTTTTAATATCATTTTTTATTTTTGTAACTTCTAAACGTGTTACAAAAGTAAATATTATATCTTTTTCTTTTTCCTTTTCATCATAATATCCGCTTTTTCCATTATAGATTGTTACACCTTTACCGAAATCATTTGTTAATCTTTTTTTAATCTCTTTGCTGCTATTGGATATTATTGTTAAACCAATATATTCTTCAATACCTTGAACATAAAAGTCAATTGTTTTTGAAGCAACAAGATAAGTTAGAATTGAATATAATGCAGTTTCTATACTTAATAAAATTGCTGCGAATGAGAAAATTATTATATTTATTATAAAAATAATTTCTCCAATGGATAAACCTATTTTTTTATTAAGATATATTGATAAAACTTCTGTTCCATCAATAACTGAACCTCCTCTAACTGATAATCCTGTTCCTGAACCTAGTAAAAATCCTCCAAAAACTGCCACAAGAAGTTTGTCTGAAGTTATAATAGGATATTTTACAAATATTAAACAGAGGGATAACCCTAAAACTGCTATAAATGTTTTAATCGCGAATATTTTGTTTACATGTTTTTTAGCTAGAATCATAAATGGAATATTAAATGCAAAAATAAGTATTGAAAGATGGATTGGTGCTAAAAATGAAACTAACAAGGAGATTCCAGTTATTCCTCCATCAATAAATCCATTGGGGATTAAGAAACTTTTTAATCCAAAGCCTGCCACTAAAACTCCTAAAATCATTAGGAATATTTCTTTAGCAAATATCAGGGATTTATTAATTCGTTTATCCATATAAAAATAAAAATTAAATAGTATATAAAGTTTTAAAAGTTTTATAGTTTATTTATTTAAAATGATTTTTTAATGCTATAAAATGATAGATTTTAATTATTCTGAACTGTTTTATTTAATCAGTACCTTATTTTTAGATATTAAAAATACTTTACTCAATTAATTATATAAATTAATTTAACTTTAAAATATAATGTTAGATGTAATTTTAATCGGAATCATAGGAACAATTATTAGTGTAATTATTGGTACATTTTGGTATTCTATGTCTACACCTATGGGCAGATTACATATGCAATCAATTGGATTTACTAAATTATCTAAAGATGAACAAAAGAAAGCAATTGAAAAAGAAAAACCATATATGTGGAAGAGTTATGTCATTCAAATGATTTTATCTTTTTTAACATCCTTTTTTATAGCATTTGTAACTAAATACACTATTCAAAATGGTCAATCGGGAAGTTCGGTTTATTTTTATGTTGTATTTATTTGGCTATCTTTTATTATTCCAATAATCGGACAATCTCTTATTTGGGGAAATATTCCAAAAAATTTGAGAGTGAAGAAATTTATTTCAGATTCAATTTATAATCTTATTACTTATATATTAATTGCTACAGCTGCTATAGTAGTTTTAAGTTTTTTTTAGAATAGGAATTGATGAATAATTTTAAAAGATATTTATTATCCAATTCATTAAATTTTTAAATTAAAGATTGATTTAATATAAATGAAAAGACCAATTGTATCTTATTTAATAATTATCTTAATATTATTTGTTTCTTTTGGAGCACTTTTTGGCGGATTCTCTTTAATCAAAGATCCAACTGGGAATGAATTAAAGATTCCTTCTAATTATTTAGAGGATAGTTTTTTTAATAATTATTTTTATCCTGGATTAATATTATTTTTTATTATAGGAATTTTTCCATTATTTTTAGTTTATGGTTTAATTGATAAAAAAAGTTTAAAATTTCTAAATTTTTTAAAATTTTATAGTGATTTTTCTTGGCAATTAAATTTTTTGATTTATTATAGTTTAGCATTAATAATTTGGATAGATGTTCAAATAATCTTTGTTCCATATTTTTTTCTTCAACCAGTAATATCTTTGATAGGAGTTATTATATTATTTTTAAGTTTATTTCCAAGTATTCGCGAGTATTATAAATAAAGTTATTCTAGTTTATGTAGCTAACTTAATTCCATAAGGATTAACGCTCTTATGAGATGGTAAATATTAAAATTTTTGTATTGATTTCATTTATGCAAAAACTGCATAATATGCAAAGTAACTATTGCACAACCAAATGCTATTCTTATTATTCTTGTAGTTTGGTTAGTTAATTTTGATTCTTTGTATCTATGTATTTCATAAAAACCTTCAATTATCAAGAATAAACCTGCTATGAATGCCAATATATCAATGATTATTGGATCTAAATAACTGCAGGGTTCTAGCACTTTTTTTTGACCATATGATTGGACTAAGAAAGCTGTTGTGATAATAATCAGGGATGCAATTATTGTCACAATCAATGTATTTTTGAAATTATTAAAATTTTTCATTTTTAAATATCTCTTTTTTATATATAAATATTATTTCTTATTAAACTTATCTTCTCTTTTTTTATTATAAAATTAATATTTAGGTTTATGAAATGAGATTAGATCTTATAGGATAAACTTTCCAACATTTTTTTAACAATATATCAAAAGATAGTTTTTTAAATAGCTTATTTGATATATTTTAGAGGTGAAAGCACCTCAGATGTTTATTCTGACAAGATTAGAAAATGGCAAATTATAATGAATCTTTAGATTGGGCAAAGAATTACTTAAATGCTTATGCGAGTCTTACTCAATTTAATATTACTCCAGAAAATAGAGAAAAGTTAGTTCCAGAATTAAGAAATCTTGCTACACGAACTGAGAATGCAATAGATAAAAGTTTATCAGAAGCAGAAGAATCTTCTATTGATACAACGGAAGTAAGAAAAGTGTATACTCAACTTAAGCAAAAATTAGAAGGAATGTTAAATTCTCAATAAATCTAAATCCAGTTCAACTTCCAGCCATATATCTGAACCATTGGGGCTCGGAGTTATTTTAGTTTATGTAGGAGATTTAATCCTAAGGATAGTAAAAATTTTCATTTTCTTAATAATATTTAAGAAACAAAAATGGAAATTTTTAACGCCCCCACGAGATACAGTCCCAAAAGGGGAAAAGCGAGGGACACTAAGAATTATTTAATTTTACCTTTTTTTGTTATTATAGTATAAAGCAAAAGCTGTTAAGAAAAAACCTACAACGGTTAAAATAATTCCTAATGGTAAATTTTTAGAGAGCATGCCTTCTGTAAGTTTTGTTAGACCAACTCCAAGGATGAATGAACCGATAGCTAATCCAACAAAAGCATATTTAGTTTCCATTAAGAAATTAAATCATTTTTTGTTTATAAAGATATCTTAAGCAAGTTTTGAGAAGAACAACAAAAGAATATTAGATATGTTTTAATCGTTCTTTTATATAAAGTAGTTTATTTTTCTTTTTAATATAATCCTTTTCAATATATTCCAATCTATAATCTATTTCTTTTTCATATTCTTTTTTCCCTTTTTTTGAAGCCCATCTTCTTATTGTTTCATTTTTGGGCATTTTTTCTTCCATAAAAAAGATAAGATTTTCAATTTTTTAAACCTAAACTTTTAGGAGGGATTACACCTCCTTTTTCCAATTTCTCTTTATCTTCGGGGAGTAAAAGACGCTTTTAAATGGGAATAAATTTAATTTTTTCTTTATTTAATGAAGAAGATAATAGGTAGTTTTCTCTACTTCGTTCAGAAAATGATTTATTTAAAAAGACAAAACTTATATAATGATTACAATTTTTAATTTATTAATGAGATTTTATTATGGAAAAAACAATGATTGCTAACGCAATAAATGAATTTGGGGATGTTACTAAATTTAATCTCAAAGAAATGTCTATTCCAAACATAACTGAAGATGAAATTTTAATAAAATTAGATTATGCAGGAATCGGTCAGTGGGATACATTTGAACGTGAGGGAGGATATGACCAAATGTTGGGACTAAATTCTAAATTTCCTTATATTCTTGGTTCTGAAGGAAGCGGAACTATTGTTTCTATAGGGAAAAATGTCAATGATTTTGAAATAGATGATAAAGTATACGCCGTTGGATTTTTAAATCCTAAAGGAGGATTCTATGCAGAATATGTTGCTGTTAACCATAACCTTGTTAATAAAATTCCAAAAACAATAACACTATTGCAAGCATCAGTTGTTGCTGGAGTGGGTCTAACAGGATTGAGAGGATTAACCGATGTTTTAAACTTAAAAAAAGGAGAATCCATTGCAATATTTGGTGCAAGTGGAGGTATAGGTCATATAGCTGTTCAAATTTCTAAAAGCATAGGTGCAAAAATATTTGCGGTTGCTTCAGACTCTGATGGAATTTCTTTAGTAAAAAGTTATGGAATAGAACTTGTAATTGATGGAAAAACTGAAGATGTAATTGCAAAAGCACATTCTTTTGGTTTCAATAAGTTTGACAAGGTATTGTTGACATTTTCAGATAAGGATATTAACGCATTTATTGAAGAGTTCTGTATTGGTGGAATAGTTGCTTATCCCAATGGTGTTTTTCCTGAACCAATAAAAAGAAGTGATGTTGATATAGTAAGCTATAATGGTGAGCCTGATGAAGATATAATTTCTAGATTACATAGATATATTGAAAATGGAGAAATTACGCCTTATATAGATAAAGTGTTTGATTTGGATAATGTTCAAGAAGCACATAAACATCTAATAGAACATTATGTTGGAAAGTTAGCAATTAGGATATCTAAATTGAAAAATGAAATTCACCACTAACAACTATTTCATTTTTCAAAATCTAGATGCAACCCCAAAGAGGGGAAAAATCAGGAACACTAGGTTATTTTTATTAATTTTTTTAATGAGGATATAATATTTCTCCTATTGTAAATAATATCCCTAAAATTCCTATAATTGAACTGACAAATAACAAAAGAGCATAATCTTTATTTTTAATTATTGAAAAAAAAGAAGTTATCCCAAAAATACAGATAAGGCCCATTAGAATCATAGTAGGAAATGGTATAAGGATATTATTTGTTTTCATTATCAATAATAAAAAACCTATTAAGACTCCATAAATTGATACTTTCCCTATTTTTGTTTTTGGATAAAAATATATTTTTCTTTTCATCTTTTGATGTTGCACACTTCTTTAATTAAAATAATAATTTATCATTTATATATTTTAACTTCTTCAGGGATTACGCCTCCTTTTCCCAAAATCTTCTTATCGTCGGTAAAAAGGACGCCCCCACGAAGATTCGAACTTCGGTCATTTCCTTTTCGCGAGTTCAATTTTTGTAATTTTTGTAAATTACTAAAATGAACATTTCTCACCGCAAGGAAATATTCTATCCACTGAACTATAGGAGCAGATTATTGTTATATGTAATAGGATTTCCTAGTTATATTTATATAGTTTTTATTTGTGATTAAATTATGAGAAAAGAGGGAAAGCTATTTATTATTGCTATAATTGCAATATTTTGCATAATAACTTGTCTATATATAACAAATATTTCTGCAGCAGAATTTAGTTCAGGTAATGTTTCAACATGGACAGCTGAAAATTGGAAGAAAGTTTCTGAAATGGATTATAAAGAAAGAGATTCTATATGGGCAAAAGCAACACCAGAACAAATTGAAGAAATCATTAAGAAATTAGGGCCAACTGAAGTGAAAGAGAGCGGGGGTTTTGGAGGATTTTTGACAAAAAAAGAAAATGTTCCTGTTTTAGAAAATGTAATTGGATTTGATAATCCTAAACTCGGATGGTGGCCGCAAGGAACAACTGGAAAAAAGATAATTGGTGATGGTGAGACTTTTTTAGATTTGGAAACTCTTCCGGTTGGAGTTAATAAACTTGAATATAAGGATGGAACTTTTATTTTAGGTTTTAAAGATGGAAGTAAAATAGTTATAGAAAAAGGGGCTACAGATAAAAATGGTAAACTTGTTAAATTTCCTTATCAAGATTTAAAAGATTCTAAGGGATTAAATGATTTGGATATTAAGTTTGCTACAAAAAATGGTGAAGTTATATTTAGAGAAAGTGGATTTGAAATTAAGGGTGAAGGCACTGTTTTTAAAATTGGAGATTTATCATTTGAAAGAAAGATAGGAGAAACTATTCCAAATAGTATTGTAACAATTGGTGATGGAAGATATACACTTGTTGGAGTAGAATTTAAAAAAGATAATTTTGTAGCTGCAAGAGCAACAAGTTACGAATTTGTTGTAGGATTTGGAAAAACAGATAGACTTGCTAAAATTCTTAGTTTTAAAGATGTAGATGGAAATTGGGTTTTTTTAAAGTTGGATAATCAAGGAAGAGTTGATGCTATTTCAAAACCTGGTTTTCATGAAGATAAATGGGTACCTATTAGTTTAACATTAGAACAAGATGGACCTTTAAAGGAAATTTATGATGATTCTGGTGATACTATGAGAAAGATAATGACTGAAGCTAAAAAATATTTAACAAGTGAAACAAAAACAATTGGATATGATTATGTTACTAGTGAATTTTATAAAGATCAAGGATTAAAAAAATATGCTAATGAAGTTAGTGTTGAAGGTTATCCTGATAATTTTCTTAATCTAAATGGACTTTCCCTTGATGTTGGCGGGGCTGGAAGAATAGATGTATTAAGGGATTTAACTGGAGTAAGTGCTTATAATACCAATGATTATTATGTAAAATCTGGAGATATACAATTAAAATTTGATAAGAATGGAGTTAATTATCCAACAAAAATTGTAACAAATGCATTTAATATAGAAGATATTTCAGTTATAATGGATGGAAAAATTTTAGGAGAACCTTATACTTTAACTGGAAAATCTGATGGTAGCAAGATGGTTAGTAAGTCTCTTTATTTTACTGCTGGAAGAGAAACTAGGATTAGTCCTGATGGAATAACTACTGATGTGCATTTAGATATTCCAACAGATTATTTAGAAACTATTCGTGAAAGAATTGAAAGTAAGGGCTGGAGTGGATATTATACTGATTATTTAAGTGATAGTTTAGCTGAAACTCCTTATTCTGTTGAGGTTGATCTTTTTATTCCCCCTCAAGTGATACCTGATAAAGTTCCTTCTGCAATATTAAAAGCAGTTTCTTTTTTTACTTCAAAGAATGCCGATCCTACTAAGGGGGAAGTTACATATGGGGAAACTGGAATAAGATATTTATACGATAATCTTTTGGAACCTGGATTAGATTTGAAGCTTAGGAGTTTAAATGTTCCATTTAAAGGAGAGGATTATCAAATAAGAGAAAGCGCAATAACTGATATTAAATCATTAGTTAATACAGCTCTTTTAAATACTAATGAAGTAAAAATGGGTGGACAATATAATACCCAAGGATTTAAAGTTGGTTTTGAAAATAATCCTCAAGGAAATCCTTATTTAATATTACGTACTCCTGGAAATGAAATTCAAAGAATTGAATTAAAAGATATTGATAAAGGGCCTCAAACTGCAACTTTAGCTAGAAATATTTTAGCATCTTCTATTAGGGCCCCGGTTATGGAAAGAGGCGAGATAAACTCTTATTCATATAGTACGTTTGGAGGTCCAAACATGTATTGGCCAAGAGATTATCTAAGAAGATTATGGTATCAAAATCTTGGAAGAGGATCTGATCAATGGGATAAACTTATGGGTAAAGGAGATCAACAATTTTTTGAATCAGAGAATGGAGTAATTCATACTTATTTAAAGAAAAAATAAAAAAATTAGTTTTTGAATGCTTTTGCCATTTCTTCTAATTTTTCAGGATTATTTTCATATTGTTTAAGATTTTCTTGGATATTTTCACCTATTGCTTTTCCAACATAACTTGGAATTTGGTAAACGGTTTTAATATCTTGTATATCTTGTTCTGAAAAATTAGGCCCTAAATTAGGTTTAATGCTTTCATAGGCTGTTAGTGTTCCTAAGCCTAGTAAGCCTGCACCGATTATTTTCAAAAGCTTGTTTTTGTTTGTCATTTTATTTATTTTAACCTCCTTATTAGGTTAATTATTATAAGAAAAACTAGTATATAAATCTTTTGTTTTGTTATATCTATCTGGTAGTAACAAAACATAGATTTAAAAAGCATTAAAAAAAGGATTTTAGCTTGTTTTCTAGTTATATTTATATAGTATTTTTATTTTAAAAATATATGAAAAAGGCTCAAGTGACTGTTTTTATTATATTTGCTATTATTCTTGTTATTACTGGTGTTGTTGCATTTTATTTAACTAAAACTGGAGGAAGTACTGGATATTTTAATAGTCATGAAATTAAACCTCAAGTTGATAGTATTAAAGAAACTGTTTTTGATTGTTTTAAAACAAATTCAGATGGTTCATTAGAATTAATTGGAGCACAAGGTGGATATTATAATAAACCTGGAAAAGAATATGATTTGGGTTGGGCATTTATTCCTTATTATTTTTATGAAGGAGAGGATTTAATGCCAACTAAAGATAAAATTTCTATGGAAATTGGCAGTTATATTGATAATAATCTTAAGATTTGTATAGATAGAATACAATCAAATGATTTGGAATTAAGTTATAATGAACCTAAAACCCAAGTTGAAATAAGTCCTGGAAATATAAAATTTGTTAGTGATATGAAATTTACATTAAAAAAAGATGGAAATTTAATGGTTTTTGAACTCAAAGACATGCCTTATACAAAAGAATCTAAAATTTATGAAATGATTGAAATAGGCAGATATTTAACAGATTCACAAGTTGATGATCCTAATTATGTATGTGCAACTTGCATTGATAAAATGTGTCAAGAAAGGAAAATATATTTTGATATGGTTAATTTTATAGATAATTCAACAAAATTAATTATTTTATCTGAGAATGAAACAAGTCCAGATGGAAATTATTTCCAATTCTTGAATAAATATAAATAAAATTATTTTTAATAAATACGTTATATTTAAATATAATCTCAATTTATTTATTTTGAAAAAGGTGTGTTATGAAATTTAGAAAAGCTCAATTAACTGTTTTTATTATACTTGCAATAATTCTAGTAGTTGCAGGAGTTTTAACCTATTATGTCATTAAATCAAGTGAGGAAAATTATTTTAAAAATCCTGACATAAAAAATAAGGTTGATATTGTAATAAATTCTATAGAAAATTGCAGAAAAACTTCTGCTGATTTATCTGTATTAAGAATTGGTCTTCAAGGAGGATATTATGAACCTCCTGAAACATATCTAGATTTAGGATGGATGTTTATTCCATTTTATTATATTGATGGAAAGACTATGTTTCCTCAAATTGAAATTGTTCAAAGAGAACTTGCTAAATCTTATGATTTAATATTAAACGATTGTATTAATACAATTGATAGTGGGGAAATAGAAATAATTACTAAACCTGCAAAAAGTTCTGCAATTATTGAAAGTGATAAGATAAGTTTTAAATCTGAAATGGATTATACATTAATTCTTGAAAATAAAAAAGTCAATTATAATCTTAATAAATTTGATTTTTCAAATGAATATAAACTTTATGACATGTATGAAATAGCAAAATATATTAGTGAATCTCATAATCAAAATCCACCTATGTTATGCATGGATTGTTTAGTTGAAATGGCTAATCAAAGACAATTATTAGTTGATTTTACAAGTTTAGCTGATACAAAACTTATAACTATTAGTCAAGAATCTGAAGATATAAATGATTTTTCTTATCAGTTTTTAGAAAAATATAAATCTGAAACAGAATCTCTAGTTGAAGGAGTGGATAATGAAGCATAAATTTAGATTATTGATAGGTCTTTTAATGATTATTTTTTTAATAATGTTTGTAATTGCACAATCTGATGAACTTGGTGCAGTTGGAGTTTTTAATAAAGATGATGTTGAAAGTTGGGCTAGTTCAGCTGATAATATTAAAGAGTTTGAAAAATTATCTAATAAAGATAAAAATGCTGCTTGGACTAAGGCATCAGATGAACAAAGAGAAAAATTTGTTAATGGTTATTCTAATTCTAAGGGATATAAACTTGAATTTAAGGGATTTGGACATAAGGATTTAACTTGGAATGGAAATTCTCTAGTTTCGATTAATGGAGAAAAAAGAGCATCTTTTTATTTTGATTCAGTTAGAGAGAGTCTTAAATCTGTTTCTTATGATGAAGCTACTAAAACTATAAGTTATAGTTATGAAAAAGGGGAAGTTAAAAATAAAATAACTTTGGATAATGGTTTTGTTGATAAAGATGGGATGCATACTTTGCAAGATGTTGGTATCTTTAAAACAACTAATACTCCGTTAGCTCAAGTTATTAGGGGTAATGGAGATATAGAATATAAGGATGGACAATATACTATATCAAAAGATGCAAAAAATAGGGGTATTATGATTGGAAATAATTATTATAGTAAGAATGAAGAAGGAATTGAAACAATTATTAAACCTGATTTAGAACTTGGTGCTAATAGGGTATTTAATGCAAAGATATCAATGCTTGAAAATCATGAGGTAACAAAACCTTCTGCAATTGTTAAAACTTCTTCAGGAAAAAATGAAGATGGAAGTCCTAAGTTTGTAGCGTTTTTTGATTCAAAAGAAGCCCCTGAAGATTTTAAAGAACCTTATACTTATGTTAATTTAAATGAAAAAAAGATTGTTATTGATGATAAAAATGAGATTACAAAATCAAATAGATTTATGCAAGTTGAAATTTTTAAGGATTTTAATAGTGTTGTTGGAAATGGGGCTCAATCTTGGATTAAAAATGGAAATGCGCAATTAAGTTTTCCAAATGGAAAATTAATGTTTGCTGATGGAGTAAGGAGGGGGTCTTATGAAATTGATCTTGTAAAAAATATTAATAGTCCGGATAGTGCAAAAACAACATTTACATTTAAAAAAACAGGTAATAATGGTTATGTTGGATTTTATGATATGGAAGATACTTTATATGAATCTGGTGCATTAATTTCTGAAACTTCTGGAATGTTTGTTTATGGGCCTAGAGGTCGTCAATTAGGTGGTGCAAGTGAAACAGCTTATTCTAATATTAAATATGATGAAAAATATAGAAAAGGGGTTTTTAAGGGTACAGAAGAAGAAAGATTAGAGGCAATAATGAGGGATCCTAATACTGTTTTGATTGTTCATGGAACTTCAAGTATTAGTTTACCTGGACAATATGTTGCAACAGAATTATTATCTAATCTTGAATATGAAACTGCTATAAGTGAATTAAAACTTCAGGAAAGTGGGTCAGGTGTTAAATCTGGAAAAACTCAATTAAGTGGTTTAATAATTGCAAGTGCATTAAGTACAAAAGAACCATTAGTCTCTATTCAAGATCCTAAAATTAGATCTACTGTTGTTGATAGACTTGTAACATTAAAATTTGCTAAAACTAAAGCTGAAGCAGAAACTTTAATTGATGGTTATATTATATCCGAAAATTATGATTCATCAAAAAAAATGAGCGGACTTAACTCTGAAGAAGTTGCAAAACTTCCTCCAGTTAATAGATTGTTATATGAATTATCGGTAAATAATGAAGGTAATGTAAATATTCCTGAACGAGCAAGTTTAAGAGCTAGACCAAGTTCATCTGGAGGAATAGATAAATTAGAATTTGCTGCAGATGGAGTTTATGTTGATGGAAAAAAGATTCCCGGAGTAACTCCTCAAGTTGCTAGTGCTTTAAGAAATACTGCTTCAAATAAGGTTATAAATTTTGAAAAATCAGTTGTTGAAAGAAAGGAATCATTAAAAAAATATACTCCTCAGCAAATTAGAGAGGCAGGTTATCCATTTGATACATCTCAATTTCCAACTCAAAGACATACAAGCGAAATTTATACTTCAAGAATAATTGGTGCTAGGCAAGTTGGTCAAATGGCTTTAGATAGTGGGAGAGCTAAATTATCTGGAAAAGAAAGTCAATATTCATATTATCAGACAAATAAAAAATTACCTTAAAAAATTTTATAATATTATCTTACTAAAGGATTTCCAGAAAAAGGGCCTATACCCATCGGATGTAGATTTTTTGGATTTGTTAATAATTCCCTAATTTCGTAAATTGCTATCTGATCTGTTAAGTTTAAATTTTTTGGGTCAACTTTCCATGGAAGATTAAATTTGAATTCATTATAATCTTTTTCATTGATATTTTTTATTTTTTCAATAACTTCAGAATCTTTATAAAATTCTTTTAAATAAGTTTCAGGATCTTTTTCTCTTAATAAGAATTTTTTAGTATATTCAGCTAAACCTTTAGTAGTTCTAAAAGAACATGGATTAAAATAACTTTTTAATGAATCTTTAAATTCTGGGGCGAATCTTTTCTTTTCTTTTAATGTTTTAATTAGTTCCATTGCATAATTATTATATTCATCTCTATATTCATTCCCATCTAATCTATCTCCGCTAAGTGAAAGATATTCTAAATCTTTTTTTTCTTCAACTTTTGATTCAATACCTTGTGTAACTTTTGGTTTAGAAGGTTCTTGAGAAAATGAATAGTTTAAATTATCTGCAGAAGTTATAACTAATGTTGAAGCAAGTGCGATTTTTGAAAGTAAACTTGAATGGTAATTCATTGTATAATTCTATATATTAACAACTATTTAAATCTATCTTTTGTAACTACTATATGATTACATATTTAATATTATTAATTTCTCATTATATTTATAAACTCTTTTAAGTTAATTATAGAATGAAAAGAGGTCAAGTGTCTGTATTTGTGATTATAGCTATAATCCTTGTTTTAACTGGTTCAATTGCATTTTATTTAACTAAAAGTGGATATTTTGGAAATTATTTTACAAGTGCTGAAATAAAACCTCAAGTTGATAGTTTAAAAGATTCTTTAAGAGAATGTGTTGATTTAACTGCTAAAGATGCACTGGATATTATAGGTCTTCAAGGAGGTTTTTATGATGAACCTAAAAGAGCTTATAATATAGAAAGTATATTTGTCCCTTACTATTATTATGAAGGAGAATTTTTAATGCCTAGTAATGAAAAAGTTGAAAGTGAACTTGGAAAATTTATGGATCAAAATTTGCCTAAATGCATTGATAGTGTTAAACCAAATGATTTTGAAGTTAGTTATAAAGTTCCTAAATCTAAAGTAAAAATTGGATCTAATGATGTTGAATTTATAATTGATATGCCTATAATTATTAGTAAAGAAAAACATACTACTGTAATTCCATTAAAAGAAATACCTGTTTCAAAGATATCTAAATTAAATGATATGCTTGATATTTCTAAATATGTAACAGATTCGCATAGGGAAGATCCTGAAATGATATGTATGAGTTGTTTAATTAAGATGGCTCAAGAAAGAAATGTTTATTTAGAAATTCTTGATGTTATAGGCGATAATTCTACACAATTCATTTTATATGAGAATATAACTGATTCCCAGGGTTATTATTATCAATTTTTAAATAAGTATAAAAAATAGGAATGAAATTGGAAAATAACCTAAGATCTGGAAAATTGTTATTGATTTTATCTATAATATCTATTTTTTTAATTATTAATATAAATATCTTTTCTTCACAGAGTACTAATTCAGATAAACCAAATTTAACTGAAGAAGAGAGTAAGGCATATGATTTTTCTACAGCTAAATTTGATTTATTTTCAGAACAAACAATTAAAGAAAGAGAGGATGTTTTTAAAGATCCTGAACAGAAAAAAGCGTTTTTATTAGGATTTAATTCTTTATCAAATGAAGAAAAAGTTAAGAGATTATTAAAGAAAAATAGCAGAGGAGAATTTGTTATAAGTGATGAAATAAAAAAAGAGATAATTAGTTCTTATGATAAAGAAAAGCAAGCTGAAATATTTAGGTTATCATTAAATGAAAGAATGAAAAATAAGAAAGGAGAGGTTTTTGTTTTTGAAGATGGAAGTAAATCTGATGTTAAAAGTTTTGTTTTAAAGGATAATGAAAATTTAGTATTTCAAGGAAATAAAATTGGTGTTTATGATAGTGAAACTAAACAAGTAAAAGCATGGTTAGATTTAGATAATCTTCCTCCTTGGTTAACTGATATTGAATTTGAAAAGGGAAAATTTACTTTAACATTTGATTTAGCAAGAACTAAAGATCAAGTTGAAAATAAGGATAGTTTCAAATATTCATATGATTCCGGAAGTGTTGGAGCTAATTTAGAGATAATTGGACCTGATGGAAAAGTTATGTATATGGATGATAAAAAGACAACAAATCCTGTTACTTCTTATGCTGATTATTTAAAACAGCAAGCTGAAATACAATCAGCAAAAATTAAAGAAAAATTAGCACTATTAGATAAAAAAGATGCTGTAGTTGAAGGTTTAAGTGATAAGTTGGGTTCTGTAGGTAATCTTTTAGGTGGGCTTGTGAATACTGGTGCACAAGTAGCTTCAGGTTTAACTCCTGAACAAATTGCTGCTGCAGGGGTTGCTGGAAAAATTGGAAGTTCTATGTTAGATTTTGGTGCGGGATTATTTGGTGCTGTAAGTGATGTATCTAAATCTATGGAAACAGCAACTGAACAAGCTTTAGCGGTTCAAGGATTTAGAGATGATAAAACTTTAACTCTTGCATTTGCTGGGAAAGGAACTGTTGATGCTAGTTTTGATAAAGAAGGAGGAGTTAGTATGACTTTAAAAGAAGGTGCAACATTAAATCAGGGTAAGAGACTCATAAATCAATTTTTTTCAAAAGATGGAGATCTTTATCAATCTCAAGAAGGGGATTATCAAGGTAATGATGAAGCAAGTACATTAAAATTTGATTCAAAAGGTAATATGGCTTCTGGAAAGAATTTTAGAATGACTGGAATGTCAAAAGGAGCTGATGGAACAATATCTGCTGAATATATTGTTTATGGGGCTAGAAAAAAAGAAACTGGAGTTTTTTTTGATAGTTTTGATGATTATAAAACTGTTACAAATAGGGTTGAAATTGATGGAAATAATTTGAGAATGTTTGGAGATTCATACAAGACTTTTCAGACCTTTAAGCCTTTAGATGAAGTTTATGTTGATCAGAAACCTGCAAATGAACCTGATGCAAAAATTGAAGGAGCAGGTATTAAAAATAATGCTTATATTTGGAATGGTAATTCATTATTAAAATTTGATGAAAAAGGAGTATCTGTTCAAAGAGATGCTAAAGGAGCTAATTTTGATATTCAAAAAATAACTAGTGAAGCTAGTAAAGAATCTTCATTAAGATTATCAACTGGAGATTGGGGAAGTTATAAATTATTTGATCCAAAAGGAATTATTGTTAAAAGTAGGGAATTTGGTCCTGGAGAAGTTGTTAAGAAATTTACAGGACCTTTGGGAAGAGAAAGAGAAATTAGAGTTCCATTTACATTAACAAAAAATGTTGTTAAAGGGCCTTTTGAAGGAGATATTGGAGAAAATCCTGATTCAAGTATAACTATAACTAATGTAGCTCAAGTAGAAAGAGGAGGTTTAATTGGTTTTATTGCTCAAAGAATAGCTTACAAAACCGATGCTCCCTTAGATGAAAGTGCACAAAAAATGGAAGCAGATTTAGATTCTCAATATGATGCTGCTGTTGAAAGTTTAGGGGGAATGGGTGGAGTTTATTTAGGTGTAAATGCTGGAGAAAGACTTCTTAAAATGGCAGATAATAATGGATATCAAATACCAAATAGGCTTGCAATTGAAGATCAATTATATTTGGGTAGAAAAATATTACAAGGAAAAGATGCTTTTAAAGCAGAATTTAAACCGCTGTTTGAATTTATGGGTTCAAAAAAATTAGGTTATGAAGAAAGTGTTGTTATTGGAAATGGTTATATGGAAGTTGCTGGTGAAAGATTTACTGGTGGAAGTCCACAAGTTTATAGACAAATATTAAGGGAAATTGCTAAAAATCCTGGACAATTATCAGAATATAGAGAAATTGAAATGGGTGGCGGAAGTAGTGGTGGAAAGGTATGTGAAAATTGCGGAAAAGTTCACAATTAAAATATTTTTAATATTAATCTAATTTTAAATCATCTAACATATGCAAATAAATGTAATTTCTTTCTGGAGCATATATTGGATATTTATCAGGATCATTTAATTTTGAAAAATCATTTATCCAAGGAAAGATAGAAGAATATTTTTTCTTAAGCTCATCAGGATAACTAAGTTTTTTCATTTTTTCTTGCATTTTTGCAAGTCCTTCTAAGGGATTTGAACTTTTCTTATTTTTTATAAATGCATTTTTTATCCATGAAGGAAGTTTTGGAGTGAATAATTCTGGATGATCTTTTTTTAATGTGAATGTGGCGTTTATATCTTTAAGTTCTTCTTGATATTCTTTTGAATTTTCTTTTGCATCTTTAAACATTTTGTATATAATTTCTTTTTCTTTTGTTGGTTTATTATTAAATATTTTTTCGTAATCAGATAATTTTTCTCCAACCGCTTTTATTCTTTCTTCACCAAGATAGGGTTTTATATCCTCTAAATTATATTCTTTTTTTTCAGGAGAAACTTGAACTGAATCTTCTAATTTACTAGATTGAGTTTTACTAATTCTTGATTGTTGAACTTGTTCAGAAGAATAAGCTGAATTTAATATTGATACGCCCATCCCAACATAGATAATTGCATTTTTAGCAATATTATAAATATTATTAGAAACATAATTTGTTCCCTGTTCTAGTTTTGATATTAAACTCATATTAATTTAAAGAATAATTAGTTTATAAATATATCTTTTTATTAACTTATCAGTAGTTACAAATTATCTTGATTGATAAGCTTTATAAATATTATTTATTGCTATAATTTTATTATCAAATTTATCAGGAATATATAGGGTGTTTTCAAAGAATTTTTCAAATGATTTTCCATCAATTCCGGTTATTCGTAATTCTTTTCTTTCACCTGTCTTAGGATTATAAGAGATAAATTCAGGATCTCCGTTATTTATTCTAAATGTATTAGTTGAACCTTGGGGATAGGAGGTCATTATATGATTATTTAAAAGATTTTTAATTCTAAGTTCATCTTCAAAAGTAAATCTTTCTTCAAGAATTGGTGATTGTCCAAATCTACTTTTAACTTGAGACATTCCTTCATAAAGTTCTTTTAAAATATCTTCTTTTTTTATTGGAATTTTCATAACAAAAGAAGTAGTAAATTCCATTGGAGCATATCTTAAAGCAGTAGATAATTGCTGAAAAGATAAATTTTGTGGAAGAGAAGACCAAAATCTTGATTCAATTCCAAGTTTAGCTGTTGAAGGCTGAACAATTCTATCTTTTCCTAAAATATAAACTGACCTATAAATTTTTCTATTACCTACAGTAGAATAATTTAAATTTTCATTTGGATTATAGTTTATTGTTGGAATAAAATTTAGTGGAAAGTTAGATTCAGGATTTATTATTGTATTTTCTATTTGAGGAATTTGAGGAGGAAGATTTGAATTATTTAGATTTTCAAAATTTTTAGATTCAGTATTTTCTATTATAGGAACTTTAGATAATTCATCAGGTGAAACAGATTTACTCGATTCCATAAAAGCTGCTTCTTCTGAAATAAATTCATCTGGAAGTCCATTTAAATATAATCCAATAGCTGTACCTACAATTAAAAATGGAGTACAAATTGCTCTTGTTTTTTTACTAAAATAATCTTTAGGTTTATTTGCCATTTTATTAAAATTAGTATTTAAGTTTATAAATCTTACGATTTGTAACTATTGTTAAGTGATAATAAAACAAGTGAGGAAATTTTGATGATTGTTAAAACTATCAATATGAATATTAATTTGCTAATGAGGAAGTTAATTTTAATTTAGATTAATTAAATTAGATAATATAAAAAGAGATTATATTATTAAAGTTAAGAATATATTATAATTAAAAAGGTTTAAAAAAACTATATTGTTAAATATAATATGAAAAAAAGAGGGGAGAAAGCTCAAGTAGCTATATTTGTGATTGTTGCACTAGTTATTATTGTTATTATAGGGATTTTTATGTTTATTAAAGGAAGTTCAAATTCAGATATCTGTGAAAGTTTTGGTTGCAAGGTTGGTTTAAAATCTGATATGGATGTAATAAAAGGAGCAATATCTGATTGTTCAAATACTGAAACAAGAAAAGCTTTGAAAAGAATTGGTTTACAAGGAGGATTTTATAATAAACCTGAATCTTTTTATCAATTAGATTGGGCATTTATTCCTTATTATTATGACAAGGGAAATTTTTTAATGCCTGAAAAAACAAAAATAGAGAGTGAATTATCTAGTTATGTTGATTCTAAATTTGAAGAATGTGTTAAAGATCTTTCTTTTAATAATTATGAATTAGAGATAACTAAACCTAAAACTAGTTCTAAGATAACAAAAAGTAAAGTTACATTTAGTATAAATGTTCCAATTAATATTAAGAAAGGAAGTGAAGTTACAACTTTTAATTTAAATCAAGAGACAATAACTTATAATTCAACACTAAATGAGATGATTGAACTTGCTAAATATATAACTGAATCTCATAAAGAAAATCCTGAATTAATTTGTATTAATTGTATTGTTGAACTAGCTAAAGAAAATAAATTATATGTAGATTTCATACAATTTCCATATGAAGAAAGGACAACATTAGTCATGTTATCTGAAAACAAGACTTATAGTGAACCTTATGTATTTGAGTTCCTTAATCGATATGGAGAATCTAGCGGAAGTATAACAACAAATTAGAATGCTAGTTAAAAAGTTTAGTTGCAGGAGATAAATGTTTATAAAAAAAAGATGATAAAAAATATAATGATAAAACCGGTGAAGATATTTGCATTGTTATTAATTGGAATCTATTTATTTGGGATTGTTGGTGTGATTGGGGCGTCTGATCCTGCACCGAACGTACCTGCTCCAAGTGGAGATGGACCTTTTTATAAAGAGGGAAAATTAATTGATAAAGCTGAGATGTCTAAACCTGAAAATCTAGGAGCTCAACCCGCTACAACTCAAAATTTATTAGAAGCTGAAAATACGATAGAATTTTGGGATCAAAAGGGTAAAATTCCTGATAATCTTAAAAATCAATTTATTAAAGATCATAAAGGTAAAGCTATAGAAAAATTATCTAAAAAAGGAACAGCTGAAGAAAAAGCTAAAAGGTTTACTGAAACTGATGAGATGAAGAAAGCTATTGAAGATACTTCTAATCATGAAATTTGGGAGGCAATTAAGAAAGATAGTAATGATTTAGCACAAAAAACTTTTGAGAAATTATATGATAAATCAAAATTTACTTTTGAAAATGCGGATTTTTCAAAATCTAGTTTTCAAGAAGTTCCTGATGGAAATGGGGGAACAATGAAAGTTTTTAGATATTATGATCATAATCTTCCAACTGATTCAGCATTAAAAAATCCAGAAATTCCATTAAATGATTTAAAATCGGGTATGGAAATGAAATTTTCTCAAAATGGTTTTGTTGATATAACTATCCCTTCTAGTGGTCAAAATCCTGCCGGTCATTATATATTTAATTCAGGAAGATTCGGTTTTGTACCAGATACTCCGGGTACTCCTCCTGTAACTAATCCTCCTAATGTTCCTCCTGGCCCTGGTGCTCCTGATGATTCATGCGGTGGCGGTGGTGGCGGAGGAGGCGGTGGTGGTGGCGGAGGCCAAGAACCAAAAATAGGTGATCAAGCTGTGCAGATGGCACAGCAGATGGCGGGTTTAGCAGCACAGCTGTTAGGGCCGTTGAAAGATGTTTTATCTAGTGGACAGGGAAATACCAAGGTATCTGATTCATCTGGTGGTGATACTGAAATAGCACTTGATGATGGTGCACAAGCTGTTGTTAAATCAAAAGAAGAAGAGGAAAAAGAAGTGCAACTTGCGCAAGCTGATACAACTAAAACAGCTGTAGCAACTGTGGACAATAATCTTAATGCTGAACTTGAAGGAAATAATTTAATGACTATACCTGATGTAGCTGTTGTAGCTGTTCCTGATGGTGCTGCAAAAACAACTGTAATTAATGATGCTGAAACTAGTGCAACTTCAAAAATAACTGCTGCAGTAATATCTGCTGATGGTGATAGGCAATTTGTTAAATTTATAAAGCAAGATATGGAAATGAGCGGTGAAAGATTTTTAGTACTTGTTTTAAAAGATTTCAATGAAGTGAAGGGTATTGGAAAAAATTTGAATATAAGAAATGGAAATACTTTAATTAAATTTGATAATGGAAAAACTCTTTATCCAACTGAAATTAGAGGAGTACCTTATTCTATGAATAAGATTCAAAATAAGCTTGATACTGAAAGATCTTTTATAATAAAGGAGAAAAGTCTTGGTAATTATTTAGTTGATGATAAAAAAATATTAACTGTAGGTGATGATAGTGTAGAAATTGATGGTATGATTGTTGCAAAATCGAGGAAAGATATGTTTAAAGATATGGTGATAGAATAAAATGGTAGATGATATTAATTCTAATTCCTCATCTATACCTAATTCTCAAGTTAATAATACTTTTTCTAATTCTCCTCAAATAAAAAAGAGTTCAATTGGAAAATTTCTTATTTATTTGATAACTTTTTTATTTATTTTAATTATAGGTTATTTTATTTTTTTAAGATTAAGTTCTATAATCTATCTAAATAATGATAATATGGATATTACTAAAGGTTTAACAATTGAAAAATGCATGGAAAATGATCAATTAAAAGGGTGCAATGAATTTTTTTATAAACTTGAAATTGCTGATGAATGTTCTAAACTTAATCAGGAAATGAAAGATGAATGCTTAAAAAAATCTGCAATGATTTCATTTAGGCCCGAACTATGCGAGCCCATAAGTAATGAAGAATTGAAAACTAATTGTAAAAATGATGTTTTATTAATTCCTGAAAGAATTGAACAAGCTAATATTTGATCTTTAATATTTAAAATTTTAAAATATAATATATTATTTAGTTACATCCCTTAAAGTAAATTTTCCTATTCTTGTTCTTTTTAATCCTAATAATATTGCTTCTGTACCTAATTTTTTCCCAATATCTTTAGCAAGACCTCTTATATAAGTTCCTGATGAACAAGTTACAGTAATATCTATTGTAATATAATCTTTTTTTTCTTTTGTTAATAAATTTCTCCATGCTTTTCTAATTTCATCTTGTCTAAAATCTCCTGTTAAAGAATTAATTTTTCTAATAATATCTTTTAATAGATTTTCATTATCAATTTTAGAAATATAATCTAGGGTGATATTTTTAATCAAAACTTTTTGAACTGGAATTTTTATTTCTGATAATTTATCCATTCTAGCATAATAAAAAAGAGGTCTTCTATTAACTTTTTTACCTGAAAAAACAGGAATTTCTTGTTCATATTCTCCCATGAAACTTGATATAATTTCAGATATTTTTTCTTTATCAATATCTTGATAATTGGAACTTTTTGGAATACCTTGAATATCAAAACTATCTGTTGAAATTCCAAATAATATTTTAGCTTGATATTCTTTTTCAAGTCTTAAAAATTTTTTTAATTTAAATGTTTTTTTTCCTGTAACAAGAAGTAATAATCCTTCAGCTAGAGGATCTAATTTACCTGCATGAGAAATACTTTCTTTAATATATTCTTTATTTTTTTTCTTGAAATCTATTATTGCTTGCATTGGAGTTAAACCAATGGGCTTATTTATTACAATAATATCTGAAGTTTTTTTGTTCATGATATTTATGAAAAATTAAGGGTATTTATATTAGTACTTTTTTAGGTTTTGTCCAAAATTTTATGAATTTTGAACAAGAACCCTAATGATTAAACCTTAAAAGAATTAAAAATTATAAAATAATTCCCATCTTGATAGAGCTCTTTTCAAAGAAAAGTTTAATTATTGAATAAAATCAAGAGCTTTACATTCTAGAAAATATTTTTTATCAGTGGTTCTCTTTAATTTAGTTATTTCAATTGATAATTTATCTGCAATATCTACTTCATTTGAAAACTTATCTGAATAGGAAGTTACATAACCTGCAATTTGATTAAAAATATGAAAACAAGGATGAACTCTAAAATCAGATATTTGAATATTTAATTTTAAACCTTCGTTTAAATCATGATAAACTTGACAATCTAGATTTAATCCTTGATGGTTTGTTTCATCAGGCTTTACATTTTTTACAATTAAATCATAATTGTTATTAGTTGAAATTAACTCATCATTTGGAAATACTCTACCTCTAATTCCTATATTTCTTTCATAAAAATGATAGACTAATCTTGAATCTCCCTTTGGATATTTTTCAATTTTTTCCCAATCAATATAAACATTTCTAATAACTTGGTTTCTTTCAATATTTCTAAAAGAACCTGATTTTAAGAATTCGGTTATATCTCTAAATCCTAATGAAGTTCTTGGAAATTTATCAGCATTCATCAGGGGTTATAAAATCGACACTTTTTAAAATTTTTCTTTTAAGTAAATTATTTAAACTGATTTAGTCATATAGATATATGAAAAGAGGTCATAGCGAAGTAAAGGGAGCTATTATTATAATAATTATATTAGCATTTGCTTTATTAGTTTTAGGATTTTCAATTAGATTACTTGATAAAAAAGGACTTGCTTCTTTAACAGGATATTCTGTAAATATTCCTGAAACAAGTGAAAAGATATCAATCAGTTTAGAAGAATCAGATATAATTTTTAATCCCTTTTGGAAAAGCACTAATTGGAATTGTGATAGTTATAATGAATTAAAGAAATATGAAAAAATATATATTAATGATAAAACAATTCCGCCGTATGAGAAAGGCGAGATAACTTTTACTTTGCAAATTTTTAAACGATCTAGTGATACTAATTATTTATGCAAACATAAGATTGATGGAAAAGATTATTCAATATTTGATTATTATAACGAAAATATTGAATTAAATAATGAAAAGATACTAGCTAGTACTAATGTTTTTGAAGATCATAGTGCAACTATTTGTTGCAAAGAAGTTATTCTTGATACTAATTATAAAGAATTAGATTCTTCAAAAGAATTTTGCATTAATAAAGTAATTCCAAAATTGTGTTAAATTTTTCTGTATAAAATATTGAATAAAGAAATAATTAATATTACCTTTAGTAATATAAACATAACGCCCACCAAGCACTCAACAATTTATTTTAATAAATTTTTGGTGACTTCCATTCTTACAAATGTAAGTATTTGAAAAATCTTGGTGTAAAGAAATAATTCACCAAAGGCAAATTTACTTTGCCTGATTTCGATATCTATAAAGCCCACCAAGCACTCAATAATTTATGTTATAAATTCTTGGTGACTTCCATTCTTACGAATGTAAGTATTTGAAAAATCTTGGTGTAAAGAAATAATTCACCAAAGGCAAATTTACTTTGCCTGATGGTGATATCTATGAGCCCACCAAGATTTGAACTTGGGACCCCCGCCTTTCTTAGCTTATCAAATGTGCTATTTGAAAAAATGTTTCTAACGAAACAAGTTCTTATAAGAGCGGTGCTCTAACCGGGCTGAGCTATGGGCTCATACTGAATTATGAATAGTTAGGTGTTTTTAAAGTTTATTAGATGTAGAAATCACTCAGGTTTATGAAATAAACCTTCATGAGCTAAGATAGACTCCTATCTTAGAATAAATCTAAGATTGTCGCTGTTAAATTGTGAGTATTAATAAAGTTAAGCCTTATTAGGGCATAATTTGATTATAAATAAAAAACATTTATAAACTAAAAAGACTTTTTTTTATTATGAAAAAAGGGGTTAAGAAGAAGAATAAATCTGTAGTAGATAATATTAAGTTAGATAAAAAAAAGGATTTAGTTAAAAGCGATAAAAAATTAGCAATTATTTCGCTTGTTACAAATATGATTTTACCAGGTGTTGGAACCTATTTATCTGGAAAAAGAAAAGAAGGGTTATTACAGATATTTATGTATTTACAGGTTTTTGTTGTTATTTTCTCTCTTTTATCAATACTAAAACAAGTTTCTTCAAATCAATTATTTTGGCCGTTATTTGTTTCATTATCTATAGCATTACTTGCCTGGGTATGGGGATTATGGATAGGTATTGCACTAATTAAGGAAGCAAAAGATGGTAAAAAAATCAAAGAATAAGTCAAAAGTTGATAACTCAAGAATTAAACAATCTAGTGATAAAGAATTATATGCTTTTTTAGCTACATTTTTATCAATTATAGGGGTCGTTATAGCTCTTATAGCGAGAAGAAATGATAAATATGTAATGTATTATACTAAGCAAAGTATTGTTATATTTCTTATTGGTTTAGTATCTAGTTTTATTGGTTCAATTTTTAGTAATATCTATATAATTGGAAATATTATTAATTTTGCATTAGGTGTTTTAGTATTAATAATTTGGTTACTTTCTTGGTTATCTGCCTTATCAGGAGAAGAAAAAGAAATACCTGTTGTTTCTGAATTAGCTGAAAATATTAGGTTGTGAAGTTGAAAAAAATAAAATATCAAAATATAAAAAAAACAACAGTAAAGGAAAAGATTTATGCTTTTTTGTTTATAATATTCTTTTTTTTAATATTACTGGTTCTTATTCCATTTATTGAAAGTAATGATTCTATGTTTCTTTTGTTAATTATTAGTTATTTTATTATAATTATAATTGGATCTTATTTTATTTTTAAAAAAGATAAAATATTTAAAGTTAAATATAAGGATAAAATAAATAAAGAATTAAGTGATGTTATAGTCGGATTTTTTATTGGTTTAGCTTTATTACCTTTGGTTTTTTATTATAATCCATATATTGTAGAGAATGTGGGTTTAGCATTATTAGTGGTAATAATTTTTACTATTATTCCTTCATTGATAGGTTATATTATTGGAATAAATGTTCGCAAGTAATTTAAATTAATCTTAAATTATTGTATTCTGGTTATTTCATTTAAGGAAATCTTTAAAAAGCAACTTTCTCTCTAAACTTTAGAATTATTTATTGATTCTATTAAGCCCCTGTAGTGTAGTGGCCAAGCATAGAGCCCTTTCAAGGCTTTGACCCGAGTTCGAATCTCGGCAGGGGCATTTAGCCAAAATGGCTAAAATGAGGGGACTTCTAAGAGAAAGTTCTAAATATAACCATTAACTTTTATATGGATGGTAATTTTTAGAAAATATTGGGATAGTGTTTCTATAGTTTTAGCAATATTAATAATTTTCTTTATAATCCTTTCTGGTTATTTCATTGTTTTTCCAAAATGGGGTTTAGCAATAACTTCTACATTATTTACTTTTCATATAATTTTGTATGATATTATTAAAGAAAAAAGATACCAAGAAAACTTTATATTTGAAGATTTAATGTCAATTCTGAATCTATTAGGTCTTACAATATTAACTTGGATTATTGTCATGATGCAACACTCATTAGTGTCAGGATATATTTTAATCTTAATTACAGTAATCTTTATTTTTATATTATTTACAACTCGTTGTGGTAAATGGGTTTATGATTCAAAAAAAGCAATTTTATTTATTTTGTTTTATTTAATAACCTCTTTTATAATTATAACCCTCTGTGCAGTAATTTATGATATCCAAGGAGAATTAGAATATAAGGGTGAACTTGTTAAAGAAAATCTTACAATAACTGATTACTACTATTTTAGTACAATAACCTTTACTACAGTAGGTTATGGGGATATCGTTCCGGTTGGTAAATCTAGAATAACAGCAATGATAGAGGCATATCTAGGGATGGCGTTTAATGTTGCAATCATAGGTGTTTTTTTAACTAGATTTTTACCGAAAAGAAAGGATAATACAAATTAAAATAAATAACTAAATTATAATCTTATAACAGTCACTTAGTCTTTCAAAGTCTATTATGCCTACTGACTCTTTTAGAAATTATCTTAAATTTCCTTCGGTATTTTTATATTGTTAGATTTTAAGGAATTCATTTTTTAGAATTCTACTGACTATTAAAAGAGTCATCATAGTTTCAAGGGTTTATTATGCCGAGTGGCTATTTTAGAATATTGCCACTAGATGATTGTGATACTAATATCGAGGGTGGCAAATTTGTCACTTGCTTAATAGAGGTCTATTATTGGGGGTGGCAAATAAGAAAAGAGTCTGGAGGAAGTTGGATTGTTAATATGGGGGCAGACTGTTTAAATGGAAACTCTTATCCGAGCAATATTTATATAAGAAAGGTTTTATTAATTTATATGGAAAAAAGACCATGGTTATTAGGAATATTTGATAATCTTACCGGTGCAAATCTTATTAGGGGTTCTAATATAGATCATAAGAATAGATTAGCATTAATACTTTTAGATATTTGTTTAGAAATAACTTTTAAAGCATATCTTAAATATTGTCTTAATATTAATATTTCTGAAAAAAGTTTAAAAGAGAAATTGAAAGAAAGAAAAGAATTACATAAAATGGTTAAAGAAAAAACAAAAAATATATTTGATGAAGAAGTTTGGAAAAATATTGATTTTTATTATGAAATGAGATGTGATTTATATCATGAAGAGTCTAATAAAACTCTTTGTGATTCATCCCTAAACGATTTCTATGAATTAGTGGAATTTATTATAGATACTTTGTTTAATTTAAAATCAAAAGATTATGTTAAAAAGACAGAAGAAATTTTGAAGATAACTGAAAACAAAATTGAAGAAATAAAAAAAATTCCAATAAATAAAATTGATAGCAGAATTAATGCTATTGTAGTTTCTGTTAAAGAAAAGAATCCTAAAGATGCACAAGATTTGCAGGATTATTTAAGAAAACTAGGTTATAAGGAAGTAATCCCTATTGGAATAATAAATAATAACCTTACAAAGTGGTATAAACACTTATTTTATTATGATAGCTTAGCTAAGTCTTGGACTCTTTCTGATGAAGGTGAAAGAAGATATCAAGAAGTAACACAAAATATATAAAACTTATAAAACTGATTTATTCATGGTAGAACAATCAGATAACAAATCTGAATCAAAATTACCCGAAAAGGATGTAAAGATAGAATTAAAGTTAGATACATCTACATTAAAGATATCCATGACCACTGATACTAGTTTAGAGAATATGGATGGAGTTCTTGATAAACTTGTAAATTCGTATGAAAAATTAGAATCAAAAATTAAAAAATTAATTCCTTTGGAAGATACCCTCAAGACAGCCAAATCTGTAGTGGAAGTAAAAAAAGATGAAATTAAAAATCCAACTTTAGAAGATCCTATAAATAAAATAGCTTTAAAACTTGATTTAAATTATGAGAAATTGAATAAAGCTACTCTTTTTGGAATTAAATCCGGAAAAGTTCAAATTATAAAAACTCAAAAATTTACTCCTAAAGATGCTTTGCTAGTTATCACATTTTTATATGAAGAATGTCTTGGAAATCCTGCAATTCCTTATGAAGAATTAAAAGAATTCTTTCAGTTGAGTAATATAAAATCTGGGACTCCTTTATATATGATAATTTCCAATTCTGCAGGAGCCGGTTATATAGATAAACAACGATATGATTCTCAGAAAGAAATTACTTTAACTGCAAAGGGTTTAAAACAGGTAAAAAAAATAATAGAAGAAGCATTATCATCTTAATTTTAATTCTCAATTTCTCACTTGCATCGTCAACTGATTAGTCAATTGCAATATTTGTTTCATCTGCATTCTTAACGTTTCAATTTCATCTTTCATAAGATCTTTTTCTCTATCCGATTTTTCAATCCTTTTTTCAAGTTCTGTTTTTGTAACATCAATTAATATATCATCTTCTGAAATTGTGTCTTTCATTCCTAACATTTCAGAATAATAATGAATTTTATCTGATTTCTTCCAGCCAAATCTATATTTTAATGCAGATTCTGACTTGTAACGAGGAAGCCAATAGCAACAACTTATGTGCCGAAAATCATACATTGTAAGATCAGAATATTTTTGTCCTGCAAGACTTTTTTCATCACCAAACACTTTTTTACCAAGTCTTTTCAAATATTTATTAACAACATATGGATGAAGTTTGAAAAGATAATCATCAATTTTAAGATCTTTATTTTGGATATATTCCTTGATTAATTCAGGACAAATCATTAATTTTATTCTTCTTCCAAAAGTTTTTGATATTTCATCACTAATGTTTAATTCTTTACAATCATTCATTAAATCAGAGACCTTTATATTCACTAGTTCAGTTGGTGCCCTTATTCCAGTATCAAATAAAAACATGATTAATATTTTATATTCATATTTTGCAGATTCTGCTAATTTCTTTAATTGTTTTTCATCTAAATAAACCCAGTCAGGTTTATTTCCGGTTGTATCTAAATAAAGTGTAATATCTGGAATATCAAGCCCTCTTTTTTTTTCTACTCTTTGATACCAATGCCAGAATGCTTTGAAGATTTTTGTATAATCTTTAACTGACTTATATATTTGCCCATCTGTTTTTTTTATTTCTCCATTTCTCATATCTGAGAAAAATGAGCAAACTTGATCTTCTGTTATTTTTCTTATATCCTCTACCATAAATCTAGCCTCAAAATGCTTTACAATAAGCACAATTCGATTTTTTATGGTATTTAACCTTACATAGCTCCTTCCTCCTTTTTTGCTTAAATGTGCCACATTAATGCCTTTTTCCATATCATTTAAATATCTTAGAATTAAATCAGAATTAACTCTGGAAATATCTGGAATTAGAAATGAATTTTTCACTTTCCATTTTATCCAACTTTCTTTGTTCTTATAAGGATCAATCTTCATGGTGACTGTGTGTGCGATCTAGCCTATTTTTAAATCTTGTCGAGATGGAGTATATCCTTTTTATAATATCTATGGATTCAGAATATCTTGTAAAATATGACAATAATTAAATATCTTCAAAAACATTAAATTAAATGAAAGAAATAAAATCCGTTATTATTAAAAGTAAAGAATGGAATACCGATTTCCAGTTTAAGCCTTTAGAAGAAGAAGAAATGAAGGCTATCACCGAACATATTGAAAAGAATGTTGGTAAGATAGAAGGTATTTTTCATGAATTTTTATCGGATAATGTTCACATTGATATATGTTTAATAAAACCAACAGAAAAGAGACCTTACAATATTTTAGTTACTATGGGTATGAGTGCTAAACCTATGAATATTCCAAAAGGTTATAATTTCCCATATGCTGAATTAGTTATATATTTACCAAAAAATTGGAAACTATCCCAAGACGATTTTAAAGATGAAAAAAACTATTGGCCTATAAGATGGTTAAAAAAGCTTGCAGTTTATCCTCATGCTTGTAATACTTACATAGGAATACAACATACAATTCCAAATGAAGGAAATCCTCCAAAATCTTTTGCAGAGAATACTAAATTATGTTGTATGTTGGTAGATGCACCCGTTTTAACAGAAGACCTATTTAATTTAAAATTAAAAAACAAGACGATTGCATTTTGGAATTTATTCCCAATTTATAAGGAAGAGATGGATTATAAACTTGAAAAAGGATATGAAGAGTTAATGAATCGATTTGAGAAGAATAATGTCTCAAATGTGGTTGATATTAATAGAAAAAATCTTTGTAAAAGGGGATTATTTGGATTTTAATAATCTCAGGTCCCTCAAATTTCCCACAAAGGGATGGTCGGCGGCAGGGGCATTAATTTTTAACTTATTAATAAATCACAATTGAATGATGTTCTGTCAATTTTGACTAGCCCTAAAAATTGATGATAGAATTTTTCTAATTTCACAGATTAAATAAAAAAAACAAAATTCTTCTTCTATAAAAATAAATGTTAATTTTTTATGACATGGAACAATTTCATTTAAAAAAGGATCTATAAAAGGAAACTTTCTAAATGGGGCGAGGCTGATTTAGATTGGTAAAATAAAGACTGCTCTTTAGCTTTTGTTTACTTTCAAAAGCTAAAGAGCAGTAACTGTTTAAAATATTTGATTATTTCAAATCTACCCACTACATTTGATTTATATAATTGTAGAGGGTAAGATTTATAAATAGTGAATTCTTAATAAAAATTATGGTATACATATATAAGAAAATTGTTGGAATAAAACCTTATTATTACCTTAGGGCATCTGAAAGGAAAGGTAAAAGAGTAATAGCAAAAGATATTGCGTACCTTGGAAACTCAATTGAAGAAGTAAAAAGATCTATAGATAATTTGCCCAAATATAAAGAGCAGATAAAAAGGGCTTACCGATCAATTCACTTATTTATTGAATCTAATCATAGTCTTGAAAAGATAAAGTCTCAAAAAATAAAAAAAAATCCATATTTATTTGATAAAACTGAAGAGATTGAATCCTGCAAACTACATTATAACTCATATTTTAAAAAACTGGATTCTATAACTAAAAAGGAAATACTCAAAAATTTTGTAATTGAATTTGCTTTTAATACTACTTCAATAGAAGGAAATACAATTAATCTAGCCGAAGCTAGAAACTTACTAATTAACGGACTTACTCCTCAAGATAAAACTCTTAGGGAAATTTATGATTTGCAAAATACTGAAAAGGTATTCTTTGATATTTTTGATAAAAATGAAGAAATAACCAGCGAATTTATGATAAAAATTCATGCAGAACTTTTGGAAAATATTGATGTAAGAAAAGACTATAGAAATGCGGATGTTAGGGTAGTTCATGCAAATTTCAAAGCAACCCCTGCCCCATTTGTTAAAACAGATATAGACTTATTATTAAAATGGTATAATGAAAATAAAACAAAACTTCATCCTCTTGTTATGGGAACCATATTTCATCATAAATTTGAAAAGATTCATCCGTTTTTTGATGGAAATGGCAGAACTGGAAGAATGTTATTTAATTATATATTACTTAAAAATAATTATCCTCCTATTATAATTCATAAGAAAACAAGAGATCTCTATTTAGAATTTTTAAGAAAAGCAGATAATAGTAATTTAACAAAATTTTCTATTAAAGATTATGAAGATTTAATAAAATTTAATATGGATGAATTTATAGAAAGCTATTGGAATAATTTTTTAGTTTAATTTTTAGAGTCCCTCAAATTTACCATAAAGGGATGGTCTCCGGTAGGGGAAGTTTTTATTTATTTGAAAAAAGAAATTTATACTTTATGACGCCTATTTTTACGTTTTGATTCAATAATTGGTAAACTCTCTATTCTTTGAAGCAATGATTCTAATGTCCGAATATTTTCCGAGAGATTTTCTCTTGAATATTGTAATTGTGTTTTGGCATCTCCATCACAGAGTATTACTTCTTTATAAGGGATCTCTGTTTGTGAACTTAATTCTTCTGTAAAACAATAAATGTTTTCAAGGTCACTTAAGTTTTCAAAATCCTCTGTTTCATAAACAATATTTATAACTCCGTCCCCTTTACGTTCAATAAAACCTACATTAGTTCCATTATAATATATCTGTAAATCTTGATCCCACTCACAGTCTAGTTCCGATAAAACAATTTTTATTGCATCATAGGCCATTTATTTAAATCGTTCGTTTTATTTTTAAAATTTATCGTGATTAGATGCCATATTTATTTCAATCATATTTTATATCTTATTCAATTACAAATTGTTTCAAGTAAATCCCCTAGAGGATGGATTTTATTTTCTAAAAATTCAAAAAAGAAAAGATTTAAAAAGGAATAATTTCAGTTAAGTTTTAAGAAGAGTTCTGATATATTAAAGACAATGAAAAATCAAATAATTTTCGAAGGAATGAATAAGGGGCAAAAAACAAGTGTATTAGAACATTTAGCATGTGCTGATTTTGGATTTCTTGCACAAGATCCTGAAAATAAAGGAAATATGATCTATCCTGAATTTCATATACAAAAAGAAGAAAGAACTAGATTATATTATTTAACTCTGGTTGGAGAAACTGATAAGCTTGTTTTAGATAATTATAAGGGAAGACAAGATACTCTTGATTTAACTATAATTTATCCTCAGGAATCATTTAAAGCTAGTTTAGTTTGTTTAAAGGATGAAGAATTTCCAACTTTAATAGTTAATCCTGAACTTAAGGATTCTGTTACATATAGTTTTAGAATGAATGTTCCTAAAGCTAGATTTTATAATCTTGATGGGGAGAATTTATTTAAGAAAAAGAAATCCAACGTGGAACCATTTATAAACCCTCAAATTTAATTATATAAATGGTAGTTGAGGTGTTTGAAAGAAGATTAGATATTGAAGTTTATTCTAATAGTCCTAATAAACAAGATAAAAAAAGAGATTCAGAAGATAGTTCTAGTCCTAATGAAAAGGTCGAATATAAATCTAAAGAAATGACTGATGCTAAAAAAGAATATTTTGAACATTTAGAAGATGATTCTTTAAATATTGATACTTGCAGTAGATTGAATCGTGAATGGTAATAAGAAAACTTTTTAATTTTATTTTTGTTTTATAATCCTAAGATTTTTATAATCAATATTCTAATTTTTTCTTATGAATGGAAGAACATTAGCAAGAAAATTAAGTTCTGTTGAAGATTATGAAATAAAAAGATTTTGTAGATATACTTATGAAAGTATTTCTTATCTTAAAAAAAAGAGCGGGGTTGAGGTGGGATATAATGGATTTTATTCTTATGTAAAAATGAGATTTGAGGATAGGAAAGATAAATTAAAGAAACCCTATTTTGAAGATTATAGTAATCTACAAAAAACTAAAATGATAATTGAATCATTAGTTATTCTAGAACAATTGAAAATGAAAAGAATTTAATGAAGAGAATGGAAGATATAAGCCTATACTAATTGCAGATGATAATCTTATTTAAAAAATTTTATATAATAATATTTATATATCTCTTTTTTATTATCCTAGTATAAAAAAGATGGTTAAAATGGGATTAATTGTTAATAATAAATTTAATTATATTTTTATTTTGTTTCTTTTGATAAATATTTCTTTTATATACGCTCAATCAATTATTTCTGAAATTGATAGTGGTTTAATAAACTCACAAATTAATCCTTCAACGAAAGTTTTTATTAATCCGGATATTACAAAACAGCAGATTTTAGAAGGAGATGAAATAACGACTGAAAGTTTACCTTTAGGCGATGAAAATGATCAATTATATTATGAAATCTTAAAAAATTATGAGAGTCAAGGATATGTGGAATTAAATTCAGAAGAAAATGATATTAGGGTTCAAGTAGATCAGATTATTGAAGATATTACTGAAGAAATAAAAAATAAGGAAGGAGAAGTTATTGAAAAATCATCTCAAGCAAATGTTTTTACTCCTGAAACTGAATATGATAATATTCCTGAACAAGTTTCAATAAATGAATATAATAATATAAAACCTGAAGAATTGAAAAAGAAAATAAGTGAAACAAAGAAGGTAATTTCTAAAACTAAAAAAAAGATTAGTCCAAAAACAAAAGAGGAATTAGAAAAAGAATTAAGTTTTTGGCAAAAATTCCAAAAATTCATGGATAATCTATCAAATAAGGTTGGAAAAACTCTAGCAGGAAATGCAATTAAAGATTTTAAATATAGGGATATAGAACTTCCTCCAATTCCTGTTTTACCAGGAGATCCTCAAGATATTACAATACCAACTAAAAAATTTAAATTTGTTGGTTTAACTGGAAATGCTATTATTGGAGTTCCTGATTGGAGTTTTGATGGTTCTAAACAAGGAGATTTCATATGGAGCGCATCTTTTACACCAAAACCTCGAAATGGTCCAATACAACATTTTGATTTATCTTTACAATCAAATATGTCTGTAAAAAATGCTGTTAATGGAATTGTATATAATAAGGGATATTATCTTAATGATAAACAAGATAAATGGGAAGAATTTAGTTTTAGTGGAACCAGAATTGGAAACACACATTGGTTAAGGGAAAGAGGAGATGCATCAATTACTTTAAATGATGTAACTGATAAGGATTATAATATTTTTATTGCTTATTCCTGCTTAAAATTAATGGAACAAGACTGGAGATGTCAGGATGGCAAATGGATAGTTTTTGTTGTTGAAACTGGTAATGTATCTTATAATTTGAATACTTCAGATATTACTATGGAATATAATGAAATTAAAGATTTGAATATTAGTGATTTACCTTCCATATTAAGACAATTGAATTTAACTGCTTTTGAATTTCAACCTACTTTATATGATGCTTTGTTGATTTCTAATCAGGAAAATTTAGTTGTTAATCAAAATGATACACAAAAAATCAGTTTTATTGTTGCAAATATTGGTAATAGGAATCTTTCTAATTTAATTTATGAACTTGATATTGGAGAAAATTCTCTAGCTGAAGTTGTAGCAGCTGATATCCCTGAAAACGTAAATATTAATGAAAGCAAAAGTGGAAGTATAACTTTGCTTTTTAAAGAAAGAGGTAATTTTAAATTTAATTTATATTTAATCCCCCATCCCGAAGAAGTTGATACATCTGATAATCTGATTAGATTTAATGTAACAATAGGAGATATAATTAGAAAAAATAGAACTGACCCATTAAATGTTGGTTGGAATAGAAATATTAATTATACTGTAAGGGAAAATTATTCTTATAGGAGTTATTCTGGTAGTTCTTTAAATATAATTAGTGGTACAAATAAAATGAGGACTGTTTGGGGGGGTTATTGGAATCGTAGGTCAATAAATCCTACTATGGAAGTTAATATCAATCCATTATTATCTGAAGAAGCATTATTTTCAACTCCTTATTTATATTCAATTTTTATTGGTGGGGAAATGCTTACGGGTGATAGAGAAACTGTAAAATATTATGTTGTTATTAAGAATTCAAAAAATGGTAAAATTTATACAACTCCTATTATGGAATCAATGTATAAATATTATTATAATCCAAAAGAACTAATACCTGATTTTGAATTATGTACAGATTATATTTCAAAAGTTTTTATTGTTGGAAATAATAAAGAAATAATTGATATAAGAGATCCAACTCCATTTAATCTATGTAATGATGACTTTAATAAATATCTTGTTCCGTTTCGTTCTAAAAGATTATTGAAACTTGATGGGAATTATCTTGTTGTTACGGGGGGTTTAGATGGAAAATATTTTGAAGAAGATCAAAATATAGATTTTAAAATAGAATTTAGTGATCCTAAATCTCCTAACAAAAAATATCTAACGCCAATTATTAATACAAAACAAGGATATGCTTTATTTAAAATGGAGGGTATTTTTCCTAATCGATATATTGATTATAATAATGGGGAAGTTTTTAGTGGTACAGCTATTTTAATTGATAAACCAAATGCAAGGGAAGATTCCAATTTAAAATACAAACCAAGGGATGAAAAGATTCATTTTATCTGGAATGATTGGAATATTATTGTAGATTTGAGATTAAAATTAGAATTAATAGATCAAAAAATAAAAATTAAAAATAGTTATTATTTGAATGCTATTTCTGCAATTTTTCAGGTTGAATCTGCCCAATCTCCCGGGGTCATGAAGAGTTTTTTTGTTGATACTTTTGATTTTTCTTTTCCATCTTATTTTAGCAAAGAAAAGAAATTTGAAGCTATTTTTAATTCAAAATATAATCTTGTTATTAAAGATTTAAATGAAGAAAGAACATTTTATGATGGAATTATAGATTGTGCACAATATAAAAAATATCTTAATTTTAATAATCTTGAGAATGCTCCAGAGTATATGCATTTTAGTTATGTGACATTCAATATATCTCTAACTCAGAAAATTGAATATTCGGCATGCTATAATCAGGTTTTTGGTTATTCTAATATTCGAATGATTAATCTTGGTATTTTTAATAAGATAAAACCAATACCCTCTTTTATTCAAGGACATTATTATGATTTTATATTTAAGGTAACAAGTGAAAATTCTGATCAATATACCCCAACTGACCCTACAAGAATTTTATATCTAGATGCTTTTCAATTACTCGCTAATAATCCCATATTAAGGACACGATTTATGAATCTTGAAAATCATCCAAATAATTTTAAAAGTGTGGGATCTTTAATTAATTCTGATTCAGAATATATTCCTTCCTTTTCTTTTCAATATTTTCCAAAAAATTCTAAATTTAATTATGAAAATGGATTAGTTGAAAAACAAAATACTAAAGAAAGAGAAATAAAAATTCAAGATTTAGTATCTATGTATACTTCAGATTATTATGAAGATTTTAAGGATGAAAATAGTTTATCTCCTGTTTTTGATTATGTTGATTTATCAGTAATTCAACTTAAAAATACAGAACAATTAGATATTTCTAAGAACCAATTTAATTGCAAGTTAGGTAGATTTGATATTGTTTGCTATAGAAGTAATTCTGGTTATTCTATAACTTATGTAGATTCTTTGAATGGATTTTTGTATAAGATTAATCTTTTTAATCAATTATTTTTGAAAAAATATCGTGATAATCCTCAGTTATATGATTCAGTTATTTATGATATTCTTTCAGAAATTGAAAGAAATCCGATTCAAAGTTTTGAAACTCCTTATCAAATTGATTATGATTATAATATTTATACAGTTAGATCTATTTATCAAAAAAGCTTTCCATTTGATCCTTATTATCGCGCAGATTGTACTGGAGATATTACTATGTTAAAATCATCTTATTCAACTAAGTATATCAATCCAGAACTTCCTTCTAATTTTTATGTTAATACTGTTGGATTTAATCCAGAGTATTCTTTTAATGTCCCTAATTTTACTCAAACTATTAATGTCGAAGTATATGATTTTAGTGATTCTAAAATAATTGGTTCGAAAGATATTACACTTTATGAATCTACTGATTTTAAGAAAAAAGTTAATTGCTTTTTATATGATTTAAAATTTGTAAATAATCATTATTATAAAATTGTAATCACCAATAAAAAAAGTCCTTCATTATTTTTTTGGTTGCCTGTTAAATTTCAATATAAAGATAATTATTATAATTATATAACAACTGAATTTTCAAATGATTTAAGAAGAATTCCTGAATTGAATACAGAAATCCTTGGGCCATTTTATTTTTTTAATTATAGTCGGCCATGTGAAACCTTATTTAGAGATGGAAAGGATTATTGTTATTTTAATTATTATCATTATTTTAATGTATATGGGGCGAGAAATGACGATACTTTTTATGAAGCATTTAGCACGTTTCCTTTTACAAGGTCAAGAAATTTTGATTCAGACGAATTTATAATTCATTCATCTGTAAATCCTTATAATTTTACTAGTCATAATACTAATGAGTTTATCAGTAAAGAAGAATTAAAAGAAAATATATTTGGTGAAAAGGCAAAACAACTGGATAGTTTAAGAGTTTATTCACTTAAATCTAAAAAATTTAAAGACCTATATTCTTATTATTATTTTGCGCCGTCTAATCTTAATAAGTTTAATACTAGTTTAACAAATATATCTTGTAATAGTTATAGAAGTCAATATTCGACTTATTTTAATGTTTCTGAAAAACTAGGAATTCTAACATTAGTTTGTCAATGGGGGAATATTGATAAATTAATGGTATATACCTTATATATCAATCAGATTTTTCCTGGAAAATCTGAAAATGATCTTTATAATCTTGATGATAATTCTTTAAATGATTTTAAAAATAATTATGCAGAAAAAGTCCTTTCTAAACATTTAGAGTGGTATCCATCTACCGCTTTATTAAATACTAATTTTGATGCATTTGATTAGTTAATAAAAAAAATGAAAGTAAAAAATAAAAAAAATTTGAATAAAATAAATTTTTCTAAGAAAATTTTAATAATTTTTTTATTTTTAATATTAATTATTTCTATAATTTTTTTATTTTTTTCAATAGTTAAATTAACAGGTTATGCTGTTTTTCCAAATGCTCCTATTGGTCCGGGTGATCCTAATTTTAATACGAATGTTATAATTAATTTAATAACACCAGTCAATAACAGTGAGACTAATAATAATACTATTGATTTTAAATTTAATATTAGTTCAGATTATTATGATATTACTAGATGCGAATTAATTATTAATAATCAAACAAATGCAACAATATTAAATCCTGTTAGAAATTCAATAAGTACAATACGAGTGGTTTTATCTAATGGATTATTTAAGTGGAAAATAAGATGTTATTATAGTAATACTTTTATTGATAGTGAATTAAGAACTTTAAGAATTAATTTAAATATTGTTCCTAGTTGCCAAGATGAATGCAGTCCAACTGGATCAAAGACTTGTAATAACAATCTTGGATATAAAACTTGTGGAAACACAGACACAGATTCATGCCTTGAATGGAGTAGTGCTGTAACATGCCCTACTGGAAAAACATGCTCAAATGGAGAATGTGTAACAATAACTCCATCATGTAATGATGAATGCAGTCCAACTGGATCAAAGACTTGTAATAACAATCTTGGATATAAAACCTGTGGAAATACTGATACTGATTTATGCCTTGAATGGGGAAATGTTGTAAATTGTGAAACTGGAAAGACATGCTCAAATGGAAATTGTGTTGTTATAGTTCCTGATTGTGTAGATGAATGTAATATAAATAATTCTAGAATTTGTACTAATAATTTATCTTATAAAATTTGCGGATATTATGATAATGATAGTTGTCTAGAATATGGTCAAATAAATAATTGCGCTTCAAATGAAAGTTGTTTAAATGGATCATGTTTATTGAACTTAGTTGATAATTCTAATAAAAATAATAATGGATTTAAAATAATAAGTTCAACAGGAAAATTTTCATTAAGTGATTCTAATAATAAGATTTATGTTGATTATTTAACTAATAATGTTCCTTCCAATATAGATTCATCAAATTTTATTATAAATACTGGAAAACTTGATAATAGAAATTTTATTATTACTTCTCAAAATGGTGAGAAAATTTATGATAAGAAAACAATATATCTTGATGTAAATATTGGTTCTAAAGGTGTATGTATTAAAGATGAATTATTATTTGAACCTACAAGTTTAAAAAATAAATGTAATTATATTCCTTGTCCTGGATCAAAGGGTGAATATATATGTTCTAAAGTTTCAGAAACAAAGTATTCTATTTCAGGATTAGTTCATTCTGGTATTATTGAAATTTCAACAGATAGTTGCGGAGATCAGATTTGCATGGATAGTGAAAACTGTTCAATTTGTCCAACTGATTGTGGATTTTGTCCATCAAATACTAATAGTAATAATGGTGGAGGAGTTAGTCCTAGAAATAATGAAGAGATTATTTATAAAAATATTAATTCAAATGAATCGTGGAATAATTCAAAAAATAATATAGAATCTACAAAAAATACTTCTATTGTTTCATCAAGTCAATCTAATATTAATCAGAAAAAAGATGTAAAAGAAAATCCGATAGATATTAAAGAAAAAAATAATGGAAAAATGTATTTCTGGATATTTATTGTAATTTTACTTATAATAATTATCTCAGTTATAATTTATATATTAATTAGAATGTTTAGAAAAAAATCTTTATTAGATTTAACAAAAAAAGATATTGTTAAAAAATCTAATCCATTAGACACTGAATAATAAGAATTTTTTTTACAAAGTTTTATAATATTCATAATAATACTCTAATTTATGATAATCGGTTTAACTGGAAGAATCGCTGCTGGTAAAGAGGTAGTAGTTAATTTTTTTGAGGAACTTGGTTTTAATCATTTGACCTTTTCAGATGCAATAAGATCTGAAGCAAAAAGAAGGTGGATTAATATCGATAGAAAAAGTCTTCAGGACTTGGGTAATTTAGTTAGGAATCAGGAAGGATCGGGAACTTGGGCAATAAGATTATTAAAGATGATGAATAATGAGGATGATTATATTTTAGATGGAATAAGAAATCCTGGTGAAATTGAAGAATTAAAGAAACAGAAAAAACATAAGTTTATTTTACTTTCAATAGATGCACCTCAAAAAGAGAGGTTTGAAAGATTGATAAAAAGAAAAAAACCAAGTGACCCTAAGACTTGGGATGATTTTTTAGATATTGATAAAAGAGATTTAGGTGAAGAAGATGAACAGGGTCAACAAGTTGGAAAATGCATGCAACTTGCAGATTATAAAATAATGAATGATAGTAGCTTTGAAGAATTTCTTGAAAAAGTTGATAAGTTTTGGAATGAAATTAAGAAAGAAAACGTTATCTAAAGACTTATAAATCCTATATCTTAGCAATTTTATTATGGTACGTGATATAATCACCTTAGATATGGAGAATATTGAAAGATTACTTTTAGAAGAACCTTGTGTAACTAAATTTGTTAAAGAAGAATGGGATTTACCTCAAATTGATTTTTCTTTATGGAAAGAAGGGTTTAGAAGTAAAGCTGAAAAATATTATAATAAAGTAGTAAGTTATTTAGATTCTTCATATGTTGAAGATAGTTTTACTGATCATAATTCTAGGAGAGATTGGAGAAAAGAAATGTATGCTAAACATGATTGGTTTCATGATTTTTATTCAAAACATCCATTTAGAAATAATCGGATTAATGTTGTAATGGAATCGGCTAGGATGTTAAGACTGGATTATATTGGTGAAAATAGGGACGAATTAATGAATTTAATTGAACAGATAACTAGAACAATGATAGATGGAGAATATTATACCCTTATGACTATTGATCAAAAACAAGATTATGTATCTGATTTAAAAGAAGGTTTAAATGATATATTAGAATTTTTAGGAAATCAATCTGAATTAATTTTAAAAAAAAGAATAATTATATAAAAAACAATAGTAATATATTTAAAATAAAGGTATTTTTAATTTACATGGATTTTAAAGGGGTGGTAATTGAAGAAAGTTTTAAGGATAGTTCTATTTTGAAGGAGTTTAAGATTTTGAAAACTGAACGAGAGGTTGTAACTAAAAGCCATAGAACTCCCTGGTTAACACAATGGACAATACATACTATTGAGATTCCTGAAGATAAAATTGATGAAGTTAGTGAAAAGATATCTAAATCATTAGATGAAACTCATGAATGGTATGTTGAAGTTAAAAATAATAGATTTAATTTAACTATTTTTCATGATTCTATAACAAAAAAAAGAGTTTTTAAGAGTATTAAAAGTGATGAAGAGTGAAAACGCTTTATTTGAAGTTTAAAGAACTTCAAATAAGAACGCTAGCTAACTAACTTAAGAATAAAAATAACTACAAAAATGTCTAATATTATCTGTTAATAATAAACGCAATTTATTTAAACATATAATCTAACATTTATTTATGTTAATAGGACTAGTAGGAAAGCCTTCTTGTGGAAAATCAACGTTTTTTAAAGCATGCACACTAGCAGATGTTTTAATTGCTGCTTATCCCTTTGCAACAATTAAACCTAATCATGGAATTGGTTATGTCAAGATAGATTGTTTAGATAAAGAGTTTAATACTCAATGCAATCCTCATAAAGGATATTGCATACATCATAAGAGATTTGTTCCAGTAGATCTGATGGATGTTGCTGGTTTAGTTGAAGGGGCAAGTGAAGGCAAAGGACTAGGAAATCAATTTTTAGATGATTTAACGAGTGCTGATGCTTTTATTCATATTGTGGATATTTCTGGAGAGACTGATGCTGGAGGAAAAGAAACAAAAGGATATAATCCTATAAAAGATATTGAGATGCTTGAAAATGAATTAGATTTATGGTATTTAGGTATTTTAAATAAGGTTTGGAAAGGTTTTAGTAGGGCAGTTCAACAGACAAAACAAGAGCTTCATAAAGCAATAGCAAAACAATTTTCTGGTTTAAAAGTTAATGAAGATGATGTAAAAAGAATTCTTTTAAAGGGAAAATATAATGTTGATAAACCTTCTGAATGGAGTGAAGAAGAATTAAAACGATTTTGCCATGAATTAAGACATTATACTAAACCCATGATAATTGCAGCAAATAAATCAGATAGACCTGAATCTATAGAAAATTTAAGAAAATTAAAAGAAGCATATCCTCATTTGATTATTGTTCCATGCTCTGCTGATTTAGAGCTTGCTTTAAGGATGGCTCATAATGCGGGTTTAATTGAGTATATACCTGGGGAAAGTGATTTTAAGGTTTTAAAAGAATTAACTGATAAACAGAAATTAGCTTTAGATAGTATTAAAGATAATGTTTTAAAGAAATATGGTTCAACAGGAGTTCAGGAAGTAATGAATCAGACTGTATTTAATTTATTAAAATATATTGCAATATTTCCTGCAGGAGTATCTAAACTTGCTGATAGTAAGGGAAATATCTTACCTGATTGTTTCTTATTACCGGATGGATCAACTGCATTAGATTTTGCTTTTGCAATTCATACTGATTTAGGTAAGAATTTTATTAAGGCAATTGATGCACGAACAAAACAAGCTGTTGGTAAAGAACATAAGATAAAACATAGAGATGGTCTAGAAATCATCACACGATGATTTCTAAGCATTCACTTCTTACGAAGTTTCATGGCTTGGAAATCATTACTAGATGATTTCCAATGTTCAATTTAAGAGGTAAATTTTCATATCTAGAAATTATATTAAGATAATGATTTTAATTTTATCTTAATCTTTTTTCAAGATTATTTCCTGCAGGAGTTGGTTCTCTATTTCTATCAAGTAATATCCTGAATTTTTGATAGATTCTTTTAATATCTTCTTTTATATTAAAGGGTTTAATACAATCATCTCCTTCGAATTCTTCTTCAGGTATAATTATTTCAAGTTCTATATTCTCATATTTTTTTATTTCTCTTGGAGCTCTATATATGTAAAGAGGTTTTTGAACACTATCTGCATAACTGATATTTGGTAAACTTGCTAAAGCTAGACCAGTTGCAAGAGTTATATTTTGTAGATATTTTCTCATGAAAAAATAGGATATGAAATGGTTTTTAAACTTTGTGATTTAAGGTAATTACTCAGATTTACAAAGTAAATCTATAGTAAGATAAGTATGTCTTCAATCTTGAAGTAAATTCAAGATTGTCGATTAAATATAATTAACTTGAAGAAAGCTAAGCTAATGCAATTTATTCTATTAATAAAATTCTCCTAATGATTTATATAGTAAAATAATTGTTTAACTCTATGTCAGAAGTTTATTTTTCAAAAGAAATTGATAAGATCTTAGATAATGTTGATTGGAATAGTTTGGGTGAGAATGTTGCAATAAAAGTTCATTTTGGTGAAAAGGGATGTACAACATATTTGTCACCTGAAATTGTTAAGAAGGTTTATGATATGGTGGTATCTTTAGGAAAGAAAGCAACACTAGTTGAATGTAATGTATTATATAAGGGTTCTAGAACAAACTCTAAAGATCATATTAAAACTGCTAAAGAAAATGGATTTACTTTTGCACCTATTGATATTCTTGATGGTGAATTAGGGGATGAATATATTGAAATTGAAGTTGGAGGAATCTCAAAAAAAGCAAAAATTGGCGCGGGAATAAAGAAATATGATTCCATGATTGTATTAAGTCATTTTAAAGGACATATGATGGCAGGGTTTGGTGGAGCTATAAAAAATATTGGTATGGGTCTTGGTTCAAGGAGAGGAAAACTTCATATGCATTCAGGTTTAAAACCCTGGGTAAATAAAGACAAATGTACTGGTTGTAGGGTTTGTTATAATCATTGTGATTATAATTCTATAAAAATGATTGATGGTAAAGCTAATATTATTCCTGAAACCTGTGTTGGTTGTGCTATGTGTATTGCAGTATGTCCTACTGGGGCTGTAAATGTTCCTTGGGGAGGATCTAAACCTGATGAAGTAATAAAAAAATTTACAGAATATTCAAAAGGAGTACTTGAAATTATTCCTAAAACTTTATTTATAAATTTTTTAATAAATATTACAAAAGATTGTGATTGCATGAGTATTTCTCAAAAACCAATAATTCCTGATATAGGAATTTTATATTCCAAAGATATTGTTTCAATTGATAAAGCATCATATGATTTAATTTGTAAAGATTATAAATCTGAATTTGATAAAATTAATAATATTGATAAAAACATACAGGTAGATTATGCTTCTAGTATTGGATTAGGTAAAAAGGAATATAAGCTATTTGAATTATGAATCTTGATGATAATTATTTTTATAAAGTCTAATTAATTATAAAAATTTAATATCATGATAAATCATATACTTGAATCACAACAATTTTCTCCGGATATACTTTATTCATTATTTAAAAAAGCAGACGAATTAAGAAATGGTTGTAAATCTTGTTTATCTGGAAAGATTATTGCAACATTATTTTACGAACCTTCTACTAGAACAAGATTAAGTTTTGAATCTGCTATGTTAAAATTAGGTGGAACTGTTATTTCTACTGAAAATGCAAAAGAATTTTCGTCAGCAGTTAAAGGAGAATCTTTAGCTGATACAATAAGGATAGTTGCTGCTTATTGTGATTGCATTATATTAAGACATTACGAGACTGGTGCAGCACTTGTTGCATCTAAAGTATCAAAGGTTCCAATAATAAATGCAGGTGATGGAAAAGGTCAGCATCCTTCACAAGCATTATTAGATTGTTATACAATTTATAGGGAATTTGGAAGACTGGAAAATTTGAAGATAGCCATGGTTGGAGATTTGGCATCTGGAAGAACTGTAAGAAGTTTATGTTATATTCTAGGAAAATTTTCTAACAATGAAATCATCTTTGTTTCACCTGAAAATTTGAAAATGGGAGAGGATATTAAAGATTATCTAAAAAAGAAAGGTGTTAGTATAAGAGAAGAAACTGATTTAAATAAAATTTTACCTGAAGTTGATGTTGTTTATATGACTAGGATACAAAAAGAAAGAATTAGTTTGCAAGATTATGAAAAAGCTAAAGGAAAATATGTAATTAATGAAAAAAATCTTGGTTTAATTAATAATGCTTCGATTATAATGCACCCATTACCCCATATAGAAGAAATTGTATTGTCTCTAGAAGTTGAAGAGAATGATAAAAGAGTAGGTTATTTTAGACAAGCTGAAAATGGGCTTTATATTAGAATGGCATTGTTAGATCATATTTTGAACTCTAAATAATAAATATAAAATAATTTTATTTTTATTTATAACAAGTTCTTTTTATGGTTTGATTTTTTTAATAAATATCTTTGCCTTATTTTATACTTTTTCTCTCCCCTAAGAGAGGAGAAATAAGTAAAAATAAGAGAATTACATAATATTTTTTTTATTTTGAATAGAGTAGGGTCATAAAATAATTTATAAACTATTAATCATTAGAATAATAATGAAAAAAAGAGGGAGTAGTTACCAATTTTATTTAGTTTTGCTAATTGTTTCAATAGTTTTTATTAAAAATATTCCGATTGTTATTGCTGCAGGAAATACTGCATTTAATGAGAGTGATTTTAATACTTGGTTAAATGATATTGAAAAATTTAAAGCAATGAATCCTGAAACGAAAGCAAAAGTCTGGAAAGATCCTTTAATAACAAATGAGCAAAAAGTTGATTTTATTAAATCATATTTAAAAAAATTATATCCTAATTCTGATATTGAAATTGAAGGTTTTGATATTAAAGGTCTTGGGTGGGGCGGTGGAGGAAATTTTGGAAGTGCCGATACATTCCTTGATTTAGCTGATTTACCTAAAGATGTTAAGAAAATAAGTTTTTCAAAACCGGGTGATAAGATTTTATTAACTGTTCAATATAAGGATGGTTCAAAGATTATCCTTGATAAAGGGGTTTTAACTGAAAAAAATCATGTTGTTATAAATGGAGAGGATGGAAAACAACAGATATTCAATTGGAATGGAATTGGAGAATTTTCTAATATAAATGGGGAGATTAAAATTAAAGATGGTGCAACATTTTCTCATAATGGCCATATTGTTAATATATTCACAAAAGACAAAAAAGGAGAAGTTACTATAAAGTTAGATAGTGATGGTAATTTTGAAATTATTGGGGCTGCAAAAGTTGATACTCTAACTGCATCAGTTTATAGGACAACATCTTTAACTGAACCTTTTAAAGTTTATTTTGATAAAAGGGATTTAGCTGGGGAAACTGGTTCTTATGCTAGAATTGTTGGTAATGATATATTAACTGTAAGGGGAAAGGATTTAGAAGTTAAACAGACTTCTTATTTTGATAGTGTTGATATCTCTGGAGATAATTTGGTTTATTGGAATGGAAATTCTAAAATAGCATTTAAAGATGGAAAAGTTTTGTTACCTAGAAATTTTGAAAGTTTTGAAAATGATATTAATTCTTTAAAATTAGGTAAAATGACTGCTGGAGAATCTTTTATGGTTAGTAATGGTAAAGTTTATTTTAGGGATGCTCAAGGAAATAGAATGCTTGTTGGAAGTACACTTGTAACTCTTGGTAGATGGGGAAGAATTGATTTAGCTGGAATAGAAAGTACAATTTCTCAAGAAGATTTAAATAAAATTAAAAGTAAGATTAAAAGAGAAGATTTTAATTCTGATGAAGAATATCAAAGAGCTATTGATAATGAGATAAACTTAGGAAGAGCTGATTGGAGTTTATCTGTTTCGCCAACTGGAAGACCAATTGTAGGAAGAATAGTTGCTAGAGAAGGAAATAAAGAATTAAGTGGTTCTGATTTAGCAGATTCTATAACTCTTGCATATGATACTCTTGATCAATCTACAGCTAATCTTATGAATGATCAAATTAGACAACAACTTGAAAATCCAGAAAATAAAGAGGCTGCTGAAGCATTGAAAAATGATCCAAGAGTTCAAATGTTTGTATCAAGTTTAGGAATTTCTCAAGATATGACTGTATCTAAAGAACAAACAAAAACCGCAAGACTTTTTGTTACTCAAAATGCTGAATTAGTTTATCCATATTTACCCGATAGAATGCCTATACCTGATGAAGCTAGGCAAAAATTTGGAATAACTGCTAAAGAAGCACCAAAAGATGTAGTAATGTCAATTTTAACATTAAGCAATAATCAAGAGACATATGAACAAATGGGAAGTTTTATTGAAAATAGCAGATTTACTGTTGGAGGAGGAATAACTATGGGGGTTTATGGTAAAAAAATGGCTGTTATAGAAAATCCTCAAGGTGAACAATTTGTAGCTGATCCTAGAATATTAAATTCTATGAGGACTGTTTTATTATATACTGCACCAGAGTTATTATATGGAAATAATTGGTTTACAAGAAGAGAATTTATGAGTTATACTGGAAATAAAGCCTATCAAATTAATAATCAAGTAAATCAATATCAACAATAAGTAAAAAGAATATTATCTTCTAAATAAAAATCTTTTTTGAGTTCTATTATAAGTTTTTGAAGGGAGTTTTTTTGTTCTTTCAAGAGTACCTTCGAGATTTCTTTGTGATTTTTTTTCAGGATTATTATTTGAAGATTGATAATCTGATAATTTTCTTGAAAATTGATTCATTTTATAGAATGGGCCTAAAATTATTGTTTCAACTGGATTTGCAACAGGGCTATAAGATTTATTCTCATAAGTTCTTGAAGATTCTTTAGGATCATTTGCATAATTTTCTCCAGATAAACTTAGAGTAAATAAGGCTGTTGTTATATATGCTAGTTGTTTATATTTTTCCATTTAGAAATCTTATTATTATGGGGTTTAAATATCTTTTTATTTATCTATATTGTAAAATACTCTTTTTTATTTCTTTATAAATGGTTAAATTTTTTTTATTTATATAATTGAAAATATATTTTACCTTCAAACTATATTTATAAATCAATTTCGTGATTTTCTTAATAAAAGGTTAAAATTGATATAATGACTGAAAAATTTGTTTATTCTTTTAAAGAAGGAAATAAGGATATGAAAGAAATCCTTGGTGGAAAAGGTGCTAATTTATCTGAAATGACTTCTATAGGCCTTCCTGTTCCTCCTGGTTTTACAATAACAACAACAGCATGTGATTTTTATTATAAGAATGGAAAAAAGCTTTCTCAAGATATTAAATTTCAGATTTCTGATAAATTAAGAGAATTGGAAAAAGATATGGGAAAAAGATTAGGAGATAGATCTGATCCATTATTGATTTCTGTACGAAGTGGAGCTGCTGCATCAATGCCTGGAATGATGGATACAATATTAAATCTTGGATTAAATGATGAAACAGTTAAAGGTATAGCTCAAAAAACTGGAAATGAGAGATTTGCTTATGATTCATATAGAAGATTTATTCAAATGTTTGGAGATGTTGTAATGAATGTAGAACATAAATTATTTGAAGAAATATTACAAAGAGTAAAAAATGAAAGAAAAATTAAATTTGATAATGAGTTAAATACTAGTGACTTAAAGAAAATTGTTGAAATGTATAAACAACTTGTTGAAATTAAAGCAGGCAGAATTTTTCCTGATAATGTTCATGAACAATTAGATATGTCAATTAATGCAGTATTTAATTCTTGGAATAATGATAGAGCAATCTCTTATAGAAGATTAAATAATATTTATGGTTTAATTGGAACTGCAGTTAATATTCAATCAATGGTATTTGGAAACATGGGAGAAGATTCTGGAACTGGTGTATGTTTTACAAGAAATCCTTCAACTGGAGAAAATAAATTTTATGGAGAGTTTTTGATGAATGCACAAGGTGAAGATGTTGTTGCAGGAATTAGGACTCCTGGAAAAATTGAAGAATTAGTTAAAATAATGCCTGAAATTTATGATCAATTAATTAATATAAGACAATTATTAGAGATTCATTATAAAGATATGCAGGATATTGAATTTACAATTCAACAAGGTAAACTTTATATTTTACAGACAAGAAATGGAAAAAGAACTGCTTTTGCAGCTGTTAGAATTGCTGTTGAAATGGTTGAAGAAGGTTTTATAACAAAAGATCAAGCATTATTAAGAGTTGATGCAAGTTCATTAAATCAATTATTACATAAACAACTAGATCCGCTTTCTAAAAAAGGAGCAAAATTATTAACAAAAGGTCTTCCGGCTTCACCTGGTGCAGCTGTTGGAAAGATTGTTTTTAATGCTGAAGATGCATATTCATGGAATGAAAAAGGAGAAAAAGTTATATTAGTTAGAATGGAAACAAGTCCTGAAGATATTGAAGGAATGAATTCTTCAGTTGGAATATTAACTGCTAGAGGTGGAATGACAAGTCATGCTGCAGTTGTTGCTAGAGGAATGGGAAAATCTTGTGTTGCAGGATGTTCGGATTTAACAATAGATGAACATGCTAAAATTGCTGATATTAATGGTTTAAAATTAAAAGAAGGAGATATTATAAGTTTAGATGGTAGCACAGGGGAAGTTTTCAATAGTGGATTATCTTTAGTTGAACCTGTTTTATCTGGAACTTTTGGAAAATTAATGGAATGGGCTGATAAAATAAGAAAACTTGGAGTTAGAACTAATGCTGATACTCCAAAAGATGCTGAAACTGCTATTAAATTTGGCGCAGAAGGAATTGGATTATGCAGAACAGAACATATGTTTTTTGAAGAATCTAGAATTAAAGCTGTTAGAGAAATGATTTTAGCTGAAACAAAAGCTGAAAGAGAAAGAGCTTTAGGAAAAATTTTACCAATGCAAAGAGGAGATTTCAAGTCATTATTTGAAATAATGGATGGAAAGCCTGTTACAATAAGATTTTTAGATCCACCATTACATGAATTTTTGCCAAAAGATGAGAAAGATATTCAAGAAATAGCTAGGGAAATGAATGTTTCAAGTCAAAAATTAAAAGATAAGATAGAAGAACTACATGAATTTAATCCCATGTTGGGTCATAGGGGATGTAGACTTGGAATCGCTTATCCAGAAATAACTGAGATGCAATCAAGAGCAGTTTTTGAAGCTGCTGCTGAAATTATAAAAGAGGGAAAACAAGTTATTCCAGAAATAATGATTCCATTAGTTGGAAATGTAAAGGAATTTACCCATCAGAAAAAAATAGTTGATGAAGCTTGCCAAAAAGTGATGAAAGAAAAAGGAGTAGAAATTGAATATAAAGTTGGAACTATGATTGAAGTACCAAGGGGAGCAATTACTGCTGATAAATTAGCTGTTCAAGCAGAATTCTTTAGTTTTGGAACTAATGATTTAACTCAAATGGGATGTGGATTTTCAAGAGATGATTCCGCTAAATTTTTAAAACAATATATTGAACTTCAAATTTATAAAAAAGATCCATTTGAATCTTTAGATCAAGAAGGTGTTGGTGAATTAATGAAAATTGCAATAGAAAAAGCAAAACCAGTTAGACAAAATATAAAACTTGGAATTTGCGGAGAACATGGTGGAGATCCTGATACAATTAAATTCTGTCATAAGATTGGTTTAACCTATGTAAGTTGTTCACCTTTTAGAGTTCCTATAGCTAGACTTGCTGCAGGTCAAGCGGCAGTTCTTGATAAAATTGAAGAAAATGATAAAGCCTATAAAAGTTTTATAAAAGATTCAGTAGATCAAATAAAAAAGAAATATGTAAATAATATTTCAATATCAGATTTAGAAAAAGAAATGTCAAAAATACTTGCTACAAGAAAAACTAGCGGATATTCAACTGCTTAAATTAAGTAAGAATTTTTGGTAATGCTGTAAACTCATTTTAAGAGTAAGTTAAGATGAATTTATTAAGGATATAGCCTGAAAAATAAATCTGATTAATAATTTAATAAATATTTTTATTTTAAATTCTAAAAATTGAGAAAATATAATTAAGAATACATATTAATTTAAATTAATTTTTTTTGTTATTATAATGAAACAAATTTCTGTTGTTGCAATTGTTAATTATGATGATAAAATCTTACTTGGGAAAAAACGAAAAGATTCTTGTAAATTTTTATCTGGAGAATGGCATATACCCGGAGAAACAGTTGAAAATGATGAATCAGATCAAGAAGCTTTAATTAGGGGAATTAAAGAAGAAGCTGGACTCGTTATAATCGTTGGTAGATATTTAGGAAGTAATATCAATCCAATAAATCAAAAAGAAGTTAAATGGTATGAATGCTTTTCAACAACAGATAAAGTTATTGCTGGAAGTGATCTAGAAGATGTTAAATGGATTCCTAGAAATAAAGTTATTGAGTATTGCAGTTATAGGGTTATTGAATTATTCCCTAAAGAAATACAAGATTATTTTAGATAAAAAAAATTTTATAATAAAACTTTTATTTCTTTTTTAATTTTTCAAGAATTTCTTGAGTTATTTTTTCAATAGGTTGAATTCCATTAATTTTTATTAATTTTTCTTTAAAACTATTTAGAATTGGTTCTGTATCTTGATGATAGGTATGAAGTCTTTTTTTAACTGCTTCAGGATTATCATCTGATCTTCTAATAAGTTTGCCTTCACAAACATCGCATACCCCTGGTTCTTGAGGTTTTGGAGATGTTAATTCATTATAACCTGCTTTGCATTTTTCACATGTAACTCTACCTGAAATTCTTTTTATAGATTCATCATCTGTAAGTGTTATTTCTATAGCTTTATCAATTGCAGTTATATTTTTTAACATTTCTAATTGGTTTAGGTTCCTTGGAAATCCGTCTAAAATAAATCCTTTTTTGCAATCATTATTTAATAAACGTTCTTTTAAAATTTTTATTGTAAGTTCATCAGGAACAAGTTTACCTTGATTCATGTAAGAATCAAGTTCAATTTTTAAAACTCCTGTTGTTCCCCTTAAAAGGTCACCAACTGAAATATGAGGTATATTCAATTTTTGAGATATAACTACTGCTTGAGTACCTTTTCCTGATCCTTGGGGTCCAAAAAATAATAATTTCATTTTACTCCTTTTGTTTTTATAAAATTAGAAAGAGAACTTATATTTTTAAAGGTTTTGATATATTCATTTTTTGGTGTTCTTTATAATGGAAGAATAGGTCCAGAAGTGTTTTTAAAATTATTATTAAAGTTGAACCTATTCTAGGTATACCTATAATTACAAATAGAAATGTTCCTAATAATATTGTTAGATGCATAACTATTATTCTTAGATATGGTGAAGCCATGGCTACATTGGGAGATATTTTTTCATATTCTTTTTTAATAATAAAATTGTTGATGAAGGATAAACCGTGACTAATTAAGAATATTATAGAATATAGTAATAATATCATTGCAAGATAGAATGGCTGAATAGGGGATTTTGTTAATGTTGAAATAAAGTAAATAAACATCAGGTGAACTAGCATAAAAATTGAATAATGAATTATAAAAAAAGGAATTAATATTAATTTTAAGAAAATTTTTAAAGTCAGATTTAATTTAATCGGTTTATCGTTTTTATAATTTAAGTCTCCATTAGATAGCATTATTTTAAATATTGTAAAAAATCCAATTATTCCGCTTTCTAACCAGTATAAAATTAATATATTAAAAATATTCCAGTTCCAAAACAAAACCCCATATATTGGAATTAAGTTAGAAATAATAAGAATAATCATTGAAGAATCAAATTTGAATGATTGATTATCTTTAAATATCCCTTTTTTCATGATTTTATAATAACTTTAATGTTTTTAAATATAAATAAAATATTATATTATGATAACAATAGAAAATGACAATGAAAAGAAAGTATTTTCTTTATTAAAAGATATTAAGGAAAAATTTGAAAATAAAAATTTTTATGAATGTGAATTTTTAAATTGTGATTTTTCAGAAAGTGATTTAACAAAATCTAGGTTTTTTGATTGCAAGTTCTTCAGTTGTAATTTAAGTAATGTAAAATTTGTTAATACTAGAATACAGAATGTGCTATTTGAAGAATGTAAGCTTCTAGGAATCAATTTTGAGGAATGCGATCAATTCTTATTAAAAATTAATTTTAAGAAATCTATGATACGTAATTGTATTTTTAATAATATGAATCTTACAAACACTAAATTTAATGAGTCTGAAATATTGGATTGCGATTTTACGAATACTAATCTTGAAAATTCAGATTTTTCTCAAACAAATTTATTAGGTAGTAATTTTAATAATTGTATTTTATCAAGAGTTAATTTTTTAGATTCTAAAGATTATATCATAAATCCTATGAAAAATGAATTAACAAAGGCAAGATTTTCAATTCCAGAAGTTTTAGGTTTATTAGAAGAATTTGATATAATTATTGAATAGATTTATTATTGCTTTGTCCAAATTTCTATGAACTTTGAACAAGTACGCAACTTTTTAAATCATAAAGGAATCAATAAATTATAAACTACACCCATCTGGACATAGCATTTATTAATATAATCATATACCTTTTTATATAAAAGATGGTGGAAATTCCAGTTATTAATGTAGATTTAAATGTAGATAAGTTTAAACCAGAAAATCTTGTTTGGGGCGATAAATATAATGCAAAGAAGGATAAGAAGAAAATCTATAAGATTTTAGCTTATCTAGCAATAATTGCAGCATTAATTATATTTTTTAGATTTGCTCTTTTAGCTTATTTGTATATAGCTAATTTACCCAAAATAAATAGTTATGATGCAAATATAGAACGTATAGCTTTAAGTGATGATGGAAAGCAAGCTTATATTAAATTAACTGGAGGAAATCAAAAAGAAATTGAATCTATAAAATTTATATTTAGGACAAATGAAAGTGAATTTGTATATGAGACTACTGACGGGATTAAGGAAATTACTTATGAGGATAAGAGATTATTAGGTTATTTTGCTCATCCAGAATATGAAGGAAGTTATGATTATTCTATTAATGCAATAGATATGGGTTTAGACAATTTTAAAGGAATAATAAAAGTTGAAGTTTCAATAAAATTTAAAGATGAAAAAACAGGGGAAGTTAAGGAAACTAAAACTATTGATAGTTCTAAAAAATCTGATATTAATATTGTAAGAAGCGGAGGATATAGTGGAGGTTCTGGAGGTAGTGGTGGAAGTTCAGGAGGGGGAAGTGGTTCTGGAGATATTGGAAATAATCAAGTATGTACACCCAATTGTAATGGAAAAAGTTGTGGAACCGATGGTTGTTCTGGAACATGTGGAATATGTAATGATAATAATGAATGTACAGATGAAACATGTAATTCCGGAAGTTGTTCATTTGTAAATAAAAGTGAAGGGAGTATATGTTCAACTGGAACATGTAAATCTGGAAGATGTGTATCTTGTCAATCAGATTCTGAATGCAATGATAATATTAATTGTACAACTGATAAATGCACCCTAGGAAGATGTGAAATAATAACAAATAATAATTTATGCACAAGTGGAAATATTTGTGATAGATTTTATGGATGTGTTCCTGAAATTCATATTACTCAAGAATGGCTTAATAGTAAGGGAAGTAGTCCATATTATTTAGATACTGCTGGAGCAAAATATATTCTTGAAACTGATGTAACAACTCCTGGAAGCGCATTTGTTATATTAGCTAATAATATCGATTTTGATTTGAATGGGCACACTATAATCTATTCTGATTATAATCCTATTAGTGTAGAAAATGGGGATTTTGAAGAATGTGTAGGAAGAAATATTCCTGGATGGGATTTTACAAATGCTCCAAGGGCAAATGTTTCAAAAGGTAGTTTTATTCAACCTGTAAGTGTATATTCAGGAAATAATTCAGTTAATTTTCAAGTTATTCCTGGAATAGATAATACTCAGGAAATAAAAAGTAATTTTCAAGTTAACTTAGAAGCAAATACAACTTATACTCTCTCTGGAATGTTATTTAATTATGCCCAAGGTAATTATACTTGCAGTGGAGATAATGGCAATAATGGAATTTGTACTAATAATTTAACTATCTATGTCGGTTTTGAAGGAACTAATATTTTTGCTGGGCAAAGAGGAACTACTTGGAGAGGATTTCAATATAGACAAGCCGAGTTTACTACTGGAGCAATTCCTGTTAGTTATAATATTGTTGCTGGAGTCAGGGATATAAATGGGGGAATAAAAACTAATGGAATTGTTTATATTGATGATATTAAAATACAAAAAACTAAAAATTTTGGAGTTTTAATTAGTTCAATAAGTTGGAGTCCCAAAGCAACACCGGATGTTAAAAGATATACTTCAAGTGGAAGAATTGAAAATCATAAAGTGTTTAATGGCAAGATTGTACAAGGAAGAGGGGGAAGTTCATTTAGTCCTGGAATAAACGCAATTTATACTAGATCTGGTGAATTTTATAATCTAAATATAACCTCCTATGGTGCAGATTCCTATGTATTTATCTTTAATATTGATGGGCCTTCTGATAATATAAGTATTCATGATAATATTTTGTATAGTAATGTTAAAACCATAGCTTCAAGAGATAATTTTGGTGGAACTGTATTAAGTGTTGATGCTGCAAGATATAATGAAATTTATAATAATAAAATAATTGGCGGTCCGCATGCAGGTATTGTTGTTTGGTCTGGAAATTCATCCAATATAGTTAATTTTTATAATAATAGTGTTTCTACAAAAACTTATTATTCAAATGGATTTGCAATTGTTGTTGGAAGTAGTTGCAAGCAAATTTATAATAATAAGATAGATTGTATATCTCAAGATTATTCTTGTAGGGGTCTAGCTGTTGGAGGAAATAATTGTCCTGGTTCAAAAGTTTATAATAATCTTGTTGAAATAAGGGAATTAAAAAGAAATCAAGAATATAGTGGATGTTGTCTTGGAGGAGGATATGGAATACAATTTGAATATGCTCCAAGTAATGTTGATTTTTTTAATAATACAATAAAAGCATATGCTAGTGAATGTGAAGCATCTGCTTTTAGAGCAAATCCTGGAGAGGGTGGAAGTTTTGATTTGGATATTCATGATAATACTTTTGAAGGAATAAAATTAGGAAATAATTCTGGACCTACTGCACATTCAATAAAAATTGATAATTTTAATGATCTTAATGAAAATATATCTTTTGTAAATAATCGAATAATTACTAATTCCCAATGGATTCTTGGAGGTAATTTAAATGGATTTTATTTAAGAAATAATTTATTTGAAATTAATCCTATTAATCTTGAAAACACATTTGAACCTTTACACGGTTCTTATTGGCCAAGAGATCAAATAAATTCTGCTAATAATATTCGGTTTATAGATAATAGATATCCTAATGAAGAAGCAAGAAATAAATTTTATAATTCTAGTTTTATGCAAAATAATAATAATGGTGGATATAAATTTGATCCTTATTCTAATTTTTATTATTCATGGACAGCAAATATTAGTGTAGTTGATTCGAATTCTAATCCTATTAGTGGAATTAATGTTATAATAAAAAATAATCTTAATGAAGAAAAGTTTAATGGAAATACTGATTCTAATGGAAGAATTATTAGCGTATTAGATGAATTTAAGAATCATGGTGGAAATAGGACTTATTTTAATAATTATTCTGTTATTGTTAATAATCAAATCTATTCAATAAATGTTAGTAAATCAACTGAAATAAGAATTATTGTTTAAATTTTAATATTACATATGTCCTGGACATAATTTCTTGTATTTTATTTTTGAAAGTTTTTTCAAACTTTTTTTCATTTCTTCATCATCTGATTCTGGAAAATCAGTTCTTCCGATTCCTCCATCATGAAATAAAGTATCTCCTGAAAATAAGATATCTTTGTAAAGCACGCAAATTGAATCATAGGTATGTCCTGGAGTTTTAATTATTTCAAACTCATCAATTTTTAAATCATCAATATTTTCAAAGGTATAGGTTTTAGCATTTTTAAATAAATCAATATTACCATTATGGTCCCAATGATTGTGTGTTATAATAATAATGGTAACATCTTCAGGTTTAAATCCATAATATTCTAATTCTCCAATTAGATCTTTTCCATTTTCTTTTGATGAGGTATCTATGAGAACTGTTTCATTTTTTAGTTTTACCAAATAGGAACATGAACCAAAATTTGTAAAACAAGTTTGAAATACATTATCTGTTATTTTTGTTGGAATCATTATACTATTTTTTTTAATTTAATTATATAATAGTCAGTAGCAGTTTTAACTATTGTAAATATTAATAAACCTAGTCCGTTATAATCTATTCCTAGGAGATTATTACTAACTCCGGCTATTATTGTTAATACCCCTAAAACTAATAATCTGAAATAAGGGTAATAAAGGCTTAATGTAGCACTTCTTTTTAAATTAGGGTCTTCAATAAATTTATGTGCATTTGATAAAAAATTTGAACCTAAATAGATTATTATAAACAAAAGTATAATTTTAATATCCAGCACTTCTATATATTTTTTGTATACTTCTGGTATGATAAAGGTAAGTGAAGAACTTAATGATATAACTATTATCCAAATAAATACACTAAAAAATAAGGTCTTTTTATATTCTTTTTTTGTTCTTTTTATTCTTTCAGGTTCTTTAAGATATTTAACTAAAGTTTCATCTTTGTTAATAGAATAGACAAAAAAGAATATTGTTATTGTAACCATTTCAATAAAATACAATACTAGAAGCAGTCTTAAGTCCCAGTTTGAAATTAAAGCAACTAATAATGTAATTAGGTTGATAAAGATCATTAAATTTATTTCTAAATCCCTTTTTTCCATAAATCTTATGAATAAAAAGAGTTATATATATTTTTGTTTTTTTAATTTAATGAAAATTAAAGTTAAGGTTTATCCTCATTCAGGTAAGGAAGAGATTATTCATTTATCTGAAAACGATTATAAAGTTTATCTAAAAAAACCTCCAATTGAAAATAAAGCTAATATTGAGTTATTAAAATTTTTAAAACGATATTTTAAAAAGGAAGTAAGGCTAATAAAAGGGGCTAATTCAAGAGACAAAATAATTGAAATTAACTAAAATGAAGGCTTACTATTGGAGAAAAGAAGGCAAAAAAGAATTTTATTTAGTGCCTCATGTTTTATTTGGTTATGATACTAATGGGAAAATAAATCCATTATATGATCTAAATATATTAGAGAATTTAAGTATAGCATTATATAGTAATCGATTTAATCAGGATTTATTAGAAAGAAAAGGATTTGAATTTTATTCAGTAGATATTCCTAATAGGCTAGTTAAAAGATTTATTCAAGCATGTTCCAAATTAGAATTGGAAATTCAGAAAGATAAAAATAGTTTAGATAATGTTCTTAAATTAGCAGATTTGGTATTTAATAAGATACTTGATAAATCCCTTCCGATTGGGGAAATTGAAGAAGAAAATAATAGTCATCCTTATAGGGATTCTTATTATGAGGGTTATAGTATTAATGATTATGAAGATGAATGGTACTTAAGAGGAGAAGAACCTCCAATGGGTGATGATTTTAGCGAGGAATCTTAATAATAAAAAATTAGAAAGAATAATTTGTTTTTTTAAATTTTTAAAATTATGGATAATATTATAAACTAATTAAATTATTTTTTACAAGAGGTAAATAAAAATGGGGATAAAAAAATCAAAAATCCTTAAGAAGGATTCTTTGGGAGGATAAAAATGGGGATAAAATATGAAAAAGCTTCAGATATACAAGATAGAATAATAGAATTATCAAATATGTTATTTCCACATGTTAAATTGGATTCTGTAGTCTGCCTAAGAAGCCATGGAAGTGGATCAAGAGGAACTATTGCAAGATGTCATGCACTTGGAAAAGCTATGCAGATTGCCTTAGACAGGAAAGGATTTTATCTTATTGAAGTTATTTCAGAAAGATTTGATAGGATGTCAGAAATAGATCAAACTAAAACCTTAATTCATGAATTAATGCATATTCCTAAAAGTTTTGGTGGAGGATTTATTCATCATAATATAGTTCATGCAAGAAATGTTGAAAGAGTTTATGAACATTATATTAATTTAAAGAGAAAAGATGATAATATTAATATTATTAGCGAAGACAAATCTGTTTATATTGAACCAAAAGTTAGAAGAGGATTTGAGATTGAAGAACCTAAAACTAAGAGGAGATATTGGTTTAGCTAGAATGAAATATAAATTTTCTTTTCAAGAAAAGAAATATGATATAGACGTTGATGTTTGTGATACAATATTAAAAAGGGCTATAGGATTAATGTTTAAAAGAAAATCAAAGCCTTTACTATTTATCTTTAAAAAAGAGACAAGACAACCTATTCATTCATTTTTTTGTATTCCATTTATCGCAATATGGTTTAATAAAGGAAAAGTCGTCGATATTAAGAAAGTTATGCCTTGGAAACCTTATATAAAACCAAATAAAAATTTTGATTCTTTTTTGGAAATACCCTCGAGTAGTAAATATTTTTTTGATTTTTCCTCGATAAACATGAAAAGATTTAAATAGTCAAAAGATTATAATTTAATATATCATATTCGATAAAAGGAGGTCAAAATGGGAGCTGTAATTGCAAAAAATATTGTTAAAAGAAAGCCAGGATACCTTTACTATGTTGATGCTAAAGGAAACGTATGTGAGGCTAAGATGGCTAGAGGCGGAAAGAAGAAGAAAAAGAAATAGAGATTCTTTCTATAATTAATTTCTGGGGAAAGATAGAGGTGAAAAATTCTTCTTATTATTTTTTTTTATATAATTTTTTATTTTATGTTTGTTAATTTAATATTTCTTCAATAATTTTATTTATTGTTGATTTATTTTTTTTAATATTCTTGATTTTTTTATTATTTTTTATTATTTTCGGTTTACTTAAACAATAATTATACCCTTCCCAAGGGCATAAGCATGTTTTGCACTTGCATTCGGAAGGGAATTTATCTAAAACTATATTATCTTCATTAAATATATTGCCTATAATTTTTTTATCACTCCAGCATCTAGTAATAGTTCCATCTTTTCTAATTACTATTCTATTCATACCGGTATTACATAATTCTCCTATAAATGAAACTTCTCCAGTAGAAATATCTGCAGAGGGGTCTTCGACTCTTATTCCTATTTTTTTATTGGTCAAGAACCAGTATCTCTTTATAATATCTAACTCTTTTTTTGAATATGAATCAGGATAGGTTTTTTTATTAAATTCTCCTTGAAAGCTTACTGGTATTAAAAAAATATTCTCTTTAGCAAATTCATTATAAATTTTTTTGAATTTTGGAAAAATTGGTGGCCACATAACTACTGAAGCATTTATATTAAATCCTTTATTTTTTAATATCTTGAAATTTTCTATGAATCTCTTTTTATAATTTAGATGATTTAGTTCAGTTAAATGCATAGATGCCCTAATATTAGAAACCCTTTTAATTGGAATTTTTTTGCTAAATTCTTCTATTTTTTCTGAACTTAGATTTGTGAAAATAGATATTAAATGTTTTTTTGAAAGTTTTTCTATTAGCTCAATAAAATTCGGATAGAGAAAAGGTTCCCCTCCTGAAATAGTAATTATTGATTCATCAAGACTGTTGAAAAATTTCATTACTTTTTCAAGATTATTTTTATCGTAAGGTTTTATGTTTTTATTATCCTCTATCCAATTGCAATAAGGACATTTAAAATTACAAACATTGTTTATTTCCCAGGGAATTGTCTTTTTTTCCATAATTTATCTAATAATTTTATTTAGCATACTCGTAATAGATTTTTTTTTGAGTTTCATTTTTAGTTTAATTTCTTTTTCTAAGCAATATGTAAAGCATTCCATTGGACATATACTTATTTCAGATTCGCAAAATTTTGCTTCTTTAAATGCATTAATATTATTTGGATTATTTATATGTCCTATTATTTTAGATTCGCTAAAACATCTTCTTATGCTCCCATCCGCATTTATTACAAGAGATTTCATTCCAGATAAGCATAGTTTACCTTTAAAAGATATTCTAGAATGGGTTATTTCTCCAAATCTTTTATATTTATCATTATAATTGATATCAGTTTTTTTTGAATATCTTTTTATAATTTCAAGTTCTTCTTTTGTATAATCATTAGGATAATTTTTTCCATTATATTTTCCCAAAAAACTTAATGGAATAATATGCATGCCATAGGAGACAAATTCTTTATATATTTTTTCAAAATTCTTAAATATCGGAGGCCACATAACAATTGTTACTTCTACATGAAATCCTTTTTTTACAAGATAATTATATCTTTCTATAAATTCTTTTTTAGAATTAAATTTTTTTAGTTCTGTAAGATGCAAAGATGCGGAAATATTCCCTATTTTTTTTGGATCTATTTTATCAGCAAATTCATACACAATATCTGATGAGAGATTTGTAACAATGCTTAGATTGTTATTATTTTTTATTATTAGTTGACATATTTTAATAATATCTGTAAAAAGAAAAGGCTCTCCCCCTGAAAGGATGATATTACTATTTGATATGTTTTTAAATAATGATTTAATATTGGATGTTTCTATTTTTTTTATTTTTAGTTTTTTATCTATTCTTGGAATTTGGCAATATGGGCAATCATAATTGCAATATGCATCTATAGTCCAGGTTATATCTAAATTATTTAATTTTTGCATTTTATTTTAACAATCTTGATACTAATCTTATAAGGATATTATCATTTTTTTTAGAATAAAAGTTCATATTTTTTTTATCAAGACAATAGTTATAACCTTCCATTGGACATACGCAGTAATTAGCTTTGCAAGGTTTTATTTCTTTAAATAGATTAATTTTATTATCTGAGTAAATATTACCTAGTGAATTATGGTCACTATAGCATCTGCTGATATTTCCATGAGGATTTATAATGAATGATTTAATTCCCGTCAAACATGGTCTACCTTTATAAGAAACTTTTGTTTTTAATATCTCAGTAGGATTGCTGTAATTATCCTTAAAGTCTTTGTTTGTTTTTTCAAAATATTTTTTTATTGTTTTTAGTTCTTTTTTAGTGTAACTTTCAGGATAATCCTTTTCTTTATATTTTCCAAAAAAGCTTAATGGGATTAAATAAATTCCGTATGAAACAAATTCTTTATATATTTTTTCAAAATTTTTAAAAATAGGCGGCCACATAACAATTGGAACTTCTACATGAAACCCTTTTTTTATTAGATAATTATATCTTTCTATGAATTTATTTTTAGAATTAAATTTTTTTATTTCATTAATATGCAATGTTGCTCTAATATAGATTATATCTCCGGGAGTAAATTTTTCTGCAAATTCGTAAACTAAATCAGATGATAAATTAGTGTAGATATATATTTTATTTTTATTATTAATTAGTAATTGACAAATTTCTAAAAAATCTGGAATAAGGAAGGGTTCTCCTCCTGATAAAATTATGTTGCTATTATGGATTCTATTAAAAAATAATTTAAGTTTTTCTTTATTCATTGCTTTAACTCCTTCTTTCTTTTCAGGACTAGGTATTGGACAATATGGGCAATCATAATTACAAAGATTATCGAGTGTCCAAGTTATACTTAAATTTTCTATTTTTTCCATTTAATTTAATATTTTTTTTATTATTGATGAAAAAATATTTTCCTTTTTTTTATTTTTATTTAAACAATAAAAGTTTCCTACTCCTGGACAAGTGCAATATTCAGAAGTGCATAGCATAACTTTTGAAAATAATTTTAATTTATTATCCTTTAAATTTCCTAAAGATTCTTCATCTGTATAACACCTTCTTATTGTTCCGTCTGGAAAAATTGCAATAAATTTTATTCCTGTTAAACATAAATTTCCCTTATAGCTAATTTTTGATTTAGATATTTCAGTAGGATTGCTGTAATTACCTTTAAAGTGTTTGTTTGTTTTTTCAAAATATTTTTTAATTGTTTCTAGTTCTTTTTTTGTATAATTTTCAGGATAATCTTTTTCCTTATATTTACCAAAAAAACTTAATGGGATTAAATAAATTCCGTATGAAACAAATTCTTTATATATATTTTCAAAATTCTTAAATATCGGCGGCCACATAACAATTGGAACTTCTACATGAAACCCTTTTTTTATTAGATAATTATATCTTTCAATGAATTTATCTTTAGAATTAAATTTTTTTAATTCTGTTAAATGAAGCGATGCCCGTATATTTGAAACTTTTTTAGGATCTAACTTATTTGCAAATTCGAAAATCAAATCTGAAGAAAGATTGGTATATATTACAATATTATTATTATTTTTTATTAATAATTGGCAGATATTTAAAAATTCTGGAAAAAGGAAGGGTTCTCCTCCTGATAGGATAATATTACTCTCGTAGATATTTTTAAAAAATTCTTTAATTATTTCTGGACTAATATGTTTATTTTTGTTTTTTTTATCAAAACTTGGAATTTGACAGTAATGACAATCATAATTACAAAAGTGATCAATTTGAAAGTTTATATCAAGATTTTTAATTTTGTTCATTGTTAATAAGTTTATTTAACATTTTATTGAAAATATTTTTATTTTTTGTTTTAATTTTAATTTTTTCCCTTTCAGAATCATTAAGGCAAAAAGAGTAACCTTCTCCAGGACATAAGCAATATTTAGAAATACAAATTTTTTTTTCTTTAAATAATTCTAATTCTTTAGATGATTCTATATTTCCTAGTATAATATTTTCGCTAAAACATCTTCTAATATTTCCATTAGGTAAAATTACTATATAGATTAATCCTGCAGAACAATGTTTTCCTTTGAATGAAATTTTTTTATTTGAAATTTCTGTATAGTTATTTGTCTTTATTTTAAAGTTATGAACTGTATTTTCGAATAATTTTTTTATTAATTCATGCTCTTTTCTAGTGTAAGCTTCAGGATATGTTTTTCCTTTATATTCCCCAAAAAAACTCATTGGTATAAGATAAATTCCCTTATTAACAAATTCGTTATAAATTTTGTAGATATTCTTAAAAATAGGGGGCCACATAACAATTGGCACTTCTACATGAAATCCTTTTTTTACAAGATAATTATATCTTTCTATAAATTCTTTTTTAGAATTATATTTTTTTAGTTCTGTTAGGTGCAATGAGGCCCTTATATAAGATATACTTTCTGGATTTATATTATTAGCAAAATCAAATATTTCATCTGAAGATAAATTTGTGATTATACTTATTTTGTTATTATTGTTAGTAATTGATTTGCATATTTCAACAAATTTTGGAAAAAGAAAAGGTTCTCCTCCTGAAATAACAATATTGCTATTATGTATATTTTTGAAAAATTCATGAATTTTTTCTGGATTTATTTTTTGTTTATTATTTTTTTTATCTGGAATTAAAATTGGGCAATAAGGACATTCGTAATTACAAAAATAATCTATTTGCCAATTAATATTCAATCCTTCAATTTTTTTCATTTTATTAGTTTATTTAAAATATTCATAATATATCCTTTATTTTTTTTATAGACTTTTTTAGAAATTTCTTCTTTTTTACCTATGCTATATGTGTAACCTTCCCATGGGCAGGTACAATATTCTGATTCACATGGTTTAATTACTTTAAATAGATTTATTTTTTTGTCAGTATAAATATTTCCAATAATGAGATTGTCACTAAAACATCTTTTAATATCTCCGTTTGGTGAGATAATTGCATAATCTAGTCCGGTTAAACATAAACTGCCTTTTAGATATAGTTTTGAATCTATAATTTCTACCTCATTATTGTATTTGCCATTAAAAAATATTTTATTTGTTTTATCCCAATATTTTTTAATAATATTAACTTCTTTCTTTGTATAATCTCTCGGATAACTTTTGCTATTATAATCTCCAAAAAAACTTAATGGAATAATATTTATTCCATTGGATTCGAATTCTCTATAAATTTTTTTAAATTTTTTAAAAATAGGGGGCCACATTACTGCTGAGACATCAATATTAAATCCTTTTTTTTTAAGAAATTTATATCTTTCAATAAATAGATTTTTTGATTTAAATTTATTTAATTCAGTTAAATGCAAGGATGCTCTAATATGGATAACATCTTTTGGATTTATTTTTTCTGCAAATTCATAAATTAAATCTGATGATAAATTAGTTAGAATTCCAATGGTATTTTCATTTTTTGTTAATAAGGTGCATATTTCAATAAAATTTGGATAAAGAAAAGGTTCGCCTCCAGTCATATTAATATGGCAGTTGTGTAATTTTGATAAAAACTCTTTTCCTTTAATTTCTCCTTTTTTTTCTAGAGTATGTCTAATATTTTTATCAGGATAGTAACAATAAGGACAATTAAAATTACAAAAATAATCCATTAACCAATTCAAACGAAATCTTTCAATCTTTTCCATCTTTTTATATATTAAAATCTTAACTATTTTAGTTTTTAAGGATTTATATGCCTGAATCCTAAAGAACTTTTTTTAGAAATATTAATAAGCTTATTTTTTGTTAATTTAAAATAGTTATATTAATTTTATGGAGTCCAATGATAATCGGAATTGAATCCACTGCGCACACATTTAAATTAATTTTTGTTTTACAAAAATTAGCTTATGAAATAAATCTATGATAATCGGAATTGAATCAACTGCACATACTTTAGGTATAGGAATTGTAGATAAAGGTAAAATATTATCTAATGAAAAAGATACTTATACAACCGAATCTGGAGGGATTATTCCAATAATGTCAGCAAAACATCATAAGGAAAAGGCTGAAGAAATTTGGAAAAATTCTATTAAAAAAGCTAATATAAATGAAAAAGATATTGATGCTATAGCCATTTCAAAGTCTCCTGGTCTAGCACCTTGTTTAATTGAAGGAATGAGGTTTGCTAAGAAAAAGGCAATTGAATTAGGGATACCTATAATTCCAGTAAATCATTGCGTAGCTCATCTTGAAATAGGAAGAATAACAGGTGCTAAAGACCCTATCTTGTTATATACAAGCGGAGCAAATACACAGATAATTGCTTATGAAGCTTGCAAATATAGGGTATTTGGAGAAACCTTAGATATTGGTATTGGTAATTTTATTGATAATTTTGCACGAACAATTGGAATAGGTTTTCCAGGGGGACCTAAAATTCAAGAATTAGCTAAGTCTGGTAAATTTATTGAATTACCTTATACAATTAAGGGGATGGATGTTGCTTTTTCAGGTTTATTAACTAATTTAAAGCAAAAAAAAGAAAAGGGATCCAAAATTGAGGATTTGGCTTATTCCCTTCAAGAAACTGCATTTGCGATGCTTGTGGAGGCTACAGAAAGAGCTTTAGCTCATACTGGTAAGAAAGAGTTATTGTTGGGCGGAGGTGTTGCTTGTAATACTCGTTTGCAGGAAATGTGCAGAATTATGTGTAAAGAAAGAGGGGATGTTAAATTTTTTGTACCAGAAAATTCTTTACTTGTTGATAATGGGGCAATGATAGCTTATTTAGGAGAAATTATGTATAATTCTGGAATAAAGATAAAATCTAAAGATTTTGATAATCTAGATATTAATTCTAGAGAACGAACTGATGATATTAATGTTACTTGGAAAAAATAAATCTAAAATTATAATTCATTATGGATCCTTATAAAAAACTAGCTCATTATTATGATTCTGATTGGGGTAACTTTAGTTATAAATATCTTGATTTTTTGGACTTAGTTTTTTCTAAATTTAAAATAAATCCATCAAGTATCTGGGATATTTCATGCGGAAGCGGAAATGTTGTAAGTGTATTATCTAAAAAAGGATTTAATATTATTGGCTCAGATATTTCTGAAGAGATGATAAGAGTTTCTAAAAATAAATCCCCTGATATTAATTTTTTTGTTATGGATATGAGGGAACTTGAATCCAATAAAAAATTTGATTTAATATTAAGCGGGTTTGATTCTATTAATTATATTCTTGAATTAGGAGAAGTAAATGAAATTTTTTTAAAAGTTAAAAATCTTTTAAACGAAGACGGAATTTTTATTTTTGACGTAACTACTCCTTATAATTATAAATTATCATATGTCGGGGAGTATAACCGGAAAGTTAATGAAAAAATTATAAAACAAAATGAAAGTTATGACCCTATAACTAAAATAGCTAAAGTTGAATATAATTTAGATGGATTTAAAGAAATTCATAAACAAAGGGCTTACACTTATCAAGAGATTAAGGATATTTTAAATAAAAATTTATTTTCTATTCTTGGAGTTTATGAGGATTTTGATTTGAGTATTGTTAATGATTATTCTAATAGGTTATTTTTTATATGTAAAAAATCTTAATAATTTTAATTTATTTTAATTAATAAAATCCTTTTAAATTTATTAAATCATTAGTAACCTTTATAAACCCCTTTTTTATCTTATTCTTATCAAAACCAATGACCTAAATTTAATGGGAGGTAAAAATGGTTTCTGTATATGAGATTGTAGAGAAAGCAAGAAAGACTGGAAAAATCGAGAAAGGTACAAATGAAGTTACCAAAGCTATAGAGAGAGGTACAGCTAAACTAGTTGTTTATGCTGGTGATGTTTCTCCAAAAGAAGTTGTTATGCATCTTCCAATTTTATGCAAGGAAAAAAATATTCCATGTGTTGAAGCGGATAAGAGAGAAAAATTAGGAATAGCTGTTGGACTTGCAGTTCCTTGTGCGTCTACTTGCGTTATTAATCCTGGAGATTCTGAGAAAGAGTTTGAAGGATTCATTAAATCTATTAAAAAATAGGATAATATTTGAACATGGGTGGAAATAAAACACAAAAAACCAAGGAAGCTAAAAATGAAACAGGTAGCGGTAGAGGGGCTGAAGGTATTTTATCAGCTAATGCAATACCTGCTATAGTTGAAGGTTTAATTGGTAGAACTGGTGCAAGAGGAGAAGTTACTCAGGTTAAGTGCCGTGTTTTGCAGGGATCAGATAAGGGTAAAGTTATTAGAAGGAATGTAAAAGGGCCTGTAAGAAAAAAAGATATTTTAATATTAAGAGAAACTCAGATAGAAGCTAGGAGGATTAAAACTAAGGTTCAAAAAGGAGCTTTTAGTTAAAATTTAAGATGCCAACTTGTATGTTTTGTAGAAAAGGTTTTAAAGAACCAAGGGGATTAACTATATTTACTTTTGATGGAAGATCTGTTCATTTTTGTTCTAGTAAATGTAGAAAAAATCATGAACTTGGAAGAGATGGAAGAAAAACCAAATGGGTAATTAAAAGAAAGGGTTATAAAGAAACTTCTACATCTCATAAAGAAAGCGAATAATTTCTTAATCTTTATTTAATTTTATATATATGATTTTTGCTTGATATTTTTTCCCAATTACAATTTAATTCAACATTAGATATTATGTAATCAACGTTGTTTCTTTTGATTATCTCTTGTTTTTTATTACAATCTGTTGTATCATTAAAAAAATAATCTACTTCACTACGATTTCCATAAAAGAAGAGGGTACCTACGGGTTCATTAGCTGTTACTGGATAGATTGCTGTTGATATTAAGAGTGGAGCCATTATTACATAAGATGGGTTATTAGGTAAAATCATTAAAGAATTATAATCTTCTTTATCTAATATTTGATATAACCTTGAATTTTCAGGAATTTTAAAATAATATATAAATGAAAGGAAAAAAATTAAGAAAATAATTAAAATCAATATAATTTTTTTATAATGTGGTTTTAATTTTATTTTTGAGTTAATTTTAATTAAAAACGAATATACTCCTATTGCACTTAAAATAGGTAAACTTAAAACAAGATAATAAAGATTTCTTTGATAAGGGGAAAGATAAGAAGTGCCAGTTAATCTAAATATAAGAATGTAAATAAATACTGTAAATAGCCATAATATGTAAATTTGAAAATTATTTTTAAATTCTTTATTTTTTATTATATAATAAATACCTAATCCTGAAAATAAATAACCAATAAAACTATAAAGTTCAAATGGAGAATTTTTTAATTCTAAAACTCCCCAACCTTTTTCAAATTGTAGATTTCTAAATAAATCTGTAAAAAGTTCCAAAAACGCTAAGTTCATTGCAAGTTTATAAAAAATAAGTCCGATAATTGGGATGAGAATAAAAATTAAAAGCACTTTAATCAATTTTTTTGTTTTATCTAATTTTATAATAGAGTAAATTATCAAAAAGGGAATTGCGAATAATACTGAGATTGCATGTATAAATAATAAGATTGACATTATAAGGAAGCTAGAAATAAGTAATTTTGGTTTTTCTTTATCAAGACCTTCTTGAAATAAGAATATATACATATAGATAAACGGGATTGAAAATGTTAATGGTGTAAAAAACCAGAGTCCTGTAATATTTACATTAGATTTTATTGAAACAAAAAATAATATTGCAAATAATCCTATATAAAAACTGTTTTTATTTTCTTTAAACTTAATTTTTATTATATATAAAATAACTAAACAAGATAAAATTACCCAGATTAATGGCAGAAATTTATAATATAAAATAATATTTTTATTAATTAATATTAAGCACATTAGGAAAAAATGAAATCCTATTTCTCTAGCATAAGATCCATGATTGATTCCATTTTCTTTTAAAAGCATAGCTTGAGTGATATGGTGCCATTCATCTACATGAATTGGAAACGGGTTATTAAAATGAGGAAAATATACTAATAGTGAAGCGAATGCTAAAATAATTAATAATATAGTAATCTCTCTTTTTTTCATTGATTATTCATGCCTTTTTATATGATTTATTGATAACAATATTCTTTAAATAGATTATTAAAGGATTTTTATAATAATGAAAAATGAAAATATATATCGGATTTTTTTCCTAATAGGTTTAACTATAATTTTTATAATTTCTTTAATAATTATTTTTTTATCTTCAATAATTTATTTATTGATTATTTTGATTCTAGTAATTCTTGTTTTTATTTTTCTTATTATAGAATTATATATAAGAATTCAGCATAATATTGATAATAATCGCAAATTTTATAGACAAATACAAAATGATTTAATTCATCAATTAGAATCTAGTAATAATGACCTTCTTTTTTTAAAACAATTTTTAATTGATATGAATCATACAAATGAACATTTAATTAAAGAAAATCGAGAAAAGTTAGATAGTTCTATTTTAGAATTAAAAGAACATTTAATTAAAGAAAATCGAGAAAAGTTAGATAGTTCTATTTTAGAATTAAAAGGAAATCTTGACAACAGTATGACTAAAATTAATCAATCATTGGAGTCAACTAAAGATTTTTTAAATCAAAAAATTAATCAAAATCAGCAGGATTTATTAAAATCAAATAGAACCCTTGCCTCAGGTATTGAAGAAATGTTTGGTTTACAATTTAAATATCATGAAGAAAATTTATCAAAAATAATAAAACACTCAAGTAATAAAACTAAAAAGGGTTTTAAAAAAATAAATTAATGGTGTTTTAATGAATAATTTAATAATTTTGGGAAGCGGTAGAAGTGGTACGAGCCTTACTGCAGGATTATTTAATAAATCAGGATATTATTTTGGGGATAATTATATTTCTTCATCATATAGTAATCCGAAGGGATTTTATGAAGATAGTGAAGTTAATGATATTAATGAAAAGATTCTTTTTTGCACTAAACCAAAAAAATCACCATTTTTAGGGGAATGGGTAAATGAATATGATAAAAAAGGTTCAAGATGGCTAGTAAGATTATTTCCATATTCAAAATTATTTTCAGATGAATTAATCGAAAATAGAATTAAAAAAATAGTTTCTAATGAACCATTTTGTTTTAAAGATCCTCGATTTTGTTATACCTTACCTATTTGGAGAAAATATCTTAAAAATACTTTGTTTATTTGCGTATTTAGGGAACCTGAAATAACTGCAAAAAGTATAATTTTAGAATGTAGATCTAGCCCCTATCTTAAGGATGTTGAAATTTCTTATGAATCTGCACTTGATTTATGGAATATTTTGTATAAGAATATTTTAATGATAAAATCTGATAAGCAGAAATGGCTTTTTATTCATTATGATCAGATTTTTACAAATGAGGGAATAAAAAAAATTCAAAAATTTACAGGAGTTAATATCGATAAAAATTTTCCTGATAAAAGTTTAAATAGAACTAAAAATAAATTAAAGGCCCCAATAGAAATTCAAGATACTTATCATAAATTGTGCAAATTAGCAGATTATTCAATTAAGTAATTTAAAAAATTATTAATTTTTTTTCTTATATTATGACTTTTTTTTATATTTTTATTTTTAAAATTATTAAAAGAAAATTTTAATCCTTCTCTATGACTTCTGCATATATTTTCTTTACATATTGCATAATTTTTATTTGGGGTCCATTTTTTTTCTAAAATATTTCCTATAATATCAAAACTGGATAGACATTTTCTGATATTCCCATTTGAATCAATAATGATGTGATCTTTTCCTGAAGAACATAAAATGCCTTTAAATGAAAGAGAATTTTTTATAATGTCCATTTTATATTCTTCTATATTTTTTTTATCAAGATTTTTTATGGAATAATCGCTAAACTTTTTCATAAATTTTAATTGATTTTTATTATATGAATCTGGATAATTTTTATTTTTAAAATTTCCATAAAAAGAGACAGGTCTTAAGTAAATTCCTTCTTTTTTTAATCTGTTATAAATATAATTAAATTTAGGAAATACTGGTGGCCACATAACAATTGTTGAACTTATTCTAAATCCTTTTGATTTAAGATATCTATATTTTTTTATAAAATCTTTTAATTTAGCTTCATTATTTATTTCAGTCCAATGAAATGAGGCATTTATAAACATCACTTTTTTTGGATTTATTTTTTTTGCAAATTCATATATTTTATCTGAAGATAAATTGGTAATAATACTTATCTCATGCTTTTTTGTAATGTTTTTGCAAGTTTCTATAAATCTTTCCTCAAGAAAAGGTTCCCCTCCTCCGATATTTATTTTACAAGGTAATTTAAGGCTATCAAAGAATTCATAAAAAACTTCTGGATCTTTTATCTTTTTTTTAGATAATTCTTTTTTATTTGATACTATTTTCTTTATTTCTTTAGAATTATTTATGCAGTATGGACAATTATAATTACAATTATGATTAATTAACCAGGTTATGTCCATTGTTTTATTTTTTAATTATTTTTATTTTAAACTATAACTATCTAGTGTTGGTTATATTTAATATCTTTTAATTATTTTAACTATAATTACCTTAAGTTTTAAAAGTTCAACTAATAAAAGAATATTAATACTTCTATTAAAGAGTAAAATAATTAAAATAAAATGTTCTATATTCTAATTGTAAGATAATTACTATTACAATAATTCTTATAAATAAGCTTTTTAATCTTTTTATTATGGACTTAAATATTTTAACTTTATTAATATCTATTTTATTTATTCCTTTATTTCTTTTTAATATTTTTTTATTAATTTATTTTATTCAAAATATCAAAATTTTAAAAAAGGATTTAGTTAAAAAAACAAGTAATTCTTCAGAAAGTGATTCAATTGATAAAAAAGCAGAGTATTATTCTTTGTTAGAAAAATCATTAATTGATTCATTAAAAATATCGAATCATAGGATTTTGAAAACTCTATATGATCCTCATTTAACCAACAATAATAATGATATAACTATAATAATTCCTTGGAAGGATATAGGTGTTGATAGGATAGAGAATTCTTTAAAAAGTATTCTAAATCAGGATTATTCTCATTCATTAATTAGAACTTTAGTAATTGATTATGGAAGTAAAAAAAATATAGAAAAAATAAAAGATTTATGCAAACAGAATAATGCAGAATATATTCGTGTTGATGGAGTTAAATTTTGGAACAGATCCCATGCTTTAAATATTGGAATAAAAAAATCAAAAAGCAAATACATCTTAGCTACTGATATTGATATTATATTTGAAAAAAATTATTTATCTTCATGCGTAAGGGAATTGAAAGAAAATCCCTTTCAATTAGTTTATGTTGATATGTTTGATTGTTCAAATGATATTTCTTTAAAATATCCTGATAAAATTAAGGATTATTATAAAATAAAAATAAGATCTAAAAAAAGAGTTAATCCTGGAATTTTACATGGTTCTAGCATATGTTTTACTTTGAGGGATTTTTTTTACATGATTAATGGATATGATGAAGAATATAAAATATGGGGGTATGAGGATTTTGATCTATTACAAAGATTTGGACAAGTAGGGATAATTCCTAAGAATATAAGCAATAAAACTTCACATATTCATCAGTTTCATCCTCCAAAAGAAGGAGTAAGTGATTTGAAAGAAAAGGATATTCAAATAAATAAAAATCGGGATATTTTTCATTTTAAATATACTTATGAAAGAAATCTACAGGGCTGGGGAAAGGGTTAATAAAAACATCTATTTGTTTATTAGAGGTCTTTATATAATAATCTTTAAATAATCTTTATTTAATACTTTTATTTAGCTAAAAATTAAAATGAAAAAAGAATCATTAAAATTGCTTGTATTAATAATATTTTTATTGTCTTATCTTATTTTTTCAATATTAGTAGGATTAATTTTTGGCATATCTTATTTTTTTATGCTTTTTTATATAATATTTTTGTTTGGTTTTATTTTTATGATAATATTATATCTTAAATTACAGCATAATATTGATAGAAAAAATCTTGAATTAAAGAACCAAATGGACAATAAAATAAATTCATTAATAGAAAACAATAAACGTTTTGATGATATAAAGGAAATTCTTGAAAGAAATGAGAGAACTTATGATTTTATAATAGAAAGATTTTTAGATGATAAAGATAATTCAAGCATTAAAAAGAATCTTGAAGATTTAAGAAAAGAAAATCTTGAAAAATTTGAAGAGTTAAATAATAGTTTAAAAAATTTATCTACTAATAAAAGAAAAAGTTCTAACAATTAATCTTTATTTTATTATTTCAGTAAATTTTATTTTTGCTTCTTTAATTTTATTTTTTAATTTTTTACTAAATCTATTATTTTTTAAAGGATCTAATTCTCCATATAATTTTTTTAATTTTTTTGAATAAAATCTTATTTCACCATTTTTCATGATTATTTCTTTAGATGGAAGTTCATTTATCGAATCAAACAGCCTTAAGTTTTTTATCCATTCATGATAAAATATAGATTCTTTATCCCATGCTTTTATCTTATAATTTGTATGTATGGTTATGGTTTTTATTGGAATTTTATCTTTAAAAAAATATGAGCTGGGATTGTAAACAAGCGGTAATTCTTTCCATTTTTTATAAAAAAAAATATTTAAAATTCCTTGATCTCCTAGGTGAGATATATTTATATATTTTTTTTGTAAATGATTTAATTTGTTAAATGTATCTTTTTTAATTATATCAGAAGAAAAAACCATGAATCCAGAATTAAAAGCAATTTTTTTGAAATTGAAATTTAATTCTAGTTTTTTATATAATGATTTTTCTTCATTATTTAAATGATCATAGGCTACAAATTGATCTTTTATTCTTGGAAGAAAATCCCTTGCAGCAAAGAATCCTTTAATTGAATTTAATTTTTTAAGTGATCTTAATATTATTATATCTGCGTCTGAAAATATTATAATATCCCATTTTTTAAATTCTTCAGTAAATAAAAAAAATTTATTTAAAACAATATTCACCCATTCTTTTTCCTTATAATCATAATATAGTTTTATATCTGACTCGTTTTTAATGGGGGAACATTTTCTTATAATAATCCCTTTTTTTCTTAAACTTTCTAGTTTTTCTTCAGGAATATTATACGCTAAAAGCATAAAATCTCCATCCCATCCTCCATTGAAATAAGCACTTGCAAAAAGTTGTTTGGCTTTTTCCAAATAATTTTCATCTGAAAGAGTGACAAATAATTTTTTCATATTGTTATCCTTTTTAATTTAAACTAGCAAGGAATTTTCTTACTTTAGATTTAATTATTTTATCGTTTCTTTTTTTTAATATGGTTTTAAGACTATTTTTTCTAAGTTTATTAAGTAATTTGGGATTGTTTTTTAAAATAATTATTTTTTTAATAAATTCCTTTTTATTTTTACAGATAAATCCGTTTTTTCCATTTTCTATAATTTCTTGTATTTGTCCAACTGGAGTAGTTAAAATTACGCATCCTCTTTTCATTGCATCAAATGCAGGCAGCGGCCCCCCTTCTTGATAAGATGTACAAATATAAATTTCATGCTTATCAAGTAATTTTAAATATTCTTTTTCAGGTAGTATAATTTTACCTATTTTGGAATCAAATTTGATATTTAATTTATTACATTCTTTAATTATTGAGTTTAGTAATGGAATATTCTTTCTTTTATATTCCCTTAAAACACTAATAATTTCACATTTATTTGTTTTAATAGATCTTAGGTCTCTTTTTTTTAGAAGACTATTTGTTATTAAAATTTTAGATTTAAGATTATATTTTTTAAGCATATTTTTCATTTCTATAGATGTAACAACCAGGTTATTTGAATTTCTTAATAGATTTATTACTTTTTTCCTTTTTTTATAAAATTTATATTCTTCTTTTGAAAAAATCAAAAATGTTCTTTTCCAATTCTTTTTACTAGCAAATAATTCCATTGGATCATGAATGGATATTATACTTTTATTAATATCATAAGGAGTTTCAAGGAATAAATCAAGATAACTGAACCAGATAAAATCATATTTTGAAAAATCTTCTTTTTTAGATTCTTCGAAAGAAATAAATGTAGTTTTAATATTATCTTGATTATTTAACCATAATTTTCCAACATTATGTAGTGCCCAATCTTTAAAATCATATATATAAAGTATCTTTAAATTTTCTTTTTTTACTCTTTCTTTAACAAATTTATTTTTATTTATTTTACTAACTGACCACCATAATAGGTATTTGCTCCAGTATAAACTAATCCAAAAAGGATTTTTTGAACCTTTTTTTGAATCTATTTTTTTCTTAATTTTATCAAACATTAATCTCTATATGGGAACTAGTTTAAAATATTAATTATTCTGTTAAACATACAAATAATTTTAAATCATTATTCTCAAGTTAACTTATGACAACAGCTATATTTTATTTTTCTGATATAGATTTTTTTTTAAATTACTCTTTAAATTCCTTTAAAAAATCAAATCCCCATATTAATGTAATTGCAATTTATTATAAAAAATCAATTTCTAATAATGCAATAAATCGGGATTTAGAAAAAGTTAACTCTGAAATATTTATAAAAAACGAGTTTATAGAAAAGAAAAATTTGTCTTATTCTTTTCAAGATATTACCTTTTTTTATGGCAAGGATCTTAATAATCTATACAAGGATCTTTATACTCTTATAAAAACTAATAATTTTAATGAACTTTTAATCATTAATGGAGACTATATTTATTTTCAGGATAATTTGGAAAATATTTTTAATAATGATTTTTTTATCGGCAATGTAACTGAAAAGTATTATAAAAATAATCATTTTATTATAGGTAAAAAACAGTATCTATTGGAATTATTAAATTCAATCATAAAAAAGGAATTAATTTTTTTTGATAATTTTTCTAATGGCTCTATTAGAATAACCAATTTACCCAAAATTTATAATCTTGTACTTCTTGATAATGCGAATATAATTGATTTAAAAAATAATCATATTTTTTATAATGGGAAGCTAGCAAAGGTTCTTAATTTAATGGATATTGATAAAACTAGTTTTTTAAAAAATGTTATTTTAAATCGAATTGAAATAAAGAAGGATATTCAAAAATTAGCCGGGGATTTTTATGGGATTACTACTTTTTTTAATCCTGCCAGATATAGCAATAAATTAAAAAATTTTAGGAAGTTTAGAAAATCTACAAAAAAACAAGGGTTAAAACTTATTGTTGTTGAAGCAGTATTTGGCAATCAGAAATTTCAGTTAAAAAAAGATGATGCTGAGATTATCATTCAGTTAAAGGCTACGAGTATCCTTTGGCAAAAAGAAAGAATGATAAATATTGGTTTATCTTATATTCCCAATACCTGTGATAAAATAGCTTGGTTAGATTGTGATATTTTATTTATGAATGATAATTGGATTAAAGAGACTTCCAAATTATTAGAATTTTATCCTATTGTTCAACCATTTTCAGAATCTATAAGACTAAAAAAAAATCAGAAAAAATTTAATTTTGTTAGTACTCCTTATGCTCATAGAATAGATAATGATTTATTAAAAATTCATTCAACGGGTTATAGAATAAATGAATTTGGACCTGAAATAATGAATTTTGATATGAATTTTTATGGTCATTGCGGTTATGCTTGGGCTGCAAGAAAAAATGCTATTTTAAATGGTTTATTTGATAGATCAATTTCACCAAATAGCGATCTTTTTATGACTTCAATATTTGCACTAAATAAAATGAATGATGATAGCAAAAGATTTATTTCAGAAAAATCTAAAATTCATTTATTAAAATGGCAAGAGGGGATTCCAAACATTATAAAAGGGAGTATTGGATTTACTTCTGGAACTGTTTTACATCTTTGGCATGGCGATCAGAATAAAAGGGGATTTATGAATTATAAAAATATTTTAGATAAATATAATTTTGATCCTGAGAAGGATATTAGAATTGGAAAAAATAATTTATTTGAATGGAGTTCAGATAAAAAAGTTCTTCATAAGGAGATTTACGAATTTTTTATTAAACGAGATGAAGATAAACCTTTATTTGATAAAATTAGCAGTTTTATGAAAAAGTTTTAGTTTAGATATAAAATTGTTTTAATTATTACAATAATTCTTTTAAATCAAATAGTTATGTTTAATTTATGATATCAGAATCCAATCTCCTCATCTTATTGATTAGTTTAATTATTGTTTTAGTTATTGGATTAATTATCAATCTATTTTATTATTTAATTAATAAAAAGAATGATAATTGGAAAAATGAAAAAATAAGGTTACAAAGAGATTTAATAAAATTAAAATTTTCCATAAATCATCAGAATAATCTTCTTTTAAATTTATTTGATAAGAAAGAACTTAGCGAAAAAGAAGATATAACTGTAATTGTTCCATGGAAAAATATTGGTATTGATCGATTGGCCAATTGTCTTAGAAGTTTGAATAGTCAAGATTATAAAAAATCTTTATATCATGTAGTAGTGATTGATTATGGGAGTGAAACCAATGTTCAATTAGTCAGGGAATTATGCAAATCTTATAATTTTACTTATATTCGTGTAAATAATGTAAACATTTGGAATAGATCTCATGCAGTTAATATTGGAATTAAAAATTCAAATAGTCGATATATCTTAATATCTGATATTGACATCATTTTTGAGAAAAATTATTTATCAATTTGCGTAAATGAAATGAGAAATAATCCTTATCAATTTTTGTATTCTGATGTACTTGATATTCCTAAGGAAACTTTAAAAAAAGATATTGATGTCATTAGGGAATATCATTTTATAAAATCTCGTTCAAAATTTCGCAGATTTTCTAACTCTGTAGTTGGAATGGGAATATGTTTTACTTTAAAACGCGCATTTGAATTAGTTAATGGTTATGATGAAAATTATAAATTATGGGGTTTTGAGGACATTGATCTTGCTGAAAGATTATTTCAAATAGGAATAAAACTAAACCATATTGGTTCAAAAACTTCTTATCTTCACCAATGGCATGTTCCTAGGGAGGGTGTTGGAAAATTAACTTATTTTAATTATATTCAATCTAGAAATTATGAACATTATAATTCCTGTCATGAAATAGAGAGGAATAAAAATGATTGGGGCAGGTTAGTAAAATAATTAATGATTATTGGGTAATAATTTTTTATTTATAATAATGTTTATATAGGGTTTTAGAGAATTATTTTATAGGACCTATTAGAAAAAATGAAAAAAGAAGTATTATATTTATTGATAATCATGATTTTACTTATGTTATCTTGGATAACCTCTATATTAATTTTAATTTTTTTAAGTCAATCTTATGCCTTATTTTTTCTAATTTCTTTTTGTTTAATGGGGGCTTTTTTTATAGTTGTATTTTATTTAAGAATTCAGCATAATATAGATAGAAAACCTTCTGTTATTTCAAGGGATTTTGAAAATAATATTAAAATTCCTTTTTTTGAAGAATTATTTAAAATAAGGGAGATTCTTGAAAATAATAGTTTTTCTAAGGAAAAAATTGATAATTCATTAGGTTTAGAAAATTTAAAAGAGATTTTAGAAGAAAATAAGAAGGATATAAAAGATATTAAAGATATGAATCATGAATTAGTTGGAGTAATAAAAAAGTTATTAGAGTTTCAAAGAGATCAAATAACATTATTTAAAAATACTAGTGTTAAAAAGTAATGTATAAATTTATATTAATTTAACTTATTTTAATATTATGCGTAAAAAAGAGGCTATCCAAGAAAAAGTAAGAAATGTTTTAAGATTAGGTTTTTCTTTAGCAAAAGCAAACTTTAAATTAAGGAATGAGGGTAGTTATCTTGGAATTTTTTGGTATTTATTAGAACCTTTATTATTATTTTTAATATTAATTGCAATTAATCCGCTTTTTCAAGGCAGTTTAGATAGTTCATATCCACTATATTTACTTTTAGGATTGATTCTTTTTAATTTTTTTTCACAAACTAGTATTATGTCTACAGATATTATTGAAGCAAATAAATTTTATATAAAATCAATAAAAATTTCATATGAATCTTTGATTCTTTCAAGTTTTTTGCAGAATTTATTCTCTCATTTTTTTGAAATTATAATCTTTTTATTTTTATTCTTATTTTATCAGCAAATATCCTTTATGATTTTTTCTTATATAATAGTTATTGCCCTATTAGGTTCTTTTACCATTGGAATTTCTATGTTACTTTCAACAATTGGGGTTTATTCAAGTGATTTTAATAATGTTTGGAGAGTTTTGATAAGATTATTATGGTTTATTACCCCTATTTTTTATTATGTTCCAAAACAATATGAAAATTTATTTTTATTAAATCCCTTATATTGTTATATAACTCTAGCTAGAAAGTTAATGATAAATAATAAATTTCCTTCTTATACCCTTTGGGTTTTCTCTTTAGTATATTCTTTAATATTTTTGTTTTTGGGATATTATATATTTTATAAATATAAATCGAAATTTGCTGAATATGTCTAATAATAAGTTAATTTTAGAGAATGTAAATAAAAAATTTAGATTAAAACCTAGAAAAAGAGAGAGTGCTTTAAATTATTTTAGAAATTTTTTCAATAAAAAGGAAAAATATCGAGAAATTTTAGTTTTAAATGATATCAATCTTACTTTAGATAGTGGTGAAATTTTAGGAATAATCGGAAAAAATGGTTCAGGAAAATCTACATTATTAAGGGCTATAGCTGGAATTTATGATATAGATTCGGGGATTATAAAGATTAATGGCAAGACTTCTTATCTTTCTGGATTTGGAATTGGTTTTCAAGAAAGGCTTACAATGAGAGATAATATATATTTAGTGGGTTATCTTTTGAATCTTTCAAAAAGTAAAATTAAATCTAGATTTAATGAAATAGTTGATTTTTCTGGATTAAATGATTATGTAGATATCCCTTTATTTAAATTTTCAAATGGAATGAAAGCAAGACTTGCTTTTTCTACAACTGTTCATTGTTTATATGAAACTAATTCAGATATTCTTTTGTTAGACGAAGTATTCGGTACATGGGGAGATCAAGAGTATAAATTAAAAGGCATATCAAAGATGAATGAACTTACTAAATCTGGTTCAAGTATTATTATTGTAACTCATGATTTAGATGTTATAAGGGATTATTGCCATAAGGTCATTTGGATAGAAAATGGAAAGATAATTGATTTTGGAGATTCTAAGGAAATTGTTAAACGATATTTAGATTCTTTTAGTAAAATTTAGATTTTTTAATTTCATATAAGTATTTGGCGATCTTTTTTTTATATATATTCCAAACAATCCAATAATTCTATCTATAAGAATTATAGGATGTAAAATAACATCAATTTTTTTTATAAATAGTTTTTTATTTATTGATTTTTTAATTTTTTTAGAATTTAATTTAATTTCTTCATTATTAAGGTATTTTTTTTGTAATATTCTTTTTTTAAAATCAACGTTATCAGATTTTTTTAATATTTCTGTCCATTCATTATAGTATTTTGATTTCTTTTCCCATGCCCTACTTATTTTTAAATCATGAGGGGTATGAATAATAATTGAATTAATATTTTTATTATGCGTATAGGGGATATAATTATTATAAACTAAAGGTAACGGTTTATACTTTTTATAAAAATAAATATTAAGTATAGTTTGGTCTCCTAGTTGCATAATATTTTTAATCTTTTTAGTAATTGAAACTAAATCATTGAATGTATCATTTTTAATAATTTCTTTATTAAATACCATCACTCCTGAATTAAAAGGTTTTGATTTTTTATTATATTTTTTAAATATATTCTTATAGATTTCTTTATCTTTATTATTTTCAATAAATCTTTTTGGCAAAAATTGTTCTTTTAGATTATTTGAGCAGTCGATACATGCATTGAATCCTTTGATATTTTTTAAATCATTTATAGAAGATTTAACAATCATATCTGAATCTAGGTAGATAATATTGTCCCATTTCTTAAAATAAGGGGTAAATAAATAAAATTTATTTAATACAGAATATGTCCAATTTTTATTCATTGATGATTTAAATAATCGTATTTTTTTTATATTAATTTTTTTACATTTTTTTATAATAATCCCTTTTTTTCTAAACCATTCTAAATTTTTATCTGGTATATCAAATGATAAAAGTAAATAATCTTCTTCCCAACCTCCATTTAAGTGGGCTGAAGTAAACAAAACTTTTGCCTGATTGATAAATTCTTTATTTGCAAGAGTAACCAAAACATTTTTTTTCAATTTTTGCCTCTTAAAAAATAATATAATTTTTTATTCTTTTTTTTAATTATTAAACCTATTTTTCCTTTAAAATAACTTAATTGTCTAAATGGTTTTTTAATCAATTCTTTCGTTTTATAAAATAATTCTTTATAATGTAATTTTTTTAATCTTGATTTTAAAATATTTGAATATCTAATAATTTCTTTTTCAGATAAAATATGGGTTTTTTTTATTGGTTTAATATATATTTTATTTGCAATTTTATTAAAATAACTCCATTCATTATAGTATCTTGATTCAATTTCCCAGGGCTTTTTATCTTGAGAATTAATAATAATATGAAGATTTATTGGTTTTATTTTTTCATCCATTATTTTGTTATATACATTATACACTAAAGGAAGTTCTTTAATTTTGTTTGAAAAATATAGATTCAATATGGTCTGATCTGAATATTTTATTTTATTTTTATATTTATTAAATAAATTTTTTAATTCATTAAAGGAATTCTCTTTTATAATTTCAGTATTAAAAACAAGCACTCCTGCATTAAAACTTTTTTTAAATAAATATCTTAAAAAATTATATTTATAACCCGAAATAATCTGATTTTTTAATCTTAAGGTAGGGTCTATTGTAGCATAGAATCCTTTGTATTTTTTTAATTCTAATAATGATGATTTGACAATTATGTCGCTATCCAGGTAAATGACTTTATCCCATTTTTTAAAATAATCTGTAAACATATAAAATTTATTTATGCATATTAAGCTATGCTCCTTATTAAAAATATTATCAGTAGAATCTATTTTTTTACATCTTATTATTTTAATTCCTTTATTTTTGAACCAGTTTAATTTTTTTTCAGGTATTTCAAATGATAATAATAAAAAATCTTCATCCCACCCTCCATTAAAATAAGCTGAAGAAAATAAAGTTTTAGCTTGTTCAATATAATTTTTATCTGCAAGTGTTATTAGCACATTTTTTTTCATTTTTAATATTTTCTTTTATTTTTTTTATAAATTCCTTTTTATCAAATTTTTTTGCTTGATTGATACAATCTTTTTTAAAATACTTTTTTGAATTTTCAATATTATTCACAGCTTGAATAATTTTATTTTCATTAATATCATCTATTAATATACCGGTTTTTTCATTTAATATCGATTCCTTATATCCTCCTTCATTTGGAGCTATAACGGGTTTACCTGAAGCCATAGCTTCAATAACCGTCATACCAAAATCTTCGTCTTTAGACGTTGTAATAAATCCTATGCAATTTGAATAAAGATTAATAAGTTCATCATAATTAATCCAACTTTTTATTTCTACATTTTTAGGTTTATTTTTAATACATTTTTGAGCATATTCATTAAAATGCTTCGATTTTTCATAGCTTCCAACTATTATTAATTTTTTATTTGGCATTTTTTCAAATGCTTTTAATTGAAGTTCAATTCTTTTATGATAGTATAGTCTGTTAACAGAGAGCCAATAACCTTTATTTTTTTTAAATTTAAAATCTGCAGTGTTAGTTGGTGGATTAATTACAATAGAATCTCTTTTAAGATATTTTTTTAATCTATTTTGAGTGTTTATAGAGTTACATATAATATTTTTTATATGCCTTACATATCTCATATATAAGAATCGGTTATAATGGACCCAAGAATCATATATTATTTTTTTCCAGGATTTCACTAAATTTTTTCTAACATATTCCTTTAAATCAAATAATTCTCTTGGCGGAGAGTGGACATACCAGAGATTAGGTTTATTTTTTACTGCACCTGAAATTGCCCAATCTCCTGCAATAATAAATAAATCATATTTATTTTTAATATTAAGTTTTCTAAATCTATACAAAGTTAATTGTTGTCTAAACGGAGCATTTAAAGGAACTTTACCAATTGAATAAATTCTATTAAGGAGATCTGAGAATCCCATTTTTTTTATTTTTTCTTTATTAATGTTAGTGGTATAAATATCCCCGTTAAGTTCTCTAGCGAGAGTTAAAACAACTATTTCAGCTCCGCCTATGTTATCCATAAAATTATGGAAAATTGCTATTTTCATTTTATTAATCCTTTAAGTAGTTTTTTATCATGAATATTTTCTAAAAACCCCTTGTTCTTTGTTTTTATAGCGATAGATATTCTTCCTATTCTTAGGATATTTTTGAATCTTTTAGATTTGATAACCTTTTCATATACTACTTTTGTTGGACCGTTCATATAATCAGTTATTTCTTTATTATTAATTAAATTTCTATAATCTTCTGTATCGTGAAAACAAATATATCCTCCAATTTTTATTTTTTCTTCATAGAGTATAAAGTCAGTTAAAACATCCTCGTAATTATGAGAACCATCAATATATAACATTCCTGCTTTAAATTTTATTTTTTTATAAGCATCTTTAGATTTTTGTTTTATTGCTATTATCTTATCTTCTAAATTTTCTTCTTTGATATTATTTTTTAATATAGAATAAGAATCTTTATATATTTCTTTTGTCCAAGGATGATATATATTTCGGGGATGAGGATCTATTGTAAAGACTTTATATGGATTATTTATTCCCTTTCCCATAAGAATTGCTGAACCTCCGAGAAATGAACCTATTTCAATTATATGTCCTTTAGATATTGTAGATAAACAATTTAAGATTAATGCTTCTTCAAACCAGATTAGGGCATGAGTTTTTTCCATGATTCTTCTTATTTCTTTATCATCTATTGTTAGTCTCATTTTTCTTTAATTCCTAATATACTTAACATAAATGAGGAGAATATAGTTTGCACTCCTATTACTGTTAATGTTAAAGCTAGAATAGAATTTTTAATTTCATTTAAAGAACCAAATCCGGAATTTAACCATTTATATATTATGAATGCATATAAGGAAATGCCGATAAGTGAACCAATAATTCCAATTATGCTTGCTTTTTCTATGGTAATATATTTATATAATTTTTCCATAATTGGAGAATGTTCTTCTAAATGAGTAATTGAATAAGATTTTGCAAATGCTGAAAAAATAATTAATTGATAGCCAATTATTGTAAGTAAAGAAGAAAAAAACATGGGATGATAGAATAATTTTATTCCTAGTATTGTTGGTTCACTTAAATAAAACCAGATAAGTGTGGATAAACCTATAAAAAATAAAAAAATTCCGGGTATAAAAAAAAGGAATAAAGGACTATATAATAACATGAATCTAAGATGTCTCCAAGCATCTCTAAATGAATTAAGCTTGGACATTCCTTGCCTTTTTCTATAATTTATAGGAAGTTCTTTTATTTTTAGGTTATTTTTTAGGGCTTTAATTATCATTTCAGATGCAAATTCCATACCTGTTGTTTTTAGATTAAGTTTGTTTAATGCTTCTTTTGATATTGCTCTCATTCCTGAATGTGCATCTTTTAATTTTGTTCCAAAGAAAAGTCTTAAGATTCCGGAAAGTATTGGGTTTCCAATATATCTATGGGAAAAAGACATTGATTCTTTTTGAATTTTTTTAGAGAATCTATTACCAATAATAAAGTCAGATCCATTTTTTAGTTCATTAATAAACCTTGGAATTTCATTAAAATCATATGTGCAATCAGCATCTGCCATGAAAATATATTTTCCTTTTGAAACATTATAGGCTTCTAAATACGCATTACCATATCCTTCTTTATCATGCTTAACAAGAATAACTTTGTTTTTTGTAGCAATTTTTGGTGATGAATCAGTTGAAGAATCTGAAACAATTATTTCAGCAGATAACTTATTTTTTATTATTACCTCTTTTATTTCTTTTAAACATAAAGGAAGTGCTTTTTCTTCATTTCTACAAGGTAATATTATACTTATCTCTGGACTTTTTTTACCTTTATTTTTCATATCTTTTTTACCTATAGTTAGTTTATAATATTTCTTATTTTCAAAAATGAATTAATGTGAATTATATTAATAATATATATTAAAAAATATATTTTTTAATTATATCCTTAATTATAATTTATCGAATATAAATTTTATAAAAAAATGTAGAACAACTATTTTTTTAGATAATAACCTTAACTTAATCTACCACAACCTTTTTAAAGCAAATTTGCTCATTATTATAGTTGGATAACTTTGTTCTAAACTAACAAAAGATGGTGTATGAGAAGTACTCGAAAAAAGGTGGAAAAGTCTTTGGACCCTATTACTATGTTAGCTATAGAGAGGGCAATAAAGTTAAGAAAATCTATATAGGTGGCAAGGAAGAATATGCGGTTTGGTTAAAAGAGAAGAATGAGAAGCATAAAAAAAATGTAGAACAACCAATTAGATTTAAGAAAAATCCAGCAAATATTTTTGCATTAACCCTAATACTTCTAGCTTCCATATTTTTAGTAATGAATTTAATTTCTTTTTCATCTAATTTTGGATTTAGAAATACTTTTACAGGTTTATCTATTTCAGAAAATGATTCTCAACTAGAGATGTTGCCATCTTTATATGGTTCTTATCAGGAGGAAGGTATAGAAGAAAATTATGAAGCTAAATCTTCACAATTGGAAATTATTTCACCTGCAGAATTTTCTGGTCAACCATTAAATGAAGGGAAAAATAAAGTTATGGATTTTTCAATTCCTAATGGAGGAGTGAGATTATATTTTGAACTTTTAAATTATAGTGAATTTGTTGAAAATACTGTTCAAGAATTAGTTAATAAAGAAATAATAAATTTAACAGTAAATCCTGATTTAAATGAAAATGATCTTGAAAATGATAATGCAGATATAAAAGATGAAAATTTTACTGATAATCAAACTGATAATCAAACTGATAATCAAACTGATAATCAAACTGATAATATTAAAGAAAATGAATTTAATAATTCTAATGATGTAATAATCCAAGATCCAATACTTGAAGAAGAAATTGATAATACTTCAATAGTTAAAGAAGTTAGTTATGAAGAAAATAATATTAACGATATTAATTCAGATATTATTAATAATTCAATAGGGGATCAAAATACTTTTTCTATTACTGGAAATTCAATCAGGAACTTTTTTGGGTTAGTTGGAAGGATTGTGGGAATCGATGTTATTGAACCTTCCATAAATAATTCTTCTACATCATTAAATTCATTAAATGATAATAAAAAACAAGATATTTTAGAAAATATTGATTTAAATGAAGTTAAAAATAATTTAGATGAATTAACAAATGAAAATATTGAAGAAATATCTAAAAATTCTATTATAGATGCTGAAAATTTTGATATTCTTATCAATACTTCAAAACTTTCTAATAAAAATCCAGAATATAAATGGAGTTACCAGGTCAAATTGAATGATTTAAAATTCATGGCAAAAATAAAGGTTACTTCTAATGAATCAATTTCTTTATATAATCAAGAGACACTAAAAATTGGAAATACTCTTTTATCTTTTTCAGATTTAGCTAATCAAGGTTATAATGTTAAAATTGAACTTCCATCATTAGGATTAAAAGTAAGTATTAAAGATAATCAAACTGAAATTACAAAACTAGAAAAAAATATTACTCTTGAAAAGATTAAAAATAAAACCGAGTTAATTCAAGAGAATATAACTGAAATAATTGATACAGTTGTTTTGGATAATAATAACACTAATAAATCTAATGAAACAACTTCAAAAATAGATGTTAATGAAACTATTGAAAGTATTGATAATAATTTTAGTTATTTGGATAATGATAATTCAAGTAAGAATAATCAAGAAAATATTAGTGAAAATAATAATCTTGGAACTATTGAAAATTCAAGTCTAAATGAAAATAATGAACTCTTTAACTCATCGGAAAGTGAGATTATTAAAGATCCTGAAATTGATTTAAATTCTGGGAATACAAATAATCCTAAAAGTAATGGAGAAACAACCTCTTCAAATGAAGGTAGTTCAGAATCTTCTTCATCTGGTTCAACAAGTTCATCTGAATCATCTTCAACAGACTCATCATCAACAAGTTCATCTGAATCATCTTCAACAGACTCATCATCAACAAGTTCATTTGAATCATCTTCAACAGACTCATCATCAACTAGTTCAACTTCATCTGAATCCTCATCTGAATCATCTTCAACAGACTCATCATCTGGTTCAACAAGTTCATCTGAATCTTCATCTGGCTCAACAAGTTCATCTGAATCTTCATCAAGTCCATCTAGTTCATCAACAAGTGAATCTTCTGGTTTTGGGATAACTGGTGGAGTTATAAGATTTGTCCAAGGTATGACTGGTAAAATAGTTGATGGATTAGGATTGGTTAAATTAGAAGAAAATAATCTTATTGAAGAAAATATTTATTCTAATGAAATTACAATTTTTATTGAAAGAGATTTTTCAATAGAAAATGATACAAAATTAAAAGATATTAATTATAAAGATTTGGATAATAATGGAAAAATAAGTCTTGGTGATATTATTGAATTAGATCCCTATTTATTAATTGTTATTATTCAAGCTGAACATTTAGATGAAAATAGGACATTTATTTCTGATATTTATGAAGAAGTTAGTATACAAGATAATTCTTGGAGTGAAGAAATTCTTGCAAATGATTTTGTTAGGGTAAAATTTCAACATGCTTTAACTTATGAAAATGATATAACTATTTATGCAAGAAGCAAGGGAGAATCATCAACAATAAATGTATATAGAAAAGATGATAATATATTATTAGCTAGATTTGAAGATATAACTTCCAATAATACTTATAAGATTTTATTATCAAATTTATCTTTAAATGAATCATTAGATAGTTTTGATTTAGAAATTTTAAATAATTCAGTAGAATTAGATTATATAGTGGATCCTGTTTGGAGGGGTACAAAGAATTATTTATTTTATAGGGAAAGAGCAGATAATTATTTTTGCTTATATCCTGAAATTATGGGAGATTATATTGGAAATAAACTTGGTGAGTGTGGCGCAATTGTAGATTCAGATTGGACTACAACTACAACTGCTCAATATACTAATTTTTATTTTTTTAATTATACCATACCAACTGAATATATTAGTGCAAATTTAACATTTTATCGTTCTGGAAAAGGAATTGTTAATCTTGCAATAAATCAATCTTGCATTGATTATGCAAATTCTACTAGTTCAAAAAATCTTCAATTAAGATTTAGAAATAATTTTGGATATCTTGAATGTTTAGCTGGTTCAACTACTGCTTGGATGAATTTACAATATTTTGATGATCCTAATATAGTTCAAATATTTAATGATCCTTATACTTCTCACCCATTATATGAAGAAGGAATAATTTGGTTAATAAATACGACAACCTATACGGTTTATGGTACCGGAAATACCCTATTTAGTGTAAATAATTCAATAAATAATCCAAAATATATGACTTTTAATTCCACTTATAATCTTTATACTATCAAGGTTCCATTAATAATTAATGGTAGTATGATTTTTGAAACAGGTGCTGCTGGAATAAATGGTTCTTGTAAAAATGGAGCTTCAAAATCAAATATAAATACAGTTCATTTAATATATCCTATAACTGTTCAAGATGGCGGGATATTAGTGATGGACCCAGGAGTTACTGTAAAATTTTCTAGTTCAGCTTATATTAATATATCAAAAAATTCTTATATTCAATCTGTTGGTTTTATAAATAATAGTTATCCTAAAAAAATATGTTATATAACTTATACTTCTGAAAGAGATGATCTACCTAATTATGAGCATGGTTTAAATTTAACTTTAAAAAAAGGAAAACCTTATCCAGGAGATTATAAGAATGCTTTAAATATAAACTCCTCAAGTAATTTAAATTCTATTGAATTAAGCAGATTTTATTATTCGGAATTTGCTTTAGAACTATTAGCACTTAATAATACCAATTATACGCAAAAAGATGGATTAAGTTTTCCAGGAATTTCTCATAATATTTTTAGCAGTAATTTTGGAGGAATTAATTATACTTCTGGATTAAGCACGTTTAATGTCACTAATAATCTTTTTTATAATATATTTAAATTTGGAATTTCTGCAGCATATTTAGATAAAGTATATATTCATTCAAACACTTTTGTTGGTACTGGTTATGGTTATGGTTCTACTCGACCAACAGCCGTAGGAATATATCCATCAAATGCCACTATTCAGCATAATATATTTAAATCTTTAAATTCTGCTTTAGGTGGTTCTTTGATTAATGTAAAAGCAAGATATAATGGAGTTTATGATGTTTATGCCTCAGGTACGTATGGAATAAATTATATTGTTTCAACATTTTATCCTTTTTCAGGTTATGTAATTAGTGATAATTCTTTTTATATTGTCTCTTCGCAATTTATAGATGCTGGAGCAAATTTATCTTCTGTATTAGGTTTAGATACGCATCATACTAATGTTAATCGTCCGGATTCAGGCACAGTTGATTTAGGATTTCACTATTTTGGAAATGCTAGTGATATAATCTCATTTAATTTAACTATGATAAGTCCATATAATTATTCTTCAATTTATGTTGATAGATTTAGTCTATTTAATGCTAGTGTAAAAGTCTTATGTATTGTTGGTCCATGTGGAAATATTAATATTAGTCTTATGAGATATTCAAAACCAACAAATTGGTCTAATCTTCTTCAGGATTTTAATTATAGTACGTATACTGGAAATGGGATAGTTGAAGACACTAATGGTAGTTTTTATATTTTAACTCAAAAATATAATGAAACTGGATTAATTTATCAAATGGGGGTTTTAAAATTATTATCAAATGGAACTCATGTCTGGAATACTTCTTATTATTTAAAAAATTATTCTTCAGTAATTGCTAGTGGAATTGCAGTTGATTCTAATAATAGTGTATATATTTCAGGAACATTACAAAATACAAATATAACTGACGGAAATAATTTAAATGGCACTTATTGGAATGTTGTTAAATTTTATTCAAATGGTTCTTTTGCATGGAATGTAACAACAAATTATAGTAGTATTGATAGGCCCTATGCAATTTCTGTAAGTCCGATTAATGGTAATCTCTATGTTAGTGGAAAAACCAGATATAATAATAGTGATTCATTTTTTACTGCAATTTACAATACTACTAATAGTTCTTATTTAACTAATATTACCAATGATTTCTCTATTAATTTTTCGGATATAATCATGGCAACAACTTTTGATAGTTCTGGAAATTTTTATACAGTTGGAACTATTCAAAAATCAGATTATTCTATTGGAGTTAAATTAGCAAAATATAATTCAACTAATTCATTATTATGGAATGTAACCTATAATCGGAGTATGAGTGAATCTATGGCATATTCAGCAACTTCAATAGTTCTCGATTTAACAAATAATATCTATGTTGGTGGAAAAGAGAATAAGGGTGATGATAATGATGTGTTATATTTAAAATTTGATACAAATGGAAATTTATTATTTAATAAAACTTATGATGCTGGAGGCGATGAATTTGTTTATGGGATTGATGTTAGTTCAAATAATGATGTTTATTTAGGGGTTTCTTCATCAAGTCCGTATTCTCCTTATTTTTATCATTATCATCCATTAAAATTTAATTCTTCTGGAAGTATGGTTTGGGAAGGAGATTATGATCGTGGTACTATTGGAGGATTATTATATACTGGGGAGGATAGTTTTATTGTTACAGGAAGAGGAGAAGATCCAGATATAGGTGGAAATACTGGAGTTTTAACATTAAGATATGATACAACTTCAGTTAAAGAATTAGTTCCATTAGCAATTACATCAAATCCATTTTATACTACAAAAGGAAGTAATCCTAATACTACTACTGCATCTTTAAATAAAGGGGATAGTGAAAATATGACTTTTTTTATTAATGCAACCGGAGTAAGTGATGATTATTATTTTTATTTTTTTGGCAACCTAACAAATGATCCAACTACAACTGCTACAACGAGCAATTGGACAGTTCATTTACTTGATGCAAATATTAATACTTGTAGAGTTCTTGGAACTCCTAATCAAATTTATGTTGTTGTAGGGGATATAATTAATAACACTGTAACTGGCGCTTGTCTAAATATCACTGCTGAAAATGTAACAGTTAATTGTCAAAATTATTTAATTAATAGTTCTCAAAGCGCAATTGGAATATATTCAAATAAATATAATTCAACAATAATTAATTGTAAAGTAGATATGGGTCAAGCAATAGGTGGAACTGGAATAAGATTTGATTATTCTAATTACTCGTTTATAGATAATGTTACAATTTATCAACAATATATTGGACTTTTTATAAATCGGAGTTCTTATTTATTTATACGTAATGTTAGTGCAAATGTTTCAACTTATGGAGCTGCAACAGGATATTATGGAATATATTTAACTCAAGCAGATCATAATTCAATATTTAATAGTTCTGGAATAAGTACTTCAAATAAAGGAGTTTATTTATTAAATTCAAATAATAATACTTTAAATAATGTTTATTGTATGAGTAGCACAAATTCTAGTTTGAGTTTAGATTATTCTAATTTTACTAATATCATTCAAAATACTGTTGTTGGAAATAATACTTATAATCTTGGAAGAATATATTCATTATCTGTTGGTAGATCTAGTCATAATACTAATTTTACAAAATTAATAGTCAGCGGAAATTATTCAATTAGTATTGAAGATAGTTATTCTGTTTTAATTCAAGACTGTTTTAATATTAGTAGCAATGCTGTTGATGTAAATATTTCTAGAACAAATAAAATTACAAATACTACAATAATTAATTGTACATATTATACTGCTAAAGAAGATGCAGCACCCACTTTAACTTTATTATTTAGAAGATGGTATTATCAAACCTATGTTAATGATACTAATGGAAAAATTATTTATAATGCAACAATAGATAGTTATAATCAAAATAATACTAGAGATTTACTTACATTCACTAATCAAACTGGAAATACTCCCATAGTTCTTTTAACAGAATATTTTAATAATGGAAGTAGAAAATTTTCATCAAATTATAGTATATTTGTTGCAAATAATACTTATACAACTTTGATAATTCCATATAATGTAAGTTATTATCTAAATAAAAGAAATAATAGATATATGTTTGATGTTAGGAATTCATCAATTATTTTTGGTGCTGCAACTTTAGCTAATGGAACAAATTTAACAGTTAATTCTACTTATGTAAATGTAACAACTATAGATTTAGAAGCTGAAGTTTCAACATTTATTGATTTTGGTTCAACTATAATTGCATGGTGGACTTTTGATAAAATCACAACAACTTATGGTGTAACTGATTTTTTTGGAAGAATAAATCTTACTAATTACAGGGGTACAATGAATCAAACAAATCCTGGAGCTTTAGGAAGAGGATTTAGTTTTAATAGTAGTTATTTACAGACTCCTTCATTTGGATTTGAATCAGCAAGTGGAAATATAACTTTATCTTTTTGGTATAAGGGAGATAGAAATTTAACTAATTATTTTAGTATTTTAGGAGATGGTTCTCAAGGAGTTTGTGCAACTGGAGGAAATTTTACTTGGATTTATAGAGGTCCTGCAATGGATTATTTCACTTGGCAATATTGTACTGGAACTGGTGCTCAAGCAGATTTAACAACTGGAGCAAATTCACTTGCTACATGTAATATGACTTGGTGTCATGTGGTTATGACTTTAGATAGTAATGGAAAAAGATTATATTATTGGATAAATGGGACTTTTAAAGGAGTAGATTCAACAGCTAATCCTGTATTATTAAATACTGCAATTAGAACTAAATATCTTGGAGCTTATTCAACTGGATCTTATCATATGAATGGTACATTTGATGATTTTATAATATTTAATAGAACTCTTGAATCTGGAGAGGTTGCTAGTTTATATGCTAATCAAACACAAAAATATATTGAAAGAAATTTTTCTTATTTAGCAGATGGAACCTATCATTATAGGTCTTATAGCCAGGATAAATCTGGAAATATAAATATGAGTGAATTAAGAAGTGTTCATGTACTAGCTTCTTATGGAACAATAGTAAATTCTTGCACTAATATAAGTACATCTGGAAATACTTATACTATGCTTGCTAATATTTCTTCAACATCCACTTGCATAAATATAACTGGAAATAATAATATATTAAATTGCAATGGAAATAATATCACTTATGGGACTGGCGGATCTGGAGGATTTGGTGTTTGGTCTATTGGAAATAATACTATTTTAAAGAATTGCACTATTGGTGAAGGTGTTGCAACTGGAAATTCTAAACATGCTATCTATTTTTATTATAGTCATAATAGCACCTTAATTTATAATAATGTAACAACTTCTGGGACTTATTCATATCCATTATATCTTTATGCATGCAATAATGCTAGTGTAAAAGAAAATAAATTTAGAGCAAATGGCGCTGCTGTATATGGGATATATAATTATTATGGGACTCTTGCGGGTTATAGTCAATCAAATACTTTCCAATATAATGTAGTTGATACTACTTCATCAAGTGCTTATCCTCCTTTTTATCAGGTTTATGGGCTTGATACAATTTTTAGATATAATAATTTTACAAGTGCTAATACTATTGGAATTAGATTATTATGTAATACTTTGAATAGATGTAATCTTACTCTTGGACCTGATAATTATGTTGATAACAGGCCTGTTAATTATACAACTGAAATAAATAATCTTTATATTAATTCAATTAATTATTCAGCATATGGGCAAGTAATATTTGCTAATATGAAAAATTTAACAATTAGAGATTCTTTTTTATATAGAAATGGATTATCTGTTTATAATATCACAGATTCAAATATAAATAATGTAACAATTTCTGGAAAAGGTCATGGAATAATTGCTAATAATTTAAATGGAATAAATATTACAAACAATAGGATTCAAATAAATGGGGCGTATCCAATGGGGTTCTATATGTATACATCAAATGATAATAATCTTACAGGAAATAATGTAACTTTATTAACTGGAAGTGCAAGTTATTATATAGTTTCATTAGATTCTTCAACTCGAAATAATTTTACAGATAATAATTTTTCAACTCATAGTGGTTCTAATGGATTATATGTTTTTGGAAGTGATAATTATTTAGTTAATACTAATTTTTATGTTGCTGGAAATGCACATGGGATAGATCATTATTATAATACATTTAGAACAAGAATTGTTAATTCATCAATTTTAACAAAAGCTGCTGTTGGCCAAGCTTATTATGGAATAAATTTTAGAGGTTATACTACTTATAATTCAACTTTAACTTTAGTTAATACAAAAGTTAATTCTTCATATACAAATGATATTCTTGTTACTTCTGTTCAAGGAAATTCTTCAAGAATTGAATTAATTAATGTTACTGTTAATCAATCTGATATTAGTATATTATGCAATTATTCTGGAAATGTTTCAATAAAATGGCATGTTGATGTAAATGTGACAGATAGTTCTACTCAACTTGCAAATGCTTGGGCTAATTTTTCTTATTTTAATGGAACTTATATAGATAAAATGGTAACAGATTCAACTGGAGTAGTCAGATTTAATTTAACTGAATATGAACAATCTTATTTTGGCAGATATTATTACCCATTATATACATTGAATGTTACAAAAACTTCTTATAATCAGTTTAATCTTAATGGAATAAATATTTCTGGTAATAAAAGAGTAGATGTTGTATTAACTTCATCAAATTCTGCTCCAAATAATCCTAGTGTATCAATAAATGCAACTGATGGTATAAATAAGACTCTTGAAGATTTGAATTGTTTTGCAAATATAACTGATTCGGATTTAGGTAATACATTATCTGTAAATGTTAAATGGTATAAAAATGGAATATTAAATCAATCTAAAGACTTCAATAATAGCTATGTAAGGGGAACTTTATTCATTGCAAGTTATCAAGATGGAAATACTACTAAATGGGATAATTGGAGTTGTGGAATAAGAGTATTTGATGGAACCTTATATTCAAATATGGTAAATACTACAATAAATGTAACAATAAATAATACTCCGCCAATAGTTAATCTATTATTACCTTTAAATGAAAATATTACAACAAATAGAACTCCGGTTTTTAGTTGGCAAGGTGTTGATGATGATAATGATTTGATGATGTATGAAATAAATATCTCCAGAATAAGAAATGTAGGAAGTGCTTGTGTTGATTTAGACAGGTATGTAATAAATACAACTTTATTTTATAATACAAGTTATTTTCCAAGAAATTATTTAAAATGCTTATATGATAATGGAGATAAATATAGATGGACAGTTAGAGCTAGTGATAATGATGGTGTCTTTGGAGCATGGAATTCGACACCAAGAAATATTTCTATAACTTCTGTAATTGCATTATCAATGCCTGTTCAATGGGTGCAATGGGGTGTTCAAAATACTACTTATATCGATAATACTTCAGATAATTCTCCTGTACCATTAATATTAAAAAATGATGGGAATGTAGAAACAAATATAACTGCTAATTTTACAGATTTATGGACTTTACAACCTAATCCTACAAAATACTATCAGTTTAAGGTTAGAAATTTAACTAATGGATGTTTTAATTATCCATTAACTCAATGGAATTGGACAAATGCAACTTCAAGCGATATTGTAATAATAAATAGATTAAATTTTACATCAGGATATCAATCAAGATGTGATAATGCATCAATAGATTTATGGATTGAAGTACCTGGTTCAGAACCGGCTGGAAATAAAATGTCTAATATTACTTTTACTGGAAGAATGGGGGAATTATATTAAAATGAATAAGCATATTAAAATGTTGATTTTACAAGGAATATTTATAGTTTTAATCTTAAGCATAATTTATTATATTTATCCAAAAACCGAAGTAGAAGTTAAAGATGATTGGGTTAAATTTAATTCAATAAATGCAAAAGTCATAATGATATCAGAAAATTCAGATTTTTCAAATCCGCGATATATTGAAATTGAACCTGGAAAAAAATTAAGTTATGAACTTAATCCTGGAACTTATTATTATAAATCTGATAATGGATTAATAGAGGGATTAAAAAATGAATTTAAGATAGATTCAAGAGTTGGACTTAATCTCGAGGATAAAGGAAATGAAAGTGACTTAGTTAATGTTGGAAATGTAAAAATAAATGTAACAAGAGCAAGAAATGGAATGATGGTGGGGCATATTATTTTAGAAGATGGCGGAGAACAGAGTGTTGAAAATTCAGAAGAAGAAGAATATATTGGGAGGCAGAGTTAAGAAAGAAAATGAAAAATAAAAATTTATTATTTATAATTGGAATGATTTATTTAATTGGATTTATTTCTGGAGTTTTATCTCTTGGAATAACTCCGGGTAGAACTACAATTGATTTTGAACTTGGGAAAGAAAAAGAAATTGAATTTGATATTTTAAATAATGAACATAAGAATATGAAAGTATTTTTAATGATTGGCGGTGAATTAAATGATTCGATTGAATTATCTGAAAGTTTTGTTGAATTTAGTGCAAGTGAAGAATCTAAACATTTAAAATATAAAGTAAAATTAACTGGAAAAGAAAAATTAAAACAAGAGCCTGGCTTACATATTGGTGAAGTTATTGCTATTGAAGTTCCTAGTGGAAGTGTACAAGGTTCTGTTGTTGGTTCAACTGTTGCAGTTGTAACTCAATTATATGTTTATGTTGCTTGTCCAGGAAAATGCATTGATACTGATTTAAATGTTTTTGATGCTGAATCAAATGGAACTGCAACATTTGTTGTTCCAGTTGTTAATAGGGGAAAAACTGGAATTGGAAATGTAAGAGCAATAATTGATATTTATTCACCTATGAATGAGAAATTAGATTCTGTACAAAGTGATTCTGCTGCATTAGATGTAGGATCTAGAACCGAATTAACTGCGAAGTGGGATATTAAACTTGGAACAGGAAGTTATTTAGCAAAAGTAACTGTATTTTTTGATGAAGAGAGTAAATCAATTGATAAACAATTTAATGTTGGTGATAAAGCATTAAGCATTGAAAGCATATTTGTAAATAATTTTCAACTTGGACAAATAGCTAAATTGCAAATATTAGTTGAAAATAGATGGAATCAGGATTTAAATAGTGTTTATGCGAATCTCTTGGTTTATAATGACGAGCAGCAGGTAATGGCGGATATAAAATCTGCTGGAGAGAATCTTCCTCCATTAACAAAAAAAGAATTAATTGCATATTGGGATACGGTCGGAGTTGCTGAAGGAGAATATACTGGAAAATTAATGGTAAAATATGGAGAGAAATCTGCGGATAGGAATTTAGTATTAAAAGTTGGTGAAGATAATTTAGATGTTACTGGAGTAGGTTACGCAATAAGACCTCAAGTTGGTGGAAAAGGCACAGATATAACTACTATATTACTAATACTTGTAATAATTTTATTAGTTGTAAATCTTGCATGGTTTGTTTTCTTTAAAAGAATTATGGGCAAGAATAAGAGCGAAAATCCGACGAAAAAGAAAAAATAAATTTTGAATTTTAAATATTTATTACTTCAAATTAATACAAAAGGTTTATAAATTGAAATGAATTATTCCCTTTATAAAAAAATGGTGTCAGAAAAATTAATAATTGTATTAATAACTCTTGCAATATTAATGTCAGTTGCTTCAATTGTTATAACTGTTTCTACATTAAACACGTCTATGATTCCTGAAATAAAACCACAATTAAAAGTAATTGAAGGAAGAGATTCTGGAAAAGT
>JBAZYP010000003.1:206909-223898 GCA_041659265.1 Candidatus Pacearchaeota archaeon | reverse complement strand
AAGTTTAGAAAAGCATCTAAAATAGAGAAATATATTGTAGTTGTATTATATTTTGTAGTTATACTTGTTGGATTATATTTTATATTTGCAAGTTTTTATCCAGAATATCTGCCATTTGCAACAACTGCATATTTTATCATGGCAGATGATACATTAATTCTTAACAACTTAAACAGCTTATATATTGATGACACCAGTGTTTTAGGAGAAAAAACAACTATTCAACAAACTGAAATAGATGGTGAATCTGAAATAATCGCGAGACCCATAATTTCGCCAAAGAAATTCAATTTTGTTTTCCTACCAAAGGAAAACATAAAGCCAGGCAAGATTGCAACATTTGAAGTTAACTTAATTCTTAATGAAACAAAAGGATCTAATATATACATAGATGACGAACTCATTTTCCCAAACCTAGATAATTACGAACTCTTGTACGAAAATGAGATGGATTATGTCTATGTCAATAAAGACATATTGCCATATATCAACAAGGATAATATGGCATTAGTCGTTGATTCTGAAGACTATGACAGTACAGAAGCAATAGTTACTGAAGATTTCATCTACAAGAACTTGCCAGGGGCAAGTGTGTGGAGTACGAGGGAGTTAATATCCATGGAAATTGAGTTAGAAGATTATAGGGCGGAGGAAACTTTGATTAATGGCACGTTTAGGGGGGATTTGAAACTAGCTGTTTTCGTAGATGGTAATCTAAACATTAATTTCACAAAACAGGATCTGAATTATTATCTTGGACCAGATGAATATACTGTTACTGTAACCGATTTTAATGGGAAGGAGTTATATAACAAGATAATAGAAGATGATGGAGATAAAGTCGCTTCGCAAAAAATTGGAAAAGAACAAGTAAAAAATATTATTATTGATGATTTAGAAAAAGGAGTTTATTATATTAATTTCAAATCTGATAAATATAATAATGGTTTTGATTCCACTATTAAAAATATTAATATCGACACCAATAAAATATTAATTGTTGGAAATTTTATAACTTGGGATAGATTAGAATTTTATACTTTTACAGATACTTCTAAGACCGTCGGATTTTTATATTGGTGGAAGGACAAAGATCAATTAGTCATAATAAATCAGGAAATTACAAAAACAATTAATTTAAATGAAACCTGGTATGAAAAAAGATATGATTATGAATTAAAAGGCGAATATAATATTCTTACTCCTAAAGGATACTTACGAATTTATAATGATTATTCATCTCCAAAAAAAGAAAATTGGTTTAATATACCCAAAATTCAAGAAATTGGATATAAAAATCAAAATGTTTTAGTAATAGATAAAATACTTTATGATCGGAATTATTTAAATTTTCATAAGACTATCAATTTAACAAAAAATGCAATAAATATTGGATTAAGAGTTCTCGAGCCTAATACGGCTTATTTTGATAATGCTAAATTGACTATTAAATAATATGAATGCTTTAGAATACTTTGATTTTATGAAAATTATTAAAAGATTGATATTTCCATTAAATATATTATTAATCTTATTCTTTTATTTAGACTATATTAATTATTTCCCCCCTTATTGGAAGTTTACTTATGTTTTTTACATTTTTTTGATTATAGATACAATATATTTAACTTGGAGAATTAAAGAAATTCCTGAAGAAAATAAAGCCGAAAGTTCGATCCTTTTTTGGAATAAATATTTATTTTTTTTGTCTTTAATAATTATATCTATAAGTCATTTTATAAAGATAGATTTAATAAAACAAATTTATCCAAATATTATTGGATTTTCAATTTCTACTGGTTTTCTAATACTATATTCCTCAAAAAAAAGATTTGAAAAAGAACTAGAAGAAGAAAAAGAAATTGATGAAAAAATGGAAAATAAAAGGAGTATAGAATTTCCAAATAAATTTAAAAATATTAATAAGATACCTCTAATAAGAAATATTATTAAATTTATGTATAAATCTGGATGGGAATTTAGTTTTTATTTAACTTTAATTACATTAATTTTCCTTTTTATAAAAATATATTTTATTGTTTTTCATCCTATTATGGTTTCAGATGATTGGCAAGCTATTTTTGTTGGAAAAATATTTTTAGAAACAGGAAAATTTCCAAGCATATCCTCCATTGAAGGACCCTATTTTAGAGGTTTATATCTTTCTTTATTGACATCAGTATTTTTTTATATTTTTGGACAAAATATTTATATAGCTAAAACCATTCCGGCATTTCTTGGATTAATTAATTTAATATTAGTTTATTTTATATCAAAAAATATTTCTAAAAATAAGAAAATTATACTTATCTCTATGATACTATACGCGATTCATCCATTAATTATCTTTAATCATTGGTTTATAAGATTTTATGTTTTTTATGAATTTTTCTTTCTAATAATAATATTATTATTTATAATTTTAATAAATAAAACTAATAACATTTCTTTAAACCAAAAATTATTGATAATCTGTTTAATTCTAATAATTAATTTAATTAATTGGTTTTTTGGATTTGATGATGGTAAATATATAATATTAATAATAACAATAATCTCTTTTATATATTTAAATCTGATTAAAATTAATAAAAAAAAGATAATTATTTTATTAATAATCCCCATATTGATACTAATAATCTATTTATTTTTTCCGTTAATACAAAATAAGATAAATTTTTTCTTGAATGTAAAATTACCCAATTCCAATCATTTGGATTTGAAAGTAGTATTATTTGAAAAAAATATTTTATTAATACTTTTTTTTGTTATCGGATTTTTAATATTTTATAAAAATTCAAAATTAAATTATTTGTTTTATGTTACTATGTTCATGTTAATCTTACACTTAATATCTAGTCAAGATTTACAAATGTCTAGATCTATACTTTATCTTATATCTGCCATCATTATTGGGGCCAGCATTACCCTCGTTTATTTTATTAAAATAATAAAAAATAAACTAATAATTTCTATTTTTATTTTAATTATTATAATAAATTTTATAAATATGTATCCTCCAGGGTTTATCAAAAATCATCCTTATTTAGAAAATGAGTTACATTATCAAGATGATTTGGGAGTTTATACCTATATTAATGAGAATCTTAAAGATTATACCATTATTCAATCTAATTACGAAATTATGTCAGAGGTTTTTTTTAATTCAAAAACTGAATATATATTTATATCTAATGAAAAAGAGATTAAGGCCATTCCGTATATATTCTTTGACAATAGTTCTAATATATATCGTCAAATATCCACAAAAACCCCTGTAATTTATGATAAAGATAAATTTTTTTATGATATTAAATATAAAAAAGTAGTACTTATTGCTTCAATACCTTCTTCAAGGTATTATTTAGATAAAGAATCTTTAAATATGATTTTATTAAATCTACCTAATAAAAAAGAATTTGAAGGATATGTTATTTATTATAATTAAATTTAAAAGGACAATAAAAATAGTTGAATAAAATGAATAAAAAGGTTTTTGTTTCAGGGTGTTTCGATCCAATACATGAAGGTCATATTGCTTTTTTTGAAAATGCGGCAAAATATGGAAATTTATATGTTTCAATAGGTTCGGATCAAACAATTAAAGAATTAAAAAATAGAGAGCCATATCACAATGAAAATGCTAGATTATATCATATAAATTCTATAAAATTTGTAAAACATGCATTTATAGCAAAAGGTAATGGAATTCTTGATTTTGAAAATGAAATTAAAGAGATAAAACCTGATATTTTTATAGTTAATCTTGAAGGAGATAGGCTTGAGAAAAGAAATCTATGTAAAAACTTGAATATTGAATATAAAGTCTTAGAAAGAATACCTTACCCGGGCCTTTTACCTATAAGTTCAACTGAACTAAGACAAAAAATGTCTAGAATTCCTTACAGAATTGATTTAGCAGGTGGTTGGTTAGATCAACCTTTTGTTTCCAAATATTATCCAGGATCTGTTTTAACCATTTCAATTGAACCAACAAATAACTTTAATTTAAGAAGTGGGATGGCTACTTCTACAAGAAATAAAGCGATTAGACTTTGGAATAACTATATTCCTAGTGATAATGAGGAAATTGCTAAGGCATTATTTGGTTATGAGAATCCACCTGGAACAAAAGAAGTAGCAGGTTCACAAGATGCTATTGGAATTGTAATGCCCGGTTTAAATAAACTTAATTATAATAATGAAGAATATTGGCCTAGGAAAATTCAATCTATAAATGATGATGAAATTCTAAATTGGATTGAATCTGTAATTTTTTTAATTCCATTAAAACCTAGAGAGAATAAATTTAATGTTCTTGATAAAATAAATATAACTAAAGAAGATGTAATTAAATTATCTGAAGCTAGTCGAAAATGCTTTGATGCAATTATTAATAAAAATGTTGATGAATTTGGTAGATATGTTAAAGAAAGTTTTGAAGCACAAATTAAAATGTTTCCTTTAATGGTTAATGAAGAAATACTTAAAGAGATTAAAAAATATAGTAATCTAGCAAAAGGATGGAAATTGTCTGGAGCCGGCGGTGGAGGTTATATCATTCTTATTTCTGATAAAGAAATTAATAACTCTATTAAAATTAAAATTAGAAGAAAGAATTAATCTTTTTTTGATATTAAAAAGTAAAATATATTTCTAAGGATATATCTGATATAATAATATACTTTTACTCTTAAAAAATAAAAAAATGACCAGAATATTCCAAAATTATTTTTAATAATTAATGAGAAATCTTTTTCAAGTTGATTTTTATTTGAACTGAAACCATGGATATTAAAATAAGCGATAGTTTTATTTAAATAAATAGATTTTATATTTTTATTTTTTAAATTTCTACAAAAAAAATCAAAATCTGCTCCAATTTTATATTTAGTATTAAAATTATGATTATTAAATAAATATCTTTTTGAGAATGAAGCTTGATGACAAATAGAATATCCTCGTTTTAAGTCAATTATTTTTATTGAAGGTTTTTTGGTTTCAATTCTATTATGTGATTGATTAAAATAAGTAAAATTACCAATAATTAAATCCGCATTAAATTTAATCATTTTTTTTGCAAAATATTCTAAAACTTTTTTATTATATAAATAATCATCAACTCCTAAAAAGTATAAATAATCACCTGATGAAACTTTTATTCCTTTATTCATTGCGTCATATATTCCTTTATCAGGTTCGCTTATAAAATGATTCACATATTTTTTATATTTATTAATTATATTTAATGTATTATCCGTTGAAACTCCGTCAATTATAATTAATTCTATATTTTTATATGATTGATTTATCACGGACTTTATTGCTTTTTCTATAGTTTTTCCCCCATTTAAAACTACAATTATTATAGAAATTTTTGGAAGATTTAATTCTTTTTTTGTTTTAATAGTTCTATTAGATTTCATTTTTTTTCAAATCTGATTTTAGTATAAAAAAATATATAATTGTGAATGAAATATCCGTTATAAATCTTATTAACACCGTTGAATAAATTACCCCTATGAAACCAAAATATTCTATAAAAATTATTGTTAAAGGAATATTAATTAATCCGAAAATTATTAGAAAATACATATTTAATTTTGCATGTCCCGTAGAAGTACTAAAACCAACTGCAGAAATTGCGGTAATTGCTTGGGTTACCAATATAACTAACATAAAACTCATCATGCGAATTATTAATGGATTATAATATTTATTTAAGAATAATTTTAATATTATTGGGAATAAAAATAAAATTATTAAAGAAATAAATAGACTTAAAATAAAAGATAAAAAAATATATTTTTTATAATCTCTTATGAGATTTTTTATTTTCTTTTTAGAATAAAGTTCAGTTATTTGCGGGGAAATTACCTGAGAAAAAATATTAAATGGTAACATCAATATTAAAAATATTTTATTAATAAGTTCGTAATATCCTATCTCCACAATATAATTATAATTTCCTAAAATAAGAATGTTTATTCTTGAATAAATAAAATAACTTAAACCACCTATTCCAATAATTAATGAGTAACTTCCAATTTCCTTTATTATTTTTTTATTAAATTCAAATTTAAAATCTCTAAATCCCAATGCAAGACTTATAAAAAGCAAAAGGTAGAAAATATTTTGTGCAATTAATGCCCCAATTAGACCATATTGATTAATAAGGAAATAAATAAAGGTTAATGAGAATAAGCCAATTATAACCGATATGATGGCTAATTGCTTAAATTTCTTTAAACCTCTATAGATTCCGTCATATAAAGAGGTCATTGGGGCTAGGAAGATTAAAGGCAGAAGATAAAGGACATAAATGTATTTTTCTTGAAGATACAATTTGCCGAATAGTAGAGTAATAATGGTTACAATTATTGTTAAGGCCAGAATAATAATCCCTGAATTGAAAAGGACTAACTTTAATTTTCTTTTATCTGTAGCATTATATTCTGCAACATATTTGGATGTTGATGCTGATATCCCAAAATCTCCAAAAATTACAAGAAAGAATACTATAGTTAAAACATAATTATAGATTCCAAAATCATAGGGTAAAAGAAGTTTTGCACATATGATAAATATTAGAAAGGTTATTCCTTGTTTTCCAAATATTTGTATGCTTCTCCAAATAAAATTATGAATTGTTTCTTTGTTTTTTAAGTAAGTAGATTTTAGCATAATTATTTATTAATTTTTGGAGGTTTAATTTTTAAGAAAACATCTTCTTTTATTATTCTTTTGGATTGAATCTCATTACGACTAAAAATTATCTTTTTTATATTTAATATTATATATAAAGGAATCATAAAATATAAAAAAATTAAAAGCGGATCTTTTTTTTGAATTGAACTTTTAATTGTTTTTAAAAATAGAAAAATAGAAAAAAAAGTAATTAAAAAAATTGCGTTAAAAAACTTATAATTTTTTATTATTGTGATAAACCATCCGGTAAAACCTTTAAAATATTTTGAACGATTCTTTTTTAAATCATTTCTTTCCCCCATTCCAATATGGATTAAAACTTTATTTGAATAAATTAAATTTTGAAATCCAAATAATATACTTCGTATTCCCACATCGATGTCCTCTCCCCCAAAAGGGATAACTTCATCGAAATATCCTATCTTTGAAAAAATTATTTTCTTACAAAAAAAAGCAGCACCTTGTACCCCTACAACATTTTTCCCATTTATCTCTTTGATATTAACTAAGTCCAGTTCTTTATTTTGTTTGGTAAATGTTATCGGTTTTAGATATTGACCATAAAGGGCTACCTTTTTTTCCCCCTCATTTTGTAGTGTCAAAGTTATTAATCCAATCTTTTTAAAATTAAAAAATGATTCTAAAATGTCCTGAAGCAAATCTTTATCCTTGATAATTACATCGTTATCTAAAAATAATATATATTCCCCTTTTGATTTTTTTATTCCTAAATTTAATGCTCTATTTTTAGAACCTTTTACTTCATTATTAATTAAAATAATTTTTTTCTGTCTACTAATAATCTCAAGGCTATTATCCGAAGATTGATTATCTATTATAATGAACTCGTAATTAGGATAATTTAGGTTTAATATTGGCGGGATTGTTCTTTTTAAATATTTTTCTCCATTATAATTAATCATAATTATACTAATTAGCGGATATTTATTTTTTCTAATCATATTATCTCAATTTAAAATCGAATATATGTTGTTCAAATCTTTTCCCAATATATTTTGGGTTATGATTATTAGTTACAAACTTTTTTCCATTTTCCCCCATTATATTCCTTATATTTTTATTATTTAATAAGTCTATTATTTTATAAAATGAGTTTTTATTCATGTAATCTTCTAAAATTATACCATTATAATTATTTTTAACTTGTTCAATCATACCACAATCATTATTTACTACTATGGGTAATTCATATAAATTAGCTTCTAAGGTAACCAGGGGATAGGCATCTAAATTAGAAAAATGTACTAAAATTTTGGAGTTGTTATAATATTCCTCTAAATTTGATTTATATCCTAAAAACTCTATATTGATGCATTTCAAATTATTTTTATAAAGATTAAAATATTTTCCATTCCCTAAAATAACTATTTTTAAATTATTTTTTACTATTTCTTCTTTGAATTTGTTTAAAAAATTAATGATAGGTAAAAATTTTTCTTTAAAATCAAAACTAGTTATAAAAAGCAAATCAATTTCTGGTTTTTTATTCTTTATATGATTATAAGTTTTAAAATTAATAGCGTTCGGAACTACATATTTATCAAAATTATATTGAGAATATCTTTTTTTTAACCAATTAGAACAAAAGATAACTAGATCTATATTATTAATAGATTTTTTACATTGATTATAATAAAATATTTTAATTGTGTTATTTGTTTCTTGAGTTTTTCTATTTAATTCGAAAATTATGTCACCTCTGGCACGATATATAATTTTATATCCGAAACATTTTTTTAATAATGAAGAATATAAAAGTGGCCAATCAGCAGATTCAATAAATAGAAAATTAAATTTTCTTATATATCTTAAAAATAAAATATAGAAAAAACTAATAAAAATTTTAATTATTCTTACAAATAAATACTTTTTTTGAAAATTTATCTCTTTAAAAACTAACTTTGAATTTTTTAAAGGTTCTATTATTTCAAAATTAGCCCTATTATTTTTTGTTAATACAACAATTCTAATATCTATTGGTTTCCTTATTTTTAAAAATGAGTCTTTTTTTACAACTCTTTTGGATTGAATTTCTTTTCTTTTCTTTAATATATTAGGAAAATCCATTACAAATAATATTATTGAATGAAAATATACGAATAAAGGTTTTATTGAAAAATATCTTAGAGATTTAAATATTGCTCCAAGAAAAAACAAAAAAAGAATAGTTATTGTGTATAATAAAATATTTAGAAAACTAAAGTTATAATATAATACCTTTAGAGTTCCCATAGGAATATATTTGAATTTCCAAAGCCATTTTTTAAACTCTGTTTTCCTATCCATTCCTTCATGAATAAAATAAACCTTGTGTGTAACAAGATTAGGTTTATTTGTTAGAATATAGCTCCTTAAACCTAGATCGCCAACATCACAATAATATGGTTGAGATACATCGAATCCTTTTATTTTTAAAAAGTGATCTTTTTCAAAAAATATTGCTCCTCCTTCAGGAGATTGCGATTCATGAAAATCTTTTGAACTATCTAAAAATTTATTTAATGGAAGTGGTTTTCTTGATGAATAACCAAAGAAACCCCAATAACCCCCATAATAAGTTGTTTCTTCTCTATTCCTATTAACTAATAATATTGATAAAAAGCCTGGATTAGTTTCATTATATAACTTCAAAATTTTATTTAAAGAAGATTTTTCAATTATAGAAATATCTTCATCTAATAATAAAATATATTTGCCCTTTGCTCTTTCTACTATTTTATTTTTAGCTATTCCGTATCCTAGATTTTCTTTAGACTTTATTAAAGTTATATCCTTATATCCGGATAAAATTTTTAAACTATTGTCAGTAGAACCATTATCAAAAACAATTACTTCTTTATTCTTATACTCTAATTTATTAATATAATTTAAAGTATTTTTAATATATTTAGAACCATTATGATTTAAGATACCAATAGATATTAATGGCTCTTTCATCTCTTCACTAACCTCAAATATTGATTTGTTATTTTATCTAATGAATAATTCTCTATATCATTAAGATTATAATTCGACATTTTTGTTCTAATAGAAGGGTTGTCAATTAGGAACTTTAGAGACTCTGTTAGGTGGTGAGTGTCGTTGTAATCGATAAGATAGCCGTTTAGGCTATCTTTTAGGATGTCTACTTGGCCACCATTGTTGGTGGCTATGATTGGAAGACCTGCTTGCATGGCCTCCTGAAGGACTATACCGAAACCTTCATGGACTGATGAAAGAAGGTAGATGTCGGAGGAATGGAGATATTGGAACTTTTTTTCTTCTGATTGTGAACCTAGGAAATGAATTTGGTTTTGGACTTTTAGTTGTTTTGCTAGAGCTAGGAGGTTATCTTTTTCAGGACCATCTCCGAGAACTAAGGCATGGACTTTTTTATTATTTAATTGAGCTATTGATCTAATAAGAAAATCAATTCCTTTTCTTTTTACTAATCTACCTACTGTTATTGTATAAAATAAATCATCTTTTAGGCCCAGGGATTTTCTTGATGCAGGTTTAAACTTAAATGGTTCATAAGGAATTGCTATTGGTATTACAGTTTTATCGTTTTTGTAATAAGTATTTAATCTAGTAATTGTATCATTAGAAATGGAAACAATTTTATCTGCACTTTTTAATACACGCTCTACTTCTTTTCTAAAAAAGAAGTTTTTATGTGGGGAAAGTTTTTTAGTTGGATCATAGATATCTCCACCTACAATATTAACTATATGAAATAAATTATATTTTTTAGCTATTTTTCTACCCAATGTTCCACTTGGAACTGTAAAATAACTTAAAACAAATTTATAATCATTCCTTTCGCATAATTCCTTTGTTTTCTTATATGCATTAACTGGAAAAGATAGAAGGGATAACATAGTTGCAGTAGGAAGTTCTTTTCTTCCAATTACTTTAACTCTGTAGATATTTATATCATCAACAAGTTCGTATTCTTTTAAACCTGTGAACCAGGTTGTAACATAATCTACTTCATAACCTGCTTTAATGAAACCTATAGCTAGTTTTTTTGCAGCTACTCCGCCTCCACCTCCAAGTGGAGGAAATTCATAGTTTAGCATTAAGATTCGCTTCTTTTCTTTAGAGTTGGGAGTGAGATTGGGTTGGGAATTGTGGTTCATTGTGAATTTGTTTTGGGTTGTTCTATAGATAAATTTATATAGTTTTATTTGTTGTTATTATCAATAACTGTTCTGGTATGGCTATGCCATATCAGGACTTCTTTTATTTGATGAATCGGATAATTTTTTCTTTAAATTAAATGAATTATTGCAGTATTTTCTAAGCAAATATGATGAGCTCTTTGGAAAATATGCATTGATTACTATCTTCCCTTTATTTTGTACAACCTTAATTGCTGGAATAAAGTCTTCATCACCACTAACAATTATTGCGGTATCGTATAAGTTCTCATATGCTCCTTTAATCAAATCAGTTGTTAGATAAACATCATCTCCTTTAATAGAATAGCTAATTGAATTATCTTTTAAAATTATTTTTCTTAAATTACAATATCTAATAATTAAATTGGGAATTTTCTTTATATTATCCAGGAATTTTTTTTGTTCTAAATATCCATTTAGATTATACTCTTTATCTAATAAAGCAGTATAATAGAAAATATTAATAATTTTTCTTTTTGTTTCCAATATTTTAATAATATCTTCAATAAATATATTTATTCTATATTTTTTAAGATTATGATAAAGATTACTTCCATCAATAAATATGCATGCTTTATCTATGTTAGATTTTTCCATTATATTGATTTCCAAATTTATTTAGATAATTTTTATTGATTTTCATGTTTTATAATTTATTCTCGTTAAATTTAAATATCTGGGTAGATTATACATATTATAGAGGAACAGACCTTGACGAATCCCAGACTTGATCTGGTTAGTAGGATTGATGGGTCTATCTACTCTATTAATTAGAGGATTATTAGTATATGAATTATTAATAAGGTTTATAGGATTATTCATTATTTTCATATTTTAGATAAATTTATAAGATTTAATTGATTAGGATAATCATGAGAAATATCATCAATAAATATATTGTTATAGATAGTGATATCTGTCATGGTAAGCCTACATTTAGTGGAACTAGGATAATGGTTCATACTATTCTTGAGATGTTGGGGGCTGGTGCTAGTATAAATGATATTATTAATGCTTATCCTGCGATAACTCCTGAACATATCAAAGCCAGCCTTAGATATGCCTCTAAAGTTACTGAAAATTGTCTTAATAATTGAATGTTCATTAAGGTGATTGTGGTTATTAAGTTTATAAAAAAGTGATATGGTGAAATTTTTAATTGATGAAAATGTGCATAGAGGATTATACTTTTTTCTAAAAGATTTGGGATATGATGTTATATTATCTCCAAAAGGAATAATGAATGGACAAGTATTCAGATTATCATTAAGTGAAGAACGCATATTAATAACAAGAGATTCAGATTTTTCTAAAAATCCTCTTTTATCTTCTAAACATTCTGGAATAATCTTAATTAAAATATCTCCTGAAGATATAGAATCGCAAAAATCTTCATTATTAAAATTATTTGAAAAAGTTAATAATTTTGAATCTTGTATTATTTCTTTATACAAGGATAGGTTTGATATTGGAAATATAACTGAAGATTTATAGTTTTTATTTAGGATACTAAGATTATCCTTCTTAAAATAGCATATATTATCGTTCTTTTTCATCTTTTTTTATGATTATTGAGTAATCCTATAGGAATACTCACTTATAGTAGTAGGAATTTGAAGTATATTTAATTATTGTGGTATACGGGAGAAATAGTTATTTTATTGGGTAAAAGGGGTGAAAATAAGGGAAGTTTTGGGATTTATTGGTAATGTATAAACCAACTGATAGAAATTGGAGAGATTAAGCTAATAATGAAGGATAGACTAACAATTATTGTGACAATTACTAGAATTAATGTAACGTCTTAGTAATGTAATTTTTAAGATAATTATTTTAATATTTTAAAATTTTAATTAAAGATAATGAAAGTAGTTATTGATAATACTGATAATACTGATAATACTGATAATACTTGATACTCTTAATAATTATTAATAATAAAACTAATTGGTGAATTTATAATAAGGATATTTAATTATTTTTAATATGGCTTATGAATATTGCGAAGTTTTTGGGAAAGATAAGGTTAGAGAGTTATATCAAGATTCAAGAATAAAATCTGAATCTAGCAAAATAAGATATATAACCTTCTATGAAAAATTAGAAGATAATACTGAACTAATACATGGGAGTTATCATAGGAGATTGTTAAGGAGTAATTCACGTGACTTGGGATTAAAGTTGGTTTTAGTAAATGATGGGAAAAAGGAAGATATAATTTATTTAAAGGGATTAGAAAAGAGTTTTTCTTTTCTTGATGATTTAAAATCTGGATGCCAAAATTTAGATGATTCAAAAGGTAAAGAAGTAATTATTTATAGAATGGGAAATCAATTAATGGGAATATCTTCCAATTTTGAAAAAGATAAGGAAGAGTAGATTTGGGTAAGGATGATCATGATGATGCTTATTATTTTTGGTAATGTAATAAAATTAGATTTGATGGATAGTTGAATTTTTGTATTTGTACTGGTATTAGATTAATGATAAGATTAATGATAAGCTATATGAATTCTAAGTAATTGTTGTTGAAGTTAGATAAGAGGGTTAAAGGAAAAACTTAGGGAAATTATAATCTTGATAATTCTTGAAAAAGAAAGGAAAATGAGATTGATTAAGATGATGATGAATTGGATGATGAAAAGGATAGGGATAATGATTAATATGAATATGAAGATTAATTCTTGGTGAATGTTGGTAATATATCTCCGGATAACTTAACTTGGATGATTAAGCTAAAAATGAGAAGGAGATATGAAAACTATGCGGAATTATGATTTTGGTAATTCTTGAAAAAGAAAGATAAAAATGAATTATATTGTTTTATATTGGAATTATGTTGAAAGATGTTAAACTATGTTGAATTAAAGTGTATTGTAAAGAACTAAAAAGCTTTAAGGATTATATTGATTGTAACTATAATATCTAATTCAAATTATATACAAAAAGAGGGTAAAAGGTGAATCTATTTTAAATAAAATACATTGATAAAAAAAACTTTAGATAATAAGAAGAATAAAAAAGCAGATAAGGTGAAGATTAAGAGGGAGAAGAAGAAAAAGGGTGGAGGAAAAGACAATTTAAAAGACAATTTAAAAGATAATAAGATTAATATTAAGAATAAAAATAATATTAATATTAATATTATAAAGGGACTTTTAAAGCAGAATAAAACATTATTTATTTCTCTATTAATTGTTTTTATTTTACTCTTAATAGTTATATTTTTCATATACTATATTTATTATGCAAATTATAAATCGGGGTTATTTATTGATAAACAGGGTATTGATAAAAAAGGTATTAATAAACAAGGAGAATTTTATAATATAAAAACACTTGAAGATAATAATTATCCTGTTTATTATCTAGATGTAGGGGAACTAGCTGATAATGACCCTACTAAACCCATTTATATCGAATATACTAAAGGGGTTTCTTCTATAAATAATGAAAATGGGATTAGTTTTAGAACTCTTGAAAATGGATCAACTTTAACTGTAAAAATTAAAAGTGATTTACTTAATCAATCATTTGAAGGATTTGTATTTAAGGATGCAATTTTTGAAGTAGGGTTTAAAGATATTTTAAGTGAAGTTAATGTACTAGGAGGAGTAAAAAATCTTCCCTATATGAATGTATATTTGAATTATTCTAATATTAATAGTTTTAATTTAATGAATATAGGTGGAGTTAATGATAGTTTCTGGAAAAATGAAAGTTATTTTTTAGATAATAATCCAAATCAATATGTAAGAAGTGTTAATGGAAGTTTTATTTTTAAAATAATTTATCCAAAGGAAATTCCTGGAAATTATTCAAAATCAATTCCTATTGATTATATAAAATTTGGATTTTATAATTGGAGTGATTTTTATAGATTAAGAGAAGAGGATAGAAAAAAAAGAGGTTTTATTAGAAAAGATTTTAATGAAACTAATACTATAAATAGAAATAATTTTTCTAAAAACTATGTAATCTATACTAGAAATTATTTAGAAAAAATCTATCAAAATACTATACCTAAGGAATCTGAAATTAAAAATTCAATTAAAAGTTTTGAAATCGATGGAAATTATGAACCTGTAACTTTTTCTATATACGCATTTGAAGATATTTATAATATTGATATTAGATCATGTGATCTAGTTTCAAATGATGATAAAATATTAGCTGAAAATATTAAAATATCAAAAATAAATTATATTGATAAAAGATGGTATTCATCTTATGATAAATTATATGGACTTAATCCATGGTATTTAAGTAATTGGGATAATGAAAATATTGAAAAAAATAAGAGCCAACAAGTCTGGATAACTGTATATGTTCCAAAAGGAACAAAATCTGGAAAATATTATGGAAATTTTAATATTAGCGGAAGAAATATTGAAAATTCAATAGTTAATTTTGAACTTGAAGTATATAATATTAAACTTGAAGAAGCTGATAGTGAATCATTTTTGTATCATTCACCATATTTAAAATCATTTTCTAATCCAAAAGAACTTGCTGCTATAGATATGGCAAAACATGATATAAAACCAATAATTTATTTTTCTGCACAAACTGTTTTCAATGCTACAAATTATAGTATTTTTACTATAGATTATTCAGACCGTTATAAAGAGTTTGATACATTGAAAAGTCTAAATATAATTCAAGGAAAAACCTTGATGACTCTTACTCAATATAGTTCTATTTGGCAAAAGGTATGTAAAAATAGTAATTATTTTGTTACTCCATGTCCTGAATTTGATAGAATCTATAAGGAAGTATTGATTCGATATAAAAATGAATTCTTTATTAATTATAGTACAAAACCTAGTTTTTCCTTTTATGATGAACCGGGTGTTAATATAAATGGAAGATTAATTTCAAATTATCTTAATAAATTATCTAAAGAAGCAGGTTATGAAACCTGGGTTACTTATTATCCTAGTTGTGAAATTCCTATAGGCGGATATAATCTTAGTTTTAAACCAAGTAATAAAACTAGTATAGAAAAAACTTCAGCTCCAGACTGGGTAATAAATGATTCTTCATTAATCTTATATTATGATTTTAAAGGAAATTATAATGATAGTTCAAAAAATAAGTATAATTTAATCGCTGCTGGAAATATAAGTATCCTTCAAAATGGAGTAAATCTAAATGGAAATAATTCTTATGCATATAACAAATCGATAAATATTCCTGATGATAATTTTACCATCTCACTATGGTTTAATCTTCTAAATGATGCTAATTCCTCTAATTATAATAAATATATTTTATTAAGCGATGGATTTATTTTTTATCAGCATAAAGCAAATAATTATTTTTATTTATACAAATCAAATTCCAATTATATAGGATTTATTCCTGAAAAAAATAAATGGTATCATTTATTGTGCATTATAAGAAAGAATAAGATTGATGAATGTTTTTTTAATGCAGCTAAAAAATATATTGGAAGCAGTGGGAAAATAAATAAATCTACTTATTTATACCTTTCATATTCAAATGAATATTCCTTTAATGGAAGTATTGATGATCTTATTATTTTAAATAGAACTTTAAGCAGAGAAGAAGTATATGACTTTATTCCTGAAATAAAACAATATAATTCTAAAAAAATAGAGATTTCTACTAATTTCTTTGATTATGAAAATTTTACTAAAATAAGGTTTTCAATATATGATTCTAAACAAAAGAAAATTGATGCAGGCTTAAAAAAGCTTGTTATTAATGGTTACGATCTCTGGGTTAAAAATGAATTAGGATCAAGTGATTATGTTTATGAAGTTGATATAAAAAATAAAATTAAACAAGGAGAAAATAATATAAGTTTTATTTTTAAAGATAATGTTACACAAGAAGAAAATTTAATTTTTTATATAATTGATGATTTATGGAGAGCTAAAAATTGGAGTGTAATTAAAGATGAAGATAGTTGGACTTATGATTATCTTTATGATTATAATGGATTTGCAGGGCCAATGGATAAGTGGTTAGATGAAAGAGTTTATGCTTTATCTTATACTATGGGATATAATAGAAATATTTCATATAAACTTGGAAAACATTTCTCATATTATACGACATATGCAGCTAC
>JBAZYP010000003.1:0-206899 GCA_041659265.1 Candidatus Pacearchaeota archaeon | reverse complement strand
CCTATTGTAAGCTACAATAGGTTTTTGAATGGTATTTATCCTTCTTCAATTGGCGCAAAAAGTGTACTTGTTTATGCTTATGGAGATTGGGTTGGTCAAGCTTATGATGATATGGATAGATATTATCCATTAGGTATAAACAACCCTATGTCTAAAAATGGACAAGTAAATTATGAATTAATTGTTCCTACTTGGGAAGGGGATGTGCTTGACACTATTGCTTATGAATCTTTAAGAGAAGGAATAGAAGATTCTAGAATTATTGCAACATTAAAAAAAGCTATAAATGAAAATTCTAATGAAAAATCTAAAGAAGCTAATATTTATTTAAATAATATTCTAGCTAAACCAACACCTGATTATTATACGCATTATTTCATACCTAATTCTTCTAAACCAGTTGAAAAATATGCAGATAGAAGTGAAGAGATTTTATTTGATTTATCAGGAAATAAACAAGATTATGAATTTTTTGATAGGACAAGAAAACAAATGATTGAATATATAATAGAAATTAATCAAAATAATAATTTAAGAACAGATAATAGCTTTGTATCGGGAAGTAGTGGAGGAGGCAGTTTTATCCCAATTAAAACTACAAATAAGGTTTATTATAATAATGAAGATTTTAGAAAAATTGAAAGTTTAACTAAAGAAGTTTTAATTAATGATATTATAATAATAAAAATCAATGAAATTAATTATACAATAAAAGTATTAGAAATTAATAATGAATCTTTTATTATTAAATTTAATAATGAAGATATTATTTTAAAAAATAATGAATCTTTTGAAAAACAGATTCTAGAAGATTATTTTATAAGAATAAATTCTATTAAAATTAATGAAACTCTTATAAAAATAAAGATTATAGGAATAACTCCAACTAAAATACAGCAAATTCCTCTTGAAAATTCAATAGAAATATCTCAAAAAACTAAAATTTTTAATCTAAATATATTAATTTTAATTGCTTTTATTCTTTTTGTGATGATATTAATTATTATAACATTAATTGTCTTTAAGTATAAGGAAATAAATAAAAAATATAATATTGAAAAGGGTTGGGAAAATACATATTTTTCAAAGGAAACGAGAATTAATGTTTGATTATTTTAATTATTTTTAAAATATAAAAGATTCTAAAAGTTAAATTCATTAAAATTTAGATATATTGGAAATTAGATAAATTTTGAAAAGAAAAGAATAAAGAAGATAAGATAGAACCTAATAATAAGTTATTATGAATATTTCTATAGCTGATATGAAGATTTTCTAATTTGAAGAGATATTTAGAGAAATCTATAGTATATATTCTATATAGCAAAGATATAAAAGTCTTGAAAAAGGGAATATTTTACATGGCAAATAGATTATATCAAAATAGAATGTTATATACAAGTTCGATAAATCAACCTAGTGAAAAGGATCTTGATAAATCCTATAAAGGCAAAGCTAAGATTGAAGATGCTTATTTCTTTGAAAAAATTGAAAATGGAAAGATTGTAAGAAGATATTTTGATAAAGATAAAATTACCTCACATGAATCGAATAATGGATTAAATATTTCAGTTTTATCTGAAAAAGCGGGATTTTCTTGTTTAACTATAACTGGACTAGAAAGTATTTGTTCGTTTTTATCTGAGACTAATTGCCTTGGAAGAGATTTAAGTTTTTTAAGAGGAAAAGAAGTTACAATGTATAGTGATGGAATTCGTTTATTTGGATTAAGTCCTCAAGAGGATAAATGATTATTATTAATCATTAGTGATTATTAGTGAACATTAGTAATAAAAAAAATAGTTAATCTAATTCTTGGGAAGGTTAATAGATTAAGGATAGATTGTTTGTTATTGTTTAATATTACTAAGACTAGTAATGAATAAGAATGAAATATTGTTAATGTTATTAAACAAGTATTGAAAGAGCAGATTAAGTGAGGGAAGAGAATAGCCAGTTAAGTAATTTTATAATATTATAATTTTACTAAGATTAATTGTTTTTTAGGAATTAATAGAATTATAATTATATCAATATTATAACCGATTTATTTAAAAAGCCTAAATATATGAAATATTAACATGGGTGGCGGAACATCAACTGGATATATGAGAAATGAAGAGAGTAGTAATTGGAAAGTTGTTGATTTCAAATATGGAGTAAGTCCGACTGAAGCAAGAGGATTAATAAGATATCTAACTGCAAATTTAACTGGAAATTGTTCTATATCACTTACTACTAATATACAAGATTTATTTGAAAAACCTAATTCTCTAAAAATAAAATCAAATACAGTTGAAGAAAGAGTAAATGCATCATATGGTGTTTCACTTGAAAAAACTGGCTTTTTAATGAATGGAGAAGTGTATAGATATCAAGATGATTCTTCTATAAATTATACTTTTATACAGGATGATTCTAATTTTCCTTTAATAACTCATTTTTATAGAATGGAATTATCTCATGGTAATGATTCTTATGAACAATTAGAAGATTCTGAAAGAGAACTTGCAACTGATGTTAAATCTACTGTTGAAAGATATTTCTTAGATAAGGAAATATTACGGAAAAGAAAGTAAAATAGTAGATAATAATAAATGATTTAAATTAAAATGGATGAACAAAAACGAGTTTCAAAAACACTATCCGACCTGTTTCCAACTGAAGAATTTGGAAGAGTGTATAGTTGGACTATCCCAGAAACTTCTGAAAGAATTCCAGAACGATTATTAGAATTTGTCAAAGAACATTTAATAGGTAGTCCAAATAAAGGATGTTTATATTTTCAAAAAAAACCTGAAGGAGGCTATACAATACAATATTATGTATCTAATAAGCCTTCAGATAATGAAAAAAAATAAAATTCATAATTAAAAAAAAGTTTATTTTGAAAAGATGAATGAAAATGACTGAGATATATCAAGTTCCAAAATTAACAAGTATTCCTAGTTTAGAATCAACTGTTGAAGGTGATTTAACTGGAAATAATCCAAATTATGTTAATATGCTTGAAGAGAGTTTAAAAGTTAGACAAAATCATCATCAAAGTCAATTGTTTCAATTAGAAAAATTAGGAAGAAGTTTTATTCCATGTGCTTCAAGCAAATATAGAGAAATACAAGGAGTTTCTATAACTGAATATGAGGATTCAGAAAATTTAGAAGAAAAAGCTAGAACAATTTCTGGAAATGGATTAATTAAAACAATTAATATCTATCCACTAAAAATAGTTCATACTTTTGTTTTTCAATATACTTGTGATGAATCGGATGAAAAAAGAACATTTAGACAAATTTTAGATGTAGAAGATTCTTTTAATAGAGTTTATGAAGATCAAGTAAGTGTAGTTTGTGATAATATTAATTTAATTCAAGATGAAATTAAAAATTATACTGCAAAATTATTAGATTTAACAAAAATAACTCCACTAACTGATACAAGAACAGAAGGAATTCCAACTCAACTTCATTTTTTTATGCCTAGAAAAGATGGGGTTTATCATGTTAATGTGGAAATAGATGATGTTCATCCAGAGATACAACCTGAATTAATACCGGGTTTAGATGAACGTTTATTCAAAGAAAAAGGTTTTTTTGAGGAGTTTAAAAAACAATACACAAACCTTAATCCTGCATATTTAATAACAAATCCTTCTGAAGTTCTTGATAAAGAATTATTATTTATTAATGCTGTAAGCATAACAACAAATGATTTATTAAATCAATATCTAATAATTGAACAAAAAGAAACTGAAAAACTAGCAAGAAATAATCCAATAGAATTATTATGTAAAATTATTGGGAAAAGGGAAAGCAGGGAGGAATAAAATGACAAAATTATATCAAGTTCCAAAATTAACAAGCATTCTAAGTTTTGAGAAGGATTTTAATGGAAGTAAAACTGCAGATAATCCTAAATATGTTGATATGCTCGAGAGTAGTTTATCATTTAGAAGGTGTCTTGGACAAGTACAATTAGGACATTTAGAAAATTTGGGAAATAGTGTAGTTACATATGCTTCTAGCTTATATAATAAAATTGATGGAATTACTGTAAATGGATTTGATAATACAAAAGATTTAGAAGAAAAAGTAAAATCCTTAACTGGAAGGACTTTAACTCGTGTTGTTGAAATTGAACCCAATAAAAAAAAGTATTCTTATTTATTTGAATTTACTGGAGATAAATCAAATGATCAAAAAATTAAAAGAGAAATTGAAGATACTGCTTTACATGTTGAAAGAGCATATGAAGATCAATTAATTGTACTAGCTCGTAATCAAGAATTAATAATTGAAGAATTAGAATATTATGTTTCAAATTTATTGGATTTAACAAAAATAACCCCTTTAATTGATATAAGAACCGCAATTGCTCCAACTCCGGTTCATTATTTTCTGCCTAGAAAAGAAGGAGTTTATCATGCTTGTTTGGATATAGGGGATATTGATTCAGAGCTTCAATCAGATCTAATACCAGAATTAAAATCAAAAACATTTAATGATAAAACTTTTTTAAATTTTTTCAAAAAGAGATATAAAAATTTTTATCTTGCATATTTAATAACAAATCCTTCACAAGCTCTTGGAACTGGAATGATTTTTTCAAGAGGTATGAGGGATTCTATTAAAGATTTAAAAGAAAAATACTCTTTAATGGATGAACGAGAAAGAGCTGAAAGAGCAAATATAACTCAAGAAGAATTATTAGCTAGAATTAATAGAAAAAGATAAGAAGAGTGAAAAAAATAAATAATAATTAAAATTAACATGAACGAACAAAATCCAATTACTAAAGATTTATCAGACTTATTTCCACTTGAAGAATTTGGAAGAGTGTTTGGATGGACTGGACCAGAAACTTCAGCAAGATTACCAGAACATTTAATAGAATTTGTTAGACAAAATTTAAGAGGAAGTCCAGAAAAAGGATGTTTATATTTTCAAAAATTGCCTGATGGAGGTTATGAAATAAAGGGTTATTGGTAAAAATAAAATGACGGATTATAAATATACCTTAAATATAAGAAATATTCAAAGTTTACTTATGGATTTTGAATTATTAGCTAATGAAACTTCACTTAAACTTCCAACTTATGAACCAATAGTTTCTGGAAGCTTTAGAAATTATCAACCAATAGAATTAGATTGCGGATTTAGAGATCAAACTAATGGTTATCATATTGGTAAATTAAGATTATCTCCACAAATGGCTAAAAGATTTTTTCAATATGATGAGTTTAGTGCATATACTTATGCAATTGTAAGTTCAGTAACTAATCCTATTGATATATTAGCAAATGAAACTGCTGAAAATATTAATAAAAAATTATCTGAAATGGGTTATAAAATTATTAATGATAGATATGTAAGAGAGAATTTAAGAGAAGTAAATATATAAAATAAACTATAAAACAATGCAACATCAAAAGGAAAATTATACTGAATTTATTGAATTTCCACTAGTAATTGGAGAACCTGAAACAAAAACTCTAGTTAAATATTTAGGAATTAATCTTGAATGGAATTGTTTTATAACCTTTGAACAAAATAAAAGATATGTTATTGGAGATCCAGATTCTAGACCGGTTATACCTGGTTCTCGAACGATACAAGAAAAAATAGAGGCATTAAAAGAAATTTATATGTTTACAGCCGATCAAGTTATTAAAGGGAGAATAACAAGACCTGGTGGATCTGATTTAATTTATTCTTTTAATAGTTCTAATGATAGCCTATACAGAGATAGGTTTAATGGTTTATTACTTGGAAATTTTACTAATTCATGTGAGGGATTATCCTATGGAGAAGAAAAACTTGTAATGGAAGTTAAAGATGTTGTTAGACAATATTTTTTAGATAGAGATAAATTAGGAGTTAAAGAATAAAATGGATGAACAAAACGATTTAAATTATAACACTTCACTTTTGAATTTTTCATTTCCGAGACTAATTAGTTATCAAGAAACACAGAGTATGTTTAAAGAAATTATTTTAAGATATCCTCAACCTATTTTTATTAGTGCAGATTTTAAAGAAAGTCTAACTTTTTATAATAATCCTCATTTAGTTAATCCTCTTAGTATTCATGATATAACTAATTCAACTAAAATGTATTATTTAGAAGCAATGGTAAAAAGACCTGAAGAAGCTACAGGGATTATTATGAGATTTTATGAACCTGAAAAATATGATGCAAAAAAAGAAGATAGACCTTTATTTGAAAGAGTAAAAATGAATAGTTATTTTCAAAGGGAAAATGATTATTTAATTGATATGGAAAAAGAATTAGTAATAAATGTAAGAAGAGGCATTCAATCTTATTTTGAAAGATTTAAAGATGACAGATAAAAAAAATCCATTAAAACAAGAAGCATATGAAAGTTATGAATTAATACCAAATCAATCTGGATCAAGTTATGAACTTTTATTTAAAAATTCAAAGGATTCTAATTTTGTTAGATCTGTTGTAGATTTACTCGATAGATATGAGATAAAGACAAGAGTATTTGGAAGTATTGTTTATAATAAGAAACAATATGATGATATTGATTTTTTTGGAATAGGTAGACCCTATAAACTAAAACAGTTTTATGATGAATTTAAAAGATATATGGAACATGGAACAGAAGTTACATTATTAGGGCCTTATAATGATGTTAATCTTAAGGTCATGAGGCCTGTTGTAGAAAAAGGAAAAAGCGCCCATCATCATTGGGTTTTAGATAGATTAGTTTTAACTCCAACTGAAGATGGTATTACTCCGATTGATTTAAGTTTAATAACTAATGGTAATTTTAATAGATTAAAAGGAAAAAGGGAGCCTGCTTATTAAAATGGAAGAATTAGATCTTGATAATATAGGAAATACTTATAAAATTAAACCTAAATTAAGGTATGTTTCTCCTCAAGGAATTGTAACTGTTGGTCCTGATGTTGCTGCTGTAAAAGTCTATTCTAATATGGAATATCCTTGGACTCGTTATATCGATGATGGCGATAGTTTTAAAGAGTTTATTAGAAATGAATTAAAGGAAGGCAAAATTGATAGAAAAAACGGACTTGGATTTGCAATATTTTCTGATGAAGTATTAAATTTATCAATGTTTGGAGATGAATTTGATTCTGTATTAATCCCGAATATTTACTTTATTAAAAAAGATCCAGATAGACCTGGGTATTATAATTTTAAAACAAGGCAGGATTATATTGGAACTGGTTGCCTATGGGAAGCAAAAGATATTATAAATTTTGAAACTGATAGCTATATTAAAAATGTATTATATACGGGTGGTTCAAGAGAAGGAAAAGAAAGGTTTTTAGAAGAAAGACTTTCAGGTATAACAAGTAATTTCCCATATTGTTCTGAAGAAGATAAACAAAAAGTAGATTTAGCTTATCTTGGATTTGAAAAAAGGATTATTGTACCATTAGCTTTATCACGTATAAATAAACTTGGTGACCTATTAGAATTATCTGAAAAGGATTTAAGGGATTTCGAAAGTATTGGTAAAGGAATGACAAAAGGAATTTTAAAAAGACTTTCAGAACTGGGTTATAGTTTAAAGAAAACTTGATAATAAAATGGATATGCAACATTTAAAACTCGTTGAAGGATATTCTTATGAAAGAATATGTGAAATCTTAAAAGAGAATGGATTAGAAACAGGTGCACCTAATTATGAACCTTATAAAGGACAGCATTTTTTTCGTGATTCAAGAATACATCTTAAAGATCATAAAAGTCTTGAAAAAGCTTTAGAAATTCTTGGAAATCCTGAAAATACTAAACATTTTAAATATTATCATGGGCTTTATCAACCGGATAAAGATTTTGATTATTCAAGTCTAACTGGAAGTATATGGTTTAGTAATGGTAGACTTGTAGAAAGGATTGCAGTTGGACTTAAAATTGGATTAAAATAATATGGCAACAGATATAAAATATGTTAGATATGCAGTAGATTTTCCAAGAGATATTTCAAAAGATGATGCTAAAGGATTATTAAAATACCTTGCGATTAATCTTGAAGAAGGGTTAGAAATCAGATTATCATGTCTTACTGAAGAAACCTATTATATAAAGGAAAATTTTGAAAAAAAGAAACCTATGAGGGAACTTTATGAAAAAATAAATATAGAAACCTTAGTAGGAAAAATTATTCGTCCTAATGAAAAAAAATCTATAGATTTTGAGTTTTCAACAAGTCAGAGAATAGAAAATAATCATCCATTATATAATGGAATTGAGATAAGATTTGATCCGGGATATGAAAATGAATTTATATTTTTTATTAGTAAAATAGCTAGAAATGCTAGAGATTTAGTTCTAAGATATTTTGCAGCAGAATATAATAATAATCCCAAAGTAGATTCTTTTAGACGTTAAAATTTGATTAGAGAGGTTCTTAGAAATGTTATAACTAACTAATTTAGATGATAATGATTAAATGATTGATGAGGGATAGCTTTTTTAAGAGTTATTGAAAAAGATTACTGGGAATAAAAAAAACATCTTGGTAATGTTAAAACTATTAAGATGAGGGGGCGAGTTTAAGCTTAAGAGGATTAAACTAATAATTGAGAAAAAGTCTTAGAAAGTTACGAATATTGATAAAACATCTTGGTAATGTTAATGTAATTGATGTTGGTGAGTAGATTTAAGTTTTGGAAGAGAGATTTATTCAATAGATTAAAAAGGATAGAATAAAGAAACATCTTGGTAATGTTAATAAAACTTGGATGATGAAGAGCTGAAATTAATTAGATCGAGAATCCTAGTTAAGCTAGATTTGATAGATTAGAAAGTTAAGTTATTTTAAAGGTTACTAAGACCCAGAGGTTAGAATGTTGAATTCTTGGTAATGTTAATGTTACTAATTATTAAGATTAGGATTAAGATATTTATTGAGAAGATTAAAGTAATTGATTGGATTGCTTAAAAAGTTTATTTATAAGTGAAAGTTAAATATAGAATAATAATTATACTATTAAATAACTTCTAGCTATTTTATCTAGACTATTGATAATATTATTTATTTGATTGAGATTATTATCCAAATATTCAGTTTTAATCATAAATCCTTCATAAGAGACTCTATTTCTTAGATCTCTCATATCTTGTAAAAAAATTCTATCTACTTCTTTAAAAGAAAACTTTTTAGAAATAAAATCTATTAATTCCTGATGAGCACCTTCTCCTTTTATTTTTATACCATTTAATAAAGCTAATGCTTCTAAATATTTATGAATTATATCATAATAATCTGTTACGGAATTAGTTGGATATTTCATGATGTTTAGTTCATTTAATCTCTTTAAAGTAATATTTGCCATTTCAATCAATGATTTTGATTTTTCTTTATCGGGATTTATATTTATTATCATTTTAATTTTTTATTTTATATTATTTATAAGCTTCTAAATATCCATCAAGGATCTTACCATTAATAATATTATTTTTTAATTCCTTTGGATAATCATTAAAATTATTATTAAAATGAATCTCAATTTTTCTACCTAAAAATTTTTCAAATTTTTCTAATTTAATATCACCTTTTTTACATTCAAGATAGATATCAATATCACTATCTTCAACATCTTCTCCCCTAGAATAGCTTCCGAATAATATAATGGATTTAGGAAATAAATTTTCTTTTAGATATTGAATAATACCTGACTCTAGAATTTGTATATAATTCCATATTATTTTTTGTTTTCTATATTCTAGACTATTTATTGAAGCATAAAACATTGGAAATAATCTATTTCCTTTTTTTTCTTTTCTTTCCAATATAATCCCTTCTTTCTTTAATTGGTTAAGAAAGTTTTTTACCGAGGTATGAGCTATATTAGTTTTTCTTGATAACTCTATAAGATAATGCTCTTTAGAGGGTTCTTTAAAGAAAACTTCCATTACCTTAGTTATATTATAATTTTGTAACATATATAACAATAATGTTACATATATTTAAATCTTTTTATTAAAGAAACATCTTGGTAATGTTAATGTAACTAATTTTGAAAGAGTATATTAAGCTAGAATTTAGGGAGCTAATTAAGCTAGAATTTAGGGAGCTAATTAAGCTAGAATTTAGGGAGCTAATTAAGCTAGAATTTAGGGAGCTAATTAAGCTAGAATTTAGGGAGCTAATTAAGCTAGATTAGATAGATTAGATAGATTAGCAAGTTAAGTTATTTTGTAGGTTACTAATATTGGCAGGTGAATAGTTGGATTCTTGGTAATAAAATAAACTAACAAATTAAGAAGATGTAGATTAAAGTTTAAGATGAGGATCTTAAAGAGTTATTGTTTAAGATATTGATAATTGTTATTAATTGATATAAAAAATGTTTCATTTTCTACAATAATCTTAATAAACTCTATTTTTATTAATTGAATTATGGCTGGAAGAAAAAAGAGTAAGGTTGAAGAGACAAATGATATAACTAATGCTAGTTATAGTAGTGAATCGAGTTTTAAGAATTTACCTGATGATAAAAGACTTAAAATGGAACCTTATATTGGTTCGGATATAAGGAATGAGATAAAAAATCATATTAATACTCCTGTTAAAACAAGTATTAAACCAATTCATAATCCATTTCATCATCCTAAAAATAAACAAAAAAGAAGTGGAGTTCATCCTCATCATCATTATATGTTAATTGTTGTAGTTTTGATATTATTATTAATTTTAAGTATGATTATTGCTTTATTATTAATAACTTATGAAGATGAAAGTGAAACTTTAAATCCATTAAAGGGAATTTCTATTTTACCAAAGAATTCTAGTGAATATGCTAAAAAACCCGGAATTGGTTTAGCTAGTATTACAACTGCTTCAGTTAAGGATAATTAGTAAGAATCTATTAATATTAGGAATGCAAATTATTATTTTATAAGCATCTTTCTAATTTCTTCATTAAATTTTCTTGCTCTATCAAGAGAAGTTTTAGCCTTATTTTCCATAGCAATTAGGCCCATTTCATAGGTAAATCTGCTTCTTTTTTCTTTTTCATTTTGGTAATCTTCAATTAATTCCTTTGCTTTTTCTTTACCTAATAGGTCTGATGCTTCATTTTTAGCAACTGTAAATTCTTCTAATATATTCTTTTCAATTTTACCTGTTAAATAAAAATAATAAACAAGCGCATTAAATACTATTGAATGAATTCCTATTTCAGTTTTTATTTTTATACCTTCTTTTTCCAATAATGCCCTTGAAATATAAAACATTGAATAATAACTCGCATTTATTACCCATAAATATCCATTAAATCCAGGATAACCTACATTATTGTTTAAATCACTATTAACTGAAACTTCATAAAGCAGCTTAGCTGTATCAAAGGAATTTCTTGAGTTATTAATAAAGAATTCGATATATTTTTCATTTTTCTCTCGAATTATTTTTTCTTCTCTAATGAGCTGTTCAGTTGTATATTTAATTTTGTTTAGTTCTTTTTCATCTAGCATTTTTTAATATCTTATAAAAGAATTCACCTCCATAAATTATTATATGATTATTTAACGACTCGTTTAATATATTGATGCTATCTCTTTTAGAAAGCATTTCATAAACACTTTTAATAGATATAACATTTATATCGAATTCTTTAGTATAGTCTTTGGAAATATTTATTATTTGTTTTTCTAAGTGATTAATTTTAGATTCGTCTTCACTAATAAATATCAAATCTAAATCTTTTGGATTATTAGAAACTACTGAAGAACCAAAAACTAATAATATAAAAAAATCTAAATTCAATTTATTTAAAATATCATTAAAAAAAAGACCTAAAATCTTATTATTTTTAATGAAATTATCTTTTCTTAATGATTCTATATAACTAAATAAAGTGAAATTCTTTTTATAATTTAAATATAAATATCCTTTATCATCTTTTAATATAATCTCTCTAGAAATTAAAGGAGCTATGGATCTATGAATAAGGGGGTAAGGTTTATTTAATATTTCGGAAATCTGTTTAATTGAAAATCTTTCAATAATCCTTGAAACAAATATTTCCAATATTTTTATTTGAGTTTTAGTTAACATATTATATAACTTTTAAGATATACTTATATAACTATTTAGTTATATATAAAGTTTTTGGATTCTATAATTTAAATCGCAAGATCCTAAAAAAGGAATTCAAGAGTAATTTATTGAATGCTAATCTAAATAAGCAGAAATTAAAATAATTGTAATAAATGATAATTAAAATTAAAAAGGATAGAATATTTATATCTTTATGGTTTTAGATACTTTAATAAGACAAATATATATCACAAAAGGAGTGGGTGATGTTTTTGCTTTTGGTGCAGGAGTTACCAAAGGTTATTTTAATTCACAGGGTATTGATGCACCGGGAATATTAGATAAAGGACTTGTATTGGGCCCTTTAGCAATTCAAGCAGGGGCTGGAGCTTATAGTGGATTATTTGAAGGGATAAGTGATGAAGATAATCAAAACTATTTACCTTTTGCAATTAAAGGCGGTGTTTTAGGTCTTGGCATTGGTGCATTAGAAATGGGAATTGGATATTGTATTGGTTATACTATTGGTGGGTTAACTAAATAGAAAGTTATATTTGAAAAAAATAGGGGGAACTAAAAAAGAATTCTTGGTAATGTTTTACCTCTAAATTTGATGAGGGGCCTAACTTAGAATAGAATATTAGTAGTTGTAAATATTACTGGAATTGAGAAGAAATATAGGGAGATGATGAAAAGAATAATGAAATTTGTTGTTTTTAATAGAAATATTTAAAAATGATATAAATGAAGTAGTTGCTAATATGATAATAACCTTAAAAGATAAAGTATTATTTGTACCGAGATCAAAACCTTTTTCATGTGATATTTTAAGATATAATACAGATGTAGAAAGAGCAAGTATAACTGATGCTTATTTTTTTAAACAAATTGAAGATGAGGATATTGTTAATAAATTTGGTTCTTCTGCAATATCACCAGAAGAATTTAGAAAAGATTTACTTGATAATCCTAATAATGGTTTACATATATCTTATAGAAAAGAAAAAGATGCAATATATGGATTTAGTTTAAATGGAAAAGGTGAAGTATTAGAGTTTTTAATTAATATGGAAGTTATAGGTCAACCTTTAAAGAACTTAAGAAGAAAAAAGATAGATGTTTATAGTTATAATAGAGAAGTTTATGGAATAAGTCCTGTTATTTTTTCTTAATAAGAAGATAATTCTTGGTAATGTTTAAAGTGCTAATAATGTTATTAGGTTGATTATAAGAATTAAAGATAAAGCTTTGGATAGGAAGATTAAAGGCAGTTGGAAAATCTGAAATATTAAAACTAAATCTCGGTAATGTTTAAAGTACTAAAAAATCGTGAAGTTAAAAATAAAGCTAAAGATGATAGAAAGAGTATGGAGATTTATCATTAAGAATTAAAAATAAAGAAAAAAATATAAAGTTAAATGATCTCTGAACCGAGTTATATAATTTTATTATATGATAGATATTTTAAACTTATTTTATACTTTTTCTCCCATTAAATGAGGAGAAACAAGTAAAAATAAGGGGATTAACGGATTGCATTTTACTCATTCTCTACGGATAAAATTAAATAAAAAATTATATCTAATTTGGTTTTGTTTGTTATCTTATATTGATTTCTTTAGATGGTTGTAAATTATATCTAAAATAAAACCAAAGGTTATAGATATAAATAATATAAAGAAAGCAATAGCTGGAGCTTTAAAGAAATTAGACATCATATTAAATATGAACATATTTAGGAGATAGATATAAATTGAATATCTTGAAATTATAGAGATTAGGGGAAAGATTAAGAAAATTAAGATTGAATTTATGGAAATATTAGATTTTTTAGAATCATATACTATTTTTGAAGATTTATTGGATTTCGTATATAATATATTAATTAAACTTATAACTGAAAATATTATAGGAAAATAACCTAATAAAAGTAAGATTGTTAGAATATAAGGTTCAGTCAAATTGAAAATAAAATTAATATTTAATTTATTTAAAATATATGATGACAGAATATAAACAAAAAATAGATAGATAAAAGATAGAGTAATAATTAAAATTAATTGCTTAATTTTAAGTTTATTAAAGAATAAGATCATATTATCATAATGATATATGCTAAACCAGACTAAGAATAGCCATGAAAGAGGTTTAAAAAAATAAAAGTTATTATTAAAGTTAGAGATTAGATATAGAAAACTTATTGAAAAAAGGAAAATAATTAATAAAATGGATTTATCTTTAAAAAAATCCTGCTCTGTTCTTTTTATTATTAATATAAAAATTATAACAATAAAGAATGTATAAATATATTCAATATTTCCTAAATAGGGATTATTAAATATGAAATTAGACAAAAAATTATTATTTATAGATGTTTTAGATAAATCATTATTTGGAGAAATTGTTGGAGTATTTATTGCAGAAAATATAAAATAAGTGATTAAAATAAAAAATAATATCCAGGAAATATTTAAAATAATTTCTTTAACTTTTAATTCCTTAAGATTTGAATAACCTGCTGAAAACGCCAATATAAAAACAGGAAGAATCCAAACAAGATAATCCTTTAATGAAGGAATAAAAATAAATAATAAAAAACCAATTATTCCAAATGTCTTTAATAAGTCTAAATCCAATCTTCTTTTCTTTAAATCAAATGAAAAATCAAAATCCATGAATTTTTTTTGTAAATATTGGGTTAATTTATCCAAATAAACTGAGATAATAAATATAGAGACTAATGCTATAATCAAAGCTAAAGCACTAGAAAGATTAAAAGAATAGTTTGAAGGAAATAGCCTTAATATATTAAAGAAGAATATTGAATGTAAGATAAAAATATAAAGAGAATATCCTCCTAAAAAATATATTGGTTTAGATAATAAATTACTTTTACTTCTTAAAATAAGTTCAACTAAAGATAAAACAATAATAAAAAATAATAATTGATAAAATATAGCCATAATAAATGGCAAATAGATAGTATTTGGAATCTGAATGTATAATAAAGAATCCTTTCCAAAATAATATTCATATAATTTATATGAAAAATGAAACAAGCTTGAAGCAGAAAAAAGAATTAAAAAAATAATTGATGTCTTTTGTTTATTAAAAAAATCTTTTATTTCATGATAATGATAAAGACCTAAAAATACCAAATAAAGAAATATGAATAAATGATGTGGACCTAAATAAAAATCAATTTTTTCAGACAAAAATTTAGAATTATTATAACTGAGATGCGATATTCCTATGCAAAATAAAGTAATAATTGCAAGAAAGGATTTATTCTTAAAATAATTTTTTTCTATTTTAGATAAAATAAATAAAAATATCAATAAACCAAAATAAACATAAAGATACCAGATTCCTGATATATATGGATTGATAAAATAAAAAACATGAAAAAATTGTTTATATTGCCTATTTTCGTTGTTTAAATGATTATTATCCAATGGAACATTAAAAGAATAACATAGAAACATAATAAAAATCAATAAAAAATTAATCCAGAGGAAATTAAAGAGGATTTTTTTTAATCTTATTTCTTGAAGCCGTTTATTATAAGCTGCTGCTGTAATAAAAATAAATAGAGGAACAGCAGCTATAGAATAAATTTTTGGAATTAAATTAAATTGATAAGAACCAAAATGAAGCATTAATACCCCTATTATTCCAAATCCTTTTAATAAATCCAGATCAAGTCTTCTATTTGAATTATTATTAGCTATATTTGAATTTTTTCTTTTTTTCCTGTCAGAATAATTTTTATAAGGAGAATTAATATTTATGAATTTATGCTTTAATTTTTCATGATAAATATTTAGAAAATAACCTATAAAAATAATAAATGGAATAATTACAAGTAAAGTCAATAATCCTGCGGAAATAGTTGAAAATTGATCAAAAAATTTAAAATATATAATAAAGAACAGCATTTGATGGAAGATATAGAGATATAATGAATGAATTCCTAAAAATGAAAATATCTTGATAAGATATTTATTATTTAATCTCATTAATAATTCTATTAAGGAAAATACTATAATAAAATAAAAAAGTTGCATTAAAATTATATAAATATAAGGATGATACATGTTAATATTCATAACCTCATTTAAAATGAAATCTTTGCCATAAAGATTATTTGTTATCCAAAATATTGAATAAATTAGAAAACTTGAAAGCGCAATATAACTTAATAAAAGAGGGGTTTTAGATTTATTAAAAAAAGTTTTAATTTCCTTATAATGATATAAACCTAACCAAATAAGATAAATATAGATTAGTAAATTATCATGAAGAATCTTATTTGAATTGATTACTATTGGATTATAGGCAATATAAATGCAAAAAACGGTTATTACAAATAGAGTAATTTTACTCTTAAAGAATTTTCTTTCAATTTTAGAAACTAAAAAAATAAATAATAATATATTAAAATAAATTCCTATATACCAGATATTATGCATAAAATAATTTGAAGTATACATTTGAGAGGTAAAAACTGAATAGATTCCGGCTTTTGCTGGAGAGTAAAATGGAAAACTTTGAACATTTAGAATATAACACAATAACATTGTTAAAAGAATTATTAAATTAATCCATAAAAATGAGAAAAAAATATTCTTAAATCTTATTTCTTTTAGTCGATTATTATAAGCAGCTCCAGTTGCAACAATAAAAAGAGGAACAGCCCAGATAAAAAAATAACTATGTACAAATTTAAAATGACCATGGATAAAATGCATTAAGAATACTCCGATTATAGCAAACCCTTTCAATAAATCAAGGTCTAATCTTCTTTCCATCTCTTTTTATTTATGATGAATAAGAAGTATTTAAGTTTTAATAACATTAAGAAAAATCCTATTATTTAAAAAAAAAGGATAAATAATTTTTATCTATTTCTTTATAAAATTTATAATCTTATAAATGAGCCACCTATTTTTGAATCATCAACTTTTTATAAAGAAAAAAACTAATAATAATTGTTAATAAAACAGATAATGCTAATGGCAATTCTGGAAATAATGGAAGATTTAAATAAGCAAATAAAGTAAGAAAAAATAAAAGTGAAATTGTAAATACAATTATCAGGTTAAAAATTTTAGATCCTAATAATCTTGAAGATCTTAAATAATTCTTATCAAAAGTTTTATCTTGATTTTTATCTATAGATTTAGGTTTTGATTTAGAACTTGATTTATTCTTCCCCTTTTTCATAGATATATTAAATATAATCAATATAAATAGATTTGGGAAATTTATTCGAAAGGATTATAAGTTATTTTTTTCTATTTAATAAATGAATAAAAGGATATTTTATGTTTTTGTATTTATTTTAATAGTCTTTATTTTGGGATTCTTTTTTTATTATAATTTTAGAAATAAAGAAAATTCTCAAAACTACCATACTTGTAAATTTGATAATAGCTCTTTAGTAATAACTTGCTCATCTGAATTAAGAATTAAAACTGGATATATTGAAGTACCAACAAATCAAACCATGGAAGAGAGTAACTCGGTTATATGTTATTATTCAGGAAATTGTTATTATAAAAGGGATGAATATTCTAAAAATAATTCTGCAAATTTATTAGAAATATTACCTAAGGATCTTATTATAGTTGAAAAAAATGATGCTTTTTCTAATATTTACACTTATTATTATAGGATAATTAGAGTGAAAGATATTAAATCTGAAAAAGAGTTTGATTTTTATGTTGATGAAACAAGAGAATATAATATTGAAGAAGGAAATGCATTATTAAAATATAATAAAGAACTTTGTAAATCAAAGAAAGGGGGAGATTTATGCATGCCTGAACAACATTGGAGATGTGAACAAGGTTTAGATTATACTGATGGATGTTATTCAATTGTTTATTCTATATCTAGAAATGAAACTACAATTGACTTATGTTATGAGTTAGAATATCCGACACTTGTTTCTTATTGTTTGGGAAGAAATGATATACAAAAATGTTTTGAATATTCAAAAACTCATCCAGAAATTAAAAATATGTGTGAAACAATAAAATGTCAAGAAGAAAATATGATAGAATCTGATCCGGGAGTAGTTACTATAACAAATAAATGTAGTGATATTTATAATTCTTAAACCACCTAGAAAAACATAAGATTATTTTATTCAATAATATCCCTTATTGTATATCTTTTCTCAAATGGAGAGGTATTAAGATGAATTTTCATTAATAAATCTATAACAATACCAAATGAAAAGAGAATTATACCCGATATAATAAGGAAAAAACCTATGAAGAACCAACCATTTCTATTTAAACCAAGACCATCAACAATTTTTTGATAAAGAGTTAAACCAAGTGCTAAGAAGCCTAGGAAAAATGAAAGAATACCTGCTGAACCAAATATATGCAAAGGTCTTTGTGAGAATTTATCTATAAACCAGACATATATTAAATCAATAAAACCCCTAAGTGCTTTTTTATAACCATATTTGGTTTTACCCATAGTTCTTGGTCTATGATTAACAATAATTTCTCCAATTTTGAAACCTTTCCATCTTAAAAGAGCTAAGATATACCTATGCATTTCACCAGAAATATCTAAATTCTTAATTGCTTCTCTTTTATAGACTCTTAAAGTACAACCTGTATCATGAACAGGATCTTTAATCAATACTTTTCTCATTAATCTACCAATTCTAGTTAAAATCTTAATTCCGGATTTATCTTTTCTAAATTTTCTCCAACCTGCAACAACATCTAGATTATCTTTTTCTAATTTTTCTAAAAGTTTAGGTATATCTTTAGGATCATTTTGCAAATCTCCATCTAAAGAAATTATAATCTCTCCTTTAGAACGTTTAAAACCTGCATCTAAAGCAGTAGCTTGCCCATAATTACGATTTAGATTAAGAATAGTAACTTTTGATAATGCTTTAAGTTCTTTAAAGGTATTATCTGTACTTCCATCATTAATATAGATAATTTCATAAGGTTTTTTTAAAGAATTCATGACCTCCTTAATCTCTTTATCTAAGACTTTAGTATTCCCTTCTTCATTATAAATGGGTATAACTACTGAATAATATGGTTTTTCCATGATAAATTTAGGGAAAATAAGTATATTTAATTATTGTTATTCAAGGAAATGAATAAAAAAATAATTATATTTCTACAGTTGAAGCTAATAGATTTTCTAAATTTCCGGATATTGAAAGAGAAAATGGGTTATAAAAACAAAATTTCTTTTCTAAAAGCGGGTATTGATATTTTTTATTTTCATTATTATCATAACATTTAAAACCATCAAAGGTCATATCTAAATCAAGGTCACTTAATTCTTTATTTAAATCTGGAAAATTTATTTTATCTAAAATTATCTTTCTTTCAACAGACTTCCAACTAGTCATAAAGTCTTCCATAATAGAATAACCTGTTGGAGTAAGATAGGACATTCCATCTTGACCTAATAAAATATATTTTAATCCTCTTGAGTAACTACCTGGAACAAAATTAATAAAAGCTTTTTCTATTTTTCCAGATTTTTGGATAAAACTAATATCCTCTTCAAATGTAACTTCTCCATCATCTAAATTTCCTGTAACAATTTTTAAATAATTTTTAAAGGTTAATATTGCCTCTTTTCCAAGATATTTTCTAAAATCAGACCATTTTTCCAATGTTTTTTCAGTGGATAAATTAAGACAACTCATAAAAGAATAAAAGATATAATTTATTTAAAATCATCCATTATTCTATATATTGAAAGATAGTGAACAAAAAAAGGAAAGGGGGAAATAATTATAAAATAATACAAATTAGGTTATGAATTATAAAATTACACAAATTCTTTTAAAAAATTTAGAATAATTTAATCATGTCTGAATTAAATGATATTAAAAAGAAATATTGAATTCTTATATTATGGAAGAGATAGTGGTTTTTTTCCAGATTTTCTTAAATTAGTTGAACCAATGCAGACTTTATTTAATTTAGGTGGAATAGAAGAATTATCCTATACTACTGAACCTATGATTGATGAAGTTGGTGAAAATAATCATAGAAGATTTTCCTATTTATTCATGCTTAAAAGGTTTTCCAAACCATAAAATAAAAGCTTTTGTAACTAGTGAAGAAATGCCCCAACATCCTGATTCACCTACTTATATAACTAGAATTAGGCTCGGAAATTATAGTTATAATGATCCTTTAACTCATGCTTTAACAGAAGCTTTATTTAATTTACCAAAATCTGATTAAGAAAAATTAATTACATTATCTATTCGTAAATTATTCGTAAATGTTTTTTCTATGACCTATTTTTAAAACTTTGATTGTCTTTGATGAATTATCAATATCAACTATTAGTCTATAATCTCCTACTCTTAACTTAAAACCATTGATATCTTCAAGATGTTCAAGATAATGAAATGGATTAATTTTACATTGTTGAAGTTTATTCCAAATTCTTTCCTTAAGTTTTGTATCTAATTTATTCAAATCTTCGAGTGCCCTTTTATCAAAGATAATACTAAACATTATCTAATTTAATAGATATTTTAGAATATATACATTATTATTTAGATTATAAGCCTAATATTTTTTTTGCTTCTTCTTCAGAATAAAATTCGTTATTTTTTATTCTTTCTCTTGATTCTTTTATTTCAGAAATTGTTTTCTGACTTAATTTAGGATCTTTTTCACAGGTTTTTACGAGTCTTATTAGTTTTCTAACTAATTCATCATAACTTTCATTTTTATATTGCCTAAAGCTATCTAGATCTTCTTTGGTATTAGGATTAATTCTTATTGTTGTTTCCATTTTGCTTAAAAAATTAATTATGTATACATATGTATACAAAGGTAGATTATATAAATATTGTTATATGAAAAATGATAATATAGATAATTTTAAAAATGATATTAAAATAAATATCAAATGCCTGATAATCTAGAAAAGCTAATTATTGAAGAACCTACAAATAATGTTAATGTTAATATTAATTCTAAATCAGAAGATAGTTGGATTAAGAAATCATTCAAAGAAGAATGGCCCACTATGGGCAATCATTTAGTTGCATGCGCTAGTGCGATAGGTCTAGCTACAGGATTTAGCTATTATTCTAAGGAATTAATAGATTCTGATGCAGCTATATCTGGAATAGCAACAGTACTTGATATGGCTGGTTATTGGGGAGTATTTATACCTCAATTAATGTATAGAGATAGGAATAAATTAAAGAATGAAAATGGGGAATTGGATATGAAAAAAGTAGGTAAAAAAGCTGGAGAATATCTAGGATATATTGGAGTAATTGAAGGGATATATTCTTGCACGAGATTTTTAACTCAATATTTTATGCAAAAAAATGGAATAGATCCTGCTACTGCATCAGCTTCAATTCAAGTTGGAGCAACAGCATTTTTTACTTTAGCATTTCCACCAATAAGATATGCTGTTAAACAATGGTCTGAAAAGGAATAAAAATTAATAAAATTAGAAGAAATATTTCTTCTTTAATTCATCAATACTTAATTTCATTTGATCTTCTAAGAGCTCTTTTTGGAAATCATCATTAGCTGATTTTTCATCGAGTAAATAAACATAATCCAAAAAGGTTATTGCAGTTTTTCTAGATTTTAGATGCGTGGTTCTTGATCCAATAAGTTCTGGATAATAATCTGAATATATAAAAATTGATGGATCTCTTTTACAATAAAAAGGCAAACTATCTTCAGTTAAAGTATATTCACGCATACCTTCTGATTCTCTTTCATGAAAATAAAGGGGTCCTTTTAAAATAATAAGGGAATTAACACTAATTCCCTCTAAACCAGAACCAGATAAACTAGCATAGGGGTCATTTGGAAAAAGATGAGTTGAAATTGGTTCAGAATAAATTGAAATTCTTTTTATATCAAAACCTTTTCTTTTATCCCTATAGGATAAACTGATATCTAAATTGATTACTGATTCGGTTTGAGAATTATCATATCTACAAATATGAGAGGAAAATAATAGATTATTAACCAAACTTATAAAATTTAAATTTTTAACCATATTATTTCCTTTGATAATTTACTTTTATTACTATTGACCGTATTCATCTCTTCTTCTTTCGCAAGCTTGTTCTGCCATAACAATTTTTAAAATACCGGTATCCTTATCTTCACTAGTTCTTTGATCGTATAACTCACTGTTAGCTTCATAGCTCCTATCAACGGTTTCTTTAAATCTTCTTTCAAAATCAGATGTCATTTTATTTTTACCTCCTGAAATATTTATTTATATTTTATTTTAAATTATGAAATCTAATCCCATTGGCGGAGTTGTTTGCTGAATAATAAGTTCTTTTTCTAATTCCCCTATTAAAGATTTAATCCTAAATATTTCACCAACACCTGCAGAAATATTGTCATTGATTCCATCACCTGGTTCTGAAAAACGATAATAATTTTCATTAGCCTTAGTATATTCAAGATGAGCAGCACTTAACGCTCCTTGAAAATCATTTTGTTCAATAAATTTATCTAATCCAAATCTTATGCATTCATTCCAATCATATATGCTTAACATTTTCTATTTTTAACTTTTAATCAAGTCTTGTTATTCCCTGATTAATCTTAAACATTAAATCTTTAAATCTCGGTTTATCGGGTTTAGCATCACAAACTTTTTTTATCAGACCTTTAGCTAATTCAGTATTACCTTCTTTATGTTCAACCCAGGCAAGATTAGCTATTGCATTATAATCCTCAGGATCTTCTAAAATTGCTCTTTGATAGTTTGTTCTTGCACCTAGGTTATCATTAACACGTTCACAGGCTCTTCCAGCTTCCCTGTATTTTTCTGTCTGATATTTGTCTACCATAACATCATATAATTAATTGAGATATATATTTTTATTGACACCAGTAACCACATTTGTGGTTATATAACCATATTATCTAAATGTTTATATATTTGATTTAGTTTATTTATTTATGAAACGTAATATTGTCAAGCATGGACCCTCAACCCTAACAATTTCTCTTCCTGCTAAATGGGTAAAAGAAAATAATCTTCATCCTGGCTCAAATTTAGATGTTGATGAAAAAGGTTCACAATTAATATTAAATTCAAAAAAAGAAGATGATTTTCTAAAATTATCAATAGATATCAAGGATAATAAAAGGACAGGAATAAGGTATATTAATTGCGCATATAGAAAGGGTTGTGATGAATTAACAATTTTTTATAATGATTCTGATTATCTAAAATCCATAGAAAAATGCCTTTCTGAAGAAGTTCTTGGATTTGAAATTATTAAACAAGGAAAAAATTCCAATAATTTTTTTTGTGTTATTAGAGATATACCTGGAACAAAATTTGATGAATTTAATACTGTATTTGAAAGAGCATGGATAATTCTTATTTCCATGAGCGAAGATTTAATCTCTGCTATAGAAAATAATGACAAAAAAAGCCTGGAAAGTTTTTCAAGTCTTGATAAAAGAATGAATAAATTCACTAATTTTTGCATAAGAGTCTTAAATAAAAGAGGCCATCCTCTATATAAAAATATTCCAGTTTATTATAGATTTTTAAGATGCCTTGAAGAATTAGCTGATAATTATAAAAATCTTGCATTAGAAATTATTGATAATAATTTAAAACCAACCAAAGAGTCAGTGGAAATTATGAAAAAACTGGATGAATCATTAAAATTATTATACAAATCATTTTACAAATTTAGTGATGAAAATATTGAAAAAATTCTTGCTGATACTAAATCAAGGGTTTTAATTATTGAAAACAACAAAAAAGATGTTTTAATCAATAATTTTTTATTAAGCATCAATACAAAGATAAGAAACATGACTTCTGCTAATATTGAAATGAATATCTTGAATAATTGATATCCTAATTGTCTAACCTAATTTTTTAATAAATAGGAGTGTTTAAATATTAGTTATACATGTATAATTAATGGATACTAAAGATATTAAAGTCAAGAAATGGGGAAATTCATTTGGAATAATTATACCCAAAGATATTGTTGAAAAACAAGAAATTAAAGAAGGAATAACATTAAGAGTCAATATTCAAGTCAAAAATAAAACAAAGGCTAAAGATGTTTTTGGAATATTAAAGACTAAAATGAAAAAGAATACAGATGATTTATTAAAAGAAGTGGATAGTAGATTTGAATAATGGCAGGTTATTTTTTTGATAGTTATGCTTTAATAGAATTGATTAGGGGAAATGAAAAATATGATTTTGTTAAAGAAGAGCTAATAATTACTAGTCCAATGAATCTTGCGGAAGTATATTATGCCCTTTTACTTGATCAAAATAAAGAAATTGCTGATAAAATAATTGATTTATTAAATGTTGAATTAATAGAAATTACTTCTGAAATAGCACTAAAATCTGCATTATTTAGATTTGAAAATAAAAAATCAAAATTTTCTTATATTGATTGTGTGGGATATATTTTAGCAAAAAATAGTAATATAGAATTTTTGACAGGAGATAAAGAATTTGAAAATTTTTCAAATGTTAAATTTGTAAAAAAGTGAGAACGAACATTAAACTTCTAATCCCTATCAATTCTAAATTGCCTGGGTTTGAACTGATTAGGTTTTCTTTTGAATTTTGATAAAGCTATATTTATCCTTTCAAAAGCTAAGTTACTCGAAAGATATATGTTTAATTCTTCACTAATTGAAGTAGGTTCGTCAAAGTAGGTATCACTTGGATTTTCATCTAAAACAAGGAAACATTCTAAAAAATTCTTTAATTCGCCTTTTGCATTAGGGAATTTTAGGTAATATTTGGATAATTTACCAATTGCTGTTAAATCTGAATCATATTTTAATATTTCATTGATTTTACAAAGTGAATGAATTATAAGGTTATCAAGATAACCTTTACCATAAATACAACCTTGATTACCAATAGCATCAATTCCAGCTATTTGTTCATCAAAAGAATATAATTGATCAGGAGATTTTCTTAATCCAAACCAGGAGGTTTTATAGGTTCTAACTCCTTCAACTAGATGAACAAGAGCTAAATAAGGTTTAGAATCTATATCATTATTTGTAAGTTCGCTAAAAGTTCTTGCTAATTCAATACGTTTAAAAGAGTCTTTTTCATTAACAAGCTGTTCTATGTAAAAATTTGTCATTTCTTTAAAGTGCCAGATCTGATTATCCAGTCCCTAATAGATTCTTAAAAATGAAGAGACTCGTTGGGTTTAAAAAGCTATTGTTTATACTCGAAAATACGGAATTTGATGAATTATTTTTTTATCAAAATGCTTTTACTACTCTTGTTTGGTAAATCATATTTATATATAAGTAGTTACTATAAAATACATACTGGTGAAAAAAGATGGAGACTACTAAAAGAGGATACGCGTCGAAAGTTAGCGCTGCAACTCTTACAATAATTATAATATCAATATTAATTATATCTGGACCTGCTCAAGCATTTACACTTGCGTTTGAAAATTTTAATTCTCAAGTTAATAAAGGAGATAAAGCAAATTTTTCTGCATCAATTGATTTTGAATCAAATGAAAAAATATCTATTGATTATTTAATTTTAAGATTAAATGGACCTGTTGAAGTCTTATGCAAATTCTATTCAAATGGCACAACTATTGAAGGTTGTGATGGTATTAATATTTCTCAAATTGTTTCTTATTATCCTACTCCTGCAAGTGGTGGATATCATTATAATTATGGTTATAACTATGGATATGATTACGGATATAATTATGGTTATGGATATGGTAATCTAAAAAATATGTCATTTAATATTACACTTGATACTAATAAATTCATGGTTGGAATATACAAAACATCGTTATCTGTTGTTAGTGGGGATAATATTGTTAAACAAGATGGAAGTGACCTTCAAATATATGCTGGAGGCGGAGGTGGAGGAGGAACAATACCACCATTAAAGAATTGTTCAATTAGAGCTAAGAATGGAATAGTACTTGTTGAAGACCAGAATTTTTCTGGATCTAAAGCAAAGATTAATTTTTATATTCCAGAAAAAAGAGCAAGAAACTCACAAGGATATATTACTGCACAAGCTAAGAGAATGACATTCTCTTACAAGTTCAAGGTTCAAGAAGTAATTAGAAATGATGAAGAATATGCTGTAATAAAGATTGATGGCAAATATAAATTAGGAATTAAAAAATATATTAATGAAAATGCAACAATAGTTATTGATAAGAAGAACAATAGAATAACTGTTGATGGTAATGAAATCAGTGCTATATTTGAAAATGTAGATCTTAAAGGAAAGTGTTTAGTCCCTTATATTAAACCACCTACAAATCAATCTACAGGTGGAAGTGGCGGTTCTAATAACGATGATGATGGTTTTCCATATGATGATAATGAAGACGATGATGATAATGGAACTGGAAATGATAATCCAAAAATAAAACCTGTTCAGATAAAACCTAAACCAGCTGTACCTGGAAAAAACCAATATGAAAATGGTTATATAACTAATATTGGAATTAATCCTGGAATAAAAGTTTAAAATAAAAATTTTCTTTAAATTTAACTTGAATTATATCATTTATTATCTAATATCAAATAGATAAAGAAATTCAAAATCCTATAAGGATTTTGGTTGATAAATGAACTAATTATTATATTGTATTATCTAATATCAGTAGTTAAACAAGTTTAAATATAAATTAGATGTGATAAAACCCATGATAAAAAAGGAAGGATTGATAACTTTTGTATTTATAATAGGTGCTATAATTATTATTTTATTTTCAATAAATTTCATATCTGCTAAAACAATTGAAGTTTGCAAAAGCGGATGTAATTATAGTTCTATAAATGATGCAGTCTATTTTGCAAATAAAGGAGATATTATTAATGTAGGTCCTGGAATATATTATGAAAATCAGATTTATATTAACAAGAGCTTAGATATAATAGGAAGTGGGATTGATAATAGTATTATTGATGGGGAAAATAGCAATCTTGATTCTACTGGGACTATTAAAATAAATGTAGATAGTGGAGGAGTTTTAATAAAAGGTTTTACAATTAAAAATCCTGGTTCATATGGAGGTGAAAAAGTTTTATTAAATACTTATTCAAAAAATGCAGGACCGACTTATGAAATTTATGAAAATAAATTTCTTGGAAATAATGAAGCAAATGAATATGGGATATATTCTGAAGAAGGAAAAGAGATATTAAAAATTAAAAATAATCAATTTAATAATATCTATGGAAATTCAATTTTTCTAAAAAAACATGGCGGAAGTGTTGAAGTAAGTGAAAATATCATTGAATTAATAAAAAAAGATGCAATATCGATAAATACCCAGGATTCTTTTGATATAACAACGACACAAAGAATAACAAATAATAGTATTGACTTATCAAAATCAGATGGAAATAGTGAAGCAAGTGGAATAAAGATATATACCAATAATGGAAATTATCTTAATATAATAATTCTTGATAATAAAATTTCTGGAATAAAAAAGGAACTCTATGGAATATTATTATATAATGATGCAGGAAGTGATGGAATAAATGGACTTATAACTAATCCAATTATAAGAAAAAATGTTATTGAAGGTGTTAATAATATACAAGGTGGGAAAGGAATTGTTATTTATGGAAAAACTAATGACCTTGAAATTAAAGAAAATAAGATTTCTAATTTAGATAAGGCATTATTAATTAGAAATAATTTCATATCGAATCATTTTCCAATAGAAACAATCGTTGAATACAATAGTTTTGCAAATAATAATTATGCAATAATCTATCAAGGAATTGATGAATTATATGCAGAATATAATTGGTTTAATGATTGCAGGGGGCCTGGAACTGATATAAATAAAGTTTTTGGAAATATTGATTACACTCATTTTCTTGGAGTATGCATAGAAAATATACAAGATGTTCCATGCAGTCTTGATATGGAAAATCTAGAGGTGAGAGCAGATATTATTGGAGAAGATGTTAATTATGTGTTTATATCTTATACAATAAATGGATCTAATTATAATAAAAGTGCCATACCTGAAAAGGAAAATAGATATTTAGGCATAATTCCTTCAAATTTATTAAAAGAAGGATTAAACGTTCAATGGAGATTTTTTGCAAGAGATAATATTGGAAATATTATTAGAGGCGAGGAAAAATCAACTGAAATTGCATTAAGAACTAAATTAAATATTAATCCAAGTGAACCTGATGGGAAAAATGGGTGGTATATTAGTTCTCCAACATTTAGCCTGGAAAATCCAAGAGCAATAAAAACATATTATAGATGGGATGGATTAGCATATAAGGAATATACCAGTTATTTTTCTATTAAAGATGCTCCAAATAATGCTAATCAAACAGGGGGATTAATTACCTTGAGATATTATTCTGAAACTATATGTGGAAAAGAAAAAGAATTAGAATATGAACTTAAATTAGATAATAATAATCCAAGAATTGTTAATATAGATCCAAAAGAGAATAGTATAAATTACATTAAAAGACCAATCATTTCATTTGATGTAGATGATATTTATAAAAATTCAGGAATTGTTAAAGAAAAAATAATAGTTAAACTTGATTCAAATTTAATTAATTTTAAGATTGAAGAATTAAATTACCAGGATTTAAGAGTAATAGTATTATTAGAAAATGATTTATCACAAGGAAGTCATTCTGTTGAAGTTGAAATTGAGGATGGATCTGGAAGAAAATCTTTCAAAACCTGGATTTTTAATGTTACTACCCCTAATGATTATAGTTTTAATGTATTTTCTCCATTAAATGGAATTTATTCAACAAGAAATGTTTTATTTAATATTAGTTCAAATGAAAAATTAAGTAAAATAGTGTTAATAAATCAAAATGATAAAAATCCAAAAGATAGTGAATTATGCAAGAATTGTTATGAATATGGATATACTAGAAGAAAGACAAAAACATTAAATGAAGGAGAAAATAATCTTACTATAAAAACAATCGATAGTTTTTCTAATATTAAACAAGAGGAAAGAGTAATTTATATAGATAGTAAAAAACCTATTGTACATAAAGTTGGACCTAGAAAACAGACTTATAATAATGGTTCATTTTATATAAAATATAGTGAAGATTATTTGCAGAATATTACATTATATTATGGAATTGAAGGGGCTCAAGTTAATAGTTTAAGTCAAACTTGTGAACAAGGAAAGAATAAAGAATGCTTTTTCTTTATTGATTTAAAGGATTACTGGACAAATTATATTGATTATTGGTTTATTGTTAGTGATAGAGTTAATCAAGTAAAAACAGAAAAGATAAGAATAAAAATAGATACAACTACTCCGGAACTTAAAGTTAATTTGCCCTTAGCTCAGACATATAGTGATTCTAGGATACAATTCAATATTAGTTCAAATGAACTTGTTACTATAGAATATAAAGATCTTTTAGCAAAAAACCCAAATGTAAAAAGATTATGTTCTAATTGCAATGATTATGGGAAAAAAACTAAAAAAACAGAATTATTCTCAAAAGGCGAACATAAAATTGAAATAAGAATATATGATAAAGCTTTCAATTCTATAACTAAAGAAGTTAGTTTTAATATTTTATAATAATAAAATGAAAAGATATGTAGCTAGAGGCAACACAATTGGTTTTGAGGGGGATGATAGCCTTGGACCTTTCTATAGGTATTTTTATTCAACAGATCTAAGTTCTGCATTACAAGAAGCAAATGAAAATTATATTGAAATGTTTAAAGGAGGAGTTCTTGAAGAATTTTTAGGTATAAGTGGAAAATATAACTTATGTAATTTAGCTGTTAAAGAAGTAGGTAAAAACCATGAATGGCATTATTTATGGAGAAAAGTTGAAGAAAGAACTCCTAATAATCTTGATACTCTTTTATTAAATATTTTTAATCAGATTAAAAAATAATCTTTTATAATTAATTATTATTTAGTAGTTACAAAATCATAAAGTTTATAAATAATAATTTAATAAAAATACAATGAAAAATACTCCAATTCAAAAACATATAGAATATATTGTAACAAATGGCAGAGGATATGATAGGTATAAAAGCAATTATTTAATTGATGAAGAAAAAAATACTGAAATAGGTTTGCAGATAACTCTAGCTAGAATGGATGTAATGGATTCTAAACTAAATGAGAAAGATATTATTTTATTTGAAAAGCAACTTGAAAAACTAATTGATACATATGAAACATTGGGATTAAAATTATCAGATATAAAAACTGCTGATCAATTTGATAGTGCATTAAATTATTTTAATAAAGAATCTTTAATAAATAAAGTAAGGCCTTTAAGATGGAATGAACCTATTAAACATTTAAATCAGCCTTATAAAAATCATTCAATATTAAAAGAACTTCAATTAGATTATTTAGGGGCAAATGTTCCATTTGATATGCAATTAAATGTTAAAAAAAATCCAACAGAAAAACCAATAGATTCACCTTTTCTAATTGATATGGGAAAATATGAAGATGAATTAAGAGATTCAGATATTGAATTAATGAGTTTAGATGAATTTGATGAAAATTTTGATGATTACCTGGATAGATTAATTAGGGAAGGACATATTGGACCAAGTAGTAAAGATGAATTTAGAAGATTAAAAGAAGAATATGATAATGATTCACCTAAAAATAATCAAGCCGATGATTATTACAAATTTTTTGATGATTTTTTTGATGATAAAAAAGATAGTGAAGATGAATCTGATTAATAAAAGGTTTAATTTGAAAACTATTAATGTATAAAGGACTATGATGAGTTGAATTGCTAATCGATTATTTGAGAGTTTAAATTATTAAAGTGATTAATTTTAAATGAATAGATTTATCTCTAAAAGAAATCATTATTAATTAAATATTATTTTCTTTCAATAATTATTCCATGGATGCAAGAATCTTCTATAGGTATTATGTCTTTAATTAAACCTGAAGAAGATAATTTTTTTACTTCATCCAATCTAAGAAATGCAATAATATTTCCTTGACCATTATGATTAAAAGGAGTATATGCTGCTGAACGACTATCTAAAAATTCATAAATTTTTGCAATAGGTGAATTAGAACAAACCGCTCTTTTTTCAAGTTCATTTTGCTTGCATCTATATCCGTCTATAGGATTGTTGCATCCTTCAATATTACATCTCGATGGTAAAATAGAAACAGGTATAACAATTAAAGGAGAGTAATCTTTAAATTTGGTTAAGTCAATATTAATATTATAGGTTCTAGCGTCCATATTTTTAAAACTTAAAGGTATATTAAAATGAATATTATTTAAATCTATCTAAAATAAATGTATCTAAATCTTAAATCACTATTAAAAAATGGATATTATTTTGGGTTATTTTTTTTCATCATAGAAAAGTGGTAAGACAAATTTATATAGAAAATAAGAATAAGTTTTTAGTTATTAGAATACGATTGATAGGGAAAAAAGAGTGTGATGAAGATAAACTTCGTATATAAAACAATAATTAAAATGATAAAAAAAGCGGCTAACAAGAATGTGGAGCTAAATTTTTTCTTTTAACTATTTTTATAATCTTATTATCCATCAATAATATTTTAGCAGTAGGAGATGTTGCTTATATCTATAATAAAAATTTTAAAGTCGATAATAATATAAGGAATCTTTTGATTAATGATCTTAATCTAACTGTTGATTTAATTCCTTTTTCTAAAGTTACTATTACTGATTTCTCAAAATATCGTTTTATTTTTGTTGGTGATGAAAGATTTACAAGACCAAGAAATATTCCAATTGAAAGATTTCCAACTGTTATAACAAATTATTATCATGGCCCTGATTGGGGTTTAACTGATAGTGATGGAATATCTAAACTAGCAAGAACAGAACCCCAAAGCGTAAGAAAAGGAAATTTTACTATTATTCAAGTTTATAATCAAGCTGTATATGATACAAATCAAGTTGGTATTCCTTACTATTATTTAGGTAATGATGATAAATCAGATCAAATGTCTAAAATTGCTGGAACTTATAGTGGCAATGGATATGATTTAGGTGATGTTATAAGTTATGCTGATAAAGGAACAAGACTTGAAAATGGAAAATTAACTGAAGGAAAAGTCTGCTTCTATGGAATAGTTGAAAGCAAATATTGGACTAATGAAGCTAAACAAATGTTTAAAGATTGTGTAACTTATGTATCAAGCCAATGTTCTAAAGATAGTGATTGTCCTGATGATGAAGTTTCTTTACCTTATTGCAAGGATAACAACGTCTATGAAGATATTAATGATTATAGTTGTATAAATCCAGGTCTAGCTACATCTAAATGCGTAGCAAATCCAAGACCAAGAATAAAGGAAAATTGCACTTATGGATGCGCTAATGGTACTTGCTTACCTCAATGTACAATAGATAGTGATTGCGGCCCTAATGAAGTTTGCAATAATGGAAGTTGTGCAGGTGTAAGATGTTATAATAATAGTCAGTGTGGAACTGATGGTTTTCTAAATCAATTATTTTGTATGAATAATAATTCTTTTGATAAATATAGAATATTTACATGTAATAATCCAGGAACTTATCAGAGCTCATGTACAAATTCTACAATTGATAAAAATCTACAAAATTGCACATTTGGTTGCTCAAATGGAATTTGCATAAATGAATGCAGTAATGATAATGATTGTCCAGAAGGACAAATATGCACAAATAATAGTTGTGTTCTTGGAAAACATGATATTTCTTTAATTGATTTTGAAGGTTCTGTAAATAAGATTAGAATAGAATATCTTAATGGAAGCGATATATTATCAAATCCAGTTCATTTAATGTGTAATAATCAATATAAAATCTGGGTTGATGTTAAAAACAATGGAGAATTAAAAGAAAATGTAACTTTTACTTCTTTCATAAATGGATTATTCTTTACAATTGAATCAATAACTAATATACAACCTGAAAATAGTGTATTAAAAAATAAATTAGTTAATATTAGCTTACCTAGCGGACATTATAATCTAACTATTAATGCAATAATTGCTGGAGATATTAATCCAAATGATAATATTGCAAACAGAATGGTTCATGTAGATTGTTATGAATGCAATATTAATGAAGATTGTCCACAAGGACAAATTTGTGTCAATAATACATGCAGAGAGATAAGATGCTATAATAATAGTGATTGTGATGATAGCAACCCTAATACTTATGATGTTTGTGAAAAACCAGGAACTGTTGAAAGTTATTGTACTAATACTCCTGCTAGATGCAATTCAAAATCAGATTGTGGAACAGATGGATACTTGAATTTAAAATTCTGCAAGAATAATGATATTTACGATAAATACAGATTATTTTCATGCAATAATCCTGGAACTCAGGTTAGTTTTTGTTCAAACACAACTGAAGATAGACTAGTTCAAGATTGTCCAAAGGCATGTTATAATGCTGAATGTGTTGATATTATCTGTTATAATAATGGTGATTGTGATGATCAAAATTCAAAAACTTATGATGTTTGCAAGAATCCAGGTACACCTCAAAGTTATTGTAATAATACTGCTATTGGATGTTCTGTAAATAGTGATTGTGGAATTGATGCATTTACTGGAAATAAATATTGTATTGGATTAAGTGTTTATGAAGATTTTAAGATTAATAATTGCTTATTACCTGGAACTCCTGATAGTGAATGTGTTAGTTCTACATCTCCAATTGAAAAGAAAAAATGTTCAAGTACTTGCTTAAATGGAGATTGCATAGGTTGCATGAGTGATCTTGAATGTGGCACAGATTCATATGTTGGAGAAAAATATTGTTCTGGAAAGAATGTTTATCAAAATTTCAAGGAATTTTTATGTAATAATCAAGGAGAGTCGAGTAGCAGTTGCTCAAGTGTAACTAATCCTAAATTTATTGAAACTTGTGAAGATAGTTGCTTTAAAGGTGAATGTAAAGATGTAACTTGTTCAAATGATTTAGAATGTGATGATTCTAATGTTAATACTTTTGATGAATGTAATAATGATGGTACAACTTCAAGTTATTGTTCACATACTTTAATGAATTGTGTTAATGATAATGATTGTGGAATTAATGGTTTCTTTGGAGAGGAATTCTGTTTTAGAGAGAATATATATAAGAATTTCCAAGAATCAATTTGCATAAATCCTGCAACAACTCATAGTTATTGTGATATATCTGCAATACAGAAAAAAGTTAATGATTGTGGAAGCGATTATTGTGAAAATATTTCTTCATCAAGAATCTGTAAGAATGGAGATGTTTATACCTCAAGAACTTGTCATAATAAGGGATGTTCAAATAAAGCATGTACAGATCAAGCTTATAATGAAGATGTGAAATTACAAGATTGTCTTTATGGATGCTCAAATGGAGAATGTAGTGATGAATGCAATATAGATTCAGATTGTCCTAATGGAGAAATATGTAATGAACATCAATGTGTTAAATCAAACTGTTCAACAAATAATGATTGTGGAATAAATGGATTAATCGGAAATAATTTTTGCCAAGGAAATAATATATTCCAGAATTATATAACTTATACTTGCAATAATCCAAGAAGCCCATTAAGTTATTGTTCATCTTCATTAATACCTCAATTCAAATCTACATGCCAATATGGATGCACTAATGGAATGTGTGAAAATGAATGTGATATAAATCAAGATTGTCCACAAGGACAGATTTGTTCTAATAATCATTGTGTAACAATTCAATGCACAACAAATTCTCAATGCGGAACTAATAGTTATGTTGGAGATCCTTTCTGCATGAATGGAGATATATATCAAGGATTTAAACAATTCTTTTGTAATAATCCTGGTACATCTAATAGTTATTGTACAAATACTATAAATAATCAAATAAAACAAGATTGCACTGCAGGTCAAACATGTGTAAATAATCAATGTGTTGGACTATGTGTTGATAATGATCATGATAATTATGATAATTGTAATCCTGGAACACCAACTGATGATGGAAAGCCTGTAGATTGCAATGATAATAATCCTAATGTTTATCCGACTGCACCTGAAATCTGTAATGGAATAGATGATGATTGTGATGGACTTATAGATGAAAATAATGGAAATTGTGCTCAAGGTCAAATATGCACAAATGGACAGTGTACTAATGTTATTTGTTTTAGTAATTCACAATGCGGAACAGATGGTTTCATGAATCAATTATTCTGTAAGAATGAAAATGTATTTGATAAATATAAGACTTATACATGTAATAATCCTGGAACAATATTTTCTACTTGCTCAAATCAATTAACTGATGTGTTAAAAGATAGTTGTACTATTGGAGAAACTTGCTCTAATGGAGTTTGTTTACAAGTATCATGTCATCAGAATAGTGATTGTGGAACTAATGGTTTTATTGGAGATCCTTTCTGCATGAATGGAGATATATATCAAGGATTTATGACTTATACATGTAATAATCCTGGAACACATTATTCTCAATGCACAAACAATGTTAAAAATATTATAAAACAAGATTGCACTGCAGGTCAAACATGTGTAAATAATCAATGTGTTGGACTATGTGTTGATAATGATCATGATAATTATGATAATTGTAATCCTGGAACACCAACTGATGATGGAAAGCCTGTAGATTGCAACGATAATAATCCTAATGTTTATCCGACTGCACCTGAAATCTGTAATGGAATAGATGATGATTGTGATGGACTTATCGATGAAAATAATGGAAATTGTGCACAAGGTCAAATATGCACAAATGGACAGTGTACTAATGTTAAATGCACATTAAACACTGATTGTGGAAGTGATAAATATATTGGAGATAAATATTGCAAAAATAATGATGTTTTCCAAGATTATATTTCATTCAATTGTATAAACCCTGGAACAATATTTTCTTTATGCATAAATTCTACAATTCAAAAAAAGAAAACTGAATGCAATGACCAAACTTGCATAAATGGTCAATGTGCTAATGTAACTTGCTTTAATGATGCAGATTGTGATGATAGCAATCTATATACAAAAGATAGTTGTGTTAACCCTGGACAACAAAATAGTTTTTGCAAACATCAACAAATTTTATGCTTAAATAATAATGATTGTGGAATAAATGGATTCTTTGGAGATAAGTTCTGTCAAAATAATAATGTATTCCAATTTTACTTATCATATAACTGCTTAAATCCTGGAACTTTACAAAGTACATGTACATTATCAGCAGGACCTCAACTTAATAAGACATGTCCACAAGGATTTAATTGCTTGAATGGAGAATGCTATCCAACATCATGCACTAAAAACTCTGATTGCGGAACAAATGGATATGTTGGTGACAAGTTCTGTATCAATGGAGATTCTTATCAAGGATATATTCAATATAATTGCAATAATCCTAATAGTGCAAATTCATATTGCACTAATACAACTACTACTCAAATAAAAGAAGATTGTGGAGATTTAACATGCTCTAATGGCAATTGTGTTTCAATAATCTGCGCTAAAAATTCAGACTGTGGAACAGATGGATATTTGAATCAAAGATTCTGCAAAAATGGAAATGTATTTGACAAATATATAACTTTTACATGCAATAATCCTAATACTCAGAATAGTTTATGCTTTAATACAACTCAAGATAAACAAGTTTTAACATGCCAATACGGATGTTCTAATGGAATGTGCGAACCTGAATGTGACACTAATGAAGATTGTGAAGAAGACCAAATATGCTCTAATAATCATTGTGTTGATATTAAATGCAAGACAAATTCTGATTGTGGAATTGATGGATTTAAAGGAGATCCATTCTGTATAAATAATGATATTTATCAAGGGTTCTTATCATTCTCATGTAATAATCCTGGAACAGTTATATCATTCTGTTCAAATACAACAACAAATCAATTCAAGCAAGATTGTTTAAATCTAGATTGCAATAATGGTAAATGCGCAAATATAACTTGTTATAAAGACTCTGATTGCGGAACAAATGGATTTATTGGTGACAAGTTCTGTATTAATGGAGATGTTTATCAAGGATATAGAGAATTTGATTGCATGAATCCTGGTACATCAAATAGTCGATGCTCAAATACAACTAATGTACAAATAAAAGAAGATTGTGGAAATTTAGCTTGCTCTAATGGAAATTGTGTTTCATTATGTGTTGATAATGATCATGATAATTATGACACATGTAACCCTGGACAACCAGGTGATGATAATAAAACAATTGATTGCAATGATAATAATCCTAATGTAAATCCTGGTGCAATGGAAATCTGCAATGGAATAGATGATGATTGTGATGGACTTATTGACGAAAACAATGGAAATTGTGGAATTGGACAAATATGCACTAATGGTCAATGTCTTAATGTAACATGCAATAAGAATTCAGATTGTGGAATAAATGGAAATTTGAATCAATTATTCTGTAAAGATAATGATGTTTATGATAAATTCAAGAGTTATACTTGTAATAATCCAGGAACAATATTAAGTACATGTTCAAATGCAATAAGCGATGTATTGAAACAAACATGTGCTCCAGGTCAAACTTGCTCTAATGGAGAATGTGAAAGTCTTGAAATTTGTGATAATGGTATTGATGATGATGGAGATGGTCTTGTTGACGGTGTGATTAATTTAGATCCAAATAATAATCAGCAAATATCTTTAGGTGGAGATAAACAATCGCCATTTAATTTTTATGAAACTATAAATAGCAATATATTAATCAAAAAATTCAATTATAATTTAATAACTGTTCCATTATATAGAGGTAGTGGAGGATGGGATAATCCTACACTAGATACAGTAACTTTGAATAAAGTATGTAATATACTCGGATATAAAAGTTATATTGATGTACCAACTTGCACCAGTGATAATTTATGCTGTCCTATATACAGATGCAATTTCCATACACCAGAAAATAATCAATTAACTTATTTTAATGGAAATAATTTCCAGACTATGGGAGCTGCTGCTAAATATGATAAAAGCTGGATAACTGGAATAAAATGCAAATCAAGACTTGCTGCCTGTTCAGACGGATGGGATAATGATAATGATGGTAAAGTTGATATGGAGGACCCTGGATGTAATAATCCTAACGATGATTCAGAAACTTCCCATGATCCTGATTGTGTAGGAGAAATAAGATGCTATGGGGATAGTGATTGCAATGATAATAATCCCGATACTTTAGATAAATGCATTAATCCTGGAACAGAACAAAGTTCATGTACAAATACAATAAGCGATAATGGAGTAATAACTTTTTCATCTATTAATGCACCAATTTATAATAAACCAAGCACTAATGATCCTAATTATCAATGCAAGAGCGATGGTTCTTTTGGATGGGAAAATTCAAATGGGGCTTTTCCAGTTCAAATTTCAGATAAAACAAAATTTAATGCTGGAAGCAAATTAAAGATAATAAATCCTACTGGAAATATTTGTCATAGAGTTGGAACATATGAAAGCAATGGTTATTGCAAATCATGTGGTTGCAGAAATGTACCAAATTATTGTTCAGATATCTATCATCCAACAGACTCATATCTACTTGATTATACTGATTCAAATATAAAAATTGGATTTTATAATAGTAATTCAGCATCTGCATCAAATTTACCAATAGCAGAATATAGTTTAAATCAATTTGTTGGTGAAGGAATAACAATCCCTGCTGGAACTCAATATATTTATGTTTATTATAAAGAAAATCTTGGTAACTATTTTGATAATAATGTTGCATATAAAATGAGTTTTAATTTTCAAATTGTTTAATTAATTTAATTAAAACCTTCATTTTTATATAAAAAGATGTCAAAAAACTAGACAAAAATAAGGATATTTCTATTTAGGATATTAAAACATAGTCTAATAAAAACATGTTATCTTAGATACACAATGTTTAAAAATGGTGTAACTATTTAGTAATACATCATGAAAACGGTGAATGAGATTAATTACGAGAGTGAAAAGATTTTTATAAAGGTATTCTTGATAGGATTATTTATAATTTTTTCTATATCATTAACAAGTGCTTTAACAGCTAATATTGGAAATGCTAGAATGATTTTAAGACCAAATATTGGGGAAACTATAGATAGAACAATTTTAGTTAATAATACAAATAGCGAAGCGATAGAAATATTAATTGTTGCTAAAGGAGATTTGGAAAATGTAACTAAAATTATTGATAATAAATTTACTTTACAACCAGGCCAATCAAAAGATGCAAGATTTACTATGAAAGTCATAGATGAAGGTACTTTTGAAACTCAATTAATGGTTAAATTTACATCTTTAACTGATGGAACAAATCTTGGACTTGCGGCAACAATAATTGTTATTCCTGATAAAAATGGAATTCCTGGAGATGATGAACCAATTGAAGAAGAACCAATTGAAGATCCTAATGAAGAAGATCCTACTCAAGAAAATACAACTAAAATGAATCCATTTGTAATTGGAGGAATAATAACAATGTTATTATTTGTAGTACTTTTAGTTTTACTTGTATTATCTAATAAAAGAAAAAGAAGTGATAATAAGGAGGAAAGAAGAGATGAAATTAAACCAAAAAAAAGAGTGCAAAATAAATAATGAAAAAACTTGCACTAACAATTATAGTACTTGCACTATTAATAAACACAGTAATAGCAGCTGATATTGCTTATATTGTAAGAACCAGCCCAAAAGCTAATATTCAAAATTCAATAACTGAACTTGGTTATACTTATGATATAATAACTGATTCTCAAATACCGAATACAGATTTTTCAGGTTATTCTATAATGATTATTCAAGATTCTTTAATAAATAAAGCCAATCTTCCACTAGATTCTATGGATACGATATTTATTGATAAAACCATAGCTCCAATTGTCTGGCCAGGATCTATAGTATATACATCTAACACTTTAACTAGTAATTTTGAATCATTAGGTACAGGATTTACTGAAGGTTTTACAAGTGTGAATTTTAATGCTTATACTTCTGCTAAATCTATAGGTTATCTAAAAGTTAAACCCGGATATGTAAATAGAATTTCTTTAACTACTGGTTCAACTGGGGCTTATGCAATTACTGCTTATTCAAATGAAAATGGATTAAAGGATGTTTATTTTGGTTTTAATGAAATTGATTTCTGGTCAGCGGATAGTAAAAAATTATTTAAAAATTCTATTAAATGGATGATATTAGGAGAAGATAGAGATGGGGACGGGATTATATCTGATTTTGATTGTAATGATAATAATCCAAACGTCTGGCAGAATTTATCAGGATATAGTGATTCAGATTTAGACGGGTATAGTTCAGGAAATCTAGTTATGGCATGTTCTGGAGAATTTCTTCCTGAAGGATATTATACTATTAATCATAATGATTGCAGTCCAAATAATCCTGAATTCTACCAATTAATTGTAGGATATGAAGATAATGATTTTGATGATATTGGATCTGGAAATGCATTAAATATTTGTTCAGGAGAAATATTACCTAATGGTTATGTTGAAAGTGATAATAGTGATTGCAATGATAATAATCCTGCAAAATGGCAATTATTGAAAGGTTATTTAGATTATGATAGAGATAATATAGGAACTGGAATATTAATTAATATTTGTTCTGGAAATACCTTACCTGAAGGATATATTGATGAAAATAGTGAACATAATGATTGCAATGATGAAGATGTTAATTTATACACAAATATTGAAGCTTATCTAGATAGTGATAATGATTTATATGGAAAAGGAAATCTAGTTAATGTATGCACTGATGGAAGCATACCTAACGGATATATTGATAATGATCTTGATTGTGATGATAATAACAAAGACATAAATCCAGAGGGTATTGAAATAGAATATAATAATATTGATGAAAATTGTGATTCCTTTGATTTAATTGATGTTGATAATGATGGTTATTGCAGAGGTGGGGAAAGAATAATTGATTTTAGTGAACAATGTTCTAATGAAGTAGGTTTTTTTGGAACAGATTGTGATGATAATGATTTAAGCATATATCCTAATAGTGAGGATTTAACAAGTAATTGCATTAATGATGCTCCTGTTGTTGAAATAATAGAAAAAATAATTGTAATGGAAACTGAAACAATTGAAATTGAAGTATTTGCAAGTGATCCTGAAGATGATTCTGTATTTTTTAATATAAATGATAATAGGTTTACAAGAAATGATAATATTTTTACATGGGAAACTAATTATGGAGACAAAGGAATTTATACATTTAAGATAAATGCTAGTGATGGTTTAACAAGTAGACAAATTGATGTTGAAGTTGAAGTAAAAAGAACTAATAGAATTCCAGTATGTGCTAATATTCCAGATATTAGTTTTAATGAAGATAATAATTTTATATTAAATATGAAAGATTATTGTAATGATTCTGATAATGATACACTAACTTATACTATTGAAAATAATCAAGAAAATATATTGATGGATCAAGTTGGAAATAATTTAATATTAACTTCTACACCTGATTGGGATGGATTTGGTATAATAAAAATTAGAATTGATGATTCTATTGATGAAATAGTTAGTAATGATATAAATGTTTTAGTTAAACCTGTTAATGATGAACCTAGTTTTGAAGAAGATATTCCAGATTTCACCTGGAATGAGGGTGAAAATCTACTTGAAGCATTTGATCTAAATGATTTTTTCAAAGATGTTGATAGTCCTATTAAATTCAATGTTAGTGGAAATAATGAAATAATTATAGAAATCAATAATGGAATAGTAAGTTTTACTAATGATCCTACTTGGTCTGGAAGTGAAACTGTAAGATTTAGTGCAAGTGATAATGAATATATTAAAGAATCTAATGATGTGATACTAAACGTTGCATATAAAGATAAACCTCCTGTAATTGGAAACATGACTTGTCAGGATGATATTTTTGAAGATAATCAATATAGTTGTGAATTAGAAGCAATTGATCCTGAAAATCAAGAAATAATATTTTCAATTGAAAGACAAGATAATCTAAATTGTTCTTTTGAAGATAATATTCTAACCTATGTTTCAACAAAAGACTATTATGGTCCTGCATCATGCTTGATTAGAGCTAGTGATTCATTAGGCGGATATACTGAAAAATTATTTGTTACACAAATATATAATATTAATGATGCTCCTGTAATTAAAGATTATTTTCCAAAATCAGATAGTTCTAAAATAATTGCTAATGTACCCACAAGATTTACTATATTTATTGCTGATTCTGATAGTCCAATTAATGTAATTTGGTATCTTGATGATGAAAGATTCGGTGAAGGAAGCAGCCAAACTATTAATCTAACAAAAGGATCATATACCTTAAAAGCATATAATAGTGATGGAGAATTTAATGCTAGTCATACATGGAATATTGTTTCTGGAAATATAAATGAATTCTCTTGCAGTGAAGTTAATGGAAATATTTGCTTTGAAAATCAAACATGTTCTGAAGATTTCCTAGGCGTTTATGATTCAGCAAGATGCTGTGCTTCAACATGCACAAAAGCACCACCTAGATTTAGCGCAATAAAGAATTATTCAATAGAAAAATCAGATTTAATTAAAGTAAATATAAAACAGCCTGTTTCATGGGAATCAGTTGATACTGGTGAAACAATAGAAGCAGAAGTTGAAATTGAAAATCAATTTGATGATGAAAAGTCCTTTGTAATAGAAGGTTATATTTATGATATTGATAAGGAAAAAGTAATGGTTAAAGAAGAATTAGATGTAAGAATATCTGATAATAGAATTAAAACCATTAATATGAATCTAAAAGTAGATGAAGATGCAAATGAAGATAGGAATTATGTTGTCTTTTTTAGAGCAATTGCTAAAGAAGATGGAAAAAGAAAATATTACAATAGTGCTTTTGTTACTATCGATGTAACAAGAAAAAGCAATGATGTTAGGATAGAAACATTTGATATAACTCCATTAGAAGGAGCTGTTTGCGGAGATTATTTGGATGTTAATGTTATAGTAAAAAATTATGGAAAATCAACAGCTATGACTCAATTAAAAATTGAAAATACTAATTTAAATATTAATGAAAAAACAGAATTTTTCAAACTAGAAAGTTATGATGAAGATGATAATTTCAAAAAAACATTTAGTTTTAAAATTCCTGAAAAAACAAAAGCAAATAGTTATACTTTTAAAACAAGCATAATTTACGAAGGAATTGTTACAACCAATGAATATAAGGTTAATATTGGTGAATGTAAGAATGAAAAAACTGAGATTAAGGAAGTAACTGCAAATGAAGCTATAAAACTAGAAACAAAAAAATCAACTACATCTGCACCTAAACCTAAAAAAAGCAATATTCCATTATTTATTGTGCTTAATATTGTTTCCCTTGCACTTATAGTAATAATGTTTATTTTAGCTCAGGTTTACAAAAATAAAATGCATCAACAAGAACAAGTTAAAACTAAGAAAAAGAAAAGATAAGTTTATTCTTTAACAAGTTCTAAAATTTTTGGAAGCATTTTTTTAGCTTCTTTTCTGCCTAAATCAATTAAACCTTGAACATCTGAAAAATCAAAAGGACCTATCTTATCAGTTTCTAATTGAATAAATACATAATCATCCTTATTAGCTTGAATATTTATAATATTTTTTAGATTTAATAAAGTATTAGCCATTATTGAAGTTGCTTTTGATAATACTTCAAAAACATCATTAGATTCTCTAGCATATTTGTATTCTTTTGGCATTGCGTTTACAATTATAATTTTAGTTGCGATTTCTGAAGCATATTTTTGAGGCAGGGGGTCAACAACACCTCCATCAACTAAATACCGATTATTTAAAAAAACAGGCTTAAAAACTCCTGGAATGCAAGTGCTTGCGGAAATTGCTTTTAATAAACTACCTTCCTTAAGATAAACTTCTTCACCTGAATCAATATCTGTAGCAATAGCAGTATAATCTATTGGCAATTTTTCTATTTTTTTATCTTTCATAATATCTTTTAAGAAATCATCCATAGCTGAATCTGAAATATTTTTCATGGATTTAAGTTTTTTAGTCATAAAGAACAAAGAAATCTTGTTTTTAGATAATTTTATCATTTTTTCCTTGAATTTATTAAGATCTCCTGAAGCATATAACCCTCCAATAAGTGCACCCATACTTGTTCCAACAATAGCATCAATTTTCACGTGATTCTCTTCTAAAACCTCTAGAACGCCAATATGAGCTAGGCCTCTAGCTGTACCTCCGCCTAGAACTAAGGCTACTCCTTTTTTATTTGTCATAATAATCTATCAAGAAGTAAGATGTTTTAAAACTTTCTTAAAAAAATTTTTCTATAAAGTTAAAAATAAGAGATTATAAAAAAAAATCCTAAGTATAAATAACTTGATAATTTATCTTAGAGAACTCATTTTCTAAAGAATGCATTGCTTCAAGCTTATCTATTTTAAATTTTGATAATTTGTTTTTTTCCCTATCAATTTCTTCTTTTATATCTTCAATTTGAACTAAAAGGCTTTTTGTATCTTTTTCATAAATAATGACTTTTTCAAATTGAGATTCTTTAGAGATATTTTTCTCAAACTCTAGAATATTATCTTTTTTTTCATTTATTGCTTTAATCTTATCATTAATATTTTTTGTTTCTATATTTATTCCTATCAATAAATAAAGGATTTTTTCTAATTTGTCTTTTTTAAAATTTTCCTTGAAATCATCCTTATAATCCTTAATTATCTCCATTTTTTTTGAATCAGTATGATAGGACTTAATAAGAGACTTAAAATCTATAAATTCTCTTAAGGATATTATATCTTTTTCAAGTTCATAATTTTTTAAATCAATATCTTGCCTAATTTTCTTTTCATTTGAATATAACTCAGAAGATTTAACTTCAGAAATTTTCTTAACAATATCTTCTATTGATTTATTTATTTTTGCTATCTCTTTATTAGCTTCTTCAATAATTTCTTCGGAATGTTTTTCCAAAGATTCTTGCTGTTTAATTTTAATTAAAATTATTTCTATATCTCCAATTGCCTTAAACATTTCAAGAGTTGATTTATTAACTTCTAGAATCACTTTTGTATCCTTAAAAAAATTGGAAATTTCCTTTTTAATTTTTTCCAAATCTTCACCAATTAAATAAGTGGCTTTTTCATATTGAAGTTTAGTTCTATCTTCAAAAGAAAAAACAGTAAAATTAATTTTTTTTATCAAAGAATCTGTATTATATTCTGAAATATCCCTAAGATTAGATATGAATCTTTCAAGATTTTCAATATATTTATCAAGATTTTCTTTTACTATAAATCTAACCCTATCTTCAATCTTTTTTTTAGATAAATCTATATTTTTTATTACAGGAATATTTTCTTCTAAATTTATAATGAGAGTTTTTAACCTTAAAGTTATTTCTTGAGAAATAACATTATCCTTTATTTTAAATTCTTTATTGGATTTATCAATCCAATTAGGAATATCAGCAAAATGAATGGTTTCTTTTACTATCTCAACTTTTTTCTTTAAAAAATCAAAAAATGCCATATTATTATGATAATTTCCTAGTTAATAAATAATCCGCATAAACAAGAACCCTTAGCATTAATATCCTCTAAATGGAATATGCATGGACAAATAATCTCCTTATTTTTTGTTTCATCGCCTGTAACAAACCTGCAAGGGCAGTATAAATCACCAAATTTCCTTTTTCTAACCATTAATTTATCTATAAGTTCATCTACAACTAGAGAATCATTATTTAAACTAATATTATTAGCTAAAGCATGATCATTAAATCTCTTTTTCAATTCATTTTTTTGTGCTTCAATTAAAGCCAAAATATCATCCATAATAATAAAATAAAAAATGATATTTAAAAATCTTTATATATAATAAATATCTCGTATAATAATGGATAAAAGGGGGCAGTTGAGTGTATTTATTATAATTGGAATTATAGTTTTTATTTCTCTAATAATATTTTTAGTTTTAAAAAATAATAGCAATAAAAATAATGAAATAACTAATCCCATAAATCAAAGGATAAATGAGTGTATTGATATAACTTTTAAAGAAGGGATAAGATATATTCTTTTTCAAGGAGGATATTATGAAGCTCCAAAAGAATCTGTTAATTTTATGATGTTTAGCATACCTTATTATTTTAAGGAGGGGGAAACAAAAGTTCCTGATAAAAAGACTATTGAAAATGAATTATCAAAATATATAATAAAAGAACTTCCAAAATGCTTAAATTTCTCACATTATGAAAATCAAGGTTATAAATTTGAAAAAAAAGAAATAATATTAAAAACCACTTTAGGTAAAGAATCAATTTTAAAAATTAATTACCCAATAACGGTTAGTAAAGACAATAAAAATATCCTGATTAAAGATTTTTCATATTCAAATCCATTAGATTTTGAAAAAATAGATAATATAATAAATCAATTTGCTTTGGAGCATCAAAAAAATCCAGATCATATTCCAATTGGATATTTGTCTTTAATTGCTAATGAAAAAGAATTTTTATATAATATTAATTATATAACTGAAAATGAACTAGTGTATTCATTTATTTTTCCAGAAATACTAGGAAAAAATAATACAATAATATATAATTTTGGAGCTAAATATAAATGGATTGATATAATACCTACATATAATGAAAGTAGTTTAATTTCATTTGAAAATGCTCCCTTATTAAATGCTTATACAAATAAAAAATTTAGTTATCAAGTTAAAGCTAATGGAAGTAATATAAGATTTGAAGATTATACTGGTTTATTTGATATAGATGAAAATTCTGGAAAAATTGAATTCACTCCTGGTCCAGAAGATAGTGGAGAACATGAGATATTGATTAAAGCAATTGATAATAAAGGTAATGAAGAAATTTTTATTTTGTATATTAATATTGAAAAAACTATTGAAACGGGGTTTAATTTAACATCAACATGAAGAAAATATTCATTTTTATTTTTATAATAATCTCCATTAATATTATTGCTGCTCAAGAAGGCAATAATAGTGAGAAATTCAATCAATTGACAAAACTAGGATTATTACTTGATCAGAATAATTTTGAAGATCCGGATATAGATATTTTATCTGATCATAAGCTAATTGTTAAAAAAACAGGATCAACCAAACCAATTGATGTATCAAAAGTTAAAGGAAAGATGATAATTGAATTTCCTGAAGGAGGGATTATTAAAGATTTGATAAATAAAGGAAAAAAAGAAAATCCAGATACATATGTATTCAACAAAGGTGCAAAGGTGACAATATTTGATGGCGAAGTTATTTTAGATAATGTTGAATTAAAAAAAGGGAGTTTTATCAATAGCCATAGTTTTAGTGGCAATATAAAAAATTATAATAGAGACACTGGAGATATATTCACCGCAAAGGGTAAAGATGTATTCTATGATGGTTTTAAATATTCAACATCAAAAGATGGATCTTTCGCTATTGTATATGAAGGGGTCCGTTCTGATAAAGAAAGTGTTATAACCGGACCTGATGGAAAGATAGTTGGAAGATTTAGCGAGGGTTGGATAGATATTGAAGAAAATGGAAAAAGGATGATATTCTCTCCAAATGAAGGAAAAACAGGGGTTTTTATCAATAATAAAGAAACAAAATTCACACTTAAAGAACCGACAGAAATATGCCCTAATGGAAAATGCCCTGATCAAGAAAATATAGAAATGAATAGGATAGAATATAATGGAGATCTAAAAATCACTACTTCTAAAAAAAATAATTTAGCAAATGTTGTAAGATCTAAAACTAATGAAATTGGAATATCTGCTAAAGATGGAAGTTATGATAATATTATTATTCCAGAAGTTGCTGATGAAGCTGCAAAAATAAATCTTGAACTTTTAACAAAAGAGAATAATAAAATAAAAAAAGTTAGTTTTGAATTTTCAAAAGATAAAGCTCCAATAGCTAAGGGTAATCTAGCAAATTTAAAATCAAATATAGCAAATATGTATGGAATAAAGGATGAAAAAAGTGAAGCTTGGATGCTTTATAAAGGAGAGGTCATTGATGGAAAAGCCATAGGACAGATTGATAATAATGCAATTTTAAATAATCTTGAGAATCTAAAAAGTGAAGATTTAAAAAAACTTTATATAAAAACATTAGATTTCAATAATATAAATATGAATATGTTATTTGATTCTGCTTTTATGAATCTTATAGATAAACCAGATTTACAGAATTTTTTAGCTGATCAGGTCCTAAATACTTTTTATGAACCCAAATACAATAATCTTATTTTTATTATGGCTAAAAATAATCCGGATTTACAAAAAAGAATCATTGATAATGTTGATATAAAAAAATATAGTTCCTGGATGGTAGCTGATCTTATAACTGCTGCAGATAGTTTTGATGTCCAGAAAAAATTATTAGAAAAATATGAAGGATATCTGGAATATCAAGATATAGATCTTATTAGAGATCATTTAAAAAATAGTCCAAATCTTGATGAAATTGAAAAAATGATTAAACAAAAAGCTAATGGAATTGAGAATTTAGATGAATTTGGAAAAATGGATGCAGATAGCCAGATGAAAATTTTAGAAACAAGCAGATTTTATACAAGCGATTCTTTGAAAAATGCTTATGAAAATGCAAAAAATGATGAGATTAAGACACTAATATTAAACAATATGAAAGGAGATATCACAAATTCTGAAGATTTCATAAATCTAATTAAACAATCAAAAGGAAATGAAGATCTTCAAAATATGCTTTTTGATTATTATTCAGCTTCATTTTTAAAAGGAGGGGGAATAGTTCCAACTGATATTGCTCAAGCAGTAACTAATCTTGAACCAACTGTTGCAAGAGATCTTTTAAAAGTTTATAATGAATATGCAAAATTAATGGTAAGAAAAAGCGATAAACCCTGGTTTGATTCAAATTCATTATCTGAAATCTATTCCAATAAGGAGTTTAATAGTTTAACAGAAGGTTTAGAAGGTGAAGAAAAATGGTCTATAGCTTTATCAATATCTCGAAGATTGGAACAAAAAAGCTTAGAGAGTGGAGAGACAAATATTCAAAATACTGCTAATGAAATAATGAATTATAGAAAAAATTATGAAGACAGAGTTCTTTTAGGTCCTGAAACAGATACATTTATTCCTATAACTAATGATGAGAGATGGTCAACAACAAACGGAGATGAGGGAGTTTATAGATTCCAGGAAGATGTACTTACTAAATTAGCTACTGATTCAGGGGTTAAACCTGAAGCAATAAAAAGCGGATTAAAAGGCCCGGCAGCTAAAACCAAAATTCTTGAAACTATTGAACAAAGCAAAGGGTCTACAACAATATATTTCAATAATCATGGGGGGCCTGAACATCAATGGTTGGGGGAAGGACAAATTGGCAGTGAGACATCAGATGATTTTAATAATCCTTTAGCAATCAGTTTCCAAGAGCTGGGAGATTCATTAATTGAAAGATCAAAAAATGGGGAAAGTTTATCTAATTTAAATATAATGATAGATTCATGCTATTCATACGATTTTACAAAAAATTTATATTCTTATCTGAAAGAAAATGGAAGGGAGAGTGTTAAAGATTACCCAATTATTACTACTGAAACGAATAGAGGAAAAAGTGGATATAGTTTTGCACCCGAAACTCTTGAAGCCCAAAAATCTGGAATTTATAGTCAATATGTTTATGGATTAAATAATGCAAAAGAATCAGGAAAGCCTTTAACAATTGGAACTGTCTATAAATCTGAAAAATATTATTTTGGCAGTCAAGATGGGGCTGTATTTGTTCCATCTAATGATGGAATAATAACTCTTGGAAGTTCTAATGATCCTAATAAACAAATTGAAATCATTGATAATAAAATAATAATCATTAATCCAGACCTTATTCCAACGGTTATAGAGGTTGGAAGTATAGAAAAACATGCTGCTGATAAACTAGTTTAATGAATTAGCTTTGCTAGCGAAGTTCTAAAATTTCGAACAAGAACTCCATTGTTAAGAATTAATAACTAAATTAAATATTCAAAAATGTTCTTTCCAGAGAAGAGCATAAAGAATATAAATAATTATAAATCCTAATTTTTATTCATTCTCATGAATAAAATAGGTTTCTCTACAGGAATTTTGCATTCTTCATCATTAAAAGAAAAAGAGAAGATCAAGTTATTTAAAAAACTAAATTGCACTGCTATTGAACTTGGATTTGGAAGAACTGAAGAACTTGAAGGTATAGTATTTGATTTTGTTATAAAAGAAGATCTTAAGAGTTTTAATTATGTTTCTATTCATGCGCCATGGGATCTAAATTATGGAAATAATTCCGAAAGTGAAAAAGTAATAGGAATATTAAAAGAGATTAATTCAAGGACTAAACTCGATGGAATTGTAATACATCCACATAAAATAAAAGATTATTCAGTTCTTGAAAAATCAGGATTACCCATATTAATAGAAAACATGAGTTTGAAGATCTGCTATAAGTCTGAACCTAAATTTTTTAATGATATAAAAAGAAAATTTGGATTTAATTTTGTTTTAGATATCCAGCATGCTTATGATGATGATCCATCTATGAATCTTGCAAGAGAACTAAAAGATGCTATGGGAGATAGATTAGCTGAATTACATATAAGTGGCAATAGTCCAACTAATGCACATTTTCCAACCTATAAATCCCATAACAGGGAAATAATCAGTTCTTTTATAAGCGAATGCAAGGGAATTCCAAGAATATTAGAAGGTTATGATAGAAAATCCGGATCTAAGGATCTACCTGAAGAATATAGTTTTATAAAAAATATAAATTAAATCCTTTTATGTTGTTCAATCAATTCTTTTAAAATAGGTGCATCTTCATACTTGAATTTTTCCATTTCATTTTCAGATAAATTAACTTTCCACCAACCAACTGAACCAGGCCTATTAAATCTTTTTTCATTTCCATAATTTCTTATATCAGATATTGTTAATAAAGTAGTATTGGATTTTGTTGACAAAGCAACGTCAATTGCTTTCCAATTATATCCTTCTTCAGATGAATTTGCTTCTAAATAATTTATATAATCTTGCTGAGATCCACTTTCCAGATTATCTTTTTTTCCAAATAAAAAATCTTTTAATGTGGTGTTATTATGGGTTCCAAGATAATAAACAGAATTAGGTTCATTATGCTCTGGATGATGAATATCAGTTTTATCATTTATATTAGCAATTTGAAATACTTTCATACCTGGATAACCCATTTTAATTCTATCTCTATGCACTTTTGGAGTAATTAAACCTAAATCTTCTGCTTCGAAGGGTAATCTAGATTTTCCTAATCTCTCTTCCAAATAATGGAATAATTCATTTCCAGGACCTTGAATCCATTTACCATCTCTTGCATCTGAAGCTCCAAAATCAACTGCACCAAATGCAGTTAATCCCCTGTAATGATCAATTTCAATTATATCTAAGTTTTCTAATAATCTTTCTAAACGATTAGCAAAGGCCTCATAAACTTTTTCCTTGTTATTGGAACTAAGTTTTCCATATTTCCATAAGGGATTTCCCCATAATTGACCTTTAACTGGTTCAAAAAAATCAGGAGGAACGCATGCTACTTTTACAGGAAAACCAGAAGCATCTAATAAAAATAAATCTTTATTTGCCCAAACATCAGCACAATCAAAACAAGGATATAAGGGCATTATACCTGATAAAGTTAATTCGTTTTCTTTAGCAGAATTTGATAAAGATTTTAATTGATCATTAAAAACAAATTGAACATATTTGTAAAATTCTTTTTCTTCTTTAGGTAACTCTTCGCTATACCCATTTTTTCTTAATCTAAATTTTTCAGGCCAACTTGACCATTGTAAAGAAAATCCTAATTTTTGTTTTAAAGTCATAAAATCAGAATAATCTTCTAAATCCCTACCTTCTTTAGCTTTAAATTCATTAAATTCATCTAATCTCTTTCCACCATTTTTAATTAAACCCTGATAGGCCTTTCTTAAGGGACCATTTTCAAAACCTGATGTATCTTCACCAAATCCAATTTTTTCATTCCATAAAAAACCATAATTTATAGATTTTTCTTTATAGCTTATTTCATAAGATTTGCTTAAATATGAAAAAAAATCTTTTTGTGATAAATCTCCTATAGTAAATAATTTTTCTATATTAATTAAATTTGGATTACCATACAATAAACTTGGGCCTTGAAACGGAGAATCATGTTCAATAGTTGGATTTGTTGGAAGAATATGAATTCTTGATAACCCTGCTTCTTTAATATATCCCAAATATCTTTGAGCATCTGTTAAAGTTCCAATAGCATCAGAACTAGGAAAGGAAAAAATTGGCATGATTATTCCACTTGTTCGTTTTGTCATAATTTCAATATCTAGAAACTACTTATAAATATTTAGTATATATTTTGATTATAAAAAATCACCTGGTCTAGAATTGAACTTAATACATCCTGGATTAGAGTTAATTCTAAATAAAAAATGAATATACTAGACCCGCTTGAAATTAATCACTAAAGTGATTAGGACCTCTAATTCCAAATACCTAAATGAATATACTAGTCCAGCTAAGAAGATTAATCATTCTGATTAGGAAGTACATACTTAACAACTGTTAAATATAATTGTCCAGCTTAGCTAAACTAACTGGGATGTAAAGCTATAGCTAAGCTGGACGTGTTTTACAGCACTAAAATGTTAAATATGAAGTGTTAAACCTTGTTCTTCTAAATCTTTCAATTTAGCATCACATAATTCACAATAACCAAGTTCATCAATAGATCTAAGAATAGTATTTGTTTCAACTATTCTACGATATGCTAAAGTCAGAAGAACTTCATTAGTATTTCTTCCATTAAATGGTGGTGTAATTAAACTAATTCCACAACTAGGACATTTACCTATCATGATTTCCCTCCTTACATATCAAAAATCTTTTTGATTTTTGAGAAGATGAATTTGAAATTTTATTTAACATTATCATATTACTCCTAACCTCTTAACTAGATCAAATATCGAAGATATTTGAGTTAGTGGATTTAACTTTAAACTGATTGTCATCAAATTACTCCTAACCTCTCTGCTTCATGAGTATAACCGGTATGATCAAAATCAAAATTAAAGAAATCAAAGAATTCTTTTAATATTAACTTACTTGCATTAATTTTCTTTAATGATATTAATACATGATTTGTGAAACAATATGGACACAGGAATGCAGAAGGATTTCTACATTTGATACATATTGTCGAGAAATTCATGAATCCACGGTGAAGATACCTATCTATATGCGGCTTTATCTCATGCTTTAGATTAGGATAAAGAGTTAACCAAGCTTCAACTTCTTCAGTAAGACAATAAGGACATAATGGATTAGTAATTGCCTCACTACATTCATCGCATAAATAATGCGTTTCAGAAGCAGTGTAGTTTTTTTGTAACATCGTAAAAATCCGCTAAAATTCAAAGGCCTAAGAAACAATGATGAAACCTTAAATCAGCGTATGTTTAAAACAAATAAATTTGACCGGTCTATAATTAATAGAATTCATTTGCCAATCGGACCCGGATCTATTTGTTTTCATACTAATTAGAGTTAACACTAGTTTATATATTTAACGTTTATCGAGTATATACTTATTTTTAAAAATTATTTTATTTTTTCTTTTTAGAAATTTTCTTTTTAGAATTCTTTTTTACTTCTTCTTTTTCAACTTTACCTTTAACTGAACCTAGAATACTAGAACCTTTCTTTTTTAATAATTCTGAAAGAGCAAAGAATGTTAATAATGAACCTGCAATTGCTGAAAAAATTAAAGCATTTTCCTTCATTCTTGTAATTAATGATTTCTTTTTTGAAGATAATAATTTTGATTTTTGACTTTCATATTCATTATAAGCGAGTCTTGATTTTGCTTCTCCATCAATAATATTTTCTATATAAATATCGTATTCAATTGTATTAATGTAATTTTTTAAAGGGTCTAGATTAACATTTGTTAAATCGAATTCATTTTCTTTTTTATTTAGATAATCAGTTTCTAATAGCGAATATTTTTCTTTTAAATCTTTTAATTTAATTGAAAGATTATTTAATAATTCTTTTTTTTCTTCTTCAATTTTTTTAGTATCTAAATTCGGATCAATAACAATAACCTCTTGATAAAATATTTTATCATCTAATTTAATTGTTAAATTAAATATTCCTGAATCCTTAAAATTTCCAAAAACAATTAAATAATCTTTTCCATTTGGAGCAAGAGATTCTATTGGTTTAACATCGTAAGTTGAAAATCCCTTTCCAGTAACTATTGGTATTAAATTTAATGCTTCAATAGTTCCAGAGTTATATAATCTGATATTAATTTGAGCATCTCCTATTTTAAATTCTGTTGGAAAGAAATTAATTATTGATATATTAATTGAAGTAATGTTATTTACAATGGTGATATTTGAAGTATCATTTGTATAATTAGTTATATTTGAAGGAGTTTCAAGTTCAGTTGAATTGTCCTGGGAAGAAACTAGAGCTATAAGTAATATGATTGAAATTATAATTAAGCAAATATTTCCTCTTTTTATCATTATAATATATATTTTGCAGTATTAAAAAAGGTTTGGGATAATATTATTTATAATGATAAAAAAAATATTGATCTTTTAAATTAACTTAATATTTTTATTCGTAAGATTTAAATAAGTGAGCTCACTTAATAAAGAATGACTAATATTACATTATCAATTGATGATGAAGTTTATAAAAAAATGCGAAAATATTCTGAAATTAAATGGAGTGAGTTTGTCCGAAGATGTGTGCAAAAAAGAATTGAAGAACTTGAAAGCATAAAATCCAATATTTATGCTGATGAAGATCTTCTTTCCAAAAATTGGTTAAGTAAAGAGGATGAAATCGCATGGAAAAATTTGTAAAAGGTGATGTCGTTGTAACACCATTCCCTTTTTCAGACTTAAAATCTTCAATAAAAAGACCTGCTCTTGTTGTTGCAAATTTAAAAGGAGAAGATATTATTCTTTGTCAAATTACTTCAAAATATCATCCTGATCCTTATCAGATAGATTTAACAGATAATGACTTTTCAAATGGCGGATTAAAAATTAATAGTCATATAAAACCTTCAATCTTATTTACACTTAGAGAATCAATAATCCTATACAAGGCTGGAAAAATTAATAAAAATAAAATTAAAGAAGTAGAAGATAAAATTTGTAATATTATCAAAGGATAGAATTGATTTTTGAAATAATGTCCTTTTTGATTTATTCTTAATCTGCATCAAAAACAAAATCGTATCTGAACATCTCGCTTAAACTTAAACCAGTAACAGACCTGCAGAATCTATCAATTCTGCATTGATTAAACTGCATCAAAAACAAAATCGTATCTGAACATCTCGCTTAAACTTAAACCAGTAATATTTCTGTATATAGCCTCACCAATGAATAAGGGTAATTTGATAATTTCTGCGTTAATTCCTTGTTTTTGTTTAAATGTGTCTCCTACAAAAAATTTATCAAATTCTCTTGTAACTTTATCTGAACCTTCAGTAAATAACCCGTGAGTTGCATAGGCATAAACTTCACTTGCTCCTAGATCTCTTGCTCTTCTTGCAGCTGTAATTAAAGTATTACCTGAATCTACGATATCATCAATCATCATTACTTTTCTATCTTTAACATCCCCTAAAATCCTTAAATCTATAATTTTTCCATTTTTATCTTTAATTTTATATGCAACAACAAGTTCATTATTTTGCAAATATTTTCCAAATGCAACTGCTCTTTTCACACCGCCTTCATCTGGACTCATAATTACAAGATCATCGAGTATTTTTGGGTGATTCTTTTTTAAATAAGAAGATACCACTGGATAAGAAGGCAAGTTTTCAAAAGGTGTATCAAATGCCAGTTCTATCTGTGGACAGTGAATATCTAATGTCATTAATCTATTTCCATATTTTTGTGCAATATCTGCAACAACTTTTGCACTTTTTGGAACCCTTGAATCATCTTTCCTATCTTGTCTTGCAAATAAATACATAGGTAATATATCTGTGATATTATAAGATGAAGAATTATGCATTGTCTCGTTAATTAGAGATAATTGAGCTAACCATTTGTTAGGATCAAGTGTTGAATCGTGAATAAAGAAACATTTTCTATCCCTAATATTATCTTCAATCTTGGGCTTAATTTCTCCATTTCTAAAAGACTCAATTATCACCCTATTTAATTCATAGCAATCATCTTTTTTATTTAAGTAATTAAAAATCTCTTCTGCATATTCCCATGCATTTCCTTCAGGATTTGCTAATATACTAACTTTGTGATCTGACATTTTCTCTTTTTTATAATCTAAAATACAAGATTTTATTTATAAAGATATATTTAATGAAAAATAGATTTTAAAGGGTTATTTTTAGAAAAATTTAAAAGCGGTTTATATTTATGAAAAATATGGAAAATGATAGTTTAGAAGCTAGATTATTGAAAAGTTATGAATATTTGGAAATTTCTAATGAACAAAGAGAATCGATAAATACATATCTAAACTTGATAAAATATAGAGATATTGAAACCTATGAACATTCCATTAGAGTAGGTTTAAAGGGCGAAGAAGTTGCTGAATTTACTCATATTATTGAACCAAAGGGATTATTTTATCCAGGTTTATTGCATGATGTAGGTAAAGCATTAACAAATCCTAAATCATTAAAGAAAAAAATAGGATTTGATGATAAGGACAAGAAAGAATTAAAAAAACATCCAATAGATGGATATAGAATCTTAAGGGGAGTGCATGATTTTTCTGCTAGAGTCTTATTATATCATCACTGGTTCCAGGAACATGGTTATCCAGAGCATATTCCTCATCCTGATGTAGACTGGTCAAAAGGTTCTGAAGCCATGATTATGATATCTGCAAGAATCTTATCTGTAATTGATTTTTATGATGCTGCAACAACTCGAAAAAATGATAAGTTTGTAAGTGGAGTTATTGAAACTCCTGATAAAGATAAAATTAAAGAAGCTATATTAAAACATAATCCAGATCAAGAATATTTGATAAATCAGCTATATAATCAAGGGATATTTTAGGGAAAAAATTATACATAAATTATAATCTAATTTATAAATATCAGTTATTATAAAAAATAATGGATAGAGAAAGAGGATATTTGTTTTTAGAATCAACTACAACTCTTTGTTCAATATGTGAAAAAAGAATCCCTGGAAAGATTATTGAAAAAGAAGGTAAAATATTTGTTTTAAAACATTGTTTTACACATGGTGAACATGAAGAACTATTGGAAGAGGATAGTAATTATTACAAAACGAGAAATGAATATACTAAACCTGGAACAAAAAGCCTAATCCAGACAAAAATAGTTAGGGGTTGTCCTTATGATTGCGGTTTATGCAATAGTCATGATCAGCACACTTGCATTGGTTTAATTGAAGTAACTAATGATTGTGACTTAAATTGTCCAGTATGTTATGCTAATTCTGGAAAAAAGAATTATTTAGATTTAAAGATATTAGAAAAAATGATGGATTTTTATCAAACAAGTGAAAATAATTCTGCAGAAGTCTTACAGATATCTGGTGGAGAACCAACCATGCATAAAGATATATTAAAAATAATTAAAATGGCTCTTGAAAAAAAATTCAAGTATGTAATGCTTAATACAAATGGGTTAAGAATTTCACAGGATAAGGAATTTGTTAATGAACTAGCTAAATTTAAATCAGGTTTTGAAATATATTTGCAATTTGATGGTTTTGATGATATTGCAACAAAAAAATTAAGAGGGAAAAATATTATTGAAATGAAATTAAAAGCAATGACTAATTTAATTGAACATAAGATACCAATAACAATTGTTTCTACAATAGAAAGGGGGGTTAATGATAAGGAAATAGGAAAAATAGTTGAATTTTCTTTAAATAAGCCTGGAATAAGAGGAATAAATTTTCAACCCGTAGCTTATTTTGGTAGAATAAATGAAATTAATACAAAAAATAGAATAACTATAACTGGAATAATTTCAGAAATAGAAAAACAAACTAATGGATTATTAAAAAAAAGTGATTTTTTTCCACTACCTTGTGATGTTGATAGAGTCAGTGTAAATTATATGTACAGGGATAAAAATAGAGTTGTTCCTTTAACAAGGAAATTTGATCCTAAAAAATATTTAGGGATAATAAATAATACATTTAATTTTAATGCAGATGAATTAAAAGAAAAATTAAAGAGTTGTTCTGGTTCTTGCTGTAATTATTTTAATTTTTTAAGTGAATTAAAGTTTCTTATTCCTAAAGGATTAGATAAAAAATCAGAATCTGAAAGAAAAGAATATTATAATAATAATACATTTAGGATAAGTATAACTTCTTTTGTTGATAGATATAATTTTGATATGAAATCCATACAAAAAGAATGTGTGCATATCTTAACACCAGATTTGAAAAAAATTCCATTTTCAACGTATAATATGATTTATAGGAAAATGGAGAGATAGATTAAATTATTTAAATATCATAAAAATGATGAATAAAAAATTAAAAGAACTAATTTTGATGATTTTAGTATTATTCATAATTGCACCTATTGTATTTGTTGGATCTTGTATTCCGGTTTTATTTGGATTAAGTTTATATTCGGACGGAGGAGTTCAATTCCCGGAAAATCTCTCAATAGCTGTCCTGATAGCCATATTAATAACTGCTTTAATCATTATTGGTTTATTCTATTTAATTAATAAAAATTCTAATGAAACTAGTTAATAGAAAATAAAAAGAAAATTATTAAGATTATAAAATAAACAATATTTATAAGCTCAAATGCATATTAGTATTTATGGGTAAAAGTGAAAAAATTCCAACCAGTAGAATTGTTCTCATATTCCTTGCAATTTTTATTGTAGGGCCACTTGTTTTTTTTGGAGCATGTTTTCCTGTAGGTATGCTTGGTTTTATGAATTCTTATGAAAGAGGAGGAACTATAGCAAATTTATGGATTGGATTATTTTTTGCATCATGGATAATTGGATTAGGTTTAGCTATATACGTTGTAATAAAAACAATTAAAGCTATAAAAAAATATTATGAAGTTGGTAAAATTGATCTTCATATAAAAATAATTTTTGGTTTATTATTATTGGTTTTATTAATAATCTTTTTTTATTTACTTAGAGAAGTTATATCTTTTCAAGATATTTTTAGGATTATTTCCTCACCAACCCTAATTATCGGATCTTTTGGAGTTATAGTTATATTATCTATAGCTTATATTATAATAAATAAAATTATTAGAAAATATGGTTAAGAATAAAAAAAGTTCGGGATTGAAGATAATTTTAATATTAATGACAATATTTATTGTAGGACCATTAGTTTTTGTTGGGGCATGTTTTCCTTTAGGTTTATTTGGTTTTACTTTATCTGAAGGCGGAAGTTCTGAATTCTTTGGAATGATAATCTTTTATGGGTCATGGATAGTTGGATTAGGTTTAGGAATATTAGTTGTTTTTTATTTGATTAAGTTAATTAATAAAAAATATGGATGAAGGAAAAAAATCTAAAATATCAAAAGTTTTATTTGTTATCTTAATTTTATTTTTAATTGGTCCTTTAATATTTTTAGGTTCTTGCTTACCCCTAGGAATCTCTAGCACGTATTTTAATAATTATGATTTAATTTTACCTTTTCTTTCATTATTTTGTGGCTTAATATCTGCATTTTTGATTTTAAAAATATTAAAATTCTATAAACAGGATCCAACAAAATCCAAATATATAATTAAAAAGTTCTTTAATAATTATATTATTTATTTTTTTATAGGATATATGTTATTAGTATTAATTCCTTTTTTTACCTATTCTTCAATATTTCCAAAAGAATCAAGAGAAGAGATAACTGGATATCTGTCATTTTTCCTATTTTGTTTTCTAGCATTATTTTTTATATATAAATTTATTAAAGATTTAAAAAATGGATGAAAAAAATATTAATAATCAAGGACAAAAAGGCAAATTATTAAATTATTTTTTTTTAATTTTATTTATAAATTTAATTTTATTTTTAATTATTGAGTTTATTAGAACTAGTCAATTCCGTGATTTTTATTTTATTTTAAAATTAATTCAGATTCTAATTTTTATTATATCGATTATTCTTGTATTAAGTGGATTATATTTCCATTTTGATAATATTTATGCTAATAGCAAAAATAGAGAAACAAAAAGTGGAATTGAAATTAAAATAAGAATTTTAATAACTATTTTTATATTGGGACCATTAGTTTTTGTTGGATCATGTTTTCCTATTGGATTTTATGGTGTAACTACTCAGAACATTTATAGCACAAAAGCAGAGGTATATCTTCTAGCAGGATTAGTAATAGGGACTATTTTAGCATTTTTTGTTGTAATAAAAACAATTAAATTTATCAAAGAAAAATATGGATGAAGAAAAAATTAAGAGGCCTGTAACAAGAATGATATTAATTTTATTGACAATATTTATTGTAGGACCATTAGTTTTTGTTGGTTCGTGCATTCCTGTTGGTTTTGTTGGAGTAATATTAGTAGATTTTGCTGAAACAAATCCCTATTTAAAAAATATGTTTGATAATCAATCCCTATCAATGATTTTTGTTTTTTCAATTTTTCTTATAATATTCTTAATAACTTATTATATAATTAAAAAGAGAATAGAGCAGATCAATAAAAAATATAATTAATATGATAAAAAATATTGAGATTGTTAAAGAACTTGTAAAAACTCCTATTGGAATATTTACATTATCCATGTCATTATTAATTATGTTATCAATGTTAGTTGTTATTGTTGCTATAATAATTGATTTTATTGAATTTCATCCAAGAAAGAATGAAAAAAAGAAAAAGAAATCTATTGTTGAAACAGGAAGCATGTTCTTATTCTTTTTTATATATTCAAACCTTATTAGGTTTGGAATAGGTAATTTTGAAATAAAGAATGTTAATCTAAGATTAATTATGCTTATATTTGGAACTTTCTTGATTGTCTTTGGTGCTTATTTTAATGTTAAAGGTAGATTTAATCTAGGAAAAAACTGGTCCAATCAAATTAAAATCTATAAAGATCATACCCTTGTAACAAGTGGATTATATTCTATTGTAAGGCATCCATTATATGCTTCATTAATCTGGATGTTTTATGGAGGAAGTCTAGCTTATTCTAATTACATGTGTTTTTTAATAAATACATTTGTATTTGTTCCATTCATGTATTATAGGGCTAAACAAGAAGAGAAATTATTGAAAGAAGAGTTTAAAAATTATAAAGAATATCAGAATAATGTAGGAATGTTTTTTCCTAATTTAAATAAGATATTTTATAAAAGATAATAAAAATGAGTGATAGAGAAAAAATAGCAAAAAGAGTATATCAAGAGTCTTATAAAGATCTTTGCGATGATAAAAAAAGAATTGTTGATACTATTATTAAAGCTGGCGGATTTACTAATGAAAGATTTTTTTCAATATCAAGATATTCGCTAGGATTTTCAAAAATTATAATAGCTATTTTATACTTCCTTGCAATAATTTTTCAAATTAAAGAAATTGCTTTATTAGGATTTGTTTTAATTCTTATTGCAGTTACATTAAAAACTGAATATAATCCATTTGTATTATTATTTGAAAATACAGTAGAAAAATTAATGAAATCTAAAAAAGATACTTATGATAGAAAGGCTGTTATTTTTGCTAATCTATTAGGGGCAATATTTAGTTTTATTGCATTAATATTTTTGTATTATATTAATGAAAGAATTGGATTTGTTATATTATTCTTTTTAGCTTTGTTAAAGACAGCATCAAGTTTTGGTTTTTGTGGTGGAATAAAAATATATAATTGCATGACAACTGGATGTTGTGTCTTTAAACATAAAAAATGATTGATGAACATTTAATTCCTGGAGATGATTGGGGAGTTTATCCTTATTTATTTAATTTTTTTGGAATAAAAATTCCTTCTTATGGGACATTTATGCTTTTAGCAATTGTTGTTGGTTCTTATATTTATTATCTTGAAGCTAGAAAAAATAAAAGTGCAAATGAAAATACATTTTATATTGCTCTTGCGGCAATAGTTGGTGGAGCAATTGGTGCTAAATTACCAATATGGATATTAAATTATAAGTTTATACTTGCGAATATAACAAACCCCATGGTGATTCTTTCTGGAAGGACAATAACCGGAGGATTAATCGGTGGAATGATTGGAGTTTTTATAGCTAAAAAACATTTAAAATTAAAAGAAAGAAAAGGAAATTTATTTGCTCCTGCAATTGCATTAGGTGTAGCAATTGGAAGAATTGGTTGTTTTTTGAGAGGATGTTGTTATGGGAAACCAACAACATTACCTTGGGGGGTTGATTTTGGTGATAAGATCTTAAGACATCCTACTCAAATATATGAATCTATTTTTATGTTAATAATGTTTTTTTATTTATTATATGCAAAAAGACAAAATCCTAAACCTGGTGAATTATTCAGACAATTAATGATAAGTTATTTTACTTTTAGATTTTTTATTGAATTTATTAGAATTGAAAAAGTAATATTATTCGGACTAACCTTTTTCCAGATATTTTCATTAATATGTGTGATATATTTTGTTATATTTTTCAATAGAGAAAAAGAAATTTTTAGAAATTGTTTAAAGTTAATAAAAAAATATTAGAAATCTTTTAGAAAGGTATTTAAATAAAATTCTCCTTATTATTAAATGAAAAAGAAGGTTGTAAATAAGAAACCAGTTTCAAAAAATAAATCTGAAGAAAATAATGTCTTAAAATATTTCTTTATTGGTATTGTTATTGTAGTTATAATCCAATCATTATTTATGTTTGGTGGAATGATTTTAGAAAAAAGAATGAATATGAATATTACAGGAATTCCTTCTTCAATTGGTTTAACTATCGTATTATTAATAGGTTTATTTTTATATAAGAAAAGTGAATTTATTTTACTAGGTAGTTTTAGTCTTGCATTCATATCACCATTATTATTACTATTGATTGTTGTATTCAAGGCAATGGCCTATACTAAACCTCATATGTATTTTTCAATTGCTTATTTAATACTTTTAATTACTATTGTTTGGGCTTATTATGTCAATAGAATAATGAAAGGAAAGATTTGAAATGTTTGAAGAACAAGGTTTAGATTATTATGATTCTAATAAGAAAAGGATATTAGATATATTTATTGGTATTGGGATATTTTTCTTATTAGTGATATTCTAATTTTTATTAATAGTTATTATGGATTCTTTAAGAATTGGCGAATATACAATTGTATTAACGTTACTTATTCCTGTAACATATTTCTTTATTTATAGACATTATGGTATATTTATTATTAGAAGAAGGTATATTAAAATTGGGTTTCAAATAATTGCGGTTTTGATATTTTTAATATTTTTTGGTGGATGTTTTATTATGTTCTTCTGAATCTATAAAATTCAAAACCAGAATGGTTTTGATGTTATATAACTACATACGTTCCAACATTGCTATTCTTTTTTCAAGAGGTGGATGAGTTGAAAAAAGGCCATCGAAATTTCTCTTGAATGGGTCTGCCATAAATAATGGAGCAATAGCTGAAGATACTTTTTCAGCAGGAGCGGATGTTTCAGTCTTTATTTTTTTTAATGCACCAACTAAACCAGTTGGGAATCTTGTGAATTTAACTGCGGAAGCATCTGCCATGTATTCCCTTTTTCTAGAGATTGCTAATTGAACTAATTTAACAATGATAGGGGCAATTATTGCCATAGCAATACCAATTATTATTAATGCTAAATTCCAACCATTATCATCTGAACCTGAATCTTTAAACCATAAACTTCTTAAAAATATTTCAGAAATTATTGCAATCATTCCAACTAATATTGCAGTTAGAGTCATGAACCTTATATCATAATTAGCTATGTGAGAAAGTTCATGACTTAAAACTCCTTCTAATTCTTGTTTTGAAAGTTTATTATAAGCACCAGTAGTTATACAAATAACAGCATGTTCTGGGTCTCTTCCTGAAGCAAATGCATTAATATTATTATCTTCCATAACATATAATTTTGGCATTGGTAAACCTGAAGCCATAGTTAAACCTTCAACTGAATGATAATATTGTTTGTAATGAACCCTATCTGCAATCTTTGCTCCAACAGAAGCTATTGCTAAATCTGCTGAATGAAAATAACCCATCCAGATATAGACAATAGAAATTATTATTGAAATAATCATTATAAAGAAAAAATAATCTGGACCTAAAACTAAACCAATAATAGCTCCAATTGCAATTAAAACAATAAATACTAATGACATTAAAACAACAGATTTCCATTTATTCGAAGAAATTTGATCATAAAAAGAGGTTCGATTCATTTGTTCCATAATCTATTTAAGGTAATTGATATTTTTAAGTGTTGTGAATCTTTTTTTATTTTATTATAATAGAATTTAAATATTAGTCTATCTTTTAAAATAATGGATGACAAGTAAAAGAGTGTGGATATTCGTAATCTTATTAGGGATAATATTAGCTAATATTTTAAATATTAGCGCTGTTAGTCCTATAATTCATTATAAATTTGATGATAGCATAATTGATTTTTATAATCCAACAAATCCTGCTACAGTTGTTGGTACAACAACTTTTATTGAAGGCAAGAATGGAAAAGCCTTGTCATTTGATGGTTTATCCAGATTAGAAACAAAAGATTTACTTACAGGAAAAGGTAATCAGATGACTTATTCTTTATGGGTTAAAAGATATTCTTCACTGAATACATATAATATGTTTATGGGTCAGCATTTACCTTATTTTGGTTTCATGTCTGATGGAAGGATAATATTTTCAATGAATATTGCTGGAACCCAAAAATCAGTCTATTCAATAAAAAAACTTCTTGATAACACTTGGTATAATCTAGTCTTTACTTATGATGGAACATCTATGAAGATTTATATTGATGGAGTTTTAGATAATACATTAAATGCTCCTGGAACTGTAACTTATTATTCAACATATAAATTTTCTTTTGGTGATGGAAGAAGTAGTTTATGGTATCCATTTAAAGGTGCTATAGATGAAGTTAGAGTATATAATTCTGCAATATCTGCAAGTGATATAACTTCTGATTATAATTATATTTTTACTCTTCCAATATTAACTCCTCCTTCATATCCAACAAACCCTACAACACCAATCACTAATCCAATTCTTCCTCCAATTAATCCATGCACTCCAACAACATGTCCTATACTTGGAAAATCTTGTGGCTCATGGTCTGATGGATGTGGATCTTATCTAACTTGTGGAATATGTCCAATTGGTCAAACCTGTTCAAATGGCAACTGTATAACTACCTGCACTCCATCGTGCACCAATAAACAATGTGGTCCAGATGGTTGTTCTGGATTTTGTGGAACATGCACTTCTCCATTAGTTTGTAATTCTAATTATCAATGTTCTAATCCATCATGTATTCCTAGTTGTTCTGGAAAATATTGTGGAGATAATGGATGTGGAGGAACATGCGGAACATGTCCAACTAATTATGAATGTAAATCAGGTTTATGTTATCAAAGTTGTCTACCTAATTGTGCTGGAAAAAATTGTGGATCTGATGGATGTTCAGGAAGCTGTGGGACTTGTATGATTGGTAATTTTTGCAATAATGGAGTTTGTGGGCCATCATGTTTACCTAATTGTTTTGGAAAGACTTGCGGAGATAATGAATGCGGAGGAACATGTGGAACTTGTCAAGTAGGTCAAACATGTACTAATGGACAATGTGTTGGAAGTTGCATTCCAAATTGTGCTGGAAAGACTTGTGGAGATAATGGATGTGGAGGAACATGTGGAACTTGTCAAGTAGGTCAAACATGCACTAATGGACAATGTGTTGGAAGTTGCATTCCAAATTGTGCTGGAAAGACTTGTGGATCAGATGGATGTTCTGGAACATGTGGAACTTGTCAAGTAGGTCAAACATGTACTAATGGAGTATGCGATGGAACCTGTGTCCCTCATTGTTCAAATAATATATATTCATGCAGTGAAGATGGATGCGGAGGAAGATGTGGAACCTGGACTCTTGTAAGTTCAATAAAAGATGAATGTCAATGTGAATATGAAATAGATAATTTAGGTACATTAAGTTCATTAAAACCCGTAGAAGAAAATGAAGAAATTAAACCAGAAGTAATAATAACACAAAAAGAACCTAATGAAAAATCTTTTGGAGAAAGGTTAGTAGGCTTTAATAAATTCATTAAAGGATTATTTCTTGGAAAAGAAAAACCAACTATAACCGCTGATGCAATAACTGGTTTTGCTATTGTTGATGATCCTGGAAATTGTTCATTTGATTGCAAGAAAGGACTTCCTTGGAATGGCACTCAGTGTTCTACTTGCAGTGAAAGTAATTGTTTACAATATGATTCTTCAAAAAAGAATTGCACTTCAACCTGCACTGGATGTCAGACATGCAATGGTGGTGCATGCAAATCAAAATGCAATTATACAGCTTGTCAAACATGTTCTAATGGAAATTGTTCATCAACTATGCCTGCTATTAATGGCAGCTGTTCATTTTGTTTTAATGGTCAATCTTTAAGTGAAAGTCCTAATCCAAACCTTTGCGAATCATGTTATTATAATCAAACATCATTAACTAGTTCTATAATAGATCAATGTAAACAAAAAAATAATTGTCAGCAATGCTCTAATGGGGCGTGCATTCATCAATGTTGGGGTATGGCTTATTGTTCTAATATTAGTACTTGTAATACTCCTAATCCAATCTGCCCTGTACCAAAAAAATGTACTCAGACTGAAACAAAAACCTATAGATGTGATATCTCTTACCCTCCAATATATAATTATGAAAGAACTGAAATACCTTGCACTGCAAGCAATACATGCAAAATTTTCAATACTTCTGGATGGTATAAAGTTACTGTACATTCTAGAACAGATCAATATACAACATCCTATGTTTGTTCTCAATCAGGAAATAAATGTTCTCCACCCGCTAATCCCCCAAAAAAATGTTATAAACAGGATAGTCTTGGAGTTATTTCCAACAGAGATATAATTGTTGAATACTCCTTTCTTCCTGATCTTGTCCTAAGAGATTCATATTCAGGTATTTTTGATTGGGCATATTTAAGAGCTGATAGAATTTCTAAAGTTTGTTCTGAATGTGAAACATGCGATATTAATAATCCAAATGCAGGTTGTATTGCTGACTCGACTAAAAATGGAAAGTCATGTACATTTTATGAAAAAGATCCTTATAATGGAAAAGGAGTAATAAAATCTGGAAAATGTTCATCTGGAATTTGTACAAAAGTCATTGGAAAAACTTGTTCTCAAAATAATCAAGCCTGTTCAAGTTGTGAATATTGCAAGTATTATAATAGTGAAAAAATCATAAAAAAAGGTAATGATTTTGTATATTTGAACATTAAACCTGGAAAACTTATTACAGAACCTATAGTCATATCAAATCCTTTTGATGTGCCAATAAAGTATGAAGTAATCTTAAAAAGTGTTTATTATGATACTAGTCAGATTTTAATTGGAGTAGAAGCTTCAAATTTTATTAATGAACCCATTAAAGGAACAATTTTAGCTAAACAGAATAAAATAATTAATTTTAATTATGCTACTAATTTTTTAGATTATAGTTTTGTTTTTGAGATTAAAAAATCAATACCTCAAAAAGGTATAAATAAATTAGATCTCTCAGTACCTGGTGGAATGAATTGCATAAAAATATTATATGATTCAAAAGCTGAAAGTGTTTGTTTAACAAGACAAAAAACAATTAATCATATCATAAAAATAATGCAGAACATATATCCCCTACCTTTTAGATCTTTTAATATTTTTGACTTTGCAACCTCTAGTTATAATGGATATATACAGAAATATTGTAAAACAAGATTTGAAACAAGATATGGCTTATCAAACTATCCGGTTGCATTAAATAGAGATAATAGAAAAGTCTGCTCTGGTACTGTTGGATTTGAATCATGTGTAAATAATTATATAAATAATAATCCTCTTGAATGTAGTATTAGTTCAGATATATCTGATACATATAATTTTGTCTTTAAAGCTGAACCAAAAGAAAGTTTCAATGGAACTTGTTTAAAAGTACCAATTTTTAATAATTGCTCAATATCTGGAAAAATCGGATGTTGTAATGGAAGTGAATCAACAAGATCCTCATGCAAGATAATCAATGATTCGTGCACTTCGAACTCTCAATGTGGATGCAATCAATATTGCAACAAAGGAGAAAGTTATGTCAGAAACATGTGGAAAAATGGCTCTAATGGGACTAGTGTTCAATGGATTTATGCAAGAAATTTTGAAGTAGGTAAATTATTCAATGGGTCAATTGAATTGTTCAATTATCTTGATATAAACTTAACATATCATATCCATCCTCCTACGGGTTCATTCATTATTGGAGACTATAATGTTACTCTAAAACCTAATGAAACTAGGTACATGAATTTTACATCAGTAATGCCCTCTATAGAAACAACAAGTACATTTAATGTTAATTATATTTATTCAGTTCCACAGTCTTGTGGAAATATTATCTTCACAACAGACAATCCAAGTGATTGTACACTTTGCAACAGAATAATTCCTTTATTGAATAATTTATCATTGTATTCAAGTTCTATTTCAGTCATAATTAAATATACTACTAATGAGACAAATTCAAGTTATCAGCCAAGATTGGATTTTTATAATGATTGCAACAGCTTAACATATACAGCTATTAACGGTACTCAAACATCTGCTGGAGCTGAAATCTTTACTCTTATCAATGATTATCTAAAAACAAACCAATTATGCACAACTTTTACAAGCAAGTCAACAGAAATAAAGCTCCTTAAAAGTCCTCGTATAAATTCTTGCCAAACTGGTACATGCAATATTACACCTGAACTAACATGGACAAATATTGAGTTTTTAGTTAGTCCCACTACAAGTGAAAAAGATGTCTTCTTCCTACCTTATAATGAATATAATATTTTTGTCTTGCGTGGAGCAACAAAGTCAGCTGGCTCTTGTTCTCTATTATTAACTAATTCTGATAATACTATTACAACAAAATCCCTATCAAATAATCCTAATGGTTACTTTCGTGAGATATTTAATGGTTATTTTTCAAAAAAAATGTTAACACTCAAATGTCCGACTTGCAATAGTGAAAAAGCTTTATGCATAACAGATCTTAAACTAAATCCTAGTCTGGAATTTTCATGTGGCACTGGTTATTTATACGATGTTGGATTTACAGGAAAAGTTATAACTGATCCGGAGGTTTGCCCGATAAACTATTACTCGGTCTATAAAGAGTTTGATGATAAACCGAGAAGTTTTAATTATGGTCCTGATGGTGCAACATATCAAGAAATTGCAGATTATTATTTTTCTAGGTTACCTATAATAAAAGTAAATGCACAAAATATGCAAGGAAGATTTGTGGATTATAATATTCATCCAAAAGATGCATGGGCAAAATTAATGAAAGCGATTGATCTTTCATCGAAAACTGCATTAAGAACTGATATTACCAAGGAACAGAAATTTGAATATATCAGGAACTACAATCTTATCTCAGATGCAGAGATGAAAGCATTAGAGAAATTAAAAATTGTAAGAAAAGTACAGATAAGTTATCCTATTGTAAATGATTATGGGGTAGCTGACCCTAAGACTATTTTCTCTATGTGCTTTAGTTTTTTTAAAGACCTTCAGGTTGCAGCAGGAAAAAGAACAACACCAGAAGATGTTTATATCCATGAGAATCTTAAGGTTAAGACTTCTTTTAAAGCAAAAAAAGATAAAGTCTATGAAGGTGGTCATGGTGCATATCATCTCGTGATAGTTGGTTGGTATGTTCATGACAGTCAAATTGTTTCAGTATCTGATGAAACTGTTGGTTCTGATTATATTGAAATGGCAAATGGTTATAATGGAAATGCTGCATTGATGCAAACAATGTTGGAACTGCCATTTTATTTTACAGGTGGAGTAAATGCAATAAGATACAAATTAAACCCTGAAGAATATGATAGTATGACTGATGCTGTCCTTACAGATGTTGGAGAAGGTCTTTTTAATATTGCTACAGGAGCTGTACTTTCTAAAGCTCTTCCTTTTACATTGAGGATTATAAAAAGAGTAGGAACAAATATCCTTACCAGGGTTGGAGTATTAGAAAGCAAGGTTGCAGATGAAGTTATTCTTGTTTTAAAAACAACTCCTGCTCCTGACGGAACATCAAGATGGAGGATTTTTAGAGGCAAATCTACAGCTACAGCTGCAGAAATTGAAAGTTCAGCTGTTGATGTTGCAGAGGAAATAATTGATCTTGTTGAAAGGACTCATGCTGAAAAAATGTACAGAAGTCTATCCAAGCTTACAAAGGCTGAGGCAGATATTTTCTATAAACAATATGATGCTATGAAAGTTATAAGGAACATGGAAGATCCGTTTGCAGCAACAAATCAATTAAAGAACTTATTAGAAACACCAACAGGTACTGGTTTTTTTAATAATCCATCACTCCAAGTAAGAAAATCAGGAACAATAATTATTGAAGAAGCAGATATTGTAAAGATTAATTCTGGATTAAAAAGAAAATATCCAACAAGAGCTGAGAATATTTTAAGGAATCATGCTGATTTCTCTAATCTTAAATTCGAACCAGCTGCAAATGGTGGAACAATAACTTTTCCTGATATTAAAGTAAGAGTAAAGAATCCTGATGGAACAACAGCTCTACGTAACCTAATTGATGACACTGGAGTTGAACGTGAATTAGAAAAGGTATATTTCAAAGAACTTAAGACTTTAACTGATAGAGCTAGAAGAATGCAGTTTGGTTCAAAAAAGTTGACAGATGTTAGCGCACTTACCGAGGATTTTAAAGATTATGTCTTAAATAATTATCAAGGTGAGGAATTATCAAAAATTTTATCTGATATTGATAGTGCAGATATTGTAGATATATTTAATCCTGAAGAAATGACAAATGCATTCATAAGAGAACATCCGGATGCAAGACGTGCCTTGATGAAATATTATAACTCAGAACCTGCTGCAAGATTTTCTCAATCTGCAATACATCCAATATCACAATCACGAGTTGTTGCTTCAGCAGATCTTGTTGAGAATGCAGAAGTTGTTTTTATTGATTATGCTAATGCTGCAAATGAAAAACTAAGACCCTATGCAGTTTATACAAAACAAAAGATTTTGAATAAAGTTGGCCGTGCTGAAACTTATAATATCCAGATTGATGGAAAAGTTGCAGGTTCAATGAGCACTTTTGATTCTCCAACAGGAGACTTTTTTGGTAACCTTAGAGAAATTGGAAGATGGGGTACATCAAAAGATGCAAGTTTAATTATAAGAAGAAATGAAATGTATGGAATGTTTGATGAAATATTGTCTGAATCAGTTTTAAATCCTGTTTCAGGCAAGGAATATTCCAAAATGATTTCAGTTACATTACCTGAGCACCAGAGAGCATATATTGGTATGCTTGATCCGGCATTAGTAAAGAAGTATACTAATATTGATAATGCTGGTGCATTTGATGTAACTGACAGAGTAATTGCAGAACTTGCAAAACCAATTAGTGAACGAAATCCTGCGTTTTATACTATACAAAATACCCCATCTGGACCAATTTATCATGAACTTTATAGATTAGAATCTGATGGTACAGTTTCTTTAGTCATAAGAAACCCTGAAACATTTGTAGAAGATACCTTCACTCCTGCTGCATTCACAGAATATAGAAATCCTGATGCAATGCGGCAATTTATCAAGACAAGAATTTTTACTGAATAAAACAAGTAAATTTTTATAAGAAAAAATACTAATCAAAGAATTTAAGGGGTCTAAGAAATTTTATAGTTTTTTTCACCTAATCTTTTGAATACAATAAGTTCTTCAAGACTAAACCTATCCAAAACTTTCATATGAGATCTTAGGGGCAGTTCAATGCCATTATCAAGATAGAACGTTTCTTCTTCAATACTATTATGCTCAAATACATTAGGATTATCAAACCAGGTATATTCTCCATTTGTATATACTCCACTCGCATTATACATTTCTTTAGGATACTGAAAACCAGGGTACGAGTCTTCATTAGATCTGCATTCAAAAAATTCATGATCTTTTCCATAAATATTAACAGTTCTTTTATCAGTAATATGCCCAAGATATATCAATGGGCGGCCGGATAATTGACCTTCTTTATAGGTTTTTGATGGATGAAAATCAAAAAATAAGGATTTTTTTTTAATCATTTCTAACTTAAGTTTTTCTGATAATCTTTTTGAGTCTTCTGCAAAAAAAGAGAGATATTCAGTCAATCTTTCAATATTATAATTTATACTCTGGAGATTATTTTCTTTATCAATAATTGGTTCATAGATTAAACCCTCAGCACCATCTTTAGATGATAACCTTCTAATAGCCCCATATAGATTTGCGATTAAATCTAAGTTTTCAAGAGTAAATTCAGTCAATATTTGTCTATTCATTTTTAATCTAGGAAATATATTATATAAGATTATATAAATATTACTACTTCATAGTGAAAATCATTATTTTAAATTATGGTTTTTTAAGCCTTAAAAACCCTATAAAATTCTTTTTTAGCCTTTAAAATAGTAACAAAAATAAGTAAGATATAATAACTAGATAAACTTGATAAATAAATGAAATGCAAATATTGTGGAAACGAAGACACTTACAATAAGGAATTTGATTCCTATTATTGTGATAAGTGCGAAGAATGGCTTGGAAGAGCTTGCAAGAAACCTAATTGCGAATTTCATCTGAAGAGACCTCATAAACCAGTAATAAGTGCATAGTAAATACAAGAATTTAATCATGAAAAAAGATAGTGTTAAGAAATTTTTGACAATTGGTATATTTGCTATTGCAATGGCTTTTTTAGAAACCATAATTGTAGTTTATCTACGAATGATGTATTATCCAAAGGGATTTAATTTTCCATTAAATCCAAATATGGATTCTAATATTTATAGTCTTGAAGTTATTAGAGAATTTTTTACAATAGTTATGTTAGTAACTATTGCAATACTAGCTGCTAAAAAGTTTCATGAAAGATTTGCATACTTTATGTTTAGCTTTGCTATTTGGGATATATTCTATTATATATGGCTAAAGGTGATATTAGATTGGCCAAGTTCATTATTTACATGGGATATATTATTTTTAATACCTATACCCTGGTTAGGCCCTGTTGCTGCACCTATCATATGTTCAATAACCATGATTGTTTTTTCTTTTTTAATAATTAATTTTGAAGATAAGGGTAAAAAAATAAAAATTATGAAGTCTGAATGGATATTGCTTTTTAGTGGAGGAATTTTGATGCTTTATACTTGGATGAAAGATTATTTTAATTTAATTTATAAAAATGGATTTTTAGGAGATTATTTTAATCTTCTAACTAATATAGAATTTAATCAATTAGTATCTAGTTTTATTCCGGTTAGTTATAATTGGTTAATATTTATTCTTGGAGAGATATTAATGATTATAGCTATCATTAGATTTTATAGAAGAGAACAATAATCATTTTGTTATAATTTCAAAAGTAAATTATGAAATTATAATTATTTTAAAAAAGAATAATAAACCAACATAGAATAATATTAGAATCCCATTATTTTATTTTAATAAACCCTTAGGAACAACAGCTATGTAATCATTATCTTTTGGAATAGTATAGAATTGCTTTAATCTATCTCCCGGTTGATCATAACATCCAATAGTTATACCCCTAGGAATTGTATTATTTTTATCAATTATTGCATTTCTTATATTAACACCTTCTTCAATAATAACTCCTGGAAAGATTATAGAATCTCTAACAATACTTCCTTTTCCAATATAGACATTTTGACCTAATACACAATTTTCAATTGTTCCGTAAATCTCACTACCTTCTGAAACAGTTGAAATTTTACCTTGACTTTCAAACCTTGTTGGAGGAATTTCTCCACCTTCAGTTATAATGGGTCTTTTTTCTTTTCTTAATTGTTTATAGTCTAATGGTGGATGAATTTGATTTAAATCCATACATGCATTAAAATAAGAAACCACATCTCCGACATCTCTCCAATAACCATTAAATCTGTAAATAAATAAATCCATTTTCTTATTTAACATGCTTGGAATTACATTTTTTCCAAAATCATTAAATTTTTCATTAACTTCATTTAATGCGTCCATTAATGGATCTGTATGAAAAACATAATTTCCCATTGATACAAGGACTTCATCACCAGGTTTACCCATTTCATTTCTTAATGGTTTTTCCCTAAACCCTAAAATTCTATTATTTTTATCGCTGTCAATTATTCCATATTTATATCTTAATTGCTTATCTTTTCCTATTTCAAAATCAGATTCTTTTAATTGTCTTACTTCAACAGCTATTGTTAAATCTCTTTTTTCCTTATGATGTTTATCAAGCATATCTGCTACATTCACTGAACAGACATGGTCTCCAGCAAAAACTAATACATGATCTGGAGTATATTTTTCTATTAATTCAATATTTTGTTTAACTGCATGAGCAGTACCTAAATACCATGCAAATTCAGTCTCTCCTCTTTCTTTTCTTATTTCCCTTGGATAAGCTAATCTAACTATTTTTTCAAGGCGCATATCTGTATGAGGATAAGCTTTATCAGAATGAACATCAAGAGATAGTGGTTGATATTGTGGAAGAAGGAAAATCTTAGCTACACCTGCATTAATTAATGAACTTACATTATGGTCAATTATCCTATATCTTGAAAAAGGCACAGCTGGTTTTGCCCTAAAATCTGTTAGTGGTGAGAGCCTATCTCCCTTTCCACCTGCTAAAACAAATGCTAATGAAGTTTCCATGATAATATTTTAAGTAATTTAAGAGATTCTTATAGGATTAGTAGGGTATAAAAAGCTTTAGATTAGAGCTATGTCCAAAGTTCTATTACTTTGAACAAGAACGCCACGATTTAAGACTTAATTAAGGTTAATAAAATGAAAATGAGGTTCAATTAGGAGAAGAGTATTAGAATCAATAAGTTTTTAAAGGATTTCTATAAAGTATTAGAAAGGATTATACTATGCTAGATAAAAGTTGCGATAATCAACAAAGAAGATATGCAGCCATTAGAAAGGGCTTAGAACTAGCTTGTTCTATACTTGGAAATGTGCAGGATTGTGAAAAAATAAAGACCCAATATTCACAATTGTTATATCAAAAAGAAATTGCTCAAAATCTAGATATTGCAAGAAGATTTGATGTATCGGATAGAGTCGCTGTAACTGCAGTTGGTTTTGCAATAAGGGGATATTATGGAGGATTATATGAAGCTTTTGATGGATTATTTGAAGAATCTATACTTGAAAAACTTGAAAAAGATCATGTTGCAAGAAGAAATGAAGAGATTTATTTAAGATCTGCTGGATTATATTCTCAAGATACAGAAACTAGAAAGGTAATATGTAAAATGGCTTTAGAAAAACGAGGAGTTAAACCGATAACAAAAGACGAAATTGAACTTGTATTCAAATGTTCTAAAGACCCTAATTATCAGCACACTAATGGAAAGATAAGGAAACCTAATCTTGAATTAATATCTGAAGAAATTAATAAAATTTTACATAATGGTCAAAAGATTAGGAACAAGAAAAGTATTGGTAATATTTTATATAGAAAAAAATAGGAAAATTATTCTTTTTTAGATACAATGAAATAATTATTAAATTCAAAATCCTTACCCTTACAGGCTCCAAAATTAATATTAGGATTCATATCTCCAAATGGACTGTTAAAATAGCCTTTTTCACATTTACAAGATTCTAATTCAACATCTTGTTCATATGAATAATGTTTACAATATCTGCAATCAACTTGTCCACCAGCAGATATTGGTACAATTTTTGCTCCCTTTATCCTATCGACCAATATTTCCAAAGTTTTATCTTCCATAATATTAGGAATTAGAATATTATTAAATGCTTTTTCCAATTATTTAAATTAGATAATTATTATAAAATATTTATTATAGTTGATAAAATCAAATTCTTAGGGAATTTGAGGGTTAAAAAAAATAAAAATAAATCTAACTATTTATTCTTCGAACTCTATCTTAGGCATATTGGACATTCAAATTCTTAGGGAATTTGAGGACTAAAAAAAATAAAAATAAATCTAACTATTTATTCTTCGAACTCTATCTTAGGCATATTCTTATCTGCTTCTGAAATCTTCAAGTATTCTTTCTTTGATTTGCCCATCATTTTAAAGAAGAATACACCAGGGAATAATTCAGTTGCGTTTTCATATGACATTACTGAGTCATTATAGAATTGTCTTGAATAAGCTACTTTATCTTCAATAGCAGATAATTCTGTTTGCATATGCAAGAAATTTTCATTAGCTTTTAAATTAGGATAGTTCTCAGCTATAGCAAATAATCTTCCTAATGCTGATTGTAATTCATCGCCTGCTTTTAATCTCTTATCAAGATTTCCGCCCTTTAACATTGATGCTCTAGCATGAGTAACTGCTTCCATTATTTTTTTCTCATGCTTTGCATAACCTGATACAGTCTTAATCAAAGCTGGAATCAAATCTGCTCTTTTCTTTAATTGTACATCAATCTGCGCTAAACTGTTATCGATTCTATTCTCAAGAACTGTAAATCGATTATAATAGAATATGAACATGATTACTAATACACCTAACAAAGCAGCAATTGCAAGAATAATTATTGTTAATGTTTCAATAGCCATAAAATATTAATACAAAATAAGTATTTAAAGGTTATGAAAAAAGAAAAGTGTATTTTTCTAAAAATTTAATAATTATTTTTCATATATTTTATTATATATTTGAAAATACTATTTTGATAGATAGCTAATATTTTAAATGACCTTGAATATTAAAAAAAATGCAAGAATATAATGGAGTGATTACTGCTCTAGAATTAAGTAAAAAAATTATCTCTGAATTTAATAAATATAATCTTGTTTTGCAAAAAATGATATTATATTCAGATTGGCATGATATGAAATCTGAGTTAAATAAAAGAAAAGAACCTGATAATAGGGCCCCTATAACTACAAGCGAAGCTACTAGTTATATAAATGATCAAACAGAATTCTTAAAAAATTTAATAGAATCAATGAAATTGATTGAAAGGGCTAAAGTATTATATGAACTCGGAGTCTCAAATGATATGATTGATCCAGATATTAAAAGCACTCTTGAAGAACGAATAAATGATGGAGCTAGAACATCAAATGAGTTTATTAATAGATTCTATAAAAAATATCCGATAATGTTATCAGAATATCTTATTTCTGATGGAAAAATTTCTTTAGAAAAATAATTTATCGAATTCTTTTAAAAGCAATATCTTGTGTTGATTTTCCTGATAATGAATAAGCTACATACTGCATAGCGTCAGGGTATCTTTCTTGATATTTTGGAAGTTGTTTTCTTAGATAATGAGGAATTAATCCATCATGAGTTTTGACTTCAACTATAGCTAAACATGGTTCATGAGTTAATGAATTAATTCCATCAACTTTAATATCAATATCTCCATTTTTTCCTAAGGATATTTTATGAGTAATTTTACTAACTTGCATTCCTAGATTAGATTCGAGAACAACTGGTGAATTAATGATTGTCTTAATTAATAAATCATGCAAACTCATGAATAAATGCTAAAAAGGATTGTTTAAAAATATTTATATACAGATTTAAGAAGTATGAGTATTAGCTGGTCTATTCAAAATTTCTGTAACAGTTCTTGTTTTACAAGGAAGTTTTGAATTGCATTTTGAAAAAGAAGCTCTAACTTTAGGGATACTTTCTTCGCCATTAAAATATGCTGTAAAAATAGCATCATGTTTTCTTAATGTTGCTGCTCTACCTTCAGGACTTCCGAATGATTTTGACATTCCTGTTTGGATTCTTTCTCCTTTACTTCCACCTGAGTAAACTCTATTATTTCTTAAAATATTATGAGGATAAACATTACATCTTAGGAAGAAAGATTTTTGGAATATTACAGCCATATCTTTTATTAAAGATTGTCTAACTGCTTCTAAAGATAAATCTCTTATCTGAATTGGTTCTTCTGTATAAATACCCATTTTTATAGTATATTTACCTAATCTATAACCATTAACATCACCCATATTGAATTTTACAATTTTTTGGGTTGGAACTTGCTTAACATAACTGAATTGAGTCTTTTTTGATTTTCTACAATTTGTAATAGGTTTTCTTTTAGAATATGCTTTTGCTCTTCTTTTTACTGCCATTTTATTTATCCTCTTGAACCTTTACTTTTTTTACTTTTGGTTCTGTTTTTACTTTTTCTTTTGTTGAAGAGCTTGTTTCTGTTATTTCAATATCTGTATTTCTTGCTTGACCTGGAAGTCCTTTTTCAAAAATTGCTCTAACCATACCTTTTGATCCATGAGGTGAAGAAATTTTACCCTGAATTTTTTTACCAGATGGACTAGTCCAAATAACTGTTTTACCGACATATTTAGAAGCATCAGCAATAGATTTAGCATGAACATCTAAGATAAAATGTTTTTCATGTATTCTTCTTCTTCCACGTCTGAATTGTTGGACTGTTCCTTTTTGTGACATTTTAATTAATCAATAATTTTATATATAGTTAGTATTGAGAATACTGGGTTTTTAAAGCTTTTTATATATAACAAGTGATTTAATTTTACTATCTAGATTGATTAAATGAATTTTCCAGTTTTTTATTCTGCCTATTTAGAAAAATGAATAAACCTGCACCCGCTATAGTACTTATGAAGGGATCTGATGGATTACGTTCATAAAGTGGGAAATTAGTTGAAGATAATAGATAATCCATTCCAAAATAAATTACTGAAGTTGTTGCTGCACCAATAACTGCATCAGAAACCATATTGCTTAAACTATAATTTTTTTTCATTTTTAAACAAGACTTAATAATTCAGGCCTTTTATCTCTTTTTACTCTTTCAATTAAACATTCTAATGATTTTTTAGTTGCATCTACCATATCTTTATCAAGAGATTTGCTTAAAAATTTATCATCTCTAACTTGATTAGCAAGTCTTTTATAAGATAAAGATGCTAAAGAAAAATATTCCTCGGCTTTTTCAGGCATATCTTGAGAAAGAGCAAGATATCCTGCTTTATCAAAATAAATAGCAGCTGCAGTATAACTATCGATTAAAAAGGTATTTCTTATAGGATTATTATTAAAATCATTAGCAACAGACTCGTATTCTGAAGCTCTTTTAAAGTTAGCTTGAGCAATATTTGAATAATCCTCTATACTGAATAAAGAAGCTTTATTTTTTCCAGATTTAATTGCTTCTCTAACTAGATCATCATAATCTATTTCATCTAGAGGTTTACTAGTTATACATTTTATCATAAAAGTCCATAACAAAAAGGGTTTATAAATCTTTTTATTGTTCTTATTAAATAGTAGTTACAAATTATGATAAAATATCCATGTCTATATTTGAACAAGTATATACCACTGCTGGAGGCAAATTTAACCAGATATTTTTGGATTTAACTGAATTAAAATAATGATTTAAGATATGATCGCTTGATTTATATTTATATTGAATAAAACGATCTCTTAATGATGAAAATCCTAAAATCTTATCTATCGATGAATAATCCATGTTGCTTAAAGGCAAGCCAGAAATAATGCAATCAAAATGATTTTCAATAGCTAATTCTTCAAGATCAGTAGCATCAGCTAATAATGGAGTAAATCTGTTATCTTTTATTTCTTCTAAATGGGAATATAAATAGGGATTTATTTCAAGAGAAATAAGTTTTCCATCTTCTGGGAGGTTTTTCAATATGCCCTTTGTTATAGGGCCTCTACCTGCACCTAATTCTAAAATCCTTTTTCCATGAATCTCATCGCAGACTGCTTTAATAAGAATTGGACCTGATTCAAAAATAGCACCAAGTTCTAAAGGATGTTTAAAAAATTCATAAAAAAATCGGGGATTCATGAAAAAGCTGATATTAAATATATTATAAATATTTAGATTGATGAGAATAATGAATATTTTAAAAGAAAAATTCGACTAGTTTAATTAACTTAATTACAATATCGAATTCGCCTAACTCTCTCTTAAGAAGATTCATCAAATGAAATCTTAGTCGATAAAATCTACTAGGTTTAACTTAATTAAAATTTAGAATTCGCCTAACTCTACATCTTAAGAAGATTCATCAAATGAAATCTTAGTCGATAAAATCGACTAGTTTAATTAACCCATTACAATATCGAATTCGCCTAACTCTGCTCTAAGAAGATTCATCATGTGATTATCTAATTTGGTTTTGGAACCTTTATGTTCAGTTAAAACTTTATTGAATTCATTCATGTCAGAATTTTCAATTTTATCAGTTATCTTCTTAACTTTATTATCATGAACTAAGAATGAGGGTTTAGTTAAGAATAATTCAGCATGTTTATCTTTAAATGTCAAAGTTATTTTTGTTTTTTCCAAAAGACCTAATTCTTTTCTTTGAGAATATTCAACCAAACTTTCAATTAGATAAACTGAATCTTTTCTTAATGTTTCAAAAGCATATTTAGTTGGAAGTTTTTTGTTTTTGTAATCTTTTTTTATTGAAAGAAGTTCATTAACTGTATGCAAGAATTTTGGATGGATTTTTCCGGTATTAACCATTTCTTTTTCAAATGTTTTTATTAATTCGCTTTCAGATTTTTCACCGTAAATAGAACCCATTATCTTAAATACATTTGTGTATATTTCTTCAAAAGTTTTCTTCTGCATTTGTTTTTCTAAATCTTCCCTTAATTCTTTTAATCTTTTCAAATAATCTTCAGCATTCTTAAGAAGTCTATCAACATCTTTACCTGAAACTTCTTTAATTTTCTGGTGTTCATATCCTTTGTAATATTTTATTAAAATTTCTTCTAAAATATCAACATATTTTTGTTCTAAAAGTTTTTCCTTATCAACAAAAATTCTTTTCATTTCTGGAACTGTTTCTTTAACGGTTGTTGGTGGAAGACCATATAACATAAGAATAGCCTGACTTGGAGTAATAACTCCCCAATAAATATCACCAATAACAATATCAAGTAATCTTCTTTTTACAATTTCAGAAGTCTTATCTCCCATTGACATAAACATATCAATAGATTCTGGAGATGGTTTAATCTTACCCATTTTTAATAATAATTTCCATGGCAAGAATCCGCCTCTATCATATAATGGGACTCCATCTCTTAAGAAAGTATAGAAAATAGGATTAGCATCTTTAACCCCTTCCCAGAATTCTGTAAGTAAATAAACCTGAACATTAAGAGTATTTTTTACTCCAGCAAGTTCACCTGCCTGCATTATATATGAATAGATAATATTTCTTAATTTTTCCTTTAATTCTAATCTTGGCATTCTTTTTACATCTGTATCATCAATTATAACATAAGTATCTACATCGCTAGTTTTTATTGCATCTCCTCTAACAAGACTTCCGCCAATAACATAAGAATAAACATATTTCTCGAATTTTTTTAATACAAGAGATTTATGGATCTGAGCAACTCTTAAGGCTGCTAATTTTCCTTTATCATGCAAGGGATAAGACATTCCAATTGCTTCAATAATTGCATATTTTGAATCTTGGCATAAATCCCATAAGTCCTTTGTCAATAATAAATTTAACCAGATATTTTGTTTTGATTCTGCTATTTGTTTAACAATATGAGACCTAATCTCATTATATTCTTTTTCTTTATCATCGTCCATAACAACAACTAAGTGCATAGGTTTTTTCTTTCGCTCTTCTTCATTAAGTTCGTTTTCATCATCAAATGCATCAGCAGCTTGAGGAGGAATAATACCTATTGCTTCAACAGATTTTCCGTATTTATCAATAATCAATTTTTTCAATTCATCTAACTTTTCCCTAACTTTTTCCATTTCTTTTGTTTGTTCTGGAGTAAGTTGATTAGTAGGTTGACCTTTAATCTCAGAATTTTGATAATTTTTAGAATCTAAAGTTTCTTCGGGTTTTTTATCATGAGATTTCTTTTCCATAATTTAAATTAAAAAAACATTCTATTTAAAGGTTTTCTAATGTCACTAATTATTAAAGAAAAAAAATATGGAAGTTTAATATTAATATTAGGGCTGAAAATGAAGAATGTTGTTAGAACTAATTTAATAATAATTATATAAGATTAAAAAATTCAGTTTTAACCAGATTAAAAGTAACTTCATTAATTCTTCCAATCTTTTTAATAACAATATTCTTATCTAAGGTAAATATCTTATCCACTTTAATTCTACTTTTCACAGGAATGTTTCCTTCAATTAAATTAGAATTATCAATTAATATTGAATATCTTGAATCTTTAAGATTAGCAGTAATGCCACAAGTAACAATATCATCACATTGTTTTTGATAATTTATTTTAGATATAACTAATACAGGTCTTTTTTTTATACCTTTTAAATTAGAAAATGGAAAGGGTACTAATAAAATATCTCCTTGATTAAACTTTATCCCAGATATCATCTTCTTTATTATTCCAAAGTTTATTTGCAACCGCTTCTGAATGTTTTAGTAGATCTTTAAAATCGTCTTTTTTAATTTTTCTTAAAAATATTGATTCTCCTTCCCTAACAGCAATAAGTTCATCACCAGCTAAGATTCCCATAGCATTTCTTATCTCAACTGGAATAGATATTTGACCTTTATCAGTAACCCTAATTATTTTTGTTTCCATATTATTAATATAATAAGTAAGAATTTTCTTACTTATAAACTTTATTAAATAATATTAAAAAAACATCTCATAAACTCTTGAACCATATGCAGAATAAACTGGAAAATCTTCCTTATATGTATTCCAATCTTCTAAAGCAATTAAAGAAACTAAGGAATCTCCATCTTTTTCAATAATATATTTATCCTTATTTTCGTCTATAATTAAAGTAGTTGCATGCATGGGAATTGCCCTTTTATGCTTTGCTTGTTGAATTAAGGTAAGATTAGCTAATGATTTGATTTTTTCAAAAGTGATTTCATCTTCATACATTAATTGACTAATAAAATAATTATACATCTTGTCTAAAACCTTATTTGATTGTTTAACTTTTTCATAAGAATCAAGAATTGGTTCATTACAACAATGATAAATAAATGCACATGAGAACTCCAAACAATTAAGATCTTTTATTATTTCTTTATTTGAATTTACATTATCAAGAAAACTAATTAATTTAGATTTATTAAAATGAGGGAGATTATACATTATCTTATAATATTTCTATAAAGAAATTCTCCTAGTTCATCATTTTTATCAGCTAAACTAATACCAGACCCATAATATTCGCTATCTGGATTTATCAATGTTGAATATAAGCATATAAAACTTGTAAATACTTTTTTTCTTTTATCTTCTTCTAACTTATAGATATTAATTCCAAAACTCTCTTCAAGATCATATTTAATTAATTCCTCTATCTTTCTTATAGAATTTATCTCATAAATTAGATTGCCATTTTTATGAATCTCCTGAATTGAATCAAATTCTTTTGTATCCAAACCATTATTTTTCCAAAATCTTTTTTGTGGGACGATAAGTTCAAAAGAATTATCTAAAGCAAAATTCTTGAATATTTCCTCACTTTGTTCAATAGTTAAACCCTTATTGATGGGAGTTAGAATATCGAAATATACAGGATCATTGGGATTTCTATATCCATTTTTTAAAAAATCATAACTTGAGTTCTCCATAATTAGTTTATGAAGAAGGATAATAAATAATTCTTGTAAATATAAATATTATATAATTATCTAATAAATTGCCTTAATAAGGCTTAAAAATGCCTTTTTTCTTAATTTAAACCAATTTATAAAGGTTTTATTAGTATCACTTTATAAGGGTAACAAAATCGAAAGCTTTAAATATATGTTGTTACTGTATAGTATATACATATTATATGTATAAAACATACAAAATGGAAGTTCAACAATATAAATTAGTAAGAAAAGAAGAAGTAAAAGAAAAGAATATAGTACCAGATTTAGAATATACTGGAGAGTTTCCAAAATTTGAAATTGATGAATATAATAATATTGTAAAAAGTAAAAGAAAGTATTGCGGTTATCTTCAAAAAGGAAATAGAATGGTTGGTAATTCTGAACTCAGAGAAATAAAATTAGGAAGTGATGATAATCTTGATATGGAACATAAATGGTATATAATCTCCGATTTTTATATTGAACCTGAATTTAGAGGAAAAGGTTTTGAAAAAGTTTTAGTTGATAGATTAACAAATTTTGCAAGAGTTAGCAAAGTAGGAATAGTTCAAAAAATAAAATGCATACCTGGAATGGAATCTAGACTTGATCCTTTAGTTGAATTATTAGAAAATAATGGTTTTGAAAGATTTGATGAAAAGACATTATATTATACTCATGATGGGGCTTATATTGGAGATATTAGACCTGATGACACTGTTATACATATAGAAGGAGGTACAGAAAAATGTTAAATCCAAATTTAAAAGAAGTTAAAGTTGTACCTAATGGAAAACAATATGACATTAGGTTCTATTCAGGAAGAATAGATGAAACTCAAGAAGATTTTTCAGAAGTTGCTAGTAAATATCAAAATCTAGGAATTTCATTTTATCAAAAATCTAATGAAGGATCATATTCAAAAGAAAGTTCAATAAAAATTCCTGGGGGATTAATCTGTCCAAAAGTTTTTGTTAGAGAAAAATCAATTGATGGAAAAGTTGAACTTGAAAAAGTTGAACCCTCTGATTTAAGATCTGATGATAGAGAACTAGTAAGAATTGTTCTTGATGAATTAAGAGCAAAGGAATGGAAGGAAGCAAAATGAATCAACAATTAATTAAAAGTTACAAGAAACAAGGAGATATAGTTGTAGAATTAAATTATAGTAGGAAAAAACAAGATAAATATTCGTTTTATAATACTCTCGCTAGAACTTTTCCAGCACTAGTTGCATTTTCTTTAATTGGGTTAATGATTCTAGGATTTTTTATTGTTTATAATTTTAGTATTGGAAATGGAGTAAGTATGATAAAAACCATTTATTATCCAATTATTGCACTAATTAGTATTTTTTTTATTGATATTTCTATAATAATCTTATACTCAAGATTTAGGAGATAAAAATGGAAGAATCTATCTCTCAAACTTCAAATCTTGAAAATTCTAAAAAAAACAACAAAGAATTTACTATCCAAGAAAAATCCAATAAAAATTTTTCTAGTCTAGTAAATTCAAATAATCAAAACAAAGAATTTACAATAACTAAACGAGTAGCTAAACATGGAAAACAAGCAATTATAGTTATACCAAAAATTCTTGAATTGCAATTAAAACCTGGGACTTTAACTAAACTAACAATTGAAGTTTTGGAGGAAAGAGAATGAGTAAATTTAATTTAGAACTTGGAGTATATTTGACTCCTGAGATGCATGATATTTATGATAATTCCGAAAGTAGAGTTAGATTATTTAATTTATTAGGAAGAGTTAATGATAAATTTAATGATGAATTTGATACAAGTTTTAATATGAGAATAATTAAAGCACCTTATGCTCAATCAATTCCTGAGTTATTTGTATTAGGAAAATTATCCACTTCAAATAAATCAGATAAAAAATTATTGGACGATTATGTTGATGCTACAAGGTGTGGAAAAATATTAATGGATTACAAACAAATTTTTTCTGGAGATTTAATAGATAGATACAAATTAATTTTAATTAATAGAAATGGAAATAATCATTTTGGAAATATTTGTTTAGGATCAAGCGATGAAGATGAAAAACTTGCTGTTGTAAATATAGCAACAAATGAGGATTTAAGATACAGATCAATTTTACATGAATTAAGCCATTTATTTGGAGCAAATGATTCTTCAATTGGATATGGGATTATGGGTAGAATTGAAAAAGCTAGTGATTTTTGGAGTCCATTTACTAAAATAAAGATGAAAAGAAGAATAAAAAAAGTATGTGGAGGTAGAATAAAATGACTGAAAAATTAGAAACAAAATTAACAGCTGAATATATTCCTCAAGATTGTCTTGAAGAAAGATCATATTGGATATCTAATTCAACATGGAATGGAAGAGTTAAAGAAACCTTTGGAAAATTACCACTATTACCAAAAGATTCAAGAATTTTAGATTGGGGATGCTCATATGGATTAACTACTCAAGAAATTCAAAAACTTTATCCGGATTCAGAAGTCGTTGGAATTGATATAAATCCTGAGGTAATTCAATTTGCAGAAATATTAAATAGATCCCCTAAATTTTATCGAGAACATGGATATAGGCTTCCAAATCAACCTCCATTCATGGATGAATCCTTTGATATGGTTGTTTTAATGAATAATTTAACTTTTGATAATGTTGGAGATAATATTAGTGATAAAGATTATAGAAGTATACTTCAAGGAATAACCCGGCTTGTTAAATCTAAAGGTTATTTATCTATATCATGTGCCAGTCAAAGTATAGTTTTGAAAAAAAATCAAACTGGTTTTGATATTGAAGATAGTGAAGTAAAATTAATTGAATATAAAAATTTAACTCAAGAAGAATTAAAAAAAAGATCAAAATTATTGAGAATATCTTATTTATTATCTGGAAAAATTCCAAGAATTAACTGGTTGAAGCCAAATGATTATAAAAATTTTATAACAAAAAATATGGAGATTAATAATGACTGAGCAATTTGAAATTGTAGATAGAGAACTTTTAGAAAGAGAAATAACTAGCAAGAGATTTATTTCAGGTTTAGAAAGAGCTATAGAAATATCAACTTATGATAGGAGTAATCTAGGGGTTGGAGATTTAGAGATATTATATGAAATTAAAAAAGAAGTATTTGGTTCAAGATTATATTATCCAGACACAATAATCATAGGAGACGAAAAAAGTGTAAGTTTACCTACTAGTTATGACTTTGCTAATCAACTTTATAAAAAATTTGGACAAATAAATCCAGAAGATGATTTTGAATTTACTGATTTTTGTTCTGAAAACAGATTATTATTAGAATCTTATCCAAAGATAGAACCTGAATTTTCAGAAGTTCCTGATGAACTTGATAAATATTATACTTTATTTCATTTTCATACTCATCCTTCAGGAGAACCGACTCCTTCAATTGCAGATACTGAAGTTATGACTAGTTTAAGAAGCCAATATCATAAAAGCGGACTATATGTTAAACCTATTATGGTAATAATTGGAACATGCGATAAACAAAAAAGAAAAGGAAGTTATCCTATATTATTTTTTCAAGAAAAATCAACTCCACCAATTGATATAGATAGAGAAGAAGCGAGAAAATATGCTAATGAATATTATTTCAATAAAAAGAAAAAAACTTCAAGAGAAAGAGTTTTAGTTAAGAGATCAGTTGAACTAATAAATTTTTTAGCTCCTAATTTTAAATTCAAGCGATATAAACCTAATTCATTATACAAATGCGGTTTAGCTTATTTTCAACCTGATGAATCAAAACTTGATATGGGTTTTGATATAGGTAAATTCAGTTATGTTGCATGCACTAAAACACAGGAGGAAAGAAAATGAAAAAATTTAAAACATTATTAAAAGGATTAGCAAAACTCTTGATTGTTCCAACAATATTATTGCACCTTGGAACTCAAGCAAATTACACAATAAATAATATAAATAATTCAAATAATCCTAGCCAAGTAAGAAGAGAGTTTGAAGAAGAATATGATCTCTCCTTAAGAGGATTTAGGGATGATGTTGAGGATAATGAAGGTTTAGTTTCTCAATTATCATATATTTTTGAAAGAGAACAACAAGAAAATTATTTTGATTTGTCTAATATAACCATAAGATCAAATAATTATCTTAAAAAGGATGTTATTAATCAATTTGAATTTTGTTTTTTAAAAAGAAACGAAGGAGTTTTTATACCTTTTGGAAAAGGAAAAATTGAAGTAAACAAATCATCTGGAAATGATACTTTAATACATGAAATCAAACATAATAAGGCTTCAGAATATTGTGATAATGATTTTTATAAAAAATGGAATGAATTAGCTAAAGATGAAAATGGAGATAGCCTATATATAGGAAAGATAAAAAGCGAACTATCCCGATTAAAATTTGTTGGTCATTATTTAGAAGATATTATTGGAAGGGAAGAATTTCAAAGACAGGGTTTTATCTCGGATTATGCTAGATCTAATATTGGTGAAGATATTGCAGAAACATGTTCTGAAGCAGAAATAAATCCAAATTTATTTGTCGATTTTTTTTATGGTAGTAAAGATTTAAATGGAAATCAAATTAAGCCAAATCAAAAAATTATAGGAAAAATAAGATTAGCACAAGAAGCAGGTTTAATACCAAAAGAATTTGAAGAATATATTTCCCTTAAAAAAGCTGAAAGTGAAGTAAAAACTATTTTATTTGAACATGGAAGTAACAGAACTAAAACAATTAGTCCTGAAGAATATCTTAAAAAAAGCGAAGAATTCTTGAATAAATATCCTAAAACATTATATGAATGTGATATAAGATTTCCAAGGGCATGGTGTTTAAAATCAAAGGCTTTAACAGATGCAATTGAAGAAAGTGTTATTAATGAAAAAAATGGAATTAATGGAACTTATGATGGATTAGTAAATAAAAAATTAGAACCAGTATTAGCTGAATATAAATTAGTTTTAGATTCTTCTTTCAAAGATTATAGTAATTATAGAAGTGCTTTATCTGCCATTATTGATATTTATGAAAAAGATTTTGAAGATCCAATTAATGCCAAAATATTCAATGATTCTCTAAAACTATTTGATAAAAGATATAGAGAAGGAGATCCAAAACTTCCTACAAGGGGAGTTAATGATTTTTTAGAATCTAATGGAATTATTTTTGGTTCAAAAACAAGTGACTTTGGAGGATTAAAATGAAACCCTCAATTGAAAATGGATCAAGAAATTTTGATAGAAGAATATATCATTTAACTTTAAAACTTCAACAAGATCCTATTGTAGTAACTCCTGTAAGTTATGCAAAAATACCTGATATATCAAAACCCGGATTATTTTTATTAGGTCTAGAATTGCGAACAGATGATAAAAACTTTGTTCAATTTAATTATAATGGAGAATTAAAGCCATATCAATATGAAACAGTAAAAAAACTTGCATTAGAAGAAACAGCAAGCACTTGTTATTATAATCTTGAAAAACAAGTGGAAATTCTTAGAATGGAACTTGAACAAGCTAAAATAATTGAACTTGATCAAAATAGTGATGGACTTATTCTATATACCTCAAAACCAGATGAAGAAATTGTTCCTCAAGATTTATCTGTTATAACCTTTGGTTATGGGCCCTCTCATAAACCTGGGAAAAAACTTTTTTTAAAATATGCTGGAGATATACCTTTAGTAAAGATATCAGAGATTTATCAAGAACCAACAAATCTACCTAATCTAATAAAAACTAAGATTGATGAAATAAATCAGTCTCTTAAAAAAAGAAATGAAGAATGGGAGAAAAAGCAAATTCAGGAAAGAAAAGATGAGGAGGAAAGAAAATGAGTCAAGCAATGATAGATCCTGATCAAGATATAAAATTTCTATTGAGGCCGGATCTTGAAGAACTTGTTAGAGAAAATGAAGAACTTTCAGGAGGCAAATATCATAGAGAACTTGAAGTCTTTGAAGAGTTTAGTGAAAAGTTTGGTTTTAGAGACCTAGTTGAAAGAATAGGAAAAATATATCAAAGGATTGGAAAAGCAAATGCACATTCTAAAAGAGAAAAGGTTGAGAAAGATAGAAGAGAAGATGATTTTGAAACTTATATTGCAAGAGACTATAATATAGAACAAATTGAACCTGGATTAGTTTTTATTGAAAGGCAGTCTAGATTAAAATCAGGAAGACCGGATATTAAAGCGATAGATAAAAACGGAAATAGAGTTTATATTGAATTAAAGATTAATGAAGAAGATGTTGAAAGTCAAATAAGGGAAATTCATAGGCATCTTAATGGTGACAAAGAATCAAGAATAATTTTTGTCTCTCCTGAGATTAAACCAAGAATTTATTATACTTTTGAAAGGGATATTGAAAATAATCGCCTTAGTTTATATACTGTAAATGAAATCTCAAGAGGACAAGACTATCAAATAAACCAGTTTGATCCAATTATCTTTAATGATCAAGATAGAAAGGAAGCAGAAAGACCTAGAGAAAGAAAAAAAAGAAAAGTCGATACTGGAATTGTAGATTCTGGAAATTCTGGAAGAAGAGAAAAGAAAAATGTTGAAAAAAATGATTCAGATGAAAAACAAAAAACAGGACTTATTTTCAATACGATATCTGAAGATAATAATGAATTTTCCTTTGAAGATTGTGAAAGAATTTCTACTGGAAGTATAAATGAGAATGTAGAAAGAAAATTTACACAAGGAGCACCATTATTCTATCAATTAATGGAATATTATGATATTTTTGAAAATCAAGAAGAAAGAGAGAAATATAAAAGACCTATCCAAGTTTCAAGAAAACAATTGTCAATGCTTGAAGGATTAGTCTCGAGCCCTGAAACACAAGAATCTTATGAAGAACTTAACAAATATAAATATTGGTTTATTCCAGCAAAAACAATGGAAGAGATAATGACAAAATCAATTATGTCAGTTAAAGATCCTAAAAAAAGAAGAGAATTTGATAAAGGATATGATAAGTCATTTAGATTGAATGTTGATATAACAAAACTGATTTCAAGAGAAATATCTCTTCAGGCACATGCAAATCAAAATGTTAAAGAAAGATACGGTGTTCTAAGAAAATTGTTCAAGGAAACAGTTGAAAACTTAACAGAACTATTAAATGAAGTGTCATATATAGATAAGGATATAAAGAAATATAGGGGTGTCCTATTAGATTGTATAAAAAAAGCTGAAGAAAATGATATTGAAAATAATCTAGTTGCTAAAATATCAAAAGGATTATATTTTGATCATAAACATTTTATGAATAGAGCTATAAATGATTTTAATAGATTAAAATTAAAAAGACTTGAAGTGCTTGATAATATTGATCCTAATCTATCAATGGCTTATTTTTGTCATAGTCCTGGATTTTTGTTTGAACCTTTAGGAATGTTTGAACCTAATAGTGAAGGAAACATTGAATTATCTTATGATATAATTGTCTCTTATTTTCTGCATGATCATGATTTTTATAAAAGTATTTTTGATAATTTAGTTGTTAATTATGAAGAAAAATTCCCAAATGAGACTAAACCAAAAGTTAATAATTCTAGTATAGTCGCTCCTGAAAAAACTGATAATACTCAAATTATTAATATTCCTGAAACTCTCTTAAGAGATTCCATAGTTAACTGTCATTCCCATCATTTTTCTGGTTATGAACCTTGGATTAATTATTTAGTTGAAGATATAACTAGTACGGGTTATGACTGTCAAGAGATTGAACTTTTTTCAAAATCTCTAAGTGAAGCAAGATTTCCAAATAGATTTAGGAACAGAGATTCAAGACCCCAAATGAGTGATCTTGAAACATTTAGCCAAGATATAAAACTAAAATATCTGATTCATAGAAAGATTCCTACTGGAAAAGAACTAAGTGATCTTTATAATGCTGATATTAAAAATGGAGATTAAGGAAAATGACAACGGTTATTGATCATATTTCTGGACTTGAAATAAGGTCTCTTCAAGATATTATTAATGATGCTGATCCTCGATCCAGACCAAATTATAGAAATTGGCTTGATATTGAAAAACAAGTTATTGAAAGAGGACTTGCAACAAGTCTTGATGAATTTTATTTATTTAGATATCATCAAAGCGATGCTTCAGCAAATGATCTTGATAAAGAACTTAACATAAGGAAAGATACTTCTTTAAAGATTTTAAAAAAAATGGGTTTTCCAATAAAAACATTATCTCAATTAAAAAAAGGAAAGCCACTTTCTAAAGAAACTATAGAAAAAATTATTAAAAAAAATACTTTACTAAATGATGTAGATAAAGAAGCGTTTGTTGAATTAATCTCTGATGAAATTGAGATGTATAGGCAAGGAAAAATTAAAAGATTAACACCTAATTACGAACTTGCAGAGATAATAGATTCTTCAGGGACATATATTTCACATAATATTATACCCTCATTAAATGAAATAGATAGAACTTTTAGAAGCAGAGTGTTACATTCTCAAGAACGCCAGATTGATCCTGAAGATATAAAAGCATTTAATGGACTTTTAAATGAACAATATGAACTTTATGAAAAAGGTAAAATATATTCACTTCCAACACATGATGAACTAAAAATCCTTACAGGATGGTCGGTTAATTCTATTAGAAAGTATTTAAAAGAACATGATCAAACAAAATCTAAACAAAGATCAACGGCTTGTTCAGCAACAAAAAATGGCAAAACAAGTATAGAAGATAGAGTGGCTATGATTGAACTTATTAAAGAGGAATTAGAAATCGCAAGAAAACAAGAAGATTATAATATGACTGAAAATATTGAGTTGGCTATAATTCTTGGAGTAACAAAAGAAATGATTACAAAATATATTTCAAGATTTTTAACCTCGGAGGAAAAATTTGAAAGAAAAAGAATTATCACAAGTCGTAAATCTCTACAAAGACAGCAAGCTCTTGATCCTGAATTAGCTTATCAAATAAGAAGTAAAGCTGGAAAAAGAAATATCGAGGTAAATGGAAATCCAGCTAAAAATATCACGAAAGAAAGAAAGAAAGAAATTGGTAGAAATAGGATAAGAGATCAAGGACTTCCTTGGAAGGATAAAACTCCTGAAGAAATATCAGATATATGTAAAAAATCTGCTAAAACAAAATATGAAAGATTTGGAACTTATTTTCCCGGAGTAACTGAAGAAGAACTAAAAGAAATTCAAAAAGATAACGGAAAAAGAATGGGCAGGATAAATGGAAAAAGGACAGTAGAATTACATAGAAAAAATTCATATCATGTAGAAGGAAGGTTTTATTGTTCCTCACAACAAGAAGGAGCTGTAGCTTTACTACTTGAAAAATATATTCCAAGTTATAGAATCATTGAAAAAGTTAATTTTCAAGTAAATGATAAAAATCTTAATAATGGAGGAATAGACTTTTTAGTTAATGAACAATTTTTAGAGTGGCATCCAATTATTCTTTCTGGTAATGATAAAAAAAGAGGAGATATTCCAATTTCTGATTGTCCAAGTTATTTTAAAATATGTCATTCTCTAGATGAAACTGAAAGAAAAGAGTTTCAAAATGATTTTAGTTGTGTCTTAGCTATGAATTATTATGATAAGAGAAAAAGAGATATTGATAATTCACAATATTTAGGATATTCATTGGTCCATTTAAAGGATATAGGAGATTTATATGATTATTTGGTTACATCAACTCGAAATATACCTGAATTTCATGAATTTAAAAAAGAATTTACAAGAACCATTAATTATGTCAAGGATTTTAAAGTTAAACCAAATTAATGGCCTACTTGATATTTATGAATATTTATTAAGAGAACTTGAATAAAAAATAAAAGAATTATTTTATTTTTTATGAATATCTTTTTTTCTTTTTATAATAGGTCTATCTGTTTTAATCAATATTGATAATATTACAAATATTAAACCTATAATTAAAAATCCAATACCAAGAGGTTTAATCTTTAAAGTTATTGCAACGAATAAATCCCTAACAAGACCTATAAACATAGTTAAATCAATTTCTGAACTAAATTCAGAAATCATTTTAGCAGATTCTTTATCATAAGTTGAAATAAGTATTGAACTAAATGTGTAAAGATTTATTGAAACAATAATTAAAACAATTCCTAAGGTCCTTAATAATGGTTTAATTGTGTTTAAATCCATGAATATTATCATTAGAATAAAAAAAATTGATAATATGAATAAAGCAAGTAATATCTTTTGATACATTGGATAAATTTGTCTAAGATTTTTTAAATTTTTATCCAGATTACCATCTTGATTAAAGGTTTCTTTTAAATCAATACTATCAGTAATAAGTCCGGACATGTTTTGAGAATCTAGAATTTTATCTATAAATTCCTCATTACCCATATTAATCGGTTTACAGATATTTTCTTTATTGAAAACTTTAACTTCTTCAGGACATAAAGGAATATCTTTTATTTGTTCGCCAAATTGTTTATAGAGAAGTGTTTTATTAACTTTAATTTTTAAATCAAGATCATCTCTTTCATTTTTCATATAATCCAAGAAATTAACAATTTTATCCTGAACAAAAGGTTTAACTCCGCCTTCTAAAATAAAAAATTCAGACATAGACTCATTTTTTAATTGAAATTCAATTGAAGAATATACATTATTTTTTTCACATGAATCAAAATAAACCTCTTTATTGAAAACTTCTCCAAATCCATAAAGTATTACTGCAAAACTAAGAGTAAATATCAATAAAATTGAAATTAATAATAAACCTATTTTTTTTAATAAACCCATAATATTATTTGTCTAAATCTATTTTTAATACTTTTGGTGAAAAATATAGCCTTTGAAAAAGACATAATCTTACTTATTTAATTAATATTTTATCTTTACTCGCCCCTATTATTGAGGGGGAGAAAGTAAAATTTAATAAAAAAATTCATTATAATAATTTAGAAATATATCCATACCTTGACAACTAATATTATATATAATTCAATCAAGTATATAAATCTTTCTATAGGTGTAACTATATAATAGTAACATTTATAATGTATTGTATAATAAAATTATATATTAAAAATGAGTCAAATCCGAACCATTCCTACAATAAAAGAGATTCTTGAATTTGGGGAAGTTAAATTACTTGAATGTCCTAAAGGAGGTGGAGGAATGACAAAAGAAGTGCATTTAGCTATACTTGATAATCAAAAATATATCTTAAGAAGATGTAATAGTTCTGAAAATCTTGAAAGATATAAAAAATATTCTTTAGCTTTATCAAATTCAGGCATTATTCCAACTATGTATGAAATTGATGGAAGAGATATATTGTATGAATTTATTGAAGGAAGAGATTTATCTTATGAAGATAAAAATCAAGCTAGAAAGATAGGTAGAATGCAAGCTATAGTCAACCAGATTCCAAATGATATTGTAAAAGATGTAGATGGTAGTTTTTTTAATGGAGCAATTTATTTAGTAGAAAATAAAGTTATAAGTGAAGAAGAGTTTAAAACTGCTTGTCATAGGTATGCAAATTACCGGCCTGAAAAAATTGAGATTGTTAGTGAATTAACTGATTCTATTCCAAGAAACTTTAGAATGGATAATAATTGTGATACTTATCTTGTTGATATTGATGCAATATGGCATTTAACCAAAGGGAGGGGATTTGCTAAGGCATATTTAAAATGGTTCACTTGCCCTGATTCAAGAAAAGAATTTTTAGAAGGATATAAAGAAGTTGCAGATCCAAGTTTTTTTACAGATGAATACAAACAATTTTTATATCTCTCTTTTATTGTAGCTAAGATGCATGATTGGCATAAGAGAGGAACGAATTATGAAAAATTTCTTAATTGGTTTAAACAAACTTTAGAAGGAAAATTGGAATAGTGAATAAAGTCTCGGTAATTATTACAGCAGCTAACTTATTAAACAAAAAGCAAATTAAATATTTTTTAAGAGAATGAAAAAAATTAGCAAAACTGTTTTTCTTTTAAGTACTGCTAAATTGAATTAATTTCTATCAATACTAAAAAATGTTTATATATAAATATCAGTTCTTGATATAATGAAATTATTTAAACAAAAATGTCAGTACTGTTCTAATAAGATTGAAAGAGGAAAAGAGATTATTGAACTAGTTAAAGTTCCAGAATTTACTGGATTAAGAGAAAAACCATTTTGTTCTAAAGAACATGCTCATTTATATAAAGATTATGTAATAGGTACACCAAGAACATCTTATTGTCCAAGTTGCGGAGTATAATCTAGAAAATGGAAGAAAATAGTAGTTCTTGACTATATAAAGATTTTTAAATAAAATTTGATTTTTTAATTTATGAAAATTGGTGTTACTTCTAACAATGGTTTTAAAGTTGATGCTGTAAAAAATGTTTATGCTTCTTTAGGCATTCATGCTGAAGTCACGGGTTATTCAACGGATTCTGGAGTTGGTGCACAACCTGTAAATGAATCAACTATGGAAGGAGCTAGAAATAGAATAACTGATCTTAAAAAAAGAATTAATGGACTTGATAGAATTATCTCAATAGAAAATGGAATTTTTGATGAAGATGATGGCTGGACGGATATAGCGGTAATAATGTTACAAGATCCACATGGAGAAAGAGAATATATAGTATTTAGTGATGGAGTTATTTTTCCTCAAAAATATGTTGAAATAGCAAGACAAATTGGTTTTGGAAGAATAACTGTTGGTAAAGTTATGGCTGAAAATGGATATATCAAAGATGCAAAAGATCCTCATAAATCTATTAGTGGAAAAGAACGCCAAAAATATATTGAAGAGGCTTTATACAAACTAGTAACTCATGTTGAAGATATATAGGTGATAATTCATCTTAACTTATTTACTTGTTTCTCCTCTCTTGAGTGGGATAAAAAGTAAAAATTAAGAATGAAATTATTATCTAAACTTATAAAAGATCATTTATGGAATTAGAATTCGCAACTTTTATAAATTAGATAACCAAATCTATCTTTATGGGTTAAAATTAAAAGATGGATGCGGATATAAAAAAATTAAATAAAGAAGCTGAAGAATTATCAAAAACATTAGATTTAGTTAAAAAAGAAATTAGTAAAGTTATTGTTGGTCAAGAGAAAATAATTGATAGATTAATTATGGCCTTAATTGCTGATGGCAATGTATTATTAGAAGGAGTACCTGGACTAGCTAAAACCATGATGATAAAAACATTATCAGAAACATTAAGTGCTAAATTTCAAAGGATTCAATTTACTCCTGATTTATTACCCGCAGATATTATTGGAACTAAAATCTATAATAATAAAACCGGTGAATTTACAACAAAAAAAGGGCCTCTATTTGCAAATTTTATTTTAGCTGATGAAATTAATAGGGCTCCGCCAAAGGTACAGTCTGCATTACTTGAAGCAATGCAAGAAAAACAAATAACTATTGGTGAAGAAAGTTATAAACTTGAACTTCCCTTCTTGGTTCTTGCTACTCAAAATCCAATAGAAACAGAAGGAACTTATAGATTACCTGAAGCTCAAGTTGATAGATTCATGTTTAAATTAATTATTGATTATCCTAATAAAAAAGATTCAATTGAGATAATCAATAGAATGACCACTGGAATGAAATTTGATGTTAAAGAAAAATTATCTCCTAAAGAGATAATAAAAATACAAAATTTTCTTAAAAATATTTATTGTGATGAAAAAATTGAGAATTATGTTAGTGAAATAGTTGAAGCAACTAGAAAACCTCATGAATATAAGTTAGATTTGGATTCTATGATTGAATATGGTGCTTCACCAAGAGCTTTAATATGGCTTATAATGGCTGGTAAAGCTAATGCACTACTAAATGGAAGAGGATATGTTATTCCTGAAGATATTCAAGAAATAGCTCATGATGTATTAAGACATAGAATAATGTTAACCTATGAAGCTGAAGCAGAAGGAATATCAACAGAATCAATAATTGATAAAATACTTTCTAAGATAAGAGTTCCATAAAAATGGAAAATCCAAATGAAATTATAAAACAAGTAAGGAAATTAGAGATTAAAACAAAAATATTAGTAGATGGATTATTACAAGGAGCATATCATTCAACTTTTAAGGGAAGGGGAATTGAATTTTCTGAAGTAAGGGAATATAATCCAGGTGATGATATTAGGTCTATTGATTGGAATGTTACAGCTAGAATGGGTTTTCCATATGTAAAAGAATATATTGAAGAAAGAGATTTAACAGTATATTTTGTTTTTGATATTTCATCAAGCAATGAATTTGGAAGTACAAAAAGAAAAAAAGAAGCGGCAATTGAACTTATTGCTTCATTATTATTTTCTGCAATGAAAAATAATGATAATACTGGTTTATTCTTATTTACAAATAAAATCGAAAGATATATTCCAGCTAGAAAAGGAAAAAGACATGCTTTTAAAATATTAAGAGAAATTTTATTATATAAACCAAAAGAAAAAACAACTGATCTTGATAATTCATTAAAGTTCATTTCAAGAATTATAAAAAAAAGAAGTGTTGTTTTTATTGTTTCAGATTTTATGACTAATGATTTTAGCAAATCATTAAAGATGTTAAAATCAAGAAATGATATTATTTGCATTAATTTAAATGATATCAGAGAACAAGAAATTCCTAGAATTGGTTATATTAGATTAGAAGATGAAGAAACCGGTGAAAGAATCCTAGTTAATACAAATGATCCTGTATTTAGAGCTAATTATTCAAATATTTTAAAAGAAAAAAATAAGAATTTAGAAAAAACTTTAAAAAAACTAAATATTGATATTATTAACTTATTATCAGATGAACCTTATGAAATCCCTTTAAAAAAATTCTTTAGATTAAGATGTAGGAGGATAAGATGAGTTATATTACATTTCTTAAACCATATTACCTTTATCTTTTATTAATAATACCTGTATTATATTATTTTTATATTAAATCAAATAAAAATAAAAAAGATGCTGCAATTAGATTTAGTAATATCGGTTTAATTAAACAAGCTACAAAAAAAAGATTTAATTTAAGGGAACATCTTAATTTTTACTTATTCATGATAGTTCTATCTTTAATGATAATTGGTTTTGCTGATCCTAATATCCCTTTAAAGCAAACTAAAGAGGGGGTAAATGTTGTTTTAGCATTAGATGTTTCAGGAAGTATGCAAGCAACTGATTATACTCCAACAAGAGTTGAAGCATCTAAAAAATCTGCAGAAGTTTTGATAAAAAGTCTTAAAGCTAATGATCAGATTGGAATAGTTTTATTTGAATCTGGAGCTACAACCTCTGCATATTTATCTCCATTTAAAGATAGAGTTCTTGAAAAATTAAGAGGAATACAAGTTAAACAAGGGCAGACTGCAATTGGAGATGGTTTAGCGCTTGCAATTGATATGGCTTCAAGTATTCCAAATAAGAAAAAAGTTGTTATATTATTGAGTGATGGAGTTAGTAATGCTGGAGTTATTTCTCCTGATGAAGCTATAGCCTATGCAAAACTGAATAATATTCAAGTTAATACAATAGGAATGGGTTCAAATGGAAAAGTTGTTCTAGGATATGATTGGTTTGGAAATGCCCAATATGCTGAACTTGATGAAGCAACCTTGCAAAAAATTGCTAAAAATACAGGTGGAGAATATTATAAGAGTGTTGATGATAATACTTTAGAAGAGATTTATAAAAGAATTAGTGAAAATATTAAAAGAGAAAAAGAACCTACAAGTATTAAGGATTATATTTTCTTACTCGCTTTTATTATTATTTTAGTGCAAATTTATCTAAATTATGGGAGATATAGAATAATATCATGATAAAAATAAATTATATTTTTTTTCTTATATTGCTTTTTGTTCCAACAATAAATGCTGAACCATTAAAATTTATAACTAATCAGAGTGATTATTATTTTTTAATTGGAGAAAATGCTGTCATCCCTTCTGATATTGAAAATTTCAAGGAAGTTGATGGATATATTTCATATACTGTTCTACAAAAAATCCAACAACAAGGCTTTTATTATAGTAATTCAAATTCTCAAACACAAGAACTTTCAATAAAAGAAAATCCCTTTTTAATGAACTTTGGTACTTCAGATAAACCTGTGAATATGGCAATTGAAATGCAATTTACATATAAGGAAAATGGTAAAGAAATCTATATAACATTACCAAAAATCAATATAATCTTTGTTGAAAAAGAAGATCAAAAACAAAACAAAGAAAATCAGCAATCTAGTTCAGCTCAAACCCAAGATGAAAAGGAAAAACAACAACAAAAAGAACAACAAGAGCAAAGAAAAGCAATGGAAGAACAAGCAAAACAACAACAAGAGCAAAATAAATTACAGAATAGGATGCAAAATAATCAAGCAAACCAAGATACATCTGCATTAAAACAACAGATGCAAAAAGAGATGCAACAAAATGAGGAATTAAAAAAAGAACTTGCTAAAAAGATTCAAGAAAATTCTGAATTTCAAAAACAAAATCAAGAATTACAAGAACAAGGATATAAACCAGAATCTGTTGAAATAAATCCTGAAAATTCTACAAATGGAGATTTTAAAATTAATTATAAAAGAGAGGATTCTGAAACAGCTAGTTTAAGTGGAAAAATAGAGGATAATAAAGTTAAAAATTTAAAAAAGGAAAGTTCAGTTCAGGAAAAAGAAATGCAAAAAATAATGGAAAATGATGAAAGATTCAAAAATTATGAAGGGGCATTAAAAAAAGAAGGATATAATAGAAAAGAAATAACAATGGATAAGATAAATGAAAGTTTAACTAATATTAATGTTGATTACATGAATAAAAATAATGAAAGTGCAAGAATTATTGCTGAATTTAATAATAGTCAATTAATAAAAGTAAGACTAGATAAAAATAAACAATTTCCATTTACATATTATTTATTTATTTTAGCAATAATTGCTAGTCTAGGTTTTTTAATGATATATAAAATCTATCCTAAAAATAAAAAATCAGAATTAGCAGTTCCATTAAAAAGGGCAGAGGTTCATTTTGATTATCTAGCTGAAGCTAGAAAATTATTAGAAGAATCAAAAAGATTGTTTAAAGAAGAAAGATTTAAAGATGCTTATGGAAAATCAAGTGAAGCAATAAGAGTCTATCTAAGCCATAGATATGGACTTAAAAAAGAGATAACCAATACTGAATTAATAAGAGAATTAAAATCTCAAAAAATACAATATGATAAAATACAATCCTGCTTAAATTTATGCAGCATGGTTGAATTTGCAAAATATAAGGCAAATAAAGAAGATTTTGATGAAATAATAGGTTTAGCTAAGAAAATAATTGAATAATATTGATTTTTAAGCTAATTTTGGGTCTAAAAAGCTTTAAAAACGCATGACTTTTATATAATTTATAAGTCTATTTTTTTAGACTTAATAAAGGACCTATAGGCTAGTGGCAAACCATATCGTTTACACCGATAATTCGGGAGTTCGATCCTCTCTAGGTCCATATATTTTAGTATTTGCAAAGCAAATACTATCTAGGATTCATAGGAATGTGATCGAATAAGTTCGATCCTCTCTTAAGTCCATTTTATTTATAACATAGAAAATCTTATATACTATAAACTATTAATAATATTAACATAATCCCAGGTAATCCGAAAGGGTTGCCTGATGCTTTTTTATATGAATAAAACAATTGTTCTTATTGATAGTGCTTACCTTTCATACATATCTAAATATTTTGGAGAGGGTAAACCTATAAAATACAAGATAGAAAAATTAGTAGTTAATCTTTGCAATGAACTTAATCTTTTTTGTGAAGAGATTTATTTCTACACCGCACCACCATATAAAAGTCCTATTCCTACAGATAGTGAAAAACAAAAACAAGGGAATTATGATAAATTTATCTCTAGATTAGAATTAGTAACTCCTAAAATAATTATTAGAGAGGGAAGATGCCAAAAAATAGATAATTTATTTCAACAAAAAGGGGTTGATACATTAATGACAATGGATATGCTAAAAATTGCTGCACAGAAAAAAGTAAGTACGATTATGATTATAACTTCTGACACAGATTTTGTTCCAATTATAAAAGATATAAAGGAAGAGCATAATATGCAAGTGATTTTGGCTTATTTTACAGATAAAAAAAGAAAATCGGCATTTTCATTATCAAATCATCTTTGGAAAGCATGTAATAAAAGAATATTAATAAAAAAAGAATATTTTGAGGCATAAAGTGGTAGTTCGTTCACAAAAGGCTACCTTTTTGGTCTAGATTATTTACCCCTAGCTCTTTTTCTGGGGAGATCCTTAGGGGACCCATTCGAAAGTTATTTAAATCTTATAATTTGAATATAAACTGAGGTGAACTGCCTCAGACTGATTCTGAGATAAAATATTAATATGGAAACAAGGATACCCAATTCAATTGCAGTAACAAAAGAATCTGATCTAGAGAAACTTATCCCGGGTGATTGTTTTCAAATATCTTTTCTTGGAGACAGAGTAGGAAATTTTGTAACTTATGAAGGGGAATGTGAAGGAAAACTTGCTGTTATGATTCAAGATGGACAAGATTTAGATAGAATTCTAAGTATTAGAATCAATAAGCATAATATGATATTTTCAGGAAGAAAATATATTGGATGTGCAGAAGTAACAGTTTCTCTAATAAAAGATGAAGATATTGTTTTTTATAACCCATCACATCCCGATTACAAAAAGAAAAAACAACTCTTTCATGCTACATACAGATGGCAAGAAAAAGAGTTCTGATTTAAAGATAATATGAAAATACAAGAAGTACGATCCATAATGAGAAGTAAAAGAAATGCTTCTTTTTTATTAGGTTTAGATTCAGAAGTTTCGGTTCAAGAAGCAGCAGAGATAGTTTCTCGTGTGTATCAAGATTATACAAAAGGAAAAATTGGTACTCCAAAGGTTAGGGGCCCAATAGAAATTCCTGGAGACAGTTTAGATGAAATAGGTAGCGATGATATAAGATTATGTTATATTGAAAGATTAGATCAAAGACCAGAACTTTCTGTTGTTTTAGACGGAGGATATTTGACTTCGGATTATTTTGATATTCATCAAGAAAAATTTCTTTCTCCAAACTCATATTTTGATGACTTTCATAAATTTTTAGCAAGACAAATGAGTTAGTGTAAATGGATTATCCATTTTATGGAACACAATAAAATCCAATGGATTTTCTGTGCAGAAAAAACCATAAAAGTTTTTTCTTGCAAAAATAATCTACTTCATAAATATTGATTTTATAAAAAAGGCAAAGGTCTTATTTTTTCTTCATCTTCCCCTATTTGAAGAACATTAATTTCGATTGCTTCTTCCTTAAACAAATTTTTTATTTTTTCAATACACTCTCATTTGTAATCTTTCATTAATTAAATTTAAGATTATCTATTTTGATTTACTTGCTGATTCTGAAGAAGCAAGTGCATATTTATTAAATCCCTTGACAAAAAGCCAGATTGGCAGAAATAATTCAAATAAACCCCCTGGAAGTAATAAAAGCATTCCTGTACCAGTGTTTATATCAACATAGCCCAACATAGTTAACAAGACTCCCAGTAACAATATTGCATATCCAATGATGCCAAGGACAGACAAATATCTTGGAATGAGTTTTGATTGATATAATAAATAAGAAAATATCAAACCACCAAGGCCAGTAAAGATAAAAATTATCATATCGTAATTCCACATTAATTTTAACAGGGATAATAGATAAACTCCGCTAATAATAATCATTAAACACTCAATAATCCTGAAAATAACATATCCAAGAGCTAAATTTTTATTAAGATTTTTTAAGATTGGAAACATTAAAAGCCCAATACCAACAACTGCTACACCGCAAGAAATCTCAAGGAGCACTCCAATAATCAATAAAGGAGTATTTGGATTTTTATCAGTAAAAAACGATTGTATAAGGTTACTTCCTATCATAAATGTAATTGTAGAAAATAGAAACAATATTCCTACAATTATCGCTGTTTTTCTGTTTGAATCCATCTTTTTTATTATTTTCTGTTACTTATTCTTCTATTTAATAAATAAAATATATTAACCTATCTAAAAGAAAGTATATCCTTTAGGATAAACTCTTTTACACAAAGTATATCAAAAAAGATATACTTTCTAAATTTTATCCAAATTTAGAATGGCCTTTTTATGTTTCTCAAAAACCTTATCATCTAAAATTCCATAAACTCCTTGCAAACTATCCTTAAACTGTTTTGAGGTTATTTTTTCTTTAATTATTTCAAACAATTTATTAAAATCATATTTTTTTGAGATTTCTTCCTTGACTAATTTCTTATTTTTAATATTTGGAGCTAACATAAAGATATCTCTAATATCAGTTAATCTATGGCTTACAAATTTTAAAACAAATAGTGCATCGAGGTTTATGATCCTTAATTTTAATTCTTCAGTTATGGTTTTTCCCTTTAATGTTTTTATTTCAGAATTTTCAAATATCCATTCTGCAGAAAAAATTGAATTTGTTTGCCTATCTAAAATCTCTTTAATTAAGATATCGATACTTACATTCATTCCATTCCCAATATTTTTTTCCATTCTTAAGAAATCTCCATAATAAGAAGTTTTATCTTTATTATTTTCCTCTCTTGAATAACCAAAATTTAATAGGACATTTTCAATTTCCTTTAACTCTTTTGTATCTTTAACTACAATATCACAATCAACTGAAAATCTTGGAAGTGTGTAAGCATTTACTGCATATCCTCCAATAATTACAAACTTAAATTTTTCCATTCTATTTAAAGTTTCAAATATTTCTCTTTCTCTAAGCTGTAACATTTTTATATTTCTTTTTCATGTAATTGTAAGCATACAAATACATTTCATTTAATTTAGCTAACTTTATTGTTTCATATAAACTTTCAACTTTGTAACCTTCTTTTTCTACAAAACTTAACTTTTCTACAGGAATTAAAATAATATATTCTCCTATTGTTGTTCCGCTATTAACATAATTTGGAATATTACATTTATTAAAAAAACTTTTCCAATATTTTAAATCTTTCTTTAATACTTTGATAAAGTATGGAGACTTTTCTATTCCTCTTTGAACATACGAATAATCGCTCCAAATTTCTACTGCAGATAAATTTGTGAAAGAATAATCTTTTTCTGCCTCTTTTATAATTTTAGGAACTTTAAATTCCAATAAACCTTTCATGACATTTTCAGGGGTAATACAAATGTAGGTATTATCAGATTGTTTTTTAATCCACCCCGCCCTTAACAATAAAGAAAATATTTTCTTTTTCATGCTTTGCCCAACTATCCAGTCTAATTCTGATTGTTTAAATTCTTCTTTATCTTTATGTTTTGCAAAAAATAACGCATATGCTTTCAAGCCGTATTGAGGTATTTCTGATGTCATTTTATATGGTTACCTAATAGGTAACCTTATATTTAAAGGTTCTTATAGCAATAATTGTAACTAATTAGTAGTAATATTTATAAAGTAGTTAAACGAATTGGGTAGTATGAAAGATACTATATATCCAAGGAGTTTAAGTGAAAGAATAAAGAGAAAAATAGGATTGTATAAACATCAAAATTTAGATGCAGATAAGTTAAGATCAAACTTATTTGATGAGCAATTCAGTGAAAATTATTCTTTACTTAATCTGGTTCGTGGATCCGAATCATCAATTTCTACAAGAGAATCATTAAGACCGATATTAGCAACCGTAGGAATAGGACCTTGTATTGCAATGGCTGGATATGATACAAGTCAAGGTATTGGATTTCTTTCACATAATGGGGTTGGAGATTATGTTGATATTCTTCACGATTTGGTATTAGAAGAATTAAATAATCATTCAAAGTCCAGATTAGAAATGGAAATTTATATTGTAGGCGGAATGATGGGCAGTGGTCAATTAGCTAGAAAATTAAGGGAAAATGCTAAAAAATTTAATCCAAAACGAATAAATGAAGATCTTGCATTAAAAATTTCTGATTTGACTTACATTGGAAAATCTTTTGCAATAGATGTAAGAGATGGAAAAGTTTATTCTTTGGATGGTAAGGGAAAATTACAATATCTTCCTCCTGCTGAACCACTAATTAGCTTAAAAAATGAATTTAGAAAGTATATCCTTTAGGATATATTCTTTTTATCCGAGCTCTCCTACGGGATGAGATTCTCTCTTAAGTCTATATAAACTTAACTTACCGAAAAGGTTAAAAATAGTAATTCTAATATATATTTTGGGGTGATAAAATAAATCATCTCAATAATTCTTGAGAAAAAACTGAAAGAAAAAAATGACTAATGAAATACCACATGAAAGAAGTTATAAATGTAGAAAATTAGAATTACAACTTAGACAATTAGATTCTGAACTGGTTCATACTCAAAATTGGACTCAAGATGACTCAGTAAGATGGGACCTAAGAGCAGCAGGAAGATATTTGCTTATACCCCTTATAAGAATAAATAGATATTTAACTTCATTACATACTAAAGTTGTAGATTTTAATGATAGATGTGACCAAAGAGATTATTTAAGGGATATTAAAGAATAATAAAACTGCTCGTCCAAATAAGTAACATTTTTGATCTAAATCGTTTACACCGAGCTCTCCGCGGTTCGATCCCGCGAGAGGTCCATTCGAAAGTTATTTAAAGCATTTTTTGATAAATAAAATTAGGTGAAAAATAAAATCATCTCAAGATAATTCTTTGAGAAAATTAAAAATGATAGAAATTAATCCATCTGCTTTAATAAAACAAGGATTTGAAATAGAAATTGAAAAAATTAAAGGGGATTTAAGTACAATTGAAGAAGAATTTGGATTTAGCGGATTAATTAGAATGATTGTAAATAATGAAGAAGCTAGAGATTTTGATTCAAGTACTCCAACTGAACTCATTTACAGAGAAATAGGTAAGTTAGATGCAAGAAGAATCACTCCTTTTGCTAAGATTAATTCAGATTATCTAAGAAGTTTATTAATATCTTATGAACAATTATTATCTTTAATTCAAGATCCAAATGCTAGAACTTATGTTAAATCAACTATTAATGCTGTTAGGGAAAATATACAAAATTTGAGATATTTTTCTGAATCTATGCAATGAAAAATTTACTAAAAGGATATACTTTTTAAAATTCAATTCTTTAATTAAATTTTTATAGTCTTTTCTTTTAAGTTAAATATGGATATTAAAAAAGAGGCGTATGAAAAAGCGATAAAAGTTCTTGAAAAATGCATTACTCCTATTGGATTTACAGCAGCTAATCCTTCATACCAAGCTATTTGGTCAAGAGATAGTATGATTACTAGTTTAGGTGCAAGTTTAGTTGACAAGCCCGAATTCAAAGATGCTTTTAAAAAATCATTGAATACATTAGCAGATAAACAAAGTGAACTTGGACAAATTCCAAATGCAGTGCATATTAAAGACAAAAGAGCAGATTTTGCATCAATTGATTCTAGTTTATGGTTTATTATTGGTGAATATATTTATGCTGAAAGGTTTAATGATAAGTCTTTATTAAAAAAACATAAAAAAAATATTGAAAAAGCTTTCCTCTGGTTAAGGTATCAAGATTTTGGAGAAGATTCTTTACCTGAACAGCAACCAACATCTGACTGGCAAGATTGTTTTCCTCATAGATATGGTCACACTATACACACTCAAGCACTTTACTACAAAGTATTAAAATTGTTAAATAAAAAAGATATAATAAGAAAAGTTGTTGAAAGGATAAATCATCCTACTGATGGGCTTTGGAATAAAGAATTTTATTATAGTTATAGATGGAAAAATCATAACAAGCATCATGAAGTTGGAGAATGGTTTGATAGCCTTGCCAACTTATTAGCTATAATTTACGGACTTGCGGATAAAAATCAATCTGAAAAAATTTTATCATATATTAAAAAAGAAAAAATTGATCATCCATATCCGGTAAAAACAATTTATCCTTGTATAAAAAAAGATTCAAAATATTGGTATGATTATTTTTATGATTGTGAAGCCGAAATTCCTTATCATTATATTAATGGAGGAATTTGGCCATATATAGGGGGATTTTATGTTCTTGCATTAATAAAGATGAAAAAGTTTAATGAAGCTGAAATTCAACTCGAGAAACTTGCTGAATTAAATATGAAAAAAGATGGGGCATTTTGGGAATGGTTCAATGGTAAAACCGGAGAACCTGGAATAACTGGTTGGAAAAAGGATAATAGGAATCAGGCTTGGAATGCTGGGATGTATATATTAGCATACGAATCGGTAAAAATGAAAAAAGTTCTAATTTAATTACTCCCCTTAATTATCACTAAATAATCTTTAAATAGTTTAAACGTTTGTATTAATAATGGGATTAATAAAAAAAATATTTGGATTAGAATTTGATGGAAAGGTTATAGATGTACAGTTAGCAAAAGAAAGATCTTCTATGAGAAAAGGAGCGAGGTTTAAAGGCGGTACTGAAAATGGATTTGCATTTAATAAAGATCATATTCCTCCAACCTATAAAGTTACTCTTGAAAGAAAAGGAAATAGAAAAGATTTTTTGATTTGTACTGATAATCCTCCGGAAATGGGTTCAAATCAAAATTATAGAGTTGAAAAAAGAGGGGATGGAACTCTTTATTATTAAATAAAAATTAGTTGCAATATAGAATAAAATGCATATAAATGATATCACTTATTCTTCAGATAAAGGTAAAATTACTCAGAAGGATTTAAATGAGTCTAGTAAAATTAGTGAAGATTATTTCGGAACTCAAAAAGATTCAAATCAGATACCCACAACTCGGCAAACTAGAGATTGGATTTATAAAAATGCCCAAGATTATTTGAATATCATAAGAAGTGATGGTGAAATGGTTGGTTATACATTCATGCTACCATGTAATAGAATTTTAATGGATTGTTTTCTTTCAAAAAAGATTAATGAAGCAGAACTTTTTGAAGAGATTAAAAAAATGAAATTAAAAGATACTCCAGAGACTATTTACTTATGCGCAGCAGTCTTAAAGGAAGAATTTAGAGGAAAAGGTTTAGCAACAACAGCTTTTGTTAAAGCAATAAATAAAATCATCCAAAATGGTAAAAATAAACCAATTTTATTTTATTGGAAATATTCAGAAGAAGGAGGAAAACTATCTCAAAGAGTGGCTAAATTTACGGGGCTTGAATTAAAGATTAGAGCAGATTAAAAAATCCAATTAACCCATTTTTGGAACACAAGAAAATCCGACTAGGATTTTCTGTGCAGAAAAAACCATAAAAGTTTTTTCATGCAAAAAAGTCCTCTTCGTTTATACAGTCCTATCTGAAGCAATCTAGAGTTAAGAGATTTCCATACGAAATATATTTAAAGCATATTTTAATGAATATTTAGAGGTGAAATAAACCTTGAGAAAAATTCTTGAGTGAAATGAAAATGACTAATGAAAAACTTGATTTAGAAAAAATATCTGATATGGATTTAGCTAGTATTGTTAATCAATTAGAAGGACTCACTTGGAGAATTAATCATGATGCAGGTGATGGCAGAATATCTAATGAAGGTGTTGATGAATCAATTTTAGAATTAAATCAAAAAAAAGAACAGGTCGTAAATGAAATAAAAAGAAGAACAGGTTATACTGAATTTTCACAATTAAAACAATTTATTGGAGAAAAGTTAAAAGAACAAGAAAATATTTGGGATGAAAAATGGAATGAATTACAACAAGAAGGTTCTGTTTTTAAAATTTCTGGTGGAGGAAGATATAAAGAATCCCCAATTGCTTTTGAAACTGTAAGAACATACTTGCCACTAAGAGGGACTATAGGGTCTAATCAATATTTAATGGCAAGAGTTCAAGGTGAATTTGGAACAGGTAGATTTAGAATTTTTGATGATAGAGATATTACAGAATTACAGAAAGTTGATGTTAAACCTATGTATAAAGGCCAAAAAAAGAGAGGAATAGTGAGATATGATGAAGAAACAGATAAAAGAATTGAACTTCCTTTTAAAAGAAACTGGCGGAACTTTTGCCAATCAGGCTTAGTATTTTCTCATGTTGGTTTTGATAATGTCTTTGAAACATATGGAAAATTTAATCTTCCAGAAGTAGAACAAGAGGAAGGTAACGAAGTTATTTTAGCTAGACCCTATAATCATGATCCAGTATTTTACGAATTTTCTAAAAAAGATTTAGGGGCAATGACTTTAGTTCCTGTTGAACCTAAATATCATTATAAGAGAGATTCTTCTAGGTGGTTTCATTATGCAGATTTAGATTCTGAAGAAAAGATATAAATCATGCTTTGTCTAAATTTCTATATCCTTTAAACAAGAACACAACTTTTTAAAACTTAAAAGAATCAAAAAATCATAAATAACTTCCAATCTGGATAGAGTAATAAATCGTTTAATTATTAATATTAATTATAAACAAAGAGTCAAAATCCAGAAGTAATAATTTTTAAAATAAAGATTAAATTAATAAAAATTTACTAAATTGGTAATAATGTTTACGCCCATTGGTTCTTAGTAATTGTATCCACATCAGGATTTAATCCAAAATAGTCGACTAGTTGTTTACAGACTATTTATTATTCGTATTAAAGTACTTTTTAAATATATATTTTAGAAAAGCGGATTTAATATAAATCAATTTTTAAACTATAAAGAATAATATTTTACAATAAAATAGTGAAAACATATGGCAAGAAGAGAGATTAGTGGACAGAAACTTATAAAGCCAAGAATAGGGAAAAATTTACCTCATGTTCTTAGTCGCAGTTTAGTTGCGGATTCCTATGCAGCTGTAAGCGAATTAGTCTGCAATGCTTATGATGAAGATGCAGAACATGTTCATGTTGATATTGATAAAGGATTAGGAAAAATAACTATTAGTGATGATGGTAATGGGATGGATAAAAAAGGTCTTGAAAGTTTTTTTAGATTAGGTGATAGTGTAAAAATAAACGAACCTCTTTCTCCAATAAAAAGAAGGCATAGAGTAGGTAAATATGGAATTGCAAAAGTTTTAATTCAATATTTAGGAAGATCATTTAGTGTTGAAAGCGTAAAAGATCATAAAAAGTATATTATAAGAGAAGGTGTAACTGAACAAGATCTTGATGTAGAAGAGATACCTGTTGCAAGAAAAGTTAGAAATGGAACAGTCATTACTATTAAAGATTTAAGATTTCAACCTGATACAGAACAATTTAGTTTTCAAAAATTGTATTCAAGATTGCAATGGGATCCTCCAAATCAACCTGACTTTGATGTATTTGTTAATGGTAGTTTTGTTAAAAAAAGAGGTGTGGTTACTTATGCTCAAACTTACAGAGTAGAGAAAGATTTAGGAAATGGCAGGATTGTTAATGGAAGAATTTATCATTTAAAAAATAATGGGAAAAAACTAGAGGGAGTAAGAATTTATGTTAATAATCGTGCAGTTGGTGATGAAAAATTATTTGGTATTGAAGAAATTTCTCCAGTTCTTAGAAAAGGCAGATTACAAGGAGAAATAAATGCAGATTTCTTAGAGCCCTTTATAACGCTTGATAGATCTGATTTTCAAGAAGATCCTTTAGTTGAAAAAACTATTGATGCGGTAAAAGAAGTATTGCGAGGAATAAAACAAGACTTAGATAATAGATCTGTATCAAAATCTGCCTTTTATGTTGGAAGAGATGTTTTAAGTGTTCATATTGATATGGCTTTAGGAAGTGCCCAGGAACAATTTAATAGAAAACTTGGGACAAATTATACTTTAACATTATCAGATAATCTTAAAGCCGGACCAGTTGCACAATTAGACACTAATGAAAATGTTATTTATATCAATACACAAAGTAAAGTATTTACTTTTCTAAAGAAAGAAGATAAAATTAGATCTAGAAAAGATTCTGAAGTTTATTTAAGAAGAGCTTTTTTAACAGCAGCAACTCTTGCCTATACCTCTAAAGATTTTAAAGATCAAAGACTTGAACATTGTATCGCACAAAGATTTGATGAAACTTTCTCTAACTTCGAAGGAATATCCAGTATAACAAACCTATATAATGACAAACCAATTTTAATACCATTAAAAGAAATATATCTTAATCCCCATAGATTATATGATTGTAGTGAATTAAGTCTTCTTACAGGTAGACCAGTTAAGGTAATTAGGTTGCTCCATACATCTGGAGCATTAAAAGGAACTGAAGATCATCGATATGATAAAAATGGAATTTTAGAAACATTAAAACCTTTGAATGGATTATTAAGTGCAATTGAAATAGTTGACCCACGTTATTTTAAGTCTAAAGTTGATTCAATAAAAGGGGTAAGAGTTACTTATACTAATCCAAGAGCAACGCCCATTGATGAATATTTAGAATCACATCAAAATATTGCAAATCAATTTGGAATGGTTAATGTTGGAGTATCCCATCCATTATTTTTTATTCCTGAAGCAAATACAGATTATTTTCATATTTTTGCAAAAGAAAATCAGATATATGAACCTAGAAAGCAACAAAAAAGTTATGTTCCAACTGGAAATAAACGAGGAAGGAAAAGAAAGATAGAGGGAGTTGAACAATGAAAAATTATTCAATATCACAAACAAAAGGACAGAATCTAAGGCAGGTTGTTTCTAGATTGTTAGTTAAATCACCAATTACAGTAATTAAAGAATTTGTCTCTAATAGTTGGGATGCAGATGCTGAAAATGTTGGAGTTCAAATAGAAGAAAGTGATAAACAAATTACAATAGAAGATGATGGAACTGGAATGAGTGAAACTGGCCTTCAGAATTTTTTAAGTATGGGTGATAGCGAGAAATTGCAAAATCCTATATCTGAAAAAGGAAGAATTAAAATTGGGAAATTTGGAATTGCAAATACCCTATTGCAATTTTTAGGTGAAGGTTATCAATTGCAGACATGGAAAGATGATTCTTATATAGAAGGATTTGAAGATTTTCAACCAAATCCAACAGGAGGAATAAGGTATGATGTTCATACAAATCCAACTAAAAAGCACGGTACTAGTATTGTTATAGAAAGGTCAAGATTTGTAGGATCTCAACTTTTGAACTTAAATCGTCTAGAAGATTCACTTGCATGGGAACTTCCTGAACCTAGGCCTGATTTTAGAGTTACTCTTAATGGATATGAGGTAAAAAGAATTATTCCAGATCCAATAGAAATTATTGAATTTCAAGATGAATTAAATTATGTTGGTAAAGTAGATATGAAAATTTCATTATATGATAAACCAGTAAGAATTAATGGACTTTATGTTTATGTTAACCAAAGATCTGTAGGAAATTCTAATATTTTTCAACTAAAGAGGGGATTAAGAATTTCCCCTTCTAAAGTTCTAATTACTGTAAATGCTGATGGATTAAGAGATTCGATTGTTTTTAATAGGGAAAAAATGATAGAAGATGAAAAATTTTTAGAGGTTAGAAAATATATTTATAAAAGATTATCTGGAATAAGAAGATCTGAAAGGCCATCAAGAGCCAAAGTAGTTGTTCCTTCAAGAGATTTGATTTCTAATGCGTTAAAACAAACCACTTATTTAGATACAATTCCTGATGCAATTGTAGTTCCTGTAGAAAGAATTCAAAGACAAGAATATCATTTGGATTCTTCAGGAAATGGAAACGGTAATTTCAAACCTCATCAAAGACAATATCAAGAACAAATAAAATCCTCAATAAGTCCTGAACTTTCAATAAACAATCATAAACAAAAAAAAGAAAAACCTTCCAATGTTTTAGGGTTTAGGACAGTAAACAGGGGACAAAACGATTCTCCTGCTACATATAATTCTTCAACTAGACAACTTGCTTATAATCAAAACCACCCATTAATCTCTTCTATAGATATAATAAATCAAGAATTATTTAACATGCATATTCTTTTAGCAACAAGTCTAGGTGTTGCAGAAGAATCTTATTTAAAACAAGGCGGTTCAACTGAATATACAACTAAATTCAATGCTCTTTTAGCTAAAGTTTTATCAACAGATAGTTTAATTGATTCTATAATGCAATCTCGTAATTCAAATGAAATAGGGAGATTTGCTCCATCAAGAGATTATAATTTGCAAGATGTTATAGCTCAGGGAATTGCTACACCAGTTGCATCGAGAGCTTTAGTAAGAGCGGGAATATTAAATCTACGTAGCGAAAAGATTTCAGGAAAAGATATTAATGATTATATTTCAAAATCATCTAATCATACTCCCGCTATTGATCTTGTTTGGTATGAATGGGGAAAATCGCAAGTTGCTTCAAAAAAATTAACAAGAGCCAGAATTGGTCAAATAGCTCAAAAAATTGACAGTAAATTAACACATTTTGCATCTCATTTACCTTTTATTTATAATGTTGGAGTAACTAATCCATTTTTCTTAGTTGAAAATGAATATACCCCTGAATTTTTAGGATTACTTGCTCAAGGAGCCTTCAAAGGACATAAAGGATTAGGATCTTATGAAGAAACTGTTGAAAGAAATTTACCCTTAATTAAAAAGATAGTTGGAGAATCTAAAGAAACTAGATTTGTTTCATTAGATGATTTATGCGGAGTAACCAGGGGTTCTCCACATGAAGTTATGAAAATAGTTGGATATAGTCAAAGACATGGTTTAAATCTTCCAATAAAAAAAGAAGGAGATCAGATATTATATTCTATTCATCATTTTAAAAAGGCAAGATTAAACTATTTGGAGGTAAAAAATGAGTGAACAATCAGAGAAATTATTAGATATGATTGAAGATCCTCTTAGTTTTTATTCTTCAAATCAATTAAAAGTTAGAGGTTTTGATAGGAATTATAGAAGAAGATTAGAAAGAGATGAATGCAAACTTGCAAAAGTTTCTCTTAAAGGAGATTTAAGTTATCTTGGAGGATATTTATTAGGGAGAGCTCAAAAAGAAAAACTTGGAGTAAGAAATCTTTTAAAACAAAAACCAAAAAATTATTCTTATGTTTGTCCTTTTGCATTTTGCGAAGCAATGCAAGTTCATCCAGATGAACTTCCTGAAACTATCTCTATTGATGGAAAATCTTTACCATTAATTGAAAGAGTTCAAATAAAAAATAATCTGCAATTTAGAATTTCGGTCACAAGTATGGCTTATATTTCCCTTCCTACTATTGAAGATATACCAATTTCAGATATGAATAATGAAGAACTGGTAAGAAGACACAGAGTTTCTGGAGAAGAAAGTTATAGAGAAGAATTTTTGACTAGATATGGAAAAAATATAAAAAATATGATAGAATTTTGTCCAAGTTTTCAGGTTGCTATTGAACAAATGGGTTATCCAGTTTTAGAACATCAAGCAAAAAAAGGGGCATCTGAAGCTTTTGAAAGATTTGATTTAACAAGAGGAATTCTTTTAACAACATATCTTCCAAGAAGAGTAAAGGGGGAAGTATTAGATTATCTTAGAGAGATTGATGAAGTTCCAAGAAATGTAAGAAATGTTGAGAAAAAAATGAATCATTATATGGAAGATGCAAGAAAAAATGAAAGACAATTTGACATTGAAGAATTTGTTCAGCAGACAGGTGTATCTCGTGAAGCAGCAGATTTAGCTTATGAATTATTTAAAAGAAGGCATGGACATACCCTGTCCTTAGATGAAAAACAATTTGACTCAGATAACTTTAAGGAATTAAGATTAAAAGATCAAGTAATTGTTGAAGTTCCTTTATCAAAAGATTCAACAAGACTATACGAAGTTCGTGAAGGAATTTCAAAACTTTTGTCCGGTCTTGATCCTTTAGAAAGAGAGATGATAATAGCCTATTACTTTGAGGATACAAATATGAAAGCTGTTGGAAATTCATTAGACTTATCTGAGAGCAGAGTATCTCAAATGATTCATGGAACAAATGGAGAAGGTGGAATCTTAGAAAGACTAAGATGTAGAGCAGCTCAAATTTTTCCTGAATTTATACCTAGAGAATTAAAACATCTATTTCCAGATTAGAATAAATCAGAAATTAATCAATTTTTAAGAAATATTTTGTTATACACTATTTAGTCTCAGCTGGAACTAATTTTTGTTTTTAAGCCAAATGACTTTTACAGAATAATTATTCTTAAAAACAATAATATAATGTTTATTTAATGGCAAAAAAATTTCCAAATCCGAAAAATTTAATCCAAGTCAAATTCACGAAGATCTTGCATTAAAAATTTCTGATTTGACTTATATAGGTAAATCATTTGCAATAGATGTAAGAGATGGAAAAATTTATTCTTTGGATGGTAAGGGAAAATTACAATATCTTCCTCCTGCTGAATCACTGATTTGTATAAAAAAGCAGAGTTAAATTTTTTCTTTTTACAAAGTATATCCTTTAAGATATTTTCTTTTTATCCTGGCTCTCCTACGGGATGAGATTCTCTCTTAAGTTAAAATATTTAACTAAATAACTTTAAAAAGAATAAATCCCAAAAAGTAGTATGTTAAAACATAATTTTGGAACTATCGGACTTGCTATTGGATCATTTATTGCAGGAAGTCAAATTCTTCAATTAATTGATAAAATAAAAAACAATCAAAATTTTATGACTCAAGCTATAATCTTTACTGTTGGACTATTAATAGTAGGGATTTCTTTATATTATACTTACCCCCATAGAAATAAGTAAATTTTTGTGTAAAAAATATAATAAATTAAATTCCTTGTGGAAATTGGTACTAAATAGATCAACTTGTTTATACAAAGTATATCAAAAATGATATGATTTGTTTATTTCCTCTTCAAAATTATCTTGCTCATTAAACAAGTATTATTTTGCTGACAATCTCTGCAATTAAATTCATAATCTTTCTGAAATTTTAAATTGACTACATCATATGGGCATTGAATGATTTTACCACCAACAAAATAGTTTGCAAATCTACATTTTGTATCTGGTAGAGTTTTTGTACTTTCAAAAACTCCTCTTTTTGAGATATGGATCTTCATATTTCCATTATATTCTTCTAAGAACCTATGTACTAATTTTTTATAATCAATAACTGACATGGTATTTTTGGTATCATCAAAAAATTCCTGATCTTTATTATCCATTTCTCTCATACTGAATATAAAAAAAACTTTGCAGTTATAATTTTTTTCAACATAATTTGCACAATCCAATAATTCATTTAAGGTTGTTTTTTTTGAAATCATAAAGTTCGCATCTATAGGGATATCTGTTATTGGAAGCTTTTTTATTTCTTTATTCATCATTTCTTGAGAGCATAATGAAATTCTTAATTTTATATCAATAAAATCTTCTTTAGAAAAATTTTTTAAAAAGTAGCCATTAGTATAAACTGTTGTTTTAATTTTATTTTCTCTATTAAAATCTAAAATTTTTCTTAATTGTGGGTGTAATAATGGTTCTCCACCTAAAATATTAATTTGCTTTCCACCCTTTTTTAAAAAATTAAATACAGCATTCTTATATTCTTCTAAACTTATATCTCCAGGATTATCTTTCATAGCTCTTCTTGCGAAACATCCTTTACAATTAAGATTGCATTTGTTTGTTATGAATATTTGCAGGGTATTTCTTCTTTCTAAAGACAATTCTTCATATTTATTCCAAGGAAATTTCATTCTTTTTTAACCTCTTCAATTAAGAATACTCACAAGTAATTATTAACCTATAGTTTAATAATTTATAAACCAAAAGGTTTATATCTATATTCTACCAAAATCTCATAATGTCATTTAATATAATTGTTCCAGAAGTATCGGATAAACCCAATAGCACGAAAGATATGATAATTACTCTGTTAACCTATGAATGGCCACTAACTCTAAAACAAATCTATAATCGAATAAAAAAACAATATACTTATTCTTCAACTTATCAGTCTGTATACAAAGCAGTTAAGGAACTATGTGAAAAGAAATCCCTTATTGAAAAAGATAAAAAATATGAAATTAATATTGATTGGATAAAAAAACTTCAATCTTTTACTGATATAGTTGAAACAAATTATTATGCAAAAGAGAAAATTCATTCTATTGCTGGATTAAAAGAATCTAAATCAAATCAAGATATTACAATAATTAATTTTGAAACAATATTTGATGCAGAGAAATACTTATACTATTTTATGAAAACTGAATTATTCAAAACTAAAAATCAGGAGATTTGTTATCAAGTAAATCATGAATGGAAACCAATTTTCTATTTAAGAGCAGAACATAATTATTACTTAAGACTTCTTGAAAAAGGGCATAAAATTTATTTTGTTTCTTCAGGAAATTCGTATTTAGAGGGGCTTTCTAAAAAATTCTATGATGCTATTGGAGTGAATTTCAAGATTGATGAATTTAATCAGGTTCAAGATAGTATTGCTTTTAATGATATTTTTATTCAAGTATTTATTCCTAATGAACTAAAAAAAGAAATGAAACTAAATTTAAAAAATAAAGATGTTTTAAAATTACTTAAAACTCTTAATACTTCTTCATCAATAAAGATGATAATAAATAAAGACTCACATTTAGCTGAAGAATTTAAAAAACAAATAATTTCTAAGTTTTAAAAAGATTTTATTTTTCATAGACTTAATACTGTTAAAATAACAAATGTCCACCAACATAAAAAAGAGATTATCATTGAAATTGTTATTTTAATTTGCAAAGGCATAGGTAATAATTCTTTTTTTCCAATAAGTTTGTTTAATCTAGGAGAAATATAAAATGAAAGAAAGATTCCATTTAAAACCATAATTATTAGTAAAAAAGATTTTATATTAGAGATTAATGAACCATTATATAAAAATAACCAACTGATAAAAATAAGTATTGTTCCAATCCATATTAAAGGTTTTGTTACATGATGGGCATGAATCGTAACTTGAGTTAATTCTTTAGATTTTCTAGATGTAAAACCTAAAAAATCAATTACAGTAACTGCGCCAAGTCCTATAATTAAACCCGCAATATGAAAAAATAATGCTAGATTAAACATATTAATATTAGGAATATTGAATTTTTATATCTTGGTATTCTGAGATAATAATTTTAAAGGTTGATTTAGGATTAATATGATTCAGGAGAACTACCTGGAAAATATTTTTTAGAAAATTCCTCAGATAATGCTAATTCAACAATATTTTCAAATCCTTTATAAGGCAATACAAATATATTACTATAGCAAGAACCTTTGCCTACTTTTACAAAAGCTACCCTATTATGAGGATATTTGATCTCATGAAGCAAATAATCACTATCATTAACAGGGTACCCATCATTCCTATAATGTTCTGAACCTGAATTCCAATAACCTAATTGAGTTGCATTTAAAATATCCATGGGACTCTCAATTATGTTTTCCTGAAATAATTTTCTACTAGATTTCTCAATTAAACTTCTAACTGATGACAATCCAGCCACTTTAGAATATTCGCTCTCCTTTTTTTCACGATCATTATTTGATTGTCCAATTGAAGTCACTAAATGTCCTGGCATTGAATATATTGAATCTAAAACAAATGAAAAACCTTTTTCAATAAATCGAATTGCATCAAGAGCCTCTTTATATTTCTCTTCAACTTTTTTTCCTAGTAGAATCATACTAGTTCCACCTTTATGATGCGAAACCCATTCAACAGGCCCTGCTGGAGAAAAAGTTCCTTCATTGTACTGTTTTCTTGTCCAAGATTTTGGCAAAGATAATTTTGCACTTTCTTTTAAACTAATTGCTAATTGATAAGTTTGAAAATTATTAGATTCTCCAAAGCAATAAGCATAAACCCTATTTCTAGAACCATTTCTTGAGAATAATCTATTATCTATGATGTTTCCATCTGAAAAAAATAAATGCCTATCTGTACCTCTGTAACCAAAATGCAAATCTGTCCAATTTTTTTCTTCAACCATAACTGGAATTCCATTTTCCAATATTCTTTCAAGATGATTTATAGATTCTTTAAAATTTTCTTTTTCTATTTCAAACTCGCAATTATCATGAATTACTTTTATTCCCATTTTATTAGAAAAATAGAATTAGTATTAAATTGTTTCCCAATAAAATTTATTAATAATGAGTAGTAAAAATAAAAGAAATTGATAACAAAAGCAATATTATTTTTTATTCTTTTTAGGAAAAATTCTAGTTCCAAACATCAAATAATAAAATATTCTTTTTATAAGCCAATATATGAAAAGTATTATAATTAACCAAAAAAATCCTGCCATTGGAATATCGTCTTCATATAGACTAATAATTAATAATGCTATAGAGATTAAAATTAAAGAAACCCAATAGAATATTTGAATTACTCTAAAATACCATTTTTTTTGAAAAGTTTCTTTTTTCATAATATTAAATAATCCTTAAACTATATAGATTTTGATATTTTGATTAAAAAAAACTAGGGAGATAAAAATAACATTTAAATTCTTTGAATTGTATATTTATTGTATATGAAAAAATTAAAAAAATCATTAATTATTACATTAATTATATTTTTAGTATTAGTAATATTTGGAATAATATTTTTTTATATTTTTAATTTTAATAAATATGGGATAGATGCATTATGTTCTTCAATTGGAGGAATATGGTGTTATTATCCTTCCTATCTTGGAGTTTATCTTGTATTAACATCTATTACAGGAATTATTCTTGTGTTACTAGGAATTAGATTTTTAGTTAAAAATAAATGAGAATATATATGAATGAATATGATAATCTTATTAAATTGAATTTATTAATCAATTAAATGAATAAGATTGTTAAAGGATTAATTGATTTAATAAAAGATCAAGGAATACAGAATATTCATATTGGAGAATATGATAAATATACGGGATTTAATTTAAGATTTACTAATCCGATTAGACCGGTTAATAAAGAAAATTGGGTAGATTTTACATATAATCCTGAATTAAAACGATTGACCTTAATTACCCATGGATTTTCAGATGAAATTCCAAAACCATTAGTTGAAAGTATATCAAGTTACCTTCCAAATTCTAGTTATAGCCATATCCATGATTGTTATGAATGGGCAGAACATGAATAAATTATATTAAAATTTGTTGATAATAAGTATTATATATCTAGGTTAAATTATTCTAGTTATTTATGAAAAACTTCCAATATATGCTAGCACCAATTGAAGATTTTACAGATAATGCCTTTAGAACATTATGCTATAAACATGGTGCAGATTTAACATTTACTGAACTTATTAGATTAGAGGCTCTAGCTAAAAATAATGAAAATGCATGGGCGAGAATTGAGAAAAAAGATAATACTCCTGTTTTTGTCCAATTACTTGGAAATTCTCTTCAAGATTTAGAAAAGTTTCTTGTATTGTTTAAACCCTTTAAAGGGTTTATGGGATTTAATCTAAATTTGGGCTGTCCTGATCCTCAGGCAGTAAGTCTAGGATATGGGTGTGCTATGATAAAAAATTTTTCAAGAGTTAATAAAATGGTTGAAATGATAAAAAATAAAGGATATTCTTGCAGTATTAAGATGAGACTTGGAAAAGATGAAAAAGAAAAAGAAAAAAAATTTTATCTAAATACAATAAAAGAAGTAAATGCTGATTTTTTTATAGTTCATGCAAGACATGGAAAAGAAGGTTATAATATTAAACCAGATTATAGTGTCTATAAAGAATGCGTAAAAACAGGAAAAATAATTATTGCTAATGGAGATATTGATACTAAAGAAAAAGTAGAATATCTTAAATCATTAGGGATTAATGGGGTTATGATTGGAAGAAGCGCAATAACAAATCCTCAAATATTTAATTATTTTAAAGGAAATAAATTAGTAACAACAGAAAATCTTAAGAAAGAATATAATACCTTAGCTGAAAAATATAATGCTCCTTTTAGATATCGGAAGAATGTTATTAAACGAATGAATTAAAATATGGCTTCTTTTTTAAAATAAGTTAAGATTCTTATGTTTTAATTAACTTCTTTCTTCATTATGCTTATCGGTTTTGTTATCTTTACTAAAAAATTTTATTGCATCTTTTAACTCTTTATGATTTTTTGAATATTCTTCAATAGTTATTCCCTTTATATAAGCATCACATGCTTGAACAAGTGCTTTCGCACCTGCATTTGTTCCATTAGGATGAGCATGCACTCCTGCCCCCATAGTTGTTATAAAATTTATTTCACCCATAATTTCAATGAATGGTTTTAATTTTGTAGGGTTTAATCCACCTGATATAATTGGACAACATTTTTTCATTCCTCTCCAACTATCGTCTTCAAGAATAACATGAGAATAATTATCTTCTTTAACAAGTTCTATTATCTGTTTATCATTAACAGGCACTTGTGACCAATTTTGATCAAAAAAATGTCCAGTTGATGCTAAATGTAAAATATTTTTTGCAGGTATGATATCCTCTTTTTTCGAACCTTTCATTTTACCTACACCAGCTGTACCTGTATGAATTCCAGAAGCTCCTGCTAAACGAGCAAATTTAGATAAAACTAAAACTGAAAAACCTATTGGATTTTCTATTCTTGTAAATGCACCATGAGCTGCCCTATGAAAATGAATAAAGACTTTTGGATATCTTCTTCTTAAGGTTTGAACAGCCATCCAGCCTGCAGTAATTCCATCAATTAAAAATGCATAACTGCCTTCTTCAAAACCCTCTGATCTGATTAATTCACATCTTCTAATCATCTCGTCAAAATCTGCTGCTGAAACATTAAATGAATGAACTTTTTTATTTCCTGTTTCTTTTACAGCTTTATCCATTGATTTTTTTACATATTTAACCATTTTTGAATAATCACAAAAATCTTGATTTGCTTGAGGTTCATCATTTTTTACAAAATCTCCTCCTCCTGACCAAAAATCATAACATACTTCTGCATATTCTGAAGCAGTTAAACCAATTTTAGGTTTTATAATAGTTCCAAGAATTGGCCTATCATAGACATTCAAGTATTTCCTCATATCATCAATAGTATAAGAAGGACCATCATATTGCTCAAGCATTGTTGATGGAAACCAAACATCAAGCATTTTCAATGCTGAAACTTCTTTCATCCCTAAAACATTTCCAACAATAAATGTCAAGATATTTTGAACATTTCCACCCCTATCAAATATTCTCCAAGGATAGGCTATCCAAACTAAATTTTTATTTAAGTCAACCTTGTAGACCAATGCATTAAGTTCTTTTGAAAAAGGAGTTTCAGTTTTAACAATAAAATTAGTTCCTGTAGAAGATTCAGCAGCAACTTCAGCAGCAGCTTGTAAAATATTAAGATTTTTACCTGGAAGCAAATGAGAAACTGTTAAAAGATATTCTCCATTTTTTGGATTTTTCAAATTTAAATTAACATAATCTTTTTGCTTCTTATTAAGGGTTTTTATTAATTTTTGAATATTCTCTTTTTTCATATTAATATTATATAAAACGCTGTTTAGGTTATAAATATTACTAAAATTATTAGTAAATCCAATTTAAATTTTTTATTAAGTATTGGGGAAAAAAATTTAGCCTCTCAAGAATTGAAATATTATTAATATAATTTAAATAATTGTTTAACTAACTATATTAAAGTGCTAAAAATGAAATCTAAAAAAATAATACTTTTTGTTTTTATTATAATATTTCTACTAGTTATTGGTATATATTACTTTAATATTTTTAAGATCCAAAAGGATATATCCAAGTTAAGTCTTGATAATATCCAGATAGCTGATAATACTATAATATTTAACTCTTTAACTTTAAAGCAAAAAATAGGCCAGATGATTATGGTCAGAGGAGATAAAAAAGAATTATATTTTAATAATTTGAATGTCGGAGGGATATTTTTAGATAGACAAGAATCTGAAAAAGATTATAGAAATTTAATTCTTCAATATCAAACAGATTCTAAAATTAAACTTTTAGTGTCTACAGATCTGGAAGGGGCTTGGACACCTTTTCACAATCCAGAACATTATCAAAAATTCCCCCCTTTCTCGAAAATTAATACTGCTAAAGAAGCTGAAGAAATTGGCATAAAGCAGGGGGAATTGTTGAAAAAAATAGGATTTAATCTAAATTTTGCACCTGTTGCAGAATATTCTGATGATGTTTATGGGGGAAGAACTTTTATTGGAACTGATGAAGAAATTAGTCAAAAAGTAGGAGCGTATATTAGGGGATTACAAATTAATGTTTTAGGTACTTGTAAACATTATCCTGGAAACTCTATGGAAAAAAATCTACATGAAGTCTATGATGAACAAGTTATTTCTCAAAGAGATTTATATTTATTTGATGTTTGTTTAGAAAATAATATATCCTCAATTATGGTAAGTCATCAAATAGCAAAAGGAATAATAGAATCAAATGGAAAACCTTCCACAGTTTCAAAAGAAGTTGTTTCTACTATTGAGGATAATGTTTTGATTATTGCAGATGAAATTAATATGAAGGGGTTAAAAGATTTTTATCCTGAAAAAACAAAATTATATATTGATTTAATAAATTCAGGAGAAAATTTAATCCTTGATTTTTATCTAGACCCAAATCAATTATATAAACTCGTTGAAGAATTAGAAAATGAAGTTGAAAAAGGAAATATTGATAAACAGAAAATTGATGAAAGTGTTAAAAAAATTCTAAAAATAAAAGGTTATAAGGTAGTTTAGGTTGTAAGGATAATTTCTGGATCAATGAAGAAATATTATAATAAAAATTGATATTTTGAATTTTTAGGTTTCTTAGGAGTATTAGAAAGTTCAGAAAATAATAAAACTAGATATGAAGGGAGTTTATTGATTTTTTTTGATTTTATGGTTTATTTGGTTTTTAAAATTTAAACTAAAAGAATAATTTATATTCTTTTTCATTTTATTCATCTTATTTATACAAAATTTCAATAAACATAAGTTTATTAATGCATAAAAACTTAGATTATTAGTACAAGAGTATATCAAACGATTTCTTAAGTATGAACAATTAAATATATCGGAGGAAGAACAATATGGGATTCAACAATTTTGGCGGATCAAGAAACAATTTTGGTCCAAGAGAAATGCATAAAGCTGTTTGCAGTAAATGTAAAAAAGAATGCGAAGTGCCATTCAAACCAACTGAAGGTAAACCAGTTTACTGTAAAGAATGTTATGCAACTATGCCTAAACCAGATAGATATTAATATCTAACTAATAAAAGCAAACTTTATTTTTATTAAATTTTTACTAATTGCTTTTTATTCTAATTTTTATCTAAAAATATTTAAACATTAAATAATTTTTATAATTATGTATGATTCATTTTCACATCTATTAAAAGATCTTGATATTTCTAAATTACCTTATGAATCACCAGCTAGAGCCCTATCTAGATTACATGAACAATATTCAAGAACAGGATCATATGATTCTAGGGATCTTAGAATTGTATTAGGAGATCCTGTTAAAGGTGTTTCTATACCTACGCAAGGAAATATTGAAGAAATGTTAGAAAGATTTTTAAAAAGATCATAGGTTTAATTTTAAAAAAATAACATAATCTGCTCTGTCCAATCCGGACAGAGGAAAATTATAAATAAATTTATAAATGAAATTATCCTTAAAATAATATGAAAAAACAAGCAAAAGATAATGTATTAACCAGAGGAAAAGACGAATGTTGTTGTGAAAGCGATTGTGGATCGAATAGTAAAGGGCATTCATGTTCTCCTGGTTGTGGTGGAGCATTATATGGTCTTGGTTTTGTAGGAGCATTAATATATTATATTTCAACTGCACCTACTTTTTGGATGGGTGTTTTAGGCGTATTAAAGGCAATAGTATGGCCTGCAATGTTAGTTTATGGATTAATGAAACAATTTGGAATGTGATTAATTATAAAATAAAGTAAAATTTTTCTTTTAAGTACTGTTAATTTATTCTAGATTCTGACCATATTTAGACAAGTATATTAATAAGTTGAACATATTGTATAAATGAAAATTAATCTTGTTGAACATTTTGAATTTCCTGCGAGGGATAGAATAATAAATTATTATATTAATAAGGAGCAAAAATGTCATATATAGATGGTTTTGTTATAGCTATACCGAAAAAGAATGTCGCAAGTTATAAAAAAATGGCTGAATTTGGCAAAAAGCTTTGGGTAAAATATGGAGCTCTTGATTACTACGAATGTCTTGCAGATGATATGCACCCTAAAGGTGTCGAATTAACCTTTCCAAAATTAATTAAAACTAAACCAAACGAAACAGTAATATTCTCTTTTATTATTTTCAAAAATAAAGCTCATAGAGCTAAAGTAAATAGATTAGTCATGAAAGATCCTTATATGACCGACCCTAAAAATAAAGATATTCCCATGCCTTTTGAGATGAATAGAATGGCTTACGGCGGCTTTAAAACAATTGTTCAAAAATGAATCAAAAAAATGATAAAATAAATTCAATCGATAATTATATTAAAAATTATCCAAAAGAAGTTCAAGATATTTTATTTAAATTAAAAATAATAATAAAAAAATTAGTTCCAAAATCTGAAGAAACCATTAGTTATGGAATACCAACATTCAAATTAAATGGAAATTTGGTTCATTTTGCTGCTTTTAAAAATCATATTGGATTTTATCCAACACCTTCAGCAATTGTTGCGTTTAAAGGTGAATTACTGAAATTCGAAACATCAAAGGGAGCAATAAAATTTCCAATAGATAAACCTATCCCATATGATTTAATAAAAAGAATCGTAAAATATCGTTTAAATGAAAATAAAAAATTGGTTTCAAAATAATCTTTTTAAAATTAGAACAAAAAGCCAAATAAAATCAAAATTGAACCTAAGATTAAACCGATAATTAGACTCCAGCCACCAATTTTTAATTTGGCTGTAATACTTGGTAATCTTATTGATGCATTATTATAAATTGACTCTCCATAAATTTTATCTAATTCTTTAGGTTCATTTCTTATTTTACCAAGGTAATATACAAATTCTTTTTTTGAATAATGCTTTTGAATATTTCTAAAATAAAATATATCATTACCATAATCTCCGGAATATTTCCTAGGATTTCTTATATAAGGTACCAGAATTAACATCATTGAAATTAAAGATAGAGAGGTGCAAATAATTAGTAGAGTTATTCCTGATTTTGTATAAATATTGTTTTCAAATCTAGAAATATTTGATATAATAAGAACTAAGATAAAGGAATTTATAGTTATTAGCCAATTAGCCCTTAGATTTAAATGATAAACTAAATCCTGCATATGTTTGTTTAAATCAGGCCTAATTCCACTTTCCCCTATTGAATTACTTTTATCTATTTTTTCCATTTAAATCAAATCAATATTGTATTTATAAATCTAATTCAAATATAGGTCTTCAATAGTGAATAATTATCATAAATATTTCTAATATTGGACATTTATAAAAAGAAAAAGAAAGAGAATAAATTTATGACAAACCTAATAGAATATATAACTAAAGTAAATGAATTGGAAGAAAAAGAAGCCCCAAAACTTTTACTAAAAAGACAATCTAGAGATAAGGAGCTATACCTCCAGTCATATTCATTAGTACAAGATTCTAAGGAAATTCAAGAAATTATAACTAGGTATGATAAAAGACTTACAATTGGAGAAAATTATAACACCAGAGGAAAAAATAATCGACTTCTTGTGGAAGGTATAAATACAGAAAATATTATTCAAGATATTTTTCATCAGTTTAGTAACTTGCATAAAATTAAATATGAATTTAGTGAAGGTAATAGGGCTTCTTATTGTAATAAATTATGGGCATGGCAAGGAAATAATGGTAGTGAAAATGTTTCTGTTGTATCACTTGATTATTTAATATTTGAAAAAAAACATTTTGAAGAGGCATTTGATAATGCTTTAAATAATGGAATAAATAAATTGAAATGCCCTGCTCAAAGAATAATTGATCATGGATATTGGGAAGAGACCTGTTATTCTTTTGGTGGAAAAAATCCAAGTAGGGGAATCCAGGAAATAGAATTAAAAATTTCGTTAGGGGATAATCCAAGATTTAATGTAGATTGTTTAAAAAGCGATGTTGGACATATTGATGATCTTCAAAAAAGATATTATGTTGGACATGAAGATGTAGTTTTCTTGCCTAAATTCTTAAATTAATTATTATGTTCATAAACTTTAATCTGCCCTCTTAAGGATAAGGCAGATTCATATTCTGGATCAAAATATAATGCTTTTTCCAAACACTCTTTAGCTTCTCTTATATTTCCAATATTTGATAAACCCGCAGCTTTTTGATACCAGGCAATCTTATTTGTTGGAGCTAGTTCTGTTGCTTTTGTTGAAAATTCTATAGACTTTTCTAAATCCCCTGCTTTTCTAAATAATATTGATAAATTAATATAGGGATTAGCATAAGAAGGGCTTAATTCAATTGAGGTATTATATCCTTTAATAGCTTCTTGAATTTTTCCTTCTTGAAAAAAACTTGATGCATTAGAATTAGCTTTTTCAGCTTGCGTATAATCATTATTTACATCTCTTTCAACAGCTTTTTCTAAAAAACCTTCTCCAAAAATAGTTACGAAGTAACTATGCATTGATGCCCTTACTTCTCCATAAATTTTATTAGTTACTCTTAAATTAGCAATAATCATTTTTGGATCAGGATCAATAGTTTCATTCATGATTTTATTAATAGCAACTCTAGATTCTAAAGAATCATAATCATTAAAGAAAATCTCCCTATCTTCTTTGGTCATTGATTCAAGATAATATTCAAAATTATTAACATGAGATTTTGTAGTTCTTCTATTAGGAAGATCTTGAATAACAGATTCTTCAAGAGTTTTCATAGCAATAGGATCGCTATTTGATTTAATTTCATTTATTGCAGAATATAACTTATAGATTTGAAATTCTTCAATAGAGATTGTTGAAGGTTTATCCATATTTATTATAATTAACTTATTTATTAAAATATTATGACATTATATTATTTATCATAATTAGATATAATTATATTAATTTTATAAAAGAAAAAAGAAAAAAAATTAAAATATAATTAGTTTGTCACAATAACAGTTCCATTCATGCCTGGATGGTAAGTGCTATGATATGAATAATTTCCAACATTATTGAATCTATGGCTATAGAAATATCCTCTTGGAATTCTAGCTGAATTTAATTCATAACCGCTATTTGATTTCACATTATTATAACCATAGTCATAATTTTTCCAAATAACTGTATCTCCTCTTTTAATTTTAATTAAATTAGGGATAAAAGTTGAATTTCTAATAGCTACATTATAAATATTTGGATTTGGCGCATTAACATATCTTCTAACAACATAAGATTTTGATATTGTTATTTGACCTCTAATTTCACCATTTGGATTATTACTAGTGTAGATATTTACATATGTTCTACCATTTAATAAGTCAGTTTCAATTGATTCTGGATAATTCCAAATTCCTGTCTTTGAACCTGCTGTAGTTGGCAAAGTTAAAAGAGTATTATTAGAATTAGTTCTAGAACTAGCTGGGCCCAATATTCTTGCTTTAGTTTCATTTACAACATTAAATTCAAGGATATTATAGGTAAGTCTATTATTTTTTGTATCAATTAAAAACTCTCCAATAGCAAATGCATCACTATGCACAGAAGGTATTTCTTTAGTTCCTTGTAAAAAAGAAAATGCTGAATATATCCTATAGGTTTCTGTAAAGAAATTGTTATTAGAATAAGTTAAAGAAGTTAATTTGTCATTATTTTCTTCAATAATCTCATTTACATTATTTTGATTTAATTCCTGATAAGTAATTGTTTCATCTACATTATTGTTGTTATCGTTGTTATTATTGTTATTTGGTATATCGTTATTATATCCATTAGAATAAGAACTTCCAATTGCATTTACAAAACCAATCATACCAATTAATAATAATATTGTAATAAATCCTGATGAAATATTTTTAAAATTTATTTTTTTGTTTTTCATTTTTAAAATCACCTCCTTACACCCATCATTGAATTTAAGCATAAGAAACTTAATGGATCAAATAAAATAATTTTTATTTAATCATAAATTATTAAAGAAAAAAGAAATATATATAATGAAGCAGTATAATCGAGTACATGTTGTATAAACTTATACTTCAAATTTAAAATAATTGAAGTAATCTCCATAATTAATTTATAGATATTTTAATAAAGGAATCGCATCTAAAATATTTATGGTAACTAAATTTGCAACTACATTTAGAGATAGGCCAATTGAACTAATTGAGGTTTCAAGAAGAAGTTATGCTGATAATTGGGAATATTATATAGCAGATAATCATAAAGAAGGCACATGGGAATATGAAACTTATGGTAAATATGATAAGGCAGTCCAAGTTAGACCTATCGGCCATCCATTCATATTAACATATGATAATGAAAAATATTTTTATTTACAAAAGTTAGAACAAATAGGCAAATCTCTTGATAAAATATTTTTGCAAACAATTATTGAAGATGAATTATTTAAAAATAAGGAAGATCCGATTCATTTAGGAATTTTACATGGTTATATTCAAAATGTTTCCTTTAACCTTCCTATGACTATTATGCCTCCTGAAAAATTTTCTAGATCTTGCTTATTAGTTCCATATCAATTCTTGACTTTTGAATAAAAATAAATATTTCAAATATAATTATTATTAAGAACTTACTATATCTTCAAGATATGGTGGAATAATAATTTTTCTAATTTTGGATAATTTTCCAAAAATACCTATCCTATAAGCAGGTACATTAAAATTATCAAGAACAAAATTATATTGTTTTTTTAATTGTTGTTTCATATAACTAAACCTGGATTTTGATATTCCTTTTACACTTTTAGCTTCAATAAGAAAGATATTATTATGATTAAATAGAACCAGATCGATATAAGATATATCTCCTATCTCTCTATTTTTATTTTTCTTAAATAAATGAACTTCCTTATATAGTTCTGTAACCTCTATATCTGGAAAATAAGAATTCCAATTTAATGCTATCTGATTTAGATAAATATCATGATTTATTTCATTAAATGACAATTTTTTTAAAGGTGTTTGATATTTTTTGCAATAAGATCTAAATTCTTCTAAAGTCATATAATTAAATTTTAAATTAAATTTATAAAAATATAGATTCTAAAGAGATATAACTTTAAAATATTAATAAACTGATTAAGATTATGGATTTTAGATTTTATAATTCAGATAGATTAATTCATAAATTAATTGAAAGAGGAATAAACAATAGATTTTATAAAGTTTGTCAAGGTTGTGTTTTTACAAATATATCTCCTGTTGATTGCTATCATCATATGGATGACTTTCATACCCCTGGTATTCAATCAGATTGTTTTTGTGAGCATTGTTGTATTACAATTGAGGATAGTCAAGAAAAATTTTATTTATCTCAAGATAAAGACTTACCAAAAAAAGTTGATGAATTAGAAAATATTCTTGAGATGGCTTCTAAAGAATCTTAGTCTTTTTTAAGAACAGATAGGCTATAGTCATAATTAACATGGTTGTAAATATTACCATTATAAATGCATTAGAATCATCTTGGAAAGGTAAATGAACATTCATTCCAAATAAACCGGTCATAATCATAGGAATTGTTAAAAATACAGTGAAGATTGTAAGAGTCTTTAAAATTTGATTTTGAGTATTGGATAATATTGTTGAATAATAATCCCTCATATTAGTAATTGATTTTAAAGAGGATTTGCATAAACTTATAGTTTGATCAATATCAATATTCAAATCAAGAATGAAATCCTTTTCATCATCTTGGAAATTTAGATGCTTTGATCTAACTAGTGCATTGTTAAGATCTCTTAATGGTTCAAGGCTTGATAAATAGTCATTTAAAATATCTTCTTGCAAGGATAATTTTAATATATCTCTTGATTTTAATTTTTCTAGGTTTCTTCTTTCTTTTTTTACTTCCTTAGAAATCATTCTTATCCAATAACTATATTTGCTTGATAAGATAAATAATATATTCAAAAAATCCCTTCCCCCATGATAGGTAAAAAAATTCTTTTTTGTCTTGAATAATCTATCAAATAGTTCAATTTTGCTATCACATATTGTAATTACGAGATTTTCTTTAACAATTACTAGAAATGAAGCAGTATGTTCATTTTCTATATTATTTGTTGGTATTCTTAAATAAATATAAGAACTATTTTTTTCTACTTCTAATCTTGGAATTTCGAATATATCTAATCCATCTAAAATTAAATCTTTATCTAAATCAAATTCTTTAACAAGAAAATCAATTTCTTCCTTATCAGGATCTGTTACATATACCCATGATCCTTTAGAATAATCCTTAAGTTCAATCATGACTTTATTCTTATTATCTTTCTTGTAATATTGAATCATAACTAAAACAAATAAAAATGGTTTATTAAACGTTTCCTATATATAATATATAAAGTATGTTTTATAAATAATATTAATGAGTTATAATAATGAAAACAAAAATAATAAAGATTAATCCAACTAGGATAGAGAATAATAAAATAAAATCCGCATCTAAGGTAATAAATAATGGAGGATTAGTTGCATTTCCTACTGAAACTGTCTATGGACTGGGTGCAGATGCTTTAAATGAAAATGCAGTAAAAAAAATATTTATAACAAAAGGCAGACCTGCAGATAATCCGTTAATTGTTCATATTGCAAATAAAAATGATATTAAAAAATTAGTTAAAGAAATACCGAAGAATACAAATAAATTAATAAATAAATTCTTTCCAGGACCTTTATCACTTGTTTTATTTAAATCAAAAATAGTTCCTGAAATAATTTCTGCTGGATCAAATACAGTTGCTATAAGAATGCCTGAGAATAAGATAGCCTTAGCCCTAATAAAGGAAGCTAAAACTCCAATTGCAGCACCATCGGCTAATTTATTTAGTAAACCTAGTCCAACTAAAGCAAGTCATGTTATACAAGATCTAAAAGGAAAAATTGAAATGATAATTGATGGCGGGGAAACTAGAATAGGCTTAGAATCAACAGTTCTTGATATGACAACAAAACCACCAACACTTCTAAGGCCTGGTGGAATAAATCTTGAAGAATTAAGAAAAGTTATTGGAAAAGTCAATATTCATCCTCATTTATTAGATAAAAAAATAAAAAAGGAAGTGATAAAATCGCCTGGAATGAAATACAAACATTATTCACCAAATGCCAAAATATATTTGGTTTTGGGTGAAAAAGAAAAGGTAAATGAAAAAATTAAAAATCTTAGTAAAAAATTTAAAAGAGATGGAAATAAAGTTGGAATAATGACTCTTGATAAAAATAATAATTATGAAAGTGATCAAATAAAGAATATTGGAAATAATCTTGAAAATATTGCTAAAAATTTATTTAATGTTTTTAGGGAATTTGATAAGGATAAAGTAGATGTAATTCTTGCTGAAGGCATATCTGAAAAAGGACTTGGCTTAGCTATAATGAATAGATTAAAAAGAGCTACTTTTAAAGTTATAAAAGTATAAAAATTTTCTAACTACTGATTTTTTAATTAGATTATTTTCAGCATTTAGCCAGATATATAAATAAAACTAGACTATATTTTTAATGGCTAAAAAAATATTTGTTAATCTTCCTGTAAAAAATTTAGAAAAATCAAAAGAATTTTTTTCTAAATTAAATTTTAAATTTGATAAAAGATTTTGTGATGAAAATGCTTGTTGTGTTATAATCAGTAAAGATATATATGCTATGCTATTAGTTGAAAAATTCTTTAATAATTTTACAAATAAAAAAATTATAGATACAACAAAAAATACAGAGGTAATTTTAGCATTAGGAGCTGAAAGTAAAAAAGAAGTAGATGAAATGATGGAAATTGTAAAATCTTCTGGAGGAAAAGAGACTAGACCAAGTGAAGATCATGGTTGGATGTATCAAAGGAGTTTTGAAGATATAGATGGTCATTTATGGGAAATTGGTTATATGGATGAAAAAAATATGCCTGAAGAAATGAAGAATAAAAAATGAATTTAAATATTATTTTAAAAATACAACTATTGAGACATTAACGGCATAAAAGATTGATTTCTGAACTTGTTTAATTAAATAAAAAAATAAGAAATTTTATGATAAATACTGCAAGGTATATATTATAATTAATAAAAACTTATTAAGCTATTTTTTCTATCTTAAATATGATAACACTTGAAAGAGCATTTTTAGATAAAGATTTAATTTTAGAAATTGAAAAATATGCAAAGAAAAATAATTTTTCTTTATCTCCTGATGGTACTGGATCTTTATATCAAATTCCGACAGAATTAATAACTGGAAGAATTCAACAATCTTATACTCTTTTTGATGAAGATTTATGCAGATATAGAATATTAAATTTCGTCTTGAATAAAGACGTAGGTGACGGTTCTTTTGAAGAAATCTATAATAGAGATTCTATTATTCTAAGGCAAAATGATAAAAAATTAATTTTTCATAATCAATATCACCAAATAGTTGTTTCTGGAATTGATCTTGATAATGAACCTAGAATGATTAGTTCTAATCAAAAATCATTATATGATCCTAAAGATCCCTTGGCAAGTTTTTTGTATTTATGCATGATTAATAACAATAATCTTAATATAGTCTAATAACGGAGGGATTATTAAATAGAGGAAAAAATGTCAGAACAATTTTTAACGAGACTTGATAAATCAATAGAGGATATTGATTTTTTTAATGCAATTTCTGATTTTGCTAATGACAATGGATATTTTTTAAGAATTCAGAAACCTACTTTTTTATCTCTACCTGTACAAGTTCCAATAAGTGTTCCAGAAAAGGTATATGATATCTTGAAAAATGATTCTCCAGTATATAATTTATTGATGTTAAATAAACTTGAAGAAATAAGTGATGATAAAATGTTTAAAACTTATTTTAGAGATCAAATTTTAATAAGAAAAGAAGAAAATTTAGTTATAGCAAGAAATATGTTAAGATTTGATGAAGTTTCTACTTTAGAAAGTGATGTTTATGATGAAATAAGAAATGTTAAAAGAGGATCTGAATTTGATAGAATGGATCCTTTTGGAAAATATTTATATGAATTAGTAAGAAAAAAATGATTTGTTGAATAGAAATTTTAAATTACTTTAGAATTACTTTCTTTATTAATCATTTCATAGGGTAAATATTGATTTATTAATAACATAGGCTCGGATTTTTCGAATAAAATTTCAAGATATTGGTTATAATTATCAGACCATTTAGAATGATTTGTAAAATCATTTAAAGAAAAAAAAGAATTCATCATTATTTTAGAAATAATCAATAGATTATCTATATAAGTTTCAATTTCAAGAACTTTATTAATATCTTTTATTACCCTATCATAATGTTTCTTTGAATAATGATAATTAATTGATACATATAAAGAATTGCGATATTCATGATGATGCTTACTTTTTTTAGGAAGTTTTGTTTTAATATTTTCAAAAAATAGGATTATTTCTTTTGAAATTAGATATGCTTTTAATAAATTATTTGAGAAAAAATATAAATCTCTTTTTAATATTAATAATGATATTTTTTTTATTTTATTTAAGGATTCTAATTGATTTATCGCTAATTCTGCAGATTTAAAATCAGAATTATTAATTAATATTCTAATATTCAAAAAATCCTCTTTAAAATTCTTATTTTCCATATTTCCTTAATGATAAAAATCCTTTGTTAAAAGCTTCGTAATTTTCAAGACCATATCCATCAAAGACATTTTTCCAATCTTCTTTTACAAACATCTGTTGAAACTCATAATTTTCATTAAAATTATTTTTTAATGACATTATTAAATCTTCTTTACTAATCCCTGAAGATTTAGATTCTATTTCCCTCCTAATTGCATATCTTGATGCCCTATTTACAATTCCTTTGATCATTGCTCCTGAAACAATATCCCTATATCGGAAATGGCCAAGAATATTCTTATTTCTATCTAGTATCTCATAAAGTATATTTGAATCTTCAAAAATTGTTTCTGCAATATCTCTTGATATCCCATTTATATCATTTTCTTTTAAAAGATTTATATCAATTGGTTTATCTTTTAAATAGAGGTTAAATATCTGACTTGTTCCTTCTCTATTTGGACGAGGGATATTAATCTTTCTGTCAATCCTTCCATCCCTTAAAATTGCAGGATCTATCATTTCTTCCCTATTTGTTGAAAGTATTGTAATAATATTATTATAATCATTAACTCCATCCATCATAGTAAGAAATTGATTAACTATTTTGTCATAAAATTCAGGACTGGCACCTACTCCTCTTCTTCCAAGAAGCGCTTCAGCTTCATCAATAAAAACTATTACTGGAGAATCTTTATCTGCTCTAGCTAGTTTATCTGCATGATTATATATTTCTCTTATTTTTTCTTCTGATTCTCCAAACCATTTATTGAATATTTCAGGACCGTCAATATGAATAAAATAATTTTTTTTATCTTTTTTTGATAGATTATAAGCTATACACTTTCCAATTAAAGTCTTACCACATCCAGGTGCACCATATAATAATATTCCCTTAATGGGGTCTATATTATATTTTTCATATAGCTCCCGTTTAGTAAATGGTAACTCTATATCTTCCCTTATTGAAGATACAACTGATTCTAATCCCCCAATAGAATCCCATGATTGAGATTTTATCTGTTCATGCACATGGTCATCTACTTTCATATCCACTTTAACAAGAGCAATTCTACTAGTTGAATCTAAAATTACTTTATCCCCTATACTTAAATCTTCCACTATATTTTCACAAACAGATTCAATATTTCCGTTTAAATATCTTATTTTACCATCGAATATTCCTGTTACCTTTACAATATATCCCTCTAAATCATTAAAATCCGACTTTTCAACTATTTTTTTATCAGAATTTAAAAGTATTCTTGAACCTTTTTTTAATCCCCTAATTCCAGGATTAGGAGTTGTTATTACTCCACTATTTTCAATAGAAACCTTTGCATTTTTTTCACCAATTTCCAAAATGATTCCATTATAAAATGTGGCTCCCCTATAGCTTTCGATTTGATTTTTATAGTCCCATATACATTTTTTTAATTCTTCTATTTCTTTTTTTTTTGATTCTAAATTTTTCTTAAGTTCATCTCTTTCACGTATAACATGTGAGTATTCATATGTTTTATGCGTGGGGTTATTTATTTCTACATCGTCCATATTTAATCAATATATTTTATTATAAAATAGATATAGTAATTATTTTTTGTATAATAATTAATAATATTTATTAAAAATAAAATAAAATTTAATAATTATATTAATTTTATAAAAAATAAAAAATTAAAGACCCATTGATTTCAAATATGCAAAGGTTAAACCTGCTGAAGCAACTGTTAAACCTACAGCATATAATTTTTTTAAATTATCACTTGAATTACTGATTAAAGATGGAATTCTATCGGATTTTTTTACACCAAGAATATCCCTATGGAGATCTAATGAATATCCATTAATATAACCCATTGGAATATTGCATAAAGAGTAGAGTGCTGCTGATTTAGCAAGTTTAATAGGATCATCAACACCCCCTATAAAATATGACATTGGCAGGCTTATAACTATACTGTTTATAACTCCAACAATTCCGTCATGCACCATCATCATTTTTTCTGATGTCTTTTCACTAACTCCTACTGATTTTTGATATAGTTTTCTAATACCATTATATAGATATGCAATTCCAGCAAAGCATAATATTGTTCCACCCACTTTTAGGTCAAAGCATTCCTGAGCTGAATATCCTGCAAAAAGTGTTTCTCCAAGTGCCCATGCTGGATTTCCTGGATTAACAATTGCTAGAGTTGATGCTAGATATTCTAGAGGTTGATCTTTAATTTTTTGAAAAAAACTTTTTTTAGGAGTATTTTCAATAATTTCATCATTAAGTCTATCTTCTAATCTATTTGTCATTAATCTAATAAAAAAAGTATATTCAAATAAGGTTAGTATATATAAAAATTATATAATTATATTTAAGAAGAGATAAAATTACGAGTTCATGGTCATGATAAGACCATTAAAATCATAAATTATCTGAATAATTGATTTAAGATATAAAAAAATCATTATTTCGTTTGGTTTTAATTTAAGATTATTTGGAATTAAGTTTTTATTGAAATTTTTTTTCTTTTCAATAAATATCCTCATCTTTTCCTTATCATATTTATAAAATATTTCCTTCATTAATATAAAATAATCATTAGATTCAGTTAATATTTTTTGCAAATCATTGGATAGTTTAAGGTCATATTTTACTATATCTTCTGAAATAGATCTATAAAGATCTGCAATCATTTCAAGAAGTTCTATAGCGGTATATTTTGGGCCTATATTTTTAAATTTAGTTGGATATTTATTTAAACATCTTCTTAAATAATCTGAATATTTGTTAATTAAATGATGTTTTAAAATACAGGTTTTAATTCCTGGAATATCCTTATTAGCAATAGATTCAGCAAGTTCTAAAGAGATTAATTCCATAGTAACTAAATTTCTTCTAAAAATTTTATCAAATTCTTCTATATCAATCTCTGAAATTATTTCAATAGAAATGTTATTCTTGTCATGTTCAATAATATCAAAACCAATACATGTCTTTTCTAATAAGTCTTGAATTATCTTTAGTTCTTCTGGAGAAGAATATTTTACTTCAAGTTTATCAAAACCAGATTTATAAAAACCGGCTATATATTTTTCAAGAAATATTGAAAGTCCTGAAACTTCCAAATATTTGATCTTTTTTTCGTTTTGGATAATATTTTTTGAAATAACTAAACTTCCTTCATCTTTTTCAATTACATCTAGTTCATCACCTTTCCTAATGTTCAATCGTTCTATCCAATTACTTGGAAGACTAATTGTTAAAGTGCCTGTACCAACAAGATTAACTTTTCTTAGCATAAAATATTTAGTAATTACTAGTATATATATCTTTCGATTATAATTATATTTTAAAATTATAATTATATAATACCCTCTAATGGACTGATTTTATAAAAATATTGAATAATTGCTAATAATAAAGATAATTGAAAAGGAGATTAATAAGGCTAAGATTTATTCTTTTTATGAAAAAATTAGAAATCTTAGATGAAAGTGAAAGAATAAAATTAATTGAACACTATGAAAAATCATTTTATACTACAATTAAACAAGGTTTTTCAAACAAGGAATTTTTTGATAAAATAGCTGATTATTCCAAATCAAATGGAATAAATATAGAACATATATCAACAACATCAACTAAACCCCTTGGACTTTTAAAAGAAACTTCTTATTTTACATTGAATAATTCCAAATATACATTATATCATTTACAACAGATTAAATCTTATGGAATTAGTGGTCCTGAACATAGCAGCACTCATGAAAGGTCATTATTAACAAATCAATATGGTTTTCTTGTTAGTGATTGTAGTCTAGATGAAGAAGTAGATGAATATTCAGGGGGCGGAATGCTTAATTGTTCAAGAGGAGCTAAAACCACCTTGAATCTTATGGATCCTTTTGCAAAATTCATTTACCCATTAATACAAATTTAAGAAGCTAATTATGGAAAATATAAATAAAATTTAAGTTTATAATAAAAAACTTAATTCTTGTTTAGGCAGTTTAACTTTTTCAATTCTTTGAACTAAATGCAAAGATTCGGTAAATAATCTTAATTTAGGGCCAATTGTTGCTAGTTCAATATGAATTTCACCTTTTCTATCCTTTTTTCTCATTTCATATCCAGAGGGAGTTAAATTATTAAAACTTTGGGAATTAATCACAGTATAATCGGGTAAATTTGAAATTACAGATTTCAGTCTATTATATTCAGAATCATTTATTGTTCTCCAACCTTGAATATATCTTGTAAATGACATTTTTTATTTTAAAATAAGGGTATTTTTAAATCTTTTGAATCAATTAAGATAGATTATAAATTATAATTATATTTATAAAAAAATTAAAATAAATAAAAAAATGGCAAAATTAGATTTTAAAAAAATTGAAAATAAGGTCGTAGGATATAGAATTTCAGATAAAACCAGTATAACTGGTGGAAGTAATGATCCATTTGATGATGATTATCCAAAAGTACCGAGTTTTGTTAAATTAGAACAATTAACATTTGGAAATGCTAATGAAAGATATTTTCTTTTAGGAAATAGTGGAAGCTACCAAGAAGCTTATAATCACCTTATCAAGAGATATTCAAGTGATAAGGGTTTTGTAAGAACTAATGATACTGCCCCATTATGGAATTGTCTTGTTGATGCTTTGCAAAGAGAGATAATTTTAAATTCTATGGGATTAATAAAAAAAGTTTATTTAGATTGATTAATATTGTATTTTCTTTTTTTAAGATAAGGAATTAATAATAATTTTATAAAAATAAAATATATAAGAAATGTTAATATGGTTATAAATAAAAATCTTTCAATTCCTTTAAATAAATCTAAAAATAAAGTAATTCCTCTTCCAGATAACCAACCAAATGAAACAACAATTAAAGCCCAAGAGATAATTGCTAATAAATCAATTAAAAAAAACCTTTTTTTGGAAATATTATTATGAGAAATTGAGATTACTGCAGGTATTCTTGTTCCATAAATAAATTTTGTTATAAACAACTCTAAAAATAGATTTCTTTTGCCTATGCTTTTTATAAATTTTGGAAGATTTTCTGTTGATTTTTTAAAAAGTCGATGATTTTTTAACCAAGTGATAACCTTGTGCCTCCCAATATAAAAATACATAATATCTGCTAGAAACGCACCAATTATAGCTCCTAAAAATATAGATAATGGGAAAAAAGCACTTTTACCTGAAACAATAGAAAGAATAATAATTAATTCTTCAGAAATAAATGAAGAAATTAGGCTGATTATAAATGGGTTTAATCTTAACATATCATATAGATAATTTATTAGTTCCATCATAATTTATAATAATCTATAATAATATTTAAATATAATACTAATAACAATTAATTATGAAAAGTATAGAACAAATACTTAAAGCAAGTGATGGACTTCTTGATTTTCATACTCATTCTACTCATTCCGATGGTTCAAGAACCCCTTCAGAATTAGTTGTTGATGCAAAAAATAAAGGTGTTATTGCTTTAGCTCTTACAGATCATAATGAAATATCAGGTTTATCTGAATTTAATCAATCCTGTAAAACCTATGGAATATTTCCAATTCCATTTGGAAGTGAAATTTTTGCAGAGTTACCAAGTCATTTGGTTGGTCAAAAAGATAATCCTGCTCCAGATTTGATTATTTTAGGAAAAAATCCTAATCTTGCACCATTTAAAGAATATCAAGAGCTAGTTAGAAAAGATTTAATAAAAAGATTTTTTCCTGAGACTGTAGAAAAACTAAGAAATTTAGGCTATACTATCACCCAAAATGAATATGATTATGAATTAAATCAGTTAAAGAAAAAGGATTCTAAATTAGTTTCAGATTTATTAATGAATTTTATTTTTAATCATAATAATCTATCTAATCTTGATAAATATCTATCTGATTATAACATTCATGATGATAAAGGTAATTTAGTTATTGCTACTAGAACTGATGAAACAAAAAAACTTGTTAATAGATACTTATATGCTATTGATGGAAAAGCATTTGTAAAAAGAATTGAAGGATTTAATGTTGATGATGCTATTAATCTTGCAAAAGATATAAATTGCAAATCATTTGTAGCTCATCCAGGTGGAGACTATGGGGCCCTAACTAACCGAGTTTTAAAATATTATGCTGAAAAAAATCTTGGTATTGAAGTCAGAAATTATTTTAATGATAGAATACAAAATAATAATTTTGATTTAATCGCTACATCATATGGATTAACGAGAAGTGGTGGTTCTGATTATCATGGACCTGAACATAAATTTCAACTTGGAATGCATGATAAAAAACAAAATCAATTAGATAAAACAATTCTTAAAGAAATTTGGGATGCCCTACCTTAAATAATATTTTTACTTGTTCTAAGTAGTAAGTACTTCATAAGCTTTAAAAAGGGTGAAATATAGTAAAACTAATGAAAAAATATAATCTAAATAGAGATTCTGGAAATTCAGAACTACCACCTCTTGAAGAAATGTCTAAAATAGATGTTTTTAATTATGTTAGGAATACTCCTGGTGATACTTCTACTCACCTTGCTATTGCAAAATATGTTATAGCTACATATTCTACAAGAGATGTTGGATCATTAATTGATATGAGCAGATTAGAAGGAATGGTTCATCAACCTTTTTTCCAAGAATTAATAAAAGTAATAGAATAAATTTTTAAAATAAAAATTTTAAAATTGATATAACTCATTTATCTCTTTATTAGGGAATCTATTTTTTAGTTCGCAATGATTAAAAAAATCCTCAAGATATTCTTTTGATTTTCTACCCGGTTTTATTCCCATGCACTCCAGAATCAATTTCATAAGATTGTTAGTATCACTTTTTGTTGAGGATAAAGTTGAATTAAAATTTATTGGAACAAATTGAATCTTTCTTTTTTCTCCTGTAACTTTTGGATCTTTTCTAAAACATTCACTTGAGCAATAAATAAAATCCTTATCAGAAGATCTAGAATCCATCTCCTGATGATAATAAACACTCATATTTTCTGCAGGAGAATTACAATTTGGAATAACACAATTTAATTGAGAAATAAAATTATTTCCAACAAAATCAACATAACGAATTCTTTCATCCAAAGATGGCTTTTTAATAGGAACATTTTCAATAATCCATCTTAAATATTTATAATCTTTAATTGCAATTTGTTCAACAGAATTACCTTCATATTTTCCAAACTTAATAATTTCTACCATATTTACTTAATTCATGTATCTTATTTAAATATAATTGGCCCAGATAGAAAAGAAAGTTTATAAGTAAAAAATGAACTTTTCTATTTTGAAAATAAATTTCAAAATAGAAAATTAACATAGATAAATTTCCTTCTTAAAAAATCAAATTGAATAAACTATAGAAAGTTTTATAAGTAAAAAGAGGATTATAGTATCATATATTCCCCAGGTTTGCTTTAAATAGCAACCCTGGGTTTATTTTCTATATCTTTATTAATAATCTTATTTATCTGATTTAATGCTTGAAAATAAAAAAGACAGAGTGATTATAAAATTAAAGATTTCTTTTGAAATCTTTAGGTGAAGATTATGACTGAAAATAAAAAAGACAGAGTGATTATAAAATTAAAGATTTCTTTTGAAATCTTTAGGTGAAGATTATGACTGAAAATAAAAAAGAAAGGGTGATTATAAAATTAAAGATTTCTTTTGAAATCTTTAGGTTGGGATTATGCTTGAAAACAAAAAAGAAAGGGTGATTATAAAATTAAAGATTTCTTTTGAAATCTTTAGGTGATAATTATGTCTGAAAACAAAAAAGAAAGGGTGATTATTTTTATTGATGGGAGGGAGTATTAAAAATTGCATAGCAATTTTTAGGTGAAGATTATGACTGAAAATAAAAAAGAAAGGGTGATTATTTTTATTGATGGGAGTAATTTTTATCATATTGTTAAAAATATGTATAAAGATAAGAAAATGAAAAGAAAAATGTTTGATTTTGATTTTGAAAAATTCTCGAATTTTTTAACTGGAAAAAGAAAATTAATTAGAACCTATTATTATATAGCTCCTTTAGATAAGAATAAGGATAAAGAAACCTATTCTAAACAACAGAAATTTTTTGAAAAATTAAGAAATATTCCAAATTTTAATCTTATATTATGCAGAATGCAAAAAGGCAAAATTGGTGAAAAAGAGTTTTATACTGTTAAAGAAGATGATATAAATCTAGCTGTTGATATGGTTAAACTTGCTTATAATGATGCTTATGATGATGCGATACTAGTTTCATCTGATGGAGATTTTGTTCCAGCAATAAAAGTTGTAAAAGAAACTGGCAAAGTTATTGAAAATATTGGTTTTGAAAATAAATTTTCATTTCATCTAAAAAATGAGTGTGATAATTTTAGAAAACTATCAAAAGAAGAATTAAATAAATTTTTTATAAAATAATAAAAAACATTTATAAATAGAATTGTTTTAATTTAATATAATAAAAGGAATAGAGAAGTTTTAGTGAGATAAGATTTTTCTAAACCATAAAAGAAAAAAGATGGTTGTAATAAATAAAAGAAGTTTTGTTTTACTATTAGTTCTACTTATATTCAGTTTAAATATTTTAATTATAATTTCGCAAGAAATTAACTCTGAACCTAAAATAATCACTTCTAAACAATTATTAGATAAATATACAACATCTAAAGATTTTATTGTAGAATCAATTAATGGAGATACAATATTTGCCAAATATATTGATGAAAATGGTAATGAAAATTATTTTAATCTAAAGGACCCAACCATTTCAGAAGAAAATCAAAATAGTTATATTATACAATTTCAAAGTCCCTCAATTATAGAAAAGGATATTGAATTAGAAAAGACTGCAAAGGATAATAAAAATAGAATTGAATCTATGAATAGAGCTAATCCTTTAAAATATATTTATCCAATTTTTTTAACTAGTGAAGAAGATATACCTCTTCTAATTGAAGAACATAAAAATAAATTAAAAAATGAAAAAGAAACTTCATTAAAAAAAATTGCGGATAATCTAGGGAAAAAAGGCAGTGTTAAATTAACCGGAAATCAGATTGTTGAACCTAATGAAATTGAAATTATTGAAGAATATTCTAATGTTGTTAATGGTGTTGCATTAAAAATTTCTGCTGAAGAAGCTAATAAATTAAGAGATATAAAAGAAATAAAAAAAATCCATGAAGATACTAAAGTATATGCTAATCTTATGGATTCTGTACCTTTGATAAAAGGAGATTATTCTTGGACACTTGGATATAATGGAAGTGGCATGAAGATAGCGATTATTGATACTGGAATAAATTATACTCATCCGGATTTAGGCGGTTGTATTGGAATTAATTGCAAAGTCATTGGTGGATATGATTTTGTCAATTATGATACTAATCCTATGGATGATCATGGACATGGAACTCATTGTGCAGGAATTGCTGCAGGATCTGGAGTATTAAAAGGAGTAGCTCCGGGAGCTAAACTTTATTCATATAAAGTATTAAATTCAGCTGGAAGTGGCTCATCAAGCGCAATAATTGCTGGTATTGAAAGAGCGGTGGACCCTAATAATGATGGAAATTTATCAGATAAAGTTGATGTAATAAGTATGAGTCTAGGGGGATCTGGAAATCCTGATGATTTAATGTCTCAAGCAGTGGATAATGCAGTTAATTCTGGAGTAATAGCAGTTGTTGCAGCTGGAAATAGCGGACCATCTAATAATACAATTAATTCTCCTGGAACATCTAGAGAAGCTATAACTGTTGGTGCTGTAGATAAAACAAAAATTCTAGCATCATTTAGTTCAAGAGGGCCAGTAGTTTGGGCTGGAGGAACTATAAACAAGCCAGATGTAGTTGCTCCTGGAGTATCAATATGCGCAGCTGAACATGATAATGCCTGGAGTGATAAAAAATGTCTTGATAATAATCATGTTGCTATATCTGGAACTTCTATGGCTACACCACATGTGGCTGGAATGGCTGCCTTAGTAAAACAAAAACATCCAGATTGGTCAGCACAAGATATTAAAAATGTAATAATGAAAACCGCAGATAATCTTGGGTATAGTCAAAATTTTCAAGGAAAAGGACTTGTTAATATTAAAAGAGCAATAGATAGTTCAGTAAGACCAAATATTGCTTTAATATCAACCATAGGAGAAATAAGTGGAAGTAATATTAACATAATTGGTAGTGCAAATGGAGATAGTTTTGATAATTATACATTATACTATAGAGAAAATGTTGCTGGGTCAATTAATAAGATAATATGCACATCCAAAAATAAAGTTGATGATGGAATATTATGCAACTTTAATATTGATAATATTTTACAAAAAGATTTAATTTTAGAATTAATAGTAAGTGGAATAGATAATACAATTGATAGTGCAACTTCAAATGTAGTTATAATAAATACAAAGATAACTTCACCAAAAAATCTTTATGAAATAAGTGATATATATGAAAGAGTCCCAATACCTGCATGGAAAAACACAAATATAATTGGAAATTCTTATTTAGTTAATTTTGATCATTATACACTAACCCTTTGTGACTCAGCCGGATTATGCTATCCAAATGCTTTAACAATATCAAATAATGGAAATATTGCTGTAAATTCTGGAACTCTTGGTATAATTATAGGTTCATCAATAACAAAATCAGATTATTATAATCTTACATTAACAACATTTTCAACAAATGGTAATAAAATTTCTTATACTTCTTATATTTATATTGACAAAGATCTTCATAAGAATTCGCCAGCAGACAAAATTTATACTCCATATTGGTCAGTTGATCAGCCAAATATAGCGGATTTAAATAATGATGGTAAAAAAGAAATTGTTTCAGTATCTGGTTATAGTACTGACTTAAAATTGAGAGTTTTTGATGACGAATTCAATTATTTGAATGGATTTCCAAAATATATCTGGAGCACATCAAGTTCAAAAGGGGTTGCAATAGGCGATATAAATAATGATGGATTTAATGAACTTGTTATGATAGATAAAGGATATTTAATCATAATAAATAAAGATGGAAGCTATTATCTTTCACCAAAAAAATTCACTAATCAATCAACTACGCAAGTTCCGGTTTTATCTGATATAAATAATGACAAAAATCTTGAAATAATAATTGGTGATGAATATGTAACTAATTATTCTTCATCTAAAGCAAAAATTTATGTTCTAGATAAAAATGGAAATAATCTTCCAGGATTTCCTAAACAACTAAATGATGTTCCAGGATATACTTACTCAAATGGATTATGGGAAAGTCCTGCTGTTGGAGATGTGGATAATGATGGTTACAAGGAAATATTTGCAGTAGGAGTAGCCACAAATTCAAATTATGAAAGAAATACTAGAATATTAGGATTTAATTATCAAGGTCAAGAACTATCTGGGTGGCCAAAAGAATATGTTGGTTCAGATCAATTATCAGCAAGGTCAATAACATTAGCAGATATTGATAATGATAAACAATTAGAAATAATTACTACTTCCGGAGATATTTATTCTACAAGCAAACTACATGTTTTAAAATCAAATGGAAATTATGTTTCTAATTATCCTGTATCTACTACAGGATGCAAAAGCTACTCAGGAGGATCGACTATTTATCAATGTAAATTAAATGATAAACCTGTAGTTGGAGATATAAATAATGATGGAAATCTTGAAATTGTTTATCAGATAGGACAGATTGATGGTGCAGCTGTTATGGGTGTCAATTGCATCGCTGCACATTATTCAAATGGATCTATGATAAAAGGATTTCCTGTATGTTCTAAATCTGGAATATTAGATACAGGTTTTTCTGGAATTCCAACAATAGCAAATATTGATACAGATCCTGAACAAGAAATAATCGTTGTTCCAAATGGTGTATGGTATAAAGCTGGAAAATTAATAGAATTAACTGCAATAAATCATGATGGAACCTTTGTTCTTGGTTATCCAAAAGGAGTTAGTAGAATTGGGGTAATTGACCATATACCTATATCAGATGTTGATAATGATAAAAATAATGAAGTTGTATTCGGAGCCCTTGATGGTGGACCGACTTATATATTTGATAGTATTGGAAGTTCTGGATATGATTCATGGCCATTTTTAGGACATGATAAAGAATTTACAAGCACGTATCCTATGACTCAATCCAATCAATTTACTCCTTTATCTTTTTCAAATAATTTAAGATTGCAAAATATTGATGAATATGATATTAATAATGAACTGAATTTAATTGACATAATAAGTATTGAAGATAATCTTTTATATCAATCAACAATAAATCAAAATCTTGAAATATTAAAATTTAAAGAGAATTTTAATGAAAACTCTAGTAATAAAGAAAATCCTTCTGTTATAAAAATCAATAATATAAGCTATGTCTCTTATGTGGATAGTATTGATGGGAATAAAGAGATATATTTTGCAAAAAAAGATGGAAGTAATAATATCATTAAAAGAATTACCTTGAGTAATACAGATACAACCAATCCACAATTGATAAAGTTTAGTAATTCTTTAGGATTATTTTATATTGAAAACAATCAAAATACGAAAAATATTATTTATCAAAAATTAGATTACTCTGGAAATCAAATCTCAATATCAAATCCAATAACTGGAGAAAATTATGATAGTTTTTCTTATAATGATCAAGTATATGTTATAATTAAAGAATCTTCACAAATAAAGATTATTCTATTAAATGATCAAGGAAATATTCTTTTGCAAAAACAGACGAATATAATTGGAAATAATTTTAAAATTAATGTAAATAATGGATTAATTGGAATAACTTATATTGATTCTACAAACAAACCTCATTTTGCTAGCTTATCTAATGATTTAAGAATTGAAAAAGATATAATACTTAGCCAAAATATTGCTAATGAACTTATTATTAAAGAATTTAGGGAAGGATTTATCTTGTTTTTTAATGAAAATAATAAAATATATTATTCGATAGTTGATAAGGATATAAATCCGGTTTTGGAAAAAAGATTGATTTTTACTTCAAATATCCCAACAAAAATTAAAGCTCTAACAAATGGAGATTATGTATCTATATTTTATAATGATGAAAGTTCTTATCTAAATTATTTAACTAATAAACCATTAGAAACAGTTAAACCAATTTTACTTTCTAATGAGATAATTGAAACTACTCCTTATTCAATAAAAATGAGAATTAAAACTAATGAACCAACTAGATTAAAGTTCAATACAATAAATCCTATTGCAAATGTAATTTTAAATGATAATCTAACTTATCTCCATGAGATATTAATAGATGGATTAAATACTACCACAAAATATGACTATCAAATTAATTTAACTGATGCTAGCAAAAATTCAATTATTTATCAAGGTAATAATAGCTTCAGGACAAGAACTACATCAAAAATTCCGGCACTTCCAACAACAATATCCGGGACTGTAGAAAATACAGATGGAAAAAGGCTGGAAGATATTGAAGTAACTGCAATATGGACAGATGTTGATAATAATAATTATACTTCAAAAACTAAATCATTTAATCTGAATGAAGCTAGAGCCTTAGGTGATGAAAGACTTGTTGGTAGTTTTAGGTTTAATCAAGGATCAATAAAAGCTAAACCAGGAAGTAAAATTGAAGTTTTAAATCCTGAAGATATAAATGAACCTAATTCATTTGTTTCTGCAAATCCTGGCGGAAGGGTTGTAACAATAAATAAACCAATTTTATTCCAAGGAGGAATTACTGAAATTTATATTTATAGTCCAACAGAAGGAGGAAGTTATTATGATACTTTAATTAATAATATATATCTTAATTTTTCTACAAATAAAATATTAAAAAAAGCAGAATATGTTTTAAACACAAATAGTCCAATTGATATTACTGGTAAAGAAAATACCCTTAATAAATTAAATCCGGTTTTAGGTACTAATACATTAAAAATAAATGTTGTAGATTTAACAAATATACAACAATTCCGAACTATTAGTTTTTTTATTAATAAAACTCCTGATACTACTCCACCAAATCTAACTTCATGGTTTTATTCATTCTTAAATAACACATCGTTTAAATTGCATGGAACGTTTTATGATTTAAATAGTCCATTAATGGATTATTGTTACATCTGTTATACAAAGGATGGAGTTTGTGATAGTGAATGGGTAAAAACAGATATTTATTATTGGGATGATTCTACTCATAAAAGAGGAAGTTGTATGAGAGAACTTCCTAAAAACTTATTCAACAATGGAGATGTTGTTACGTTTAATTTCAGAATATCTGATACATCTAATAATCAGTATACAGGAACTCCTCAAACATTAATCATGGATAGAGTAGCTCCAGCTGAAGTTAGTGGATTAAAAATATCTCTTGTACCAAATCAAAATTGGTTGAATGTAACATGGAATCCAAATCAAGATAGTGATTTTTATTATTATAAAAATTATTTATATGATTCAGATGGAAATCAAATAGGTGGCGGATGGAAAGGCTATTTCAGAAATGAACCTGGATTTTTATATTATAATCTAGAATATGGTAAAAATTATACATTTAGGATAACTGTTATTGATAAAGCAATGAATGAAAATAATGGAGTTAATGCAAGCAAGGTTCTTGAAAGCACTAATCCGCCTATTGTAACAATTATAAGCCCTAAACAAGGAGAGTATTATAATAATAAAAAAGTTGATTTAATATATGGTGTTGATAAACCTGCTAATTGCAGATATAATCTTAATCAAGTTATTTATCCTGCAACAAGCCCTATTAAAATTGAAGCTAATGAAGGAATGAATAATATCTTTGTTAGTTGCAATGATAGCTTAGGATTTGTAGGTGTATCCAGTAATGTAACTTTTAATATTGATACTATTGCTCCAAATAAAGTAGCTAATGTTACATTTAATCAAGAAGCATTTACAAAAAATCTTAATATTGCATGGGTAATATCTGTTGGAACTAGTGAATATCTAATTTATAGAGAGACAACAACATTTAATTCAATTGATGGTAAAACTCCTGTTGCAACTACAAGTCAAACTTCTTATAAAGATCAAGAGTTAAACGAAAATGTAAAATATTATTATGCAATAATTCCAAAAGATTCGGTTGGAAACTTAAATGTAAATTTTGATATTTATACTTATACATTACATGAAATAGAAGCTCCAGTTATAACTATTGTAAATCCTGAACAAAATAAAGTGTATGATAGCTTAACTATACCATTTTCATATACAACGAATGAACCGGTAAAAAATTGCAAATATTCTGTTGATGGTGAAAGTGAAATCGATGCATCCAACAAAAGCAGTTTAACTTTAATTGAAGGGTATCATAGTATTAAAATAAGTTGTTTAGATATCTATGATAATCAAGGATATTCGGATTTAGTTCAATTCTTTATTGATTTAGGGGCCCCTAGTCAAATCAAGGGATTAAGCGTAACATCAAAAACATTAGGATTAGGCCTAGAATTAATATGGGAAAAATCAAGTGAAAATGATTTCAAGGAGTATAAAATTTATAGATCAACTAATGACTTTTCAAATGTTGCTAATATGAATCCAATTAAAATAACAACAATTAACTCATTTACAGATATTAATATTGAAGATGGAGTTAGATATTATTATGCAGTAACTGCAATAGATATTTCTGGAAGTGAAAATGATTCAGTTAAAACTGTTTCTGGAACATCTACATATCAAGAGCCATTATTGATTACAATAACTGAACCTAAAGACAATGATATTTTTAGTGAAAAAATAGTTGATGTTATTTATGAATCAAATAGAAGAGTTGAATCATGTGAGTATTTCCTTGATGGAACTACTGGTTCTGGAACAAGCGGAGAATTAAATGAAAGACCTGGTGAGAGCTGGAGTGTAAAAGTTCCAACTAATCTAACTTGGTTAGGAGTAGATGAGCCCATATTAACGGATCTAGAAAATGATGGAAGCAATGAAATAGTATTTTCTGTTAGAGATGGCAATCTTGGAGGATTTAGTTATATCTATGTTTATAATCCTGATGGAACATTAAAATCTAATTATCCTATTAAATTCAATGGAACTGTTTATGAAGAAATTGATGTTAGCAATGTTAATAATGAAGGAAATAAAGAATTTATTATTTTATATAATAATTTCAATACAGTATTAAGGAATTATACTCATTATATCGGGGTCTATGATATAAATGGCAATGCATTGAATAATTGGCCATATAAATTAAATGGAACGCCAATATCAGCAAATGTATTTGATTTTGATAATGATGGTTATGATGAAATAATAACTTCATTCAGCAATTATTCTGGCAATTATATTATTGCATTAAATCATGATGGCACAGTGGTTCCAGGATGGCCAATAAAAAAATCTTGCTCACCTCATTTTAGTCATGCGGATATAAATAATGATGGATATGAAGAAATTGTAACTGAATGCGAAAGAACAGATAATCGTACCTTTGATAGCTATACTGCAATAAATGTTCTTGACAGATTTGGCAATAATATTAATGGATTCCCAGCTAATTCAATAGAAATGCTAAATAAAAAATCACCAATAATTGCAGATATAAACAAAGATAATAAATACGAGATTTTAACAATTTCCTATAAAAATAAAATACAAATATTTGATAATCTAGGCAACTCTATTCAGATTTTTGATAATGTTGTACATCCAAATGTACCTTCAGAACTTGCTGTCGGAGATATTGATTCTGATTCTGAATTAGAAATACTTGCGACTACTCATTATTATCAGGAATGTGGAGGATGCACTCTTCATGGTTATCTTTATTCCTGGGAATTAAATGGAAGTTATTCTACTGGATGGCCGCAATATAGCCAATTCTTTTTAACAGATCAGCCTGTAGCTATTGGTGACATAAACGGTGATAATAAACAAGAAGTTATTTTTTTAACAGGATATAATAGAACTATTTCAACTGGATATTTTAGAATATATTCTGGTAATGGAGAATTATTAAAAAGTAGTTTATTTGATAATGTTCGACCTACTGGAACAGTTAATCTTGGAGATATTGATAATGATGGAATTGTTGAAATTTTTTATTTAACAACAAATAATTATCTTTCAGGCAAATCTGATGTTTACTTGAATGTTCATGATTTTGGTGGGGCTTACAATCCAGAGAATTTAGACTGGCCAACATATTTCCATGATTATGAAAGAACCGGAACTTATTCCAAAGGAAATATTGGAGGAAACGAAATATGTTACAAAGCTGGAGATGAAGATAATAATGGTTTAGCAGATTGTTTAGATAGTTCTTGTGAGGGTGAAATATGTAATTCCGATAAAACAAAAGAATGTATTGCTGGAGTTTGTCAATATAGGGAAGGAATTCCATTAGATGGAAGTGTCATAGCTAATGATGGTATAAATAATTTATTTTTAATATGTAAAGATTCTAAAGATATTTATGGAGTTTCAAATAATGTTCAATTTATAATTGAATCTGATAAAAATGCACCCGAACCAATTAATAATCTATTAGTTGAAACTGTTGAAAATAAGAATTCATTATTATTAAGCTGGGATAAAAGTACTGCAGATGATTTCAATAATTATAATATTTATAGATCTGAAAATTCTTTTGATAAAGTAAATGATAACAAATCTATAGATATTGAAAGTTATGGTTCTGCTAAACTATCTGAAAATAGAAGAGATCATGCCTCAAGTTTATTAAATGATGGAAGAGTTTTAGTTGTCGGAGGATATTGGAGTTCTGCATTATTTGGACAAGCTACTCTTTTTACAACTGATTTAATAACCCCTGCCCTGAATAATCAAGATTCAAGTACTGGCATAAGGGGACCTAATTTGAGATATGAAAGAAGATGGCCCAAAGCTACAACCCTAAATGATGGAAGAGTTCTTGTTACAGGCGGGCAAAAAGATGCTAGTTATATTTCCATAGCAGAAATATATAATCCTGCAACAAATAGTTTTAGTTCTATAAATACTTCTGGTTGTGCTTCAACAATTGGAAGAAGAGCTCATACTTCTACATTACTTACAGACGGAAATATCTTAATTGCCGGAGGATATTCAAGCTCATCAATAACTAAAACAGCAGAGATATTTAACCCTATAACCAATTGTTTTTCAAGAGTTGGAGACTTAAAAGAAACTAAAGCTGTTCATGCTGATACATTATTATCCGATGGAAAAGTCTTAATTACTGGTGGAAATAATAGAAGAGCAGAATTATATGATCCAAATAATAAAACATTTAGTTATACTATTGGAAATATGAGTTTTGCTAGATCAGGTCATTCTGCAGTCTTATTAAATAGTGGAGAAGTTTTGATAACAGGAGGTCAATTCTTGAATTCTGCTGAAATATATAATCCTATTACCGGATTATTTAGAAATACTACGGGAATTATGACTAGTGCAAGATACGGTGCAGCTAGTTATCTTATGGAAGATGGAAGAGTAATGATATTTGGAGGGTTATCTGATTATAATGTAGAACTTAATACTGTTGAAATATATGATCCAACAACAGATAGTTTTACACAATCGGATATTTTAATGCAATATAACAGAGCTTATTCTTCATCTGTGCAATTAAATAATAAAAAAATATTTATATCTGGCGGTTATGCAGCAGGGGTTGATTTATCAGAAATTTATGGATATTCCTCTGGAAATAATGTTGATTTAATACAATCAATTAATAATATTAATACAAATGAATATGAAGACTCAGGATTAAATCCAGGAAAAAATTATCATTATGCTATAACTGCAGTTGATACCAATGGAAATGAAAATAATAATGTAAGTTCTGAATCAGGTATTGTTTTTAATATTTCTTCTTTAGAAATTAATATAACAAATCCGGAAGCAGATAAAACTTATAGCTTTAATAATTTTATTATCAACTATACATCAAATAGAAATGGACTAAGTTGCAATTATGAACTTAATGGGGAGATATATAATATTGAAGATGAAATTAATGCAGTTGAAGGAATCAATAATTTAACCTTATTATGCTCAGATAATGTGGGAAATAATGAAAAAGATAATGTTATTTTTTATGTTGATACAATAGAACCTAATCAAGTAACTAATCTTGTTGCTATGCAATATCCTAATCAGAATTCAGTAAGATTAATTTGGGATAGCTATAATAATAGCGAATTATTGAATTATAATATCTATAGATCTGAAAGCGACTTTTCAGATATCTCTTCATTAACTCCTATTGCAAAGATATCCAATAATACTTTTGATGATATTAATCTTCAATTAAAAACTTATTATTATGCTATAACTATTGTTGATAAAGCAGGAAATATGAATAGTAATGTAAATTCAGTAAATGTTGAAGTAAAAGATTCTGATAATTTTACGCCATCAGTTATTGTTAATGATCTTGGTTCAAAAATTAATGGAGTTGTTATGATTATAGCTAATGTTAGTGATAATAAGGGATTAAAAGAATCTTGCCAAGTTTGCATATCTAGTGACTCTAAATGTGATAGTGAATGGATAAGTGCATCGAATAATTTTAGTAATGGAGCATTAAACGGATATTGCAGTTTTATTTGGAATACTGAAAGTTATTCTAAAATTAATTATACATATGCAATAAAAGTTCAAGATAATTTTGGAAATACTGGTTATAGTTTGAATAAAACAACTTCAGTTATTGATATACCTCTTAATTTAACTTGCAGTGATGGGACATTAAATAATACATGTTCATTAACAAAACCAAAATTTTGCTCTAATAAAACATTAATTGATAAATGTGGATTATGTGGATGCAATAATGGGACAATATGTTTAGCTAATGGAAGTTGTGCTATAATTCCGAAATGCAGTGATGGGACTTTGAATAATACATGTTCTAAAACTAAACCATTATTTTGCACTAATGGAAATTTAACTAATAATTGCAAAACATGTGGATGCGATAGTGGATTAATTTGCAATAATATAACAAATAAATGTGATTCCCCTCAATTAAATACTCCTAAATGCAGTGATGGAACTCCATTTGAAAGTTGTTCAATAACTAAACCAAAATATTGTTCAAATGGAAGTTTAATAAATAAATGTTTAACTTGCGGATGCGATAGTGGTTATTATTGCGAGAATCAAACAGGAAACTGTTTAGAAAATCCAAAACCAAAATATAAACTTATATTATATACTGGTTGGAATCTTATATCTATACCAAAGAATCCAACTATTACAGATCTATCAACAGTATTATCTGAAATAAGTGGAAAATATGAAGCAGTTTTCTATTATGACACTATATCAAAAAATTGGATGGTTTATAGAGAAAATCAAACTTTATTTGATCAGTCTAACACTCTTTCACAAATTGAAATTGGGAAAGCATATTGGATAGATATGAAAGAAAATGCGGAGGTTACTATTGATGGAAGTGATATTAATTCTTATGCAACTACTCTAGTTCAGGGTTGGAATTTAATCGGTTATCCTTATCAAATTGAAAAACCTTTAAATGAAAGCTTGGCTAGTTTATTGAATAATTATGATATTATTTATTCTTATGATAATCAAAACAAATTATGGTTTTATTATTCTCCATTTGATAATCTATTCAATGAAAATAAGCTTTCAAAAATGGAAGCTGGAAAAGGATATTGGATCTATGTATATGAACAAGGAACATGGAGATTTTAAAAAAGAAATTAGTCTTTTTCATTGTAATTGCAATTGTCTTAATAACGAGTACTAACTCAAGTCCACCTAATCTTCCTGTAATAGTCTATGGGAAAGTTATTTCTCAAGCTAGTGAAGATGGTTTAGGTAATATGAGGGTACAAATTAGTTGGGACTCTATTAAAGGAGAGAGAATAACAAAAACGGTTCAGACTTCTAAAAATAGCGATACTAAAGGAAATTTTAATTTAGAAATAAATGATATTTATGAAGGTAATGAAATTATTATTGAATGCCAAGAAGTAAAAACAAGTGTAATAGCAACTTATGGGCTTCCGGTTAAAGTACAAGATATATCTGTTGAATTAAAAAGCAAGGGAATAATTTCTGGAATAACTGAATTTTTTGAAGATTTAATAACAAATGATGATAAAGAAAAAAAACAGAATATTAGTCAAAAGAATTCAAGCGAAAAAATAGAAATCTTAACTGAAGAAAGAATAGAGAATCAATCAGTGATTATTGAAGAACATAATTATACTGAAAAGAAAAATACATTATTATCTAAAAAGAGAGCTCCTATTATTGTAGATTATCCTAAACAGATAATCTTATGTGAAGATAATTCATTAAATTATAATATAAGAGTCGATTATCCTGATTCTGAAAATCTAGAATATGACTTAAATCCAAAAGCTCCTGAAAGTCCATTTTTAATAAAACCAATTAATAGTTATAATCCTCAAATTAAAAGCTATCAAATATATTCTTATTCCCTTGTAAAAAGTGATGCTATTGATAATGATAAATCTTATAAAATTTATAAGGAAAAGTTTTTTGTAAGGAATAGTGAACATGCTGATGAAAAAAATTTTGATATAGTTGTAATTGAAAAAAATCATCCTCCTACATTTGAAAAAATAAAATTAGAGACATTAGAATTAAATGAGAAATTCACATATAAATTAAAGGCAGAAGATTTTGAAGATGGAGTTCTAGGATTTGGAAAATTAAAAGTAGATATAAAATTCAATAAAAATGAATTATTCAATATAACGGATGATGGAATAATTGTTTATCAAGCAAAAAAAAGTGACTTAGGCAACCATAATATTGAGATATGTATTAAAGATTCTTTCTTAAATAATCCTCATCCAAATTCAAGTATTTGTGGGAAATCTGAAAGTACAACAATATGCAATAATCTTAGTTTAACAATAACTGAAAAAAATAGAGAACCGGTGATTAAAGAGGTTTATCCAAAAAATTCTAGTATAAATATCTTTGATTCAGATAAAATAGGATTTGGATTTGTTAAAGAAGATCCTGATGGAACTATACCTGAATCTTATTGGTATGTGGATAATGAATTAAAAGAAATTTTTTCTGAAAACTATAAAGATAATTTTGTTTTTAATATAAACTGCAATAATCTTGGAACCCATTATATTAAATCTATTATTAGTGATGGAAAATTAAATAAATCAATAGAATGGCAAGTTAATGTAAATAAAGCAGATTGTAATATTTTGAATAAAAAAGAAGTTCCTGAAATTGTTGATAAAACCACCAAGTTAATAATATTTGGAGTAATGATAGCACTTTTTTTCATATTATTAAAATTAATAATAAGCACATTAATATTAAAATATAAATTAAAAAATATTTCTGAAAATATTGAAATAAAGGATAAAAAATGAAAAAGATTATTTTAATTATTTTATTATTATTTGAAATATCATTAATTTTAGCGTCAACTCCCCCAAGCCTACCTGTTATAATAGATGGTAAAATAGTAAATGAAGATGGAAAAGTTATTCCAAAAATACTTGTTAAAGTAACTTATACTAATAATGGCAAGATAACAAGCGCAACTACCACTATTACAAAAGAAGATGGAAGTTATAAATTTGAACTTCAGGATGTACAAGATGGAAGTGAGATTATTGTTGAAAGTGGTGGGAAAAAACAATATTATATTGCTACATCTGGAATAAGAATATCTGGAGATAAATTAAAAGTTGATAGAGAATTAGTTGAATCTGATGGAACAAAGACCCAATTTATTGGAAAATTTGTTAGTTTTATTTCAGGTTTATTTTATAGTAAAGAAAAAGAAGATATAAAAATCAATGGAAGTGAAAAGTTCATAGCTAAAGAACAATTTGGTGGAGCTAACAAAAGTGATGCTAATAATGAAGAAGAAAATACAAAGCAAATAAAACCAAATGAAAGTTTTCCATCAATTCCTGATATCGAAGTAGTAAATGGGAAATATACCGAATATAAAGAAAATCAAGAAAAAATTCTATCTAATGGAAGTTCTAATGAAGATAACTCGGAATTAGAAGATCCTGTTTATTCTGAAGGAATAATTGAAAAATATTTTTATAATCTAAATATGAGTGAACCGGTAATATTACAAAGTTATTCAAAATTAGTAAAAAATATAGTGAATTATGATTCCAAAAAAAATTATAAGAATTATTTGTATTATATTGTTTATACAATTGGGTTAATATTTACATTAATAATATTTGTATTATTATTTTATTTAATAAAAAAATCAATAAAATATATAATGCATATTTTTTCAAATCCTGTAAAAGAATCTATTAATAAAATTCAAACTGAAAAGACTTTTAATATAATGATTAAAAATCCTACAACCTTAAATGAAGAGGATAATTGTCTTGAAGCTCTTGATATGTTTGTTCATAATAATATAAGTATAATTCCAGTCATATCTTATGGAAGAGTAAGTGGAGTAATAAGAAAAAGAGATCTTTTAGTTGGGATAAAAGATAAAAATTTTGAATCTATTGAAAGAATGAAAGTTGGTAAAATAATGAGAAAAAATTTTGTTTCTGTTAAACAAAATCTATCTACTGGAGATCTTTATTTATTAATGCTTGAAAAAAATGTTAATGAAGCAGTTGTTATTGATAAAAATAATACTTTATATGGGACTATTGATTATTTTGATATATTAAAATTATTCGATAATGCGGATTTTACTATTGAACATCCTCCGATTTTGGGTGAAGTCATGAATAAGGAGATCTCACAAGTTGATTATCAAACTTCATTATACAAACTTCTAGAAAGATTCTTAGAAAAAAATGTTGATTATGCTATTATAAATAAAGATAAAAAAGCTATTGGAATTGTTACTATAAAAGATATTCTTGGAGCAATAAATAATAATATAGATTTAAAATCAAATAATTGCCAGACCATAATGTCAGGAAATCTAGTAATGATGACTCCCGGAACCAGTATATATAAGGCATTTAGAATGGCTATAGATAGGAGATATAATCAAATTCCAATTGTTTTAGATGGAAAAGTTTCTGGAATAGTTAATGTTAGAGGGTTAGTTAATCTTTATTATGAATTCATATCTGGAATAAATACATGTATAAAGGATGAAATTTACAAAAAAACCATTAAAGATCTTAATAAAGGAAATTAGATGTTTAAAGATAAAAGGGTGAATAGGTTCTACCATAAGATTTAAATAATTATTTTTTAGAAACAATAATATGACAAAATATATACAAACAAATCAGAATGGATATGTGACCTCGATTACTGAAGAACCCCTATTAATTGGATTATTTGGTGGAAAATCTACTAGATATTCAGAGATTACAGATGAACAAGCTAGGGTAGTTGAAGCATTGTTAAAAGAAGAACATTCGAAGGGCGAAGGTTTGCATATAAGTAGACTGGAATGTCTCATTACAGATACCCCTAAAAAAAGAAGATAATTCTTAACCCTTCTGTTTAATTTTAATTTCATTTAATTAATCAACAAAAATATTAATCTATCGATTAGAACCAACCAGACTCTTTAACCAATACATTGAATTATTCTTCTACGAAATCAACGAAAATATAATCTATCGATTAGAACCAACCAGACTCTTTAACCAATACATTGAATTATTCTTCTACGCAATCAACGAAAATATAATCTATCGATTATAACCTACCAGACCCATTAACCAATACCTTGAATCATTCTTCTACGCAATCTTCGAATTCTACTGTATATAGGTTTTCATAATCTTTTTTTCGCTTTTTTGAGCAAGAATCACAAAATTTTCTCTGAAATCTAGAACTACCTGTAACTGTGAACTCTTTCTTGCATTCTTTGCAGAGAACTTTTTTTGCTTCCATAGTCATATCTGTAGAATTAAGGATTTAAATCTTACTAGCAAAATCTGGGTTGTATTTATAAAGCTTTCTAATAAAAACCGGATATTTCAGGATATTATCGCTTTAAAATGAAAATTTATTTTATAATTAACTATATTCAATATATTGTGATAATTAATATAATTTAGGTAAATTTTTAAATGAAATAAAATAGAAAGAATATGATATGATACAATCATTAGATATACCTACAATTAGACCGAATAATCTAGAAAAGATTATGGAAGTTGCTAATAATCCTGTTGATTTCAATAATGTAGTTACCGGACTAAAAACTCATAAATATTTTAGGCCTTCAAGTTTTAAAGTTGATCTAAGAAACGGAAATGTAATGAGTTATGTTCCTTTTAGAAGAAAAAGAAAGAAAAAAAATAAGGAAGTATCTTGTAGTGTTTGTGAAAAAGATTTGCCACCAATAATATTATCTCATAAATTACCTAATGATGATTATTGTTTTGTTAGTGAAAATCCTTATTGTTTTTTTAATCCCGATATTGCGTTTGATATTGTTCCAAGAGATTTTAAAGGAGAATTAAGTGGAATAAATTTCTTATTATGGCCAACAACAACTCATTGCGATATACAAAATATGGATCCAGAAATCCATTCCCATTCATTTTATGCTATGGGTATTATGGAACAAAAGATAATAGATGCTGGTTATCCTTGGGCTTTTTTTGGAAAAAATATGGGACACTCTCCAACATTTAAACCAATGCACTCGCAATATCATATTGCTGGAATAAGATTGTTTCAGATACAAGAAGAGGAGATAAAAGAGGGAGTTAGAACAGAACTATTTCCAGGAGATATAAAATATCTAAATGAACAAGGTATTTCATATGCAAAATTTACAAAAGAAAATAATGAGCATTATCTATCCAATAGCATAATAAGGGATTATGGTGATATGGTTGTAGCAGTTCATCCTGATATGAGAAGAGCATTAGAAATGATAATTTATCCAAAAGATACTTCTATAGAAAAAATACAGGATTTAAATGAATCTCAAAGATTAGCTTTAGCTAAAGCAACAAGTGATATATCTTATTCTTTATCAACATTAATGCCTGCTATGGATATGGATGAGGATTACTGCTTTGTTTATCATAATGCAGGCGGAACTTTTTATGTTGAAGCTTTTCCTGCCTCTCAACCTGTAGGTTTTTCTGAAAGAGCTAGAATCTATCAATGTGAAAGTAGTCCTGCTCATTCTGGAGATATTTTAAAAGAGTATTATTCAAAACATGTACCCCAAGATTGGAGAGATAGAGATTATCGATCAATGGAATTTGTAGATTTTATAAAACATGAGATAATCGAACCTATTGATAATAAGCATATAAGGGAATATGAAGATAAGGTACATGATGATAAGAAGAAGTAGTAGATTTTATCAAATAAACATGTTTTTAAATACCCAAATTCTTAATAATTTAAGCTTAAATAAGCCTATAAAAGCGCCGCTAGTTTATCGGTAGAACTCCTCGTTGCCAATAAAGGAGATACAGGATCCCCTGTATTTTCGCAATTCAAAAATGAAATAAAAGCAAAAACGAGGTGAGCCGGGTTCGATTCCCGGGTGGCGCATAAATACTATTTGCTAATAAGCAAATAGTATATTTATTCTTATCCGGTAAACGAATCCGAAAGGGTTTGATTCGAGTGATTTTATTTTAGTAATTATACTAAATAAGAAATGAAATCGCGAGCAGGGTGGCGCATGAATACTTTTGTTATTCTAAAAAAAGTTTGAAATATAATTTCTAACTTTATCAATCATAAAATAGCGATTTTTCAAGAACCCAAAATATTATAAATAATGTTTAACTATAGCAATTATGGAAACTAAAAATATTAATGATTTATCTAGAGAAGTAATGCTATTAAAAAAAGAATTTGCTAAAATGAAAGAATTTATGGAAGAAAATCTTGAATTTACAAAAAGAACAGAAGAAGCATGGCAAGAAATAGATGAAGGTAATTGTACTAAAATGGATTCTGAAGATTTTTTAAAAGAAATTAAAAAATGGTAGAAATAATCTATACAGATAGATTCAAAAAAACATTATCAAAAATAAAAGATAATAATCTTAAGGAAAGAGTGACAAAACAGATTATTAAGATTATTGAAAATTCTGAAATAGGGAAGCCTATGAGTTATAATAGAAAAGGAACAAGAGAATTATATGTTTCTCCATTTAGATTATCTTATGCTTTAATTGCACATAATAATACAATTTATTTTTTAGATTTATATCATAAAGATGAGCAATAAAACAGATTATTCTTGGTGAAATTAACTTTATGTAGTATACTTGTTTGGAAACATATATCATCATTTTTAAGTAGTTACAAATTAGGAAGATTTAAATAATAACTTTACATATTATTAATATGGTAAGTTTTTATACAAAAATGGATGGAATATATCAACCAAGTACTGGAGAAGCTTATTCATTATTTGATTGTAATGTTCCAAAAGATGAAATTGAAGATTATCTTCAAGGTAGATTACCTTTGACGGATGAATGCTTACATGATTTTCCTAAACCTCATGAACTTGGGCTAGAACTTATATTAGATGAAACGAAAAATTTAGTTAGAAGAAGAGAAAGTGATCCTAAACTATTAGATTTTATTGCTGAAAATCAAGTATATTCTATTTATCCAAGTGCCTACAAACACTTAATGAGTTCAGCAACACCTGTCCAATTAAAAGATTTAAAATATATAATTACGGCTAGAAATAATCAAGATAATTCTGATGTAGCTCAAAAACTTACAACAATAATGAATGATGTTTATTTAAGGTTTGGAGAGAATAAGCCGTTTACTGTAGCTGTTATTGGAAAAGATGATAATGGTAATTTTGGTATTTGGGAAGAGTAATTCTTAGGTTAAAAATATCTTTAAAATATATCCTATATAAAATGAATATTTGTTTATAATAATTTTTTATTTATTATAGAGTAACTAAAAATTATCTAGATGATTTAAGTAGGGTATGTTTTTTAGGAAGATATGATACATGGTAAAAAAGGTAAATTAGTTCTTAATTTATTAGTTTTAAGTTTATTTTTTATATTATCAATAAATAATGTATCTGGATTAATTACATGTACAAAAAATAGTGATTGTGGTGTAAATCATTATACTAGTCAACCTTTCTGTGAAAATACTAATGTTGTAAACAACTATCAGATTTTTGAATGCAGAAATCCTGGAACTGAATTAAGTAAATGTGTAAATTATACAGTACAAAAAGTTAATGAAATATGTAATTATAAATGTTTAAATGGAGAATGTGTAAATAAAAATCAAATATGCATAATAAATTCTGATTGTGGAACAGATACTCCATTAGGAGAGCAAACCTGTAATAATGGACAAATATTACAAGATAAATTAGTCTATAAATGTGATACATACGGAGATAAAATAGAAATTTCAGAATCGGATAATTTTTATCCTAATGGTGATGGTAATCCATATGGGATTGTTTTTGTAGCTAATAAAAATTTTACTTTAGCTTTTGTTGAGAAATATAATAGTTTAGATGGTGAAAGTTCAACAAAGATTTATTTAAAAGATAACAATGATAATATTCTTAAAACTGGAATTTTTGATGGTTCTATAGCAGATATAAATTATTATTTAATTGAGGGTAAAAAGTATAAATTAGTTCTAAGTGCAGATAAGAATCATATCACTCAAAAATATAAAAATTCAATTGTAGGTAAAAATTTGGATATGATAAATATTACTGGAGAGGTTTATCAGGGGGGAGGAATTAAATCCATAACTTGGTATAATCAAGATAATAAAATCACATTCTGTTCAAATTTTACCATTAATAAAGAAGTTGATAATTGTATGTCATCTCCTGATTGTTTAGATATACAATGTATTTATCCAAATATTAATTGTGAAATTGATTCTGATTGCGGGGAGGATGGTTTTATTGATCAACCAGTATGTAAAAATGGTGATTCGTACAAAGAATATAAATTTTTTAGATGTATTAATAAAAATTATCAAACATATATTACAGATCTTTCAAATTTTAAAGATAATGTAGATGGTAATCCTTATGGAATTGTCTTTGTTGCAAATAAAGATTTTACCTTGATCTCCATAGAAAAATATTTAGGAATTGAAAGTTCTTCAAAGATTTATTTGAAAGATAATAATGACAATATATTAAATACGGGATTTTTTATAGGATCGATAGCTTTTTTAAACTATGATATAAAAAAGAATACTAAATATAAACTAGTCCTAAGTGCAGATAATGATCATTTTACTCAAAAATATAAAAATTCAATTGTTGGTAAAAATTTGGATTTGATAAATATTACTGGAGAGGTTTATCAGGGTGGAGGTTTAGTATCTATAAATACACTGGTTAACGGAGTTAATGGAGGTGATGGAATATGCGCAAATCAAATTGTAAGTAATTTGATAAACGACTGTTCAAGTTCTGATAAATGTTATGAGGGAAAATGTATAGTCTGTAATAAAAATATAGAATGTGATGATTTAATTCCATATACTGAAGATACATGCATAAATCCTGGAACTGAAAATAGTATTTGTCAAAATAAAAATATCTGTAAAAAAAATAGTGATTGCGGAATTGATTATTATTATGGAGATTCTTTTTGTAAAGATAATAATGTAATAAAAAAACATCAAATATATGAATGTATTAATCCAGATTCAGATAATAGTAGATGTATAAATTATACAATAGAACAAGTAAATAAGACTTGCGATGATGTTTGTTCAAATGGAAAATGTTATGAAGAATGTAAGAATAATGAGTATTGTGGAGAAGAGGGTTATATTGGAGAAAAAGCATGTAAAAACGGAGATGTATACCAGGACTATATAACCTATACCTGTAATAAATTTACCAAACAAACTATATCCGAACCATCTGATTTTTACATTAATTATGATGGTAATCCTTATGGAATTGTCTTTGTTGCAAATAAAGATTTTACACTTTCTGAAGTAGAAAAATATAATGAAGGTTCATCTTTTATCTACTTAAAAGATGATAAAGACAATATTTTACAAACAGGTTTATTTGATAATAATATAGCTAAATTTGATCACTATCTTTATTCTGGAAGAACCTATAAATTAGTTTTATCTGCGGAAACTGCATTTACTCAAAAATACAAGACATCATTTATAGGTAGAAATTACGAACTAATTAATATTACTGATGAAGTTTATGTAAACGGAGGAGTTTTTTCTATAACTGCAAACTCATTTGGTGAAGCTTTATCAACATGTTCGCATTCGATTGATAATAAACTAATAAACGATTGCTCTGGTGATGATAGATGTAATAATGGAAAATGTATAATTTGTATAAGTGATTCTGAATGTGATGATTTACTTACATATACAGAAGATAAATGCATCAATCCTGGAACTGAAAATAGTAATTGTCAAAATAAAAATATCTGCTTAAAAAATAAAGACTGTGGTACAAATCAATATATTAATGATCCATTTTGTATTGGGAATAATGTTACCAAAAGTTATCAGATATTTGAATGCAGAAATCCTGGAACAGGATTAAGCAGATGTGTAAATTATACTGTACAAAAAGTGAATAAAACCTGCAATGATGAATGTTTAAATGGAAAATGTGTTCCTGAATGCAAACAAAATTCTGATTGTGGAATAGATAGATTTATTGGTAATCCTTTTTGCAATAATGGAGATTCTTATAAAACCTTTATTGAATTTACATGTGAAAATCCCGGAACAATAGAAAGCAAATGTTCAAATCAAATAAGATTAAACTTAATAGAAGATTGCACAGAAAAACAAACATGCATTTCTGGAAAATGCATGCAAATAACTTGCAATAAAAACAGCGAATGCGGGAAAAATTCATATGTAGGTAATAATTATTGTGTTGATGAAAATGTAACTAAAAATTATCAGATATTTGAATGCAGGAATCAGGGTACGTATTTAAGTAAATGTATAAATTATACAGTACAAAAAGTCAATAAAACATGCAATGAAAGTTGTGAAAATGGACAATGTGTTAAGGGAGTCATAAAATGTTATTATGATAATGATTGTGGAAGGGATGGATATATTGGAGGTATAATCTGTAAAGATGGAAATATATTTGAAGATTATATAGATTATACTTGCAATAATAAAGGAACTTTTAGAAGTTTTTGCAGTTTTGAAAAAAAGCCCAAAATAACTCAATGTTTACAAAAACAAACTTGTCTTAATGGGATGTGTGTTGATGTAATCTGCAAAATCAATTCAGATTGTGGAACTGATGGATTTATTGGAAATACATTTATAATAGATGGAATAACTTATCAAAAATATCAAACTTTTATCTGTACAGATGCAGGAACAATATTCTCTAGATGCAAAAGTAGTATTGAAGATAGGCGGGTTTAATTTTTTACACTACTTAGTTAGTTTTATAATGATTCTTTACTATTGTTATATATGAAAAAAAGAAAGAAAAATGAGGATATGAAAGCAGTGCATTTAATTGCAAGAATCATGTTATTTGTAATAAAGATTCCATATTATATTGTAAAAGGAATCTTAAGATTATTTAAGAAAAGCGGAGAGGAAATAGAAAAAATGAAAATTAATAATAAAAGAGCAAGTTTAACTGCAACATATAAGGATTTTAAATTACTTGAAAAAGAAAAAGGAGATTATGAAAAATGGATAAGGAACTTGTATAATGCAGATAGTAAGATAGGAATAATAATTGGTGCGAGGGGAACTGGAAAATCTGCATTTGGTTTAAAACTACTTGAGAATATAAATGCAAAAAATAAGAAGAGTTGTTTTGCAATGGGATTTAATGAAAATGAAATGCCCAAATGGATTAGTATTGCTACAGATATAACAAAAATAAAGAATGATTCATTTGTATTAGTAGATGAAGGAGGAGTATTATTTAATTCAAGAGACTCTATGACAAATATTAATAAATTATTAAGTGAATTAATTCTAGTTTCAAGACATAAGAATTTAAGCATATTATTTGTATCACAAAATTCATCCAATCTAGATATTAATATTTTAAGACAAGCAGATTATTTGATATTAAAACCTTCATCATTATTGCAAAAAGAATTTGAAAGAAAAATTATTCAAAAAATCTATGATTCTATAGGTGAAAATTTCTCTAGATTTAAAGATGATAAAGGTGCAACTTATGTTTATTCAAATGATTTTCAAGGTTATATTTCTAATCCATTGCCTTCTTTTTGGGGAATTAATATAAGTAAATCATTTAGATAAATTTGGTTTATATTCGATAAAAAAATTATTAATTAGATTTATAAATGAAACTAGTTTTATTATATAACATTTTTGAAAGGGGGTTGAAAAAAAATGAAAAAGGGTTTAATTTTAATGTCAATATTTTCTATATTATTAATGTCTTCATTTGTAATGGCTGCGACTATTACAATAAGACCTAATGGAAATGGAAATTATAATTCATGGACAAATGTAGGTTGCAGTTCTGCAGATGAATGGGATTGTGTAAATGAGGTAACAGCTAATACAAGTGATTATCTTTATACAACAAGCACGAGTGCAAAAGAAACTTTTTCTTTTGAAGATAGCAGTCTTACAAGTGCAACTATCAATAGTATAACTTTGTATTATAATGCAAAGAGATATGGTACTAAAAACTACTATATTAGACCGTTAATTAGAGTTAGCAGTACAGATTATTTTGGTAGTGTTAAAACATTAACATCAAGTTATGCAACATATAGTGAAACTTTTTTAACAAATCCTGCAACTGGATCTGCTTGGAGTCTATCTGATATAGTTAGTCTTGAAGCGGGTATGAATACTTATACCACTAGACCAGGAGGATATGTTTCTCAAGTTTATGCAATAGTTGATTATACAAATGTAGATACATGTTCAGATAGTGATTCTGGAAATAATCCATTTACTTTTGGAACAACATCTGGTTATTTTAATCAGATATTCTATAGTACTGATGATTTCTGTACTGATAGTTCAACTATCACAGAATTCTATTGCTCTGGAACAACAAAAGTTAATGCAACATCAAGTTGTGGAACAGATTCATATGGCAGTAATTTCTGTTATTTGAATAATGTTTACAGAAATTTAACAGACTATTCTTGTGGAAGTGGTGCTTGTTCGTCAAGTGTTACATCTGAACTAGTTGAAACATGCACATATGGATGTAATATTTCATCATGCATACAAAGACCGGATCTAATCATTGATAGTATAAATTTCAATGAGTATTTGGTTAGTGCTAATGGAACAAATTATACATATGCTAATGTTACTACAACTGTAAAGAATGCTGGTTTAGCTATTGCATCTCCATCTTATACAAGACTAGTTGAATTATCCTCTGGTAATTGGTATACCGGAGCTTTAGCAGCTGGTGCTAGCTACAAGATAAACAGACAATATGTTTGTTCTTCTGCACATAATTATACAGCTATTGCTGATTATACATCAATAGTTAATGAAACAAACGAGGCCAATAATGGTTATTCGAATGTTTACATAGATTGTATAATCTAGATAGGTGTTAAAAAGTGTTTTATTTTTTCTTTTTTCTTCTTTATTTTAATTAGATAGTTTAAACTAAAAAAGCATATAAACCGGATTTATCTATTATATTTATGAGAGGAATGGAATTATTAAAGAGGAACTCAGCAAAGATACAGACTTCATTATCAACTATTGTAAAGATAATCTTAATATTTTCAATATTTTATTCTACCTATTATCATTTATGGCATATACTTTTTGCTGATACCTTACTTCTGACGTTAACATTTTTACCTTATATCTTAAAAAAAACTTATGAACTAAAACTACCTAGGGAAATTGAATTTATCATATTAATGTTTGCAATATTAACTTTCTTTTTAGGAGATAGGAGCGGGATACTTGTTCAGATATTTTTTGGCCTTGTTTTAGGTTTTGTTGGTTTTATAATAATGAGTATATTGTTTTTGAATAGTAAATTAAAAGCAAATTATTCAATGATAATATTGTTTTCATTTAGTTTTTCAGTTTCACTAGCTATGGTTGCTGAAATTGCCAAATATTATTTAAAATTATTATTCAAATTTAATATTGCTGTAGCAGATTATCATTATGCGATATTAAACTTAACACTTGTTTCTATTGGAGCATTCTTATCTTCTGTTATTGGTTATAGTTATGTTAAAGGATGGAGAGTTAAAATGATGGATAAAATGGTTGAAAGAATAAAAAATCATAATCCTAATCTTTTTATTGATAAAACAGATTCTCCTGAAGAAATCTTAAAATTAATTGAAAAAGGGGAAAATGAAAAAATTGAATTCAAATCAACACTTAGAGCTAATCTACATACGGGTGAACATGATAGAAAAGTTGAAAATGCATCATTAAAAACATTAGTTGCTTTTTTAAATTCAGAAGGAGGAACTTTATTAATTGGGGTTAATGATAAGGGTGATATAATAGGTTTAGAGAAAGACGGATTTGAAAATAATGATAAATTTAATAGGCATTTTACAAATCTTGTTAAAGAAAGAATAGGCAATGAGTATCTTCCTTATATGCAATTTGAAATAATAATTATTGAAGGAAAATCAGTATTAAAAATTCATTGTTTTAAGAGTGATAAACCCGTATTTTTAAAATTTGAAAGTAATGAAGAGTTCTATATAAGAGTAGGAGCATCTTCATTGTTATTAATTGGTAACAAGCTCTTAGAATATATTCATCATAAATTCAAAAATTAAAATTGAAGTTCGATAATTTAATAGATTAAAAAAAATGTTATTTAAGAAGATCCAATGCAATCTATAACTTCAATATTGGATAAATCATAACTATCTTTTATTCCCTTTTCTTTCATTAATTTTGGAATTAGATTAGAACAATCTTCTCTAGTATTGCAATTATACATGGATAAACTATCTGAACCAATTTTAAAAAAGCAGTTCTTACCAGTATCAGCAATAACTTCTTCTTCACTTATTACAAGACCGGTAGGTGGCTTTAATGTAAAAAATATCATAAGAAATAATACAAGGCCAAGGGAGAGTATTGCAAAAATAAAAATAGGTAAACTATTTTCAAATTCTAATTTTCTTTTCAACCCTTTTTTCATGTTAATAAGATTCAATATAAGTTTATAATACTTTTGATAAAAATGCTTTGTGATAAAGTCCAATGAACTTTGGCAAGTTTCGTACTAAATGAACGAAGAATGCTTTTTTTCTAAATAGTAAATCTTTAGAAAAAAAGTTGTAAACTAAATTATAAATATAAACTCTTGAACAGAGCTGATAAAAAATAATTTAGCTAATAAATCTATCCTTCATAATATTTAAAAACCAATTTCACTACTTAATATAAATAAATTCTTTAAAAAACTATGGAAAAAATAAATAAAATTAATAATAGGAATGATGTGATTTATTTAAATGGATTAATCATATTAGTAATAGTTATGATTATTGTTCAAGGCGCATTTATAATTTATTCTATTAATAAGACAACATTACTTGAAGAGGATATCAATAGTTTAAAATTAACAATTAATAGAGATATAAAAAATGAAGTTGATACGAATAATATTGAAATTCAAAGCAAAATCAATGAATTAAGTGATAAATTAATGACTACTGAAAGCGATTTAAAAAAAGAAGTTGGAAACATTAAAGCAAAAACTAGTTCTGATTTTTCAGGTATAATTGAACATGCAGTAAATTCAGTTGTAAGTGTAAGAACAAATGTTGCTCAAGGAACTGGTTTTATTATTTCTGAAGATGGTTATGTTATAACTAATGCGCATGTTTTATCAGGTGCAAAATATGCTGAAGCAATAACTTCTGATAAAGAAGTTAGAAAAATGTCATTAGTCGGATATAATCTACCTTATGATATTGCATTATTAAAAATAAATGGGGATTTTCAAAATCTTGAGCTTGATGACTCTAATGAGATAAGAGTTGGAGAAAAGGTTATAGCAATAGGAAATCCATTAGGTTTATCCTTTTCTGTATCAGAAGGAATTATATCAGGCATTCATAGAGAGGGAGATAATGAAATAAAAGCATATATTCAAACTGATGCATCACTAAATCCTGGAAATTCAGGTGGCCCATTAATAAATACAAATGGAAAGGTTATTGGAATAAATAATTTTAAATTACGTGGAGAAAATCTAGGATTTGCATTAGAAAGTAATTATATAAAAGAAGTAGTAAATGAAATAAGCATTAAAAGCATAAACAAAACAATAATTAATTAGGAATATTCATCTTCCCATTCATTGAACACATCTTCTGAATCATCTTCAACTGAATCTTCATCAGAATTATCTGTAAAACCCACTTTTTCCATACATTTCCTCCCAATAATTAAATTCATAATCATCTGAACTTTTTAAATATTCTTAAGGCCCAATGAGAATATTGATTAATGCAGGTTACAAAGTAAATCTATATTGGATTATATCAATAATTTTTTTTGGAACTGTTCTACCTAATCCATTTGCAGATTGAAATGATATTCCTTTTAAGATATTATCTGCATCTGATGGTTGAAAAATAACATTTTTATCAGGAGAAAAGTCTATTTTATTTTGGGATTCATATCTAAAAATAAGTTCGTTATTATTTCCAATATACATCCTATAATAGTTTTGGTTTTCAGTAAATATTCCATCAATAGATCTTGTATCCAAATCTCCTAATCTTGCTAGAGGACTATCAAAATTAATAAATAAAAAACTTGGAATATCTGTAATACAATCATCAAAACCAAAACATTCGGTAGCTGCACCAATAACATGGCCTAAGGATTTAGTATATTCAATTAAAGGAACACCATTATCTTTTAACATTTCAGTAGGAATATTTGCATCTCTAATCCATTTTAATACACCTATTAATAATGAAGGTTCGGTTGAATGATAACCAATTACATTTCTTCTATCTTCATCTAATTCAGGCCTATAAGAAACTTGAACTCCTGTAGGGTCAATTGTCTTATAGGGAGTTATATCTGTCTGATGAATCCTTAAATCCAGATTATTATCACCCGTTATATTATTTTTAAAGGTTCTAGATCTAGAATCAGTAGATATCCACTCATAACCGCTTCTAAAGTCCGTTTTCGTTCTATTCCATACAGCAACACCCAAACTACTTACAAAATCTGAAATATTATCAAAACCATATTTTTTATAATCCCATAATTCATCTTTATTTAAAACTACACTAGCTAACCATCCGGTCATTATATAGAAATCTTCAGGTTCAGAGGTTTCAGAAATAATCTTTGATCCTCTTTCAATTTTATAAGAACTATTTTCATCTTGGAAAGCATCATTTAGTCCAGCCATAAAAGCCTTTCTTGATTCTTTTGGAAAAGTTTCAAAATAACCTTCTTCACGCATTTCTTTTATTGTTTCTGCAACATACTCTTTTGTAGTATAACCAATATAGGGTAATCTATCTTCATTATCTTTTACTTCTTCTATTCTTTTTAATAAACCTGAAGATTGTAATTTTTCTTTTGCTTCTGGATATAATAAATAATCAAATCTCATCTGTTATGATTATTAATTTTATTAATAAATATTTAGATAATAAAATAGGATAAATCAAGAGATTTATAAAAATTAATCATAATTAAAGTTAAATAGTCAGATTTTTATATAACTTTGCTACATTCTAATTCAAGATAGAATAGGTGCGAACTACCAAAAATTAAAGGAGTGTGATAAAATGAGTGATGAAATTACAGTAAATGAGTTTTTCTCAGATGAAGATGATTTTTCATTTGATAATATAAAACATAATTTATTTGAATCAAATGAGGTATTAAAACTCAAACTTGAAGCTAGTGAGATCTCTAAAGATACAGAAATAAGAGAACTTATATCTTATCCTAAAATTAAGAAAAATTTGACCTATGAACTCCCACATCAACCTGATGGAGCATTAAGAATATTAAGAGATTTTAATGGAAATGCCTTACTTGCTGATGAAGTTGGTTTAGGAAAAACAATTACAACTGGACTGGTTTTAAGAGAATGTATAGATAGAGGATTTGTCAAAAGAGCATTAATTCTTACACCTCCTTCCTTAGTTGACCAGTGGGTTGCTGAATTAAAGGAAAAATTTGAGATAGATTTTACTATAATTGAAGATGAAAAAGATTGGGATAAATCTAATCTAGTTATTGCTTCATTAGATAGGGTTAAAACTTATGATTCTGAAAATAGAAAATTCAGGCATGATAAAGCCCATTCTATTTCATGGGATCTTTTAATTGTTGATGAAGCACATAAATTAAAGGATAGAGGAACTATGAGGTGGAAATTTGTTGATAAGATACAAAAAAAAAGATTCTTAATTTTAACAGCTACTCCCTTCCAGAATGATTTATTAGAACTCTATAATCTTATGCATCTTTTAAAAAGAGGACACCTAGGAACAATTAATGAATTTAGGAAAAATTTTCTAGATAGGGGAAATAAAAGAATGCCGCATAATCCTAGAGAATTAAAAAGAAAACTTGATGAAGTAATGGTAAGAAGGAAAAGAAGTGAAACTAAGATTGATTATAAGAAAAGAATTCCAAAGATAGTTTCAATAGAATTATCAAAGGAAGAACTTGAAATATATGATACTATTTGCGATTTATTAAAAACTAAATATTTTGCATCTTCAGGAAATGAAATAAATGGAAAACTTGCAATATATGCTTTATTACCTAAAGTAACAAGTTCATCTAGATCTGCTATTGAATCTTTAACAAAGATAATTAATGATGATAAATATCATTCAGATACTAAAGAAATAGCTAGTAGAATTGTTGAAGGTTATAAAAATCTAAAAAAAGATTCGAAAATTGAAAAACTTATAGAAATTATTAAAGAAATAAGAGATAGGGATAAAGATGAAAAAGTATTAATTTATACAAAATATCCTACTACCTTAAACTATATAATAGAGAAACTTAAACCTTTTAATCTAGATATTGTTCCTTTTACAGGCGGCATGGATAGACAAGGAAAAACTGAGATAATAAGAAGATTTAAAGAAGAGGCGAATATTTTAATTTCAACAGAAACAGGTGCTGAGGGATTAAATTTCCAATTTTGCAATAATCTCATAAATTATGATCTTCCTTGGAACCCTATGTCAGTTGAACAAAGAATCGGAAGACTTGATAGAATAGGTCAAAAAAGAGATATGAACATTTATAGTCTAGCAACAAAAGGCACTATGGAAGAACATGTAGTTGATTTAATAATAAATAAAATGTGTTGTATTGGACTTGTTATTGGAGAATTACCTATAATATTATTTAATTTAGGTCTTGATGGCGAAGGAAAATCTGGAATGAATAAAGTAGAAGAGATGCTCATGAATAAATTTTTAGATTCAAGAAATAATCTAGAGATCTTTTCCCAGGGTGTTGAAGAAATAGCTATGATGATAGAAAAAGGAATAGAATCTTATAAAGAATCAAAGCAATATTCAGAAGAGGTATTAGATGAATCAAGCGAACATGGAAGTTGAAAATTTAAAAAAATTTACAGAATCTTTTTTTAAAAATCTTAAGTGTGATGTTTCTTGGAAAGGTGAGTGTTTAATTATAAATAATATTCCTGCTGATTTTGAGAAAATATATGGTAAAAAATCACCTTATATTTTAATATTTAATCCAAATCTTCAGATAGAAGATTCTGAACTTATTACTAAGGGTAGTGCTTTATTGAAAGTAATGGCAGGCTATCTTGAAAATAGGGCACAAACTACCCTTATGAAATTAGAAGTTGATGAAGATTTTAATAAACTTATTTCATCAAATTTTAATTTATTTGATTTTGAAATATATAATTTATCTAAAAAACAATTATTTGATTATATAATGAGATTTACTTTTATTAGCAGTTTTCAATATTTAAATGAAAGAGAACAAATGATTAATACAATTTATGTTAAAGATAATAATGTTCTTGATAATTTCAATATTGATAGTTATAATAATTCTGAAGGTAAAAAAGAGGAAATAAAGATTAGTGATGTAAAAGAACAATACAATCTAGCTAAAGAAAAATTAAGGCATTTGATTTCCAATAAAACTGAAGAAATAACAAAGTATCTTAATCAAGGACTTGAAATTGAAATTAGACGAATAAGATCCCATTATATGCATGAAATTGATGAAATTAATCAGGAGATAAATAAAGGAGAAGCAAATGTTTTACATCTGGAAGAAAAATTAAAAAAAGTTAAAGAAAATGAGATAGAGGCTATTCAAGAAAAAATTATTAGATTAAAACAAAATATAGAAAAACTAAAAAATAGCGAAGAACTTGAAAGATTTAGAAAAGAAGAAGAATTTTATATTACTGATGAAAAAAACAAACATGGGTTAAATATCTCAAATAACTTAGCGAATACTACAATTATATATTATCCAATTTTTTCTTTAAAATTTTCTTTAAGAAATAAAAATTTTCACTCACGTAATATTGAATTTGAATATAATCCAGTTTTTAAAAATGATATAAAAATTAATTGTGATAGTTGTAAAGAAGATATTAAGGATATTTACGTTTGCAATTCAGGTCATATTTCCTGCAAGAAATGCTTAAAATTATGCACTCATTGCAGGGGGCTTATTTGCCAAACCTGTGAAAAAATTAATTGCTCAGTATGCGGAAGAGATATTTGCATTAAATGCAGATCAAAATGTGCAAAATGCCTTAAATATACTTGTTCAAGTGATATAACTAAAGATAGTTTTTTTAATAAGAATATTTGCACTAATTGCTCTAAATATTGTCCTGTATGCAGAAAGTTCTCTGATAAAGTTAATTTTGTGGAATGTTCTACCTGCAGAAACCAGGTATGTACAAGATGCATTAAAATTGATTTTAATACAAGAAAAAGAGTTTGCCTGAATTGCTTCAAGACTCCGGATTTTAGAGGATAAAATTACATTAATGTAATATTAGATAAACATTGGCTAATTATTAGTAAAGTGAATTTGATAATAATTATTTTTTTAAAAAATAAAAATAATTTATGAAATTTATAAGTTAAAAATTATAAAAAATTTATTCCATTCCAGATAAATCTGGCATTGAACCCATTCCTCTTCCCATAGAAGGGCCTTTTGAAGATTTTGAAGCTAAAACATCATCTATTCTTAAAATCATTGTAGCAACTTCAGTTGCTGAAGATATTGCTTGTCTTTTTATTCTAGCTGGTTCAATAATACCTGCTTCTAAAACATCTTCAATTTTATTATTGAAAATATTAATCCCAAAGTTTTTCTCATTATTATCATGTCTTGATTTTAATTCAGTCAATATATCTATAGGATCAAGTCCTGCATTTTCTGCTAATGTTGAAGGAATAAACTCAAGAGCATTTGCAAATTCCTGGACTGCTAATTGTTCCCTTCCTGAAAGAGTGTTTGCAAAATCTCTTATTTTTTTTGATAATGACATTTCAATAGCTCCTGCGCCTGGAACTACTTTTTTATCTTTCATAACCGTACCAACATCTCCCATTCCATCTTTAAATGCTCTTTCTATCTCATCTAAAACATGTTCGCTTCCACCATGAATCATTATTGTTAAAGCTTTTGGATTTTCGCATCCTTTAACATAAGTCATACCTTCAAAACCTTGTTTAACTTCTTCAACAATTTTTGCCTTACCTAAATCTGAAGATGAGATTTCCTTAAGATTACTTACAATTTTTCCACCAGTTGCATAAGATAAAGTATCCATATCAGATTTAGCAACTCTTCTACATGCATAAATCCCTTCTTTAGCTAGATAATATTGTATAACATCATCAATTCCTTTTTGGCAAAAAATTACATTAGCTCCACTTTCTTTTATTTTAATAACCATTTCTTTTAACATTAATTCTTCCCTATTCAAGAAATCTTGCAACTGAGAGGGGGTTGTTATTGTTATTTTTGATTCTGAACCTGGTGTTTTTAATTCAAGTGCTTCTGAAATTAGAGCAATTTTAGCACCTTCTACAACTTTGGGCATTTCAATTGATACTCTTTCTTTATCAATAATAACTCCCCTTATAAGTTCAGTATCTTCAATACTTCTTGATTTATTCTTTATTATTTTGATATTATTAAGATTAACATTTCCATTTTCTTCAATTTGTTTTATTGCATCAACAATAATATTTGAAAATTTTTCTTTTGAAACTTCTGCACCTTTTCCTGTCATTGCTGTAGCTACAATACTTCTTAATAATTTTTCATCATCTAAAGAAACATGTATGCTTAATTCATTCAAAAAAGTCTTGGCTTTTTCTGCTGCCATATTATATCCTTTTGTTATTACAGTTGGATGAATTTTTTTATCAAGAAGTTTTTCTGCATTTTCCAATAATTTACCTGCAAGCATAACTGCGGTAGTAGTTCCATCACCTACTTCAGATTCCTGTGTTTTAGCAATTTCAACCATCATTTTTGCTGCAGGATGTTCTATTTCCATTTTTTCTAAAATGGTTACACCATCATTAGTTATTGTTATTTCTCCAATAGCATCAACAAGCATTTTATCCATTCCTTTTGGACCTAAAGTTGTTTTAATTGAATCAGCAACTAATTTTGCTGCTAAAATATTATTTCTTTGAGCATCTTTACCTAAAGTACGTTCAATATTTTCTGGCAATATATAGATTGGTTGTTTATCTCCCATTTTTGATATAATAATATTTTTATAAGATATTAAAAGATTTTTAAGTATTAATCTATAATAAAATATATTCTAGAATATATATATTCAAGTTCATGTTTATTAATAATAAAGCAAGTTCTTAAAAGAATTACAGGATAAAATTTCAAAATGAAAATCGGAATCAAGGTTGGAGATATAATGACAAGAAATTTTATTTCTGCTAGACCAGATATCCCGGTTTATTCAGCCATAAAATTAATGGTTAAGAAAAAAGTTGGAAGTTTAATTCTTGAAGAACAAAGTATTCTAAAAGGGATTTTAACTGAAAAAGATATAATGTGGGCAATATCAAAGAAAAATGATTTATCTGAAGTTAAGGCTGGAGAAATTTGCGCAAAGAAAATAACTACAATAAGTCCATCTGCAGATATTTTTGATGCGATTGTTTTGATGAGAAAAATGAAATTCAGGAGATTACCGGTTACTGAAAACCAAAAAGTTATTGGATTATTAACATTAAAAGATGCTATAAAAATTCAACCAGAATTATTTGAGATAGCTAGACATGGATATAAGAAAAAATGGCCCATTAATAAAGAAGACCAGAAATATCCAGAAGCAATTAAAGAGGGTATGTGTTATCTATGCAATAATTTTGATATTCTTTATTTATATAATAGAAGATTATTATGCGAGAATTGCATTGAAAATGATGTGTGATGAAAAAACAGCAGAGACTTATTATTAGGAAAATAATCTTAATCTAAAAAAAATAATTAAAATACTCTATTTTTTTATAGAGGGTTGTTTAATTTTATTTCTTTTTTTAATAGACCTAATATTTCAATTCCACATTTATCCCAAAATTCTAGAATCTCCTTTGCTTGCTCAATAGACGCTCTAAATCCTCTATAATTTATGTCATGTCTAATTTTTTTTATCCTATCTAATGAATTTAACTTTACCTTTTCTTTAATATCAAACTCTTTTAATATTTCTAAACTAACTTCATGGTTTTGTGGTTCAAACCCAATAATCCATAATTTTGCGTCACCAAGTTGTCTAATTGACTCATAAATCTCTCTAAAAATTAAAGTAGCAGTATTTTCGTTTATTTTTATTTCTTGAGTCACTTTTGCATTGACTTCTGCAGAACCAATCATAGATTCTATTTTTTCCATATCTTTTTGTCTATTTCTAAGGGCTCCCTTAGATATCCAATATTGAATGTTCATTTTTTAACCTCCAAAAATCCCCATAAAAGAATACCATTAGCAATATTATTAAATAAATTATTATCTATATTTGCCCTATTAAAAACATGTATTTGAATTTTCTTTCCAATAATTTTTTCAAAATCAATTAACTCCCTTAAGCCTATTGTTTGATAATCATTCACTTCATCTGATTCAATGGCAATATCGATATCAGAATTGGATAAATCTTCGCCCTTTCTAAAACTACCAAATAATACAATTGATTTAGGATTCTTAAAATATTCAATAAGAAATTCTACAAGTCCGCTTTTATAAATGAAATTAAGATTATACACAATTTTACTTCTTATAAATAACCAATTAGTTTGGTTTGATTTTATTCTCCAGATTTTGCTCAATTTTTCAATTGTAATTAATCCGGCATCCTGAAACTCGTTTAGGATATTTCCAATGTTTGCTTTAGCAACACCTGCTTCTCTAGCTAAATCACTTAAACTGAACTCTTTTTCAGGATATTTAAATAGGACTTCAATTGTCTTATTTTTTGCAGTTTCTTCATATAACTTAAGGTATTTTTTATTAACAAATGGTTTTTTCATATAACATATGTTATAAATTGAAACTATATAAAGATTCCTATCGAGTAATTAGGGATAATCTTAAAACAAAATACAAAATTAGATGAGATCATTTTTAAGAAAAGAAGATTTAGGATAAGATTATTAAATAAATCTAAAAAATCTTCAAACGAAGATTTTTTAAAGAGAAATCTTCTTAATAATTATAGAAAAGAGGATTAAAAGGTAATATATTTATATTTGAAGATATTTTAATAAAAATCTATGTCAGAAAAAGATATTGTTTTCAAGGGAAAAATTAAAAATACAGGAATATTTAGTTTTAAAGATTTCTATAGTTTTATATATGATTGGTTAAAAGACGAAGGTTATGATGTATTTGAAAAAGCATATCAGGAATCAGTTTCAGGAGACTCAAAAAAAATTGAAATAAAATGGGAAGCAGTAAGAGATATTTCAGATTATTTTAGGTTTGAAATAAAGGTAAATTGGTTAATTCTTGGAATGAAAACAATAGAAGTTCAAAAAGAAAATAAAAAAGTAAAAATGGAAACAGGTGCTCTTGAAATTAATTTTAGAGCAACTTTAGTTAAAGATTATGAAGATAGATGGGAAAATCAGCCTTTTTGGAAATTTATGAGAGGAGTTTATGAGAGATTTATAATAAGAAGCAGGATAACAACCTATGAGATAAAGGTTCTTGGAGAAATCGAAGAATTAATTGCTCAATGCAAGGCATTCCTTGCTTTAGAAGGCCAATTTTAAATTAAAAAAATAGAAGTAGTTCTTTTAATTAGATTTATCCATTGAGAGACTTTGTTATGAAGTTCAATGAACTTAATAACAAGAACGTAACTATTTAAGACTTAATAAGATTAATGATCTGAATATTATGTTCAATTAGGAGAACAAGCTCCCACTATAAAAATATTTATATATGCGGGTTTATACATTAATATAGGAAAGGAAGAAAATGAAAAAAAAGATAGGTTTATCGAGTATTTTAATAGTATTTTTATCATTATATTTCATATCATTAATTTCAGCTATTGATCTAGCTATTGAATCAAAACCTATATCTGATAGCTATATAGTTAATCTGAATATTCCGACTAGTTATGAATTAACTATAAAAAATAATGGAGAAAATGATAGTTTTTGGATTGATTCATTAATTGGAGTTGATATAACGCCTGAAGCAGAATTTTATCTTAAAAAAGGCGATAGTACTAAACTAATAATTAATGTAGTTCCTCAAGAAGCTTTGAAAGAAAGAAGAGGGTATATTACATTCCAGTATATTATAAAAAATTCAAGGGATGAAGTTCAGAATGCTAAGTTAACTATGAATATTCTTAGTCTTGAAGATGCTATAATAATTATTCCTTCTGAAATTAAACCTAATGATGAAACTATTAATATAAAATTAAAAAATACCCTTGATTATGATTTTAGTGATTTTCAAGTTGAAATGGATTCTGCATTTTTTAGTTATAGAAATTCTGTTCCAATTAAACCACTAGAGACAGTTAGCATAGATATACCTCTTGATAAAAATAATATGAAGACATTAACTTCAGGACAATATCTAATTAATGTAAAGATAATAACTGCTGGAAAAACTGTTGAAAAAGAAATAATTACAAGATATCTTGAAAATGATAATATTGAAACTAAAGAAAATAAAGAAGGAATATTAATTGAAAGAAAAGAGATGATTAAGAAAAATAATGGAAATATTAAAAAAATTGTATTAATGAGAGATGAGAAAAATGCAATTTCATATTTATTCACAAGTTTTAATATCCCTTCAACAAGAACTGAATGGAGAGGATTAAAAAAATATTATGCTTGGGAAAAAGAACTTAATCCAAATGAAGAGTTAAGAGTTATAATAACTACAAATTGGCTTTATCCAATTGGAGTTATAATATTAATCTTTGTAGTATTATTGTTAGTAAAAAGATTTGTTGAAAGAGATATTGTATTAAAGAAAGATGTTTCCTTTGTTCAAACAAGAGGCGGGGAATTTGCATTAAAGGTAACATTAAGAGTAAAAGCAAGAAAATATTCTGAAAGAATAAAGATTGTTGATAAGATTCCAATGATAGTTAATCTATATGAAAAATATGGTGCAATAGCTCCTGACAAGGTCGATACAGTAAATAAAAGATTAGAATGGAATATTGAGATGTTAAACACTGGTGAAGAAAGAATTTTCAGCTATATAATTTATTCTAGAATAGGAGTAGTTGGAAGATTTGAATTACCTCCCGCTAGAGCATTATATGAAAGAGATGGTGAAGTTAAAGATGTTTTATCAAATAGAGCATTCTTTATTAATGAACCTAAGAAAAAGAAGAATTAGAAAATTCTAATAATATTAATAAATCAGAGTTTGATTGAATGCTTCTTGCTACAAAGATTAAGAGATTATTGTTATAGAAGACATCTTGGAAATATTTAAAACCACTAAAAAGACTACTGTAAAAAGTAATATAAAAAGGGGAGTTCTTATATAATAATATATAGTTGAAGAGGTTTATAATAAAATGTCAGATATACATAGAATAAAGATATATTATCCGGATAAGAAAAGTGAAGAAATTATTGGAATAATAGATTATAATAAAAAGATAATTAGAATTATAGAAATAATTGAAACTAGTCCTAATGGTTATATTGAAAAAGGGTTTATTAATATGGATTTTATAAAAAAAGCGGAAATTCTTGATAAAAAAGGATGCCTGGGTAAGAATGATGGTACAAATGAATGTTTTAGAAAATAGTATTTTAGCATAAAAAATACTTGAATCCTAACCTAAAAACCTTTATATAATATGATTTTCTTGTCTATTTTATCCGAATTAGATTCGTCTATAAAAGATGACTAATATAATCCCCGGGTCGTATAACGGTTATTACTGTCGGCTGTAGACCGATAAAAGGGAGTTCGACCCTCTCCCCGGGGATTTATCATTATTTCTTTAAGAAATAATGAATACTTCTGGAGAGGGGGGTATACTGTAAAATTCAACTAGATTTCCAAAGGAAGTTCGACCGAGCAAAAGGACTTTTAGATAATAGATTTCTATTAAGAAAGTACTTCTGCGAAAACTCTCCTGAATGTGGTGTTTTTTAATATTTTAATAATAAATCCTAAAGTGAAAAATTTATAAAGGAGATATTTCAATAAATAAAATGGAAACTGAAATGAGAAAAAATTATTTATTGAATGAAAGAATCTTTGAATTATTAGAAGGAGATATTACTGAGTATGATGGTAAAGCTATTATGGTTCCTGCAAATATTGATTTTTCCTATTATGGAGGTATGATGGGAGTTCTTGGAGCTATTGTTAGGGCTGCTGGTGAAGAACCTTTTGAAGAAGCAATTGTAAAAGGAAAAGAAATAGCACAAAAAAATGGATGTACAAAGTTTAATGGAATGAAATATTATGGATTAGTTAAACCATTTGAAGGAGTAGTTACATCTGGAGGAAATATTAAAGATTTATCCTTAATACATATTGTTTCTAAGGATTTTGAAGGTAACAGGAGTCCTACAAATCCAAATGAAGTACAGATTATTGGAGATAGAAGTTATATTGATGATTTTTCTATTAGAGAATCTGTTAAATCAGCATTAAGATTAGCAGATAAATCTGGATTTGATTCAGTTGGTTTTCCATTAATCGGGACCGGTCTTTACAGAGTCCCATTAGAAATTTCTGTAATGAATATGGTTGAACCTATATATGATCATTTACAAGGTCAAACTGGATTACAAAGAATAAGTTTAATTTTGTATGGGTCTAATGATTATACTCAAGCAGTACAAAATGTTGATAGATTTTTAGGTAGAAAATAGATTCACAAACTTTTTATTATTTTACCAATAATATAAAACTTTTCTAAACCGCGAACTAAAATATTTCATTCTCCTTATGGGGGTTCTTGAGATTAATTAAATTTATATAATTAAGATAAAATAATTATTTTTAATAAACCCCTTTTCCAACAATAACCTTTATAAATTAACTCTATAATTGAGTTAAATGGAAAAATTAGATCTTAAAGAATATTTAAGAAATAAATATTATGGAGAATTAATTGATTTTAAATCAATTCAAGAAAAACCATCATATCTTGAAGATGTTATTGCTAGAGCAATACCAAGAATTCATCCAATGAATAGATTTAGAACTCTTACTCATTTGTATCAAGCTCTTGAAGATCAAGAAAAAAAAGAGACTATTACTAATGAGCATTTTGAAATTAGGGGGTTAGAAAGAGTTCCTGATAATGAAGAGATTATAAGTGAAACTGTTCAATATTTTAGTAATAAAGGGTATATTGAAACATATAAAGAGGGTTTTTTTAGAACTCTTAAAAATGATTATGGTGAAGTTGTAAATATACAAGTTGAGTCTGGATTAAAACATATTTCTGTAAAAGTACAAACTAATTAATTGCTAATGTTTATATAAATAAGATTTGTATTGACTAATAGAATAATATAATGGCTAAAACAAAAAAGAGAGTGAAAGGGTCAAAGATAGAAGTTAAAAGAAAAAAATCATTTGAAAATAGTAAAAACCTTAAAAAAATAAATGGATTTAATAGAATATTAAAAAGGATAAAATCCTTTGAAAAAGATAGATTAATTATACCGGGAATATTTGCAGGTTTATTAATTATTTTTATTATAATAACATTATTTAATCTTGATCCTGAAGATAATATAAGAAATGGAAAATCTGGATTTTTTAAAATACCTGGAATATATAGGGATAAAATAATTAGTCAAGAAGATATAGAAAATAGAATAACTGCCATTGAAACAAATGATGATAATTATCCAATTATTTTTGTACATGGATATTCTGTTGTGGAAAATCAAGTTTCAACAGATATTTTGATGACTTTTAAAAAAATTGAGGATAAAATGATTGAAGATGGAATTGTTATTCAAGGTAAAGTAATGATTCCGGAAAAAAGAGTTTCTAATTTTGAAATTAATAGTTATTCAGATAGAGGGAAACCAATAAGTTTTATTTCAACTTATCATAGGGGAATTCTTAGAAGTGATAATAATTATCTAGTTAGTGAAGAACCTAAGTCAATAATAGTGTATAGTGATAGATTAGATGAAACAATAGAAAATGTTTTAAAATTAACTGGAAAAAATAAGGTTAATATTATTGCATTTTCAATGGGTGGACTTGTAGCAAGAGAAACCTTAAGAAGGAATATTGGAAGCGAAAGAGTTAATAAATTAATAATGATTGGAACTCCAAATTTCGGTATAGAAAAAGAAGAAATTATTGGTTTTTGCGATTCTTCTTATAAAAGTCCTGAATGTACTGATATGAAAAAAAATAGTGAATTTTTAAAGGAATTAAATAAGTTGTCTTATACAAATGAAAAAACTGAGTTTTATACAATTGCTGGAAGTTGCGGAAGTATTGATAATATCGAATATGATAATCTTATTCTAGTTAATAATGTTAAACTTGATTTTGCTAAAGAAAATTTTGTAATTAATTGCAAGGATGAAAATAAATATGGAAATCAATATAGTTTTCATGTAGAAATGTTAAATCCTAGAGAAGTTAGAGAAGTATATGATTTAATAATTAATATATTAAATAAATAAATTTTAATATGAAAAATAAAAAAGAGAAGTTAAAAAAAGAAAATAAAAAAGAATTATCTAATAATAATAATAATAATAATAGAAATATCCAACTTGATTTGTTTAAAGCTTTTGCAATACTCGCTATAATATTAAAACATTTTGGGATAATTCCCTCCTGGTCCTTTGTTTTTGCTATTCCTTTATTTGTATTTGTTAGTGCTTCATTGTATTATGAAGGTACAAAGAATATAAGATTAGATAAAATGTTTAAAAGTTTTATCTGGATATTTGGAATTATAGGAATTATAACTCTTTTATTCAAATATTTTAAATTTAGTAAATTTTTCTTTGAAGATTTAAATGGATTAATTCTTCCACAAATAGCTTCTTATATTAATAGGAATCCTTATTTAGGAAATCTATGGTATTTCTTATTATATTTTCAGATTTTAATTGTTATATTTCTGTTAAACAAAAATAAACCAATAAATCTAAAAAAATATTATTTTGGCATATTAGTTTTTATTATATCGATAACTTCTGCATATATCATCTATTTTCTTCTACCAGAAGGCTATATTAGCCCTATAGTACTATCCTGGTTATTTATTATCTATTTAGGGTATTATTATTATGAACCTATTAGAGATTATTTCAATAAAAAAAATGTTTTATTATTAATAGTGCATATTTTAGCTTCCTTATTAATGATATTTTTAATAATGTTTATTGGAAAAGAACAATTAGTGGAATTCTTGAAAATACAGACACATGATTTTTTGTTTCCAACATTTATTATGCAATTTTTCTATTTTGTAATTATATTTTCCATAACAGAATTAATGATTAGGTATTTACCAATTTTAATAAATAAACCCTTTGTTATAATTGGGAGATATTCATTATATCTTTATTTGTTCCATTTTTATTTATATAAACTGTCTTATAAACTAATCTCAGAATATTCTTTAAGTGAAGTAAATAAGTGGATTATATTTTTATTTGTAATAATTACAGGTCTTTTAATAGGATATATTCTAGAGATAATAAGAGTATTTATTTTTAAAGAAAAATTAATTTTAAAAAAGAAAAACAAATAGCTATCTTCATCAAAACAAAGTAGTAAGCTAGTTTTATATAATATAAACTTGTTTTATAAATAATTAAAAAAAAGGTAAAAAATGGATGAGATAAAACCCAAATATTATTTATTATACGGAGTGATGTTTGCTATAATTTTTTTATTGAGTTCTGCATTTATTCTGATGTTAATTGAATTCATTCAGGAAAAAAATATTATATTTTTCATATATGCGGATGTTGCTTTATTTGCGATTGTAGTAATAGTAAGCATATTTAGAATTAATCAGCCCTATAAGACAGAAATCTTTTAATTATATTTAAAAATAGATTATACCTCTCTTTATTATAAAATTTGGTGAACTATTTTGTTAAAATATCAAGATCCTATCCATGAAAGGAAAATTAATAATTATCTAATATTATTAATTATACTTTCTGTCTTAATCATAACTGGATTTTTTATATATAAACAATATAAAATAATCAATTATGGAACTAATCCTAAGGATTTAAAAAATTACACAAGGGGCGAATTAAACTATGAGGAAAAAAATTATCTTGAATTTAAGGATTATTATCTAATTGTTAAGGGGAATAGCGGAAATATTGAAAATAATTCTTATAATAAAAATCTTACAAGACCCAAGTTAGAATTTGAATATAATTTTTATAATAAAAAAAGTTATTTTGATTATTGTACTGCTAAAAAAGTTGATATAAATTTTACAAATCCAAAATTTTCAAATTTTAGTTTTAATTATAATGATAAAAAGTTTTTTTATAATATTGATCTTTATAAGGATTTATATAAGTTTTCTGAGGATCTAAAAAATCAGGATTGTTATTATCTTGATGAAAAGGATTATCCAAATAATTATTTAAAAGATCCTTATAATAATGAGTTTATGGAAATTGTTTCAGAAGATTTTATTTCATTAAGAAAAAAAGGTTTTTCAGATGATGAAATAGTTGAAATATCCTCATTATTTGTCCAATCAATAACTTATGGCACAGATATAACTGAAATGAATCGGTATCCATATGAAACATTTTACGAACAAAAAGGTAATTGTCTTGATAAATCTTTAATTCTAATTGGAATTCTTAAAAAATTAGGATATAAAAGTTATATAATTCTTGGTCATGTAGATAAGCAATATCATGCTTTAGTAGGAATAGATTGCAAATCAGGGAATATTATTGAAAATGGTTCAAATATTTGTTTTATTGAAACTACTGTATTTTCTCCAATATCAGAAAGTTCGGATATTGATATTGAAAAAATTATAACTGTTTCATCAGGAAATAAAATTTATTCTGATGTTAATTATGGAAACGCTTTAGTTGGAAAAATAGAAAATCAAAAGAATAATTCTTTAGAACTTGAATATGAACTTGAAACTATTAGCAGCGAACTTAAAGAACTGAGGGTTGAAATGAACGATATAGATTCTAAAATATGTGAAACAGATTGTGCAAAATGCGAAAAAGGCATTAATCAAATGGTAATAAAAAGTTATGCTGGAATTTGTGATGATGCAGATCTTTTTAATCAACTAGCTAAAGATTATAATGAAAAGGTAAGTAATCATAATATTAAAGTCAGAGAATATAATCAAAAAGTTGAAGAATGGTATAAAATATATTATGAAATTGAAAAAAGCATGTTTGGAAATATTATTATGATAGAAAGAAAAAATATTTCAGAACCTGAAGCTAAAATTTGATTTAATTCTTAATTTTTTGTATTAATAGAACCCTTCTTAAAAAATAAAGCAGAATTATTAATAAAACACCAAGACCTATTGATCTATGTATTTGAGCAACCTTATTAAATGTTATAAAGGCGATATTACCTAAAAGCCAGATGAATGGCACCATTATAATTAACCAGGTTGCATTAGCAATTGTATTTATTAGGATTATTTTCTTGAAACTTTTCTCTTTTTTTTCAATATAAAAAATAGCTAATAATCTTGTACCATAAAAGAATTTAGAAACTAGTAAAGTAAAAAACATCTTTTTTTTAGTTAAAACCTTATTAAAAAGAAGGATTTCTTTTTTTAGTCTAGATTTATTTTTCTTGATTAAAAAATTTTTTATTTTATAGAGATATTTTGATCTTGCAACAGTATACCAAAAGATATCACAACTTCCATTTCCGATTAAACTAAAAATAAGAACTACCCAAATGGATATAAGGCCTTGGCCGGATAGAAAAGCTAAAAAATAAACAACTTCATCTCCAAATAAAAATGTAAGAACGGTTGTTGCTAATTTTGGATAAATTGTAATAATTGAAACAAAACTTTCTATAAATCCCATGTTATATTTTTTTGCCTTTTAAAAATGCTAAGGCTGCTTTCATTGCACTAACATTAAATGAAACAAATAAATGTCCTCCTTCAATTGGGACCTGAGTTATATTCTTTTTTGAAGGATATTGATCAAAACCAATAAAATAATCATTCATTCCATATAATGCGATATAATCTTTAACTGAAAAACTATTTTCAATTTCTTTAACAAACTTATTATTTTTTTCAATATTAAGATCTAATAATTGATGAAGTAAATAAGCTGGAGAGGATTTATTAACAGGTTTTAATGGTGAAAAAACTGTAATTAATTTATTTATATTATATCTTCCATCTAATTTTTCAACATAATATCTAGAAATAACTCCTCCTAAACATACCCCTATAAGATTTATTTTCTTAGTTTTAGCTTTTTTCATTACTTCTTCAATTTGTTCTTTTATACTTAATGCTGCAAAATTTACAGGATATCTAGAATTATAACCTATAGATACTGCTGGAATATCATTTTTCCTGAACCATTTTAACATGGGATACATTGTCCTATAATAAGATGCAGAAGTTCCATGAATAATAATAGTTAATTCCTTTTTACCTTTACTTAAATAAACTTCGTTTATACTTTTTTGATTCATTTTATCTACTTTACTTTTTGAACCAAATATTGTTCCTAATGCAAAATAGATTTTAAGAAAATTGTTTTCAAAAGTTCTTCTTTCAAGATCTTTATCAATAATTATATTTTTCTTTTTTTCTTTTCTAGAAAGTCTTGGTTGTATAAATAACAGTTTGAGTATTTTTATTAATTTTGAAAACGTAAATTTAAAATCTTTTTCAATTGTTTTTTCAAAATTAGATAATTCTTTTTCTATTTTTTTAATTTCATTCATTATAGGAATTGTTATTTATATTTATCAAAAAATATGGAAGTTAGTATCCCAAGCATAGATATTGCAATTAAAGTATTAATGGACCAATATAAGAATAACATAGGAGATAATGTCATGGATATATAAGTTTTTAAGAAGAAAACAAACCATAATAAAAAAACAAATAAAGAAAAATTAATTCCCTTAAAAATTCCTTTTCCTGGAATATTTTTATGAATTAGTGAATATAAAAATACGAATATAACAGAAAAGACAAGATTTAATAATCCAAATATCAATATCCAGCTAGGAGCTAATTTTAAAATAAGGGGGTTTAAAACTCCCATAGGTTCATCCAAATAAATCCATCTAAATAATCCTAAACAAGTAATTGCTGAATATAAATTTAAAACTAAACCAAATATTATCCCAGGAATCCACACTCTTTTTATCATATTTTATTGAAGTTTTTATTATTTATAAAGCTTTTAATTACTCCCTATTATTTAAATAAAAGTTTAGTTTTAAAAAATAATAACCAAATCTGTCTTTAAAATTACTGAATTCGGGTTTATTCTTTCGATTAAATTTATTTTTTGTTTTTGAAATTGCATATTGAAAAAAATTAGCATTAAAGGGATCTTTATGAATATAATTTTTCCAATTAGATTTCTTAATCATATTTTCAAATTCTTCATAAGAAAAAGCAGCATTATAGGAATCAAGACTATCTTTATAATGATATTCTCCAAATTTCGAATTATACCTATTTGCGAACCATAATGAAATTTTTTTTGTTTTAGGTCTTTCAATATCAAAAATAAATAAAATTCCATCTTTATTTAAAAGTTTTAATGAATCATTTATAACTTTAATTACTTGAGTTTCATTTTTACAATGATGCATCGCAAGAGTCCAAATAATTAAATCATATTTTTTATTTAATTTATCTAATTTAAACATATCATGTTTCTTTAATTTTATATTATTCAAATTATTCTTAGTAACATTATTTTTAGCTATTTCTAGCATATCTTTTGATAGATCAATTCCTGTAAAATCTAAATTTGGAAGGTTTTTTGCTAATCTACATAAAATTTGTGAATTACCTGTACTAATATCTAAAACCTTTCCTGAATTTGGAGCTACATTTAATAACTTATCTAAAATTAATTGATATATAACATCAAGACTGCCATTATTGCCGGCCCTATTATAATCTAATGCAACATTATTAGTCATAACTGCAACAGACTCATTAATTCTATTAATTTTTTGAGAAAAAATTCTTTGAATTAAACCATAATAAAATTCACTTAACATCTTTTTAAAACAAAAAAAGAAAAATAGCTATTTATAGTTTGTTATGATTTTTATAAAGAATTTTGTTATTACTAAAACCAAATATATTTGTATAATTAAGATTATAAAGTCAAAAAACATTTAGAATGTAATGGGTATTTACAAGTTAATAAAAAAGGGTGCAAAGAAAGAAGGAAATTTCTCATATAAAAGAAATAATATTATTTTTAAAACAAATTATAAGGAATTCTTTAAAATTGTTGATAAGATTGCATATTATTTGTATAAAAAAGGGTTAAAGAAAGGAGATAAATTAGGAATATATTTAGAAAATTCTCCTGAATGGATTGCGATTGATTTAGCTTGTTTTAAACTTGGAATTGTTGTTGTTCCATTACCAAAAAAGGTTTCAAAAGATGCGATTAATTTTGCTATTGAAGATAGCAAGATGGTTTTTATTATTGGTGATGAAAAAATAGAGACACATGTTGAAGTCTTAAATATAGAACTTAAGGGAGATATAAGGGAAAGTTTTAATTTTATAGAAGAAAAAGAAGAAGAAAAGTTAAAAGAGATCATAAAAACAAGCGATATTGCTACTATATGCTATACATCTGGATCCACTGGAGTACCCAAGGGAGTTATATTATCGCATGGGAATATAATTCATAATATAAAAAATCACCCATTAACATTATCTAATGAAGATAGGACTGTTAATTATCTTCCGTTAGCTCATATGTTTGCAAGAACCTGTGATATTTACTTTGCAATGGAAAAAAATGTGAATATATGTTTTTCAGAAGGAATTCAAAAGATTTTTGAAAATTTTATTGAATTTAAACCAACTTATTTTATGAGTGTGCCACTATTACTTGATAAGGTCTATAAAATGATAACCAGTGAACAATCTATAAAACAATTAATTGAAAATAAAGAATTTGATAAAATTGGTTTTATTGTAAAACAAAAATTTGGTGGGGAAATAAGATATATAATTTCGGGCGGTGCACCGCTTTCAAAAGAAGTTACAGATTTTTTCTTTAATATAGGTATTCCAGTATATCAAGGGTATGGTTTAACTGAAACATCTCCATTAATCGCTGTTAATTACAAGGATAATAATCTGATAGGGAGTGTTGGTAAACCTATTAAAAAAATAAAGGTGAAAATTAGTAAAAATGGAACCTTACTTGTCAAGTCTCCTGGATTAATGCAAGGATATACTAAAGAAGGTGAAAAAGAAAAAAGAATGATAAAGGGTTGGTTTGATACAGGAGATGTTTCTGAAATTAATGAAGGATTTATAGTTATTAATGGAAGGGTTGATGATATGATATTGATGGCTAATGGGAAGAAAGTATATCCAGAATTTATAGAAAAGAAACTTGAAGAAAAAGGTCTTGATCAAGTTATAATTTTTGGAAAAGAAAAGTCTCTTGTTGCACTTATTAGTTCAACAAAATCAATAGAAGATATACAAAATATTATTGATGAAATTAATCCTAATCTATCTTCTTGTGAACAAATAAAAAAATTTGGATTATTAAAAAAACCATTGAGTGTTGAAGAGGGTACTTTAACAATGTCGCTAAAGAAAAAAAGGAGCGTTATTCTTAGCCTTAATAAAGAAATAATAGAAAGTTTATAGTATGTCCCTAGTAAATACAGAATCCTATGCAATTGAAGATAGAAATATAGAAAGACTAGTTAATTTTTTAAGAGAGACTCCAAAAGGAGTAAGTTATTCCACCCCTCAATCTAAAGAAGATCTTGAAGAAGTTTTTAAGTTAAGATATTCAAGATATGTTGATGAAGGAATTATACCAGAAAATCCGTCAGGCTTACATCTTAATCTTGAACTTTTATTACCTGATTGCAGAACTTTTTTAGCTAAAACTGAAGGTAAATTAATAGCAACAATATCTATTGTTAAAGATAATTCCTATGGACTTGCTATAGATGATTATTTTAGTGAAGAAATGAATTTACTAAGAAGTGAAGGCAGAAAGTTAGCGGAAGTTACTGCATTTGCAAGTTTACCTAAACTTAATGGATTAAGGAATGTACCCTTCCATCTTATGAATTTTACTCATAAAGAAGGTTATTTGAATGAAATAAATAATTTAGTAATTAAAGTTCAACCAAAAGATAAATCGGTTTATCAGGCATTATGGGGATTTAGAGAATTTTGCAAGGTGGTTGATTATAAAACTACCCGATTAATGTCTTTAAGGAATGATATTGATGAGAATATTAAATGTTTTAAAAAATATCAAGAAAATGAAAATAATGGTTCTATTTCTTCATTACTTTCATTAAGAGAACATGAAATTGAAATATTTAAACAAGACTCGGTTCATTATGTTCCAAGTCCAGAAGAGATATTTTATTTTTTAAAATTAAGAACTTCAACTTGGCAAAATACTCCGGAAAATAAAAAAGAAAGATTTAAACAAAGATATCATGAATATTATAAAGATTTAAGATTTTTAGATTAATAATCCTATTTTTCTAAGACATCATATATTGGATAAAATTTATTTTTTAAATAATTAATAATACCAGTTATATCTAGAGGGTCCAATCCAATTTCCTTAATAATATCACTTGAATTCTTATTTCCCTTAAGAAAAATATTTTTTGTAAGCCATTGCTTTATTTCTTTATAATCCCCTTTTTTTAATTTATTATTAATATCTATATCTTTTGACATTGCTTGAAATATATTTGCAGCATAAATAGTTCCTATTGCATAGGTAGGAAAATAACCAAATAAACCTGCACTCCAATGAATATCTTGAAGAACTCCAACTGAATCATTAATAGGGGTTACTCCTAAAATTTCTTGTGATTTTTTATTCCAAATATAGGGTAAATCTTCAACATTAATTTTTCCTTCAAATAAATCGCATTCTATTTCAAATCTTAAAATTATATGGAGAAAATAATTAATTTCATCAGAATAGGTTCTTAGACAAACTCCCTCCATTTTATTTATATTAAAATAAAAATCTTCAAAATTTTGGTCAGATTTAATAATATCTTTAATCTTAGGATAATAAAATTCCCAAAAGCTTTTATTCATTCCAATCATTATTTCCCATAATCTCGATTGAGATTCATAAAGTGAAAGGCTAGGTATTTGACCAATAATTTTATATGAATTTTTTTCAGGAAGACCCAGATCATAAAGTATATGACCAGATTCATGCATATATGAACTTATAAAAGAAATAGGATCTTTTCTTTTCATAATTGCTATTCTTCCATCATGAATACCTATTTTTTTTGAGAATGGATGAATTGAATAATCCATTCTAAAAGATGGATTAGATAAACCCATTCTTGAAGAAATATCTTTGGTTATCAAAACTAGTTTATCAAAATCAAATGTATCATAAATTCTGCATTTATCTGGATTATTATATAATTTTGTTGCCCTAATATTATTAAGAATCTTGTATAATTCTGGTTTTAATCTATTAAATAAATTTTTCAATTTTTCTACAGATAATTCTTTATCAAATTCTTTTAATATAGGGTCATAAGGATGACTAGAATTATCAAGATATCTTGATTTTTTTATATTTAAATCTATAATTTTTTTTAAATGTGGAAGAAATAATTTAAAATCATTTTTATCTTTAGCTATTTTCCAAGTATCAATTGATAAAGAAACTTCTTTAAAATAATCCTGAATAAAATCAAGAGGTAATTTTCTTTCATAATTAATCTCCTCTAAAAATTTATTTAATGAATCTTTATAATCTTGATCTTTTGTTGTTGAAATAACTTTATTTATTGAATCAAATAAAGTATCATCAACTAAAAGTTCATGAATTGTTGATTTTATTAAACCAAGTTGAACTGATCTTGAATCTATTCCTTTTTCAGGCATATATGTAACTTGATCCCATTGCAAAAGGTCATATATTTGTCTAAACAATATTATCTTTTTTTGAAATGTTTCAATAATATTTTCTTCATTTGATATCATTTTATAAAAATCAATTTTTTTTAAACATAAAAATCATAGCTTTAATATTACTAATTAACAATCTATAAATCATCCATCTTGTCTGATACATTAGAATAGCAGGATTATTTTCTACAGAGGGGTAATCTTTTTGATTCCCATAACATTTAAAATTATATTTATCAATATATCTCTTTTTGAATTTAGGATGCACAGTTATCAATATAAGATTAATTCTTTTTTTTAAAATATATCTATATGCAAACTTTATTAATTTTAATGATACAAATTTATTATAATCATCCATCTTGTCTTTATCTTTGCCTATCCTATACTCTTCGGATATTACAAAACGCGAAATCTCGACAACTTTTTTTGCATGATATCTATTTACTAATTCCTCTTTTTCTTTTTTAAATATTAATTCCAATGGCAAATTATTCGATATTATAGAAAGGGAACCTATAACTTTATTATTATCAATAGCAATAATATGAAAAGCATCATCATCATATGAATCTGTATAAGTCAATGATTTATTTTTCTTGATAAAACCAACTTTTCTATAAATCTCGTGCCTTAGCTTTAACATTTCAATGAAATATTCTTTTGGGATAGATGATTTTTTTCCTTGAATTATTCTAATTTTTTCTTTTTTATACATCTTAATAGATATTAATAGGATATATCCCTTTTTAATATTTAAGGGTTTTTAATAATATATAGGGGTTATAATTTAGTTCTTGTAAGTTCTTCACTAAATCGGTTAGTTGACTCTCTTATTTTTTCAATATTAGAATAATCTCCTGAAACAAGATCTATTGAAGTATCTTTTTTGAATCTAATCAATCCTTCTTTACCCTTATAACCTGCAGAATCTATCATTAAAAAATATTCATCTGTTAAATCTGCAGGAATACCTTTTAACTCAATAGCTTTTCTTAATTTTTCACATTCTTCTAAAAAAGTCATAAAATCTAATCCAGCAAACTTAACATTTCCAAGTTTTGGCCAGAGAGTCGGAGGTTTATACAAAATATATTCATAACTCATCATTTTTTCAATAAAATCCTCAGGCAATTCGAAATTATATTCTTTACAATTATTAAACCAGGTTGTATTTTTAAAAGGAGTTGATGGGCTAACAATAACTGAATCAGGTAAAGAATCTTCCACTAGTTTTAAGTTTTCTTTATAAAGTTGAGATAAAGTAATATTATCTTTCAATGGTGCAGGATAAATAAGAGCCAAACTCACATAAGCTTCAATACTTAATGTTTTTTTGGCTTCTTTAAATGCCTTTATTGTATAAACAATATCATCCCTAGTTACCCCTTTATTCATTATCTTTTCGTTTATAGAATCTATTGCAGCTTCACCTCCAATAAAAATTGCCCTTAAACCTGATTTAATCATTATTTTAAAATCTTTTACAACTTTTTTATATATTGCATCGGATTTAGATATATCTTTAACTGCTCTGCATCCAATAGAATATCTTATATTCAATTTTTTTTGAATTATCTTTTTAGCTATATTCGCTCCAAAACTAGGAGGAGTTTCTGAACCTGCAAATCTGAATAAACCTATGCCCTTATTTTTCATTACAATAAGTTCTTCAATTATATTATCTATTTTTCTTGGGAAATATCCTTTCTGAAAATGTGAATGAACACAAAAATTGCATTTACCCCAAGGACAACCATAGGAATCAACTATAACATGTATCTTTAATTTTCCATCCAGAGCATTTTTATCATAGTTTGGAATCTTTTTTTCATTTATTAGTGGAGGATATCTTGAAGTTTTTTTAATAATCTCTTTATTCCTGAAAATCATATTTTTAAGAATCCCAGATCGAATTTTTTTATAAATTTCATCCATTACTTTATTCTTATCCCAATTCTCCTTATATTTATCCACTATATCTAGAATAATTTGCAGAGGTTTTTCTCCTTCTGTAACAACACCATAATCAAAATTAGAATATTTTAAAAAATCCTCTTCATATAAAGTTACGTGAAATCCTCCTCCAATAGTTAATATGGAAGGATCTTTAGTTCTAATATAATCAACAAGATATTTGCTCCAAACAAATGACTCTCCATACCACACTTTTATTCCAAGGATCTTTACTTTCTTTTTTATTATCTCATCTCCTAAAGATTCCAAATATTTAATCATCTTTCTTTTTTGAATAGAACTAACCATATTTTGAAGCGAATTAAAAATTGGGAAATATAATTTTGCCAATAATTTATTTCTTTTTCCTAAACCAAAAATAATTCCAGTTGATATCCTATTTAATTTTAATAATAAACCAGGGGAGATTTTTTTATAGAAATCATTTTTTTGCCAATCAATAACTTCAACTTCATGATTATTTTCTTCTAAAAAAGTCTTAAGAATATTAAGTCCATTCTCAATAAATCCATCACTAGGTGATCTTTTTCTTGTAGCTATTGAATTCCAAAAATATATTTTTGCCATTTTATAAAGATTCTAGTAATTTTTTGCGATTGATTTTACCACTTGCATTAATTGGAATAGATTCAATAAAATTAATCTTAAATGCCAAATCCAGATATTTATATTTATTATCTAAAAGTGAAATAATTTCTTGTTTTTTATTATTTTTTAAAGCTAAAAAAATATTAATTATTCCATTATCTTTAATTACACAAACCTCTTTAATATCTTTAAATCCATATAAAAAATCTTCTATATCCCCTGTAAATAACATCCCATCTTCAGTAATTAGGTCTTCTTCTCTACCCAAAATATGCAGATATCCGTTCTTGAAAAATCCATAATCATTAGAAATAAACCACCCTTTCTTAAATCTTTTTTTGGTTAATTCTAAATTTTTCAGATAACCTTTAGATACAGTCTTACTTTTAATAATAATCCTTCCTATATGGCCCTCCTTAATTGGATTATTATCTTTATTAATAATTTTAATAATAACTCCTTTTAATGGTTTACCAACCGAGTAAATAATTTTTTCATTGATTTTATTATTAATTAAATAGTCATTTTTGGAATTAAGAGTTATTGGGGGCAAGGCTTCTGCCATTCCATAACCTATCTGGATTATTGGTCCAAAATAATTTATAGATTCGATTAATTTTGGTTTTGGAATTCTCTCGGTACCTATGATTATTTTTTTAAGAGGGAGTCTAATTTCATTTTCTTTACAATGTTCTAAAAGTTTTATCATTTCTATCGGACTAATAAAGATAAAATCTATATTATTTTTAAGAATAAGTTCAACAACTTTTTTTTCATTAAAATATTTAGTAAAATAATTTTTAAATCCAAGCATCCATGAAGGCAAAAACATAGTTCCTCCTGCTGTTGATAAGGATAAAATATGAAGGACCTTCATTTCCTTTAAATTTTCTCCAGATGAATTTATTATATAACTATAAAGACTATTAATCCAATTTTGGTTAGTTAACATAATTCCCTTTGGGCATCCAGTTGTTCCTGAAGAAAAATTTATTGATGCTAAATCCTTTGGATATATTTTTCTTTTTGAAAAAAAACCTTTAATTTTTTTAAGATTTTCATAATCGTTTAATTTATCTGAAACAGGTATTTTTATTAAATCCCTATCTAAAAAATTTGCTTTTTTACCAATAATTTCAGGATTGTAAAAAATAATTTTAATATTACATAAATCTATAATTCTTTTTATTTCATTAAAATCAATATCTTGGATTATTGGAACGAGCAATGTACCTAAGATATATGATGCAATTCTAATTTCAAAGTATTCTATAGAATTATTCATAAGAATACCTATGCTATCTCCTTTTTTTATTCCTCTTTGTTCAAGTGAAAATGCTAAATTTTTTCCATTTAGATATAATTCTTCATATGAAACCTCTTTATTATTATCGTGTATTGCTATCTTTTTTTGATTTCTATTAAAACCAAATTTCAAAATATCCTTTGGCAGATTTAATCTTAATATACTTTTTAGATAAAATTTAAGGAAATAATTCTTAACTTGCATAATCAATATAAAAAACAATATCTTTTAAATTATTATATAATTAATAATACGTTTAATAGATCATTATTTTTACTAATATTTTCTAGAATGTAAAATTCTTTTAGTATGATGATGCATACGATGTCTAATTAAAATAATTATTGCAATAATTATTAATAATAATACAACCAGAATTTTAATATTATTAATTATATCTTTAGCAATAAAAAAACCCTTACCTGATCCCCAACCAATAAGTATAAGGAAGATGCTGAGTAATGCTGATGAAAAAAATGAATCAAGAATAAATCTACTTAGTTTTATTTTACTAACGCCCATTGATAATAATGTAACAGTCCTAGTGCCATAAATAAATTTACTACCAATCATTATCAATAGTGTCTCTTTATTTTCTACTTTTTTTATTTTTTTATATTTTTTATCAAATTTTTTTAAAATAAATTTTGGAATTTTTACTTTTTTTAAGAATTTATTGTTTGGAAGAGAATAAAAAAATAAATCCCTTAGAACATTAGCTATTGTTCCCATTAAAAATAAAAGCCAAATTGATACATAACCTCCTGCAGATAGAAAAGCTAAGCTAATAAATCCTGGTTCGCCCCCTATTAAAGGACCTAAGAATGATATTATAACCTCTTTTAGTAGTTGTTGCATATTATATATTATATATTAATATTTCAGTCTTTTAAAGCTTATTATAAAAAATGTTAATGGCACAATAATAAAACCGCATAAAATTAATATATCTGGCCAAATTTGTGATAAAGTATACCCTTTTATCATAATTGCATTAAGAGCATGATTTGAAAAAGTCATAGGAGTTATATAAGAAATATAAGTCATATATTCAGCCATTATATCTTCTGGGAAAAATGAATTAGAAATTAAAAATGAGGGGATAACAATTAGTGGGAAAATACCTAGTGCTTGCTGAGTGGTCTTGACTTTTGATGAGATAAATAATCCAATAGCAATAGCCGAACATGCAAGAAGAGTCAAGATAATAATAACTTCATAAAAATGGCCGGTTATTCTTAAATCATATAAAAATATTGCTAATAATAATGTATAAGCCATTTCAACAAAACCAAAACTAATATACACAATAAATTTACCAATAAAAATAGTTAAACTTGATGCAGGAGTTGTCGAAAGCCGATAAAGAGTGTTTTCTTCTTTTTCAGAGATAATATTTAAAGCAGGAGCTAATATGCAAACAAAGAAAACTATGAAGGATAAGATTCCGGCACCTAAATAATCAAAATAATTTATAGGTCCATGTATGGCTATTTCATCCATGGATATTGGTTCAGATAAAAAATCCTTATCAAGATTATCAAAATTTAAATTTATATCTTTAGATTTTTTATCTGCTTCTTCAAATCTTTCTTTAATGTAATTTAATCTATCTTCAATTTTTTTGGAGAACATAGGATCTTTTATTTTTGAAGAATTAATTTTTTCTATTTTTACAATATTTCTCCTAATTTCAATAATTGAACTATCAATTCCATTATTTATTAGAGATAATTGCGCAATTACGGTTTCTTTTTTAACTTTTTCGGTTGCATTATTTGTCTCAAGTGTATTTAGAACCGAAATAATATTATCCATTGCAGATTTAGTATCCTTCAAAGATTTGAGCTGTTCATCTAAAGAACTATTCATTTCATTTACTATTTGTTTCATTTCAGTAAAATTTATACTAGAAGATTCGTTTTTTAGATCATCTATTTCTTTTTCTAATAACTCAGATTCTTTTTTAATATCTTCAAATATTGCTTTAACATCATCTATTTTCTTCTTACCTTCATCTTTTTCTTGCTCTAACTCATCTAAAATATCCGTAGTAATATTCTTTAAAGTATCTCTTGCAATTTCCACTTTTGCACCTTTAAGAGAAGAATAAGTCATAAAATTGGAACTATCAAGATAAATTAAGATTTGGCCAGCGTTTCTTTTAGTTACATTTTCCTGAAATCCACCAGGAATTATCACTATTGCTCTAATCTCGCTATTATTCAATTTTATCATATTTTCCTCCAAGGTTCCGGTAGTAGAGACTATATCAAAAAATTCAGATTTATTTGTTGCATCAATTACATATTTAGAATAATTGGAATTGTCCATATCTAAAACTACTGTACTCAAATGATTTATATCTCCGCCTTGCAAGGAACTTCCAAACATAATAATAAATACAAGAGGTTGAATCATTGCAATCAACAAAAATCCCTTATCACTCAATAGATGTTTAAATTCCTTATATAAAATTGCTCTAATCATATCATTTAATTAGGTCAAATATTAGATTTTCAAGACCTGGTTTATTTAATTTAATATCTTCAATAATTCCCTTGTATCTATCAAAAATTTTTGTAAGTGTGTTTATAACATCGTTTGAACCCGGTTTAGTTTTAATATTAAGAATATTTTCTTTAATTGTGTAATCAATTTTTAAAACAGAAATATCTTCTATAAATTCTTTATAATCAATATTTCCCTTAAATGTCACCAAAATCTCTGTAGTTTGTTTAGAAGAGTATTCTTTTAATATATCTTCAACACTTCCTTCTAAAACCTTATTACCTTTATGCATAAAACACATATAATCGCAAAGTCTTTCAGCTTCACTAATAGAATGGGTTGTTATTATAATTGTTTTATATTTTTTTAATTCGTTTAATAAATCAATAATAATCTTTTTTGTTTCTAAATCAATACCAACAAGAGCTTCATCCAGTATTATTATTTCAGGGTCACCAATTAACGCTACGGCTAAAGAAACTCTCCTTTGATAACCGCCAGAAAGAGTTTTAACTTTTCTATCCATTTTTCCAAGATTTAAAATATTCTGAAGTGTGGTTATTCTTTCTTGCAAAACTTTTTTTTCAAGATTAAATGCATTTCCGAAAAAATATAAATTATCATAAATGGATAAGTTTTCATATAAAGATATTTTCTGCGGAACTATTGCTACTTTTTTCTTTAATAATTTTGAATAGTTTTTTTCAACTTTTTCTCCTAAAATAGTTATATTTCCTTTTGATGGATTAATTAAACCAATTAGCATATGAAGTGTTGTTGATTTTCCTGCCCCATTGCTGCCTAATAAACCGAATATGCAATTCTTAATTACTTGAAAAGAAACATTATTTACTGCTAAAAAATCTTTATAAGATTTGGAAATATTGGATACATCTATAGCTAACTCTCTCCCCCCTTTATTTTCCATAAGTATAAAGATGTTATTTTATATATAAATATGACTAAATAAATAGTATCTTTAGCTTTGACAACTACTAACAATTAATTCATGCATAGGTTTATCTTTTTTTTATTTAGAGTAAGAAAAATTATTCTATTTAGACTAGATAAATGTTATATAATCAATCAAATTTAGATAATATATATTTAAAATTGACAGATGAATTATTTTATCAAAGAGATATTTCGAAAATCTTATTAATAGCACTCTAAATTTTATTAATAAATTTTTAATGATTTGTATGGCTCAATCTTTCCTTTAAATTATTTTTCTTTTATAATTCCTTGTTAACAATTCCACCCGGTGTAATACTTATTATAATTTTTACAATAAGTTCCATTATTAATATTAAAATTGTAGTTAGAATAACACTCATCAACATTAACACTGTCCCTTAGGTTATTACAAACATTTACATTTTTACTTTTTATAGCCATTACTATGTAACAATGAACTCCTTGTATTTTGCAATAGGATAAGTCGTTTTCATCAAGAGCTTTCTGAGTTAAACAAACCCCATTATCCCTATCACAAAAACCTTCATTATAAAAGATTATGAAAGATATTAAAGAGCCTAGGGAGATTAAAAGAATTATTGTAATAACTATAATTTTTTCTGATTTATATAATCCCCAAGATAATAAAGTAGAATAAAATAAAGAAATTATAACATAGATTACGACAAAGAGGATACCTATTATAAAATATAGGGATAAAAAAAATGAAAAAACATAAAACAATAAAGAAAAACCTAACCCAGATATAAACAAAAAATTAAAGTTTTTTACTGGTATTTTCCATAACAAATCTTGCTTATCTGCTTTTAATGAAGTATGACTTAAAATTAACATTATAAAAAAAAGAGGGATTCCAAAAAATAATGAAGATATAACTTCTGGCGAATCTCTTGAAAATAAGAAAAAATAAGATATATATAAAACAACTGAAAGAATATAAAACGCTGAAGAATATAAAAATATCTTTAGTTTCATTATATCCATTAAGAAAATACTTTAATAAATTTATGTATTAATAAAAAAATTTCATAGATTCAACCATCCCTTAAAAGTTAATTTAAAAAATTATTCTTATTAATTTTTTAGAATCGAACTATAAATGAAATAATAGCAAAAATTAGATTTACAAAGGTTTAAAAATAGCAAATAATTTTCTTTTTTAACTAAATCGAAACCTTAAAAAAATGGCAAAAAAAATTGTTGAAGTTGAGGCTGAAGTCGAAGTAGAAGAAGATGATGACGACGAAGATGAAGAAGAGGAAGAGGAAGAAGAGTTAGAAGAAGACGATGACCTTGATGAAGACGACGAAGATGAAGAAGAGGAAGAGGAAGAAGAATTTACAGTATAATTTTATTTTTTTTCTTTTTATATTGATTTATATTTAATACGTGGCCTTCCTTCTTTTTTTAATGCTCTTATATATTTTGATATTTCGCACATACAATTTTCTAAACTCATTAAATTCAAATATTGGTCATCTTTAATTAAATCCTTAAATAATTTTTCAGGTTGATAACTAAATTTTTCAAATATATTGAATTGATTATCCCTTAAATAAAATAATAATTCATCATAATTCAATCCATCGAAATCCTTGAATATTAATTTAAGTCCATTTATACAACCAGGGCCAGAGATAACAAATTCATTTTCTGAATAGGGAAATTCTTTCATATAAGTAAAATCTACAAATATTTGATAAGCTAAAAAATTGCCTAGACCATTATAAGATTTTAATGAATTAAATACCTCTTTTTGATTTATTGAATTATTAATTTTTTTTATTATCCCTTCTTTATAATATTTTAAAACAAGCATAATCATTTTGATCACCATATTATCTTCTTTAAAATATTTATTACAAACAACTTTTGGTCCTGAAGTAAAAAAAGCATTAGAAAAATAAATATAATCTGGATTATTTAATTTAAAATCCTCTAAATCTTTTTTAATTTTAATAAAATCCAAATTATTAAAATCCAATATTCCAAAAATTTTTATTGTTTGAGATTTATTAATAAGTCTAAATAAAATAATATTTAATAATTTATTTTCATAACTTAGATTTGAATTAATAATATTTTCTATTAGCCATCTTGATTCTTTATCATGCTCCCTTCTTACATTACAAAAACGATAATTCTGCAAGATTAAATCTTGTGTCCAGGGTTTATCTTTTTTTTCTATATCTTTTTTTATATGAATATTATATCTTTCAAAAATCCAATGATATAATAAAGCAATATTTTCCTCATTTAAAACTGGTTTAGACGAAATTATTTTTTCTTTTGAAACATTACAGTATAAAATATCCTTAGGTTTATTTTTCATAGAAAATTTAAGAATTACTTAGTATAAAATTTTATTTATCAAATCTTAATCTAGCTATATTATTTTCCCTATCAATTTCTCTAATCTTGTTTTCTTTATCAAGTACAAAACTTATCTCTTTAACATCAAGGTATTCGAGTCTTAAATTTTCAATTGAGATAAATATTCCTGCACCATACTTCAAACTTTCCAATTTTCTTGTCTCAAGTAAAACCCCATCTTGAATTACACTAAGAGTAATATTCCCTGAATCTATAACTCCTGAATTTTTTATAGTAGTATTAAAATTTAGATATCTTCCTTTTTTTACTGCTTTTAAATCTTCAAAATAAACATCTGGAAGATTTTCTTCATTATATAATCTTTTTAATTCATTTATTATAGATGAATCTATTGCCTGGTTGCATGAATTAAGATAGGGGTACATTATACTATTTTCCAAATTAGAATGATCAAAACCAAAAACATGTAAAAGTTCATGAAATTCGACATTTGGAAATTTACATTTTTTATAACCATCTGGGGAACCATACAATAAAATTATCCCCTCGTTTATAACATTATATCTTCCAGTCATTATAACTTCTTTTGCTCCGCCTTCTCCACCAATAAAAAAATCCTTATTTTCAATAAACTTGGGTTTATTTCTTTCAGAACAAATAACATGAATGTCTGGATTTTCTAAATCTGTTGGATAAAAATTGATGAGTTCTACTTCCTTTGATAAAATATCAAAAGATTCGATTATCCTTGATTTTTTTAGAGTATCACAATCCTCTTCTATTTTATAAGATATATTATTATGATTAAATTTCATATTTGGATAGAATTGATTAACTTTATTATTTTCAAAATCTCTTACATAAGATTTATTTGATAATAAAATCTCTGGATTTTCTGCTTCCCTAGGATAATCCAAGTAAATTCTATAAGATAAGTATGAAAATAAAAATAAGGACAAAAGGATTCCTAGAATCAATAAAATTTCTACAAGAGTTTTAATAAAACCATTTGAGGGTTCTTCTTCCATATTGAAGCTTATATATAATATATATAAAATTAAAAGTTTAGCAGGTTTTATAAAGTTATTTTATTTTATTTAATTAATAAAAGAGGGAGAAAAAATGAGAAAATATTTGATAATGTTTGTTTTAATAATTCTATTGTTACCTTTTGTATATTCTCAATCTATGGATGAAATACAAGATTCAATAACTCAACAAATTGGAGAAAATCAAGCAAGAGTTCAAATTGAACCTGGAATGACTGTTGGTGAATATATTCAAAAAAATGAAAGAATTAGATCTGCATTTTTTAAATATTTATTATTTGCTCTTGTAATTTCATTATTTTTTATGATTGATACAATTTTAAAAGGATTTGCGATGTTAGACGCTTCTAAAAGAGAATCTAAAAAATGGTTCTGGGTATTATTATTAGTTACAAGTCTAGGCATACTTCCATTAATTTATCTTATATTCTTTAAAAATAAGCCTGAAAAAAAGGGAAAATCTAAGAAAAAAAGAGACTAGAAAAGCTTTAAAAATCATGAATATTTACCTATTCGAGCATATTAT
>JBAZYP010000002.1:0-231583 GCA_041659265.1 Candidatus Pacearchaeota archaeon | reverse complement strand
ATCCTCTCTTTTTCATATATAACTTCACTTCCTTCAGGAAGAGGCTGTTTATATCCATTCAAATCATAAATATCTTTTTTTGATATTTTTAATATACTTCCTTCTATTATCTTTCCATCTTGACTAAGAACTATTTTAGAACCATCTTTTACATAATATTTATTTTCTCCAATTTTAACAAAAGCATCTGTTCCAGATTTATCAATGTTTATAATATTTTCATTTCCAGTAATTATTATTCCATCAATATTTTTTATTTCAAGTGCTTTATTTCCAAGATTTCCATTATATCCAGAACTTTGATTTACATTAATATTTTCTGCAGAAATAATATTAATCAAAAATAATAAAATCAATAATCCAAACAATCTCTTTTTCATATTAATCATCTTCTTTTTATTATTTTGACATTTTTTTTAGGTTTAAACAAAATCGCTATTAATATTCCTAGTATTATAACTAAAACCCACCAATAAGAATAAATTTTCTCTAAAAAACTTTTATTTTCTTTATTTTCACTTTCTAAATCTTCATCAAAAACACTTTCTTTTTCTCCTGTTATAGCTTTTGTTTTAATTTTAGAATACGTGCTAATATCTCCCTTTCCTATCATCTGATTTTTATCATTATAAAAAGCAAGTTCTTGCCCCTTTTCATTATAAGGAATATAAATATTAAAACTTACTTTATCTAAAATCTCTTCACCACCTTCAATAAAATTTTCTCCAGATTCATTAACTAAATCATACATTAGAACATTTGGAACAATAAAATTATTAGCCCCTAATACTACATTTTGATTTAATACTTCAACACTATATTCTCCAATATTATCTTCAATAAAATAAAGACTAGAATAGATAACATCAACATCCTTAACTATTATTTTTTCATCTTCATATAATAAAGAAATATTATAATATACATTACTTGCACTAACTAGATTAATCATCATCATTCCTAAAATTAAAATCATAAACTCTTTTTTCATTATTTTTATTTGGCTTCTCCAATATATTTATTTATAGATTCAGGCCCTGTTTCTAAACCAGCATAACTCATATGCAAATTATAATCATTCATAGATATTACATCATGTTTTGCTAGAACAGCTAGTTTAGCCCTATAATATTTACCATATTTTCCATTTAAAAGAGTTTTAGTATAATCCGGACTTTTATAAATAAATTCACCACCATATTCAGCAGCATCTTCCATTTCATTAGTTCTTCCATAACTAGAAGTTCTAGCGATACTTCCTCCACCAACCGATTCCCACTCATTCCAGAACCTTGAACCTTTTCCTAGTGTAGCTGCATGAACCATCTCATGCCTAATTGTACCGGGATCTAGATTTCTATATTGAATTTGTATTCCTCCAGGGCCCCCCCATGCTATTACTCCCATAGCCGAACCTCTTACTGCTCTAACAACATCAATCCCCTCAGATTTTAGATTTTTCATTGTATTAGGTGTAGCACTATCAACAATATCAATTAACATTCTAAATTTATCCGGAGTCATTTTGCCTCTTGAATAACTATCCATTGTTAGAGGGATTCTAGCATAATTTTCAAAACCCTTTTCAGAAAATTCCACATAATTATAATTAATCCTATTGGAAACTTTTCTAGTTATAACTGGATAATCTTTGTAATAAGCGCTTCCCATTATATTATCTGGATTAGGTCCATATCCAATTTCAACTCTATTACTAATAACAGCAATATTACCTTCTTTTGATATTGGAACTAATTTTCCATCTACATAATTATACATAGCGAGTTCAATTGGAATTGTTGTTAAACCTTTTCCATCATTAACTAGGCCGGTTATAACCCTTCCATTATTTTTTAAATACACTCCATTATCTTTTGTATAAATTCCAGCATTATCTTCATTTATTGCTACACCTCCAACCATTTCTCCTCTTGGAACAAGTCCAGTTGAATCTCTTTTTGATATAGCTAAATAAGAACTTTTTGGTTCACCTAATGCTTTAACTGCAAAATGATCATCATTTTCAACCCAAACTCCATATGGATTTGTTGGATCTGGATTAAACATAACTGATGGCCCTTCAATTCCTCCATTCTGTCCAATAACAATTTTACCAGCTTCTCTATTCATTGATATATAAGCAGAATCATATGAAGTTGAAACTTCTCCTTTGAAATCAAGATAAGTTTTTACATTATTTTGATTTTTTATTAATAATGATCCTAAGTTAACATCTTTATCAAAATAGAATTTTGAATCACTATATTTTAAAATCCCTTGGAATCTTTCTTTATTTTCAAGAACAAGCCCATTAGGATCTCTAGATGAAAATTCAAAAGTTATTTTTTGTTCACCTTTCCCTGTAATTTTTGTTGGAGTAGGAACTTTGCTATTATCAGCAGGAAGTGCAATTTGGACTACTCCATTTTTGAATATTACTCCTGTTCCCTTAGGTAATTCAATTTCATCATCATCTCCAAATTTAAATTTTCCAGTTTTTCCAACTGTAAATATTGCTTCAACAATATTTCCATTTTTATCAAGTACAATTTCACCATCTTTTGTTGAAGTTTGGCCACTTGAACTTTTAATATCTAATTTTTCTAAAGAATATTCTCTTTCTACTCCATCATCTCCTTTAATTTTTATTGAACTTCCAGGTAAAGACGTTATTTTTGTATTAGTATCACTTTCTCCCCTTGTAATTTTTACATTTTTTACCTTAATATTATCATTTTTATCACTAGTTAAACCAATAGATTCACCAATAGAAGTTTCTTCTTGAATTGTTTGATCTAATTTTTGAGTTTTTGTTGGAATTGAGCCTAACTCATCACTCTGAGAAATAATTCCATTTATTAAAAATATAATTACTATAAAATAAAATAGTTTTTTCATAATTTATATTTATTTGCAAAATAGAATCTATAATCTTCATTATTTATTTTTGAATTTCTATCTATTATTGTAAATATAACATCCTCTTTATTTACGCCATAATCCCTCATGTCTAAGAATAAATCCCTATCTACAGCTAAATCATTAATGCAACTTAAACAAATATCTTCTGTTTTTAATTGTTCAATCATCATATTATAGCTCATATCATAAACTATTCCTAATCTTACTGGTACAATTATATCATTAAATTCTTTTAATTGATAGGTTTTATCTCCTTTAGTTACACTAACAGGATATATTACATTAAATATAACTTGATTATCATCAATTTTTGTTTTAGTTTTTATTATACCCTGTCTAATCTCTAATTCATTAAATTCTGAAAAATCTTTTGTGCAGAAAAAAAGCATAGTATCAACATATTTTTCAAGTTCACTTTCAATCATAGCTCTACTTGGCATTATATTTTCTTTTAAATAATAATGATAAGCAATATTATTTTTTGTAGATTTTTCTGGTAAATCAAAATATCCCCCTGTTTGCCCTATATTATAAATAGATTCTTGAGCTACTTGTTTAACACATGCTTCAATAAAACTATTTACTGGTTGAACTTCTATAGGCACATTATTATTTTCTTTTGAACTTTTTACTGCAACTAATATCAAAGCAATTGCAACAATAATTGCTAAAGCTATTATAATAAATACAGCTAACTGCGCTTTTTTATTTTTATTCATTTTAAAATTATCTCCAAGGGGTGTTTTGATTTACTCCACCAATAAATTTATTTGTTTGTGGAATAGTCCCTCCAGTAAAACCAAGACTCTTAGCAAGAGCCGGATTTTCATCAACATCAATTAAAACAAACGTTTTCTTATATTCAGGATTACTCACCCATCCTTCGATCTGCGCATCTAAATTTCTACATGGGCCGCACCAGGTAGCTCCAAATTTTACTAATACTTCTGAATTAGGATTATTCATATTTAATATATCATTACCCAATATTCTGACACCATTCGCAGGTTTTGGAATTCCATTTTGATCAATTTGTAAATTACCGCTACTATCTGTTGCAAAAAATCCATTATATGATTCTAAAGGTTTAAATTTCTGACTAATATCTTCTATCAGAGGTTTTTCAGGAGGATTTGTTTGAGTTGGAGGAGTTACAACCGGAGGAGAAACTTCTGGAGTAGGTATATTTGTAAATGTAGGAGTCTCTTCATCTTCTTTTTCTAGTTCAGGAGGCGCTACTGTACCAAGCTCATCTTCAGGTGGAGAAATTGTTCCAAGTTCATCAGATTCAAAATAGCTTGATGGAAGTTTTCTTATTACAGCTTCATCAAATTTAAAATTTTCAAATTTTCCATTTTCATCCATAAAAGAAATTAAATCCATAACTTTGTTATCTTTAATCACTACTTCACCATTGCTATCTCTTGCCCTAAGTAACGAGTTTCCTTCTTTATCTAAAAATTTCATTTGAAAAGGATAGGAACTTGGATTTTCAGAAGCTGTTACACTTCTATCAAATTTAACAGAAGGATTTCCTTTAGAATCTTTTCCGCTTTTTAATGGTACAGCATTTCCATTTTCTATTCTAAAATTTTCAGTTGTTATTAAATGAGGATATTCTTCTCCTTTATTTATTATTTCTAATTTACCCGGTCCATCTTCACTTCCTGCAAAAACTTTTACAGGATTTTTTTCATTCATTCCAACAAGAAATCTATTTTCCGGTAAAAACGATAAAGGCACACCTTTTCCAATATCATTTTTTCCAGTTATAATATTATTTTCTCCAATAGAAACATAATTGCTTGTAGCTTCTTTATGTTCTAATCCATCAAAAAATATTTCACTTTCAATATCTTTTGCACCAAATTTAATTCCTGCTGATATTTCAATTTCATCATTAGAAAAAGTTCTCATTTTTCCTTCACTATCAAATTGTTGTATAAGTTTTCCCTTGAAATTATCTTCTTTTGGAGTAGGTAATTTAAATCCATTTCCATCTATAGACTCAATTTCAAATCTAGCGCCAGCAGATGCAACTTTATCAACTTTAGTTAAATCTGGATTTTCAAGTTTACTTCCAGCAGGATATTTTATTGATACAAGTTTGTCTTTTCCATAAGTTACTATTGTTCCTTCCGGAAGATTTTTGGGTATTCCATGTAAATTAACAACTCCTGCTTTTGAAACAGTAAATGTTGTTCCTTCAATTAAATTTCCATCTTTATCAAACTTGAATTCAGCTCCACTTTTAGCATTGTATTCATTGCCTTTGATTTTGATATTATTATCTTTATTAAATACAATTTTTTCATGATTATCAACCATAATAGCCGAACCCTCACTCACTTCAATATCTTTCATATCAGATAAACCTAATTCAGTTCCATAATAACTTGGTTTTGTTTTATCATAATTGGGATTTGGAGCGCATCCATTTTCATTACATGTGCTAAATATATTGCTATTCTTTAAATAATCAGGATCACTATTCAAATCTAAATTTCCTAATTGCGCATAAACTAAAAATAAATTTAAGAATAATATTAAAATTAAAAATAAGAGAATTTTGTTTATTTTATCCATATTTATTAGCAAAACTAAAACTAAAGTCTATATCACCGTATTTAGATTTTTTATCTATTACATTAAATACTACAATATTTGCTTCTTTATCATCATCTAATCTAACAACCAAATCTTTTTGTATGGCGAAATTAGTTACGCAATTTATGCAAATACTTTTCTTATCAAACATTTGTTCATCCATTATTTCTTGCACAACTGAAAAAACTATTCCAAGTCTTATCGGCACTTCAATATTTTTAAATTCATTAAATTGATAATTTTTTTCACCCTTTGAAAGAGTTATAGGATAATTTACATTAAATATTACTTTTTCATCTTCAATTTTTGTTGTAGTTGAAATAACTCCTGGTTTTATGTTAAATTCTGGATAAGTTTTAAAATCATCAATGCAGTTAGACAATATCTCATCCATATATGTTGAAAGTTCTTTTTCAACTCGAGTTTTAGAAGGCATATAATTTTCTCCATTATAAAGATAATAAGCAATATTATTTTCAGTTGATATTTCAGGAACTTTAAAATATCCTCCGGTTAAACCAATATAAAAAACAGCATTTGCACCCATCTCACTTATGCAACTTTCTACAAAAGAATGTATTGGTGCAACTTCCGGAGCTATTTTTTGGTTATTTCCAGTATCTGGAGTCTTAAAAACAAAATATAATCCAACTATTGCTAATATAACAACCGCTACAACAATTAAGATAGTTGCTTGCCCTCTTTTTTTCATAAATAATATAGAGTTTTTTAATTTTTAAATGTTTGGGAATTATTCTTCAGGAAATTCAAGCGTGTCTACTTTATCATCCATTTTATAGGCTCTAACAACTATTGAACATGAGTTAGGATTAGGCTGATTATTATATCTATCTCTGCATCTGATATAATATAATTGATTATTTCTCCATTCTGCAAAATGCTTTTCTCCATCATCACTTTCCATTTTAATTCCACTTTCAATTTCAAAATTACAATTCTGAGTAGAGTAAGTACATTCAGAAATATCGTCAGTAATTACTTTCATATTTTCTCCCTCTTTATAGACTCTTACAATTGTTGAAGGATTCTTATCACTTAATACTTTGAATTGTGTTGTATTATAAGCAGTATTCCCACCAAGATCAACACATTTGAAATAATATTTATATTCTCCAGTTGGTAAATCCTGTCTTTGCTTATGATTATTTTTACCAGTATCCAGGAACTGAACATAATCTTCATTTTTAGTAGGTTTTTTATTTGAAAAATAACATATTGATTCTCCATTATTATAACCATTATCAGTTGATATTTGTAAAAATACAGGAATATAATCAGTAGCACCAGATATTGTCCCATTAGGTCCAATTCCCATTATATTAAGTGGTTGAGTTCCAATAACTTTGTATAGGTAACTTTGAACATTAACATTTCTATCTTTTTCTTCAGCATAAGGTTGATCCTTGCATTTAAAATAAAATTCATTTGTTTTTCTTGATTCTAATCCTTTTAATGTTGTTCTGCAAGTATAAACTAGATTATTATTCATTTCCCAAACATTAGTATCACAATCCATTTTATATTCCATATTAGAATAAGATCTATCTTCTCTAGACCATTTGCATTCAGAAGGTTCATTCACATAAATTTCAAGAGCAAGTTTTGATTGATTAAATTGTATTGGTTTTCCACTAGGTATGCTAGCACTTTCTATTCTTGGAGGAGTTAAATCCGGGCCTTTTTCAACACAAAAACTTATTGAAAAAGCATCTTGATTAAAATTGCCATTTGCATCCTGACATCTCATATAAAGGATATAATCTCCATCATTTTTTATTTCAGGATTAACTGCATTAATTGCCCCAGGGCTTGGTAATGAAAATTTTTCTGTATGATTATAAGAATACATTGTACTTCCACCAACATAAAAACTCATTTCTTCATAACCTTTGGTTAGATTATAATCTATTTTGCATTGACCAGGTTCATCAGTATCAAAACTAAATTCTAGCGGTGTAAATGCTTTTATGCAAGTATCTTTTCCCTTTTCATCAACAACTTTTATTCCAGTTGCAGGAGGTCTTATAGCAGTATTAGGTTTAAACTTATATCCTTTAGTAATATTTGTTACAGTTATTATTGGAGAATTAACATCATGAGGATTTTTCCAAATGCATCTTTGTTCATCACTTCCTGCATTGACTATTTCACAAGCTTGTCCTAAACTTTTACATGTATATTCCGAACATTCTCCATAATCATTGCACAATTCGCAATTATCACCACCAATTGGAGCTTCCCAAGGTAAACAATGAAATTCAACAATTTCTGTTGAAGCTTTTTTATATGTTAGAATAAAAATTAAAGCAGCTACTCCTAATCCTAATAATGAAGAACCAACAGTCCCTAAAGATTCTTCAGTTATTGCAGCAACAACTCCTCCAACTGCACCAGCAAAACTTCCCCATGCAGCACCATTATCCCCCCCTGCTAAAGTTCCAAGTGTTCCAAACATTGATGCACCAATTCCAGCTTTCATTACTATAGATTGAAAATTAAAACTTAGAAATCTGCCACCATTTGAATTATCTCCATCATTAAAATTATCTTCTCCTCCATTATCTCCAGGTGGCGGAGGTACCGGTCCTCCTCCTGTTGTAGGAGGTTGGCTTGTTCCGCCTGTTGCAGTATTACTTGAACCAGGCGGAGGAGTCATAGGAGGTTGACCTGTTCCACCTCCATTTAATACACTAACTCCGGGAGGTAATTGTTGTCCGGCAGTATTATCTTGAGCATTAATAATATTTGATAATGCAATAGTTGAAAATAATAAATTTAAAATTAAGAAATAAGTTTTTAAAACTAAAATCAATCTTTTTTTACCCATTTTTCCTCTTTTAAAATATCAATCTTTAGAGATATAATAAAGAAGATAATTAATAAATCTTTACTTGCATAAAATTATGCTAAAAATTTTATAACAAAATTGATTCTTCTTTCTTATCTATTTTAGAAGGTTTTATTGCAATTGTACAGAAATTTGGATTAGGTTGGTTTCCAAAATTATCTTTGCATCTAATAAAATAATTTTGATTATTTATCCAATCTGAAATATGATTCTTTTTATCCATACTATACATTTTAATCCCACTTTCAATTTCAAAATTACAATCTAGATTAGAATAAGTACATTGTGATTCTTTATCCGTAATTATCTTTAAACCCCCTTCTTCTTTATAGACCCTTATTACTTCTGGAGGATTCTTATCACTTAATACTTTAAATTGTGTGGTATTATAAGCAGTATTCCCACCAAGATCAACACACTTGAAATAATATTTATATTCTCCAGTTGGAAGATCTTGTCTTTGATTATGATGATTATTTCCAGTTTCTAAAAATTGGACATATTCTTCATCTTTAGTAGGTTTTTTATTTGAAAAATAACATATAGCTTCTCCATTATTATATCCGTTATCTGTATCAATTTCTAAAAATACAGGAATAAAATCAGTAGCGCCAGATATTGTGCCGTTGGGTCCTACTGACATTATATTTAATGGCTGGGTACCAACCACTTTATAGAGATAGCTTTGAATATTAACATTTCTATCTTTTTCTTCAGCCCAAGGTTGATCCTTGCATCTGAAATAATAATCATTATCCTTTCTTGAAATTATTCCTGTTAAAGTTGTTCTGCATGTATAGACATTTTTACTATTCATATCCCAAACATTAGTATCACATTTCATTTTGTTTTCCATATTAACAAAAGTTCTATCTTCTCTAGACCACTTGCATTCAGAAGGTTCATTTACATAGATTTCAAGTTGGATATTAGATCTATTAAATTGAACAGGACTTTCGCTAGGAATATTTACACTTTCTATTATTGGAGGAGTTACATCTGGGCCTTTTTCAACACAAAAACTTACTGAAAATGCATCATTATTAAAATTGCCATTTGCATCTCTGCATCTTATATATAAATTATAATCTCCATCATTTTTTAAAGTTGGAGAAATTTTATTTAATGCATCTGGGCCTGGTAAAGATAATTTTTCAGTATGATTATATACATAAAGAGTTTCTCCTCCAACATAAAACATCATATCATCATAACCATTTGTTAAATTTTCGCCGGATGATTTAGTTAAATTGTAATCTATTTTACATTGACTGGGTTCATCTGTATCAAAACTAAATTCTAGCGGAGTAAATGCTTTAATACAATTTCCACTTTTGGTTGTAATTTTTATTCCAGTTGCAGGAGGTCTTACTGCAAGATTGGGTTTGTAAATTAAATCTTTGCTTAGATTTCTTATAGTTATTATTGGAGAATTAACATCATGAGGATTTTTCCAAATACATTTTTGTTCTTTTGTACCTTCATTAACAATCTCACAAGCTTGCCCTAAACTTTTGCATGTATATTCTGAACATTCTTCATAAAGATTGCATTTTTGACAGTCCTCTCCACCAATAGGAGCTTCCCAAGCTAAGCAAGAAAATTCAACTATTTCTTCAGATTCTTTTTGATAAGTTAATATAAAGATTAAAGCACCAACCCCAAGACCGATTAATAATGATTTAAAATTTCCTAAATGAGGTGCAAGAATCTGATAAGTTAAAACGCCTACGGTTCCAGATATAGAACCCCACATTACTCCATTTTTCCCACCAGCTAGAGATCCTGCTGTTCCACCTATAAAAGAACCGAGAGTTATCGCAGTCATAACTTTTTGCAAAATATTTTCATTGAAAAATCCAGTTATTCCATTCCCAGTATTTCCAGGGGGAGACTCAGGAGTTGGTGGTTTATTATTTCCTGTTGTAGGCGGAGGACTATTTATAAATCCTGGAGGAGGCGATACTGGAATATTACTTCCGCCCATGACTTGACTTCCGGGTGTTAAAGGAGTCCCAGTTAAATCTACAGTTGGGGGGATTGGGGGACTTGCACTAACATTAGGTGGAGAAGGTGTATTTTGTGCATAAACTAATGAAGAAAAAGCAAAGATGGATATAATTAAGTTTAGAATTATAAATAAAAATTTTAAATTTTTTTCAATAATTTTAGCTTTAACCATCTTTTAATCATAAAATTAATTTTCGTTTTCTTCACTTTCGCTACTTTCTTTTACTTGTGATAATACTCCATCTAACAATCTTCTTTTACCATTATTTTTCCAAACAACTCCGTCATCAGTAAATTTTCCAGCGATATTTTCTTTTGCACCACAATCTCCAATACTAGTGCAAACATTATTCATTTTATTAGCCCAGGCAGGAGTTGTAGGTTCACAATTTTTTACACATTTCTTTGATCCAAAAAGATTTGTATTATATCCTATTGTTTGTACAGAATTTCCTAAACTGCAAATAGGTTTAGCATCTCCACTTTCCCAAAATTTTAATCCAGGAGGAATATTTGGAAGACAAATCCCACCACCATTAAGAATTCCTTTATTTCCTTCATCAAGTTCATCTTCTGCTTCAGGATTACTTGTATCATTTGCAGCTACAGCTGTATCTGTATTTTTCTTTTTTGCACCGCCATCATAATGGAATCCTTTGCTCCAATAACATTCTCTTTTGTCAATATTAAGACAATCCTCTTCATCCATTTGGTCTATGCAATCTGTCCATCTATTTATTCTGCAAGCAGCTTCAGTAAAATCTCCAAATGAAGTTGATATTTTATCTTGTATGCATATTTCACTTCTAAAATCTGCACAAGGTTCTATTGTCTCTTCCCCTTGTATGCAAACATGCCTAAAATGTCTACTTCCTACACTATCTTTTCCATCTCCAGTTTCACTTTGATAAACGCACCATGATTCTCCATTCTTGTAATTATTTCCATTTTGAGTCTTGTAACAATTAAGATCTTTACAAATATTATCTCCATTATTTGCTTTTCCTTTTCCACAAATACTTCCTTCAAGATAATTACAATTACCGCAACTTTTAGAATTAATATTTCCTTTTTTTGAAGAATATCCGCAAGTTTCTGATTTTGGAACTATTTTTTTCCAATAACTCGGATCTAATGAATATATTTTACTTGAATCATAAATATTAGCAGGATTTCCGCAACTATCTTTAAAATAAACTTCATCTTTTCCAGGAATGCAGATAGTATCAGTTGTTGGTCCGCAATTAGTTGCAAGTTCATCTGCAGAGCAAAGATAACCATTAAAAAATTCTGGTTCAGATGTAGAATTATCTAATTTTTTATTTGAATTTAGGCATTCTTGTCTTGTTGAAAATTTGCAAGTCTTTTGCCCATCAGATTCAAAAACACAAGCACCTTTATCTTGATAATATGCCATTGCAATGCATTCAGGTTCATTATTTACTTCTTTTTTGAAATTTGTAACTAATCCATAAAGCCCAGATAATCTTTTGCATCTAGTTAATGTTACAAAACTAGCTTGATCTCCAAGTATGCAGCAACCAAGACTGCATTGTGGAACATTACACTGAGGGTCATCAAGCCAGGTTCCTGTTGAAATTTGACATACTTTTTGTGGACTATTTTCCATGCATAATCCTTCTTCAGAATCTACACAACAACCCATTTTACAAAAACTTGAAGCTTCGCAGCTTGTAAAGGTTAATCTGTATTTTGATTTAGTAATAGGATCTATTGTCGTATCACAATTATCTTCTATGCTATTCTGGCACCATGCTCCTCCCTTAGTTTTCTCACAACATACATTGAACGCAGGCCAATCTTGTGCAAAGACAATATTAGCAATAAGAGTTATAATTACAAGTGAAAATACTATAAACGTAATTTTTTTATTATTCATTTTCCGGTTATGCCTGAAGGTAAAGCAACACTCCTTGTAGCGAAATTAAATTTTTCCTGACTTTCTCTATCAGTTAATATATAGATTCTTGTTCCATCACTTCTTGTTTTTTTCTCAACCTTCATTTGTGGATAATAAAACATATAATTTAGAGTTTCACTATCTCCATATCTTGCTTCCCAATTAGCAATAGAACTAGCAGTCATTATAAAATTATATAACTGAGTATCAAGGGATATTTTAAGATTTTTATAGGATTCAGTTCCATCTTTTGTTATAACTAAATCTAAATAAGTATTTATGATTAATTCATCTGAAAACATTTCTATATTTACGTCTGGTTTTTTAAATGTCACAATATATCCGTCTTCTTCTAATGACTGAGTCATAGTTTCTACACAGGTATTTATTTTTGGTTCAAGATAATTTTTAATCTCTTTTTGAATCGATTGTTTAAGTAAAGGTTTTTGCATGATACATTGTTTGTAATATTCACCTGTATAGCAAATATAATCAATTTTTTGGTCTTGGTAAAGATAGTAATTCTCTGGGTTTATACTACCTCCTTGTTTATTGATTAATTCTAGCGCTTCTTTTGAAGAATCTCTAAAACATTTTTCAATATCATTAATTGGAGATTTTTTAGAAAAAAATGTGGAAAAATTATTTTTATTTGAAAATAATAATATCATTACTACCGCAATCAATAATGCAAGTATGATAAATATTGTTAATTGCGCTTTTTTATTTACTCTTTTTTTTATTAGTTTCATCTATCTTTTAACGTCCTGTTCGTTTATAAATTTATTTTATCTATTACTCTCCTATGGATCGGACATAGTTTTCATTTTGTTAACCTGATTAAGTCTTAATCGTGGCGTTCTTGTTTAAAGTTTAAAAACTTTAGACAAGGTATTATCTATGCCGTAGGTCTTATCGTTATTTTTCCTCCTTTATTTCCATAACTATCATTGCATTGAATTTGGTATTCCTGATTTTTTAACAATCCTCTGTATTCAACACCATCGCTGCTTCTTGCCATTAAAGAAGCTTTATCAAAATCAAATGCCCTTTTTGAATCATATCTGCATTCATCAGAATTTTCATCTGTAGAAATACTAACTTCCCCATAATTAAAGACTCTTACTATTTTAGGACCAAATTCATCAACATAAACTGTAAAAAATGAATTATTTATTGCAATATTTCCTGCAGCATCTTCGCATATAAATGTTACATTATATTTTCCACTTCTCGCATTTGTTATTTTATATTCATGTTTGCTTGAATTTGTTGTTGTAAATCTATCTGAAAAAAGGCCCCCATTAGCTTCCCACTTGCAAACTGAAGTGCCATCTTCAGCACCACCAACAGTAAGTAGTCTTAAATCAAAACTCATTGGTTGCTTTGAATCAATAATTTCTTGATTATTTTCAGGTCTAAACTCCTCAATTATTAATGGTTCTATTGAAGGAGAGATATCAAAAACAAAACTCTCTGACATTTTATTCTGATTTTCTGATATATCTCTGCATCGAATAAAGAATTTTGTATTTGTATTAATTCCAGATATTGTTGCATTGCATCTGAATCCAAACATTGACATAAAATGAATATCCTGATTGCATTGCATGCTATTATTCATTCCATCATAATCTTGGTCTTCTGTAGACCATCTGCAATCACTTGGTTCATTTAGATAAATAGCAATATCTTTTGTATTTTCATTATATTTAGCATAAGCTTTTCCAAATGGTTCAGTATAAGTTATTCTAGGTGCAGTTCTATCCGGCCCTGGATCAATACAAGTTCTTATGACATAAGGTTCAGGATTTATTCTTCCATCAGCAGTTTTACATTTTACATATAATTTGATTTCACCTAAAGTTTTCATTTGTTCAACTGTAAGATTATATCTATTTTTGATAGCTTCTGGAGTTGGAAAGAAAAGATCCATTCTATGTGCAGGTAATATGCTGTTACCCTTTACTCCAAATTTATCTGGCATTTCTTCATAAGTTTGCTTAGGATCTATTCCAAATCTGCATTTTGCAAAAGGATCAACACTTATTCCAAATCTTACAGTATTATATGCTTCAACACATTCATTCGATCGATTAGTTGCTCTTATAACAAATCCCTTTTCACTAACTTCAGAATAATTATATCCAGGAGTAATAAAAGTAAAAAGCGGCTTTATTGTTGGAAGAGTATTATTAGCAGGTTTGCTCACACAAAGTTCATTAGGTGTGCCTTTATTTACAAATTGACAGAGAGTTCCAAGACTTTGACATCTATATTCAGTACAGGGTACTTCTAATGAATTGCATTTATTGCAATCATCTCCACCAGTAGGGACTTCCCACATATCACATGTAAATGTTATATGCACATAAATTATCCATGCCATTAAGAATAGATAAGCCATCATCGCAGCCATCATTGTTATTAAAATACTTTGAGTTATAAGATAAGCAATCATTCCAGCTATCATCGCTCCAATCATTTCAAAACCACCTGCTTTTCTTTCTTTATACTCTATCTGACTTTCTATACCCGCTCTTACACTAGACACTCCGCTAAAAAATCCTCCATAATTAACTGGTTGATTTTCAGTTTCTGCAGCAGATTCTTCAAGTTCTGCATCACTAAGATTTTGAGATAACATTCTTAATAATAATGGAGACCCATATGCTCCTGATACTCTCATTAGTTCTTGTTCAAAATCCGAGTAATTAGATTCATTATTTTCACTATCACTTGGAAGCTCTTGCAATGATTCTGGAGAAAGAGTCTCAAAAAATTCAAATGTTCCAGGGTCTGCTTTTTGGCTAGGATCTTTTATAGCATTCTGACTAAAACGAGAAGTTCCTCTAGGAGGTGCTCCTCCACTAGATTTAAGGCTATAACCTCCGTCAGTATAAGATCCTACATAATTAATATATGCCCCGCAATCTCCAAGACTTACACAGAACTCATTCATTTTTTCAGTAAAATATGAAGTATGACATTTACAACTATCAACACAAAAGCATCCAAATATTCCGCATATCCATGTTTCAGTGCATTTTTGAGTAGCAATATTACAAATGCCTTCTCCAGTATTTGGCATTTCTAATCCCCCTTCAGTTAAAGCATAATCTGTATTAAGATTAAATCCAGGAGGATATTGTGGCAAGCATACCTTAAAATTAAATCCTCCTTCCATATCAATATGCTTTACAAAACAATCAGGATTTTTTTCACAAGTTGATATCATACTATCTCCTTTTTTATTATTATAACTATAGCACATTCTCCAATTATTTACTCTGCAAGATGCTTGAGAAAAAGTTCCTTCCCTTGTTCCAGAATCTGTTTGAACACAAATTTCATTTCTAAAATCAGCACATGGGGCGATTCTTTCTGTACCCATATAGCAAATATGTTTGATATGCCTGCTTCCAGCAGGATCTCTTCCATATCGGTCTTTTATGCCTTTTTCTTTTTCAATTCCAATTTTTCCATCATATTCACACCAGGATTCACCATTTTTTCTTTTTACCCCATCAACAACACAATTAATATCCTTGCAAATAAAATTCTCTTTTTCCTTTCCGCAAAAACTTCCTCTAGCTAAACTGCAATCAGTTGCTACATCTTCATGATTACCGCAAGAATCAAACCAATATACATCCTCTTTTAAATCAATACAACCCTTATGATCTTTAGCTTTGCATGTAGTATTTAATCTGGGATCAGAACAAAAAGTTCCATTTTTATCAAAATTAATTTCACTACCCGTTCTTTTTACACAATCATCTAAATTAGTGTAAATGCATTTTCTTTCATTTCCAGAGTTATAAACACATGCACCTTCTTTTCCTCTATCTAAAGAAAATAGGCATTTTAATTCTGAATTTGTTGTAGCATCTAATTTCCATTCAGTTATTGCATCTTTATTTTGAGTATTTCCTTCAAACTTGCAATTTTTTTCAGTGGTCCATTTTGGTTTATCTCCAAGTATGCAACAGCCCATCCTACACTCCTGAACATTACATGAAGGATCTTCAAAAAAAGTACCGTTTAAAATCTTGCAATTAGCTTGAGGAGATCTAACATTGCATAATCCTGTTTTTTCACTCTGACAACATCCTATCTTGCAAAAATCAGTTAAACCCTCTTCGCATTTAGTTAAAGACTTTCCAACTCCTTGTTTACATTGAGATGGAATAACATCCTGGCAAGTCTGTCCTGTTAAAGTTTCTTCACAACAAACTGTTTGATCTTCTTCTTGTGCTTCAACTATTTCAGTTGATGAATAAATTAGGTAAGAAAATGAAAATAAACTTAATACTATTATAAATATTTCTAGATAACTTATTCCTGCTTTTTTATTAAATATATGCTCTTTATTCATTTTAAAATCCTGGAGGAAGTGGACAACTTTTTACAGCAAACCAAAATTCTTGGTTTGTCGCCCTTTCTGTAATTTTATATATAACATCATTTTCTCCAGTTATTTTGTCTTTTATATCATATCCAGGATATAATATCATGAAACCAAGAACATCAAAATTACAATATCTTGATTCTTGATTTACAATTTCCATAGCTATCTCTGCAAAATTATATATTGGATGAACCATATTCATTTTGAAATGTTTGAATTCTCTAACCTCATTTTCTCTTATCATCTTGAATTCTTTATCTATCTCTACAATTATTTGTTTAGGATGAAGCTTGGTTACTAGATTTAAATCTTGAGAGTTCTCAATATCATATCTCTTGTTTTGGCTTAATTCAAGGCTCTTAAAACAATTTTGAACTTTAGGAGTTATATAATTTGTTATCTCATTTTCAATATGCTCAACAAGCATAGGTCTTTGATTAATACATTGTTTATAATAAGCATCAATATAACATAAGTATGTAATTTCAGTGCTATTATAAGTAATACTTCCAACAGGAGTTATATCTCCACCTTGACTTGACAATAATTCTAATGCTTCTTCAACAACTCCTCGAGTACATGCTTCAATATATGCTTGGGGATTGCTTTCATCAAATTCTTTTGGTTGAGGAGGGTTTTTTAAGAGAAAAAATAACATAACTAAAACTACTATTATTAGTCCAATAATAATAAATATAGTTATTTGCCCCTTTTTTTTAAATTTCATTTTATTTTTCATATTTATCCGATTTCTATATATAAGTAATAAGCTGTAGATCCAGAAAATCCAGCCCCTCCATTTTCAGGAACAATCATTTGGAAATCATATTCTCCATTATCATAACCACCTATATTATTTTCTAAAATTGTTGCATAAACTATACTTGTTCCATCGAATAAAGCTGTTTCTTCAAATCTTACATCTTGAGTGCTATTTCCAATATAAGTATTAATTGTAGGGCATCTATTTGCAGCAATTTGCCTGCTTCCAACATAAAAAGAAGCATGACTAGCACCAATACTTGAATTAAATGTTGCAGTTATATTATCACTAGGATCACTATGACTTAAGGCAGTATTTTCTACATCAAGCACACTTCGATTTGAACAATTAATATTTCCCCAATTAATACTCGTTGAATTTCTTGTTGCATAAACTCTTCCACTAGACGTTGAAAAACTCCAGTCATATATAGATGAACCTGATGCATCAGCCAATGTAAAACTTCCTAAAACATTACCAACAAAAGCTTTCCATTTTCTATTTTGGATAGTTGCTGTTACATTAATATTTGCAATATACATTCCAGAGATATTTATTGCCTGAGTATTTGTAGAAACTTTTGTCTGATTAGAAGTTATATTGATTCTTGTAGGGCCCTCTGGATTTGCAGCTATTATCAATTGTGTATTGAAAATAATGCCAAATATCATAATTAGAATTAGTCCAATTATCATTTTAATGGATTCTTTTTTTAATCTATTAACCATAAATTTACTCCCTCTTTTTTAATTCTGATTATCTTTGCATCAAGCGCAAGTTCCATAAGATATCCTTGTGCAGTATTCCAGCTTACAGACAAATATTTTGCAAGTTCAGAAGTAGTTACTACTCTTTGTTCCTTCATGAATTTTAATATCTTCTCGTTATTATGATTATTCATAGGTATATACAGCTTAATATACTAATTAATTTACAGCTTTATATACCTTTCTATCTACCTCCTTATATCCATATCTATTTACCTATTTATATACCTTTTAAATTTAATTATAATATTATAAGGAATATTATTATGAATATTCATAGATTAATGAGCATAAAAATAGCATTTAAATAAATCAATAAAAAAATTAATCTTCTGTTTCAACTCTTGGAGCTAAAATAAAACTTAGTTCAATAAAAGGTGTAACAAAATCTAATCTTAATGGATAATCTGTTGCAAAATTAATTTTAACTTTATCAGTGATTTTAGTAGCTTTAGTCATTTTTTGAAGATATTCTAAAGAATATTTAGAATGATTATCTTCAGCAATTATATTTAGTTCATCAGATGAAAATTCAGATTTGAAAGAATTTAAGGAACCCTTCCCCTGTATAATAAATTTATTTGATTCAGTTACAAATGAACAAGAATCAGCTACAACTGTGCAATCTTCAATAGCTTCTGAAAAATCAACTGCAGACATCTCTATCTTGCTTGTGAATTGAAGATTAGGTACTTCTTTTTCTTCACCTTCAACATCAATTAATGCAAGATTAAATTCTCTATTGACTTTATCTTTTATTTGTAATTTAAGTTCATTTTCCTCTCTAGTTATCACAAGAACACTACCAGATTTTATTCTTCTTAGAACCGCTTTAAGACTTTCTAAACTTATTCCAAGTACTTCTTGTCTATCAACATCAATTTCTGAAAATGCAGTATTTGGCAGTTTAAATGAAATCATAGCAACATTAGCTGGGTCTATTGCAATTAAACTTAAACCCTCTTTACTAACCTTAAGTCTTACTTCTAATACTAATTCAGATATTATCCCAACAATTTCAGAAAAAAGTTTTGGATGATCTAGTCTTAATAACATTTCTCTCTTTTACCTCAAGACATTATTGCGAGCATTTGTTTTTAAATATTGTTATAATTGAAGAATATATAAATTACCTTTATAAAATAATTTTAAATAATTAATCATAATAAAATTTTCTTTTTCTTTAATATTTAAAATTATTTTCATTTGTAAGTAACAAGATAATAATTATAAAACCTAAATACTTTTGAAAGGTTACCTAGATTTAATAGGATTAATAATAATGGATTCGTTTTCTAAACCCGAAGAGAGAAGTTTTAAAGAACAAAGAGTTAGAGAGATTTCCCTAGCTTATTATTCCAGACCTGAAGTAAGAAAGATTTTATTGGAATTTGCAAAAAATAGGGAATGTGTCCCAAGATATTTTGAAGGATTTGGAAAACGACCTGATTTTTTTCAATTTGAAGGGGATATTATGGAGCATGTTAGAAGAGGGGCTACCTCATTTCATTGTTCTGAAGAATTATGGAGCGATCCATTAGAAATTTCAACTGATTTATCAAGAAAAGAATTTGACGAATTAAGAATTGGATGGGATTTAATTATAGATATAGATTCACCCTATTTTGATTATAGTAAAACTTATGCAAAAGTATTAATTAAGGTTTTGAAAAGACATAACATAGATAATATAGGGGTTAAATTTTCTGGAAGTAAGGGTTTTCACATTATAATTCCTTGGATAGCGTTCCCAAAAGAAGCCTTTAACCAAAAGACTAAGAATCTTTTTCCAGAATGGCCAAGAATTATTTGTAATTATCTTTCTGATCAATTAAAAAGGGAATTAGAAGAAGAAATATTTGAATTATATGAAAAAGGGGAAAGTATTGCTGATATGGCTAAAAAAATGGGAAAAAAGGAAGAAGATTTTGCAAGGGTAGAATGTTTAATTTGTCATAGGGAGGCTGTAAAAAAGGAATTAGTAAAATGGTTCTGTGATTCATGTAAGAACGAAATTCTAATGATTAGAAAAAATAAAAGAATTCCAAAATGTCCAAACGAAAGCTGCAGAAAACCCCTTAGGGAAGTTTCTTTAGAGCCAATTTATTCTTGCGAATATTGCAATATAGATTCTAGAAAAAGTAAAGACATGTTCAAGAAAATAATTAAATCAGTTGTTGAAGCAGATTTGATACTTGTAGCACCAAGGCATTTATTTAGGATGCCTTATTCTCTCCATGAAAAAACAGCTTTAGCTTCGGTTGTAATAGATAAGGATGATATAGAAACCTTTCAATTAAATGATGCAAAACCCTTCAAAGTAGAAGTAAAAAGTTTTTATCCTAATTCAAAAGAAGGGGAAGCAAAAGAATTATTGATAAAAGCTCTTCATTGGAAAGAACAACAACAAAGAAATGAAGAATCACTTGCTGAAGAATATTCTAAGAAATCTTTGATTAAACCAGAAGCTAGTAAGGATAAAAAAATAAAAGATCCTGCAGGTTATAAAGAAATAATAATATCTAACCCTGATGAATCTATTTTTCCACCATGTATAAAACTGATATTAAAAGGAATGAAAGCAGATGGGAAAAAAAGAGGATTATTTATATTGATTAATTTTTTCAAGTCATTGGGATTAAGCGAGCAAGAAATAGAAAAAAGGATTTTTGACTGGAATACTAAAAATGAACCTCAATTAAAAAAAGGATATATCCAGTCACAGATTATCTGGTACAAAAAAAATAATTCAAAAATGCTTCCACCTAATTGCGACAAACCTCACTATAAAGATATAGGGGTTTGCAGACCAGATGAACTATGTAGGTCAATAAAAAATCCTGTGAACTACTTCATGAAAAAATATTTCCGAAAATAAGAACTAAAGGATTATTATCTAACTAATAAAATAGCGACAATCTTAGATTAATTCTAAGATTAGAGTCTATATTATCTAAGCAAAGGTTTTTTATAAACCTTTGATTATTTCCGAAAATAAACTTTAAATACCTTGATAACATTAATTCTTCATGAGAAAAAAGAGTGTACTAGTCTTAATATTATTAATTATATTTACAAATTTATATTTTATTGATGCCGCTGATGATAAAGAAGTAGAAAAAGCATACTCTTGTTTAAAAGATTATCTTGGTTCGAATTGCGGAGGAACCTCCAATACTTTTCAGTTATCCTTCAATCTTCTTGCTTCTGCTCACGATTCTTCTATGCAATCAAGTTGCAAATCTGCTTTGATTGGAAATAAAAATAATGATTGCTGGGGAGATACTACTTCTGGTGCATGTACTCTAAAAGATACCGCACTTGCATTAATTGCTTTGGAAAAAATTGACACAAATGCGCAAGAATCTCTTGATTGGTTATTATCTAAAAGAATGACAAAAACCGGTCTTACCTGGTATCTGGAAATTGATTCTGATAATTTTACTGAATGTGACATAAATGGAAGAAAAATTATGATTAATGAAAATAAAAAAATAACCGGTCAAGATCCAGTCGGTTTAGTTAAAACTTATAATGGATATTGGTATGAAATTACTGATGTAACAAGAAATTATACTATTTCCTGCAATAAAGATTTTAAATCAACTATTTTGTATAAAAAACCTCAGAGCAATGTTTTGTTTGTTCCAAATAAGTTGAATATGGCTTCTGGTGGAGATAAAATAGTAGAAAAAGTAAATGCTTATTGTTTTAGTTTAACTACAGAATGTGATTACGAAGGTTCTTTATGGTCTGCACTTGCATTAGCAAAATTACAAGAAGATATAACTCCATATATTCCATATTTATCTGCAATGTCTGAAGAAACAAACAATAAAAAATATTTCCCTTCAGCTTTCTTATATATGTTAACTGGTTCAGATGATTATTATGCTAATATTGTAGCATTGCAACAGCAAAATAAATATTGGTTAATAAGTAATAGAAAATTATATGATACTTCAATTGCATTATTAGCATTACAAGATCCTGATGTTTCAGGTTCAGCAGAAGCAACTAATGCTAGAAATGATTTATTGTCTCAAAAAGATACTAATGGATGTTGGGATAAGATATATCATTCTATGATATTATATTCTGGTTGGCCAAAATCACCAACCTCTCCAATTAAAGGAGGAAGTGTTCCATTATGTAGAGATTCTGGCTTTTATTGTGTATCTTCAACAGAATGTAAAATAATTGATCAATTAGCTAATTATGATTGCTCAGGCGGATATGTATGTTGTAATAGTGAACCAGATAAAGAAACTTGTGAAGAGAAAGAAGGTTTTATTTGTAATGATGATGAAGAATGTTCAGGTTCTACTGTACCATCTCAAGACTCTACCTCTTGTTGTATTGGTGCTTGCCAATTAGTTGAAGATGAGAATGACTGCGATATAGCAGGTGGAACTTGTAGGACATCTTGCCTAGATTCAGAACAAGACAAAGGGACAAGTTATTCAAGTGCATGTTCTTTTCAAGAATTTTGCTGTGAAAAAAAACCAGTTGATACATCTAAAAATTACAAATGGTTATTAATATTATTATTAGCAATTCTTATTATTCTAGTTATTTTAGCAATAGTATTTAGGAATCAATTAAAGATTTGGTGGTTTAAAGTTAAAAGCAAATTTAAATCTGGAAAAGGACCTGATATGACTAGAAGACCTCCAACACCTCCGCCTGGATATAGGCCACAACCTAGACCGATGATGGCTAGACCTCCTGTTCACATGTATGGGCAAGATAATCAGAGAAGAGTTATGCAAGGTCAAAAATCAGATAAAGATAGAGAATTTGAAGAAACAATGAAAAAGCTACGTGATATGAGCAAATAGTTCTTATTATAATATTAAATTTATTGCTTTTAGTTAAGTTTAAAACATTTGTTTCATTATTTTTTTAATGAAAAAAAAGAGTCTGATATTTACAACATTAATATTATTAATTTTTATAAGTAAAATTTCAGCAATAGATATAGTCTTGCCAAAAGAGAATTATTTTATTGGAGAAACAATGCAAGGCGAAATAAATGGTTATTTTGTTTCATTAAAACCTGAGAATATTCAAGTTTATTATGGAGATAAGGTTCACTCTGAAGCATTAATAAATGGTTTAACAAAACAAGATCGTAAATATTATTTTTATTTTTTATTGCCCTATAATGAAGGAAATTATTCTATTAGGATTAATGATGCTGAATATATTGAGAAAGGAAAATTAATAAATAAAGTTGTTATAAAAAATTTTACAATTGTTTCAACTAATGAAACTATACTTTCAGTAAATCCTGGTTTTGTTCTAACAAGTAATGATTTTGTTTTGAAACTAAAGTCTATTAATGGTGATATGGAATTAAATGGAAATTTTCTTGCTACAGGAGAAAATAATAATATTCTACTTATGGAAGAAATAGAAGAGTCAATGAAATTTTCAATTACAAAAGCAAATGCCAGGGTTAGTAGTGTTAAGATTGGAAATTATAATATACCTGTTTTTTTATTAAAAAACATAAATAATAATATTTCTTATAATCTTTCAAATTATTTGGATTTTGAACCAATTGAACTTGTTGGAACAATTTTATCTGAAAAAGATTATACCTTCAATATTTTATTAGAAAATACTGGAAATACTAATTTATCAGATATAGTTTTGACAAGTTCCTTTAATTCCATTTTAACTCCCAATAAAATAGATGAGCTTAATGTGGGTGAGAGTACCTATTTTAATATAACCATCAATATTGAAAAAAATAAGAATATATTATTAGGGGATATTTTTGCAACGGTAGATGAAGAATCTTTTAATTTACCGGTTTATTTAAATATCAGTTTAAACGAATCTATTATTGAGGATAATCCTCCAATAATATCCAAAAATAGTTGTTTAGAACAGTCTGGAATAATATGTTTAGAAAATGAGGAGTGTGATGGAGAAGTTCTTCAAAGCCTTGAAGGAAACTGCTGTAAAGGATCCTGCATCAAACAAGAAGTAAAACAAGATTCTTCAAGATGGGTATATCTAGGACTATTACTTATTGTTTTAACATTAATAACAATCTATTATTTCTTTAAAAAATCTAGAGAAAAACAAAAAACCCAAACAACTGATGAAGTTTATAGTGAAAAATCTTCTAAATATAGAAAAAGAATGTTGAATGAAGGAGACGAAGTTAAAGGAAGATTAGATAAGGTTTAAATTAATTTTTCTTTTTTTTAGAATTTTTAATATTTTTTTCTTTTTTATTTATATGTTCTTCATTTTTCCCTTCAAGTTCTTGAATTTTTTGAATAAGCGTATTTTTTTCAAGGACGATTGTTTTAGCGACCTCATCATATTTATGAAGTTTAATTGTTAAATCAGATAATATATCGTTTAATTCAAAATTTTTTATATTAAGATTTTCTGGTTTTATTATTTCTATACTTGAAGGAAGCCTATTATGAACTAATGAAAACAATAAATTTAAATCATCAAATATGATTTCTACTTCTGCAAATGTAGTAAAAAGATCGCTTCCTTCCTCTTCAATAGCTTTTGGTTCAAATATTCTCTTTTTTTCTATTTTTATCCCTTTTACAGAAGCAAGACTATCTACATAATCATTTAATGCTTTTACAAGATGATCAGCGGGTTTACCTAGTATTTCAAAGACAAGTATTGCAGTTATTTTTTCACTCATATTATCTTTTTTTATTTAAAATCTTTAGAATAATTAAACCAACGAATAAAGCTATAAATGAATAAAGCGAATACTCTTTGATTAACTCATTCTTAGATTTGTAAATTATACTTTTTCCAGTTTTTATATCTTGTGTTTTAGTTTTTCCTATATATATGGCATTTCCAGTTAGCATTTCGTCTCTTTTTTTGTTTTCAATATCTCTTAAGACTTTTTCTCTTTGAGGATCATATTCTTGAGAACTAGTTATTTGAGAAGTTGTAGGAACACTTGAACTTTTGATTAACTTTTTTAGTTCAATATTTTCAATAACTTCAATTTTATATGAAGATTCATTAGTTTCTCTTAATCTTGCACCTATTTTATAATCTCCATAAAGACTCTCATAAGTTGTTTTTATTCTTAATCTAATTGTTTTACTCTTATTTCCCCCAGGAGATTTTATAAATCTTTTAAAATATTCAGTTGAGTCTATCCATTCTTCATCAAAACTATAATACGTCTGTGAAAGAATTTTTTCATTATCTTCATCATCATAGATATAAACTCTAACATCATAATCTTTATTTTCTAAATTAAATAAATTAATTCTTATATAAAATTCATTCCCATTAATAATATCATCCTCATCCCAATCAAGTTCCATACCAATTTTTTTATTCTCAGTATTTTGATTATTATTTATATTATTTATTTGACAATTATTATCTAACCCCCTAGATGAAAAATTTAAAAACCAATGATTATCACAAAATATCCAGCTTCTATCATCATTAAATGTATCTTTAAATACAGGAGTCTGATAGAGAGTTAAACCATTTTTATCTATTAGTTTTATAGATTCATTATCATTATCTAAAAATTGGTTCTTTAGATTAATTACTAAATACCCAGAAAATGTTTGATTAAGTTTTGTTTCTTTTTTATCATGATTTATTATTTTCCATCCAGTTAAATCTATTTGCTCATTAGAATATAATTCAATCCATTCTTTATTATTATCAGTTCCACCAGGATTTGAATCTAATTCATTTATTCTAATTTCTGCGATAACTAATGAAGCTCCTAATAGGATTATTACTATAGTCAATAACACCAATTTTATCATTAAATTTAATCAATAATCAATCTTTTTAAGGATTTAGTTCTTAAGATTTATATATTATATAATTCATTCCAGATTTTATTTATAAAAATTTTTATTGAATTAGTCTTATTTAATTTCTTCATCACATATATTATCATTCTCTTCTAATAATTTTTCGTCAACATTCTCAGTTTTATTTTCGTTTATAGAAAAATACTGTGCAAATCTTTTTCCTTTTGTTCTAGAGATTTCCATATTTACTACCCAATTCTTACCAGAATCTTCCAAGTCCTTGGGATCAAAAAAAAACCATCCCACCCTATTAAATCTTACAGCTATAACCGGATGTAAACCAAATATCTCAGAAAATACTATGAAATTATTCATTTGTTCTTTAGATATATATTTTGAAGTTTTTTTAGTGGATTTAACTTCAATAGAATATTTTTGTCCGGGTTTACCTGCAATAAGATCTGCATCAGAATTCTCCATTACTCCTGAACCTGCTACTCTTACGCATCTATAATTATCCTTAACAAACATATCAAGTAATTCTCTTTCAGCTTTGCTTCCTTTGGATTTATTGCTCATATTATAATTTACTTATCTCTCTTGTCCTTCCTTTGTTTGAAACTTTTTCACTAACTTTGATATATTTTTTCTTTTCAAGTTTTTCTATTATTCTATAAAAACTAGAATAACTCATATTTAATTTTTTATTTATTATTTTAAAAAGTTCTCCGGACTCATAAGTTTTATTGTTTATTATATCTAGAATAATTTTTTCCTTATCATCAATTTCCTTTCCAGGTTTATTTTTTTTAAGCATCTTTGAATATGCTTTTTCTATATGACCTTTATTGATTTTTTTCATAGACTTATTTTCGCATTCTATTGCACTTTGCCTTAATAATTCAATTGAAAATCTTAAATCTTGACCTTCAGAATAATCAACGATATCCATGATTTCTTTTTCCGTTATAACTCCTGGATAAAATCCTATTTTAGCTCTTGATTTAAGAATTTCATTTTTTTCTTCAGAAGTATAATTAGGATATTCAATAATACTTGGACAAAATACTGATGCAGATTTATCTTCAATAATATATTTTTCTTTCTCATTTAATACTGCAATTATTCCCATTTTTACTCCCGGATATATTTCATAAGCTCTTGATATTTCATAAATGACTGAATCAGCTTCTTCTAAAAAAACACAATCGTCTATAGCAAGAATTAAAATTTTATTTTCTAATTTTAAATATTCACAAATTTTTTGATACAATATAGTTACAGGAATTCCTGATTCAGGCGGAGTATAATTGAATATTTTTCTATGAATTTCAGAATAAACTCTAAAAGTAGTTGTATGAATTCTACCATTTATATAAACTAAAATTATATTAGGATTATCTTTAATTTCTTCAAATATCTTTTTTATTGAAGTGGTTTTTCCTGTTGCAGGTTCACCAGAAAGCATGCAATTCACCGGTCTTCTTTTGTTTAATGCAGGTTTAATACATCCAACAATTTCCTGTAATTGATCTAGTCTAAATAGGAATTCTTCAGGAGAATATCCAAAATCAAATACTTCTGGATTGGAAAAAATAGTTTCATTTGAAAATAATATCTCTTTTTTCATTATACTGTTTATATTGATGAATATAAAAATATTCCAGTTATGCACTTTTCACACTTTTCTTACTTTTGGAAAATCCTTTTTAAATACGTTTTCTTATAATTTTTATAAAAAAGGTTGATAGATAATAGTCATTATACAAAGGATTTGATAAATCCCATTGAATATGTGGATTTGAATTCTTTGATATACAAAAAACAAGTACCAAAAATCCATTTATGGGATGGATATGCTTGTTTTTTGATATGATACACCTCTTTTTTCACTAAGGGCCTGCCCATATTGGGCAGGAATACCTATTCAATAAATAAAACAGGAGAAATAAACATGAAAAATCAAGAACATCAAAAAACAATAAGTTTTAATGAAGAAAAATTAAAGCAATCTAACCAGCCAATATTAAAGACTTCAATAAGAATGAGTAATGATGGAAAATGGCTTATACACGAAACAATAATCGTTGATATTAAACCAATTAATTACATTGAAAAATGCATAAATTCAGAACCTAATCAAAACAAAGAGGAATTTAAAAAATGAAAAACCAAGAAACAATAAACTACATTGCAAAAGAAATGGACATAAGAAATTTTACTAGGGCAACTATAACTTCTTATTTGTTTCATATAGAATCCTTTTTAGATTTTACTCAATATCCTGTTGAAGAGTTATCTGAAATTGATGTTAAGAATTATCTCTCTTATTTATATAAAAAAGGAAAAAGCGAGTCTTATACCACTACAGCACTTGCAGCTTGCAAGTTCTTGCTTTACGGATTTGGAAAATCAATTAATATAGAATATTCTAAAAAACCAGTTAAGATTCCTTTAGTCCTTTCTCAACAAGAATTAGGGAATCTTATAAATAATATTCCTCATCTTAAATACCGGCTAATAATCGAACTTCTTTATTCATCAGGATTAAGATTATCTGAAGTAATTAATCTAAAAAAAGAGGATTTAGATTTTAATGAGGGAATAGGCTATATTAGGCAAGGTATGGAAAAGAAAGATAGGAAATTTATTATCTCAGAAAAACTCCTAGCAAAAATTCATTATTATTTATTATTAAATGATAATAATAAAGATTCAATTTATGTTTTTACAGGTCCATATGGGAGATTATCTAAAAGAACCATTCAACAAATAATTAAAAGGGCTGCTAAATCTGCTAACATAACAAAAAGAGTCCATCCGCATACACTTAGACATAGTTTTGCAACTCATTTGCTTGAACAAGGAACAAGTCTATATATCATTCAAAAACTATTAGGACACAATCAAGTTGGTAATAATGAGAGTCAATTTGATATCTCGATTCAATTTTTAAAAAACATTCCCAATCCTCTTGATAATTTGAATTTGGATAGTGATATAGACCTATACAAGTATAACAGCAGCAGCCGGCCAGCTTAATCTTTATATTCGTATAACCTATCTTTTTTCAAAACTTAAGCGAAATAATATTAGCTTAAGTGTATGTTAATTGCAATAAAATTTCTATTTCTAATAACTAAAACGAGGCAAGAACCCCCCTCACCTCACGGCGAGAAACTTTATAGATTCCTTTTAACAGAATCCTCAAATGCCCCTATTAATGCCCAGACATCACTATGTCTTTCAGGTATACACTCTTTACCACGATATTCTTCATTTAAATGTAGAGTATATTCATGGAAACCTTTTTCTTGCATTCTTCTCCCTACAGCTTGTCCATAATCCCTAGCTTTTTCTCTATCCAAATTTAATGTCCCACTCCACATGAAATGAGATTCAGTTTCTAGGACATCGTCTAAAACTAGTTGAACTCCAAACCGAGTTTCACATGAAGGGATTTTTTTATCTGCAGGTTCTATATTTTCTTGATATAAAAATATATTTGCTTGTTTGTAAGTCATGTTATTTTCTCAGAACTCTCGTGATCTGTTACGAACACCTCTTATCAAACAGAAATATACTCTCTTTTAAAAACCTTTTGAAAGCCCACCCGCCCTAAACTCCCATATAGTAAGGGGTTCTTGCATCAACGAAAAGATAGCTTCCTTCGGAAGATATTGATATAATGAAATGGAAATTTTACTTTAAATTTTTGCCTTTGGCATCATTGCATTAAAATTTAATCCTTTAGAGAGTTTAACAGCGATTAAGAGGTAAATTTTCTTGCAAAAAATTTCCCAAAATTCATTACGCGAACTTTTTTTAATCGCGATGTCCAACGAAATTTTTTACTTCGTAAAAAAATATATCAAGATTAATTTTAGTTTTGTTCATATCACCGAATGAAGGGTAAGCGAACTATAATAAAGAAGCAATCTGTTGAAGAATATTAACTTCTCTTACTGATTCTCCTAATTCCTCTCTTGCTAAACTTTCAATATTTATACCTTCATTAAAATAAAGTCTCCCTGCATCTTGAATAACTGCTTGCCCGCGAAGGATTTCACTATCACCAACTCGCAGATATTCGCTAAGAGTATAGGTTTTTAAGTCTGGACTATATTCTCGAACAGCCCTCAAAACTACGGGTTTGCCATCTACCTTAAATGCTTCTTTGATTGAGTCTATTGTTCTTAAATTTATACCCATAATCTTTAGAATATATTTCATCTTAAAAATCTTTTGCGCGGCATCATTCCATCTAACTATTTTATTAAAATTAATCTCGCTTGCAATATTGCATTTTAGGGCTGATGCCATCAGATCGTTGAACAAGGGATAAATGATTAAACTCTCACGAAAGCTTCAATCCAAATTCTTTTCTTAATTATTTGTTTCAATATTGGAAAAGAATTTCACATATCCCAAATTAATTACGAATTAGTAAACTTTTTATAGAAATAACTCTTTTTTATTTAATATGATTAAAAATATTCTTAATTTTTTTAAACCAACTTGGATTAAATCAATTTTGCTTATTCTGCTTTTTTTATTTTTTCCAGTAATATTTCCTTGGTTAGCAAACGGTTGCCCAATGTATGAAGTTTATCCGGGAATGAATATTGAACCATGTTATGATAAAGATTTAAAAATTTCAGTAGGATTTGTAACAACAGCGATATACGAGCAATTTACAAAACCCTCTACTTGGAGTGCAGTTGATTTTGAAATCAGATCTTTGCCACCAATGTGGTACCCAGAATATTATATTTATCATATAATTATCTCCTATATCCTTTCTTGTTTAGGATATTCTATTTATAATAAGTTTAAAAAAAGGAAATAATAAGAAGGCATTATTGAAGTTAAACCCTTTAATAATATTCTTTTCTAAATAAATCCGATTATTTATAAACTCCAATTTCCTATATTTTAAATAATATGGTTGATGAAAATCAGATTAAGAAATGGGTAGATGATGGAACAATTACCTCTGCTCAAGCAAAGAAAATGCTTAAAGATTCTTCAAAAGAAGAAGTTGAAGAAAAATCAAATAATTTTTTTGCTATTATTGCAATAATTGGTGCAGTCTTGATATTTATTGGTTTTGCATGGCTAATCGCTTATAACTGGAATGATATTCCCGATCCTTTAAAAGTTTTTATATTACTTGGTGCAACTTTAAGCTCCTTTGTAATAGGAGTTCTAGCTAGACAAAATAATCATGAAGGAGTTGGAAGATCTTTAGTAACTCTTGGAGCTTTATTATTTATTCTTAGTTTATTTTTAATTTCCCAAATTTATAATTTACCTACTACAATGCAGCATTATTCCAATATTTTATTGGTTTCTTGGATTTTTATAATTCTAACCGCATATTTATTAGATTCAAAAGAAAATTTATTGGTTTCATTATTGACTTTTTTCCCTTGGTTTGTTTTTCAATACTATTCAACAATATCCAAATATAATTTTTCATCTCAAGACGGAGTAATTTTTGGATATATCTTATTATTCATTAGTGCAGGAGCTCTTCTCTATGGTTTAAGTGTTCTGCATAGTTCTTTAAAACATAGATTTACAAATATTTACAGATTCTGGACAGTATTTTATTTCTTATTAATATTTTATATATTAAGTTTTCAATCAATTCTTCCAATTCTAAGTGATTTTTCTTTGGTTCCAAGTACAATGACATTATTCCTTGTTTCATTTATTATATTATGTTTTCTTGGTTTTGTAACAGGCACTTTATTTGGAGTAAGTAAAGAGCATTTATCAATTAAAGAAATCTTAATATTTTTAGGAATTCTTGTTGTTCTTTTTTTTCTAATATTATCAACAAAAGCAGGAGCAGGTTTAATTGGAAGTTGTTATCCGCAAAATTGTTATAATTATGATAATGCAGAGGATTGTAATTCTGCTCCAGATCCCTTAGTTTGTAAATGGGATACATCAGAATATGGAATGAATAGGGCAAGAAATAATGCAGAAGGATATTGTAATTATCTTTCTTGTGAAAATTATTATAACGAATCTGCTTGCAATAATGCTCCGGCTAAATTAAATTGCATATGGGATAATAAATACTGTAGAAAAAATAGTAATATTGAAAATATTTATGATAAATGCAATAAATACGATAATAAAAAATCAGAATGTGTGAATGAAAAAGCTTGCAATTGGAGAACCTCATCTTATCTTGGAAGAAATCAAATTATTCCAACAATATTCTGGTTCTTATGGATATTAAATAATTTTATATTTATAGGTTTTATCATCTTAATGATCTGGTATGGTCAAAAAGTAGGTTCAACAAACATAATAAATCTCTCATTATCAGTATTTATTCTTGAAATTATTTCAAGATATATTGGATTTTGGATGGATTTCGAAGGTTATTTGGCTTTTAGTCTACTAGCTATTTTAGGAGGATTGCTTCTAATATTTGGAGCATGGATAATTCCTAAATGGAGAAGACAATTAATTGAAAAAATAAATCCAGAAGAAAATAAATCAGATAAGTACTTATGAAAAAAGAATATCTTGGTTTAATTATTGTAATAACTATTGTTTTAATTGTAGCTATAACATTTATTATTTATAATCAATGGCCTTATATGACTGGTCAAAAGATTGTTCTTGCAACTAGACCTGTAGACCCATTTGATCCATTTCAAGGCCAGTATATGCAGATAGCTTATGAAATATCTAATATTGAAGATGCTAAGGGATTTAATGAGAAAGATACTATCTATGTGATATTAAAAGAAGATGAAAAAAATGTCTGGAGAAAAGATGGTATTTCAGCATCTAAACCCTCAAGCGGAGATTATATTAAGGGAATAGTAAAGAGCACATATGGAAATAATTTAAGAATCGAATATGGAATTGAACAATATTTTTTCCAAAGAGATGCAAAAATGCCTACAACTAATATCACTATAGAAGTTATTGTTGCTAGATCTGGTAGAGCTAAAATAGTACAACTTCTTCATAATGGAGAACCCATAGATATACAATACGAAAAATTTGATATAAGGGCTTAAAAACACAAAAAATATTTTTTGAATCTTTAACAATAAAATGCTTTAATTAATTTGATTTTATTATTAACTTTAAATCTATAGGATTTTTTCAAGAATTTTATTTCCTTTCTCTAAATCTAATATAAATTACAGCAAGTATCGCGCCCATTGTATTAAATATTATATCAAGCATAGTATTTGTATAATCTCCAACTCCTGTTGTAGGAACAATTAATACTGCAAGATATTCAACTATCTCATTTAATGCACCAATTCCCATTCCAACAAAAACAAGAAACAATGAAAGAACATACTTATTAGAATCTTTATTCAAGTAATTCTTTAATATTTCATAACAAAGAATAGTTATTATGACATAACAATAAAAGTGAACAAACTGGTCATATTTTAATATTTGATATTTAGGAATTATTGAAATTAATATATAATCATATAATCTTGTTCCTTTTATGTAAACACTTCCTCCAAGCATATGCATTAAACCCCAAAGTGAAATTCCAATTAGGCTTTGAGTGCTGAAATTAAATTTTAAATGAAAATAGCTTATTGCTGTAATAAAAATAATCATGACTCCAATATAAATCATGAATTCATAATTTTTTATAGATAAAAAATAAATTGCAAATAAAAGAACATAAATTACATTAATGAAAAACAATATCCATTGATTCTTGGTAACTTTTTTAAATGTCTCTTTTTTATCTTTCATGATTTTATTAATATTAAATATTATTTAAACTTTAGTTAAATGAATATTATTCACTATATCTATTAATTATCATACCTATAGCAATTACAATAAGTATTAAAGGAAACCAAGGAATATTTGACCATGGAAGAATATTAAGTTCATTAAAGAACCAAACAATTCCTAATACTAATAATACTGCTGCAAAAATTGGAAATTTATTATTATTTTTAACCATATTATCCTCCTTTATGATATTTTTATTTTTAGATGTTTATTTATAAATCTCTTGCAAGTAGAGTTCTTCTTTGATTTGCCTTTGCTCTTTCTATCCCCTTTCTTAACATCCCTTCAACCTTCCTTTCTAGTTCAGTTTCAACTTCTTCAGCTACACTAGTTACACTCCCTTCACTATCTAGTTTTTTGACAACTTCTCTAATTTTACTTTTTATTATAAGTCCAGTCATTTTATCCTCCTTTTAAGGTCTAATGTTATAAATATTAAGAGTTTTAAATATATAAATCTTTTTTATAAATATTAAATCTAACTTAACCCAACTTTTTCTTTTATATTTTTTATTGCATCTATTCCGATTTCTAAAAAATCATCAAGCATAATTCCAGCATTTTCACATTCTTTTATTATTTCTCTATTACATCCTGCTGCAAATGTTTTATCCTTATATTTTTTCTTTAACCCACTTACTTCCATATCACTTATTTTCCTACCCCTCATTAGAGCATAAGAATGAATTAAACCAGTTAAAGTTTCAGATGCAGCAAGTAAAAATTCTATTTTTCTTTCTCTTTTCTTATCCTTTAAACCAGCACATTCAAATCCGCAACCATGAGAAAGAATGTTCTTAATGAATTCTTCATTAAAACCCGCTTCTTTAAGTATTTCAGGAGCTTTAGTAAGATGTAATGTTACATTGTCTTTGGTTATCCCCCAATCAACATCATGCAATAATCCTAACATAGAATAATATTCTTCATCTTCATTAATCTTGTTAGCAACCTCCTTCATTATTGCCTCAGATTCAAAGAAATGATTCCAATCAGAAATATCTTCAGTCTTATTATATTTTTTTAATAATTCAATAGCCTCATCTCTAGTTAATGGAAGTGACATGATTTTCTATTTCTTCTTTTTAGAATGATTTTCTTTTTTAGTTTCAGTTTTTTTATCTTCTGAATGCTTTTTTTCATTTGTTTCAACTTGTTTTGTCTCTTTTTTTTCTGCCTGATTTTCTTCAAGTTTTACTTCAGGTTTCATGAATGGAAAATAAATTATATCTCTAATTGATTCTTGTCCTGTCAAAAGTATAACCATTCTATCTATTCCTATTCCTAGTCCACCTGTAGGAGGCATTCCTGTTTCAATTGCATTAATAAAATCTTCATCCAAAGGATTAGCTTCATCATTTCCTTCACTAAGCATTTTTTGTTGATCTTCAAGAAGTTTTCTTTGTAATATGGGATCATTTAATTCAGTATAAGCATTAGCAAGTTCAGTACCCATACAAAAAGGTTCAAATCTTTCTATTAACCTTCCAGTCTTATCATTTCTATGGAGTTTGCATAAAGGAGTTGTTTCAACAGGATGATCTGTAATAAAAGTAGGTTGTTCTAATTTTTCTTCGCAAAAATGTTCAAATATGGCTTGAACTAAAAACCCCCAAGAATCATATTTAGATTCAACGTGATTCTTCTTAACAAATTCTTTTAATTCTTTTTCATTCATTTTTAATACATCAATTCCTGCAAATTTTTTTATTGCATCAGCCATAGTCATTCTTTTCCAAGGCTTTTTAAAATCAATTTCTACCCCTCTAAAATTAACTTTAGTAGTTCCATTAGCTTTTAAGCAAGCATTTTCATACAAGACTTCAGTTAATTCCATCATATCATTATAAGCTGCATAAGCACAATATATTTCCATCATTGTAAATTCAGGATTATGCCATCTATCTATTCCCTCGTTTCTAAAATTTCTTGCTATTGTAAATACCTTATCATATCCTCCAACAATTAATCTTTTTAAAAATAGTTCAGGTGATACTGCCAAGTATAATTTCATATCTAATGCATTAAGATAAGTTTCAAAGGGTTTAGCACTAGCTCCACCATATAATGTTTGTAAATAAGGAGTATCTGTTTCAATAAAACCTTTTTTCTTTAATAATTCCCTAATTGAATCAATAATAATACTTCTTTTTTCAAATACTTCTTTAACATCAGGATTAACTATTAAATCTAAATATCTTCTTCTATATCTTTCTTCTTTATCTTGAATTCCATGCCATTTTTCAGGTAAGGGTAATATTGCTTTTGAAAGCATTTCTAATTTTTTAACTAGAATTGAAACTTCTCCAGTCTTAGTTTTCATGACAAATCCTTCTGCACCAATAAAATCACCTGTATCAAAATATTTTTTGAATAATTCAAAACTTTCTTTTTCAGTTTCTTCTTTTTGTAAAATTAATTGAATTCTGCCTTTAGCATCTTGTATAGTTATGAATATTAATTTTCCTAGATCTCTAGCAGTCATTACTCTTCCTGCAACTTTTATCTTATCATGGGTCCTTTCATTTTCACTTAGTTTAGAATATTTATGTTTGATTTCAATAGAATAAGCATTTGGAGAATATTTATGCGGATAAGGATCAATTCCATTATCTTTTAATTCTTTTAATTTTCTTATCCTTTCTCCAATGATTTGTTCTTCTCTTCCCATTATTTCTATTAAATAAAATTAACTTTTAAATTTATCTAATTTCTAATATTAAATCCATTAAAGTTATAATCATCGTCTTTTTCTATAAATATATTTTTTACAACACTAGCCGGAGACCCTTTTTCACATTCGGTTATTAATTTATCAATATTTTTCTTATTTCCATCAACAACTATTTCCACATCTCCATTATTTAGATTTTTAACATATCCAGAAAGATCTAATTTTACAGCATTTATTTCAACAAATCTCCTAAAAGAAACTCCTTGTACTCTTCCACTAACTATAATTTTTGTAGACATTATAATTTAAATTGTTTAAAACCTTCAAATCCCTGAAATTTTAATTCTTGAATATTTACATCATTAACTTGCGCATGTTTTGTTCCAGCTCTGCATACTTCAAGCATCCTACTTACTTTTTCATCAATTCCTTCAATAACAACTTCAACCTTACCAGCTTCAGTTTGCCTAACAAAACCCCTTACCCCTATTTTTTTACCTTCTTCTTCAAGATAATTTCTAAATAAATAACCTTGAACTGTTCCGGATAATAATATTCTTAATGTTTTCATTTAATATGCCTTTTTATACAAAATATTCAATAATAAAGAAATATATAAGTTTTGTTATACCGACTATTCAATTCCCCTTCTATCAAGTTCATTCTGGACAATAGTCATAGCTTGTGAAGCAAAATACATTACATCCCCTACACTAACTTTCTTTATATTGACTTTTTTTAACCTTTTCATTTCATCTTTAGGAATTCCTTCATGATCTCCTAAAATAAAAACCGGATTTTCTGGAATTTCTGCAGTCCTTATATCCTCTCCTTTTTTATCTAGTAAAAATACAGTTGAATCTTTGCCAAGTTCATTAACAACATCAATAAAATTCTTTTTTTCAATATAATATCCAGGCATTACTTCTCGTTTTTCACCTTGCTTATATTTATATAATAATTTCTTGATTAAACCAGCAACATCTTTTTTAGAGATATCTCTTTCTTCTTTTTCATCATCAGGATAAAGTTTCTTTCCTGGAAATAGTTCTAAATGTTTAGTGGGGTCAGGTGGACCATTAAATACCAAATGAAGTTTGACATTATCTCTTAATTTATTTGATATAAAAAAAGCCATTATAACAATTTGACATGCAATATCCATTCTTCCAGCTTTCATTAAATCATCTCCAAAATTTCCAGTGGTTCTAGCTTTAGCAGAGTAATAAACAAAATGTCTCATTAATTAGATAGAAAAAATTACTTTATAGAATTAACTATTTTTTTATGGACAGGTTCCGTAGGTCCAGTATAAAACATTTTCATTTGAACATGCTGAACATGAATTATCATAATTATTCGCACAAGGATATTTTAGGCATTGTATTTGTTGTGGATTAAACCAACCACAAACATTTGTTGTTGTACATCCTAATGTATTATTTGAACAAAGATGAGCTTTATTATCTATTTTTTCACATGCACCATCTTTTAATTTATTGACTTTATTACCATTCATAACACATTCATTTGAATAAGTCTTTAAATCACATCCACAAACCGGTTTATAATTCATTGGACATATTTCAGATGCTTTTTCGCATTTTCCTTTTTCATCACCACATTTGCTTTTTTTGCAAAATTCATCACTCTTACATTCTGAATTTTTAGTGCAGTAATCTGTTTTATTATCTATTTTTTCACATGCACCATCACTTTTTTTAGAAACCCTGTTTCCATTCATTATACATTCATTTGAATATGTTTTAGAGTCGCATCCGCAAACAGGTTTGACATTCAAAGTACATGCTTCAGGAGTTTTCATACACTTTCCTTTTTCTCCACATTTTTCTTGCTTACAGAATTCATTTTCTTTACAATCAGTATTTTTAGTGCATGATAAGTTTCTAATATCTTCTTTTATACAAGGGCATACACCATTACAATCTTTTTTAACTCCTGCATTTTTTAACATGCATTCATTTCCATAAGTTTTATTATCTTTTCCACAGACGGGTAAATACACCTGAATACAGGCTAATTCACTACATTTTTTCTCACAATTAATATTAGTTTTATTCAAACAATCCTTTTTTAGATTTATAGCAGTTCTTAGATTTATACGATAATCATAAGCACATTTTCTTAATCTAATTGCATATGTACTTCTATTAATATTATTATTTTTTAAATCAGTCTTTGCAGCTTCATTACAGGCTTTCATTATGTCCCTTAATTCACGGGTCTTATTTACATAATTGAAATTACAGGTTTGTTGTTTAATTTTTTTATCAAGCTGGCAATCTTTAATGCAATGAAACTTGAAATCTTTAGAGTTATTTGTAGGATATTCAACAGTTGCAGATACAAACGCAATTGACAATAAAATACTTGCTGTTATTATTAAAATTATATTCTTCATTTTAAATCACCTTATAAGTGGTTTCACACTTACTATTTTTACATTTTGAGATTAAATTTACAGGATTTTGGCAAGCATACATGGGACAGTATGTTTGACAATCTTGAATGTATTCACTTGATAAATTTCCTAATTTAGATAAATCTGAATCTTTATTGTATGAAGCTCCGCACATATAAATTGTACAAGGAGTATTTAAGTTGCCAAATACGCAATCAATATCATCATTACATTTCTGTAGTTCTTTAATTTCTTCAGTAATTTCCATTCTTAATTTATCACATTTTTGTTCTTCACAAGCTCCACTATTCTTTTTTGATACTTTGAAATGATTCATTTCACATTCACTAGCATAAGTATTAGAGTCACAACCACATACCGGTTTATACATTAATGTTAAAGGACAGATTTCAGGAATTTTTGTACATTTCCCTTTGGAATCATCACAATTACTCTTTTTACAGAATTCATTTTCTTTACAATCTTCATTATTTGAACAATATCCTTTACTTGGACAAGGACATTTGCCTGTGCATTCTTTTTCAACTTTTGCATTTTGCAAATTACAATCATTTGAATAAGTTATTCCATCTTTTCCACATACAGGCATATATGCCTTTGAACAATTTTTTGTTCCATTATTAACATAATATAAGCAATCAGATTTTTTTTCAAATACCTTAAGGCCATCATACATAAATGTCGCACAAAATTCTTTTTTATCGCAATCTTTATTATTATTGTCATACCAATAATAATACTTACAATCTTTTGTTATGTTCTTGCAAATTAATTCACATTCTTTTCCTGTTTCTTTAATCTCATTAAAGCAATTCTTTCTAATCAAATCTGCATTTTTTATACCTTTTAAGAAGATTGCTGAACAATTCTTCCTATTAAGATTAAAAGTTTTTGCATCAATAATTTTATCTTTAAATTCATCATTAGTTATCTCTAAACATTCCTTGAATTCTAAGTTACAGGCTTTAGATTCATATTTATGATCACTTATGCAAAGATTATGACCTTTAGTTTGATTATATCTACATTCCTTAACACATTTAAGATAACTTTCTTTTGATATTGATGCTGAACTAATTAAGTTAGAACTGAGTATAAAAAGGGTTAGGAATGCCACCATGATAAGGGCTATTTTTTTAAATTCCATGTTTATCGAATAATTAATTTTCCTTTTTAAAGATGATTATAAAAAAATGCATATTATTCAATTTATTATATCTATCTTCTAATTTAAAACAAATTCCGGAACTGCAATTATTTCTCCTTCATCAACTGATTTAGCGATTTCTATAAATCTTTCCCCACAGAGGACTGACATTTTATCATAAATCTGATATTTTCCAATAATATCTTTTTTATAAATAGGTCTCCCATTCAAGAATTCTTTTAAAAATTCTTCTTTAACATTTATTTTAGGAAATAAATCTTGTACAATTTCTGCAGGGATTAACATATTGCGTAATTCTTTATCATTCCCCTTTAGATATTTATTATATGCAGATTCAACCTCTTCAGGTCTAAAAGACTTAGTTTCTATAAATAAACCTGCTCTTATCCTTCTTAATTCTATCATATGGGCTCCACCTATCTTGTCTCCAAGATCTGAGATTAACTTTCTTATATAAGTCCCTGCTTCAACTTTTGCTTGAAAACTTACAATTTTATCTTCTTTTTTTAATATTTTGAATTCTTCTACTTCTCTTATCCTATTTACTCTTTTAACAGAAGATTTTCTTGGAGGTTTTTGATTGATCTTACCAATAAATTCATTCATTTCTTTTTTTAAGGTATTTATATCAATATCTTTATGCAAATACATCTTGCCAAGATATTCCTTATCCTTTTTCATAAAATATCCGGATAATCTGCAAGCTCTACCTAGTGCAATAGGTAAAACACCAGTAACCTTTGGATCAAGGGTACCAAAATGCCCGGCTTTTTTTATTCTTAAAATTCTTCTTATATTAGAAACAACCTTATGACTAGTAGGGCCACTAGGTTTATCAATATTAATAATTGAGAAATTAAGTAACTCTTCTATTGTTTTTTCCATTTTATAATTTATTCAATGGATTATATATTCTTTATTATTGAGTTTTCTAAATAAAAATATTAGAAATATCAACCCGGCATTTTGAAGAAGATAGTTATCGTTTACTTAAAGGAGATTAAATTTCTCCTTTCAGATATTTCTTTCTTTTAGATTCTTCAAATCTTTCAATAGCATATCTTAGCATAGTTCTTGGCATTACTTTATAATGTATTTTTAAGAAATTTTCAAGAACCGGTTCATCTTTCTTTCCAACTTCTCTTAACATCCATCCAACTGCTTTTTGAATTAAATCATGTTTATCATTTAACAAAATTTCTGCAAGATTTATGGTATCTATATATTCATAATTACGAATAAAAGTAAGTGTACTAATTATTCCAATTCTTTTTTCCCATAAGTTTTCTGATTTAACTAAATCATATAATATTTTTCTATTCTTATCTTTCAAATAATTTCCAACAATTTGTGGAGCAGATAAATCCACTAAATCCCAATTATTAATTTTTTGAGTATTTTTAATATAAAAATCAAATATTTCTTTTTTATCTTCGTAAATTTCATATTTTTCTATTAATATTAATAAAGAAATAAGTCTTTTTTCATGGATTTTTGAATCTAATAATTCTTTAATTTCTTTTAGATCTAAATGTTTGAATTCTTTAGCAATCTTTCTTTGTTCAGGAACAACTATTCCTAAAAAAATATCACCTTCTCCATATTCTCCCTTTTCAGTCTTAAAAAATCCTTGAAGAACTTTTGCTTTTTCTTTATTCTCTTTTTCTTTTAACCTTTTTTCAAGTTCGTTTATCATAATTTTATTTATTTATTAATCAATTAATCAATCAATTAATTAATATAAATTTATCATTATTTTAAATATAATATTCAGGAAGATACTCATCATCATATGGAAGAATTTTTTCTAATTGATTTAAAATTTCAAAATAATCCTCTCTTAATAAATTTGATTCTTCTTCCACCCTTTCTTCAAAATGTTCGATAGTATCCTTGACAAAATCAATAAACTCTTCTAATGATTGAGGTTTATAGCCTCTAACAAAATGATTATATTCTCTCAATTCTTCTTCTTTTATTCCAAGGTCAGGCCTATTTCTAAATCTATTTTCAAATTGAATAAACCTATAAACCTCCCAAAAGTCATAGTTCATAATTAATACTATATAAAATAATTATTAAGTATTATTGTTTTCTAGTTATCTTTCCAGAAAAATACTCTTGAAAATGCATTATCCTTTAATTTTTTTATAGATTTAATCTTCCTTAAATCTTTTAAATTTTCTGTAGCTTTATTAAATGTAACTAATGGCATATTTTTATTTTTTAAAATAAATGTCTTAACAATTTCAGGATCTTTTTCAGATATCTCTTTTAAAATCCAACCATTGGCTTTTTGGATGGCCTCTTCTTTAGAATTAATATGTTGATTTATCAATTTCATTGCAAATAAATTATCATTTTTTTTAATTAATGGAATATTTGCAACAATTGCCATTCTAATAAACCAATTATCTTTGCTATTGGACATCTTGATTAAATCATCTTTTATATCTTTCCTCAATAATATTTCTCCAATAATATCTTTCGATATTTTATCAAGTTTATCCCAGCTTTTTATTTCTTTTAATTTAGGCTTTAAGTTCTTCCAAGTTTCAATATCAAATTCTTCCTTGTATAATTCAAGAGTATGGACAGCTAGAGTCCTTTCTTCAGGATAACCCGACTTCCACAATCTATTAAAAACTTTATAGAAATCTTTTAAATCATATTCTTCATGAAGTCTTTTTGCTAAAACCTTAAGTTCAGGAAGTCTTGCTTCAAAAAAAGTATGTGTCGATTTGATATATTTTTTGATATCCTCGAAGAACTCTTTATCATTTAGCTTTTTAAGCTGTTTTTTTGATTTGTAGACCATTTTAATGGCTTAGTTTATCTTCCTTTCTGAGATCTCTTTGCACCTATATTTTGTTGAGCATCAGCCGTATCTTTGATTTTAGAAACATGTTTAGATTCTTTTGCCTGATCTTTAGCTATTTTTAATGTTTCAATCTTAGCAGATTCTTCTTTTTCTTTTGTTTCTTTAACTTTAGCTTCATCTTCTACTTTTTCTTCAACAACTTCTTCTTTTTTGGTTTTCTTTATAGTTTCTTTGATTTTTTCATTTAATTTTTCTTCTCTAATTCTTGCATATTTTATATGTTCAGGTATATTTACAAGTTCAACTTTAACAATTCCATCATCATATTTTTTAGCTAAAACTTTGATTCTTGTTGGAGGCCTTTTCATTCCTCTAAATCTTATTTCATTATTTAAAATAATATCAATTTTAACTTTTCTTAAATCTCTATCATATATTTTCATATGTTGGGCTATAAATTCCTTTAAGGCTCTAATCGCTTTTTTACCTCTTCTATATAGTGGAACCTTTAAAACTTCTCTTTTAAGTGGGACGATATATTCTCTTTCTAATATCATTTTTGGTTCGTGTTTTTTATCTTTTGCCATTTTAGTTTAACCTAGATGTCTTTTATTTTGTCTTCTTGGTTTAATTTTTAATTTTGTTCTTCTCCAGTTTCTTTTAACATGCGTTATAGAAGAAGGATGTACCTTTTTACCTTTTCCAAATTTCTTTAAAACGGCCCAAACTGGAGCCCAACTTGTCTGTTTTGTCGCTTTAGCAAGCTTTGTTTTCTTTTGGTATTCCCTGTAAGCCATATTATTTTATGTCCTCCAAGAATTTTTTCCCAAAACTCGTAACTCTTCTTCCAGCTTTTTTACCAGAAACAATATGCTTTTCCAATAATCCAGCTCTTTCTGCCTGTTGTAATATTGTTCTTATTATCTTTCCAGATGCTTTCTTAAATTTCTCTGGTTTTACTCCTCTATTCTTCTTGCTACCATATCTAGTTCTTAATCTATTGACTCCTACTGTTTTATTAAGATAGATTTGTCTTATTATACTTGCAGCTCTTTTATACCAGAAATCATCATCTTGAGGAGGTCTGTCTTTAGCTACACCTGTTTTTACAAAATGTGCCCAGTCAGGAATCACAAATTCAGGTAGTTCTTTTAAAGCTTGAGCTAATTTAAGATTATATTCAATTGAAGGCATTTCATATACTGGATTTGTTTTTGTTACCATATTTCTACTTCTCGTGATGTTATATATTTGGGTCATGCTTTGCAGCATTAGAATGGCTATATTTAACCATCAAACCTTAATTATATCTTGAAAATAGAGTATTTAAAACTTGCGATTATATTCTGGTTCTATATTTTTGGTTTTCCCAATTATCCAATTCGTTATACTTGTGATAATAATAAACCAGACATAAATAACTATAGTTATAAATATTGAAATCTCAAATACAAAACCAACATGACTATCAAAAAACATGAAAATAAATGAAATTATAATCAGTAAAAACAAAGGAATCATTTTTATCAATATATATTTGTAAGAATCTATATAAACAACAGATGCTAAAATAAAATAAGCTATTAAGATTACAAATCCTATATCTTCATTAAAATAAATATTATATGTCTCGGTTATATAAGCTCCTATAAAAAACAAAGGAATACAACTAAAATAAATTATTAATAAATATTTATTGAGGGTTTTCCAATTCATATCTACTTCTTATTTCCCCCAGAACTAGGTCTGGGTTCAACAATTGCCTTCTTTCCTAATCTTTTTGATACACAAGAATTGTAACTTTCAATACTAAATAGATTAGCAAGTCTGCATAATACTTTAACCCCTAGTTGTTTATAAGATGATGCTTCATCCAATAATTTTCCAACTTCAGTACATTCTCCAGACCAACAAGCATTACTCTCACATTCAAAATGATTTTGACATTTTGCCCAATCATTATTACTATCAGCTACTTTTTGCTTTTTTACAACACCATCAAAATCACAATATGCATTAATAGAATCGATTACATTTTCATATCTGCTTGAATAAACTGTTAAATCAACATATCTATCATCACCATCTATTACAATCTTTTTAACATAAATAATAAATTCTTCAATATCATCATCCCATCCCGGAATATCAATAGTTATCTTTGTATCAGGAGTTAATAGATAAGTATAATTTTTATTATCTTTTCCAAACAATACTAAAGTAGCCTCATTTTCTGATTTGATTTCTAAAATATAATCTCCATTTAAATTCTCATTTATTCTATCTTCATTAGTATACTCAACTAATTTTTGTTCACCAGTATCGGTTTGTTGTTCAAATCTCATTCCATAAGGAATACAAATATTATTCATTCCATCAGTATCTCTAAACCACCTTGGTACATAACAACCAGAACATATTCCCGGAGAACAATAAATTTGCTCCTCTCTATTTTGATTGCAGGAATAATCTCTGCATACTCTTTTTTGATATCCATATTCAGGGCAAATGGTTGGTTCTATCTTGCATTCCCAAGAAGGATTACATGTTTCATTATCATCATTTATAGGTGCTTGCAAATCAGAACTGCAATTCATAAGAGCAAATCTTAAGAAATTATCTGCTATATAAGGAATATTGAATTTATCCCATCCAATATATTTAGCTTGATTATCTTTTATATCATTTAAAAAATCATTTACAGATTCTAATGCAAGTTTATTAATTTCTTCTTCAGATAAACTCTTACCAAAATTAACCTCTATTTCATTCCAAACATTATCTTTAGTCCAAATAATTTGTCTTGATTTATATTGATATTCTTCAAGACTCTGTTTATTATTTAACGCATCCCAATTACAAACATAAACAATATTTTTCTTATCTTCAGAATCCCAATAACTTTCAACTTTGCATAATCCATAATTTAATCTTTCTTCAGCTAATTTTGATAGATCTAAATTTTTATCATCAGCAACCATAACTCTTGCATTTATCCATGCATTATTATAACTATATTTATCATTTTCATAATCTTCATATGCTTGCCATGAAGAATAATATGTAGATGCATTATATTCCTTATCATTAATCCATAGTTTTTCCCTATAACTATCTGACCAATCACTAGTTTCATATTTAATTCCATAAATATCTATATCCTTAGGATTTGCAACTAAATTAGCCCAATCACTACAGACTTCATTATTTACATTAATGATATTACACGCTCCATTAGAGCAACCTGCCGAACATTGATAGGTTTTGTCATAAATCAATTCAGAGGGATAAGAGTCATAATTATTATTTTCATCCTTATAACAATAATATTCTTGTAAATATTCATAATAACAATCTTCACCTTCACAGGAAGAATATTTTATTTCTTTTTTAGAACAATTATCGGTTTTACATTCTTTTCCTAAGCAAGTTTTTCCCATAAGATACCTATTATCTCCTCCATCATTTTCAGTACAAGTATTACTATTAACCAAGCTACAATTAAAAAGATCTATCTCTGAAACACTGCCAAAAGTTACTGAAATCAATTGATCATTTATACTATTTGTAGTTAAAGTCACTGTAGCTGAACTGCCATCACTTAATACTAAAGTTCCAGTTGAACCAACGGTATTTCCATTCAATTGAATTACCTGAGAATTTGGATTAATAACCTCTTTTAAAGTCACTGTCTTACTATTCATATCTATTTTATATACAGCCCATATCTGAATATTTTGATCTGATGAAGTGAATGTAATAAAAAAATCATCAATACCAATAGGTTGCCCTTCCTTTAATGCAATTTTTAAACCTTGATCCGCAGCGATTTTCTTATAAGTATAAATATTGTTCATATGTGAATAACTTAATTGCAAACATCTATCAACTTCTTTTTTCTCAACAACACAATTAACACTAGTACAGCCAGTTGGACAAGTAGTTGCTTTTAATTTTTCACTGCAAAAATTTTCACTATTATTATTAGCATTAATAACATTTATGACAATTAATTTATCTGAAGGTGTAACAAATCTATCTTTATTTACATCAGCAATAGGATTATAATTACTATTATTGCATGAGCTTCCAATAGAAACATCAATTTTATTCATTAATTCAAGACATGACCCATTAATATTATTGTTATTTAAAACAGAAAAATTAATTTCTTCAATCCATTGATAGGAATGACCTCCGGTTATATTCCAACAAACTGAACCTTCTTTACCACAATATAGATGAAATTGAGTTACATAATTTCCAAGACCTGGAGCATTAAATTTACTAGACCCTACTCCATTAAGTTCGAGAGCTGCATTTCCATTTAGACCCGTTCCTGAAACTTGTACTTTTTTTCCATTAACATATTGATAAGTATAATATTGTATATTCCATCCTTCCTCATTAGTTGGATAAGTTTTATCATCTTCAGCCGTATTCACTTTAATAATCATTTCAACTCCAGGAGATATGCTATTAGGAGTTTTTTCTAAACTAGAAATTTTCTGTCTGATGCAAGCTCCAGAATAACAACCAAATAAACATGGATAGTTAATTGCATTTATTTTACCATTTAAACACTGATTTTCTATTAAGACTTTATTATCATTAGAACATTGATCCGAAGATTCATAGACAATTCCATCTGCCCCTGGCCCTTTAGTTATACCTTTAATATAATAATTTAATCCATTATCGCTATCTGTACATGGTTCAACAACATTTACACACTGACCTGCACTAGTACAAGATTGTCCAGTTGAACAACTTCCACAACTCCCCCCACATGTATTATCTCCACAAACTTTTCCAGAACATTCTGGAGTGCAAGAAGTTAAAGAATATTTAAATGTGCAATTTTGATATCCATTATTATCAAAATAATTATTTTTACTACCTAAATCATCAAAATAAGCATATAATGAATTTGCTCCTTTTGGAACTGGAATTCCATTTCCATTATTAATAAACTCATATGCAATATAGGTCCCAATTAATAGTGGAGGATTTTTTGTATTATCATAAAAAGCTAATTTTATATTTTCATTATTGCATGGAATTACTGAACCTGTTTTTCCATTATCTAAACAAGTACTTATTGTATCCTTGCAGTTTCCTAAAGTTCTTGGATAATATCTTGCACAAAGACTTCCTTGAGAACTTATTAATTTTATTACATTTCCCTCTTTTAGATTCTCTATAACTTTGATTGGATTTTTAACACAAGATCCGCCAGCATAAGAAAATGGAGCATTAAATGCATTTAATGTAAATGTATATTCTTTTGTGTCAGTTGCTTTTCCGGTTATTTTACCAAAAAAATTATCAAATAGGCTAGCAGAAATAAATCCCGATGACAAAATCAATAAGAAACCAGTTACTAAAATTATATTTAAGTAATACAGACCTCTTTTCATTTAAAATAATATCCTTCTTAATATATAAATCTTTTCAAGAATTTAAAAAAAAATTAAATTTTTTCTTTTCTCCACTTCTTTATACATATACTAAATCCGATAACTCTTGAAGTATATTTTTTCCCAAGACGTAATAATATTTCTTCAGAATATTTTTTCACATCTTCTCTATTTTCTCTTGCACTTTGCAATACTGATATCTTAATATTTTTTACATTTGGTTTTTCAAATCTTTTTTCTATCTCTTCTAAAAGTTCATTTGTTAAACCTTTTTTACCGAGCTGTAATTCTATTGGAGATGTCATAATATTATTAACAAAAGATACTTTTTAAAACTACTTAATTTATTTTACATCCATTTTTGCAGAAGGTAAAGCACTCATAATTTCATCTTTTGAGATAGGGAAAGCATATTTTTGCTTAATTTTTTTTGAAAGTTTTTCTGATGCTTCTTCTTTTGATAATTTGCCTTGAATAATATAAGCAAGAATTTCTTCTTTTGTTGAAATTGGTACTGCTCTAAGTTTTCCATTTTGTAGAACTATTGCTAATTCAGGTTTTGCTAAGATTGTCTTTTTTATTCCCTTTACTCCAAATGTGCCCTTTTTCATTGATTTTATCTTAAATATCTGTTCACCAGTAAAAACATCAATACTGATTGCTTTTTTCCCAAGTTTCCATGATTGTGAAAAACATGCGCAAAATATTGCTGTTTCTTCCATATCTTTTTTAGAAGGCTTATCTGATTGAATTATCATAAAAGGACTTCCAGGTTCAGTTGTATGCATAACAACATAATTTGGTTTTAAGAAATTTTTTAATACAACCTCATTTTGTTCATCAGATTTTCCTCCAACTACTAGACTTCCTTCTGTTGTAAAAAACCATCTATAATTATTATATTTAATATCTAGTTTTGTTATTTTTTTCATTTTTTTATATTTTTGAAATTTTTTGACCTTCTTTAGAATCTGAAACCAAAAATCCATGTTCTTTTATCTTATCTCTTAAAATATCTGATTTCTTAAAATCCTTATTAATTCTTGCTTCTTCTCTTTCTTTAACAAGTTTTTCAACTTCATGAGGAATTTTTATTTCTTCTTTTTCTAATAATTTTAATCCAAAAACACTATCCATTTTTTCAATTGTTTTATATTTTCCTTCTGCTTTTTCATCTCTAACTAATTTCCATAAATTAGCAAGCGCTTCAGCCGTATTAATATCATTATCCATTGATTTTGAAAATTCTTTTAGATATTTTTCATTAAGATTTCCATCATTTTTTATTTCAGAGATTATATTTTTTAATCTTTCATAAGAATTTTTTGCATTTTCTAATGTTTTTTCTGAAAAATCAACAGGTTTTCTATAATGATTGCTTATTACAAAATATCTTATTACTTCACCAGAATAATTTTCTAATAAATCTCTTATGGTCTTGAAATTTCCTAAGCTTTTTGACATTTTAACTTTATCAACATTTACCATCCCATTATGGATCCAATAATTTGCAAATTTTTTCCCATAAGCAGCTTCACTTTGTGCAATCTCATCTTCATGATGTGGAAATATTAAATCCTGTCCTCCTCCATGGATATCAAGGGGTAAACCTAGTATAGATTCAGACATAGCTGAACATTCTATATGCCAGCCAGGTCTACCTTCTCCCCAAGGACTTTGCCATAAGGGTTCACCAGGTTTAGAAAACTTCCATAAAACAAAATCTTCCTTATTTTTTTTATCTTCACTTAATTTTTTTCTTGATTCAGATTTTAGATTTTCTAGATTTTGTCCAGATAATTTTCCATAATCTTTGAATTTTGATGTATCATAATAAACCCCATCTCTTTCTATCACATATGTAAATCCCTTTTCTTCCAATCTCTTTATTAAATCAATCATTTCTTTGATGTATTTTGTTGCAAAAGGTTGGATATCAGGTTTATCAACTCCAATCTTTGAATAATCTTCAATATGACTTTTTAAATTTCTTTTAGTTAATTCATTAATGTCTTCATTTAATTCTCTTGCCTTGTTAATAATTTTATCATCAACATCAGTTACATTAGATACGAATTTTACATTATATCCCGAATATTTGAGATATTTTCTTAATATATCAAAAGTGATTTGTTGTCTTGCGTGACCTAAATGCGGAACATCATTTACAGTTGGTCCGCAAACATACATTCTTACCTCATTTTCTTTTTGAGGTTTGAACACTTGTTCTTTTTTTGTTAAGGTGTTATAAATCTTTAATACCATATAAATTCTATAAAAATGACCTATAAAAAACTAACCTTTTACAATAGATAATATTTAGTCTTTAGAAACAATATTAACATCAAAATCTTCAGAAGCATAAACTTCTCCATTTTCTCTTACTTCTATATTATATCTTATTAGGCAAAGTGGAGCATTTTCAGGAAGTTCAAATCTAATAATCCATCCTTTTGTTTGACCTGAAGCTATAGCTTCTCCTTTAGAATTAGATTCTCTTCCGAGTTTAATATAATTTATAGCATCTTTTTCTTTAATGCTTTTAGTGCAACCAGTCCCAATTTCAGCAACACTTGTTTTATAAGTAAATCTGGGTTCTTCAGAAGTTCCTCTGATGAGATTTTTTACAACAAATGCAACTCCCCATGTATCTCCTTGGGTTATATCTGCTTTATTATCCGGTAAATATATGACCATTCTTTTATTTTCAGTAAAAAGTTTTCCTATTTCATCTTTAACTTTTTCATCCATTTTTTCAACATTATAAGTAGCTCCTTTAAAAATAGTTCTTACAAGAACAAGACCCATAATTAACATAGTCATAGCAATAACAAGAATAACAATTGTACCAACAGAAAGTTCTATTGCTCCTTTCTTAGATTTTCTTTTCACCATCTTTTCTTCTATAAATATATTAAATCTGACTTATAAATCTTTCCAATAAAAATTAATTTTTAAAATTATATCCGCATCTTTTTACATTAAAGACTTTTTGATCAATTTTATCTATGGGAAATTCTTTATGGCACCACCAAGGTCTTTTATCATAAACTAAACATAAATTTTCTTTAGAAAGATGTTTGCATCCCTTGCAACAATCTCCGCATTTTTTGCAATATCCTTTTCTTTTTTCTAGTTTGTTTTTAATATAGTCTTTTTTTATTTTTTTAAAGAATATTCTTCTTAATCTATTCCCTGCTTTTAATAAATCACGCATATTCTAGATAAGTCATCCATTTAAGAACAAACTTTTTATTAATTCTTTCAATAACCATATGCTTCCAAGAACTAGATCTATAATAATCAATCCCAAGAATAAAAATAATAATCCTCTAGTAATTATCCCAAGTATGCTCATTTTTTGTTTTTTCTTTTTATTAAATACATTATCAATTACATCAGTGATATCTTCAGAGATTTCCTTTTTCATTTTTTCACGACTTTCTTTCTTCTTTTCCCTGTCAATATCATCCATTGTTTTTATTACCATATTATAATCAATTTTTCTATAAATTTAAATCTTATCTCTTTCAAGAATATTATTAAAATTTGCTTTTTCAATCAAATTTTATATTAAATCTGGGGAAGGCGTGAATCGAACACGCTACACCTACGTCTTCAGCGTAGTGCTCTCCCAATGAGCTACTCCCCCATTCTAATTAGAAAAACCAATAAATGATGTTATTTAAATCTTTTTTATTGTAAAATTTCTCTTTTATAGATCTATACTGAATAGATTATGTTGCATAATTTTATCTTTACTCCTCACGATTATTGAGGAGGAGAAAATAAAATTAATTTCTAAATGTTTAAAAATTTTAATAAAATAAACTTCGCAGCTAATGAGGGGTTATATAAAAAATGTGAGCGGGAAATAAGCCACCTTTTGTCAAACTCCTCGAATAATCAAGGACAGTTTGTATCAACATTCGACTAAGCAGGCTTAACCTATAATTTTGGTTTACCCTTGCATCAATCAAGGTGCTCGTTTCATCATATCTATATAGTTGAGTTGCTTCCCCCAAGGGTTCATAGCAGCTATATAGCTGTGTCGTTTCTGTAGCAGAGCTTTGCATCACTGCAGTCCTTTTTTCAAAGGATGATTCCTATATGTTTACAGGTCCTAACCAGAGGTTAGGAAATGGGCGGACTTTCCTCAAGAACTCGATTCTCATATATATTTAGAATCTGTCAATTTAATGACAAGTTCCCGTAAGTTGACTATCCCACTCACAAATAACCTATATTTTATGGGTTTTTAAGGGTTTCTGACCTGCTTTTTTCTTCTACCAAGCACTACAACTGCATTTTTGTTTGTATGAATTCCAGGTTGCTATAGCATCATTTCCGCATAACATGCGTTTAGAACAGCAATTTTCTTTTGTTATATAATATTTGATTGCATAATTTAATGAGCAAAAATCTTTTTCACCATTTTGAACTGCTAATTGATCAACAGGTTCATAACTGCATCCATTAAAACATATGAAAAATCCCCATAAGAATATTACAAATATTATTACAACTATCCATTTGAAAAGTTGATCAAAATTAATCATCTTATTTATTTACCTTGTAACCCAATTGGATTGTTTCCTTATATTCCATAATGCATGGAAATATGTGAATACAAAAAAGAATTCATACATTATTGAATATGTAATTTTGTATGGGAATTCTTTTGGATTATGAATAATCATATAACTCGAATATAATGAAGCCATTAATATTAGCCATAAGAATGTAAATAAAAGATTCATAATACTAAAATTAAAAATTAAATCATATAGAAGAAATAATTTCAAGACTATCATTATATTAAGAATTATAAAATTAAATTCAATATCAAACACCAATAGTTTTGCATTTTTAATCGGTTCTTTCCAAATTAATATTGCTTCTCTAATGACTCCTCTTCTCCATCTTTCTAAGGTTTTCCAGAATTTTAGATATGTTTCAGGCATGAAAGTATAACAAATCGCATCTTCTGCATATTCAACTTTTTTCTTAAATCTAGTTTGTATTCTTTGAGTTAAATATCTGTCATCAGATATTGAACAAGGTTTACCCATAAATTTTTGATGAACATAATCTTTTTCAAGTTTTAATAATAAATCTTTTTTGTAAGCAGATAAACATCCAGCAATAACCTGCATATATCCCATAGTTGATGAAGATTTTCTAAATATATTTCCAGAAGTCCAAAACATTGCACTAATAGATTTAGTTAAAAGATTTTTATCCCTATTAGCAAGTCTAACATTTCCAGCAACAGCACCAACTTCTGGATCTGCAAAAGGTTTTATTAATTCTACAAATGCATTTTTATTTACTATAGTATCACTATCTACAAAAACTACAATATCATTCTTAGCATAATCTAGCCCCTTTGAATGTGCAAATCTCTTTCCTTGCCTAGGTTCAAAGACTATTTTAACATTGGAATTCCACCTGTATTCTCCAAGAGCTTTTAATGTTTCAACATCAGTTGAATTATTATTTACTATAATTATTTCTTTATCACCATTTGCTTTGATTATACTATCAATGCATTTTTTAAAATAGACATAACCTTCGTTATAACAAGGAATGATTACTGTAAAAGGAGATTTATTAACAGGATAAATTTTTTTAGTTTTTATAAATAAAAGTAAATAGATATAGACAATATAAGCTAATATAACTAATGAATAAATTAATCCAATCATGGTTTAGTTTGAATATGTGTTTTAATATCCGTTTCCAGGAGTCACATAAACTATTTTAGATGATTGACGAGAATATTGTCTGTTTTTTGCATCTTCAAGCTCTCTTCTTAAATTTTCTAATTGTTCTCTTCTTATTGCAGAAGATTGAATTTCTTGTTCTTGTAATAAATCATAGACTATCACAAGACTATTATCAAGATTAGCTTGAACTTCTGCATCTATTATTTCTTCTTTAGCAGAAACTCCGCTTGATGCATAACTTGAAATTAAAATTACTAAAATTAAAGTTAAAAATAAGAAAAATAAGAACATAGCAGCAATACTTTTTGAAACTCTATTATCTTTTCTTTTATTTCCTAATTTTAATATTCCAACAAAAAGTACTATAAAAAATAAGATTGGTATTTCTATCAATAAAGCAATGTTTATTGCACTTAATAGGTTTGATGCTTCCATTTTAATTTTCCTTTCTTTATTTTAGAATAAGGCTTCTAAACTTCCACCACCTACTTTATTTGACTACTTATTTTTAATAACAATGGTTTATAAACATTATTATATTGTAACCACTATAAAATGAATAGATAATTCTACAATTTTATCGTCGAAGAATTTGTTTTTTTAATATTTTAATCACTAAATTTAAACAAATTTTATTATTTTTATTTTAAACATATTAACTATTTTAAAATAATAAAAGAGGTAGATAAGGAAGGCAACTCCTTTGAAGATATTGATACAGCAATATTAGAAAAAGTTATTGCATATCAATGATACACCTTTTCATCTACCTCTTAGAATAATATTAATTCTTTTTTCTTTATATCCTTTGTTGTTATTAATTGAAATTAACAAGTACAAATTTGAGAATTGATATTCCATGTTGCTTTTTTTCCATTACCGCAACTTAATTTAGAACTGCAGCACGCATTTCTATCTTTATAATAATGATCAATTTTAGATATCCCGCAGAAATCTTTTACCTTTCCAATTGTATATTCATTATGGGATAAATATTTTATTTTATTTATTTCATATCTTTCCATAATGTAATTACTTCCAGAATAAATATTTACAAGCATTATTAAAAAGAATATTATAATTAATGCTCCTGAAATTTTTGCCATAAAAAATTCAGATTTAAATCAATTATAAATCTTGTTGTTTTAATTTTTCAATTGGGATAGTTCTCACACGTAAATATTTTTTTTATAATCTTTCATATCAAAACTGATATGAATTAAAAATTTTTATTAAACTTTTTTAAATTTATCAAATCAACTTTAAAAATATTATAGGCAAAGCCATATAATCTTGTTCAAAAAAAATTAGTTCTTTTCAGTTAATCTTTTTAGATCAACAAAAAACAGGTAGAGAATAGTCTTATTTATGCAAATTAAAATTTAAATTGAGGCTTTTAGTAGTTGCGTGCTGAAACCCTCGGGTTCTTGGATATTACACACCAACTCTATCAACGTCGTCTTTTGCGACGGCCTTTGTTATCTCGTCTTGCGGATGGCTTCGTGCTTAGATGCTTTCAGCGCTTATCCATATGGAGCGTAGCTGCACAGCCTGCTCGTAACAACTGTTACACCAGAGGCTCCCAACCCAGGTTCCTCTCGTACTACTGGATCGTTCCACTCAGATAACGACACACCTAATAGATATCATACAATCTGTCTCACGACGATCTTAACCCAGCTAACGATTCCTTTTAATATGTGAACTCCAGCACCCTTGGCTGCTTGTGCACAGCCAGGATAGGAAGAGCCGACAGCGATGTAGCAAGCCTCCCCGTCAATATGAACTATCGGGAGAGACAACCCTGTTATCCTTGGGGTACCTTTTCTACCACAATTGGCATCCATTAAAAACGCTCAATGGTTCGCTAGGCCCGTCTTTCAACTCTGCTTTCAGTGCTATTTTGAAAACAGTTAGACAAGCTTTTGCCCTTGTACTCCACTCTAGGTTTCCGATCTAGATGAGCTTGTCTTTAGATCCCTCCGATATCTTTTCAGAGGGGTCCCGCCCCAGGCAAACTGCCCGCCTGCTGGTGTCCTCATTAAGAGTAAGTGAATCTACAAAAGATAAGTAGTATTACATATTGTGAGCCGCCTCGCCGAAACTACGCGTATTCTCCTACTTATTCTATGTATCCATCATAAATTCACAACAACAAGTTGCAGTAAAGGTCCACAAGGTCTTAGCTTCCCGTTAGGTGTCTCCGGTCTGTTCACCGGACAATAATTTCAGAAGGTTCCTGCTAGGGACAGTGACAATCTCGTTAAGCCATTCATGCAAGCCGCCATTCAGACGGCAAGGTATTACGCTACCTTAAGAGTCTCAGGAATTAGACCCGCCGTTTGATGGGTCTTGGCCGCGTTGAAACACGGTTTGAAACACCACCACTGGGCAGGCTTCACCGATTATACAAGTCCTTTCGGATTAGCAATCGGCTACGTTTTTGATAAACAGTCGGACCATCCTTGTGATTGAAATCTACGAATGCATCTCCATTTCTAAAGACACAAACATAGACACCCCTTCTACCTAAGCTAAAGGGCCAATATGCCGAGTTCCCTTAGCAGGATTAACCTTTCATGTCTTAGCCTTCTCAGCTAGGGCATCAGTGTCAAATCTAGGTACGGATTACTAAATTCTATACACGATCTTTTCACGGGCTCCTGGAATCAGCGATTTTCATTCCACAAATTCTATTGGATTATAGCTTTACGCTCCCCAATATTCTCTATGAAATTCTCCTTTCGGAGCTCCGCTTGTCCGGAAGCAAATTGTGCACTCGAACGAATTTAATAAGTACAGGAATATTAACCTGTCATCCATCGCCACATCCGGTTAAGGGGTGACTTAGGGTCCGACTAACCCTTGGTTAATTGTTATTGCCAAGGAAACCTTGCCCTTACGACATCTTGCGGTTCTCAGCAAGATTCGTTCTTACTCCTCCCAAGATTCTCATTCCTTCCAGCTCCACTCTTTCTCTCGAAAAAGCTTCTGCGCCGAAAAGACGCCTGTTTACCACAATACTCTTCCGAGTATGTCTACAGTATCGGTTTCATGTTTGAGTCCCGTCCATTTTCAGGGCCTCGAACCTCAATAGGTGAGCTGTTACGCTTTCTTTAAAGGGTGACGGCTTCTATGTCTACCTCCCTAGTGTCTCAGGTTCAAGACTCCCTTTGATACACTTAACATGAAATTTGGGACCTTAACTGTAGTCTCCCTTGTTTGGGTCGCGCGACTGCACCTTACGCGCAGCCGCTGTTTCCAGCCATTTTCATCTCACAACTTCCGAGTTGGAAAGTTATCCGTAGGAAAAACCCTCTGCAATACCTATCCGTACTTTACGCCGTGAGAATGTAGTAGCTAGACTATACGTAGGCATATTTCAACAGGAACCAGCCATTGCCAGATTCGATAGGCTTTTCACCCCTAATCACAAGTCATCATAGTGCATGCACACAACAATTGTTCGGACCTCCATTCTCCTTTCGGAAAACTTCATCCTGCTCATGATTAGATCATCTGGCTTCAGGTCTCACACAAGTGACTATCGCATTTTCATACTCGCTTTCGCTCCGGCTACCTTTCGTTAACCTTGCCACTTGATTGAACTCCTTGGGCCGTTTTTCAAGACGTACGTTAGAACCCTCCGTAGAAGGCACTAACCAACTGTAACTGTTAGATTTCAAGTCTTTTAACTCTCTATTATGAGTTCTTTTCAGCTTTCCCTCGCGGTACTAGTACACTATCGGACTTAAGTTCATATTTAGGGTTAGCAGTTAATTCTGCCATCTTCATGCCTCCAATTCGGGAAGCACTACTCTTTTAGGCGTAACCATACTAATTCATTCTACGAGGCTTTCACTCTCTAAGGCGCATCTTTCCAGATGACTTTGAATTGTTAGTTTAGGTCCGGTAGCCCACCACATCTCTTACTCCCTTTCAGGAGAGATTCAGTTTGCCCTGTGCCCTTTTCGCTCGCTGCTAATAGGGGTATCACTTGTTTGTTTTCTTTTCCTGCTGGTACTAAGATGTTTCAATTCCCAGCGTATATCATCCTCTCGGATTATGAAGCGTTTCCTCGCATTAGGAAATCCCTGGATCAAATCTCGCATGCAGATCCCCAGGGCTTATCGCAGCTTGCCACGTCCTTCTTCACAACTTAAACCAAGCTATCCGTCTAACAGTAATAAGGAGTTCAGTCGATATAATCGACTGAAAAGGAATTTTATAAAAAATTCCTAGAACGATAATCATTAGACTATCGTAAATTTAAATTTGCCATTATTTTGCCAAAGTCGAAAGATTCTAACTTTTTAAAAAGTTGAATCTCAGTAGATTAAAAAATCTTTAAGGATCAGCTAAGGATCTTCGACTTTCTAAGGCTAAGACTATTCTCTACCTGTTTCATTGAACATAATAGTTATTCTATTATCCGGGAACAACCCGGCTAGTTCTCCACTCCCTCCGAGAAGCACCTTCCCGAAGTTCATCTGTGATTATTATGATGTTTTATATCGTCACCGATATTCAATTTTGTTGAATATGATATTTTGATTTTAGCAATCTTCAAAATTTTTCTAAAATTTTGAAATATTTATATGGACCTGCCGGGAATCGAACCCGGACCCCATCCTTGCAAAGGACGAATTCTACCATTAGACTACAGGCCCGTTTATTAGACCTAAAGCGATAATGGCTTTTTTGGTCCATTGCGTATTATCTTATTTTACATCCTCTCGGAAATTTCCGAGATTCATATTTTTAAAATGTTAAATTAACTGGGGTTAGAATAGTCAGTTATTAAATTTATTTTTTTTCTAGATTATAAATAAAATCTCATAAGAGTTTTATAATTATAGGAGGTGATCCCTCTGCAGGTTCCCCTACAGATACCTTGTGACGACTTAACCTACCTTGCTGTACTGAGGTTCGTCCCCGAAGGGCCTCGCCAAAGCATAACTCGGTTGGTTTGACGGGCAGTGTGTGCAAGAGGCCGTGACGTATTCACCGTTCGCTGATAACAAACGATTACTACGGATTCCATCGTCATGAGGTTGAGTTACAAACCTCAATCTGAACTAGGCCATACATTAGGAGATTAGCTTCTCTTTTCAGAGTTGCAGCTCACTGAATATGGCATTGCCGCGCGCGTGTTGCCCAGGGCATTCGGGCTGTACTCACCTAACATCGCCCCCACCTTCCTCCTTGTTACCAAGGCAGTCTGTCTAATGTGCTCTTTGCGTAGAAATTAGACACAGGGGTCTCGCCTGTTACTTGATTTAACAAGTCACCTCACGGCACAGGCTTATGTCGGCCATGCAACTCCTCTCAGCGTGTCAGGTAAGCCCTTCAGACTGACCTTCATTCTGCTGTCGGTCCTGGTGAGATTCACGGTGTAGAGTCTAATTGAACCGCACGCGTCACCCGTTGTAGTGCCTCCCCGCCAATTCCTTTAAGTTTCGGCCTTGCGACTATACTTCCCAGGTAGCTCACTCTTCGCCTTCGCTACAGCACTAACACCTCTCGAGGAGGTGCTAATGTTTAGTGAGCAGTGTTTACTGCTAGGACTACAGGGGTATCTAATCCCTTTTGCGCCCCTAGCCTTCATCCCTCACTGTCAGAACCGTACTCGTAAAGCGCCTTCGCCACTGTTAGTCCGAAGAAGATTAACATATTTTACCACTACCTTCTTCGTACTCTTTACGTCTTCCGGTCTCGATAGCCTTGCAGTATCTCTTGCACGCCCCAAATTTGAGATTTGGGATTTCACAAGAGACTTACAAAACAAGCTACGGATGTTTTAGACCCAATAATTGTGGATGCGACTTGGACCGCCGGGATTACCGCGGCGGCTGGCACCGGTCTTGCCCAGTCCTTATTCTTCTGCCTTTTTACAGCAGATAAAAGTTTTCGTAAAGAAAACACTCTGGTTTACTCGATCACCCTTGCGGGCATTGTAAAAGTTCCTCGACTGCTGCACCCCGTAGAGCTAGGAATAGTGTCTCAGATTCCTTCTCAGGGCCTCTCCGCTAAGAGCCCTTACTGATCATTGCCTTGTTGGTCTCTTACACCAACAACTAGCTAATCAGCCGCAGCCCCATCCTCAGGCTCGAATTTCAGAAATATCTCATTCCAGAAAAAATTTCCTATCAAGATTTATCCTCAGTTTCCCGAGGTTATGCTTGACCTAAGGGCAGGTTAGCTACGTGTTACTGAGCAGTTCGCCGTCTCGCGACAGACTTGCATGTCTAAATATAAACCAGATAGCCGCATCCGCCAGCAGGATAAACTGGATTTAATCGATTATAAAAAATACAATCTTAACGTCCTCCAATTTCTGCTAGAAATAAATAAAAGTATAATAACTCGTCCGACTACTCTAACTACATCTTACCTAAAGATGTTCTTAAGGTAATCATCCCAGTTAATCTAATTAACATTTTATAAGAAGTTTATAATGAGTAGGTTTATAAAGCTTTCGTTGAGATATTTATTTTACAAATTAAATTTTTATCGATAATTCTACTTTGCTCTCGAGGATTATTTCTTAATAATTTTTAAAAAAATTATAATATTAAAAAATGAAAACCTTTATAAATCAAGTTCTGTAATAAAATCTTAATGGCTGAAAATAAAAATCTAAAGAGCAAAGGTTCAGAAGAAGAAAATAATAATCATAAACAGAATAAAGAAAAAATTTCTTCACCTAAAGAAAGCATGAAAAGTTTAGCTGAAGAACTTAAGGAAAGACTGGGTCACGACGGTAATTCTGACGGGCATAGAGAGAAAAAAGAATCAAAAATAGATTTGACAGATAAAGAAATAGAAGAGCTTTCAGAAAAAATAACTGAAAAAGATATTGAAGAAGAAAAGAAAAATGTTGACGGAAAAAAAGAAACATTAATCCCTCTTGAAGATTATATTAAATGTGCAGTTCATCTTGGTACAAAAGTTATAACTCCTCACATGAGAAAATATGTTTATAAAAGAAGAGCAGATGGCCTTGCTGTTATTAATACTGCATTGATTGACGACAAATTAAGAGAGTCAATAGATTTTATAATTCAATACGATCCTGAAAAAATTTACATCGCTTGCAAGAGAGAAGCTGGATGGTCTGCAGCTAAAAAATTCGAAGAAATAACTGGCATTAGAGCATTCACAAAAAAATATCCTCCAGGAGTAACTACTAATCTTGTTTTAGAAAATTTCTTTGAAGCTGATTTAACAATTATCTGTGATCCATGGATAGACAAAAATGCTTTAAATGATACAGCTAAATTAAAAAAACCAATCATCTCATTATGTGATACAAATAATTTCACAAATAATATAACAAAGATTATTCCATGCAACAACAAATCAAAAAAATCAATAGGTTGCATTTTATTTATTCTAGCAAGAGAATATTGCAAGAAAAAAGGAATTCCTTTCAATGCAAAATTAACTGATTTTGCTGGTGAACTAGAATAAATATTTAGCGTATTCTTTTTTAAACAATATTATAAGATTTTAATCAATAAATAATATTTATTTATTTATTTCCATTGCATCTTTGAAAAGCAGGAAGATGATTATTTCTTGAAGCATCTCTTAAGAATTCAAAAATAACTTTTATATCTTGATTATTCACATTAATTAGAAGTTCATCATATAAATCTGCATTTTCAATTTCAGCATTAACCCCGGCTTCGCATGCATCTTTTATATTTGCAAATACAGGGACCTTTATATACCAATTATCGTCGGGGATCTGTAAATCATATTTTTTATATATTGATTCGAGTTGAGCTATATGACTGCTTTCAGAATTTATGATATTAGAAAATGGTTTAATATTTCCATGTTCTTCTAATACTCTTTTGTATGTAGCCCTCGCTTTATATTCATCATTAATTGCTAAATCTAAAGCATCTATTTCATTTTTTGATAGTTCTTCATTTGGATATGAGAATATATTTTCATGAGGATTATTATTAATATTATTAATTTTGGTATTTGAATTATATTGAAATATAAAAATTATAATTATTATAACCAATAACAAACTTAAAACGATTATAACTTCTGATTTATATTTCCCCTTTTTCATAATCTTATTAATAGTATTTAATTTATAAAATCTACTAAAAATAAAATTATTTTATTTAATGAATTTCAATTTAAAATCTTTATCTAGAATTCTTCAGCTTCACTATCTTCTTCTTCATAAACTTCATCTTCAGGTGTTGCCATTTCCATTATCTCGCCTTCACCTTCTTCCTCTTCTTTTCCTTCTTTGTCTTCAACTTCTTTTTTTTCAACAACAACTTCAGGTTTTCTTTCTTCAGTTTGTTGTTTTAATAATTTTTCTTTTATTTCTTCTTCAGAAAGTTTTTTTAATGCTTTTCCAGATTTTTTAGGTAAAGGTCTTCTAACTGTGATTGGTAAAACTCCAGCTTCAAGTTCTCTTTCAGCTATATTCAAAGTATTATAATTAAGTGCTTCTTCCTCTTCTTTCTCCATCTTTAATAATATTGGAGCATCCATCGCTAATTGAAGACTTCTAGCACCAAGAATTCTTGCAACTTCATACTTTGTAAATTTTCCTTCAAATTTTTCTAACATTTGTTTTTCCTATTCCATTGAGGAATAATATATTATCCTATTATATAGTTTAAAATATAGGTTTATAAATTATTTGTTTTTATTTTTTTATAGCCTTTATCTGTTTTTCTATTTTAGGAAGTAAAATATCATATAATTTTTCAGATTCTTTTATTATTTCATCCATTTCATTGAGTTTTATAGAAGTAATTCCGCCCTTTTGCATAGAATTAATTGCTTTTTCTTTCTTAAATAATGATACAGATAAAGTAATTCTTGCTTCACTTGCATCTTCTTCATCTCTTGTTGGATCAAATAATAATTTATCTCCAATTTTATAAAAACTCATAGTTATAGGAAGATGTTCTGTTAATGGCAATGAATTTTCTGTAAATTCTCCATACTTAACCTTTCCTGTTTCTTCATTATATACTGGAAATTTAGCTACTTTTAATGCAGCAACAGCTCCAATTGCACTAGCATCTAAAATATTTCCATCATCATTTATACAATAAATATCAATTAATATGCTCCATACTTTTTCTCCAGATTTTATGCATAATTTTTTCCAATCAATAAATCCGCTTTCTCTTATTCCTCTATCAACTACTCTAGCAATTTCAATTGAATCCATTTGTGGAGGTCCTGCTTCATACCTTTCTCCAGCAACTGGTGAGAATTCCATAGAAGTTACCATAGTGCCTTCATCTTCATGGTCAGTATAGGGTGTTTGCACATCCATTTTTACTCCAACAATTACTTCAGATTTTCCAATTTTTACTCTAGAGGTTCCTTCTGCATTAATAGAAACCCCTGTTTCAATAGTTATATCTCTAATATCATAAGGTTTTCTTTGGTCCAGTCTCTTTCCTTCTTTAAGAAGGGTTATTATTCTTTTTTTGTTAATATTTGGTAATTGCATTTTATTCTTGTTCGTTTTCCGAAACTTCGTAAGAAGTTAGGGCCTGAAAATGATTTTTATTATTCATTTTCATTGATTTTCTCTCCTTTTAATGCTCTCATTTGATAATCAAGGATTTTATCACAAGCGTTTTTTGCACATTCAACAGCTTCAGCAAATCTATGAGTTTGAATTTTTCCATCAAGCTGTAGATGCACAATCTCTTTTGTTCTTGATGTTAAAGTAAATGGTATATCTGTAGGTCCTTCGCCCTCATGATAATCTTCTTCTTCTTTAGTAATATCAGCAACAATTTTATCATCAATCTTTCCAATAGATACACTTGATACCATTTCTTTCATAACAACACCTGCATGAGCTAGTGCCATTGCAGCTGCATTTATTCCAGCGCATCTTGTTGATGCATTTGCTTGTAATATCAATATATCAACATCAATTACAGTTCCCGGAAATCTTGTTAAATCAACAACACTAGATAAAGCATTAGCAGTTACCATAGAGATTTCTTTACTTCTTCTAGATGGACCTGGTTTAGCTCTTTCAGTTACTGAAAATGGTAACATGTTATAATTACATCTAATAATTCCTCTATCTGGTTCTTGCATATGTTGAGGATGTAATGGTTTTGGACCATAAACCGCTGCTATTGCTATAGTTTTACCAAAAGCAAATAATGCACTTCCATCAGCATTTGGAATTATTCCAACTTCTGCTTTGATTGGTCTTAATTCATCAAATTTTCTCTTATCTAATCTTTTTGTATATGACATTATTTTCTTTCTCCTAATAAGAAATTTTCTATTTCCGAAGCTTTACTTCTTAAAGCGAGGTTTTGAAAATTTTTTATCATTTTCTCTCTCCCATTAAAAAATTTTCAATTTTTTCAGTTAATCCTGATGATGTAGATTCTTCTACAATTAAATTTATTGCTTGAATTGCTTTTTCTTCACCGTCAAGTTCTCCTCTTATCCAGATAAATCCATTTTGACCTACTGTTATTTCAGTTTTGGTAGAATCTTTAATTAAATTAATCATGCTTCCTTCTTTTCCTATTATTCTTGGAACTTTATGAGGATTTATCTTTATTATTCTTCCGCCTTCTAGTACGCCTAATCCTCTTGATTTTAATGTTAAATCTATTCCACTCTTTTTAACACCTGCTACTTTCAAACTTAATACATCTCCAATTCCAGAAAATTCTGCTAAGTCATTTCTATTAATGAATCTCGGACATTCAGATACTGGTAAAAATGATGAGTATGGTCCGCCAATATCAATCATCCATCCTGAAAAATTAATATCTTCAACTCTTCCAATAACAGTATTTCCTCTTCTTGGTTCAAATACGCCTGAGATAGGAATAATTCTTATAACTCTCCCAGATACTTCAGCTAAACCATATCTGTTGGCAATTATATCATTACCTTCTTTTCTAGTAAAATCTCCAGGAAGATACTCTTCTCCAGATATTATTGTTTCACCTGGAATTACTAATTTTCTTTCTTGTTTACTATCTGATTCAATATTTTCTTCTATTTCCATATTATTTTCTTCTGTTATCATTCTTTAATCTCCTGTGTTATTGCTGATCCATGCGTTATCGCATTTAATTTATCATAAAAATCTGTCTGTAACCCTACTGGAATATTGAGGATGACTTCAAGGCTTCCGTCAGAAAGCCAATCTTCTTTCTCTTTATATTCCTGGACTAATCCATATGTGCTTCCAGTTAAGTGAGCAGGAATTTTTATTTTTATTTTCTTTGTCTCTATTTTAATTGGTATTACCTTTTTTAAGCTTTCTATTATGTTTTTTAGCTGTCTATCCACTGGTTGATTTTCAATTTTAGCTCCAGATTGTTTAAGTGAGTTTTCAATCATATCTGGAGTGAAAGGTCTTCCGGTTCTAACATCGACGGCATTTTTTGATAAGAAATCTATAATTTGTTTTCTTTTATTTTCAAGAGCTTCATCTCTAAATTCTTTTGTTACTTCAATCTCTCCTTTTTTTACTATTTTTTCAACAATTATTGACATTTCTGTTGTTCCAAAACTTATAGATAATTCATTGCTTCCAGCCTTCATCCCTTTTTTTAAATCTGTATAAACATAATTATCTCTTATAACTTCAGAAATATTAATTTTTTCTCCTCTTCTTAACTTCATAGCATTATCTAAATCTACCATTGTTTCAAAAGTTAATTTTCCACTTTTTAACCTTGCAACTGTATCTACCATTTTATTACAAAAATTTCTTTATTTCCTCTAATCTTAATCTTTTAAATTTATCTTCGTTCTTTTTAATAAATGCAACATTAAATCTTCCAGCATCAAATTTATCTCCAAGAACTTCTTTGAATATTTCCAATGCAAGTTTTATTGCATCGTCTAGCTTTATATCTTTTTTATATTTTTTTCTTAATGTTTCTTTAATTTTATCATCATTTTCTCCTATTGCAACTGCCTGATATTCGTAATAGTTTCCAGTTATATCGCTGTTGAATAATTTTGTTGAGTCTCCTTGTTTTCCTGCAACAATTATCGATACTCCAAAAGGCCTTACTCCTGGATGCTGAGTATATTGTTGCTGAATATCAGATATTTCTCTTATTATAGTTTCAACTTCAACAGGTGAATCATAAGTTACTCTATGTTGCTGAGCATTAACTCTAATATGGTTAACAAGGATTCTAGCATCAGATAATATTCCAGCAGCACTAGCAATTATATGTTCATCAATTTCATAAATTTTTTCAGCAGATTCAGGAACGATTAAAGTATCCTTATAACCTTTATCAGCGACTATTACAACACCATCAGAGCAATTAAAACCAATACTAGCTGCACCTAATCTAACTGTTTTTTCAGCATATTCTACTTGAAGTAAATGTCCATCCGGAGAAAACATAGTCGCACTTCTATCGTATCCCATTACTTGGTGTTGCATATCTGGTATTTCCATTTTTTTTTATTTAATCAGTTTTTGTCTTTTGCCAAAGAAAATAATAAAGAATTTATTCTTTGGAAATAAGACTCAGATAACTGTCTCCTATAAAATCAATAATAAGTTTGGGTTTTTAAAGATTTCTATATATCGTTTTTTTAATTATTTATTATACAGTTCTTATAGGCTGATCTCAAAATGCTATTATTTAAATAGTTGTTAGATTATATTAATTCAAGTAAAAATATTGCGTTTTAACTAATTACCACATATAATGGCTACAGTAGATGAGGTGACAACTGAAAGTCGAGACGAATTTCATAGAGTAAGACTCGAAGACGTATGCATTGGTCATATTAACCCACGTTCTGAAAGATGTAATTATTGTAAGATTGACGAGGGAAATTCTTATTGTTCTAATTATCAATCAAGAATCACTTCTATAAGACAAAGTCATTATGGATTAAATTCTTAATCTTTTAAGTTACTTACGCTTCCGCTAACTTTTATTATTTTTATATCCTTTTCAGATATTAATAAGGCTGAACGAATTTTATTTAATGAATCTCTATTAATCGAAATTATCATTTTATTCTCGTTAAATTTTATAATCTTCATAGATGATTCTGCATATCCAAGAACTCCAATAAATTCTAAAATAACCTCTTCTAATATTTTTTTATTAGTATCTTTCCCTTTTAATAAAAGATATCTTTTCTTTTCTCTATGACTTGGTTTTAGGTTTTTCATTTATAGGACTCACTTAATTTATTGGATTCACATGTTTATTAAATATTTCTTTATAATTGTTTAAATGTTTCTCTCTTTTATTAATGGATTTATTTATTGATATATAAATTATAATAATTATAAAAAGTGCAATAATAAAAACTAAGGAATAAATAATATTTTTTATATTTTCATTTATTATTCGAGGAGATTCATTTTCTTGATTTATTATATTTTTTTCATCTTGATTAAGAATAGTAAATTCATCTTCTTGCTTATTTTCAATTTCTTTTTGAGTTTTTTCTTCAACTATTTTTTCTTCAATTATCTTTATTGAAATTTTTGCTTTATTATTAGTTATAGAATCTAGTGTAACCATTAAATCATAAACTCCAGTCGAATTAACATTTAATTTTCTACTCTCCCCTATTTTTAAAATAAAATTTATGGGCTCACTTGATATGGTTATATTTGCAAAATCATTATTTACTGATTTTATAGTTAGATAATGATTTTCTTTTTCTTTTAATTCAAATTTAATTCTATCATTATTTCCCAAATCTTGAATATATCCATTTTTACCTTCAGAATAATTAATTGTAAATGTTTTAATTGAGGTTCCTCCACCGCCTCCTCCACCGCCTCCTCCAGATGGTGCCGGAGTATTTTGAATAACTAAATTTGCAGAAGTTTCTAGATTATAAGTTCCATTTACTACACAATTATTAGCTCTATCACAACTAGTAATATTAAAATAATAAATTGTACTTGCAATTAGATTATTAATTATTAATGAATGATTTTGAGTATAATTACTCATTGATTCATAATTACCAAAAGCTAAACTGGTTCCATAATTTATACTCGAATTGGATAATTCATTTGTTGTCCAATTAATGATAGCAGATGTTATAGATGCAGATATAATATGGGAAGTAACTTCAGGAGGAGTAGAATCAAAGAATATAGAATAATTTTCTGAAGCAAAATTAAAATCATTATTATTATTAAAAATTTTACAATTCCAAGTATAATTCCCATCAACAACAAATTCCTGTATTATTGAACTAACATTAGAGTTTCCAGAAATATTTATCGATGTTTGATTAATTATTGATCCACTAGAATTCCAGAGATAAAATGTTACATTAGTTAAATTATATTGCAAGACAGTTTGTGATAAACAACTTAAATTAGTATCATTATTTGTTAAAATATTATTATCTGGAGAGATTAAACTAACACTTAAATTTTCAAAGAATATTGAATAGTTTGCATTTGCAAAAGCAAAATTACTAGTTCTATCATAAACTTTGCAATTCCACTTATAGCTACCACTTCCAGGCCTGGAGAAATTAATTGATGTTTGATTATATTCCCCAGTTATATTTAGGGTAGTTTGATAAATAATGGCCCCACTAGAATTCCAGATATAATATGTAACATTCTTTAATTGAAGATCTGTAAAATTGCATATTAATGTTTCATTTGAATTAATTTCATTTATATGATTATCAAGGGGAGAGGTTAAATTAACTATTGGTGGATAATTATCTAAAGTTAGTATGGCTCCAAATACATCAATTCTTGAAAAATTAAGTCCAGACTGAGAATCATATATTCTTTTTCCAGTTAGGTTTAATATATTTTGTATTTCAAAAGGTGTTGGAATTCTATTTCTTGTTAATCTATAATATTGTCTTATTAATGCAAAAGATCCTGCAACATGTGGTGTTGACATGGATGTTCCGCTTTTTATTTCATATCCTCCATTAAAACTTGTTGAGTTTATTGAAGTTCCTGGTGCAACAAGATCAACCAACGAATTTCTATTAGCACCAGTATAAAATGTATCATCTTTATTGGTCCTTGATACAGTGGTCATATTTCTTAAGCACGAAGGAGCAGAGATATGTGTAAAATTAGCATTATTTCCAGCAGCAGCAATTACTGAAATATTATGTTGAGTTGCATTATCAACTCTTGGACTTAAATCCGGATCATCATAATCACAATAAACATTATAACACCATTGAGGATAGATATTGCAAGGTACTCCTATGCTCATTGTCATTATGGATATATTATATCTTGCTGAATTTGATATGCACCAATCAATAGCAGCAGCAAGATCTGCAGTATTTCCTCCTCCAGATGCATCCATCATTTTTACCGCGATTATACTTGCATTAGGTGCGACTCCATTTATTCCTAAACTGGCTGCAACTGTTCCAGTTACATGGGTTCCATGCCCATTATCATCGCCAATATTGCAATCTTCAGCACATTCTTGATTCAAACAATTAATCACACAGGTTCTATTTTTCCCTCTTAATGCAGGATGATTAAAATTAGCTCCGGTATCAATTACACATATTGTTTCATCTGTTCCAGTAATATTTGTTCCAGAAATTTTTATAGGCCATAATTTTGTTGCATTGATTAAAGGAGTTGTATCTTGCATTAATATCTTAAGGGGTTTATCTATTCTAATTGATAAAACTTCTCCTGAACTTTCTAGTTTAGCTAAGTCAGAGAGATTAATTTTTAATGCAACACTTTTTCCAAGTGTCCTTCTTATCTTATCTGATTTTAAAGTTTTTTTGAAATTATCAACAATTAATTTTTGTTCTGAAGAAATTTGTATGGTTGTTTTATTCTTTTTCTTGATTGGATCATATTTATCCGGCTCTTTTAAATCTACAATAACCCTCACTTCATTGCTTCCACTAACCATTTGTGTTACAAACTTATCACTCTTATTTTTTTTAACTTGCGCATCTATTGGATTAATTATAATAAAAAAAATAATTAAAATTACAACTAACAAGAAGAATCTTCTAAAGTAAACACTATTTTTGCCTCTTTTTCTCATCTTTTTTTATATGTATTCAAAGTCAAAATCCTATAAAAACCTATTTAATTTTTTAATAGATTATTGTTTATTATCGAAGATTAATTTTAAAAAATTAAGAACTTTTATTATTATACTGGATTATATATATTGAAATATACTAAGATTTATATATAATTTCAATTATCCAAAATTAACTTTACCGTAATAAATATTCTAGGGGTGATCTGAATTAACTTGAGGTTTTTTCAGATATACGGGGGTGAACTGCTAACATGACTATATGAATTTCAACTTAAAGAAAGCATACATTCTATTAGATAGTTCTATAAAAAAACAAAAAATTAATGAATTCTTATTAGATATTACTTACTTAGAATTTTCTACATTAAATAATTTTGGAGGGTATTTTAAATGAAACGATTACATAGTTATGATCTTTTTGCCGGGTTAGATACGCATACTCCTTTAAAAAATGATATTGTTATTTGGTTAGGTTTAAGACCCGGAGATTATAAATCAATAAGTTACGCTTATCCAAATGGAGTAGCAAGTACTCGTTTTGGAAAGGATACAATAAGAACTTCCAGAGAATATGATTTTATTTCAGTTGAACAAATAACCCAGACAAGAACAGATTCCAGTCTTGATGAAATTAGCCCTTATCTAAATGATTTTTTAGAACAGTATAAGGGAGATAATGTCCATATTGTTGCTTACCATTCAATACCTTCTTTGGAAAGGATAGTTTCTAAATTTCCACAAATAAGAATTTTAAATTCTCCGGCTAGTTTAAAAGTTAAATTAGATAATAAGAGTTTTGTTAGAGATGAACTTCAAAAATTCCAAGTTCCATTTCCACCAGGTCATAATGGGACTATGACTGAATCCGCTTATGATAGTGTAGCAAAAGATTATGGCCTACCATTTTTCATTCAATTTAATGATGCTGCTTCAGGATCAGGATCTTTTTTAATAAATAATCAAAATAATTTCCTTGAAGTTTTAGAACGTTTTAATAATCAGCCCGCAATATTTATGAAGTTTATTAATGGTAAAAGCTTAAATATGAATCTTGTTAGAACAAATAATTTTACGGTTTTATCTGAACCATCCTTTCAGATTATTGGTGATTCTGGATGTACAACAAGAAGATTTGGTTACTGCGGTAATGATTTCAATATAGAATCCAAAATTAATGAAAATGAATTAAATCAAATTGATTCGATTGCTTTAAATGTTGGAGATTGGGTAGGTTCTCAAGGGTACAGGGGAGTTTTTGGAATAGATTTTATATCTGATGGTAAAAATGTTTATTTTACCGAAGTAAATCCTAGGTTTCAAGGTTCAACTGCATTATTAACCGATCAACATCTTGAGATTGGAAAACTTCCCTTAACCATGTTTCATTTAGTACCTTTTTTAGAAGATGTTTCAATAATTCCAAGTTCTTTAAAAGAATATAACCAGGATAGAAGAAATATTAAAGCATCACAAATCTTGATTCATAATACTTTAGGCAGAGATTGTATTTTAAAATCTTCACTGTCTCCTGGAAGATATTCATTTGTTAACAATAAACTTATTTATCAAGGCCCAGGCGAAGTATTGAGCGATACAAAATCTTCAGAAGAGATATTAATAGCTGGAGAAATTCCAATTGATGGAACTAGAATTTTAAAAGATTCTGATGAAATTTGTAAAATTTATTGTTATAAACCTGTTTTAGATAATTCTGGAAAAGAATTAAATGAGATTGGAAAAAATTTAGTTGATGCAATAAATAAGAGACTAATTTTAAAATGATCACAGATGTAAATTCAAGATATCGAGAAACATTAGATAAAAGAATAGAAGATCTGAATATAGATTTTCAATCTAACTTAGAGGTATTTAAACGTTTATTAATCTCAGGTAGAGTTTATACTCAAGAAGATCCTCAAGATATATCCATAATTCCAAGAGTAATAAAAAGAGAAGAACACCGTTCTATTGAAAATATGTGTAGTGAATTAACTTTAACTAATTTTTCAGTTTTATCAGATTATATCAATAATCCCGAAAGTGTTCCTTATTCCCCTTTAAACGATTTTATCAAATCCTTGCCAAAAACACAAAAAATTTTATCCGGTATGGCTAGATATGATTTTTTAAAACAAGAGAAAGATTATAAATTAGTAGAATCTAATTTTGTTAATGCTGGTGCATTAACCGAATCAACTGGATCTGCAGAAACACTTCTTTATTTATTTCCAGAATTAAGAAAAAATTTTCTCTCACTAGCCCCAGTTAGGTCTGCTAAAAGAAGACTTGAAGAAAGAGAAATAAAAAATGTTTTACTTTTAACAAGGGATAATTATGATGATTGTCCTTCTGAAGTTACTGATAGACATCTAATAAAAAATACTCTATTCCCTATAAAAGGAGTAATAGTTCCGCAATTGGAATATGAAAATATATCAATTAATGGAAAAGTTAGTTTTAATGGAGAAGATTTTGATGCAATTTATCCAAAACATCTATCTGGAAGCAATGGGATGGAAGATGAACTTCTTAATTATCATGGATTTGTTTCAAAATTATTAAAATCTAATTCACTGGTTTTTGACAATTGGTTAACAATACTTTTAGAAGAAAAAGATTTAAGATTTTTATCAAGAAAAAATTCTAGAATAATGAAATATCTACCAGAAATTAAAGATATAACAGATTCAAATAATCTGGATTTATCTGAATGGGTTTTAAAATTAAAAGACACTCATTGTGGAAGAGGAGTAGTTCTTTCTCCAAGTAATGTGGATATCTCCGAAAATGGAATACTTCAGCAAAGAATATTTACAAATAAACATCCTGTATTATCCTTGGGGGGAAAAAATGGAGATGCAACTTTTGATACAGGAGTTTACGTATCCTATACTTACGATTTAGAAAAGAGAAAACTAATTACTTCGGAAGTTGCAGGTTATTTGACAAGATTTTCAATTGAAAGCGACATTGTTAACATGACTCAGGGCGGAGGAGTTATTCCTACACTTATTGAAAGATGAAAACTTTATTTTTTGCAGGATATTTTGAAAAATCTTTAGATAAAGAGTTTGATTTTGCTTATGTTAATGATAAAACTCTTTTAGATTTAATGAGTTCAGAAAATCCTTCAGATAGATATTTATTAGCTGATTGGAATCATATTAATCCTGATTTATTTACAGATAGAGCTTTTGATTGGAATGAAAAAAAATATATTTCAGCATCTATGTTAAATAGTGATTCAGTTGTTATGTTAGCAACACCTACAAAAATTTCTACTCACGTAAGTCTTGATAAAGTCAACCCATTGTGGATAAAAATGGAAGAAATGGGGATACCAGGAGTTAATCCTGCAGCAAGCTGTCTAAATTATGGAGACAAATCCTATTTTATGAAACATCCAGAACTTCCATTTCCAAAAACTTTTCTAGCAAACTATGACAGTTTAGATTTAATTTTAAATCAATTGGGTTCATCTTTAATTATTAAACCATTGGACACGGATGGAGGTTATGGGGTTCATAGGATTGAGAATAAACAAGAAAAAGTAATGGAGATGATGCAAATTTTAAATAATGATTCTCCATTAATTCTGCAAGAATTTATACCTGAAATTTCTCAAGGCGAAAGATCCTTATATTTTTTTGATAAGAAATTTAAATACGCAATGATAAAAAGACCTAAACAAGGGGAATTTAGAAGCAATTGGAAATATGTAGATTTATTAGCTCCCTATATTCCGACAGAAAATGAATTAAAAATTGCTCAAAATGCAATTGAAACTATTCAAAGTTTATCTGTTTTAGAGCGAGTTGATATGGTTTCTTCTGGAAAGATCATTGAATTAACCCTTGATTGTCCTGGACTTTATTTAGAGGAAGCAGGAATTGAGGATAAAATCGGCAAATGGTTTTATGAGTCAGTAAATGCATCCATAAGAAATAGTAAAAGATAGTTTAGGTCCCATTGGAATTTGACAGATTTTAATTTATTTTTTATTCATTATAAGTCTTAATAGAAGTGTATTTATACATTAGTTTATTTAACCCCTCAATAAAGCCATTTTTAGATACATATTTAAATATAATTTTTCTTTTATATTATATAAAAGGGGAAAATATGAAAGTTTATACTATTGGAGGATATAGCGAAGTTGGAAAGAACATGACTGCTATTGATTTGGGTGAAGATGTTATTCTTTTTGATTGTGGATTATATCTTCCGCCTATTGTTGAATTAGAAGAAGCTGAAAGAAGTTATACTGAAAGAAGATTAAGACAAATAGGTGCAGTTCCTTATGATGAACTTCTTGATCAAATGGGTCTTAGGTCTAAAATAAGGGCAGTTTTATTAGGTCATGCTCATCTAGATCATGTTGGTGCTGTTCCTTATCTTGCTTATAGATATAATGCAGATATAATCGGTACTCCCTTTACAATTGAAGTTTTAAAGACTCTTTTAAATGACGAAAAAAGTACTCTTAATAATAAACTACGTGTTGTTCAGCCAAATTCTTTTTGTTATATACAAGGAAAAAATAAAAAATATATGGTGGAATTTATCAATATTACTCATTCTACTCTTCAAACAGCAATGATCGCTCTTCATACAGATGAAGGAATTGTTCTTTATGCAAATGATTTCAAATTTGATAATAATCCGATATTAGGAAAAAAACCCAATTATGAGAGATTAAAAGAATTAGGTAAAGAAGGAGTTCGTTTAATGATTGTTGATTCTTTATATTCAGGTGATGAAAGAAAGACAGCATCTGAAAAAGTAGCAAGGACCATGCTAGAAGATGTTCTTTTGAATACAACAAATGAAGATGTGGGTTTGTTAGTAACAACGTTCTCGTCTCATATTGCAAGATTAAAATCTATTGTTGAATTCGGACAAAAATTAAATAGAAAAGTTGTATTTTTTGGAAGGAGTTTGAATAAATATGTTTCTTCAGCAACAAGAGTTGACTTGTGTCCATTTAGGGGAGATGTTGATATTGCTAGCTATAAAAATCAAGTTGAAAAAAAATTTAAGCAAATAAATAAGAACCGGGGGCAATATATGATTGTTTGTACAGGCCATCAAGGAGAGCCGGGTAGCATTCTTGACAGATTATCCAAAAATAAATTACCATTCGAATTTAATAATAAGGATCATGTTGTTTTTTCTTCATCTATAATACCTTCTAAGATAAATATTGAAAATAGGGAAAGACTAGATGTAAAATTAAGAAAAAGAGGAGTTAGGATTTTTAATAATATTCATGTCTCAGGCCATGCAGGTAGAGAAGACCTCCGGGATTTTGTAAATATGGTTAGTCCGGATATAATTATGCCTGCTCATGGTAGTCATGATAAGATAGGGCCAATGGTAGAATTAGCTGAAGAGCTAGGATATAAAAAGGGGAAAAACGTACATCTTTTAAGTGATAAAGACTCTATAATTATATAAAAAATGGTGAACGAAGACGTACTTACTGCATTAAAGAATGGTATAGAAAGAGGCGAGTCTCTTCAAGATACAATTAATCTTGCAATTTCTTCAGGTTATAACCCAAAAGATATTGAAGAAGCATCAAGATTTGTGGGTCAAGGCGGATATCTTCCAATAATGCAATCTAAACCTAGTGAAGAATTAGCTATGCCTAGCCAAAAAAATATTCTTACTGGAGAAATAAAAAATAATCCAAATCAATTGCAAAAAGTTCCAGATGTTAAACTTAATAATCAAACTAACCAAATTTCGCAAATAAAGCAAGAAATTTCTAAACCTATTCAACAACCAGTTTCAATTCAACAGACAACAATGACTAGAAAAGATAGTCAGATGCAGGTTCAACCCCTTGTTCAAGAATCAGCACAAATAGAAGTAAAACCAAGTTCAGGATATGGAAAAGAAATATTATTATTATTTATTTTATTATTATTAGTTGGTGTTCTAATAGGTACCTTTTTATTCAAAGAACAAATTCTTAATTTTTCTCAAAATTATAAAATGGAGATTTACGAACCTTCAGACGATTCCTATTTGCTTTTAAATTGTCTTAAAGAATTTCTTGTTAAAAAAAATAAGGATATAAAGATTTTAGATATTGGAACTGGTTCAGGTATCCAGGCAAAAGAATGTAAAATTTTTGGTTTTAAGGATATTACAGTATCGGATATAAATCCAAATTCTATAAAAAATTTAAAAAAATTAGGGTTTAAATCAATAAAATCTGATCTTTTTTCAAATATTAATCAAAAGTTTGATTTAATTATTTTTAATCCCCCATATCTTCCAGAAGATAAAAATGAACCACTTAGTTCAAGAATTATAACCACCGGAGGAAAAAATGGTAATGAAATAATTTTAAGATTTCTAGAAGATTCTATTAAACATATTAAAAAAAATGGAACTATTTTATTATTGATTTCTTCTTTATCAAAACCAAAAATAATACTTAAAAAAATTAAATCTCTTAACTATAATTATAAATTATTATCAAGAAAAAAACTATTTTTTGAAGAGCTTTATGTATATCAATTGAGTCTTTGAATATAGATATAAGGATTTAATTACAATTATTCTTATATATGCACTTATTCCTTCTATTTTATATAAAAAGGAGCAAAAATGAAATTCGCCCATATCGCAGATAGTCATTTAGGTGGTTGGAGACAACCAGAAATGCAGAGATTAAATACAGAATCTTTTAGAAAAGCAATTGATAGTTGCATTTTAGAAAAAGTTGATTTCATACTTTTTGCAGGAGACCTTTTTGATTCTGCTTTTCCGCCAATTGAGATTTTAAAAGAGACATTTGCAGAATTTAGGAAATTAAAGGATGCTGGAATAAAATCTTACATTATAGCTGGAAGCCATGATTATTCTGTTTCCGGAAAAACTTTTTTAGATGTTTTAGAAAAATCAGGTTTTTGTGAGATTTGCAAATATGAAGAAGATAAAGAAAAAGATAAGATTATTTTAAAGCCAATTTCTCATCAATCTTATTACATTTATGGTTATCCTGGAAAAAAATCCGGTTTAGAGGTCCAGGATTTAAGAAAAATTCAGATTAATGAATCTTACTCAGATAAATTTAGAATTTTAATGTTACATACTACTGTTAAAGAAGTAACACAAGATCTTCCAATTGACTCAATTTCTTTATCTGAACTTCCTAAAGCAGATTATTATGCCCTAGGTCATATTCATGTTGATTTCGAGCAAGAAATAAATGGAAAACCAGTAATTTATGGAGGACCGACCTTTCCCAATAATTTCAAGGAACTTGAAGAACTTAAAAATGGTTCTTTTTATATAATTACTGTTGAGGGTTTTACAAAAATAATTAAAAAAGAAATTTTACTCAAAGATACTATTTTAGTTGAAGTTGAACTAGATAATGCGATTAATGGGACTGAAAAAATTCTTTCAGAACTAGAAAAAATGGATTTAAAAGATAAAATAGTTTTACTTAAAGTTTACGGTAATTTAAAGGAAGGAAAGCTTTCAGATATAAAATTTACATTAATCGAGGATTATTTAAAAAAAGTTCAAGTCTATTCATTTTTAAAAAATACTTCTAAACTTGAGACAGATAAGCAAGAATTAAAGATGAATTTTCATACAAATGATATGGATAAGTTAGAAGAAGTTTTAATAAAAAAATATGAAAAAGAAAACTCTTCAAAATTTAATGATTTAATATTTCCTTTAATCGAAACACTTAATCTGGAAAAACAAGAAGGCGAGACTAATAATATATTTGAATCAAGATTATTTTCAGAATTAAATAAAGTTTTGAATTTGGATTTGATATAATGTTAATAAAAAGATTATCTATTGAAAATATAAGAAGTTATACAAAAGAAGATATAGTCTTTCCAAGAGGTTCAATATTATTATCAGGGGATATTGGAACTGGTAAAACAACTATTCTTTTAGCAATAGAGTTCGCTTTATTTGGGTTGCAACCTGGTCAAAAAGGAGCTTCATTGCTTAGGAATGGGGCAGATGAAGGTAAAGTTATCTTGGATTTTGAAATTGATGATAAAAATGTTTCTATAGAAAGAATATTAAAAAGATCAAAAAAATCCATTAATCAAGAATATACTTCATTGATAATTAATAATGAAAAGTTTGAAGAAAGCGTTACTGAAATAAAATCTAAAATATTAAAAATTTTAAATTATCCCCTTGAATTCGCAAAAAAAACTAATCTTTTATACAAATTCACAGTTTATACTCCTCAAGAGGAAATGAAACAAATCATATTAGAATCAGGCGATACTAGGCTTAATACTTTAAGATATGTTTTTGGAATTGACAAATATAAAAGAATTGAAGAAAATTCTTCTTTATTAGCATCAAAATTAAGAGAAAAAATAAGAATAAATGAAGGAATGATCTATAATTTAGAGGATATTAAAGAAAATTTAGAAAAAAAGAAAAAAAATCTTTTAGATTTAAAGGATAAACAACATTCTTTATCCGATGAATATAAAAAATCTATAGAAGTTAGGGTTGAAATCGAACAAAAGATAAATGAGCTTCAGGAAAAAATAAATGAAAAACGTGCAATAGAGAATGAACGATCCAAATCTTTAGTTTTAATATCTGAAAAAAATCAGCAACTTATAAGTATGAATAATACAATAAAAAGTATTGAACAACAAATAGAAGAATCAAAAAAAATATCTTTTGTTCAGTCTGAATATGATTCCTTAATTCAAGATATTCAATTCCAAGAGAAAAAAGAAGAAGAGTTACAAAAAGAATATATAAAAATAGTTAGTAAAATAAATTCTGAAGATTCTAGAAAAAATGAAATTATGAATCTTAAAAATAAGATAACCGGTCTTCAAAAATGTCCTACCTGCCTTCAAGAAGTTTCAGACGAATATAAGACAAATATATTTTCTAGGACTAATGAAGAACTGGATAAATCTGAAAAAGAGATAATAGTTCTTTTAACATTAAGAAGAAAATTCTCTGATGAGTTAGAATCTTCAAAAAAATTAAAAGAAGAATTAAGGAAAAAAAGTTCAGCTATGGAGTTATTAAAAGTAAGACTTGAAAACCAGAAAGAAAAAGAAGAAAGAATTAAGGATTTAGTTAGACAAAAACAATCTTTGGAAAAAGATTTGGAAATTTTAAAAAAGCACGTTAATACTCTTGAACAATCTATCAATGATTTTTCAAAATATGATTCTATATTTGAAACAGGCAATATTGAACTAAAAAAAGCAAAACAAAATGAGAATAGTATTGCTATTAAGATAGCTGAAAACAACAAGGAAATTCAATTTTTAGATATACAAATAAAAGAAAAGATTAGTGAAATTGAATCAAAAGAACAGATAAAGAAGAAGACTGAAAGAATGAGAGAAATGGAATATTGGATTTCAGAAAAATTCCTGGATTTTGTTTTATATACCGAAAAACAAGTAATGTTGACACTAAAAGAAGAGTTTTCAAGATTATTTTCAAAATGGTTCTCCATGCTAGTTTCAGATTCTTTATCAGCAAAACTCGATGATAGTTTTTCACCAGTTATTGAACAGCAAGATTATGAACTAGATTACGCCTTTTTATCCGGGGGAGAAAGAACAGCAATTGCTTTAGCTTATAGATTATCACTAAATCAAGTTATAAACTCTTTATTAAGCAACATCAAGACAGGAAATTTAGTTATTCTTGATGAACCTACTGACGGATTTTCAGCTCAACAACTTGATAAGATGAGGGATGTATTAAATCAATTAGATGTAGAACAATTAATTATTGTATCCCACGAACAAAAAATAGAAGGTTTTGTGGATAATATCATAAGAATTTCTAAAGATACAGGAATAACTAAAATTGATTCTTAACTTTATTATTTTAATTTAATAATTCTTAAAAACAATATTTCTTCTTTTTTTTACACTTAAAATAAAGGATAATATTCAACTTTTTTTCTATTTAATAAAAGAGTTTTCTTAACATAAGAATTATAAACTTGTTTAATTTGTTTTTTTTATGGATAAGAATAAGATTACTCCCTGGGAAGTTGTTGGAGAAATTGATTATGAAAAATTAGTAAAAGAGTTTGGAGTTGAAAAAATTAATGATAAACTTCTTGATAGATTAAAAAAACATACTAAAGATATTCATTTTTTATTAAGAAGAAAGGTATTTTTCTCACATAGGGATATGTTTTGGTTAATGGACGAGTATGAAAAGGGAAATAAATTTTTTTTATACACAGGAAGAGGCCCTTCAGGCCCATGTCATCTAGGTCATTTACAAACCTGGATTCTGGTAAAATGGTTGCAAGATAAATTTGATGCAGAATTATGGTTTCAATTTACAGATGATGAAAAATATCTTTTTAATGATAAATCAATGGAAGAAATTAATAATTATATGTATGACAATATGTTAGATATTATAGCACTTGGTTTTGACCCAAAAAAAACTCATTTCTTGATTGATACAAAACACTCAGGAATATTATATCCTGAAGCTATAAAGATAGCAAAAAAAATAAATTTTTCAACAGTTAAATCTGCCTTTGGTTTTACTAATGATAGAAGCATAGGTGAGATTTTTTTTACAGCAATGCAAGCAGTTCCTGCAATTTTACCATCCGTATTAAAGAAAAAAAATATCCCTTGTTTAATTCCTTTAGCTATAGATCAAGATCCTCATTTTAGGGTAGCAAGGGATGTATATCCAAAATTAGGATTTTTTAAACCTGCAATATTGCACGGAATGTTCTTGCCACCTTTACAAGGTTCAGAAGGAAAAATGTCATCATCAAAAGAAAATACTGCAATATTTACAACAGATTCACCTGAACAAGTTAAGAAAAAAATAAATAAATATGCATTTTCAGGAGGACAGCCAACTATAGAAGAACATAGAAAATTAGGAGGAAATCCAGATATAGATGTTTGTTATCAATATTTACGCATGTTATTTGAAGAAGACGATAATAAACTTAAAAAAATTCATGAGGATTATAAATCTGGAAAATTATTGACCGGAGACTTAAAAAAAATAACTATCGATAAAATTAATGATTTTCTTAAAATTCATCAAAAAAATAGAGAGCTTGCAAAAAAACATCTTGATGAATTTATTTTTAAACCGTGATTAGTTTTTTGTCAAGTCCTCTAATCTTTGAACCATGCTTTTATAATACCTATAGGCTCCATCATTATCTCCATTATTAATCATATTTATTGCTAGAGAAATATCTCTTTCATAAATCATATTATATATTTCTAATTTATCAGGTCTTTGATCAATCTGTCTTACTATTTTTGGAGCAGTTCTATAATAAGCATCAATATCTTCTTTTCCACCTTCGATTTTTTTTAAATAATTATCTCTAAAATTTCTTAATGTTTTTAACTCCAAACATTCATCAGATAAACCTCTAGAATTAACACATGCACTAGTTATATAGCATCGGCCTTTCTTCTCCTCTTCTTTACTAAAATCCTCTGGTAATTCAAGGGGAGGAATATTTTCATATTCTATTTCACCTCTTCCACTACATAATATACATTTATTCCTACTATTACCGATTCTTCCTTCTCCATTACAATTTGGACAACTTCTATTTTCAGTTGTTTTATATAACTGGGAGCGTTCTTGAGCGGATTTAACCGCATCTATCCTATAATTAGCACATCGAGGGCAATAATAATGATTCGATCCATTAAATGCCTCATCATAGATATTATATTCGTCCCCACATCTTTCACATACTCCATGACCATATACCATAAAAATAAAATGATTATATAACTTTTATAGATTTCTATATTCAAATATTACTCAATTAAACAATTATTGAGAAGTTCTATTTCATTTAGTTTTATGAATTTAACTAACAAATCCTTTATAGATTAGATTTAAATACCCGCCTTTTATATTTGATACTTTATGTCAGAACTATTAAAAGAATTTTATAGGAATACAGTTTATACACTTAAAAGTCTTGTATGGAGGCCTCAAAATATTCATGAAGATATTCTTGATGATAGGCTGTCAAGATACTGTTTAACTTTAGGAGATTTAAATACTAATTTAGATGGTAAAGATGGTAAAAACTTCCCAGTTACAGTAGGCAGATTTCCTAAAATATTAAGGGAATATAAAGATCTTACTTTTGTAATATTAAATGCTATTGAGGAATTTGAACGAGATAATAAAGGTAAACAACTTAATCGTGAAAATGAGAAAAATATGTTAACAGATTATTTATCTAATGTTGTTGCAGAGAGGATTTCTGACGATCCACATGCACTAAAAAGAATACTTGATTCTAATGGTTTCTATCAATAACTTCAATTAATGAAAAATTTCATAAATCAAAAAATTTATAAACCCTTATTTCTATGATATTTTGTAAATTCTAAAGAGATTCAATTTTAGGATATATTGAATTTTCTTAAAATATGACATTTAAAAGAAACTAAAATGGACAACGAATTAAAAAACAACATCTTAAAGTCTGGAACAACTATAATTGGTATTGTTTGTAAAGACGGAATAGTAATGGCTTCGGATAGAAGAGCCACAGGTGGGGGAATAATTCTAGCTAAAAATGTTCAAAAAACCGTAAAAATAAACGATTATCTAGTTATGTCTGGAACAGGTAATGCTTCAGATATTGAGATGCAAAAAAAAGTAATTGCTGCAGAATTAAGATTAAAAGAACTTAAATCTAAAAAAAGACCTACTGTAAAAGAAGCAGCAAATCTTATTGGTATGATTACTTATAAAAGTATAAGACAACCTGCAATGATTCCTTCAATTGTTGGAACATTAGTTGGAGGAACAAATGATGACGGATCTTCTGAACTTTATACAATAGAACCTGCTGGAACTGCTATGAAGGTTGAAGATTATGATGCTAATTTTGGTTCAGGAATGCCTTATGTTTTAGGATTTCTAGAAAGAGAATATCATAAAGATATGGCTATTAAAGAAGGTATAGATGTTGCTGTAAATGCAATAAAGGCCTCTACTCAAAGAGATACTGGAAGCGGAAATGGTATTGATGTGTTTGTAATATCAAAAAAAGAAATAAAACACGAGATAGCTCAAGAGATAGCTCCAGAATATATTGATAGTAGAGGAAAACCAAGAACTTCGACATTCAAGGACTAAATTAATGGTTATTAAACAATAAAATGGCTGACATTCTGAAAGATATACAAAAGGAATTAGGAAACTCTGTAAGCAGTGCTAATTTTGAAGCAGCAAATATAGTAATTTATACTGAAGATGCTAATTTTTTTAGAGATAACCAGGGTAAAATAAAAGAATTAGTTTCTAAATATAAGAAAAGAATCGAATTAAGGGCAGATGAAAAAATTCTTTTTTCTCCTGAAGATACTACTCAAGTTATTAAAGAAACAATTCCAGAAGAAGCCGAAGTTACTGATATTCTCTATGACCAACAAAGAAGTATTGTTGTTATTGAAGCAAAAAAACCCGGTTTAGTTATTGGAAAAGAAGGGCAGATATTAAAAGAGATTAGAGATAAGACTTTATGGATTCCTCAGGTTCAAAGAAGCCCGGCAGTTAAAAGTAAGATAACTGAAAGTATACGTGCGGTTTTATATCAAAATAATAATACAAGAAAAAAATTTTTGAATTCAGTTGGAAAAAAAATTTACAAAGAATGGAATCCTGAAAAAGTTGAAGAATGGGTTAGACTTACATTTTTAGGCGGAGGAAGACAAGTTGGCAGAAGTTGTATTTTATTGCAAACCCCACAAACAAAAATCTTGCTTGATTGTGGAATTAATGTTGCTGGAAAAGGTAAAGAAAAATTTCCATATCTAGATGTTTCTGAATTTAAGATTAATGAACTAGACGCGATTATACTTTCACATGCTCATGTAGATCATTCAGGTTTAATACCTTATCTTTTTAAAATGGGATATAGGGGACCTATATACATGACAGCACCAACCAGGGATTTATCTGCTCTTTTAGCTCTTGATTTTATTGGTGTTGCTTATAAACAAGCTGCAGCCCCGTTATATTCCTCTACAGATATTAAGGAAATGGTTAAACACACCGTATGCTTAGATTACAATGAAGTAACTGATATAGCTCCAGATATTAGAATAACTCTTTATAATGCAGGTCATGCTTTGGGAAGTTCAATTGTTCATATTAATGTTGGAAATGGTGCACATAATCTGGTATATTCTGGAGATTTCAAATACGATAGAACAAGATTACTGGATAGGGCAATATCCATGTTTCCAAGATTAGAAACTTTAATAATGGAAGCCACTTATGGTGGAAAGAATAACCTTCTTCCATCAAGAAAAGAAGCTGAAGACGAATTGATTAATACAATCAAAGCTACATTGGAAAATAATGGAAAAGTTTTAATTCCAGAACTAGGTCTTGGTAGAGCTCAGGAAACCATGTTAATTTTAGAAGAAGCAATTAGAAATGGAGTTCTTCCAAAAATTCCAATTTATATTGATGGAATGATTTGGGATATAAATGGTGTTCATACTGCTTATCCTGATTTTTTAAACACTAATGTAAGAAGGGATGTTTTCCAAGATAATAATCCATTTGTTTCAGAATTATTTGTTAGAGTAGGTTCTTCTCAAGAAAGAAAATTAGTTATTGAAGGCGGTCCTTGTGTTGTTCTAGCTACTTCAGGAATGCTGCAAGGTGGTGCTTCTGTAGAATATTTTCGTCATTTTGCTCAAAGCAAAACTAATAAGATATGTTTTGTTTGTTATCAAGGTTCAGGTTCGCTTGGAAGACAGATTCAAGATGGTGTCAAAATGGTTAAGATGAATCTTGAAGGAAAAGAAGAAGATATTCAAGTAAATCTTGATATTATCACAATAGATGGATTATCTGCACATGCAGGAAGAAAAGAACTTATTGATTTTGTAAATAGAGTTCAACCTAAACCAATAAGAATAATTTTAAATCATGGAGAACAATCAAGATGTCTTGATTTGGCTTCATCAATCTATAAATTACATCATATAGAAACCAACGTTCCAAGAAATCTAGAGACGATTAGACTTCGTTAATTATTATTTTCTTAAAAATCTCTGATTTTTAAATTCTTCAATGTTCCAAGAAATTTAGAAACTATTAGATTGCGTTAATAACTCTTCTTAAAAAGTTAATATATAAAAAATAGTTCAATAATATTAAATATTTTATTTAATCATTCTATCTAATTCTAATTTTTTACTCATCTCTAAAAATTTAAATCTTTTTTCTTTATCAACATTATCCCATTCATAAGTTATCATATTATCTACCGGATCTTTATATCTTACAAATGGAGAATATCCCATAACTTTTGTAAAAGCATCTTTTATCATGCTATCTTCTTCTTTCATAGCTATTAATAAAAAAGTATCATGTACCCACCTCATATTAATCTCATTTCTATTATAATTAATTTTATAGACTTCAAGATAATTTGCTTTTCCAACACCTTCATAAATTTCTAATAAATCTGGATTTAATCCACCAATTTCTGTAATGTCATTAAAAAGATTTTGCTTTGGCCACTGATAAAATTTTTTATTATATAATTCTGGAGACTTTTTACCATCTTTTTCAACTAATTTTTCTAAAGACATATAATAGGGTATAACCGTTTCTGCCATTTTATCAAATCTATTTAACGATTTTATTATTTAAAGATTATCAATATAGGGGATATGGCTCATATTATTAATTCCTTGAATAAACAACTTTAAAAACTATCCTTAATATACTATAATATAAATTGAGGTAAATAGTTTATTCGTAGTAAAATTGGAAATTTTTTACAAAGATTAATCTAGAAAAATAAATAATAAAATGAAACATAATTTAAAAATAACAACAATTCTAGTTATAATGTTTTTTATAACTCAGTTGATTGGATTATTTATTTTTTCAAATTATTCAAGCGGAGTTACTCTTCCATATGGGATGGAACCTCCTGAAGAAATAACTCCAGAGTCCTCAGTTATATCTATTATATTTTCATTTATTTTAGCAATAGGATTATTCTTTATTTTAACAAAATTAAAAGCTGAGAATTTTATAAGAATCTGGTTTTTTGCAGTTACTGTTTTAGCAATTAGCTTATCATTAAATATTATTCTTTTCAAATTTAATGTCCTGTATTCATCAATGATTGCTTTATTAATTTCATTTCCACTTGCATTTTTTAAAATATTTAAAAGAAACCTTATTGTTCATAATCTTACAGAACTTATTGTTTATCCAGGTATAGCTTCAGTATTAATTCCTCTAATTAATGTTCCAGGTATAATATTCTTTTTATTATTGATATCTTTGTATGATATTTGGGCAGTTTGGCATACAGCTTTTATGCAGAAAATGGCTAAATATCAAATTGACACTATACAAATTTTTACTGGTTTTTTTATTCCATATGCAGGCAAAAAAGAAAAGAAATTGATAAGGGAAATTAAAGACAAGTATAAAAATAAATCAGAAAAATTAATGGAAAAAGAACTGAGTAAATCCAAAATTAAGGTAAGTTTAGCAATATTAGGTGGTGGAGATATTATTTTTCCAATAATTACTGCAGGAGTTTTTTATAATGCTTATCATTCATTAATTCCAGCATTTATAATAGTAATAACTTCAACTCTAGCATTATTATCTTTATTTATATTAGCAAGAAAAGGGAAATTTTACCCAGCAATGCCATTTTTATCAATTGGAATCTATATTGGAATGATTATTAATTGGGTACTAATGTATTTAAGATTTTATTAAGGTTTTCTAAAAATTGTTAAACCTAAATATTTTTGATCGGTTATTTTTACTAGTTCATCAAAGGAATATTCTGGTTTAGGAACATTAATTCCAAGCTCTTGAGCTAGAGTTTTTTCACTACTTGGAACATTTTTAGCTTTTTCTTCAATTATTTTAAAATATCTTTCTCTTAAATCTTTATTTGATTCAACAACATCCCCTAAATTTTTTATCATTTCAGGCCTTTCTTTTCCAAATCTTTGCAATTTTCTTACTAAATCCTGATTAGGTAAAATTTCACCATATAAACTTAACATTGCATATTGAAAATCTATTTCTTCATCAGTTAAATTAGGTTTTTCTTCTTTAGAAATTTTTACAAAATATTCATAATTTAAGAGTTTTTGTAAATGAGTAAAAGATTTAGGTTCTAAACCTTTGATTAATTCTTCAAGATTCTCTGAAACATATCGTTCATTTTCATTCATTTTATCTTCCTAAATAATTTACTATAGATTCTTTATGTTTATCTAAAATTCCGTTTATATATCTTTGGCTTTCAAGCCTATCTCTTTCTAATTCTATCAAGAATTCCGGAGATTTATAACTTATTAATTCTGATAGTTCTTTTTCATGTATTTTAATTCGTGTTTGTGATAGTTTGATTGCATCATGATAACTCTTAACATAAAAATTATCTAACCAAGAAACTAATAATTTTCTTTGATGAGAAGGACTATCTCTTAGACCTTCTTTAACAATTCTTTGATAGACATTTAAGGGTTTGACTCCAGATCTTATGCATAACTGGATTAGTTTTTTTTGATTTTCTTTATATTGTTCTTCTGAAAGTTCAATTTCTGGATGATCTTGATTCATATATCTTCTAATATCTTTTATCCAGGATTCACAAGAAACCCTATCTTCATTAGGTATTTTTTGTGATATAGAGTTAAATCCAGAAACAAAAAGATTAGCAGTATTTCTTACAAATTCAAGATCATAGTTTATTCCTTTTTTATTACTAGAAACAAAATATGGGGTTAGAACTCTTATAATCTTATTGGATTTATCTTGAAAACAATCATAACTAAGATCAACTAAACTCAATCTAGGTTCAAGACCATTTAAAATATTTACAGGTTCTTTTCTATGATCATAATCATCTTGTTCATAATGAAGACCAGTTCTATTATTAGCAAATATTTTCGCATCTTCAACAATATTGATTATTCCACTAACTCTTTCCGGTCTTGCTGGATAAGTTATAGATTCTAAATTTCTACCTAAATTCATATTTATTTCATCAGCAATAAATTTTGGAGAGTCTTCAACCTTTACAATATTACTAATAATTTTTTCAGCTTCTTCTATACTAATGAAATATTCATCTGCAAAATTTTGAATAGCTTCCAAATATGATCTATCTTTATTTTCTACCATATTACTCCTATTGTAATATATTTAATTTCCTTATATCTTACTTTTCCATCAGCTATAGAATTATTATCACCTTTAACTAAAAAATAATTACCTTGACTATCGTTACCCTTATCTATGACTCTATGAACAATAAGGATATTATCTTTTTCATAGGTTATAATATCTCCTATTTGAATATCTTCTTCTGATTTAGGTTTTATTCTTATTCCATTACTATTCTCATTTAAAATTGGAATCATACTGCCTGTTGGCGCATATTTGCTTAATGTTGCATCTTCAATGTTTATAATGACCTTATCATTATAAACCTCAATTTGCCCATCTTTAACAATATCATGCGGAGTTTTTGGATCCTCATCTGAAAAATTTATTTTAATAAGATCCTTGGGATTTTCATATCCATAAACAGCCATTAAATTTAAAAGGTTAGCACTAATAAAACCCATAAGGAATATCATTATACCGATAAGGAATCTATAGTTTATCATTATGTTACTACTAATCAATAACTATATATAAATCTTTCTTTTGTTCTAATTGTTAAGTGACAACAAACAAAAGATTTATAAAGTCTTTTTTTATACACAATAGTAGTAAAAATGATAATAAGACCAGAATTGATAAATCAGATTAAAGAATACTTTGGATTAAACATCTATGAGACAAAAGTTTGGCTAGCATTGCTTGGAAAAGGTGTTGCAAGTGCTGGTGAAATAGCTGAAATCTCAAGAGTTCCTAGATCTAGAACCTATGATGTACTTGAAAGTCTTGAAAAACAAGGTTTTGCAATAATGAAACTAGGTAAACCAGTAAAATATATAGCAGTTAAACCAAAAATAGTTATTGAAAAACTTAAATCTAATGCATTAAGAAATGCAGATGAAAAAATTAAGACACTTCTTAAATTAAAAGATACTCAAGAGTATACTGAACTTGAAGAATTATATAATGTGGGTATTCAACCAGTAAGACATGAAGAAATTTCAGGAGCTATAAAGGGTAAATTAACCATTTATAATCATATAAAAGAATTATTAGAAAATTCAAAAAAAGAAGTAGTTATCTGCACTTCTGTAGCTGAAATGCAATTAAAATCAAGATTCTTTTCATCAGTTTTTGATAGATTAAAAAAAGGCGGAATTAACATGAAAATAGCAATATCCGGAAATGAAAAAGAAGTTAAGAAAATTAATAATAGATTTAAGATTAAAGCTAAGCATATTGATATTGATGCTAAGTTCTATATCTCTGATGGAGAACAAGTAATGTTTATTATCTCAAAAGGAACACTTCCAGACGAAGAAATAGCAATATGGTTAAATGCTCCTTTTTTCACATCATCATTATGTATGATGTTTAATGAAGCATTAAAGAGTAACGAGAAAGATTCTGATAAATCTAGTGATTAATTTGTAATTTTTAATTCAATTATGCCCATTTCATTCATTATCTTTTTTTCTTTATTATTGAAAATTTGAATGAATTCTTCAAAATCAATTTCATGTTTTAATTTTGCATAAGATATATTATTCTTTATAAAAAATTCTGGATGAGATTTTTTAAAAGAATTAAAATGATCTGTCATTTTTATCGGAGGCCCTTTAACTGTTTCAATTCCTTTCTCTTTTATTGAAATGTAACTATAAGCTACATTATTTTCTTCTTCATATTTAAAATCCGATTTAATAACTAAAAATTCTTTTTTTATTTGAGATATAAGATAATTATGAAATTTTTTTGATTTTGTTCCAGCAATATCCCCTTTTTGTTTATTTGTTTTAATTATTAGGATCTTAAGATTTTTTTCTTTTTCAAATTCTGCAAGAATATCTTTTTTTGTAAAAAAACTTATATTTGGATTTTTTAAAAATTCAATACTAGCTTTTTTGAATTTTTGGAAAGTCTCTTCTGAAAGACCTGATAAAGCATTTCTATCTTTAAATGTGGGATCAATTAAAATAATTGGACTTTTAAGTTTGGATTCATTAAGTTCATTTAAAATATTCTTCTTGTTTTTATAATGTTTCAAATCATCTATTAAGATTAATTCTTTTTCATTGGCTATAGCCTTTAAAAAATTTAAAAAACTCTTATAATGAATTATTAATAATTCAATAGAATATCCAGAAAATCCTTTTATATAAGACTCTGCCCCATAACAATTTTGGGAATGGCAGAATGCCTTGGCAAGTCTTATTTCATCAGCTAATTTTTTGTCTTTTTTAATTTTATCTAAAACATATTTCACATGAAAGAAACTTAAATCTGTAACATTTGTTGCTTTTTGAGGATTTTTTACTTTTATAACCGGAATTATTTCAATTATTAAATTGTCTTTAATTATATGAAAATAATCTCTTGAACCATGAACTCTTTTATAATCATTTTTTAAAACACTTTCTAATATTTCTGAGATATTTTTTTCCTTATATTTCTCTTTAAACCTTACAAATATATCTATATCATAGATTTCATCATCTGTCTTAATTACAGTATTTTTAGCTACACTTCCTCCAATAAAACCTTCTGCATCAATATTGGATTTTTTTAAACTTGACTTTAAATTAATTAAGAATTCTTTAGAAAATTTATTTATTTTATTAATATCTTCTTTATTAGGTCTGATTTTTTCTATCTCTTCTTTTAGAATCTTTTTTACATCCATAAAGAATATAGAAAAATATAGTTTATAACCTTATTCTTAAACTAATTTTTAATTTACTTATTGTAATAATTATTAATATCTTCTATATTAACCCCTTCAGGATAAAAAAATAAATTTTCTTTATTTAATTTAGATATTATTTTCCAAGCAAGAATAGAATCATCTATTGTTGGAAAATACTCATTTTTATTATTAAAGAATTTTTTAAATAATTTTCCATAAGGATTATCTTCATCTATTATTATTTTTTTATCATCAATCTCCAGGAAAGTTTGTTTTTTATCAAACCTTTTACCTGTAATAAATTGAACTTCTTTATTATCATATTTAAATTTTAAATCTACATAGGTTTCAGTATACGAATTTTTACCTAATTCTTTTACATATCCATAATCAACACCATTACCATATTGGCCAAAGTGTTTTTCATTGAATTTTAAGGTTTCAATATCCTTAATTTTATTAATTCTTAATAAAACATTAATAAAATGACTTTGTATCATATCTTTTAAAGCTCCAACATCATCATAATAACCAATTCTTCCTTCTAATCCAACTTTTTCAATAGACACTATTTTTAATTTTTTAAAATTTTTATTTTTTAATTCAAAGATTCCTTCTTTGAATAGGTAATGGTCAGAAATAAAAAAATCTTTTTCAAGATTACCATTTATAATAATATCTTTTAGAATATTTGCATGTTCAAGAGATTTTCCAAAAGGTTTCTCCATTAAAATTTTTATTTTAAAACCCTTGTTTTTTATATTTTTTAGATAATATAATATATCATCAATTGATTCGGGTGGAAGCGAGATATAAAAATAATTTATTTTATTAATATCTAAATGAGGTAATAAGATATTGAAATCTTCTTTTTTAAAATCAATACGGATATATCTTATTTTTTCTTTAAAATTTAGATTAATATTTTTACACGCATATTCTAAAAATTGAATATCATTAAAATCTTTTCTTCCAATAGCATATATTTCCAAGTCAGGAATATTTTCTTTTTCAAGAGCAGGAAAAACTTTTCTTCGTACAAGATCTCCAGTAGAACCAAAAACAAATAATTTCATCTTAGATTTTTTCAAGTTCCATCTCGACTTTTTTTGTCCAATTCTGGATTATATCTAAGATGATTTTTCTAATAACCTTCTTATCATTAATAGTATAGTAATAAACATATCCTCCATTAGAGAGGTTAATTTGATGTCTAAGGAGCATATTTTTTTCATTTAATCTTTTTAATGACCTTTGGACAGTTGAGAGTTCTAAATCAAGTTTCTCAGATATTCCATTACTATTAATCTTTTCTCGATTTTTCATAAGAAATTCAAGTATCCTTAAATCAGATTTAGTTAATCCAAGGCTGCACTTGATTATTTCATCAAGACTAAATTTTTTACATGCAAAATCAATCATTTTTCTTGACCTCCTTATAAGCATTAAATGCAGCAACAGCTCCTTCACCAGTAGCAGTTACTATCTGTTTTAAGCTATTATTAGTTATGTCTCCTGCAGCAAAAACACCTTTAACATTAGTCTTTTGATCCCTATCAGTAATTATATAACCAGATTCATCTAATTTTATTCCTAACATTCCAGTTAATTTTTTTTCAGGTATAGAACCAGTTTCTATAAAAACTCCATCAGATTTCAATTTTTTACCAGATTTTAAAGTGACCCCCTCAACATTTTGATCTCCAAAAATTTCAGTAATCTCTTCCTTGAAAATAATTTCAATTTTTTTATTTTTTTCAACAATATCTATCCATGCAGGTTCAGCTCTAAAAAACTTCTCTCTTCTATAAATCAAATAAACTTTTTTTGCATATTCTGTAAGTAAAATCGCTGAAGTTAGTGCTGCATCTCCTCCACCAATAACTACTGCAGTCTTATTTTTATAAAATGGAGCATCACAAGTTGCACAATAACTTACACCCTTGCCATAAAATTTACCTTCTCCAGGTATATTTAATCTAACTCTTTCTGTTCCAGTTGCAATTATTATTTTTTTGGTTTCTATAACCTCACTATTAGATTTTAAAATAAAAAATTCTTTTTTATTTTCTATACTTTCGATTTCATCATAAACTATTTCTACACCTAAATTTTCAACTTGTTTTATCATTTTTTGCATTAGTTCAAAACCTTTTATTTCAATGTAAGAAGGATAGTTGCAGATCATATAAGCTGTCGAAGCTAAACCTCCCATTGTTTTTGAATATAATTTAACCTTGAGTTTATATCTAGCAGCATAAATTGCCGCAGTTAACCCCGCAGGTCCTCCTCCAATAATAATTAAGTCATATTTCATATTGTTCATGTTTTTCATTTTCATAATAATTAAATAATAAATAAAATAATAAATCTTTACTTTTATAAGCTTTCTAATATATTGTCAATATTCTTTTTTAAATGCGGCTCAGGAACAAATCCTACCATACGATTAACTTCCTTTCCTTTATTGACAACAACTAGTGCCGGTATTCCCTGAATTTTAAAATTTGTAGCTAGTTCTGAATATTCATCAGTATTAACTTTTACAAATTTCAATTTATCCTTATATTTGTTGCTTAGGGATTCAAAAACCGGTCCCATCATTTGACAGGGTCCGCACCAAGGTGCCCAAAAATCAACAATTACAGGTATTTTTGATTCAAGTACTTCTTTCTTGAAATTTTCATTGTTTGCATGTATTACTGCCATATTATAAACCTCCAGTACTGTTAATAGATAACAGTTCTATTTAAATGTTTTTAACTACTGTATAAAATAACATTAAAATAGAAGTACTTATCTAATTTTCATCTATAAGTTCTTTATCTATATCTGATCTGTCTCTGGATATGAAAACCTTAATATCATCAATATAATATAGCTTTAGACAATCATTCTCCTTTATAACTTTTTTAATAGATTTTTCCAAACTCATTTTGACCTCCTTTTTAAAATCTAATAAAAAAAATATTATTAATCTATAGTTTAATAAAAAATAAACTAAAAAGTTTATCTAATAAGATTATATTTATGTATAGAAAAAATTATTTTAAGATTTTAATTAACTGATTCTTCTCTATCTTTTGAAACATCTTTTATTTTTTTATTAAGTTCTTCCTTATCAACTTTTATTGTAGAACTTAAATCAATTATATACTTGCCCTCTTCTAATCTGTAAATTAGGGGTCGTCTTTTTGATAAAAGATTAACTATATCTATTTCAAAGGTTCCCGGTCGTATTACTCTAATAGATTCTAAATCTAATATTACAGTTTTATCAGGATCCTTGCTTAATCCAGTTATTTCTCTTATATCTTTTTCAATTTGAACTTTATCAGCTTTTTCAAGTTCAAATAATGTTGCTTGAACTTCAGATCTTAATTCTTCAACTCTTTCTTTTTTAATATAATAGAAAAATTTGCTTCCGCATTTGCATCCAGTTAATAATTCTTGTGAAGCATCTGGATACACTTCTCCACATTTTGTACATTGATGAGGCATAATCTAATTTTAACCTTTTTTTATATATAGAATTAAAGAAAAGCCTGTATATATAAATATTGTTAGGATAAAAACTAATTTTTAAAAATTATAAGGGGAGGTAAATAATAAAACTAATATGAATATTATATAACCTATTACAACACCCTTTCTTATGGAAGTATCTTCAATTTTCTTTAATTTTAATAAAGTGATACTTAAAATAATTAACAGTATAATAACTTTAGAGATTAATGCCATAAAAAATTCGTTTATTTTTAGAAAATTCCCCATACCTAATTCAAATAATCCTGCTAAAATAATATATAAAGACAACGCGAGCATAACTCCTAATAAATAAATAAAACAAAAACTGATAAATGTACTTATTAATATTTTGATATTTGAGTTCATATTTTATACTATAAAATTCTATCTCATCATTACTTCAAGTTTCTTAGGATCTTTTAGTACCATTCAAAATCTTTTTGATTAATTTTGAAGGTGAAAAAAGATCCTTATCTCATCATAACTTCAAGTTTCTTTGGATCTTTTTTCATTTCTTTAACAACAGATGCCGGCCCTATTATTGTCAAGCAGTCTTGCTGACCAACTAATGCTTTTGCTAATCCGAATCTTAATTTATCAAATAAATTTTTGTCTTCATTATTATGAGTAATAACTTCAAGTTCAACTCCTTTGAACCCCTTTATATTTCCAATCATAATCATTGTATCTTCAATAAGGCGAGTTTCTTCTTCAGGTCTTAATCTTCCTTGAAGAATAACTACTTTATTATCAAGAATCACTTTCAATAATTTTTTTATCCTCTCAATACTTTCAAGTTTAGCAATCTCTGAAAAAGGCATAAACTGCAAAGTTAAACCTTTTATTCTATTCTCATTTTTAGCCATTAATTCTTTTACTCCCTCTTTTTTATTATATATCTTATTTTATATATTTAAATCTTGTCACTTTTCTTTATTTATTATATCTTCAACATGAATTTTTTTTATTCTTACACTTTTTTTGATAATCTAAACACAGATTCATAAAACTCATCCATATTTAATCCGAATTTAGCAGATATTCCAACAACTTCATATTCAGGAAAAGCTGCTTCAATTTTTTTTATATCTGCTTTTTCTAAATCAATTTTATTTGCAACAATTAGGACCGGAATATTTCTTGACATAAGATTTCCAATTATAGTTATATTAACTTGTGAATAGGGGTTCTCAGTAGCATCAAGAACCACTACAACAGCATCTACATCATCAAGCCATTTAATTGATTCAATTACTCCCTGGGTTGCTTCTTTAGCTCTTTTTTGAGAATCTTTTTTCTTCATCTTCATCTTCATAAAATCTTCATAATCAATTTTTGTAGCTATTCCCGGCGTATCTACAAGCTTGAATTTCATAGTTTTATCTTTATATTTTATTTCAACTTCTTCTTTAAATTGAACATGTCTAGTTTCATGAGGAATTTTACTCACCTTTCCAATTTCTTCACCAGTCCAATCTTTGCATATTTTATTTGCAAGACTGGTTTTTCCAGCATTAGGTGGCCCATAGAATCCTAAACTAATTTCTCTATTCCTATTAAAGAATACATTAAACATTCTTTTTGTAAAATCTCTTAATATTCGTATAGCCATTTACTCTTTTTTCCTCTCTTTTAACTATAAATTTTTGATGTTTTATAAACTTTCTTGTGTTTTATATCTATGTTTCATTTATATATTCAAGAATTATCGGGGTGGTGCTCTCCTTGGTTGCATATTTGATTGAACATTTGTTCCAGGTTGTCTTTTTGCAATCTCTTTCTTGACTTGCTTATTTTCAAACCATTTGAATAAAGGTATCTCCCACATGCCTGTTCTTTGGCCCTTAAACTTCCTATAAGCATATTCAAGCTGTTCATTAGACCATTTGTATTGTTTCAAGCTCTCGAATATCTGTTCTTTTTTTAATCCTTGATTACTGGAATTATAAATAAAATTAATTAAATTAAATAACTGAACTTTATCTTTAAACAAATAACTTTCATATCTCCGTTTATACCATTCTTGCAATAAGATATAAACAACCAAAGCAAAAATTAATAATATAACCAACCAGAATAATGTCCATTCCCAAGGTTTACAATCTGATCTGCAGTTTTTATAAGACTCACCATTATCCCTATCACAAACGTTATTATTATTGCATTCACCTAGTTTTGGTTCTTCTAAAAGTTTATTGGTACCAATAAATATTGGCAGATTAGTAATAGTCATTTTATCAGGATATAAAAATTCTATAACAACTTCATTTTCTTTTTCCAGAGTTTCAAAAGAAAGGGCCACACCTTCTTCTAAATCCTTATAATCAGTTTCCGGAGGAAATTTAATTTTATCTGAATCTCCATTAATTATTACATAAACCTCTTCAATATCTGTTTTCGGATTTAATCTTAATTTAACATGGGTGAACAACATTTCTTGTTGGTTTACTCCATAATCAAATATATATGTTTTATATTCAATACTACTATTCAAACTTTCCATTAACCAAGTTGAAGTATATTTAAAATAATCTTCTCTAACAGTTTCTTCATCTACTTCTAACCCTGCTTTTTCAACAGAACTCATTATCATTTGTTCATCACTTGGAACATAGATTATAGGCCCTACCTCATCTATTGATCTTATTTTTTTAGGAATTTTAAGATTTAATAAATCATTCATTATCTTTACATATTCATCAGAACTTAAAGCAAATTTAGATTTATCTTCTTGTTTTTTTATTTCAGAATTTAAAGAATCAATATCAATCTTTTTTTCAGCTTCTTTAATTACCCAAGTTTCAAAACCTTGAAGTTGGCTGGTAAAATTAAGAATTCTTGTTTTATATTCTTTAATTGTAGTATTAACACTTGCAGATGGAGAACCTACTTTAATTTTGAATGTTTGTGACGTTCCACCAAGAGTATTTTTTACTTTTAATGTTAAAGGATATTCCCCTAGAGAAGTATAAGTATAATCAATATAATTTTCAGTTGTTATTTTTTCTGAAGAACTATTATCTAATTTCCAAGTATAAGTATAATTTTTATCAATATTTTCTTCCATTCCAACAATAAATCTCGTATTAGTTAAAGCGCTTACATTTAATGGAGCAAATGCAATTATTTTTGGTACTCTTTTTGTATTTGTTTTTTCAGAAAATATAAGTTTATCTCCAATTCTTAATGTCATATTGGATTCACCATATGATACCGGGGACATAAGATTAGCGCTCTCTAAAAATAATTGTCTAAAATCAAGACTGACCGTAGAATTTCTTTTTTCAATATCATAAAATACTTGCATAGGCGAGGGTATAAGGCTACTTACTCTATATTCAAGATATACACTTTCAATTGTTACATTTTGTTTTATTCCAGAATCTATTCTTATAGGGATTATACATTCAGGAGTGCAATTTAATTTATATTTTGAATTTAGATAATTGTAAATATCAGTATTTAATGTTTCAGTTTTATCTTTAACAAGTTCTTGATTAAATCTTATCTTTTTTCCAATTAATCCCTCATATCTTATAGGGGTTACAGAAAGTGCAAAATCATGCAAATCATTCTTATTTTCTCCAATATATCCGCATGGAGAAACATCTTCAAAAGGAATTTCATATTGGGAACCACCTGACATAGGTCTAATGCATACCTCTGCATCTATAAAAGTAGTCAAGTCTTCATCAAGTTTAACATAACAGAAAATATCTCCTCCGATAGTTGTTGTGACACTACATTCATTTTCTATTGTAGTAACTAATGATAGATTAAAATTTGCTGATCCATTTCCTTTTATTTTTGCTGCTAGTCTAAAATGCTTAACAGGAGGAATTTTTACCTTTTCACAATAGATTTCATCTTCAACAAACCTTGTATAATTTTTAAAATCAACCTCCCTATAACATCCAGATGAATTAATCATCGAACAAGTTTCAGTTACAGAAGATTTTTCATATTTCCATTCAATTAATCCATCATCAAAAAGATCTATTTTTACCGGATTTAAACAAGTTGCAAGAGAATCTGAACTTAGATTAAAATAAAAATTATCAATTTTTGTTATAATCCCTGAGATTTTTATTCCAAAAGTTTTACTATCCCTTTCAGGTATTGAATAAGTTTTTTTAGTTAATTCACTTCCAGTTGAATAATAACTTTGAAGGCAATCAATAGGTCTGCAGGTATATGGCGCATTATTTTTATTTAAAAAATCAATTAAAGTAATATTATTATTAAAAACACTTAATCTAGTATTTCCAGGTTCATCTTTTAAACTAATATTTATCCATCCTTTTAATTGCTGACTTGAACCATAAGTTGTTTCAACACTATGAGATTTATTACCAACAATAACCTCTGAATTAACATTATTTATTAATAGAATTACAATTAATGACAAAACAAAAAAAATTGATTTTTTACCCCTCATTTTTATTAATTTCTCTTTTTATTAAAAAAAGAAAACATCTTTATAAATATTATCTGTATTTATTTTCAGATTATATTCTATTTCTTTTTATCTTTTCCAATTTGATAAACATAAAATATAATTAATAGGGCTAAAACTGATATAATATTAAACATTCCAAAGAAATTCATTCTAGCAACTTGTTCACATGAAATATCTTTAGTATCTGTAGGTAAGCAATTATAATCACTAGGATTTATAGCTGGATCAGGAGGATCTAAAAATTTATTAAATGTAATATGTATAAACCCATCTCCAGCACAATCATCTACATAACTTGTTACTTCTACTTTGCAATTAACTTGAAGTTTATCAGTTAATACTGGTGGGCAAGTTCTAGTTGTTGTTTTAACAGCTAAACACTTAGAAGTAGATGATTCCCATGTGCAATTGCAACTTCTTTGAAATAAACAATTTCCTTCAACATAAGATGTTCCGCATTCAAATGGTGGAACTTCTATTATCATTTGGGTATATCTATTTATTGGAAGATTTAAAGGAGGTATTAGTGAATTTGTGTTTGCATCCTGATTGCATGCTAATGCCCCCAATCCATCAAAATCACTGCATTGTTTTTTAGTTGTTTCAACACAATGATGTATTTCATCTCCATTTGAATCTGTACCAATACCAGCAGGTTGACAGATACCACTACCAACACAACATCGTGAAGGCATTAAATCTATTGTTCTGTAACAATTATCACTAGTTAAGCCAAGAACCGCTCCAGTACTTGGATTTATCCAAGAAGTAAAATCAGTACTACATACAATACTTGCAGGCGTCACAATAACAGATACACCAATTTCTCCAACAATTTCTTGTGATGAAACTATATTTATTAAAAATAAGTTAATAAAAAATATTAAATAAATTACTAAAATTTGTTTTTTCATTTTAGGATAACCTATATGCAGCTCTTAGATTTATATAATGTTTATTTTGAGTTAGGAAAGTGTGATAAAAGGTATCTCCATTAGAATATCCACTTTCAACTTCTTGATCAAAGAACCATGTGAAATTAAATCTATTTCTATTTATATCATTGCCTGTAGCATTATAAACAGATGCATATTTATAACACCACATCATATTATCATTTTCAAAATTTTGTGTACAATCTCCATGATATGAAATATATCCATTAGTTACCTTATAATTTTGATCCTCATTACATGCTGTTTGAACAATAGCTGATGATGCTCCATTTCTTGTGCAGTTTGAAACAAAAGTCCTATTTCCACTAACAAAAAATATTCCAGGCCCACTTGCATCTGCTGATGGAGAATCTATAATTGTTTGCATTGATAATCCACTCTGATAAATATAGATTAATATAGATGATTCTGCAGTTTGGCCCCTCTCTCTTTCAGTAACAATGATAGTTATTCTTTTTGCACCAGGAGTAGTAAATCTATGTGTAACTTCACCTGTCTGCCAACCAGGAGCTCCCTCTGCATGATTTGTATAGGTAGTTATGTTTCCATCTCCAAAATTCCAAGTTATATTTAATAAATCATCACTATCATTTGATTCATGAATAAAAGTTATATCCCCAGTATCTCCAATTAAACCAATAGTATAATTTGTCTCATCATTCGGATTAATTAATCTAACTGTTGGAGGATTATTATTTGCTGGTTGCATTACTTCTAAAATATTAGATTCTAAAGATTGGCCTGTACTTATGACAGTTGCCTTGAATTTAAAATTACCCTCTATATTAGTTGTCCAAGTTGTATAACCTCTTCCAGTCATTTGTAATATCTTTCTATCAAACCATTCAAAGAAATTCCAACCTATTGTTCCTTGTTTATATATCTCATATAAAATCTCTTCATTTTGTAAACCGGGTTTATCAAAAACAAGAAAAACACTATCTCCAATATTTGTTTCATTTAAGAATTCATTAGAATCAATAAAATTTGCCCAATGAGCGGTTCCTAAAAATCCAGTTATTGAAGTTTCAGGTCTACAACAAATTCTTGTTGGAAATTCTCCACCAGTATAAGTAGGAGGTTGGAAATGACCTGTTACATTATTATTATAGTCTGAAAGATTAATATCCAGATAACCAACTAAACTCTCATTATTTGATAAATCACAATCAGTCAACTGATATTCGCATCTTAAATCTCCATAACAAACAGGTGTATCGTAAAAAATTTCCCTTCCAGTTGAATTACAAAAATTATTTCTACTTATTTGGAGTGCGATATCTATTGGAGAAGCCCAATTATCTCCATTTGAATTTGCACCATAACCATAAAGATGTGCTGCATCTAAAGGTAGTGAATTATTAGTAATAATATAACTATTTACAAATACAGTATATTCCATATCATTATTTATACATTTCCCCCAAGTAATATTATGATTACTAAAATCTTCACTAACAAAAAAATCCATATCAGTTCTATTAAAAATTCCATCTTGATTAAAATCAGTAAAATTACACCAGTCATTTGCTAGATTACATACTGTAACTTCAGGTATTACTGTTCCTATTTCTAATTTTTCAATTAAAATTAGTCTATCCTTATTATTAATTCTATAATCATTATTTAGATCAGCAGGACTAATAATAACTCTTCTAGCGATTGATATATCAGAATTATTAGCTCCATTTAACCAAAAAATTACATTTGATGGTGAACTTGTGCAATCATGAGGAGCAGGATCGGTATGTGTTTGATTAAAAATATTTTCATAACAGATATTATAACCAGTTCCACTTTCATTATATAATGAAATTGTTGTATTATCTAGTGTATCTATTCTAAATAAAGATTGGAAAGTAGTGCAATTAGGTGGAATAATTGGAAGATTATAACATTGACCGATTGTAAGATTACATCCTTGTGTTGTAATATCACATCCTCCGCAAGTTATTTGTCCACCACAACCATCTTGATAAGTTCCACATGATGCAGCTGCTCCATTAATTATATCTGAGCATGTTTTTGGTGAGCAAGTTTTACATGTTAGAGTGGGTTGAATATAACCCATTAAAGTACTGCCAACTCCTGCATCATAATTTAATTTTGACCAGGTATTAGTTAGATTATCATAATAAGCCACATAATCTCCACCATTACAAAAAGCATGTAGTTCAAAATCTAAAATATCTAGATACCCATGATCAATGCATATTTTTCTAGCTGTTTCAATTTCAGAACCAAATGTATCATCATCTTTATTTAATACTCCTAAAGTAGGTAAATAAATATCCATTAATTGATTCCAAGTTATTACAGCTCTATTAGGATCAATTAATCTTGAAATTTCTCCAGTTTCATTTGATCTGCAGGTTAGTGTTCTTAGTATTGGTTTTCTTATACATCCATCATAATCATATGGAGTAATAATCCAAGTATTAGTTGAAGTATCCCATGTATTAATATCATGACTTAAGGTAGTGTACCTGGTAACAACTGAAGAAGGTCTTCCAAAAGATTCAACAATAGGTCTTGTTGGATCTTTTAATTCACAGATTTTTGTTGCTGTTGCAACTGTAGCATAAAATTCATAACCATTTGAAGGTAATCCTGCACCTGCAGCCTGTATTTGAGCTTGAGTGTAAGTTATAGAATCTGCAATTACTATATTAATAGAATTTAAAATTATAATTATTGTTATAAAAAAAATTATACTATTTATCTCCCTCTTTTCCATATTTTATTTAATTAATAATCATTTATAAATATTATCTGTTTATATCTATTCCAGATTTAACTAATCTTATAGATTACCTTTAGATTTATTGAATGTTTTTGAGGAGGGCTCGTAAATATCTGGGTAAATGTATCCCCATTATAATGAATATTATCTATAATTTCAATATCAGTTCCTTTATCAAAAGTCCAAGTAAAATTAAATTTATTTCTATTTATATCACTACCTGTTCCGGTATAAACTGATGCATATTTATAACACCACATTATATCATCATTTGCAGGTCTAAAACAATCTCCATGATCTGAGATATACCCATTAGCAGATTTATAATTTTGATCAATATTGCAATTATCACTTACTTGATCAGAATTAATTCCATTTCTAGTGCAGTTTGAAACATATGTTCTATTTCCACTTATTAAAAAACTACCGCTTCCAATTGAACTTTGATTCGGAGGAGAATCAATAAATACATGCATTCCTAAACCTTCTTGGAAAACATGTATTCTTACATCATCTTGTGCTAATTGTCCTCTTATTTTTTCTTTTGCTGTTATTATAATTACTTTAGTTCCGCTAGTTTTATAATTATGAGTGACATTTCCTTTTTGCATTCCAGGTAACCCATCTGCATGATCTATATAAGTTGTAATATTATTATCTCCAAAATCCCAGGTAATGTTCAATAAATCGCTAGCATCTCTGCTTGAATGAGTAAAACTAATCTCCCTAGTTTTATCCAAGGGTAATTCTTTTTTTAATGTAAAATTTTCATCATATAATGGAGTTACAATTCTTGTTGTTGGAGCAACATTATTATAAATTGGTAAGACATCTAAAACATTTGATTCTGAAGATTGCCCGGTGCTTTCTATTGTTGCAATGAATTTAAATCTTCCAGTATCATCTGCTCTCCAAGTTGTAAATCCTCTTCCAGAAATTTGTGCAATTTTTCTATCAAACCAATTGAATGGATTCCATCCAAGAGTCCCTTCTTTATATATGGTATAATTAACCATTTCATTTTCTATTCCCGGTTTATCAAAAATTAATGCTACAGTATTACCAATATTTGTAATGCTTAATGTAGTTGTATAATCAAGAAGATCTGACCAATGACTACTACCGACTCCACCATTAGAATTATGCTTGCAGCAAATTCTAATTGGATAATCTCCGCCTAAATAATTTGCTTTCGCTATATGCGCATTTGAATTTGAACTCAAATATAATGTTAAATTACCCTCTGTTGCTTCATTACAATTACTATTTTTAGCTATGCAAACTAAATCTCCATAACAAACAGGTACTTTATATACAGCATCTTTTGTTGTAGAAGCATGGGCATTTATTTCATCATTTAAATATACAACAGGAGAATTTGTTGAAGTGCAATTATTAAATTCTTTTCCCAAATAATTATCTTTAAATATTTCGCTAAAACAAACTAATTCACTATACTCACTTCTATTAGTAAGAGCTCCATGGCTATTACTCTCTGAAAATAATCTCATTATGATTTGATCCTGCGTACAAATAAGAGGATTTGCAGGTTTATTATAACATCTTCCTGTTGTAAGATTACATGCTTGAGTTGCAATATCACATCCTCCGCAAGTTATTTGTCCACCACAACCATCTTGATAAGTTCCACATAACGCATTTCCTCCATTAATTATATTAGTGCAAGTTTTTGGAGTGCAAGTTGTAAGATTATAAAAATAAGTGCATCTTTGATAGCCATTATTGTCAAAGTAAGTAGTTGGATCCTCTTTATAATATGCATAAATAGAATTTGCTCCAATAGGTACAGCAACCCCCGCACTAAAAAATTCAGTAATAGTATGTTCAGCAATTCTTATAGGGGTAGTAGGAGTATTATCATAAAAAGCTAATTTAATATTTGGATGATTACAACTAATACTAACATCACCAACGACTTTTTGATCAATACAAGTTGTGACAATACTTCCGCAATATAAATTTTGATATTGTTTTGGATGACCTGCAGGATATCGCCTAGGCCAATATCGTGGACATAAACTTCCAGACATTTGAGAGATATTTAATATATTGCCTGGAACCAATCCCTCTGCAACTTTCATTGGTGGAATTGCGCATGAAACTTGTGCTAGAGGATCTGTATGATCTTGTTTTACACCTAGATATTCATACGGAGCATTATGAGCATTTAAAGAAAATGAAAGTGTTGTTTGTGCTGAGATGAAATTTAAAAGACTAAAATTAATAATAATTAAAATAATGTATAATCCTATTATCCCCTTTTTCATATTTTTCATAATAATTCATTATTTATAAATTATCCCTTCATTACAGCAATAGGTTTTAATTTTACAACTAATTTCCCTATTCCAGCACCATTTGATACACTTACTACTTCATCAATATCTTTGTATACTTCTGGAGCTTCTTCAGATAATCCTTTTAAACTTCCTGCTTCTATTGCTATTCCTTTTTTAGCAAGTTCATTTTTTATTTTTTCTCCACTAAGATTTTCTCTTGCTTCTGTTCGTGATTGAACTCTTCCGGCTCCATGTGCTGTTGAACCAAAACTTATCTCTTCAGCTTTTTTTGTTCCAACTAGTAAATAACTTGAAGTACCCATACTACCAGGTATTATTATGGGTTGACCTATTTCCCTATAATCTTCTGGAATTTCTTTTCTTCCTGGTCCAAAACTTCTAGTTGCTCCTTTTCTCATAACTAAAACTTCTTTTTTCTTTCCATTAATTAAATGATCTTCAAATTTTGCTATATTATGACAAATATCATAAACAACATCTGCTTGAAAATTCTTATATTCCTTTGAAATATTTTCTCTAATTAGATGAGTTATTATTTGCTTATTTGCAAATGCAAAATTAGCTGCACATGACATAGCTGAAAAATATTTTTTACCTAATTCAGATTTTATTGGAGCATTAACAAGTTCTCTATCTTGAATAGGAAAACCATATTTATCTTGCATTAATTTAATATAATCACTTGCTACCTGGTGCCCTAATCCTCTTGATCCGCAATGAATCATTATCATTATCTGACCCTTTTTAATTCCAAGAACTTTTGCTATTTTTTCATCAAAAATTTCAGTTACTTCTTGAATCTCAAGAAAATGATTTCCAGATCCAAGACTTCCTAATTGATTTATTCCTCTTTCTTTAGCTTTTTTTGAAACATCTTTAGAATTAGCTCCATTTAAACAACCATTTTCCTCTGTATGTAAATAATCTTCTTTTTTTCCATATCCTTTATTTATCGCCCATTTGGCTCCTTTTTCAAGAATTTCATCGAGTTCATCATAATTAATTTTAATTTTAGTCCCCTTTCCAACTCCTGATGGAACTGCTTTAAACAATGATTTAATTAACGTATCTCTATTTTTTATATCATTTATTGTAAGATTTGTCTTAAGAAGTCTTACTGAACAATTAATATCATATCCAACTCCACCCGGAGATATAACTCCTTTATCTTTATCAAAAGCAGCAACTCCTCCTATGGGAAAGCCATAGCCCTGATGACAATCCGGCATAGCAATACTTGCATTTAGAATCCCAGGTAAACAAGCAACATTTTTGATTTGAGTTATAGTTCTATCATTTTTTATATTTTCCATTAATTTATCGTTAGCAAATATTTTTCCAGGAACATTCATTTTGCCTTCTTTAACAATTTCATATTCGAATTCAGATATTTTTTTTATTTCCATTTTTTTATTATTTAGAATCTATTTATAATCTTAACTAATTTTAGACTATTTTCCTAAAGTCTATTATTTTAATATCCTTTTATATATCAACAACCACTTGGCATTTATATGCATCTTTTTCTTTTATTACAAACATCTCATTATATGTTATTGCTTTTATTCCTGTATGAGTTTTATAATTTTTAAGATTATCTCCAATAACTTCAGAATTTAATTTATATCCTTCTCCTTTTTTATAAATTTTAATTTTTAATATTTCTGAAGGAATAAAGTCCCTAGAATCTATCAAGAATAGAAATTCTTCAAGAAAATTATATAATAATTCTTCTAAATCTTTTCCCTCACTTTTTATTATCTTTTTAGTTATTTTTTTTATTTTTTCTTTGCATATAATATTAATGAGTGCTTCAACTGAATTTTCAAAACTTTCTTCAAGTGTTTTTCCATAAGAATGAAATTTTGCATCAGCAGTATGCGATAGGAATTTATATTTCATTATTTAATAAGAAAAACTATATTTAAATTACTTTTTATCAAGGAGAAGTAAAAGTTGCAACAAAATTTGCATGTTCAATAAGATTTAATGTAGTAATATTATAATTAAATTGAGTTAGTTCTGAACTAGCTAAAAGATCTCTTCCATCCCAATCTTTTAATTTATCATTTAAAGCATATACTTTAAATGCATAAATATGTGTTTCACTAGGAGGAGAACAAACCGGAGAATAGGAATTTAATCCTTCAAAATTAACTCCAATTACTCCACCATAACTAGGAATATCTTCAACTATTATATCAGTAATATCTGGAGGAATATTCCAAGCAATTAAATGTGCTTTTTCATTTAAATCAGTTTCATCAACAATACTTATTGCAAGACTTTTTGTATTTGAAGGAATATTTCCGATTTTTAGAGGTATAGATGGGGAATTAGGAAATACGCAAGTATGGGTTGGAGGAATTATATTATTCTCAATAACTGGGCTTGATATTTCAAAATGAGGTTTTGGTAAAATTTTATCATTTGCATTTCTTATCCAAACAAAAAATTTTAATTTTTTTGGTTTATATTCTTCAAGTGTAGAAGAGATGATTACTTCTGTAGAATATATGTCCCTATCATTTGGAGTATCAGTATTACATATTTCTCTAATATCACAAATTCTTGTTGCAAAACCCCATGAAGTAGGTATCATTCCTTTTATAGAGTCATCAATAACATCTTTTCTTCCTTCAATAGTCGCGTTTCTTATACTCTGATTTTTACTTATAGTTTCAATTATAATTCTTTGTTTTTTATAAATTTCCTCTGATAAATTTGTTTGAGGTTTATTTTTTGTAGCTATCACCATAACAACCCCCATTACTAACATTATTGCAAAAAGAGCTTCAACTACTCTTAACCATCCCTTTTTATTCATCTTATTAATTCTTATTACCATGATTTTACATTAATTATCAATTCCCGTATATCTGCAGTTTTATTAATTACTCTTATCGGAATATCAAAAGAACCTCTTTCTTTTCCAGCAGGCACCCTTTTTGGAGAAATACTTACTTCACTAATATCAACTCCATTAGGACTTCTAACACTAAATGAAAAATCTCTATTTATTCCAAGTTCTCTTTTTAATTTATTATAATCTGAATCATATTGTTCTTTAATCTTTTTTATTTCTTCATAAACAACGAATTTTTCTATAGAATAAGAAGCATTATTATATTCGCAATCTATTTCAGGATCAGGAGGAATAACTGCAGGACATCCATATTTAGTTGTTATCCTAAAATTTTCCTCAAAGAATTTTGAAAAATAAACAACATATTTTGTATCAGGAAAATCCTTTTTTTCATAATATCTAATAGGTTCAGATGAACTGGATTGATCACCAATATAAACCTCAGGAGTGTATTCATAATAATCAGAATCATCCTTTAATATAATAACCAGTTTTCCATATTCATAAGAAAGATTTTTGACAATTATCCCACTAATCCTGCTAGGATCAGGGGTTTTTGTGCTTGATTGTATTGCGGGATTCAAAAGATAAAATATAACTACTAATGAAATTATAAATAAGAAAAAAGATACAATCATCTCTATGTGGCCTTGAGATTTTATTGTTTTTATTACCATGTTTATACTGGTTTTCCTAAAAATAATTGTGCTCCTGAGTTTATTAATAACGCAAGCACTAGTAGTATAAAAGAATGTTTTAATCCGAATAATATTTTTCCTTCTGATATTTTTCCAATAACCAATCCTGCAAAAAAACCCTGTACAATTAATAACCAGAAAAAAGGTCTTGCTAATTCTTCAGGTTTAGCTGGCGCACCTCCACCAAGAATAGAACCAACCCCACCCATACCCATTCCACTTCCTCCTGCTGAACCACTATCTCCCATAGATCCGCCAAGGCTTGATGCTATTGGAATTATTTTAAACTGCATTACAAGCATAATAACAATAAATATCATAAAAATTATATAACCCTGTACAACAAGAGTATACATTGCAGCTCTTCTTTCTTTTCGTAATTTTTCAATTTGTGATACAGATGTAGCAACAGATTCAAGAATATCTTCAATCTGCCCTCCTGCTTTTTCTGATTCACTTATAATACCTACTGCTCTAGTTATAGTTGGACTACCAAGATCCCTAGCAAATGTTTCAAAAGCGTTTTTTAACGGAATTCCAAGAAATATTTGATTAGATAATTTTTCAATGTGTGGATTTAATGTTCCATAATCTTTATTTTTTATATTTAATATGCTTTTACTTATTGGAGTACCTGCTCTAACACTCTCAACAAGATTTCTTGAAAATTCCAAGAACATTTCTTCTTTATCCCTTGTTGTATTTGATTCCATAACAATTGCTAGGAAAAAAGGAAAGCCTGCTATTATGAAAGAGATACCAACTAAAAAATAAAAAACATCAGATGGACCAAGAAATACAAAAGCTAATATTAGAGTTACAAGAGCTACAATAATCCCAATTACCTGAGATTTATTTATTTTCATTTTTCCGAATTTTCCAAGTCTCATTTTACATTGTTGGTTGTTTCATTTTAAGGAACAACAGGAACATAAGATTTAATATAGCAATAGCAAGGATTAATAAGAAACTCAAAGCACCAACCCCTAATCCAAGGTAGCTTGTTAGAGTGCCTGTACTTCCCATTATTACAAATAACATTAATAATATCATTGGAGCAGCTATACATATACTAATATATAAATCCATGAAAGTTTCAGAAGTTTTTGTATATCTTTCTCTTTCAAGTTTATAATCAAAAAGTAGATTTTCAGCATGCTTATTCAAAAATAATTTTAAACTTCCACCAGATGTTATTGCAGTGGACATTCCATCAAGCAATTCTTTTAGTTTTTGTGATGGAGAAGCTCTAGCTGTTTCTTTTAATGCTGTAACTAAATCTCTACCATGAAAATTAATTAAGTTAACTAGTTTAGTTAGTTCAATATTAGTATTCCTATATTCATCACTCTTGAGAATTATCCTAAATATGCTCATAGGTTCAACTCCAGATGTTGCAACAGCTGACATATGTATTGTTACAAATGGAAGTTCTTGTTCAATTTTAGATCCCATCCCTTTTGCTTCACTTGATGGATAATAATAAAACAATATAGAAACAAGTAATGGGATTGCAAATATAATCCAAAAATAAGAAGTAATTCTAGAAATTATTGTTACTCCTTCATCAAGTGGAAAAAAGAAAGGATAGTTAATGCTTAGTTTTACAAACAATAATGTTATAAAAATAACAAGACTAATAAGAAATGTAAGAAGCGCTGTAAAAAATATCATGGAAACATAAGTTCCAACAATAAAAGGTGAATTCATTCTTCTAAGATCTTTATTCAGCGCCTTAAAATAACCTTTTTCTAAAAGACTATTGGATAGATTTCTAAAAAATTTATTAGATAACTTCGCATATTTATTTGGTTTTCCAAATACAGGTAGTTCTTTATTGATAGCAAATTTTTGTTTTAATTGATTTATAGAAAGATTCGTCTTGCTAAGATTTTCAATAAATTCCTTCTTATCTTTATCAGAGATAGTTAAAGATATTTTCTCTTTTGTTTCAGTAGTATTATATTGAATCTTAACAAGTTTTGGAATTATTTTAGCTGGTTGAGTTCCTGTTTTTTCATTATCTAATTTTTTATAAAATCCAATATTTTGTATTAAATCTGGAATAGAATTATTTAGAATTTTTATTTGTCCTGATAAAGAATCAATTATATCTGATAACAACAGCTTTTCTTTCTTGTTAACAATAACTTCGCTGTTTTTTTCAAGTTCCTCAATCATGTTTAGTTGGTTAACAAATACAAAAGCTTCTCTAATGATTTCTTTCATTTGTTTTATGTTGTCTTCCAACGATTCTATGCTCATTTTTCACCTATTTTTTTAATTCATTTAAGATGCCAGAAACTCTATTCTGATAATCTAAGGCATCTTTTTTATTTGAATTGAAATTTTTAGCATCGTTATCTGAAAACGATTTTTCCATTTTTTTTATAGAATTTTCCATATCAGCTACAAGCTGAGCTAATGCCTGAATCTTTTTTATATCTACCATCTTTTTATATTTAAAATTAGTTAAAAAGAGTTTATTAAGGTTATGATAAATTAGAATCTAAAGAGAAATATGATTATTAATCAATAAAAAATAATATTTATCGTGTAATGCCAAAAGTTGCTAGAACACTATCTGGATTTTTATGATATTCATTAATGAGCTTTTGTGTCTGATTAAAATCAAACATCTCTCTTTTTTGAAGCTCATATAATAATTTTGCCCTAACTTCTAATTCTTTATTAAGTTCTTCAACTGTTATTCCATATTTTTTAGTTATCTTTTCAAAAACCACATTACTTTTTTTAAAATAAAAAACATTCTCTCTAGGATTCCAGATAAATGGGGTATTTGTTACTGCATTACCATTATCATCAACATTTACAATCTCAATAATCTCTCTAAGTTTTCTTGTCTCTTGCTTTCCAATAATTGCATGAGTCATAATTGCAACACAATCAAGTGTATTTAATAGGCTCGGAGATAATTCTATCGGGGGAGTGGATAATCTTTTTGTTAATGTACTAACTGAATCAGCATGAATTGTAGATATAGATGAGTGACCAGAAGCCATGCCTTGGAAAAGTACATATGCTTCTTTACCTCTTACTTCTCCAACAATAACATAATCTGGAGCCTGTCTAAATGAGCTTTTTAGTAAACTGAATAAATCAATCTCACCAACTTTTCCTTCACCAAAAGAGGTTCTAGCTACACTTGGAAGCCAATTTTCTCTTGGTAAATTTAATTCTCTTGTATCTTCAATAGAAACTACTCTTGCTTCAGGTGGAATGAAAAATGCTATTGCATTAAGTAATGTAGTTTTTCCAGATGCAGTTCCTCCTGCAATAAGCACATTTGATCTATACTCGAGCAATATCCAGAAATAAGCAAGAGCTTCAGGACAAATTGTTCCTTTGTTTAATAATTGAATAGGATTCCATGGAATTTTTGTAAATTTTCTTATAGTAAATGTTGGACCTCTGCTTGAAATATCTTGAGTATACGTTGCATTAACTCTTGAACCATCTGGAAGCGAACCATCAAGTAAAGGATTTGCATATGAAATATATTTTCCACCTCGTTGAGCCATTTTTTCAACAAAATTAGCAAGTTCATCAAGTGACTTATAGACTACATTAGTCCTCATATTTCTATATACTCTATGAATAATATAGACAGGAGTATCTACTCCATTACATTCAACATCTTCAATAAAATAATCCCTCATAATTGGTTCAATTCTATTTAAACCAACAAAATCCCTGAAAAGATAATAAAAAATTTTTCTATAGCTATCATAAGTTATTTTTAAATCAAGCTCTTCAATCAATAATCTAGATGTTTTATCAATATATTCAATCATAGATTCTATTGTTTTTTGAACTAGAATATTTACATTTACCATCTCAGATAAACTTGTCTCAATTGTTTTTAGTAAAGATTCCTCTTCTTTAGTTAAAGGAGGTTCTTCAATTTCATATATGACTTCAGCAGTTTCTTTATCCCAATAAATATGTACACTAACATAAGGAGAAATCAATGTATATCTTACATTTATCTTTGTTCTATCTTCAAATTTAGGGAGCGCAGGTATAGTTGGATTTAAGTTTATCTGAATTTTTTCCATATATTTCACCTTTTTTTATATATAATAAAATAAAAAAGAGTATTTAAAACTTAAGTTTTACATTAATAAATTAAACTCTAATTAATTTTTATGATATCACACTTATATCAACAGTTGATATTTGTGTTACAGGATTATATTCAAGATTTTCTATTTTTAGCCTATGTAAGCCGGTACCTGATTGAAGAGTTTTTAGACTATTTCCTCTATCATATTCTAAATTAATAATCCCGCTATAGTTTATCGTTATTATATCATTATATCTCTCACCAAATATTTGGGTTTCAAGCATTAAATCTCCTTCCTTAAAACTTTGATTAGGTTCATTCATAGCATATCTTGTGTTTTGAAGTATATATCTAATCTCATCAGTTTTTGGATCAATCTCAATTTTTCCTTTTCCTATTCTTAAATCAACTACTCTAATATTTCCAGTGCTTTCTTTAGCCTCTTCTACTTTTACAAAGATACTATTAAGTGTATTCATGGTTTGAGATACAACTGATCTATCTTTCATCCTTTCTATTTGCGGCATAGATATTGATAATACTACTGCAATCATCGTAAGTCCAATTAAAGTATATATAGCAGTTTCTACCCAGATTTGCGATTTTTTTAATAGAATTTTTTTAGTTTGCATTTGATTCTTGTTTATTAATTTATTAATCAATTATTAAGGACATTCAGATATGCTAGATATAGTGCTAGCTGCTATTGCACAATCTTGATTATTTTTTTCTAAGATAGGCCAAACCATAAATGATTCAGGATTTAATCCATCAACATCAGTTATATTATATGTTTTTTCAGTTCCAAAATCAGGAAATAATAACATCATTGTAGGAGATTTATAAACTTCCACATTATTAGTTCCTCCCGCAGTTCCATTTACAATATCAAAAGTTCTTGAATCTGCTCCGCCAGTTTTTATTCTTAATGTTTTAATTTTTAAATCTTTTGTATCATCAAGATGGATTTGGATATATAATTCTGCAGCTTTATATTCATTAGCCGGAAGGGGCGTAGAAAGATCATCAGGAGTAAATTTAGTATAACAAGTATATTTTGGATTATTTATTATCTTAACTTTGCCATTTAGTTTATGACATTCTGATTTACTAATTTCACCATTAACAATATTTAATACAAATGCACTTACCATAGATACAACAACTATTGCTAATAATATTAATAATACTGTTCCAACTACTTCAGAAGCTCCTTTTTTTGATTTTATCATTATTTTATTTATTATATTTATCATTTAATTTTTTTTAGTTCATCTAAGCAAGGATATTCTTCACTTGCTGTTGTTTTTTCATTTATTACAAGTAATACCGGAATTATTTCAATACTTTCATATTCTTGGTGCGTTACTGAATCACTTATCATTGTAGCAAATCCTGGATTAAGATGATAATCTTTATTGCTTTCATCAATACTAGATGAACCCTCCATTATTGTTTTAACTTTAAATCCAAATAAAGGAACACTTCCCTTATTTTCAAATCCATAAGATCCATCATCATTTAAGATAGGTTCAATTGTAACTTCTCTGCAGAATTCATCTGCAGATTTTTCTATATCATCAATTTTTTTAGTTTTAGCTTCTTGAATAAATCCCCACATCCATAATAATATTATTAATGCTAAAACAACTACAACCATTATCAATAAAACAGTAGATACAACAGGACTAACTCCTTTATTATCTATTTTATTTATTTTTCTATTCACCATCTTTTTTATTCTATGTTTTTTTTAGTATAAATACTTTATTATTAAGGACAAGCAGCTGCTGCAGAAGGCCTTACTTCAGCTATTTGTGGTTCAAGTAAAGACCATCCACTATTTAGACCATGAATATCTGCTGCATAAGCATATAGATATAATGGAGCTGATAAACTTGCTGCATTTGTAATAGTTACTCTATATGTTACCATGATTTTTACAGGATTACTTCCTTCTTGAACAAGATTTCCTGAAAAAGTTTCAGCAGGTAAACAACTTAATCTGATATTTTCATTCCAAACACCAGTTAATGATCCATCACATAATGTAACTAATGAATAATTACTATTATTAACCACCCCAAATGCATTTCCTCCTGCTATTCTATATAAAATTAATCCAGGATTATTTAAATAAAGTTTTGGTTCAAAAGAATTACCTAATGCTAAATAAACTCTGCTTAAATCATTATATTGTAGAGTATTCTCTGGATCAGCATATTCTACTTGTATTGTAAAAGGTACATTTACCTGGACACAAGAGGGTAAGGTATATCCTGTTGTAGGTAGACTCGGAGGTAAAGGGGCATTATTTGATGGCACATACCCAGGCGGATTAGCTCCAATTATACAATCTTCAACTGTTTCACTAAATTTTGTTTCTTTGCATAATAATCTATCTTTTTTATTTTCTCCATATCTAAAAGGTTGTATTTTAAGACTAACTAATGATTCAAGGTGATCATTTTTAAAAATATTATCAAATTCAATTTCTTTTTCTTTACCAGGAGTTAATGGACTTTCAAAATCAATATACCCAATAGATTTTATTAGATTTTTAGATTTAGGAGTTAATTTAATTATTGGAGTCTTATTAGTATCATTACTTGCAGTTAAAACAAATCCATCAATATTAAATCTTCCATTATTTTTAATTAATAATTTGATTCCACCATAAGCTTCTCCAGGAGTGCATTCATAATTTTCTAAAGATAAAAAAGTGTCTTCACCACAATCAACCTCTTGTACATCGCTTGGTGTTTCATGACTTAACCAGCCGTAAACACCTATTCCCAATATTAAAGCCATAGAAATAAGTAAAACATAGGATATCATTAAGCTATCTGCTTTAATATTTCTTTCTTTGGAAATTTTCCTTTTAACCACCTGATTTGACATAATTATCTTCTCCAACTTTTTTTGATAATACAAAATAAAAATAATTATTATTAGGGTCATCTAATTTGAAAGTATATTCATTTTCTAAAAAATTAATTTTTATATTATCATTTCCTAAATCAGATGTTATCAAGCAATCATTATCTACCGTTTTTGAACATCTCTCAATAACTATTGCTCTTGCAGGTGTTTCTATATCTCCTGCAGATATTGAACCACGATCTTCTCTTATATTATCTATTCTTGTAATTATTCCTTCACCATTTCCAACAACAACAGATAATGATACTGAAGGATCTTTAACAGCCATAGAACCGATAATTTCTGTTGCAACTTTTTCTTGCTCTTTAGTTATATCAACAGAATCCGGATAATTTGTATTTTTATAAACTCCATAATCAATAATATTATATCCTTCTTGTTCAAGATTATAAGAAAGTTCATCAATTATTTTAGGTTTATCTCTTGATGAAGAATAGGTAGTTACTCCAGTAATTGCAGAAACTGCTAAAATAACTATTACAGCTGCAACTAAATAAAATTGACCTCTTTTATTTTTCATTATCTTTTAAAACATTTTTAAATATATAAATCTAATGAAAAAAATTTCTCTTTTTTTCAAAAATAAAAGTGCAGACTACGAAGGGTTGCCTAAGACAACTTAGATAGCTCCCTTGATACTTTCTCAAATTCGCTACCCTCCAAGCACCTTAACTTCTGTTTAGGGCTGCTCCGATCAAGGTCTGACCCATTTCGCAAAAGCAAGATCAAGAAGGACAAATTCTCAACGTCCATACCAAGACTTTCTAAACCATCTCTCACGTCCCTTCTTCAGCTTGCTTAAAGCTCACTAGCAAATCGGGAAGAGCTAACTCCCGAGCCTAGTCTGCTATTTTATATGGAAAACATGCTTTTTAAGGATTATGATTATAAAAAAAGATTTTTTCTTTCAAAACTTTTCAAAACATTTATATACTTTATATTTTTTTTAATTTAATGAAGAGGTCGATTATATTTTTAACATTGTTTTTAATCCTAACTAGTACCGGATATCTTCTTGCTCAAGATAATAGTACGGATGATAATAGCACATTTGACCCTAATAATAATACTTCTACAGATAATAACAACCTAACTGATAATAATCTTACTAATGATAATAATCAATCTAATAGCAATAACAATACTAATTTAACCGGCCCATGGGTTTCAAGATGTAATGCAGTCAATTCAAGAGTTGAAGGAAGATTAAGACAATATAATGAAGAAAAAGATAAACATTATACAAGATTTTCTAAATTATCTGAATCCCTACAAACAATTATTACAAAAGCAGATTCAAGAGGATTTGATACTTCTGCATTAAAAGAAGACCAAGTTAAACTAAATGAATTAATTCAAGTTTTTCAAGCTGATTATACTTTATTTATTGAAAAACTAGCTAATACAAGAAATTTTACATGTGGTCATTCTGAAGGACAGTTTTTAGCTTCACTTAATGAATCTAAAAATCAATTAAAAGTAGTTAAATTAGATGCTGATGCTATTAAAGAATTTTTTCAGTCTACTGTAAAAGAAGATATTAAAGCATTAAAAGAACAAGAAAAATTAGCTATGGAAGAAAGAAAAAAAGCTAAAGAAGAAGAACGTAGTGTTAAAGATTCTGAAAGACAAGCAAAAGTTGCAGAAAGAGAAGTTAAAAGATTAGAAATTGAATCAAAATTAGAAGCAAGAAAAACTGAGACACAAGCTAAAATACAAGAAAGAGAAAAGAAAATATTAGAAGCTAAAGAAAAAATAGAATCAAGACAACAAAAATTAACAGAATCAAGAGAAAGAGTAAGAAATCCGAGTCAAACTGATACAGAAGACAATGAAGAAGAAAGTGAGGAAGAAGAACAATGAAAAAATCAACAGTTATAATTATAATTACAGCAATTGTTCTTGTTTTAATAGCCGGTTTTATAACTATTAAAATGATGAATTCTCCAAAAGAAGATACAACTAATATTAATTCCAATCCATCTAATCCAGCAAATGCTCAAGATATTGCTGTAGAATCAACTGATATTTCTACTATTGATTCAACAACTCAAGAAATCGATACGAGTTCGTTTTCAGATACAGCATTAAATGATCTTGGTTAATTTTTTATTTTATTATCTAACTAAATAATTGTTTTATTTGTTCATATCTTTTTATTGCCATATTTCTTGCTTCTGGAATTTCCATTTTGGCAATTAAATTTTCGCATTTGTTAATTAGCCATTCTGTATCATCTTTAATTGAACTAGTATTGTTGCTATAAGCTTGTTTACACAATCTTGGAACATTATATAAATGACTTAGGCTATCAGCAGATACTACAATTTTTTCTTCAATTGTTTTAGGGTGATATCTTTTATCTGTTGAATGTCTTAAAACGCACTCTTGAACTAATTTTGTTCGAAGAGGGTCATAACCTAGTTTTGAAAGTATTCTTCCAGATTCTTTTGAACCATTAATATGATGATTATTTCTATCTCTTTTTGGTTTTGAATACCAACTAATTTTAGATATATCATGCAACCATGTTCCAAGAATGGCTATTTCCTTATCTGATTCAACTATATCGACTAATTGATAAGCATATTCTACTGCAGGAATTATATGGTAATTTAATAATTCTTTTTGTTTTTTGCATCTGCTTTTTACAATTTTTTCTATTAAACTTACATAGTTTTTCTTTGACATTATTTTCTTATTTAATTTTAATTTTTAAGTCTTTTGGATTTTTTCTATAAATCTTTTTAAAGTCATTAAATCATTTAATATTATGAATAATAAAATTGAACTACTTCTACCTGCAGGTTCTTTAGCTAATCTAAAAGCAGCAATATCTAATGGAGCAGATTCAGTTTATCTTGGAATGAATAATTTTAATGCAAGAGTTTTTGCATCTAATTTTGATTCTAAAGGTTTAATTGAAGCAATTAGATTATGCAAATCAAACAATGTAAAATTATACTTAACAATGAATACTTTAGTAAAGAATTCAGAAATACAAGATTTTTTTAAAGACCTATCCTTTGCTTATGAATCTGGTATTGATTCAGTAATTATTCAAGATCCTTCATTTATAGATATAATTAAAAAATCCTTTCCAGGACTTTCAATTCATATTTCAACTCAAGCAGGAGTAATGAATAGTCCTCATGCTAATTTATTTTCTAATGCAGATAGGATAGTTTTAGCTAGGGAGTTAAATAAAGAATCAATTAAAACTATCAGAAAGAATTTTAAAAAAGAATTGGAAATATTCATTCATGGAGCATTATGTGTATGTTTGTCTGGTTCTTGCTTATTTTCAAGTTTTTTAGGTGGAAGATCTGGTAACAGGGGAAAATGTGCGCAACCATGTAGAAAAAAATACAACAATTCCTTTTTTCTTTCAACAAAAGAACTTTCTCTTCTTGAAAAACTTCCAGAGGTTATTGAATTAGGTATTGAATGTTTAAAAATTGAAGGAAGAATGAGATCTCCGTATTATGTAGCTACAGTTTCAGACGTTTATAGAAAGGCAATTGATAGTTATTATAACGGAAATTTCAAGGTAGATTCTAAAATGAAAGATAAATTAGAATCTGCATTCTCAAGAGATTTTACACAAGGTTGTTTTTCAGGAAAAAATATTATAAATAGTTCTAGATCTAGTGGATTTTCAAATATATCTAAACAAAATTACGAAGTTAAAACAATTCCAATAAATTTAGAAAAAAGAAAATCAAAATTGATTTTGCCTGAAATTAAAGAAAAAATATCATTACAAAAACAGCTATTAGTAAGAGCTTATAATAAGAAAGATGCAATATCTGCTTCATTTGCAGGTGCAGATATTATTTATTATGATATTTTTGCAAAAGATTTTTCAGAAGTAAAAAAATCAATTAAATCAAAATTATACGCATATATCCCTAGAATTATTTTTGATTCAGATATCACTAGAATTATTAATGAAATTAAATTAAAGAAACCAGATGGAATATTTTCTGGAAACTTAGCTTTATTAAATATGAATCTAAATTTACCCATTCATTTGGATTATAATTTAAATTGCTTTAATGATTTAAATCTAGATTATATTGAAAAAAAAGGAGCTTTTCCAATTGTTTCTCCAGAACTTTCTATTAAAGAATTAACCGAATTCAAGAATAAGAATTTCGGGGTTTTTGTTCATGGAAAGATTAGGCTTATGACTCTTGCACATAAAATGCCAGAAACCATAATTAAAGATGAAAAAGGTTTTATTTTTAAAGTAAATCCTATATTTAATGGCACTGAAGTTTTAAATGATAAAGAACTTGGACTCTTTAATAAAGTAAAAAATCTTACAAGATCTGGAATTAATAATATATTTATTGATACAGAAACTAATGTAAAAGAGACTGTGAAGATTTATCGCCAAATCTTAGATGGAAAGACTATTGACGTATCTAAATTAAAAAATGATTTTGTATTAGGTTGGTCGGATAAAGGAGTTTTATAATAGGTTTAATCTCGCCAAAGGCGATTATAACGATTATTTTCTTGGCTAACCTGATAACTGAGTTTTATAAAATTTAATTATCTAAATGAATATCTTGGTCTTTCTAAATCTAGTTTATGTATATATCTTCTTCTTCCAAATATTCTTTCATCAAGTTCACCAAGTATCCATATAATCATACTTCCAAATAATGCAATTATAACAAATAATATCAATATCTTTAATATATCACTTATTCCAGGAAGCAAGTATTTAATATAAATTGCACCAATAAAAGCTGTAGCAAAGAAAACCAGGAATTCTGTTACAATATTTGTTTTCATGATAGGGTTATCTCCAAATTAATATTTATCAGAACTCTTCTTCCAATATTTCACAGAAGTACTAGTTTATATATTTTTTCAACTAACAATCTTCTTATACCCTTAATCTTTTTAGAACTGAAAATGAGAAATACTCTATTAAGTTTAATTTTTGTAACTTGTTTATCAAATCCTTTTGCAGAACCTGAAGTTGTTCCCCCTTATATGGATTGCCTGATTAAAGCCAATTCTCTTCCTTTTGTTAGCGAAACTGCAGGTTATGATATTTGGTATCCTCCCAATGTTGCATTAAAAAGAAACAAAGGAGATTGCGAGGAGCATGCCTTCTTGTTATATGATTATTTGGATAAAAAAGAAATAAAATCCAGAGTTGTTTTCGGTTATATGGAAGGAAATAAACAAAAAGGTCATGCCTGGGTAGAGCTTGTTCATGAAGGAACAACTTACATTCTTGACCAAAGTATATTAAAAATTTATGAAAAAGCTAAAATTGTAAATGATAGGAATAATCTAGATTATATTGAATATGACCCTTCTTTGGGTTTTCAAAAAGATTGTAAGGAGTTTATTAAAAGATTCAAGAAAGGAGATAATAATGCTTTTATCAATAACTATAGGAAATTTTCATTCTAATTGCCATATTTTCAATATATTCTATACTGATAATTAATAAATATTCCAATTAATTAAATAAAATATGCAAAAAGGTTTAATCTCATTTATAATTTTAGGTTCTTCCCTTTTACCCACTATTTCAAATGCTCAAGAAAGCTTTATTAGGAGATTTACAAGAGTTCAAACAGCAGAATATAGATTTAATCAAAATCAAAATAATCAAAATAATCCTGCTTTACAACCACCATCAAATCCGGTAAATGAAAGAGGAATTCCTTATTATAAACCAAGTCAACAAAATTACCAAAGAAATATACCTCAAGCTAGACCTGCCGAATTCCAGAATCCCTATGATTCAAATATTTGGGATCCAACGCCCATGAATATAAACTCTCCTGAATTTAAAGAACATCAAAATGATTTAAGAGAATATTATTTTCCAAATAATCCCGAATTACAGGGTTCTAATTATGGCAGGCAAGTCCAGCCAAGAGAAATGCCAAAGGTCCCTAATATGCAACAAAATAACAACCAATTTGTTCCAGATAATCCTTATCTAAGATACCAACAATGGTATGCAAAACTATGGTCTGATAGTTTTGATAGAATGCAAAAATCTCAAGATCCAAGATATTCGTCAGAAGAAAGACAAAGATTTATTGATTTAGAAAATGAAGCAAGATCAAGATTTAATTCTGAAGATGCAAAATGGCAAGTTGAAATAAATAGATTCAATCAATATATAGAATCTCAAAGACAAAGGAATCAATTACCTACAATTCAAAACCAGAATATAGAAAATAGAACAATAATTATTCATGGTAATAACAACCGAGTTTATCAGAGATAGTCATAATTCAAAAATTATACTTAATTATAATTTAATTTAAAAATAGAAACAAGATTTAATATTATGGTAAAATTTAAAGATTTAGAAACACATACTTATGCTAAATTATATGAATTAAGAGAAGTATGGTTTCAAACCCTTAATGATTGGTATGATAATTCTGTTGCTTATGGTGCGCAAACAAGAAAAGTTGGCGATGATCAATTAAGAGGTATTTTTTCAAATGAAAAAAAAGCTCAAAATTTAAAATCAAGAATAAAAAAAGATATAGCAAGTAAGATAAATGAAGGAGATAGATTTGATAAGATGAGATTTATTAGCGTCCATAATCTTCCAATTGAGGAAAATACAGGATTCGGATATGAATTATTATTAGAAGGATATAATGTTCCAATTGAAGAAATTGAAGAAAGAAATGGGGTCCTTTACTGGAATAGGCCTCTTTTATTATTTGATAAGGATTTAGTTAAAGAGGGAGTAGTTAAGATTCATGATTCTGAAAGAGGACTTAGTTTTTATGAACCAAACCAGGAAATATCATACCCTATCTGCTGGATATTTCCAAATATTGAACGTGATAAAGCAAAACTAATTCAGATTGAATAAGAACATTCTAGTATGAACAATTTTTTAAATCTTAAATTTTTATTAATAACGCCATGATTAAAAATCCAGAAATAGCTGAAGAACTTAATTGGTTGAATTGCCAAGAAGATATTTCTTATGAAGAGTTAATGAAATTTAATGGAGATATTTTAAGAAAAGCAAAAAAATTATCTCATGAAAATAAAGAAGTAGAGAGTTTATTATCTGAAATAAAAAAAAGAGCTTTAAAAGTTTCAATAAAAAAAATAGCTAATGGAGAACCTCTTTATCATTTATACATTACAATAAATTATCCAGCAATTGAAAGAGCTTCTAGATTTATTTATCCTAGGACTTTTGAAAAAACTTCTTTGCAGCAATTAATAGAAGATTCTGGAGAAATTTATTATCAAAGACATAAATTCAGGAACTTCCGAGAATTTATTGAAGATATAAGGGCATATGGAAATTCAATAGAAACACTTAATCATGATCTTTTCTATACTCGAGATCAAGGTTTAGGTAGAGCAATAAAGAATAGATTTGGAACAATTGGTAAAGCAGTTATTCTTTCAGGAGTCGATTATACAAAAACCGATAATTCCATGACAAAAAGGAGTAAATATAAATTTTCAAGAGAAGAATTATTTGATATTCTTGAAGATAAATCTTTAGATGAATCAATGAAAACAATGTGCTTATTCAATTCAATATCTATGAAATATTATAATTTAGAAGAATTAATGATTTCACAAGATCCTGATAGAATAATGGAATCAACTAATATAGATTTGCCTATTAATTCAATCAGATTAAATATGAAACAATATCAAAATGAAAATAAAAAACTTAGTTCTGTTGAACTTTCAATCAGTTCAGATATTGATAATCCCTTTAATCAATATTCTTTTTTATTTTCAGGTAATAATCGTGAAGGAGATTCTTTAAGATTATATTATGAATTGGATAGAACTTTGTATAATTTAGGGTTAAATATTATTTAAGTATATAATCTCAAGATTTTATATATCCATCAATATTCTTACTAGTGAAAATATCTAAATATTTTGATATATTTTAAACATAATGATAAAGAATATTACAAAACTATTAGTACTATCAACTGCATTAATTGCAACATCATCTTCATTAGCGCAAAATCCTCCTCCCGGTTATAGGTTCATAGACCCATTACAAGGATTAAGACAGCCAGGTGTTGTCTATAGGGACCCTTGGGCACATCTATATAACCCTCCAACTCAAAGACAAATTCCTCCACAAATTCCACCTAACCCTAATCCTGCCTATAATCAATGGTACGGTAGACAATGGTCTAATAGTTTTAATAGAATGGAAAGAAGTACTGATACTAGATATTCAATTAATCAGAGGAATTATATAATTCAGCAAGAAAATCTTGCTCGTCAAAGATTTGAAATTGAGAATCAAAGATGGCAAGAGCAAATCCAAAGTTATAACCGTGCTGTAGAAAATAGGCAACAGACAATAGAAAGGCCCCCTATAACCAACTCAAGACCCCCTATAAATAATTTTAGGGGAAACAAAGGAATTGAATATTATTGGCCATCAGGACGACCTCGTTAATAGAATATAATTATGAATTTATTTCTTTATTAGAATTTGAATAAATTTTTTTTACAAAAATATGTATATAATTTAAGAATATTTTTTTAAAAGTTCATTTAATAATTTAAATTCACTATAACTATCATTAGTAAAAGAATTCGAAAGAACTACTCCTAAATTTGTTAATTGAGTATTAAACTCTTTCAAGCCTTCATCAACTACTACTGTTAAACCCTTATCTTTTGCAATTCTTACACATTCAAACATTGCAGCAGTTCTATGATAACTACCAACTCTAGTTCTTGGGCCCAATAAATCATAATCTTCTTGAGAAGGTTTTCTTTGAGAACCTAAATCCAATGCATCTGGAAGATAAACAACTTCATAATTCCCTTTTTTAATATGACTTATCGCATCTTCTCTACCTGTTGCAATATCAAAAGTAACTCCATGTCTAGACATAATTTCTGCTAAATCTCTTAAATGTCCCTCTTGTCTTTCATTTGCTACTAATAATACTCTTGAAAAGTCCTTTGTCATAATTTGTTAAAAAATAAACACTTTTTAAATATTGTTATTTTCCTCTTCTATTAACCAAAAGTCCTTTTACTCATTGAACCTACTTTAGCACTAAAAATATATTGGTATTTAAGCGACATTTAAGTTCAAATAGAAACATCCAAGAATAATATCCTATTTTATAAAAAATAGGATTAATGCGGGAGGTAAGATTTGAACTTACGTAGGCACTAAGCACACAGGATCTTAAGTCCTGCCCCTTTGACCACTCGGGAACCCCCGCATATGATAAACTTTAAGAAATTACATTTAAAAAAGCTTTGGTAGGCTATTTTTTGGCATTTAAGATTGATTTTTAGCTTTTTCTAACCAACCATCTTCTTTCTGGCAAATCGAGCATACAAACTTGAATTCCCTAATCTTTTTTTCATTTAAAGTCCTTACTATTGTACCCTTTAATTTGCCATAATCTTCATCAATTTCCTGTTTGCAAATTTCGCATTTTTTAGTTGCCATGCAATTTTATGGAAATCCTTATTTATTAATCTAACTTATCTTTTAAATGATTATAAATTTGAATAGGTATAACCTAAAATGTTAAATTATAAGGCTATAGTAAACAATACAAGAGACGTTCATAATATTATTAGAAATGGTTCTTATTATTATGAACCTTTAAGCAACTCAATAAATTCTGGATTAAAAACTTTAACCTTAAAAAAAGGACATTGTTTGGAATGGGCATTTGCAACAGGATTATTAATGGAACATCTAAATTATCCTTTAGAAATACTTGCAATGGTCTATACCAATAATGATAAAAAAATTTCTAGAAATATTCCAAAAAATGGGATACATTTTATAAATCCATATCAAACTTTAGAAGGATTTTTTGCAATTGGAAAATCAAGGGTTTCAGAATTAGGAGAAAGAATCGTAGCCTATAAAGACATAGATTCTTTAATTGAAAGTTACAGAACTTCATTTGTTAATGAAGGTTTAACTTTAGTCCATAGCTTTTTAATTATGGAAGATGATTTATTGGACTATGATTGGAGATATTCTGAATTAGATATGGGAAGTTTTGGATTAACCAACCACTTAAAATCAATTCAAAGAGAAAATTATCATTCATTTTTAAGAAAAAAATCAAAGCAATAATTTTTAAAAATCTTTAAAAACAATCTTCATTTGTTATTATCATGTATAAAGAAGAATTAATTAAAATTTTATCTAAAGAAACCAGGTTAAAACCTGAAGAAATAGATTCTCTTATAGAAATTCCTCCATCTTTAGAATTAGGAGATTATTCTTTTCCTTGTTTTACCTTGTCAAAAAGAGAGAAAAAATCGCCTATGCAAGTTTCAGAACAATTAGTAAAAAATTTATCATCTAAATTACCAAAAGAATTTGAAACTATTGTTGCAAAAGGACCCTATATAAATTTCTTTGTAAATAAGAAAATTTTAGCTGAAGAAATAATTAAAATAAATGGAAATTTTGGCAAGTCTCCAATAGGTAAAAAGAAAGTTATTTGTATTGATTATTCTCAACCTAATTTAGGTAAACCTATGCATGTTGGTCACATTAGGTCTACAATAATAGGGGATTCTATGATGAGAATCTATGATTATCTCGATTATAAGCCAATAGGAATAAATTATTTAGGAGATATCGGCCTTCATATAGGAAAACTAATTGTTGCATATGAATTATGGTTAAATAAAGACGCATTAAAAAAAGAACCTGTAACTGAACTTCTTAGATTATATGTTAAATTTTGTGGTGAAGAAAAAACCCAAGTTACAGAAGGGATGGAAGAAGAGTTTCAAGATAATGAATGGACCAATAAAGCAAAAGAAAAATTAAGATTATTAGAACTTGGAGATAAAAAATGCCATAAAATATGGGAAGATATACAAAAGGCTTCTCTAGACGGTTTTAAGAAGGTATACGAACTCCTTTCAGTTAGTTTTGACGATTGGAAAGGACAATCGCATTTTTCTGATAAAGGTAAGGAATTAGTAATGCTAGCTTTAAAAAAAGGTTTAGCTAAACGTGAGACAGATGGAGCAATTTATGTTGAATTAGATAGAAAGGGAAGTAAAGAAAAAATAAAAAAATATATTTTAAGAAGCAATGGGACTGCATCTTATATGACTCAGGATTTGGGTGCAGCAGTAGAACGTATGAAAAAATATGACTTTTCAAAAATGATTTATGTTGTTGATTCAAGACAAGAAGATCATTTTAAAGCTTTATTTGCAATTCTTGATATGTTAGGATATGAATACACTTCTACTATGCATCATCTTAAGTTTGGAACAGTAAAATTCGGTAAAGAAATACAAGCAACACGTATGGGTAATGTTATATTGCTTGAAGATGTATTAAAAAAGACCATTGAAAAAGCAAAAGAGGAAATTGATAAAAGAAAAACAAAAGGAGATGCAACTAAAGTTGGTGTTGGAGCAATAAAATATATTATACTAAAGAGTGAACCAAATAAAGATGTAGAATTCTCATGGGAACAAGCTTTATCCTTTGAAGGAAATACTGGACCCTATTTGCAATATTCTTATGCTAGAGCTTCTTCAATATTAAAAAAATCTAAAAATTTCAATAAATCTGATTCAAAAATAAAAGTTAAATTAGAACATGATTTAACAAAAGAAGAATATTCTTTAATAAAAAAAATATCTGATTTTCCAGAAGTTATTCTTCAAGCAGAGAAAAATTTAAATCCCTCATTAATTGCAAATTATTCTTTTCAATTAGCTAAATCTTTCAATGAATTTTATCATGCATGTCCAGTTTTAAACGACAAGAACAAATCTGAAGAAGCATTTAGATTAAGGTTAGTAGAATCTTTTAGAACTTGTATAAAGAATTCTCTACATTTACTTGGTATAGAAGTAATGGAAGAGATGTAGTTATGTATGTTATATTATCCTGCTAGAAATCTGTTAAGATTTCTAATCCTGATGAAATGTAATTAAGTCTAAAAGATTATAATTAATGTTCTAGAAATCCACTAGGAACTTCAAATGTATTATTTTTTTCTAGATTTTATTTTTCCGATTAACCAACCGATAAAGACTCCGATTAAAATATGTAGAAGGATATAATATATTGGAAAAAAATAGGTATTTAATAAAATTCTTCCTTCTTCTCCAGATAAGAATGAATTAATTATTGGACGGAAAGGTAACAATAATATTAAAGAATAGAAAGAAAAGATAAGACAACCCAAACATCCAAATTCAGTACAATAATAATTGCATAGTTCATATAAAATTAATAAAATAACACCGATTCCGATTCCAATCAATCCCCCTTTAAACCAAGTCTTCATATTTTTTAATCCCGCAAAAAAAATAAAACATTTTAATTTAAATAACTTGTCCTTTGTGTTGGTGATAGTATAACTAAAATTAATCTAGCAATAGAGTTTTTGCTTCACCAAAAATTTTTGATGTAAATAATCTAGATTTTTAGAGACTATTTGATTTATCTCCTAGAAATCCTTAGGATTTCTAATTCAAGATGAAATGTAAATTTAATCTTAATTAATTTTATAAACCTAAAAATTCACTTTTTTATATGTTTTTTTACAGAAACGAAAATAGTGTAGACAATAATACCCATATCCGATGGATGATAAGAAGAGATAATCCTAGAGTTCAAGATATAGAGAACATGTCCTTTGAATTTCCTTGGTCTGAAGATGATTTTATTAGATGTTTAAGACAAAGAAATTGTATTGGAATGGTTGCTGAAAAAAATGAAGATGTAGTAGGTTATATGGTTTATGAACTTCATAAAAATAAATTACAAATTTTGAACTTTGCAGTTGATTCAAAATATAGAAGAACCGGAATAGGTACCGAGATGATAGAAAAATTAAAAAATAAACTCTCTGAAAAAAGAAGAACTAGAATATTATTAGAAGTTAGAGAGAGTAATCTTCCAGCTCAATTATTCTTTAGGGAAAATAAGTTTAGGGCAACATCCATACTTAAGAATTTTTATCTTGATACAACTGACGATGCTTATCTTATGCAATATCACTTAAGATATCAAAAAGAAGGATTTGATTTTAATGACAATAAAAAAACAATGATTTCATCATCATTATTAGGTAATCGTTTAAATTATAGGAACGCAGCATAAAATCTCCTAGATTGAATATTTAAAATTTTTTTATAAAAATATTATAAATAATAACTTCTATATACCTAATTTTTCTTATTTTTTTATGAAATCTTATATCTATTTTGAAACTTATGGATGTTCTGCAAATCAGAATAATTCTGAAATAATGAAGGGATTAGTTAAACAAGCTGGTTATGAGATAACTTCTAATGAAAAAATTGCAGATATAATTATAATTAATTCATGTGTTGTAAAAGGTAAAACCGAAAATAAAATTAAACGCAGGATTCAGGATTTATCTAAATCCGGAAAATTAGTTATTGTTTCAGGTTGCATTGCTGAAACTGATTATAAAAAGATTAAAAAATTAACACCTAAATCAATTTTTTTAGGAACTCATCATATTAAAGACATTGTTAAATTAATTAAGGATCATTCTTTAAATAATCTTAATAATAAAAAACAAGAAGATTATCTTTCAGATAGATTGGAAGAAAAACTTGTTCTTCCAAAAATTCCTGAAAATAATTTAATTTCTATAATCCAGATATCTGAAGGTTGTTTAGGTGAATGTACCTATTGTAAAACAAGACTAGCTAAAGGAAAACTCTCCTCATACAATCCAGATTTAATAATAAAATCAATTGAAAATGATCTTTCTTCAGGAGCTAAAGAAATATGGTTAACAAGTCAAGATTGTGCTAGTTATGGTCTTGAAAAAGGTTCTTATTTACTGCCAACTCTTCTCAAGAGGATAATTTCTTTAAAGGGTAATTTTAAAATTAGATTAGGAATGTCTAATCCAAACAACCTCTATCCAATATTAGATGAACTTCTTGAAATATATGATTCTTCTAAAATCTATAAGTTTTTGCATCTTCCAATTCAATCCGCATCAGATAAAGTATTATTAGATATGAAAAGACCTTATAAAATTTCAAAAGTTTATGAAATAATTAAAAAATTTAGAAAAAAATATCCAAATATTACAATAGCTACCGATATAATTACAGGCTATCCAACTGAATCTGATTTAGATCATAAATTAAATCTAGATTTTATTAAAGAGTATAAACCTGATGTTTTTAATTTATCTAAGTTTTCAAGTCATAAAGGAACAATGGCTGAAAAACTTCCTATTTTGCCAATTAAAGTTATTAATAAAAGAACAACCGAATTAATGGAATTACATAGAAAGACATCTCAGGAAAATAAACAGATATTCCAAAATAAAGACATTAAAGTTTTTGTTAATAAAAAAACTCTTGTTCCCAATATCTATGAATCCAGAGATGAAAATTATAATATAGTTTTGGTATCATCAAAGGATAAATCGATTTTAGGAAAATCTGTTCAAGTCAAGATTAAGAATATCGGAGTGCACCATATGATTGGAGAATTTAGTTAGAATTATTAATAGAGAACTACCAATCTCAATAAGAGTATGTCCTGTTAACTTATTAGATTACTGGAATTTATTTTTCTATGTCTAAAATATTATTATATTAATCTTTATCTTTTCTTTTTTCAACAATAAATTTATGATCTTTTATTAATTTTCTAAAGAATGTAAATTCTTGAAGTAAATCTGGTAAAGCCCAAAATACTGCAATAAATCCCATTATAAATATATAAAGATTATAATTATCCATAGAATCTCCAACAAACACTTCTCCAGTAATTGAAAAATAGATTAAAGAAATACCAGCATATAAGAAGACTACAGACAAAAATCTAGTTATGATATGTTTAGGTTCATTCATAATCCTTTTTTCAACAATAAGAACAGTAATATAGTAAACTACGAATGCAACTGCAATTATAAAAACATATGAACCAAATACCATTTTCTTTTTTTTCTTATCCTTAAGAATAAACTTGGGTTTTTAAACTTTTATGGATTTACTTTTTTTCTTTATTTATCGCTCTTCGTATAGCTCTACCTAAATCATAGAAAACACCAATAAATTCTTCACTAACATCTTCCCAAGTAATTCTTTTATTTGTTTTATGTCTATTTTTACTATCCTTAATCTTTCTATCTTCAATATCTAGTTCTGAAAATAATTTTATATAACCTATAATTAAAACTATTAAAAACATTAAAAATTGAATAAATATTATTAATTCAATATTCATAAATTCAAATATTGGTTGTACAGAAATTATATCAATAAATTTAAAGATATTAATTATTAATCTAAACAAAAATATGCTTCCAAATGCATTAAATAATGGGCCAGGAAGATTAAATGGAAATATAATATTTAAAAAAATTGAAGCTATAAGAAATAATAAGTTCATTAATACTATCAAAGATAAATTAGCATTTAGGAATATAGCAAATTCCCTTAAAAAATAATTATTAAAAATACCTGTAAGATAATTTGTTATAATTACAATAATAAATAATACAAGAATTCCGACTAGACTTGATAATATTAACTTATCCAGGGGTTTTCTTTTCATAATATATTTTAATTATTCTGGACTTATAAATTTAGCTTAATTTTTTTTAGTTTGAATCGAATTTATTTTAATAATTTTTTTATTGAATTTTTAATATTAGCATTTTTTATATAGAAGATTTTAAACTAAACTTCAAATCATTCATTTTCCTTATTAAATCCATGATAATTATCTTTAAATATACATATTTCAATCTAGATTTATGGAAAAAGAGATGATACCTATTTTTAATAGAGATGAATCCTTGGATTATATAAAAGTTTTAAATGCAGTTTCAGAAATACCATTTTCCGTTGGTAAAAATCTATTAATAGATTTTTTATCAGGAGATGAATCTAATGATTCAATAACAAAAAATAATTTAGAAGATTTGGAAACATTTAATTCTTTTCCCAATGATAAAGATAAAGCGAAGTCATTTGTTGAAACTCTTATAAATCGAGGAATGATTGAAGTTGTTTCAAGTGATATAAATAAATTCTGGAAAATATTAAAGATAACTGAAAAAGGAAAAAGAGAGAGAATAGACCCTAAAATGAACAAGAAAATGACTTTTTCAAAAACAATAATAACTGAAGAGGATAAAATGATGTTCAAGGAATTAGACACTTTTCTTTCTAAATTTAACGATTCTCAAAAAAAAGCAATAATCTCCAATAAAGATTCTATCTTGTGCGTTGCAGGAGCAGGTTCAGGAAAGACAACTGTCCTAACTAAAAGAATAGAATTTCTGATTAAATATAAGGGAATTAATCCAGATAAGATTTTAGCAATAACTTTTACTAGAAAGGCAAGGCAAGAGATGGAGGAGCGTTTATTAAAATTAGATATTTCAGTAAGAATAGAAACTTTTAATTCTTTTTGTGAAAAAATACTTATTAACTACCAATCTAAGATATATGGGAGGCCTATGAAGGTCATTTCTTACCAGAACAAGATTTTTTTAACCATGTTTGCATTATCTAATCTGGGTATAACTATGCAGAATGCAATTGACAGGTATTTCTCCTCTTCACAAAAAAAGAATAAGTCAACAGAAGAGCTTTCCAATATTCTCATGAATGATTGTTTTTTTATTCTTGATTATTTTAAAACAAAAAACCAGGAAATGTATGATTTTTCTTCTGATGCAGAATTAAAAAATAAAGATTCTGCTAAGATGATATATAATATCTGCAAGCAAGTTAAAGAGCAAATGTATATACAAGGTTTAAGGGATTATACTGATCAAGTTCTTGACGTAATAAAGTTTTACAAGAATAATAAATCTTTCATTCCAGTTTTTGAGCATTTATTGGTTGATGAATACCAGGATGTTAATGCAATGCAAATAGAATTGCTTGAATTATTCTCTTCAAAAAATTTGTTTTGTGTTGGAGATCCTAGACAATCTATTTTTGGTTGGAGGGGTTCTGATATAAATTATATTATTGATTTTGAAGAAAAACATCCGGGTTCAGAAATAATAACTTTAGACAAGAATTATAGATCTAATAAGCATATTGTAAATTTCATTAATTCTTCAATTAAAGATATGGGTCTTCCAGATTTGGAATCTCATTATGAGGGAAAAAAAGATATAAACATGTTTAATTTTGATTCAGAAGTTAAAGAGTTTGAATATGTTATTTCAGAAATACTTCATTCAAATATAGAAAAAGAAAAGATATTTGTTTTAGCAAGAACTAATGGCCAATTATCTGAACTTTCAAGGCATTTAAAACATTTGAACATTCCGCATATATTAAAGAAAGATGATTCTTCAACTTTAACCGCACGCTCTGGAGAAGTTACACTAGCTACAATACATTCTATAAAAGGCCTTGAGGCAAAACTTGTTTTTATAATCGGATGCAATGAAATGAATTTTCCATGCAAAGCTTCAGACCATCCAGTCATTGAAATGATAAAAATAGATGATTATGATAAAGAAGCAGAAGAAAGAAGATTATTCTATGTAGCTTTATCTAGAGCTAGACATAGATTAGTTTTAACCTACACTGGTAAAAAACCAACATATTTCATAAATGATGAAATGATGAATTTTTTAGGTATAGCTCCACCAAAACCAACTGAAAATAAATCAAAAAATCATAATAATAAAAAAGTCTTGCATAAAGAAAGGATTTCAGAGTATAAAGAAGAATTAGTTGATGAAGAAAAAGATTGGGGAAATGAATCAATAGAATGGAGAAAAGAAGAAGAGAAATCTAATTCTAAAGAAAGTTGGGAAGATATGATTTCAGATTAATAATCGGCAAGATTATTTTATATCAGCATTATTCCAACTTGAACTAGTCCAATAAAAAATCCTAATATTCCTCCAGTCCAAGTAATAAATCCCATTTCATTTCTAGTAACCTTTAAAACAATTTTTTCAAGTTCATCTAAAGAGATTTTATTTATTTCTTCTTCAACTGAATTTTTAAGATAATCTATAACCTTAGGCCCTATCAGGGGTATTTTTCCAACCTTTTTTATATATTCAGGCATAGCTTTTGGAGAAACTTCTGCAATATTTTTTGCAAGTTCTTTTCTTCTTTTTGGTAAAACTCCTTGAAAGCCAAATATAGGTTTCTTTGGATAAAATAACATTTTAATTGCAAGATAATTTGTAAAATAACCTATAATAAAACCAATTATGGGTATAGATATTAATTTCCACTCTATCATGTTATATCCTATTATTCACTCTTTAAAGATTTATCATTATCTTGTAGATATTTATGTAAAAAATTAAAATATTCATGTTCCCCTGAATTAGCCATTTTTTCTACAATTAGTTCTGGTGTAGAATTTGCAAGTCTTCCTAAAACAGGATTATGATCTACAATAAGTTCATTATTTTCATCAAGGCCTTTAGCTTCAATCCCATCAATTCTAGAAAACAAAGGTAATACTTTTTCAATTTCATAGCCAAGATGAGTTGCTATAACTAAAAAACAATTTTTATCTATAAAATAAGAACTTGTTGCAGCAATTATTTTTCCAGCAACTCCTGGTTCAGTTACTGCTTCTATTTCATCAGCAAGAATAAGCGTATGTCTTCCAGGTATTATTTTTGACATCTGTGTAAGTAAAGTTTCAAAAGCGCCTTTTGATGCTGAACCTTTATTCTTTGCAAAATAATAGATTTCTGAAAAAATAGGAATCTTCACTTTTCCATTTAAAGGAAATCCCATATTAAATAAGCTTATTATCTGAATTATATGTTCAATTAATGTAGTCTTCCCTCCAGAATTTGCACCCGTTAGTATAGAACATCTCTCTGAATCATGAAGATGGAAAGATATTGGTTGAGCTTTATCTAAAAATATATTTTTTGCATCTTCAATTTTAAACTCTTCTGAATATTCTGGATAATGATTAGATTCTTTATTGAATTTAGTTATTCCCCCTAAAAAATCATAAATCAATAATAACTCTGATAACTTATTTAATTTTTCTGGAACTTTTTTAAGAATGCTTGAATTTTTTTTTATTCTTTCAGCAAAACCAGTATTTTCATTAGCATCCTGGATTTTTAAATAATTTTCCAATTCTTTTTCATCAATTTTTACAGGTATAGAAATATTAAAAAGATGTTCAGGTATATTTGTTTCTTTAATTGTTTTTGTTATTATTTGCTCAAGTTCTTCAGGTAATTTTCCCTTTGATAGCATTTCAAAAATTACTGAACCTGCAATATTCATTTCTTTAATTTTTATAGAAACTTCCTCATTAATATTTTCAAGAGTTTCTTCAACAATTTTTCTACTTAATTTTTCAATTTTTTCTATTGATATCAATGATAATAAGGGGGCAAGTTCTTCAATAATATTCTTTATTTCGTAATCATTAACATTTTCTAAAATCTTAAAATTATCTTTCCATCCAGAAAGTATTTCAAGGTATCTTTCTAGGTAAACATCCTCAATAGAATCTAAGAAAACTGTTTGGGGCAATTGTTCTAAAAAACTATTAAAATTTTCAACCTCTACCACCTGAACAATATCATAATTTTCAAGATCCCTAACATCGTCTTCATTTAATAAGTATTTTACAGGAACATCAAGATTTTTTAATTTTGAAAAAGTATCTTCATCATCTGTTACAACAACAATCCCATATTTAGGTTTCCATACTATCCTTGGTTTTTTTAAAAAATCTAATAGATTATTATCAATATTTTTTTCTATTTCTTTAAAAAAATCCTGTCTTTTTATAATCTCACTCACACTATCTGTAAAGTAAAAACAATTTAATAGATTAGATGTATCTGGAAATATAAAATTTGAACTTATCCTATTTATTACTTTATTATGGATAGACTTTCCATCATTTGTCTTATAAATACTCTCATTTTTTTGCTTAACACTTGTTTTATATTGATTAAAAGGGGATAGTTTATTTTCCTTAATATGAATTATAATCTCTTTTTTTATTTCTGATTTTTCACTAATTAAGATTTTCGAAAAATCCTCTTTTTTTTCTTTATTTTCACCCATATCAAAAGAATAAATCAATATCTTTTAAAGATAACTGTGATTAAAGATAATCAATAATATTGTAAACCCGATTTAGCATTTCAATTGACTTAGCTTAAATAAGTTATTTAAATCTTAATTATTTATTTACTAATTATATCTTCCAACTTCCCTTAAAACATCCTTCCAAGCTGGACAAGTTACAACACTAATCAAGCACTTGGGAGCTTTTTCATAGCCCAATAAATAATATCTTCCAGGATAGTTTACTTTTACTGCCTGAGCATGTTTAATCTCATCATCAACTATTCCTATTATCTGCGGATACAAATAATCTAAAAGTAGCGGTTTCCATTCATCTACACTATCTATTCCCATATCCATCAATTCTTCATTACTGGGCCTCATTATGACCCCTATCCCTTTATTAGGCATCTCTTCGTTTATTATTAACTCTCGCGTAACTTTTTCCAAATTTTTTGGTCTTGCAGTTATATAACCACCTATAGGGACAAGACTATTTAGGCCATGAAGATAATATTTAACTCCATCAATTAATGGAATTCTTGAAACCTCTTCAGGGGATTTAATAAAATTTTGAATCCAAATTTTAGTCTTATCCTCTTGCCAGTATGGAACATTTTCAACAATTTTATATTTTTTAATAATCTCTTCAGGGTTTAAATTTTCAGGATTTCCAAATTTTTTTATAAGTTCACTTGCAAAATGAACCGAGGTATTAGTTATTGTATTATCAATATCACAAGCAAGACCACTTATACCAAGTTCTTCAAGTTTATTCTTGTAATCTTTATAATATTTTTCTAATTTTTTCATGAATATTTTTTATAAATTATTATTTTTAAAACTATCTAATTTATTTATTATAAAATATCTCCAAAAAGTATTTTTAAACCAATTCCAATTAATACAATTCCGCCAAGAAAACCTACATGACCTACCTTAAATCTTCTTAACCGTTTTCCAAGTATTAATCCCAATATACTAAATACTAATGTAAATATCCCTATTATTAGGGACTTATACCAAATAGGCCCATCTACAATGCTAAATGTTATTCCCATTACTAGGGCATCAATACTTGTTGATATTGATAGTATTATCATGGTCTTTTCAGATAAATCTGAAATAATTTTACATTCACCATCTCTAGATTCCCAAATCATTTTTATTCCAATAATTGAAAGCAATATGAACGCAATCCAATGATCTATTTCTTTTATTAAATCTAATAATGATATTCCAATATAGAATCCAATTATAGTCATAAAACTCTGAAAAAAGGCAAAATGCAAAGGGATTTCAAAATAGTGTTTTGTTTTTAATTTTTTAATTCCACTAATGCATACACAGACAGCAAAACAATCAATAACTAGACTAATCGCTATCAGATAAACTGTAAAATCTATCATAATTTAATAAAATAATTTTTTTAAGCTTTTAAAGTTTATCTATTTATAATTTAATTCTTCTCTTTTTAGAAATTTTTCAATATCTAAGAATATTACTGGATCATTTTGTTCATTAACAGGATTAACTCCTAAAAAAGGTATTTGATTTCTATCTCCTCTTTTATAGTTTTCTCCAAATTTTTCAAAAGAAAGAATCAATATTGTTCTTTTTATCTCATCATCATATTCTTGATCCTGTTCATTTAAATAAGGATGATCTCCTCTGTAAGAACATGCATTAATTATAGAATCTGAACCTTGAATATAGACTATCGCCCCTATCAATCTTTTAGTGAAACTATTATATAGATTTGCTCCATAAACCTTATTTCCCTTAATTTCATCTAATTCAAAAGGTTCTTTAAGGCCCATTTCTATTTTTTGTTTTATTTCTTTAGAAAATATTTTTATTGCTTCTTCAAGGGAGTTTATTCTTTGAGTCATTTTATTATATTTGATTATATTTATTCACAGAACTCTTCTTTCCCCGGGATTTGCTTATCAACTAAGTAATTTAACGCTTTCTTAAACTTTTCTTTTTTTTGATAATTTCTATCTCTTTAGCAATTTCAGAAGAATTTACTATAGAAGATGCAGTTATTAATCCTATTCCCAATATTCCTATAACTCTTGCTATACCTACAGTATTTTCCCCTAAGACCTCTCCATCAAACATAAGACCTGCACCTATTATTGCAAGAATTATTCCTGAAAAAAATAAGTTTTTGCTTCTCTTGTTCATTAAGGTTTTTCTTGGGTTTTTAATTTTAAAAATCATAAGAAGAACTAATAATATTAATAGTATAAAAAATATAATTGGAAGCAATATTTCCATGATAATCTATAATATCTTATATTTATAAAATTTTTGAATTTAACAAAACCTTTTAAATTACTTTTTTCTCATATTATCATATTGCTATGAAAAATAAAACCAAGGGAAAAATTAAATCAAGAAAATATAGGAATCAATCACAAGATTCTTTTAAAAATATTCTTTCCATTTTGCTTTTCTTCTTCTTACTAGCTATAGTGCTTTTCTTGATGTTTTATTCACATTTGCCTCAATTAAATATTAATAAAACCCCCTCTGAAAATTTAGTAGTTAGAGTTATAGATGGAGATACAATTGAAATGGGAAATGGAAATATTGTTCGTTTAATATGCATCGATTCTCCAGAATTGAATACAAAAGGTTCTTACGAATCAAAAGAATATCTTGAATCCTTAATCTTAAATAAAGAAGTTATTTTAAAAAGCGATGTTTCAGATAAAGATAAATTTGGAAGAGATCTAAGGTATGTTTATATAACTGATTCAAATAACAATCTTATTTTTATTAATAAAGAAATCGTAAAAAACGGTCATGCTACTCTATTTAGGGTGCCACCAGATATCTCAAAATGTGAAGAGATAATTAATTAAGAATCTTCAAATATTTCATATTCTCTTTCTTTAATTATTCCTATTCCTCTTAAAACGGTCCTTATTACATAAAAAATAATGCCTAACTGACCCATAATTAATAGGGTTGTAATTGATATATTTTCCCATGTCATTTTATTATTTTTATATTTATTATATCACCTTGCTATTCTTTTTAAGTTCTTTATAGCATTCCAAGCATAATACTTTATCTTGAAGATTTTCAGGAACAACATTAAACCATTCTTTATCTGGTACACTAAAGAATTTAGTATCCTTTTTACAAATATGGCAAAAAGGTTTTTCTATTTCCTGGAGATTTTTCCAATTGATATTTTTCATGTTATATCTCGATATAAATGAATTTTTATTTTTAATAATAACCCCTTAATTCCCTATCAATATCATCTTCAACATGCTCTTCTTCTCTTTTCTTTTCTCTATCATCCTTTATAATCTCCTCGTCTTCTTCATTAATTTGTTTTTTTACCATAATTTAATAAGTTATCCTAGTATTTATTTATTGTTGTTCCTTGGATTTTTAGATTTATATTAATATTTATAACATATAGATAACACCTTTGTTAATGGTACAAATATTTTCCATAATCAATTCCCTATTAATGTTAATAGCATTTTACATATTTTTTATTCGGCCACATCTTTTAATGAAAAAAGATTTTAAATGTAAAAGATGCGGTTATTGTTGTAGTTTAAATGTTAAACTTTCACCAGGGGAAATTAAAGAGATTTCAAATGCAGGTTATAAAGATTTCTTGGATAAAAAAGAAAAATATTTAAAAAAAATAAATGGCAGATGTGTCTTCTTAAAATTGGATAAAGGTATTACTTCTTGCACTATAAATAATTTCAAACCTTCTATATGCAAAACATTTCCTATACAAAAGGGATTTATTTGGAAATATAAGGATATAAGATGCAGGGCTTGTAGATATTAATTTTATCTTTTTACTAATAAGACTCTTCCAGCTAAATAACTATCATTTAAATCAGGATAATGAGTTTGTATATCATTATATGGATCAAGATATAATCTAGTTAATCCATGTTTATTATCTAAAGAAAAAAGCTTTCTATCAAATATTTCATTTTTAGATTCATATAATATTTTTGGTAATCCGCTTTCTTCATCTATCTCTTCAGATTTAAAAAACCCCTCTTGACTTAAAATTGGGATAGAATATATTTCTGCATTTTCTTTTAATTTTAAAGCAAGTCCATATGGGGCTTTATCATCTTTTATGAGCCTAAGTTCAGATAAAGGTATCATTACTGGAAGCTCTAGAATCTTTTGTTCATAAATATCCATTTTTAATTTGTTAGCTAGATAACTATTCGGTTCACTATTATCCCTTAATACAATTCCAGAATCATTATGTAATCCGCGAATGCTATAAAAGTCCCATCTAATCATTTTTTCAAGATCTTTTGGACCTGCAACTTTCAATTCTTCAGGAATTATCTGGTTAAATAATGCTATTGAAAAAGGATTTGAACCCTTAATTACATCTCCATAAAATTTTAGGACATTTAATATCCTATGATTATCAAAATTTTTTTCAACAAGACTTTTATATTCTTTATATAAATTTTTACCAAATTCTCCCTTAGTTAAAACAAATTTTAAACTAGGATGTTCATCATCATACATTTCAGTTGTTAAATTTTCCATTTTATTTGTAATTTGTTAACTAAGCATTATATCTTTATTTTTAAAGTTTACTTAAGACTGATTTATTACTAGTTTTTTTAGTAATACTGTTTAATCAATCATCTTTTAATCTAAAGAAAATTTTATCCAGAGGTTAGTTTATGATATAAAATTTATATAGGACAATAAAACTCTGCTTCAAGACCCTTATTTTTTTTAAGATATTTATCGATTGTAGTTAATTCAAAAAACTTCCCAAAATCTGGTTGATGTAACATAATTCTTTGTGAAGACCCTGGAATATATACTCCAGTATGTTCAAATAAATAAGTATCTGAAAAATCAATATTTTGATTTATAAATGCAACAAGACAACCTCTTTCTTCATCACAGAGGGTATAATTATCCAAAAACCATTTTTCTATTACCCAAGGTTCCTCATATTTCGGCCATTCTGAATCATACCCTAATGTTAACCAACGGGTTGTTCCAAAACAATTGCTCAAAAGTTTTTTACCCATTTTAGGATATCTTAATAATTTTTCAGATCTTTGATAATATTTTTTATAATCTCCAATAGTTCCGTGTAATCTGCATAATGTCCTTGCAATAACTTTTGCCATTTTATCCATTTTTTATTAAGTTGTATATTATATTTGAATATTTCCATTCAATTTATCCATTTAAATAAAAATAAATGATTATTTTTATCAAAGGCCGTTTGTCCGGAATGGATCTCCTTAAAGTTTATTTTTGCTAATTAAGAATTAATATGGGCGTTCTTATTCAAAGTTTTATGAACTTCATAACAAATCCAATTAATAATATCTGTTCAAGAGTTTATATTTATAATTTAGTTTACAACTTTTTTTCCAAGATTTATTCTTAGAAAAAAAGCATTTTTCGTACATTTAGTACGAACCTGTTCGAAGTTGATTAAACTTCGAAAAAAGCACATTAATAGATAAATCTATATACTTGTTATACCTTAATAATTTATAATAAAATACTATTCAAAGACTTTTATTTTCAGTTTAATTATACCAGTTATCTTATTATCACTTAATATTGCAACGTAGAAAAGGATAACAATAAAATGGTTAAACCAATAATTCACTTTCCAGAGAGTTATTATGATGAAGTGGATATCTCGTGTCCTAATTGCAATTCTGTTAATGTAACAATAAAACTTTCTGCTCAAGGATGTTTTGAAGTCTCTGAATGCAGGGATTGCAGATATAAATTATCAAATTCCAATTAAGGGATTATCTATTTTATTTATTTTTTTAATTCCACTAATTAAAATAATTTCTGCTCATGTCCGGATTAAACAGAATCTTCATTTAATTAGCATTATTAAATCTTAATCGTGGCGTTCTTGTTAGAAGTTGATTAAACTTCGTAACAAAGCAACAATTTCAATAAAATTATAAACATCTTTGTTTTATACCTAAAATGAAAAAGAAATATATTATTTCTATAATTATCTTGCTTTTAATTATTATTGCATTATGGCTAATTTTTATATTTAATTTTAAATCAAAGGGAATTTCTTGTACACAAGAAGTAAAAATATGCCCCGATGGCTCTTATGTTAGTAGGTCTAAACCTAATTGTGAATTTACTCCTTGCAAGGAAACAAATATTTTATCTGAATACCAAGCAATTTATTTATTAAAAGAAAAATATCCTGATTTTAAAGATTACCCTAGTGAAAAACTTCCTCCAAAAGGCATTCTTAGCGAGAGAGAAAATGAAGGTTGGTATATTGCTTTTATGCAATATGGTTCTGGAAGGCCAATTTTAAATGCAAGATGTTTTCTAGTTAAAGATAATAACGAGATTTTAGATATTGGTGAATTTAAACCTGAATTCAATGATATGAGATTTGAAATAACTCCAAAAAATTGCAGTTAGAATTTTTTATAATTCGAATTATTCTTATTAACAAAATTAATTTGTCTAAACTATATTCTAAATTTTACCCATATTAGATAATGGTCACTCATCGCTTCAGTTATATTCTCTGTATGAATTCCATGTTCAAGATAATTAGATTTAGCTCCATTATTTAATAATATACGATCATACGCACAATTTGAATTTGAGGAGGTAGTATCCTCAAAATCTTTAATTAACCAAAACCATCCCATGAAATGAGTTTGTAATTGGGGATTATAATATGAACAATCAGCATTTAGGTCTCCCATTAGGATAACTTTGCCATTATTTACAATAGTTTCCTCAAGATTTGTTAACTCAATTGAAACTTGTTCAGGTTTTATATGGATATTATATGCTGTAATATTATTGCCTTCTATATTTATATCAACTTTTATTGGAGGTCGTTCATAATAGTCTTGCTCCAAAGGATTAAAGTCAAAAAGACTCAAGTTTATTCCGCGTTTATAAATAATTCCTATTTGTTCTTTTGAACTAGTTGTTCCAGCTCTGCTAGAATTGATGCATTCAAAACTTGGAAGCATTGAACAAAGTTCCTTGAAAGAATTCCCCTTTTCATCCCTAATCTCTTGAATAAAAATAATATCATATTGGCCAATTATTTGGCTATAATTTTTTAATAATTGGAAATTTTCAGCTTTTGCTTTCCCAAATATCTGCAGATTCCAGCTAGCTATACTTATTTCTTTTTTAATTCGAGGGATATCTTCATTCTTAGTTATGGGAGTTTTATTCTCAATAATCGGATTTTCTTTTGTTTTATTCTCATCTATTTTTTGATTATTATTATTATTATTATTATTATTATTAATTTCATCAACTTCTTTTATTATAGGTTTATCCTCTTCTTTTATTGCATTTCCAGTTATAGGATTATTTAATCTGTCTTCTATAGAACTAATATAGATATATCTAACAACTATTATTGTTAATATCATAAATAATACAAATAATAATATTTTTGTTTTAGTTTTCATCTTATTATTGTTTATAAGCATAATTTGTTTATAACTATTATGGATATCCATGGATATCTAAAAAACTTAAAAAACCCCTTTCGAATAGATTTAATCATGGAAATAATAAGTTATCTTGCAGGACTTTTTACAATATTAGCAATATTATCTCTTCATACTCATATGTTTTTCCTTACACCTATATTTTTTATTATTACCTTTTTCTTATGGATAGCCGGAAAAGAAAGCGCAATAATCATCTCATCTCTACTTTTATTTATAGGTTTTTTTGAGATAATGAGCCTGGGGCGAATTGGTTTAGGATCTATTTTTTTAACAATCGCTGCTGCATCCTATTTATTCTCTTAATAAAATAGGTTTAGTCATCATCTTCAACTACATTCTCTATCTTATCTTCAAACTCATCTCTTTCAAAACGTATAGAACTACCATCTTTAAATTCAACATGAATCAAAACTGATTTTACTTCAGGATTATTATAGATGTCATTACCAAGACTAGCTATTTTTTCTCGTGTCAGATTTGATTTTTCAATACCTAAATTAACAATTTTAACCATTATATACCTCCTTTGGCTAAAATATTGAAATGTTTTTTATTTAAAAACAAATTTGTAAAATAATATATAATATGGAAAAAGTATAATAGTAGGATAACTTCTAATTATTGATAAATAATATTCGATAAAAATAAAAGATTCTTATTTATTTCTTGTGCTTAGATATAAAAACTATTAATCCATCATCACTTTATCATAAAACATGAAAAATAAAAAAGCATTAGAAGAATTAAAGCAAAAAGCAAAAGAGAAACATAAAGCAAACATGAATAAGAAAGAAGATAAGACTAATCAAAAGAAATTATAATCTTATTTTTATATTAACGTTCTTTGATTTTCCTTTTTTGAATTTAATCGTTCAATTACATCTGGACTTTCATAACGTGAAGAATTCATTTTTTTTGTGACTTCGTATTCTTTCATCAATTTATCATCAAATGGAACAAGAAGCGAATTAATCTCCTCTAGGTTGGACCCCTTCAACCATTTTTCATAATCTTTTGAATAAAGTATTACCGGCATCCTATCATGTATTTTTTTCATGAAATTATTAGGTTCACAAGTTATTATTGTACAGGATTTTATTGATTTAGAATCTTCATCTTTAAAATCTTCATATAATCCTGCAAATGCAAATATCTTCTCTTCTTTTACTTGAATATAATGAGGTTGCTTATTTTTATCCCATTCATAGAATCCTGAAGCAAGTACCAAGCATCTTTTTTTCTTAAAACTTTCTCTAAAAGAAGGTTTTTCTTTCAAGCTTTCTGATCTTGCATTTGCTAGTTTATCACTAGCATTCATGTTTTTAGCCCAATGAGGAATAAGCCCCCATCTATAAACATCTAAAATTCTTGAACCAGGAATTATAACTGGAATCCCTTGACTAGGACTTACATTATATTTTGGCAAGAATTCTTCTAAAACTCTATCTACCTTGAATTTTTTATCTTTTTTTACATCTACATCAGAAAAATCTCTTGCAACTCTATAGCACATCAATAATCAAGAATAAGGAAGTATAAATAAACTTTGAAATATTAATTTATTACAAATACCTAAATCTTCCATTCCTTTTATTTATTTTTTCTATTTTTTCCTTTATCATTTCAATATTTTTATCATTTAGATATTCATTTGCTGGAATAAGTTTGGGGTAAGACTCTTCCATGTAAGCCCCTAAGAAAAGCATTTGGACTTCATCACCTAATATTGCCATAAGTTCTATTATTAATGAATGTGATGGACTTCTCAACCCTCTTGTAAGGCTCTTCCAGAGCTTGTAATCTATTCCTAATTTTTTGCAGAGTTGGTCTTCACTAAGCCCTCTTGTAAATGCAAGTTCTCTAAGTCGTATCTGCAATTTTTTGTTAGTATAGTTATCTTCCTGCCACTGTCTTGCTCCTGCTTTCTTTTTTTCATACTTATTTTTGAAAGGATAATCTTCTTTGAATTTATTTTCCCCCTATTTTAAAAAAAAATTTAGTCTAGAAGGTTTTTAATAATTCTAGCATGAGAACATGGATATTCTTTTGTAACATTAACTTAAAGTGGTAAAATTAAAGGAGTATTCTTTAGAGACATAAAAAAATGATATATTTATTTAGGATATCCATGGATATCCCTATTTTTATAAAAATAGTAATGTTTTTAAATAAAATTTATATGTTTTTAATATGAAACAAAATATAACAAAAATACTAGGATATTCACTAGTATTGACAGGATTTATACTATTGGTAATGCATGTAATTGATTATTGGTCCTTAATATTAACTCTTCCAGGTTATCTAAATATTTTAGGATTAACTTCAGTTGCTTATGGTTTTTTTATAGCTTATAAGAAAAATGATCCTTATTAAGATAAATCAGTTAAATTCCAATTTAAATAAAGCTTAAATACTTATTTTTGTTTATACTATTATGAAAAAAAAGATTGAAAATAATGTTTTAAAAAAGATTTCCCAGACAAGATTCTATCACTATAGCGGGGTTTTTTTAGCAATATTCGGATTTATGTTAGTGCTTGCTAATGTTCTTATTTATCTAACCGGAACTAATAGGAATTCTATTATATTGAGTGTTATTGGAACAGCAATATTAATCTTCGGAGTTATAATCTCTGAAATATATAAAAAATAATTATCCAATAATTCTATGTTCTTCTATTATATCTAAGAATTGTGAAGGAGGCAGTATTTGCCATCTATGCTTATAAGAAAAACTTAAGGTTAAATAATCTTTAGCCCTGGATATTGCAACATAAAATAACCTAAGTTCAGCATCTCTTTTAAGATTAGTTAGGTAATCTTTGTAAAATGGCAGTATTTTTTCATTACAACAACCAACAAATACATGTTTCCATTCTAATCCTTTTGCAGAATGAATTGTGGATATTTTAACTTTATCTCTATCTTTATCTTTTTTTTCAATCTCAATCAAACTATCTAGAAAATTTCTAACCCCTTCAATATCAAAATTATATTCTTTGTATAAATCTTTCAATAATTTAATATTCTCAAGTTTATCTTCAATCTTAAGTTCTTCAGATTCATATTTGCTCTCAATCATTTTTTCATAATTTATGCTTTTTAAGAATCTTTCAATTGGATTATCTATAGTTGTTATTGTATCATGCATCATCAAGCAATAATATCTTGATTGTTCGCTTATATTCACTTTATCAATATCTTTCAAGACATCTATATATGTAAGATTTTTTTCTTGTGCATGTTCTCTTATCTTGTTTATTGCAACATTTCCTATTCCAGGAAGAAGCCTTATAACTCTTTCAAAATCCACTTCAGAATGAGGATTAACTTTCAGATTTAAAAAAGAAATAATATCTTTTATTTCTTCTCTTTCAAGAAAATTTCTTGATTTTGATAAATGACACGGAATTTTATTCCTTAAAAATTCTCTTTCAATATCTTTTCCTATATAATTGGTTCTTACTAGAATTGCAATATCATGAGCCTTTTCTCCTTTTTTTAAAAGCCTTGTTACATTTCTTACAATAAAATTCATTTCCTCAGAAAAATCTTCAAAACCTTCAATTACAATATTATCCCCTTTTTCCCTTGTAGCTCTTAATTGTTTTGGGATCTTGAATTTCATTCCTTTAATTGTCTTGTTCACAGCATCGATTATATTTTTAGTTGATCTATAATTATCTTCAAGAACAACTTTCTTATGTTCTTTATCAAACTGAAATACGAGTTCATTAGAACTTCCTCTCCATTCATAAATATTTTGGCAATCATCTCCAATAAGGCAAAGATTATCTTTCATGAGATTATTAAGTATTCCAATCTGAACAAAATTCAAATCTTGTGCTTCATCTACCATTATCGATTTAAATTTATTGGAATATTTCTCCTTTATCTCTGGATATTTTTGGAGTAGTTCAAGTGTATAAAGCAAGATATCATCAAAATCAACAAGATTAGAGTTAACCATAAACTCTTGATATTTTTTATAATAAAGAACAGCATTATTTTTAAGTTTTGGATTTACATAAACAATTTCATCTTGCATAAGTTGTTCTTCTTTTTCTTGTTTGTAAGTATTAGAATCTTTTTCATAACTAAGGTTCTCTGCTCTAATTCCCGCGTTTTTATATTCAGATATTCTTTCTAGAATGTAGTTAATATCATCATTACTATATTTTATCTTGTCTTTTGTTAAAATGTTCTTTATTATTTTCTTTTTTTCAGATTCATCAGTTATTAATGTAAAATTAGGATTTTTTAATATTTTATTTGCGTGTACCCTTAATATTTTAAGAAAAATAGAATGCATAGTTCCTATAAAAGAAGGTAGTTTAGTCGTTTTTCTAGATATTTTTTCAATCATGTCTCTAGCAGCCCTATTGGTAAATGTTGTCATCATGACTTCATCAGGAGAATATCCTAGATTTTTTACCATATTAATATATCTTTCAACTATGGTAGTAGTTTTTCCAGTACCTGCACTAGCAACTATTAACAAATTTCCATTGGTAGTATTAATCGCATCAATTTGTTCTTTATTCAAATCTTTATAAATTTCTTTTTTATCCATTATCAAATAAACAGATGAGATTAGGATTATAAAATAATTACTAAAAAATTATTATTTCCACATTAAATCTTCAAGATAATCTTTGATAGGTTCCCAATAAAATTCGTCCCACCCTAGAGTCATATCTTCATAGAATTCATCTGGAATATTTTTTTGTTCTAAAACTAATTCTGTTTGTTTATCCCCTTTTTTCTTTAGTTCAATAGTTACTTCAGTAAAATGGTTGAATGGAAAATCTGCACAAGTCCATTTTTGAACTATCTTTTTTCCTGGAACAAGAGTTACATTAGTCCCCTGTATATAATCATCATAATTGCTAAATTTACCGCCCTCTTTTTGTGTATTAGTTGTTTTTCCACCAGTAACCTTTCCAAGTTTTCTAGGATTAATTAATATATCATAAAGTTCATCAGAGCCAGTGTTAAAGATCATTGTTTGTTTTAGGGTTTTCATTTTATTTTAATATCTGATATGTTTTTATATTATATTGAAAATTTAAGCCTTTTTAATACTTACGACATTGAAAATAGGATATCCATGGATATCCATAAAGTTTATAAATAAAGAATTAAAAAATAGAATACAATTAATCCCAAACCCAATTAGGTTTATTATCTCTAGGATATCGGGGTTTTTCTAGTAAAACTTTATCAAGCTCGCCATTAAGATAGTCTTGGACTCTTTTTGAATCAGTTTCAGACATTTCTCTCCACGAAGCATCTTCACACATTCCCAATTGTTTTTCATAATAATCATATAAACCAAAAGCATTTTTTTCAATTAAAACTTCAAAACGATCAAAAATATTATTATTTATTCTATATTCTAAGAATTTTATTTTTATTATTTCAGGTTTAGAACCTTTTTTAGAATAGATATCCCACTTCTCTAAAGGAATTTTATAATCTCTATTTGAATTACTATGATAGACCATTGATTAGAGCCAGGGTTTTATTGGTATTTAAGTATTATCAATATTCTTTATATAAAAACTATCCTAAATTGTCATAAATACTACCAAAAAAAGCACCTACTGCAGAAAATATCGCTATTATTGCAACTACATAAACAAGAACAACAAATAATTCTGCAGGATCTTCAGATACTGCATTAGCTGTTATCTTTTGTGTTGTAGGATTTATTAATAATCCCATTCCAAAACCAAATGTTGCTCCAAGAATTCCGCCAATAACCTTTGCCTTCTTTTTTTTCATGATTAAATTAGATTAAATGATTATATAATCTTTATTATTATAAGAAAAATCTACTTTATTCCTTTAAAAGTTTAAAAGCAGAACTCCAATGCTTATTTTTAAAAGCAATAATTATCCATAACATAGCTAGAGTCTCTATATAATAAGATTGTGAAATATCTCCAACATCATATATTTCTTTATAACCCCATTTTTTTGCTACATCAATTACAAATTTTTTACCTTCTTCATTACCTGCAATATAGAGGTCAGCAATTCCTTCTTTCTTTTTAGGATTACACATAGTTGAAGCACTCATCATATTAAATGCTTTTACAACCTTTGACTTATCTAACCATTTCTGAACTTGTTCTCCTCCAGAATTACCTAAGGAGGCAATAAAATCAGGAGGTGAATTTTCTTTAACAAATTTCAAGGGATTAGTTACATCAATTACTATTTTATTATTAAAATTATTTATTCCAGCAAGTTTTATCGCATTCTCGGTTCCAGTCCATAATGTTGCAAGAACTATTATTTCAGAAAATTTGCTAGTTTCTTCAAAACTTCCAACCTTAATTTTATTTTCATATTTTTTTAACCAATCTTCGAGTTTATTTATCTCTCTAGTTCCAATCATAACATCATGACCTAGTTTAAGAAAGCCAATAGCTAATTCTTTTCCAACATTTCCAGATCCTAAAATTCCAATTTTCATATATTAATAAATTCATTATATTATATAACTCTTAGGAAGAAAAGGCAAATAATAAGAATTTTTTACAGTACTCTTAACTTTTTTAATTAACTTCAATCCTATTTGAAGATATCATCTCTCTTCCATTCTGGACAGATTTAAAAAAATTTAATGATTTTAAGATTTAAACGTAGCACCATTGTCCAAAGTTCTATAAACTTAGGACAAATTTATGATATCATTTAATTTATATATTACCTTTAACTTTTAAATAAATGAAAAAGAAAAAAATTTATCTTTTAATCTTCTTGACATTATTAGCAGGAATTCTTTTATTTTCTACAATTATATTTTTCAATCAAAAAGAAAAAATAGTTGTTGGAGGAGATACTGATGATCATGGATGTTTAGTTGGAGCAGGTTATTCTTGGGATGCGGAATTAGGCGCATGTACGAGGTCTTGGGAAATAAAAGAGTCAGATAATTTAAAAGCAGCAAAAATTGCAATAGCTCCATTAAGTTTTCCAGTTACAATAATTAGTGTTGATCATTTGGATTGCGAAGGGTGTTATAGAATTATGCTTCAAAGAAATGATAACAGAGAAAATTTAGAAATCCAATTAAGAAACTGGAAATTTTTTGAAGATCTTATCAAGACTTATTGCAAACCTGAGCAAAGAAATGCTGAAATTTGCACAATGGATTATGATCCTGTATGCGGTTGGTTTGATGATTCAATAAACTGCTTTAAATATCCATGCGCATCAACATATTCAAATGCTTGCGAAGCCTGTATTAAAGAAGATGTTGAATATCATACTCCAGGAAACTGTCCAGAATAAAGCAGATTTTTATTTTCTAACAAGTAGTTAATTTTTAACTAAAAACTTAAAAGCGTTTTATTTTATTGATTTAAATGACAAATGTAATTCCTGATAAAGCAGGATTTGATTATGAATTAGCATTTTCCAGAAATATTGGATTATTAACTCGTGCAGAGCAAAGAAGTTTAAGAGATTATAAAATAGCTATTGCTGGACTAGGCGGAGTTGGTGGAAATCACCTTATTGGGCTTATTAGGCAAGGATTTGTTAAATTTGTTATTGCAGATATGGATAATTATTCTATAGAAAATTTTAATCGGCAATATGGTGCAGAAATTGATACCTTGGGAGAGAAAAAATCCGAAGTCATGGTTGAAAAAGCATTGAATATTAATCCAAATTGTGATATTGAAGTATATGATTGCGCAATAAATAGAGGAAACCTAGAATCTTTTTTAGATGGCGTAGATCTAGCTATAGATGGTATTGATGCATTTAATGTTAAAGACAGAAGAGATTATATTAATCACGCTCATTCAAAAAATATCCCTGTAATCTCTGCAGGACCAATTGGATTTGGTACAGCTTATCTTGTTTTTGATAAAAAAAGCCCGAATTTTGATAAATATTTTGGAGTTGATGAAAATACTTCTGAAGAAGAGATGATGTTAAGTTTTGCTTTAGGTTTAATGCCAAAAATGCTTCAGAAAAGTTACATGAAAAAAATTAATCTTAAACAAGGTTATGGACCTTCTTCAATTGCCGGAATAAATTTTGCAACAGGAGCTGTTGTTTCAAATGCAATTAAAATTCTTTTAGAAAGGGGAACAGTAAAAAGTGTTCCTTGGGTTCATCAATATGATTGTTATGAAGATAAGTTAGCCTCTGTAAAAAGAACTTTTTATGGAAAAAGAGATCCATTAAGAAGATTAAAAATTGCTATTGGAAAAAGATTATTGAATCAATAGATAAATCAAGGACTCATTATTTGTATATCTTTATTTAGACAATCTCCCAAATAACATTGCTTTGAATTTTCGCAATAATATGGATAAGACGTATCTTCACAAATATTTGTTTCAGATTTTATACAGAATTTTATTGTCTCCTCTTTATAAAGTACATCTCTACATTCTTCATCATTTTTACAACAATATTTATCACATAGGATTTCACTTTCAAGGCAAGATTGAATCTCCCTAATATCTTCTTGACTCTGAGTTTTTAATTGATTAAATTGCCCATTATAATATTTTTCTTCAGAAGTATATCTAATATAATCAGTTATTATTATAATAATAGAAAGTAACAAAAGAACTATAATAAGTAATATCTTCAAGAAATTCTTTATCCTTTCTCTTCTTTTTTTCATAATATAATCCCTTTAATACAAGAATTTTATTTAAATCTTTTCTTATTTCTAAATCTGTTCAGTATTTCAATATAACCTACAACAACAACTATTATCAAAACCAAAAATGATATGGCAGTTCTTAATAATTCAAAAGGTATGTTGCCAAGATTTATTCCAACTAGTTTATCCAAAAATTCAATTACATTAAAAATAAATTCAACTAATAAAAAAGCACCAGTTCCATTAAATATTGGATAAGGAGTATTAAGTGGAAAAATTAATACAGAGAACATCTCTCCAATCATAAAAATAATTGAAAATAATATTATTAATATAAGATTTGAATTTAAAAAAGAAACTACTTGAAAAAATATTTCATTTTCTATATAATATGTTAGAACATTCACAATTCCAATAAGAACTAAAAATATTACAAATGCGATTAATTGCGTTACAAATACATTAACAACAGATTTTGCTTGACTCATATTTATTTAACAGAAAACCTATATTTTAATTATTGTGATCCAAATGCCTTGAATCCTTTCCAAGCATATTCAAATAATTGTTCCATTGCTGTAGCAAAGAATTCAGTAGATAACCAGATTGCAACATCATAATTAGGATGAACTTTATCATCATCTAAAACCATAAATAATACTTGTTCAGAATCAACAATAGCAAATCTAGCTTTTATTTTAGGCATTGTTCTAATCTCAGCGAATTTTGAAAGTTCTTTTGCAATAGTCTTATTATTTTCATCAATATTAGAAGCAATTCTTATTTTAACTCCTCTCTTTTTTGCTTTTTCAAGACTTGGTAATAATGCTTCAAGTTTTCTATTTAAACCTTGAGCAGTTGTTACAATAGTTACAGTCTTTTCAGCTTCTCGTATCATCATATCAAGATGATTGTAAACATTTTGTCTTCCTTTAACACTTCCAGAAAGATCAGATGGCTCAACAAATTTAACTCCTTGTGTAAATAATGAACTTAATTCAGTAAGAATTTCTTCACCCTTTAATTTTTCAAGCCGTTTTGACTTTTCTTGAGCAGAAACAACAAGATTCTTTTTTACTCTTTCAATAACTTCTTCAGGTTTTAATGCGACAAATTTTATAGGTTTGCCTAGTTTCATAACTATAAATCCTTTTTTTTCTAAAGTTTCTAGGATATCATAAGTCCTGCTTCTAGGTACATCTGATATGTTCGAAAGTTCTCCAGCAGTACTAACTCCTCTTGATAAGAGAGCAGTCCAGACCCTTACCTCATAAAGGTTTAGGTCAAAGATTTTTCGTAGCCTATTTAAAAATTCCTCTTTGACTATCATAGTGATTTCACTCTTTTAATATATTAACCATGAACGAGTATTTAAATGTTTTTGTCATTTAAACATAGTATTAAGAACTATTTAAAATCTTATCTGTTATTTATAATAACTATGCTTTAGGTATGGTTTTTTTACTATTTGTTAGTATAAAAAAATACCATTTACTTTTTTTCTGTTTTACCGTCTATAAAACAATATAAATATATTTTATATTATTACTTGTTTTGTTCGCTTCTTTTGAAAAGATATCATTAGTTTATATTCTTTTTCGTGTTTTAAGATAGTATTTTTTTTAACTACTTAATTCTAATAAATATTTTGTAGCCATTTAATAATAATTAAAAAAAAATAAAAAAAATAAATTTTTTTATCTACAAGCAGTATTGCTTCTAATTAATATCCCTTTGTCATTTACGCAAACATATGAAGTCCCATTACCAACCAGATTATTAGAAGCGATTGTTCCTTGAAATCTTGATAAAGAAGCACTAACAACTAATTGATCCAAAACAGTTTTTAATACAACTCCTCCAGTTGAATCAACACTAGTTAAAGTTAAATCTCCCTCTAATTTAGCAGATCCGGATTGTGGAGTTATAGTTAAACTTCCAACATCATTGCTTTTAATAATGACAGCTCCTGTAGCTCCTATTTTTGTTAAAGATAAATCTCCTTCAATTTTAGCAGCTCCACTTTCTGAAGATAGAGTTATTGGATTTTTACTTGATATTTTTCCTTGAACTTCACAAATACTATCTACATCACATGATGCAGCCCTAAGACTTGCAAATTTACCATCCACTTCGGTCTTAGTATACATCTCAGGGTAGTATCTATTAGTTGATGTTACAGATCTAACAACATTTCCAGTTATTGAAGTAGTTAATGCTGAAGAAATTACTGCAACAATTAATGATATAACTACTATAGTTAAAAATTCTTTTTGATTCATTTTAAAACCCCCTTACACACTCTCTTTTTATAATATAATAAATAAGGCAGAATTATTTTTAAACCTTTTCAAAAGATATAATTAAACTTTTTCCTTTTATCTTATCTTCAAAACGATTCTTATGTTTTTTATTTTCACTAGTTAAGATTTCTATTTTTTTAGCATTAACTCTTTCTTGAATGAATGTTTTATTATTTTCAATTAATTTTTTTAAATCATTTTCTACAACAATTTCTAATTCAATGAAATCGTTTTTAACAAAACCGGCTTTTTTTCTTGCATCTTGCACTTTTCTAGAAATTTCCCTTGAATAGCCTTCTGCTTCTAGATCAGGAGTAATAATTGTATCAAGTTCCACACTTATTTCAGGCCCTTGTACGAATTCCAGATTTTTTACATTAATTTGGCTTTTTATTATATCCTCTATTTCTTTCGAAATCTTTCTATCTCCATTTATTTTTGCTTTTAATAGCGGCCATTTTAATCCAATTTGAGCCCTATCTCTGGCTGCAAGTCCCTTTTCAATTATTTCCATAGTAACTTTAAATTCTCCTTCTAAATTAGGTTCTATTAATTTTTCTTCTGCTTTTGGCCATGTTTTAAGATGAACCGAACTATTATCAAAAGATTGGTAAATATTTTCAGAGATATAAGGGGCATAAGGAGCTAATAATAATGATATTTTTTTTAAGACTTCTCCAAGTATTTCTTTAATATCGTCCCTATCTCTAGTCATTTTTATATAGGTTCTTGAAAAATCATTTACAACAAAATTATTGATCTCTTCAAAAGGTTTATCAATAGAATAATTATCTAATTCATGAGTTACTTTTTTTATTAAAGAATTTAATCTTGATAATATCCATTTATCTTCAATTCGGTTAGTATTCTTATTATTTTCAGCTTGTTCATAAAATTTAAAACAATTTTCAAGAACAGTTAAAAAAGGTATTACTACTTCTTTCATCGAATCTTGTGAAAATCTCTTAAAATTACCCGCATCAGATGTGCACATTTGAAGTCTAACTGCATCAACACCTGTTTTTTCTATAATATCTTTAGGTTTTATTAGATTTCCTTTGGTTTTTGACATTTTTTCTCCTTTGTCATCTACAATATGCCCGGCACAGATAACATTCTTAAATGCAGGTTTATCAAATAATATCGTACCTATTACATGTAATGTATAGAACCATCCTCTAGTTTGATCAATTGCTTCAGATATGAATTCATAAGGATATCTATTTTCAAATTCTTTTTTGTTTTCAAAAGGATAATGGAATTGAGCAAAACTAGCTGAACCAGAATCAAACCAGCAATCAATTACATCTGGAATTCTTGACATCTCTTTTCCACATTTACATTTAATTTTAATTTCATCTATCCAAGGTTTATGTAAATCAATTTCTCCGGAAATTTTTTTTAATGATTTTTTCTTTAATTCTTCAATTGAACCTATTGCATCAACTTCTCCACATTCACATTTCCAGATAGGTAACGGGGTTCCCCAAAATTTGAATCTAGATAATGCCCAATCTTTTGCTCCTTCAAGCCATTTTCCAAACCTTCCTTCTTTAATATGTTCTGGATACCAATTAATATCTTTATTCAATTCAACTAATCTTTCTCTTATCGAACTTACCCTTATGAACCAAGAGTTTATAGCATAATATAACAAAGGAGAATCACATCTCCAACAGAATGGATAAGCATGAGTTGTTTTCTCTCTTTTGTATAAAAGATGTTTTTTTGTTAATTCTTGTTTTATTTCTTCTTCAACAGATTTTACAAATTTACCCTTATATTGTGGAACTAGATGATTAAAAGTACCATCTTGTTCAACAGTATGAACTAAATGAAGTCCATGTTCTTTACAAAGATTATAATCATCTTCACCATACATCCCAGCAGTATGAACAATTCCAGTACCATCTTCAGTTGTAACAAAATCTGCTAAAATAATTCTGTGAGATTTATTATTTAATAGTTCTTTAATATCAAACAAAGGTTCGTATTCAAGTCCAACTAAATCTTTGCCTTTAATTTCTTTAATTATCTCATATTCACCTCTTACAACATTAAGTCTTTCTTTTCCTAGAATTAATATATCCCCATCCTTTAATTTAATTTTAACATAGGTAATATCTTTTCCAACAGCTAGTGCAACATTTCCAGGCAATGTCCATGGGGTAGTTGTCCATGCTAAAATATATTCTCCCTTTTTTCCTTTAACTTCAAATGCAATATAAACCGATTCTTCCTTGACATCCTTATAACCTTGAGCAACTTCATGACTTGATAATGGGGTTCCGCATCTTGGACAAAATGGTACAACTTTATGACCTTCATAGAGTAAATCTTTTTTATACATCTCTTTTAATGCCCACCAAACACTTTCTATATAATCATTTTTTAAAGTTGCATACGCATTATCTAGATCAACCCAATAAGCAAGCTCTTCAGTAGATTTGTTCCATTCAGTTATATTAGAAAAAACACTTTCCCTGCAATCATTAATGAACTTATCTGTTCCATATTTAACAACATCTTTTTTTGAATTTAAACCTAATTTTTTTTCAATTTGAACTTCAACAGGTAGTCCATGACAATCCCACCCGCCCTTTCTAGGTACAGAAAATCCTTGCATGTATTTGTATTTGCAGATAATATCTTTGAAAGTTCTTACTTCAAGATGATGTAATGCAGGAGGAGCATTTGCAGTTGGAGGCCCCTCTAAAAATGAAAAAAGTGGTTTTTTTGGTTGATTTTCTACAGCTTTCTTTATTTCTTTATCATATTTTTCCCAAACTTTTCTTGCATTTTCTTCTGATTTTTTAAAGTCGTACATATTATTATCTCATGAATTTAAGTTTTAAAATCTTATTGTTCTGTATTGGATTTTTTTGCACCCAATTTTCCAAGATTTTCAATCCTAAAATAGCATCCTAATTTGCCTTTTTCATCTAATCTGTTATAATTATTATATGCGCAATAGTAACTATCCCTAACATAATCTCTGCATGAAATTGAATATTTGCATATTCCTAACCTATATCCTCTCATCTCAGGGATTATTTCACTTCTTCTTATTATTGTTGCTCCAGGAAAAACTGCTAATATATCTTTATCAATATATTTCATATCCTGATCAAGGGTTATTCCTCTTTCTTCTTTTAGATATTTTTTAATCTTATCCGATTCAACTTCATCTGAATCAAGAACCTCAAGACCTCTTGTAAAAAGTTCTCTTGTAGGTTTAACTGAACTAGTTAAAGAAAAATTCTCTTTCAAATCAGGTGCAGTAGTTATAGAACTCAATTTTAAACAATCCTGCAAGCCAAAAATATTTTTAGCTTGCTTAAACAATTATGATAATAATGCTAGCTATAATAGAAATAATACTTATCAAGTTTATTTTTGCGCTAGTCATATAAACTTCTAGATTATTAGGTTTTTAAATTTATCTTTTAATAATGATAATATTCTAAAATATATTTCTATTTTTATGGAAGATACCTACTGATTTTGGTTTCCTAATCCATTAATATACCCCTAAATTAAGTTTCTCTATTGATCTTGGAAACATGATCATAAAAACCTTTGAAAGGAGGTTAATAAAAGATGAAAACAAAAAAACAAAACACAAAAGTTGCTTTAGGATTATTGTTGATAACTTTAACAATAATCGCTTTAGAGGGTTCAATTTTAGCTCTTGATACCACTACCCCTATAACTTTATCTACAATTGGAACACACAACTCAATTGCTAACTGTTGGACCGCATTAGATGGAAAAGTATACAATCTTTCTCCATATATTGGTTCGCATCCAGGTGGTTCAGCTATCTCTGTTTTATGTGGTAAAGACGGTTCTACTATATTAGATGCTAAACATTCTTTATCTTATGCAGCGATGGTAAGTAGTTATCAAATTGGAGTTTTATCTTTACCAGATACAATCTCTCCAGTTATAACTATCCTAGGTTCAAATCCAATAAATTTGAAGGTAGGAGATGTTTATACTGATTTAAAAGCTACAGCATCAGATAATATTGATGGAGACCTTACTTCAAAGATAATTACAGTTAACTCTGTTGATACTTCGCTTGCAGGTACCTATATTGTAAAATATTCAGTATCTGATAATTCCGGAAATTCAGCCGAAGCTAAAAGAACTGTAATTATATCTCCAGTTATTTTACCTAATCCAGACCCTACACCAACTCCAAACCCTGAACCAAATTCAACCCCTAATCCGGTGGTTGATAATAAAAAACCTAAATTAAGGTTAAATGGAAAGTCAGAGATAAAGTTAAGGTTAGGAGATAATTATACTGATTTAGGTGCAACAGCTATAGATAATATTGATGGAGACTTAACTTCAAAAATTATTGTTTCAGGTACAGTAAATACTTCCTTACCCGGGAAATATATAATAAAATATACTGTTACTGATAAAGCTGGAAATACTGCTAAGATAAAAAGAATTGTTGTTGTAAAAAAAGAAAAGTCTAAGATTGAAAAACATGAAAAAAACGAAACTGAAAAAGAAAATCATGAAAATGAAACTGAAAAAGAAAATGAAAAAGAAGTTCATTTGAAAGAAAAGAAAAATTCAGATAATGTTAATCATGAAAAAGAAAAAGAGACTGAATCTAAAAACAAAGACAATTCAAAATTAAAAGCTAAAAAGAAAGATTAAATTTTTATTTTTTTATTTTTTTATAATTTATCTTTCATAAAGCTTAAAAAGGCTCCTTGAAAAGAATTTATATGGCATTAGCATATTATTTACCTAATTGGTTTTTTATGTACGATCTAATATTAGAGTTATCTTTCGCAGTGATTTTAGGGTTAGTTGCATTTTTAGCATTTAGAATCTATAAGATTACAAGTCATAAACAAACATTCTGGCTAGGTCTCGGTTTTTCATTTATAGCTTTATCAAATTTAATAGAATCTGTCCTTAATATATTAATAATTATTAAGACTGATAATTTATTATCAATTTTAAATAATATTTCATTTTCTTTACTAAATGATTTAAGTGTGTATTCCCATATTCTTTTAAGAATAATAGGACTTACAATATTGGTTTATATGACCTTTAAATTAGAAAAAATTCAGGTGTTAGGACTTATGTTAATTACATCAATTCTAATATTATTTTTTAGCAAGGATTTTATATATTCATATTATCTTCTTTCAACAATATATCTATTAGTAATATCAGGATATTTTATTAAAAGTTATTTTAGGACAAAAAGAGCTAGTACGTTTTTGATAATGCTCGCATTTATTTTTCTAACAATTGATACTACTATATTTGTTTTATGGAGAAATCATGAACTATCTTATGTTCTGGGCCACTTTCCTGAGCTTCTTGCTTATCTGCTTATCTTGTGGAATTTTTTATTAGTGAGGAAAAAATGAATAAGAAAAGAGACAGTATGGAAATAATCCATGATATATTAAAATATATCGGTGAATGTAGAGGTAAAGCTAAACCTACCAATATATTATATAAATCTAATCTCTCTCATCAAATGCTTACAGAATATCTTAATGATCTATTATTAAAAGGTTTAATTAAAGAAATTAAACAAGATGATAAAAAATTATATGAATTAACCCCAAAGGGGTATAGTTTTCTTAATGATTATAATATTATAAGAAAATTCATGACTTCTTATGGTTTTGAATAAAACCATTAAATATGCTTAAACATAGAGGATAACTCCATAACCCTTTTAAAGAAAATTTTACATAAAAATATCATCAAAATTTATAAAATGAATTCAACAAAAATAATAACTGGAATAGGAATTTTTACAGCTTGGGCATTAATAGTTAGTATTCTAGTTACAGCATTTATATCAGTAGAAAATAGAAATAATTTAGGTTTAGTTACAGGTTCAGCCATAAATCCACCGACAGATTCAAAAGTGGATTATAGTTTAATAAAACAAGATAAATTATTGAATTTAGATGAGATTTCAAAGCATAATTCTGCTAATGATTGCTGGTTATTAATTAATAATAAAGTTTATGACGTAACAACCTATATTAATTCTCATCCAGGAGGTTTTGCATCAATATCTTCTGGTTGTGGTAAAGATGCAACATCTATGTATGATAAGGTAGGACATTCTTCTTATGCAGATTCATTATTCATAAATTATTATATCGGAAATATTAATGAATATCCTTCTGATAATTTAAATAACACAAGTAAAAAATCAAATAATATTTTAGAAGATTCAAATAATTCAAATTCAAATTTTAATAATAATCAAAATATACAAGATAATTCTACAAATAATAAAGATTCTAATATAATAAATACTCCAAATAAATATACCCTTTCAGTTATATCTAATCACAATTCTGCTAATGATTGCTGGTTATTAATTAATGATAAGGTTTATGATGTTACTTCTTATGTATCCTCTCATCCAGGAGGACAAGCAATACTTTCAGGTTGTGGTAAAGATGCAACTTCTATGTATGACAACATAGGTCATTCTTCTTTTGCAGATTCATTATTCATAAATTATTATATTGGTGATTTAAAAAAATCATTAATAGTTGAAAATACTCAAGAAAACCAACAAAATAATCCTACAAATAATCAAAATATTCCTCTTAATAATTCTAATACTAATCAAAATACAAATCCTAATAGTCAAGTTACATCTACTAACCTTACTTCTAATACAAATACTAATCCTAATTTAAATCTAAATAAAAAATATACTCTTTCAGAGGTTTCTAGATATAACTCTGCAAATAACTGCTATTTAATTATAAATAATAACGTCTATGATGTTACCTCTTATTTATTCTCTCATCCAGCAGGTTCAGCTCAGATTATCCCTTATTGTGGTAAAGAAGCTACTTCCATTTACAATGCTATTGGACATTCAAGTTATGCAAGTTCCTTACTTACTGCTTATAATATGGGAGAAATATCCTCTAGTTCAGGCAGCAGTTCAACAAATCCAAATACAAACCCCTCAACCAATCCATCTAACAATTCTTCTACAAATCCAAATACTAAACCAAAAGTAGAAATTAAGGAAGACGAAGATGAAGAAGATGAAGAAGATGACAAATATCAAACTGAAAATGAAGATAAAAAAGAAGTAAAAGTAGTTAAAGAAGATAAAGAAGATAAAGAAGATCATGAGAAAGAATATGAAGATGAAGAAGATAATGAAGAAGAAGATGAAGATGATTGATTTTAACTTAGAAACCATATACCACAACATTTAAAAATAATCTTTCTATAAAAAATAAGCAAATATTAGTAAAAGAAAATGCCAAAAAAATATACTTTAGATGAATTAAGATCATTAAGTGCTAAAGCTAAGGCAGATATGTTTATATCTAAAGACTGTCGTTTAACTCAAAAATTAAATCTTTTAGAAAAACAAATTAAAGAACTTAAAGATAATCCACCTTCTTCTATTGATGAATTATATGATGAAATAGAAAAAATCGATAAACCTATTGGAATAATTCTTGGAAAAACTTTAGGAGAATTAGAGGCTATTGGAGTAAGTAAAAACTATCTTGATTCTATAAGAAAATCATGCGATAGAATTGAAGAAATAATCGATAATTTAAACTCAAAATATATTGCAAGTAGAATTTCCACAATATTTCCAGAAGTTGAAAAAAGAAACGAAAGAATTAGTTATGTTCCATGTACTACTGAAGTATATCCAGAATCCTTATTTTATAGATAGATAATTTTTTTTAACTAATAATTCATATTAGCAGTTTATACTAACCTATGGGAGAATTTATTAATGATCTTAATTTAAGGATATATGAAACAAAATAATTCTGATTTAACAACAGGTTCTATTAAAGAATTGATTAAAATGATGGCAATTCCAGCTAGTATTGGATTTTTCTTTAATACAATGTTTAATGTTGTTGATACATTTTATGCAGGTATGATTTCAACTGTTGCAATAGCAGCTTTATCTTTATCATTTCCAATATTTTTTATTATTATCGCGCTAGGTACAGGTTTATCAAGTGGGGCTACCGCAATTATTTCCAATCATATTGGTGGAAAAAATCATTTAGAAGGAAAATTATATGCTGAACAAGCAGTTTCTTTTGGGATTATTCTTTCATTAATTCTAACAATTTTCGGTCTTATATTATCACCTTACTTATTTAGATTACTTGGAGCGAGTGGAGATTATCTTACCCTCTCGTTATCCTATATAAATATTATTTTTTATGGAACCATCTTTTTTATTATGTCTTATATATTTAATGCTATTTTAAATGCAGCAGGAGACACAAAGAGCTTTAGAAATTTTTTAATTGGAGGTTTTTTTATTAATATTATTTTAGATCCAATATTAATGTTTGGTTGGTTTGGTTTACCTGGAATGGGTGTTGCAGGAGTCGCTCTAGCAACTATTATTATTCAAGCAGGTGGAACTTTCTATATGGGCTATAAGGCTTCAAAGACATTTTTATATGAATCCCCTTCTTTAAAAAAATTAATTCCTAGAAAAGATCCTTATATTGGAATAATTAAACAAGGTCTTCCATCAGCATTAAGCATGGTTACAGTAGGTATGGGAATATTTGTTATAACTTATTTTATTGGAATATTTGGTAAAGAAGCAGTTGCTGCTTATGGAATAGCTACAAGAATTGAACAATTATTCTTGCTTCCAACAATTGGTTTAAACATTGCAACATTAGCATTAATAGGACAAAATAATGGTGCAAAAAGATTTGATAGAGTTAGGGAAACTTTGAAATTAACAACCAAGTATGGATTATATATTATGACTATTGGAACAATATTCATTCTTTTATTCTCTCCATATTTAATGAAAATATTTTCATCAGACCTAGCTGTAATAAATATTGGGACTCATTATCTTAAGTATGCTGCATTCCTAACCTGGGCATATTTATTTCTATTCATAAATATTTCAGCCTTGCAAGCTTTAAAACAACCAATGTATTCGCTTTATATTGGATTATCCAGACAAATAATTTTACCATTAATAATGTTTCCAATATTATCTAATTATCTAGGTATTGATGGTATCTGGATTTCAATATTTGCAATAACTTGGATAGCTGCAATAATTACAATTATTTATACCAGAAGTAAGATAGCTAAATTAAAATAGAATTTTATTTTATTCAGGCAATTGAGGAGGCTGAGGTATTGAATTTCCTCCAATTACTGTTCCTCCACTTCCACTAGCTAACCAAAAATATATTCCAATTCCAACTCCTAGTAAGATTAGGATAATTAATACCCATATCCACCAATTGCTTTTCTTCTTTGTTATAAATTCTGGTTGCACCTGTGCTTTTTTATTTTTCATCTTTAAGTTATAATAAAAAGTTTTATTTAAACTTATTCAATACTCATTATATTTTTTATTCAATCCTTTAACTTTTTCAACAGGATATTTCTGATTATTTTTTTCTAGCTTCTTATCAATTGCTTGCGATAAATCAATATTATATTTTTCTGATAGTCTTATTAAAAAGTAAAATATGTCTGCCATTTCTTCTTCAATATGTTCTCTTTTCTTTTCATCAACAAATAAATTTTCAACTTCTTCAGGATTTTTCCACAAGAATATTTCAAGAAGTTCTGAAGCTTCAATAGAAAGACCAATTGCAAGATCTTTCGCATTATGATATTTATCCCATTCTCGAACATCACAAAATTCTTTTATTTTATCTTTTAATTCATGAATTTTTCTTTCCCTATCATCGGTCATAGTTTATCAAGTATTATAAGACTTTTAATATTATGTGTATTAATTTTACTAAATTAATTTAAGAAATAAAAATATAATATTAAAAATCAATCTCTACTTTTTGGCAGATTCAGTATATTGATTTCTACTTGCATTTTTTGAAGAACTAGTAGTATAAGATTTATCAGTTCCTTTATAATCTCTTGAAAATATTTTTAATCCATTTGTTTGATTATCAAAAACATAGGGTATTCTAGAACTAATTAAATAATCACTTCTTTCAATAGTAGAATCTAATCTCCTATCTTGAACATCTCTATATCCTCTTTGCATCAGGGGAACTCTAGCATCTTCTTTATAATCCTTATGATTCTTTTTTAATTCCAATAAAAATTTATTAATTAATTTAGGATCAATATATTTACTATCTAAATCAGGAATATTAATTTTATAATCAATTTTAGATTGTTTATTACGTATTCCAGCATATCTTTGATCTAGAGTTTTAGGATTTCTACATTCTGGACAAATATTAAATATCCCTGAAAATTCATTAACAACATCTAAAAAACTCTTACCACATTGTAGACATGAGGTTTGCTTTATCATGAATATAATAGATAAAAAACAGTATAAATATTTAATTATACTAGATAATTATTGAAAATTCTAATAAATTTTGAATAAGGACTTCCGTATTTAGGATTTAAAATAATTAAATCTTTTCTAAATCTGTCCAGTCTGGATAAAGCTTATACTAGATAATTAATGAATTTTTCAATCAAGTCTATAAGATTATCTCTAATCCACATGTTGAACATTATTTAATAAATCCTTAAATAAAATTATCATTGATACAACCATAGCAACAATAATTAAATGTGCTAAATAATTATAAGGATTAAGTAATGTTTGATTGGAGATTACAACAAGCCCATAAATAGCCCCTATATTTTCTATTAATACAATTGTGATAAATTCTATTGGATGAATATCCTTAATATCTATTTTTTCATTTTTTGCTATTTTATTCACGAATTTTCCTATTTTAAATATTAAATAAAATTCATTAAATATTATTAATAAACAGAATAACATGAAGAGTTGTATATAACCTGAATCATAATTTGGGCTTCTTAAAAGTATACTAATCATTATTCCAGAAAGAAATATTATTGGAAATGCAATATATGCTAGAAAATTAAATCCTTTTAGTTCCTCAATTAAGTCTTTATCAGCTAAATTAGAAAGTTTATAGATAAATGATAAATAAATAAAATTAGAATAGTTTCTTATGCTATAAAGAACGCAAACTAATATAAAAGAAATTATGGCCGGAATATTTCTAATATAAAGGCTAATGAAAAATATTATCAAAGATAATCCAAAAAATGATAAAAATGCAAATAGCTTTCTCTTAATGAGATGAGGATAAATTCTTTTTTTAATTGGTTTCATTTAACACCCTTTTTTAATTAAAAATACTTAACTTATAATATTAACTATTATTAATTTCTTTTTGATTTATACATTAATACAATTAAAATAATAATAAGTAAAATAAATACTCCGAAAATAATTATATACATTTGATTAAAACCAGATTCTTTTTTGTAAATAGTAATTGGTATATTTTTTTCTTCAACAACAACATTATTATTGTTTATAGATCTTGTTTGAACTTTCAACAAATATTTTCCAGGTTTAGCATCATCATCAATATTTATCTTGAAGTTGGAATTACCACTTTCACCTGGTTTTAGATTACCAATAAAATTCGTCTTTTCTTCAAATTCAAATGGAAAATCTGAATTTTCATATACTCTTACAGATGTTTCCTTGCCTTCCTCTTGACCAATATTCTTTATTATAATTATTACATTTCCGCTATTTCCTTGATATAGTTTTATTGGGGAAGTAGAATAAGAATCTATTTCAAAAAGGGGTCTGCCTTTTATGGGTATTTCAAAATCTAAACTAAGTTTTCTTTTATCAACTCCATCTTTAAATTCAAATTCTAGTTTTGCTAACTTATTCCCTGGTTGAATATCCTTTTCACTATCAATATAAAATGTTGCAGTTTTATCTCCTTTAGATGCAATAGTTCCTAAATTTACACTATCTGAATAAGCTTCAGATGCACTAAGTCCTTGTGGAAGTATAAGATTAACTTTTGTAAAACTTGAATCTCCGCCACCAATATTTTCAATATTAATATCAAGTTTTATATTATCCAAGTCAGGAGTTATAATAGCTGGAGAACTTTTTATATCTCCAATTATTAATTCAACATTATCAGATAATATATCAATTTCAAATTCATCATCAATATTATCTTTATTATCATCTAATGTAAACTCTAATGAATATTCTCCTTCAGGAATATCTTCATCTATATCAATTCTAAATGTATGTTTCTTACTTGATTCTTCACTTAAATTTCCGATTACCCATGTTTCATCATCAATATCAAATGGATTATCTGGATTTATCTCAAATTCGACATTTTCTTTATTGGTTCCAGTATTCTTAATTTCAACATCTAGAGAGAATTTATCTCCACTTTTCACTTCAGAAGCAATATAACTATATTTTATTTCATAATCTTTTAAAAAAATAGTTTTATCTATTGCTAGAGTAAAATTTATTGCTAGTAAAATTATTGGTAAAAATAATAATATTTTATATAATTTCATTTTTTTCTTTTCCTTCTTAATTTTCTCTCAAGAACTACATCTCGAGGCTTTACCTCTTCTTTTTTTACATGTTTTAGGGAGTTTTTAAAGTTTTTGTTAGTTTCTTGTTTATTATCTTTTTTAAAGTCCAAAACAAGCACTAGGGCCGAAATTAATGTAATAGCTACAATCATTGATGAAAGAACTCCAACAGAAATTACATCACCTAAATCTTTCATAATTTTTAATTGACCTAAAGTCATTGCCCTAAATCCTATTAAAGCAGCTATAAGGGTAATTATAAGTGGATAAAGAGTATTTTTCAAGGTTTCTTTTAATGCGGTTTTTTTATCAAGTTTCTCTCTTTCATATTTGTATCTTAATGAAATTTGAATACCAAAATCAATACCAACTCCAATTGTCATAGATAGAACACTTGAAGTTATTGAGTTGAACGGAATTCCAAGATATCCGATTAAACCTGTTATCCAAATCAAAGCAATTACTACCGTAAGTAATGGTAAAATTGTATACTTAATTGATCTTGTAAGTACAAGTAATAATGCAATTATAAGTATAAACGCATACATTGCGGTTTTTGTTGAATCAGGTCCAATTATCTTATTGAATTCATCTTCCATTATTATTCCACCCGATGCAACAACTTTGATTCCAATGGGTTTATCTGTTGTTTCAATTATTTCTTTTAATGCCTTGATTACTCCTTCTTTATCATTTGTAGCATCTGTATTCAAAGTAATTCTAACTATAGTGGCACTAAAATCATCAGAGATTATCCCATTTGTATTAACTTTTTCAAGCATCAATTTTTGTTCAGCTAAGGTTTGAGGAATTCTCCCCCAATTAGTTCGTTTTTCAAGTTCAGAAATACTATTAACTGATTCATAATATGGCATTATTTTAGCTTTCTGCGACAATATATCCACATATTCAACAATTCTAGGATCCCTAATATCAATAGGTTCATCAGAATTTATAATACTCGTATCAAGTTCAATGTAGATATTTACTGAAGTTGTTTCTTGAAATTCATTATTTATTTTATTAAATGCCATAAGTTCCGGCATATCAGAAGGTAGAACATTATTGAAATCTATATCACTAGAATTAATAAATTGGCCTCCAAAATATAATAATATAGTTATTCCAATTGCAATTCCAATAACAGTATAAGGTCTTTTAGCTACAAACATTCCATATTTATCAAAAACTTTTTCAATTTTTGTTTCTCTTTTAGTTATTTTGCATAAAGATAATTTATCTTCAATAATAATAACAATTGGACTAACAGTCATTATTGATAATAAAATTAATCCAATTCCTAATGCTAAAGAAAATCCCATATCTGCAAGCATTGGAAATATGGAAAAAGTTAGAGTAGCAAATCCTATAACAGTTGTTAAACCAGAACTTAATGTAGATACTCCCGTAGTGCCTAAAGCAATTACAATAGCTTCATTAGTATCAAATTTTTCTCTTTCTTCTTCGAATCTTGAAAATAAAAATATTGAATATTCAACCCCTAATCCTAAAAGCATTGCAGAAAGTCCAGCTGTTCCAATAGATATAGGCAAGTTAAACCAACCTAGAGCACCTATTGTCCAGATTAATCCAACTAATAATGGAATCATTATAGATAAAGATTTTGAAAAAGATCTTTCAATTAATAATAACATTAAAAATATCAAGACTATTGCAGCAATTAATGTAAAAAACGCATCTTGAATTATTAGTCTAAAAATTGATGCAGCTAAAGGGGGCTCTCCTGTTATTGAAACTTTTAATCCTCCGGGTTTTGAGGAACTTTCAATTATTTTTGAGATTTTAGCATTCATCTCTCTTATTTTTGATTCCTCAGCACCAGCAAGGTCTGTTGTTATAAATACCGGAGTAAGCGTATACGCATCATTAAAAATATTTTCAGAACCGGGAATATTTGCTAGATAAGTTTTAACTCCTTCAAGACTATCAGGAACTTCTCCTGGAAAAAAATTTCCAGCCGAAGTTACCTCTCTAATTTTGCTTTCTTCAGATAAATCTTTTTCAAGTGTTTTAATAAATTCAATAACCCTAGGATCTCTAATATCTGTAATCGGATCTTTTATTTCAATATCATTATCAATTTCAATTAAAACTATTATAGGACTAGATTTTTCAGAGAATTTACTATTAATCCTATCATTAATTTTAACAATTTCAAGATCTTTTGGATTACTTTTTGAGAGATCTGACTGAAATTCTATTTTAGTCATCCCCTGAACGGCTATCGCAGTTATTATCAGAAACAATATTAACATTAACCAATAATGTTTCGTTTCAAAACTAGCAATTTTTCTTAGGGCGTTCTCAAAATAGTTATCCATGTTTTCCTAACAGATTAACCCATTTTTAAGTGTTTTGGATAGAATAATTAATATTCAAAAACACCCATATCAATAACAATACAGTCTCCATAATTAATTGGTTTTCCTTCTTGATATTTTACTCTTCTAAATATTATATCAAAATCTGCTCTTGATTTTCCAAGTTCAGATACAACTCCATCTATTTGATAAGGATTATATTTATTTGATAATGATAAAACTAAACTATCTCCATAAACAAAGGGTTCTTTCATTAATCCGCTAGGTCCAGGATAAATCTGAGCCTTTGCTCCAATAGTTAAGATATGCGAATGAAGATTCATAGCTTTTTCAACAAAATATAGACTGGGGGGAAGATAACATCTATTTTCACTTGCAAGAAAATATCCTTTTTCCTTGAATAAATCATTCATTGTTACATGTTCAAAAAATAATCCATCTTTAGAAAATCTTATCATCGCAAGTCTTTCTGTTTTTATATTATCATTTATAGGTTCAAAAAGTTGCGTTGCTAATATAATATTTTCAGGTTTTGATAAAAAATCATTATACCCTTTAATTAAACCAATAATTACTGGGTCCTCTATCTCTTTTAATTGATTAGCACTTTCATTATAATCAAGAAAATATCTTGTTTCATGTTCTCTTTTTCCTATTTCTTTTATTAAGTCATCTCTTAATTGTATAGGATCATTTTTGCCGATTATATTCATTCCAAATTCTATGGACTTCTTATAAGGTTCAAAAGTATAATTTTCTAAGAAATCTTTAGGCATAAAAAAATTAGAATTTATGCCCCAATATACCAGTTCCTCATCAGATAATTCAGTTAGTATTTCAAGTGGCACATTGTTTTTTATAGATTGGATATACACTTTAATCATATCTAGATTATTTCTTTTTGGATTATTTTTCCTGAATTCTTTTATAGATTTTAGGGTATCATTATCTACTTCACTCATGATATTAGCATATCTATACAAGAAATGAGGACTATCCATCCCCCCAGGATAAACACTATGAAGTTCTAATGTTTTTTCAATAACTTTAGAAGAATAATCATTTAAAAGTTTAGAGTAAGCAATTAAATATTTATTTTCAATTTTTTCTACAAGCGTTTTACTAACTCCATTTTCTATTAATCTATTTCTTGCATTATTAAATTCAGATTCACTCGGCCCATTTTCAACAATAATTATCTTAGTAGGATCAAATGGATCTTTTACTTCATCACAATAACTACCTTGATTTATTAATAAAGAACTAGCTCCCAATAATATAGAATACAGTCCTTTTCTAATTCTATTCATATTATTCTTATAAAATATCTAATATATAGAATTAATCGTTATTTAATATATTGATAAGATTTTTAAATGATTTAAATCAAACAAAATAATGAAAGATTATTTATTTGGTTATGGTAGTTTAATAGGACAAAAATCAAGAGATGAAGAAGGAATAACTTTTGACCCGGTTCCAATAAGGCTTTTTGGATATAGAAGAGAATGGAATGTTAAAGTTGATAATCATAATGGAATGGGAATAATGGGGCTAGGTGTTATTAAATCAAGAAAAAGTTATTGTAATGGGATTTTATTTGGTTGTGAGGATATAGAAGATTTTAAAAGAAGGGAATTTAAATTCGATTATAGTATTGAAAAATTTGATAGAAGGGATATTTTATTTTTAAATAAAAAGTTAAATCTAGAAAATGATAATCTTTGGTATTTTACACCAAATCACCATCATTTGCCAACGAAAAAAACTCCGATAAGACAGTCTTACCTTGATGTTTGCATGATGAGTTGTTTAGAAATAAATGAAGACTTTGCAAAGGATTTTGTTAAAACCACGCATGATTGGTTATTTTGGATAAATGATAGAAAAAATCCCTGTTATAAAAATCCAGGTATTGAAATTGATACTAAGAAAATAGATAGAATCTTAAAAGAAGTAATGAAAGATAGATTTAATCGTATATAATAAATTTATTCTTTTATTGCAATTACTTGATATTTATTTGATTCATTTATTTCTATTCTAAAACCATTATAACCTTTATAGGATTCTTTTTTTTCAAGTGGCTCCATAGAGAGATTATCTTGTACTTTATCTTCAATTGTTTTATCTTTGATTTTTTGCACTTCAAGACTCTTTTCAGTCATATCAGGAATATCAGTAATATAACAATAAAAACCTAGTTTTTGCCAAAAAGACATTTTTTTCCAAATTTCTTCATAATATTGATCTCCAGAATAAAATCTATTCTCACTTCTATCTTCATTTTTTACAATGGTTGAACTAGGTTTTATATGCAAAACACATTCTCCATTATTTCTTTCAATATTAACTAATGGAAAACTCTCATAAGGTCCAAAAGTTGTGTAAATTTCTTGTACTGTAGATTTAGATTTCATGATTTTAGGGATATTTTTCTATTTAAAAATGTTATTCTTTTTAGATTAATCTTGCATAAACTTTAAAAATTGAAATTATAGAATAATAACATAATATATCTAATATTAAATAATTTAATTACAAAAAATATGCAAGATTATAAAGCAAAACTTGGCCAGTTATTGATTCTTATATTAAGTTTGATAACAATACTAATTTGGTTTATAGTTAGATTAGGTACACCGATTTTTGATAATTATTCAATAATCACACATAGTTTCGGTCAATTATTAGGTTTAGTTGGGATGACATTATTTTCTTTAAGTTTTTTACTTACAACACGTTTTAAATTTATTGAAGGATTATTCGGAGGATTAGATAAAGTTTATAATTTTCATCATCTAGTTGGAATTACTTCATTTATCTTAATTTTATTTCATCCAATTCTATTAGTTTTAAAGTTTATTCCTTCAGATATAACTCAAGCAGCTAAATATTTACTTCCAAGTTCCAATTGGGCAGTTAATCTTGGAATATTTTCCCTATCAATTATGATAATATTAATTGTATTAACCTTATATATTAATATAAAATATCAAAATTGGAAAGTATCTCATAAATTTATGGGTCTTGCATATATTTTATCTTGCTTCCATATTTTTTTGGTATATACAGATATTACCTATTACCCATTATTAAAATATTACATGATTTTTATAGTAATAATTGGTTTAATTTCATTTTTATATGAATCTTTTATAAGAAATTATTTTGGAAATTTGTTTATCTATGAAGTATCTTCAATTGAAATAAAAGAAAAAATAACTATTATCGAATTGATTCCGAAAAAAAGGCAATTAGATCATATTCCAGGGCAATTCATATTTATAAGATTTTTTGATAAATCATTATCAAAAGAATCACATCCATTTACAATTGCTTCAGCCCCATCAAATGGAAAAATTCGTTTAGCAATAAAATCTTTAGGTGATTTTACTGAAAAATTAAAAACAATAAAAATAGGAACTTTAGTAGAAATTGAAGGTCCTTATGGCAAATTTGATTGTAGAATAGATAACGATCAGATATGGATAGCCGGCAGTATTGGTATTACTCCTTTTTTATCTTTTGCAGAATCTCTTGAAAATAAACAATGCAAAATAAATAACGTAGATCTTTATTATGCAGTTAAAAATTCATCTGAAGCAATTTTTTTAGATAAACTTAAGAAAATATCTTCAAAAGTTAAGGGTTTAAACATAATTACTAATTTTTCAGAAACCCATGGACATTTGGATTTGGAAAAGATTATTGTTTCTAGTAAAACCTTAAAAAATAAAGATATATTCATATGCGGGCCACCAACTATGGTTGCAAAAATAGTTAGTCAATTAAGAAATTTTGGGGTAAAAGAAGATAATATCCATAGAGAAGATTTTAATTTAGATAAAATTTACTTTAATAATTATCTAAACTAGTGCTCTGTCCGAATTGAACCGAATATTCATTTAATTAGCATTATTAATTCTTAATCGCGGAGTTCTTGTTCGAAGTTGATTAAACTTCGCTAGCAAAGCATAAAATAGATTATTCTTATAAACCCCTATTTATTAGAATATCTATGACAGAAGATTTTATAGAGCAATTAAAAATTAATAATATAAATCAGGATCTTAATAATTTAAACCAGATTTTTCTTCATGATAAAAGATACATTAGAGATTTTTTAAAATACGCTAAATTAAAAGAAGAGGATATAATCCTTGAAATTGGTCCAGGTATGGGCCAGATTACAAAAGAAATAGCAAAAAAAGTTAAGAAAGTTATAGCTGTTGAAATAGATACCCAATTTAAACCAATTCTTAATAAAATGCCTGAAAATGTTGATGTTATCTATGGGGACGCAAAAAAATATCTTAAAGATTTAATAAAAAATAATTCTTATGCATTTAACAAGATTGTTTCTTCTCCCCCATATAACCTTTGTGAACCATTATTAAGACTTTTAATGAGAGTTGAGTTTGATATGGTTCTTATGATAACCCCTGTTTATTTTTATAATAATATGAATAATAATCTTATTTTTTCATCATTTTATTATATTAAAAAAATTGATACTATTCCAAAAACCGCCTTCACACCAATTCCAAGAATCGATTCAGAAATAATTCAAATAGAAAAAAGGGCTTCTTTTGAAAAAGACAAGGATGCTCGCGCTTTTTTAATCAGGAGCTTATTTATTCAAGAAGATAAAAAATTAAAAAATGCCCTCAGATCTACATTAATCCATTTCTATGAATTAAATAATAAAACTTTAACAAAGAATCAAGCTAGAGATATAATAAATTCTTTAGATATTCCAGAAAAACAACTTGAAAAAAATACTCAGTCCGTTCCTTTAGATATCTATGAACAAATAACTGAAAAAATTACTTCTCAAATTTAGTCATATTTGGTTTTAATGATTCAAATGGGAATGGTCTTTTATTTGTTACAAAGGTCATATATCTAAAAAAGTCATATGATTGAGTATTCCATATTTCACAGAATTCAGCTATTCCCTGGTTTCTTTTGCCTTTAAAAACAACAATAAACCAATTTACAATAAATAATACAACATTTAATGATTTCCATACACCTAATATAATTCCTGTTACAATTAATACAAATATCCTCATCCAAGCTTCTTTTTTCTCTTTTTTCTTATTATCAACCATTATAAATAAAAGATAAAATACTATATAAATCTTTATTAAAAATTTGCTCTGTTCAGAATGATTATTTTTTAAGAAATATTTGTCTTATTAGCCTTTAATAGTTGCGTTCTTATTCTGAGTTTAAAGAACTCCGCAACAAAACATAAAAATTATAAAAAAATAAAAAAAATAAAATTATTATTCTTTTGGTTCACTAGCAATAAATGCCCACCATGGTTTTTTAGTTTTTATTACTTCACCTGTTTCAGCATTAACTTGTGCTTCAACATTCATGGTTTTTTTGAATAAACCAAAAATTTTTGATTGCCTTTGTGTTTTAAGTTCATATGCTACTGTCTTGTCTTTATCACTTCCAACTTCTTTTAATTGAATTGTACAATTATTTTCACTCGAACAGACTTTTAACCTTAATCTTTCTAATGCTTTTTCAGAAGCACTATCAGGCATAACTTTTATTTCACTATCTTTTCCATTAGATAATTTAACCTTTAACCTAGTTTTATCACCTTCGGGATCTGCTTCTACATCAAGTTCAGTTTCAACTTCACTATTTCCAGATTTAATCTTGATTCTATCTTGATTTTCAGCATTTACACTTATTTGTTTTCCTTCTGCACTCTGATAAGTTTCTGTTTTTACTCTTTCTCTAACCATAGATCTAACTTGTTCGCCAATTCCACCAGTTCTATTTGGATCTTGCGCCATTGTTCTAACTTGTTCACCAACTCCTTGAGAATTTCCTGAACCATTAGAATTAGCATTTGCTCCAGTTACTTCCGGAGAATTTGAACTAGGTTCTCCTGCAGTAGTTACACTTGGAGAATTTCCTTGTTGAGCAATTACTAAACCCATCATTAATATAACTGCAAATAAACTTAAACTAATTATATTTAATTTCATATTTATCAACCTCCTTTCATTTTTACTTAAATTAATAAGTATTATATCAAATATTCTCTTTTTTTTAAACCTTAGTATCCTCTTACTTCCCAAATAATTGTATTTCTATTTCTTAAACTTCCCAATTCTATTTCATAAGTTGAAAATTCGATAACATCATTGGGAAATATCTTTAATAATTCTTTAATATCTTCAAGACTTGAAGGGGTTAAATTTTGTTTTAAAAATATAATAGCATTTATTCCTGTAAGAATTTTCTCTTCTTCTTTTAATGCAATATTCATGGGTTTTTTTAATGTTGAATAAACAATATGAATTCCTTGTATGGAGTTCATTATCTCGCCTTGAAATAACAATCTATCATCAGGCGGAGTCTTTGAAAATAATATTTCTTCTTCATCAATTCCATTTTGTTTCCATTTTTCCAATTCTTTAGGAATATTTTCAATTGATATTCCATAAGAAACCATATTTCTATTAATTCTTTTATTTCTTGATCGTAATGAGACACTTCCAATCCAATTATTTTCAATTATTTCTTTATAGGTTTTTGCAGTTTCAACTTTGTTACCAAAAAATCCTAAATTATATAAAATAAAACATTCAATTTTATTTTTTATTGTAGGAGGATTTCTTTGAAAAACTAATTTTTTAATCTCTTCATCTTCCATTAATAAGATTCTATTTTTTTATTAATAAGTATTATTATAGTAAATAATTATTTTATTATAAATTTCTTTAAACTTTCTTCTTCTATAAAATGCATTTTTGAAGGTATAATAAAACAATATGGACTGGATAATTTTTTTGTTTTAAGTTCGTTCAATGTGCCATAATATATTTTTGGTTTTTCAGAACCAATATTAGATGCAACGATTATCTTGTTTAGTGATAAATTTCTTTTTTTTATGCCTATTTCAAACTGTTCTAGGGCCTTTTCAAAATTTAGTCCAATATCAACTAGTAATAATGAATGAGCATTTATTTTTAAATTATCTTCAATATAATCTAAAAAAGAATCAGGTTCATAATTTATTTGCCATTTTGGTAATGAAGATATTTTTCCGAACTTATAAAGTTCTAGGCCGATTTCAGCAATACCATCAAAAATTGAAGATGAATATATAACTTTTGTCTTCACTTTTTGCTTTCTTGCTTCTTCTAATAGGCTTATATGTGTTGTTGCAAATAAAGGGCTTCCATAAATAAGAAGACAAATATTTTCCTTTTTTGCTTCTCTAACTAATCTATCTGATTCAACTTCTTTTCTATCAAGTAGCGTGACACGTTTACCTATAGTATTTTCAAGTTTTTCAATTTTATAAGGAAAATCTACTGTATAATGTTCTAAATAAATCTTATTTGACTTTAATGCAGTTTCAAGACCTTCTACAGAGATCCCTTTATCATTTAAACCAGTTCCTATTAAATATAGCATGAAATTAAAGAAAAATCTCCCCTTAATAAAGATAAGCTTCTTTACTCAATAGTTACAAGTCTTTTTTATCCTCAATATTTTTTTCAAAATAATAAACTTTAAAAATACCATTTAATTATTTTTTTAAATAAATGATTCCAACTAAATTATTTTTTACAAAGGGAGTAGGAGTTAATAAAGACAAACTTACTTCTTTCGAACTAGCATTAAGAGATGCAGGAATAGAAAAGTGTAATTTGGTTTATGTTTCTAGCATTCTTCCACCAGGTTGTAAGATTATTCCAAAAGAAGAAGGATTAAAATTACTTAGTCCAGGACAAATCACTTTTTGTGTTATGGCTAGAATGGAATCAAATGAACCAAATAGATTAATGGCATCTGCTATTGGTGTTGCTGTACCAAAAGAAAATGGAAAAAATTATGGATATCTTTCTGAACATCATTGTTATGGAGAGACCGCAAAAAAAGCAGGAGATTATGCTGAAGATTTAGCAGCTACTATGCTTGCAACTACTCTAGGTATAGAATTCGATTCACGAACCGCTTGGGAAGAAAGAGAACAAGTCTATAAAGCAAGCGGTCAGATATTCAAGACTTCTTCAATTTGCCAATCAGCAGAAGGTAATAAAGACGGGTATTGGACAACAACTATAACAACAGCAGTTCTATTAGAATAAATTATAATTAAAATTTTATAAATTTACTTAGCAAAAAATAACCTTAATTTATCAAAAATAGAAATCTTTTTTGGATTTTCACTTTCTAATACATTGCATTTTCCATCCATGCAACCTTCTGGACAAGAATATCTATTAATTTTTTCATAAGAATTGATCCCATTAATTTCTTCTGAACAATAATATTCTTCTAATATTTTATCATTTAAACATTCATCCTCAAAGGTTTTAAAACTCTCTTTAATTCTTATTGAATTATATGTTGATTCTCTTTTTATCTTGCCTTTTTGAAAAAATGATAATCCATTATCACTATCAAAACACTTTTCATTTGTAACTATTGTTTGACTAGTATCTTTATCAAAACAATTATTATCATCACATATAACAACTCTTCCGGTAATATTGCCAAATACTAATGCTAATGAAACAAGTGCTAAAAAAACAACCGCAATTATCTCTCTTTTTACCATTATTAATAAAAGCTTATTCTATTTAAAAATCTAACTTTATTGATATATTCCTTTTTTATTTAGAATAACTTTATTAATTCTATTAAATTTGTAAGATTATTAAAAATGGGTAAAAAACAAATCTATATATTATTTGCTTTAGCATTTGTTTTATTTGGAATTTCAGTATATATCTACTTTAATGAATCTTCAGATAAAAAAGAAGATTTTGATGATAACATTGAATATAAAAAAGTAGATAATACTCTTTATTCTTCTGATATCATTGATTCAAACAATTCAAATTCAACATCTATGATTAATTCAACTTCAAACTCTCCATCAAGTATAACTCCTTCAGGAAGTAGTGGTTCAGAAAATACTCCTTCAAATCCAATTTCTCCTCCCATTCAAAAATCTCTTCCATCCGATATTTCTACTTCTCCTTGCGGTTTTTATTATCAAGGTTATGAAGTCTGTACGGGTTATTGTGCTGTTGGCAGTTGTATATCTGAGGGTAGAAGTTGTTATTGTAAGATAGTCTAAATTAATCTTTTAGATTAACTTAAGTTCATATGAAGTCTGTACGGGTTATTGTGCTGTTGGCAGTTGTATATCTGAGGGTAGAAGTTGTTAATTAGTATGACAGTCTAAATTAATCTTTTAGATTAATTTAAGTTCTTAAGTCTGTACGGGTTATTGTGCTGTTGGCAGTTGTATATCTGAGGGTAGAAGTTGTTAATTAGTATGACAGTCTAAATTAATTTATTAAACAGGCCAATTTTCTATTTCACTCTTGCATCTTGAAAATATTGTTCCAGGATCAGTACAAGTAAAACTTTGATATTTCTGATACCATTCTCCATTAATTAAAAAAGGATCTCCAATAAAACCATCTTCACCGCAATCTGAATCTAATTTGCAGGTTACATCAACACACATTCCATTTAAACAAGTCTGTTTCTGTGTGCATTTATCTATTTTAGGATTTGTTACATTACTACAGAAACTAAGAATGGTTCCATTATTATTGCATGTAAAAGTGATATAGTCTTGATAAACATCTCCATTTCTACACGAAAGTCCTCCAATATAACCATCAAATCCACATTCTTGGTTGTTTCTGCAAACAATAGGTACGCATTTTCCTAAAGAACATCCTTCGAATTTATTACATGAGTTATTTAATTTTGGAGTTGAATAATTGGTGCAATAACTGTTTTGTGTTCCAGGATTTTTACATTCATAAATCATGAAGTTTCTTGATATATTTTGATCATTTGTACAGAATAAATTTCCAAATAAATGATTAGTTCCACAATGACTATTCACAAAACAATTAACCTTTCCAATTGTACATTGACCAAATGAACAACTATCGCTACAACTCTTATTTAATTTAGGTACAGTATAATTAATGCATTTACTTAATACTGTTCCAGGATTTCTGCATTCAGATATTTGATAATTCCTCATAACATTTTTGTCAGTACAAAAATAATCTCCAACATATTGATTTTTTCCACATTGACTATTTGTTGAACAAGAAATTTGATCAATACACGTTCCGTTAAAACATTTTTGATATTCATTGCATTTTGTTTTAACTAATATTGATGTGATATTAGAACATGAACTTGAAATTGTCCCTGGATTATTACAAACAAATTGACTGAACAATTGTGTGACTTCATTATTTAAGCAAAAAGGGTCTGTTGCTAATCCATCAACACCGCAATCAAGATTTTTAAAACATGCAATAGGCTTGCATTCTCCAAGACTACATACTTTTTGATTTCCGCAATTTCCATTATTTTCATCAATATTTAAATTACAATTATTATCTTTATTATCACATATTTCTATTGAATTAGGATATATACTAATATCATTATCATTGCAATCAACTAATTTTGAATCATCTCCAGGTAAACCAATCTCACAGTTATCATAACCATCTTTATCATTATCCTTGCATTCGCCTCTGCATTCTCCATTATAACATACATTATTTGCTGAACATGTTTTATTTGTCTTAGATACAGAATAATTAATACATCTGCTTTCAGTTGTACCCGGATTTAAACATTCAAAAATCTGGTAGTTTCTTGTTACGTTATTTTGCTTGCAGAAAAATCCATCAATAAATTGATTTGATCCGCATTCACTATTTTTAAAACATGTAATATTACTTTTTAAGCAAGTTCCACCTGAACAAATTTGATTATTAGAACAAACATTATTTACTTTTGGTGTAATTAAAGAAGTGCATGTACTTTCATTAGTTCCAGGATTATTACATTTAAATTCTTTATAATCTCTAGTCACATTTTTCCCCATGCAATAAAGGTTTCCAGTAAAATCATTTATTCCACAATGACTATCTATAAAACAATTGACATTTCCTATGGTGCACTCTCCCCATGAACAAGAACTACTGCAAGTCTTGTTAACTTTTTGAACTGTATAATTAACGCATTTGCTTTCAGCAGTTCCGGGATTTCTGCATTCAAATATTTCATAATCATTTATCACTTCTTTTGCATTGCAATACATATCTCCTTTAAATGAGTTTTTTCCGCATTCACTATTCTTATAACAAGCTACTGGCTTGCATTGTCCTTTAGAACAGGTTTCTCTTTCCCCACAATCGTCTTTCAATTGTATGCTTAAAATATTAGAACAAGTACCATTGAGTGTACCTGCATTATTACATGAAAATTGTTTGTAAACTTGAAAAACATCACCATAAAAACAAAAAGATTCTCCTATAAATCCATCTATTCCACAATCTGATTTTTTCTTGCATTCTGGCATGCATTTTCCATTAATGCAACTATCAGAACATGTCTGATTTAATTTAGGCACAGTATAAGTAACACACCTACTATTATTAGTGCCAGGATTTCTGCATTCAAAAATTTGGTAATTCCTAGTTATTACATTATCTACACAAAAATTTTCACCAATAAATTGATTTTTCCCACAATCACTATTCTTTGAGCATCCATCAACAACAGCGGAAATATTATTTATTGAAAATATAATCAAGACTAATAAAATTAGATTTAGGACTCTTTTACCTTTTTTACTCTTTATCATGAATTTTTATTAAATTAAACTCTATTTAAATCATCTAGGTATTTTTTAATCACTTGTAAGTAAAATAATATTTTATCTCTAATGATATCTAGAATTTAATTGAATATCTTTTTATATAATCAAATTAAAGACTATATTTATGAAATATATCTTATTTTTATATTCGATAAATATTATTATATAAATAATTTAGAAAATTATTATAGATTTTTTAATCTATATATTATTTTTTACTTTAAGTAGTAAGATAAAATATTTATTTATTCACTTCTAATTTTAAGTGAATTTTTTGGTTCTAGACAACAAGCCCAGTTACATTATAAATTTCAAGATGAGAACCATCTAATTTAAACCAACCAGGCATTCCAAGGATATTATTTTTACTAGTCATATTACTTGGTAAATATAAATAATCTACAACAGAAGTATCTTTTATAGGAATTCCTTGACTTGAAAGTTTTTGACTATCAACTAATGATTCTATTCCATAAGGACTTGAGACTATTCTTCCTTCTAGCCTATCTATAAAACTTGGTGAAATTGTAGAATTTATATAATAAAATCCTTCTACATGCTTAGTTAGATTACTTACATCATTCCCATTTACAAAAGGTTGATACGGGCTCCTATAAATCTTATTAAAAGCAATTCCAGCAGAGTATAATCTATAGAGGGGATCTTCGAAATTTTCAATAGGTATATATGTAGTAAAATTTTTAGTATTATTCCAACTGGCAAGATTGCCAAGATCATTAATATAAAGTTCAGTTTCCATATTTATTTTAATATTCCAGGAATCTTCCTGGCTAACAATAATTCTTTTAGGATTAAAAGTTCCATTTAGATTCATTATTCTAGATATATTTGACAATTGATTTTTTAGATCTCCAATTGTAGCTCCGGCCATTAATGGCTGTATTTCTCCATTTATAGTTCCATTATAAAATGCTTCCATAAATGTATTTGAAAAATTTGTTATAGGTACGCCAGTTTCAATAATTCTTTTTTCAGATAAAAAAATTACTCTAAATCCCGTAATATAAAGCTGCCGGGGTAAATCTTGTTCAACAGAATATACAAAACTATTCATGGTTTCTATTCTTCGATTTATCGAGGTTTGATTCTCACTTAAAGAATAAATACCATAACCTAGTACAAATATTGAAAGAATTATAATTGAAATTATTGTAAAAAACATTCCTTTCTTATTTTTTACTTTTCTTTTCTTCTTATTTAGTCCTAAAAAATCTTTTGATTTTTTAATATCTTTTAATCCCATGTCCTAACCTCCAGAGTTATTCTTTCACTATAGGGAATTCCGCTTATTTGTGAAGAACCAATATCTAGATTTTGTTCACTGAACTTAACATCTAACCTTCCATTTGAATTTAAATCAAGCATCATTAATAGATTATCAACTGCAATATTTATGGCATCATTAGAATCACCAAGCTCGTGTCTATTAGATTGATAATAACAAGCACTAGATCCATTATAGCTATTAGGAACTGAAAAAGTAAGATTGCTATAATCTTCAAATTGAACTGTCCAGCTACACCCTTCAGAATTATGATATATTCCTTGAGAATATGAACTCATATTTTTTACTATTCTATAAATTACTTTATTAGATAAAGATCCATTCGAATAATTGGAAGAAGATATTCCTGTTGTTAATTGCGCATTGTTACTAATATTTATCAAATTGATTGGAATATATATTGAATAAGGATCTCCAAGCATCCTATAATCTTCACCATAGAGACTAAGATTATACACAACATTATTATTAAATATAATATCTCTAGTCCATTTTGGCCCAGAATAAGAAACCAGTTTTGTATCAATTAAAGTAGTATTGTATGGAATATCAAAGTTTATTGTATTTGTATCACTAAATGGTGCTTCAACTGAGATCATTAGCCCATAAGGCATTTTTCTTTTAGTATAATTAAACTCAATATAAGAATCAGGATATATTTTTGTAAATATATTTCCTGTAACATTTGAACTTTGTTCAGAATAAGAAACTTTCATTATATCTAATGCTATTTTAGTATAGAATGATTGTAATGCAGCCGCATCAGTACTTGCATAGAATGAACCATTACCACAATCAGCAATTTCTTGTAATGTTTGGTTAGCAAATGAACAACTAGCAATATTGCCAAATCCAATTGAATAAATGGTTGCATTTGTATCAATTCGGGCATAACATGAACTATATTTTGCATTTAATGCTGAAAAAGAATCAACTTGTGAACAATCATTATCATCAGCGCAATCAAGTCCAGTTGCACTTAGGCCCATAAATGCATAACTTAAATTAAATATTCTTATCCAAGATCCGGTTTTATATTCAAGAATAGTTCCTTTTTCTCCTACAGCATATATTTTACCATTTATAGGAATTATATCTCTTAAAGAATCTGTTGAAGAGGAATAAGTATAAACTACAGACCAACTAACTCCATTATGTTTTATTATAGTAGCTTCTTCATTATCTCCACCAACAGCATAGATTTCAGTCATATTAAATGATTCAATTTTATATAAATCATCACCAGTTGGACTGGAAATACTTGACCAACTAACCCCATTCCATGAAATTATCTCTCCATTGTTACCAACTGCATAAGCCTTTGTAGAATTCAAAACCTTAATCCCTCTTAAATTACTTCCAAATCCAGTTGATTGATATGTTTCAGTCCAGGTAGTTCCTCCATCTGTTGATCTATAAATTCTTCCATAACTACTTCTAACTCCTGCTGCAAATAACAAACTTGAATTAAACATACTTATTGAATTTAATGTTGCTGTTGCAGAAGGCACTCCTAGATTTGTCCATCTAGTCCCGTTCCATTTTATAACAATTCCGTTTGCACCAACAGCAATAGCGCAACTTTCATTAAAAAAATCTATTCCATTAAGATTAACTGCGGTTGGCGAAGTTTGTATTGAATAACCGGTTCCATTATATTTCAAAATCCTTCCAGTGTTTCCAACAGAAAATCCAAGAGTTGAATTATATAATTCTATATCATTTAGAGAATTTGTTACTGAACTATTCAAGAAATTCCAATCATTTGATGAATTTCTTTGGAAAATAAATCCATTAGCCCCGCTTGAAAATATATTATCTTCTGCAGAATTTCCAGCCCCATATAGGTCTGTGCAAGTATTTGTACTTCTCATGTTTGTAACCCCATCCGTCATAACAACAATAAATTTTTTCCTTGTTGGACCACTTTGCTGTTTTAATATAAGATAAGCTCTATTAATTGCACATGATAAACAGGTATTTGCATCAATAGCATAAGCAGTAACCGTATTATTAAGAAGGGTTTTATTATTTGTTAAATTAACATAACTATTAGCACTATTTGAAAAAGACACCAATGCTAATTTGTTTCCAGTTCCAGATAATACAGTTGAAGTAAAATTCATATCAAGGCATTTAGCTAAACTCAATCTTTGAGTAGAAGGATTATATATTGCAGGATTAGAACAATTATTTATTATAACTCTTCCAGATGTGCTATCTGAATCAAGTCTCCAGTCCATACTCCCGGAAAGATCTGTAATTAATACAACATCCGCATTTCCACCTTGTCCTCCTCCAGCAATCTCTTCAAGACCTAGTCTTATTGGTATGGTTTTATTACTTAAAAAAGAATAATTAAGCATTGATGAAAGATTGGAATCATCTATAATTAAAGTTATTTCATCAGAACTGCTTCCATTATATACAGTGGTATTTCCAATATTTAAGAACATTCGTAAACTACTATTATAATGTAAAGAGATGGTCATTTTATTTATTGTTCCAGGTGAATAAAATCCATCATAAAGATTTATTATCCCCTCGATTCCTGGAAAATAATATCTATCCGGCTCTTCATATATGGAAGCATTATGATAAATTATTTTAATAAAACCCCCTGCTATATGAAGATTATTTCCAATTAATGTAATGTTATTAGTTCCACTATGGAAATTATTATAATAAGCAGAAAGATCATATTTTTTAGGAGTATATTCGTCGCTTGAATTTTCCCACTGGCCAGAAAAATTTCCATTTATATAAGCTTTAAAATCACTGTTTATTGCTATTTCCATCTCAATTCCTGTAAGATTTCCTGAATAATTCATCATGACAGTTATATTTCCATCGCCCATATATCCACCAAAATAGAAATATTTTGTCTGAATATCATTAGATAAATAAGCACTTCCAGAATAACCCGTAGTTCCATTTCCTTCTTTAATCCCGCTAATCACCCTTCTATCGACAAGAATATTTTTTGATTCTTCATAAGGACTGGAATTTCTTAGATATATTGCTTTACTTCCATACCAAATTCCAAAATTTTTTTCAATATCTAAATTAGAAAGTACTGATTGAGAAAGTTCTTGTGCCGCACTTACATTTTCAACGCAAAATTCACCGATCTGTTCAAGCAAACTTTTATTTATATTCCTTATTTTATTATCATCTATTAGCGATTTTGCATAAGAATCTTCAACTTCACCAATTTTTAAAGTTGATAAAACTTTTATTACATCACTTTCTGTATAACTGTCTTTTATATTAAGAGTAACTATAGGATAGATTACAAGTATTGTTAAAAAGATTACAATTAATGCTACTAGTGCATCTGTGCTAAAAAATAATCCTCTTTTTCCTACTCTTCCCATATGTATAAGTAAACTGTTTTTGGTTTATTGGAGTAGACAGTATGTCTTGTTATTTTTATAAGATTTTTGGAATTAATGCTAGTAGAATTAACACCAGGTTTTCCAAATCCTTCAATATCATTACCATGAATAGTCATGTTTTCAAAGAAAAAGTAATAATTATATTTTGTATCAAAAAGCGCAAGAGTAAGTGTATAATTATCTCTGGAAATATTATAAAAATTTTCAATTTTTTCCTGATCAATTTTATCATTTTTTAATATTCCTATTTTTGTAACATCAACTAATGTCCAATTTGAAGGAAAACCTTCTGATAAAATCGTATTCATTATATAATCTCCATTTAGATTAAGTTCTTCAAGATTTTCATTAGCTTCGTTAGAACCATTTAGAGTATAAATAAAAAATACAATTATTCCAAGAATAAATATAATTATTCCTACAGATATATCAATCCCCCAAGCTTGAGCTTTTTTCATTTTATGAATTTAGAATTACTTGCCCCCCTTGTTTTTTAATAATATTTTCGCCAATTCGAACATCCCCAATAATTGGAGTTGCTCTTAATGATAAAGCCTCATCTAAATCTTCTGTCCTAATATAAATCATACCGTCTGTTACATTTATTTGATAATTAATTCCATTTAAACTAGTTGGAATATTAAATTCTCTTTTATATCCATCACTGGATTTTGAAGCTAATATTATCTCTTCTTGAACTATTCTAGCTATTTCTTTTAGTTGAAGATTCATTCTCTCATCTATTTTATCTTCCATTGTTTCATTAATAACTATAAAAAAAACTGTAAACGCAATTAGAATAAAGCCTAATATTATCATGAACTCTATTGCACTTTGAGATTTTAGAGTTTTTAACATATTTAACATATTTAACTTATAATCACTCCAAGATTTGTTGCTTGGATTGTGATTTTTTTCACACCAGGATTAACAGAAATATTGCCGATCAATAAAACATTACTGGAATATTCTTTTTTTTCAATACCTGAAGTTAGTTGCGCTTCAATATATAATCCCCTATTAAAAAAAGTTAGATTTGATACTCCCTCTGGAAGATAAGCTGATATTGTAGCTTTTGAAGGAGTTCCTTGATAATCAACAGCTTCAGCTGAAGTAATAATCTTATTAGCAAAATTATCTAATTGAACCATTTTTAATCTATCCTTTATATTTCCACCATAAAAAAAAGCAGAGCTTAAAAGAAGTGTTATAACTAAAACTACAAAAGCTAAAATAACAATATATTCAATACTTATTTGCGCCTTATTCATATTTACCTCTTTTTGTTTATAATGTAAAAGTAAAATTATATTAATAAACTTGTTGTTTTATGTTCTAAAAATGGATATTTTCATCGTTAATTTAATAAATATTTTAACTCATATTTTGAGGATAGATAATTTCTAGTAGGTTTAAACAAACTAGTTTTTATTCGATAAACAATAACTTTATAAAATTAGTTATGGTTTAATTATAATGGATAAAAAAGAGGATAGGCCTATATTTGGAAAAGCACTTTTAGTAGTATTCTTATTTTTATTATTAAATCTAGGGTTATTAGTTGCAATGTTCAGGAATTCAACTAATGCAGGCTTTTCAGGTTTTGCAATAAAAACTAATTTTTATGTTATAAAAGACACAATTTCACAGAATTATTTTTCAATGAGTCCAAAATTAAAGATTTTTTTAGCAATTCAATGGGCTATTTTAGTTATTGTACTTGTTTTTGCACTTTTAAGGGATAAGCATATAAAAAGAATTAAAGAAAGTACAATTGTTTTAAATGTAAAGAAAGATTTAGGAAAAAATAAAACCGAACTGGATGTTTTATATGATGTATTAAGAGATAAGAAAGAATTGAATATTTCTACAATATCCAAATCTTTCAATATAACAAAAGATAAAGCTATAGAATGGTGTAAAATTTTAGAATCAGGAGATTTAGCAACAATAGACTACCCTGGTTTTGGTGAACCTTATGTAAGAATCTTAGATAAAGATAAAAGTCTTTTAGAAGATAAAAAAATAGAAGCATTAAAAGAAGTTTCAACAATAAAAAAAGAAATTGAAAAGTCTTCCAATAAAAAAGTTGAAGATAAAATTATAACTATTCCTGAAAAAAAGCTTTTAGAAAATAATCTAAAAAAAGAAAAGAAAAAATTTATAAAAATTATTAAGAAAAATAAAAAGAAAAAATAGGTGAAATATGGAAAAAGAAGAGAATAAATATAGTTTTAAGAAATTAGATAATAATCGAACTAGTTCTAAAAAGGATATTAAAGAGATTAAAGAAATAATTGGGCCTAAAGATCAAGACCATAAAAATGATCTTTTGCTTGATGCTTATGATGTAGAGGTAGATAAAGCTAAAGTAAAAATAGAGATTCAAAAAGAGTCTTCAAAAATTGTGTATAATCTTCTTGTTCCAAAGATAAGTGTGGCTACAGAAGCATTATTGAACGAAGTTAAAAATGAATTAATTAGTGCAACAACAATAGGAATGAAAGAGATTTTAGATCCAAATTCATTCTATAACATGAAAAAAAGATTCATGAAAGATGCTAAATCCATGTTAGAATCAAAATTACCTAATATTAATGAAGAGACAAAAGAATTTTTAATAGGAAAACTAATGCAAGATATGCTTGGACTAGGAAATATAGAGTTTTTAGTGAATGATATTAATCTTGAAGAAATAGTGATTCCAACTTCAAAAGAAAATGTTAAAGTCTATCATAAGAAATACGGTTGGCTTGCTACAAATATTCAAATTCTTAAAGAAGAAGATATTTCTAATTATTCAAATATAATCGCAAGAAGAGCTGGAAGGCAAATTAATGTTTTATCTCCCTTACTAGATGCTCATCTTGTATCAGGGGACAGAGTAAATTCAATATTATATCCAATTTCAACAAAAGGTAATACTATAACTATCAGAAAATTTGCAAGAGATCCTTATAGCATTATAGATTTAATCAATGGTAAGACGTGCGATATAGATACCTCTGTTTTATTATGGTTGGCTATTGAATATGAGATGAATATTTTAATTTCAGGTGGAACTGCTTCTGGAAAAACAGTATTATTAAACGCATGTATGGCATTTATCCCTCCGAATAATAGGGTGATAAGTGTTGAAGATACTAGAGAATTAATGCTTCCAGATTTTCTTTATTGGACTCCATTAGTAACAAGATTATCAAATGCTGAAGGAAAGGGTGAAGTGACTATGCTTGACTTATTAATTAATTCTTTAAGAATGAGGCCTGATAGAATAATTTTAGGTGAAATGAGAAGAAAAGAAGAAGCTATGACACTTTTTGAAGCAATGCATACCGGTCACTCAGTATACGCAACCCTACATGCAGATTCTGCTGCAGAAACTATTTCAAGATTAACAAATCCTCCATTAAGTATCCCCCCTAATTTATTAAAAGCAGTAAATCTTAATGTGATAATGTTTAGAGACAGGAGAAGAGGAATAAGAAGAGTTTTGCAGATTGCTGAATTTGATACTAATGAAAATAGGGCTACTGCGAATATAATCTATCGTTGGATTCCAGAAGAAGATAGATTGATAAAACATAGCGAGAATTCAAGATTTTTTGAAGATATAACAAGGAATACGGGTATGACTGAAAAAGAAGTTGAAAAAGATTTGGAAATAAAGAAAAGAATTATTTCATGGATGATGAAAAATAATATAAGGGATTTGAATGATTTTGGAAAAGTAATAAATCTTTATTATCTGGATAAGGAAGAACTCTTAAAATTAATCGAAGAAAACAATATCAAAAAGATTCTTAATAATTAAAATGAAATTTAAGATACCTTTCACTTTTTCAGAAATAGGAAAATTAAAGAAAAAATCCAAGTTTTTTTCTTCAAGATTTAAGTATAAGAAAGATTCAAAACTTTCTGAATATCTTGATTCCTCTGGTCTAGATATAACTAGAGAACAATATCTTGGTATTTGCTTAAGGAGCTTTCTTTTTTGTTTCTTATTTTTATTAGTAATTTCAAATACAATAACTCTATTATTAAATATTGAACATTTTTTATTGATTAGTTTTGGAATTTCTTTTGTTTTCTCTATCTTTATAAGTTTTAGCCAATTAGCTTATCCTAGGATATTTACTGTAAGAAAAGAAAGAGAAATAGAAAGAAATCTTCTTCCAGCACTCGTTGATATCCTCATGCAACTTAATTCAGGAATTCCACTTTTCAATATAATGGTTAATATTTCTGAAGGTGATTATGGGGTTTTAAGTGAAGAATTTAAAAAAGCAATAAAAAAAATAAATGCCGGAATTCCAGAAGCTGAAGCTCTTAACTATCTTGGAAAGATAAATCCATCTAACTATTTTAGAAGAACTTTGTGGCAAATAAGCAATGGAATGAATTCTGGAAGTGATATGACTATAATCATTAAAGAAAGCATAAAAAGTTTGAATGAAGAGCAGATGATACAGATACAGAATTATGGAAGTAGATTAAATCCAATAATTGTTATGTATATGCTTATGGCAGTTATCATCCCTTCTCTATCTGTAACTTTTCTAACAATTTTATCATCAATGTTAAGTCTTCCTAGTCAAATAACCATCATGATGTTTATTTCCTTAGCTATTTTTGATGTTTTTTTCCAGATAATGTTTTTAGGTTTAATTAAATCAAGGAGACCTACTTTATTATGAAAAGAAAGTATCTAACTAAACAAGAGATTGCTAGTAGAAAAAGAACTTTTTTTGTTGCTTTAATAATTTCAATAATCGTTAGTTCTCTTATTCTTTTAACTAATAATAATTTTTTATTTTCAATTATTGGTTTTTTTGCCAGTTTTTTTGGAATAATTTTTTATTCCTATTTTTCGAAGATGTTAAAAGAATCTGATAGAATAAAGAAGATGGAATCAGTATTTCCGGATTTTCTACAAATGATGTCAAGTAATTTAAGGGCGGGTATGACTATTGATAGGGCAATTCTTTTAAGTTCAAGACCTGAATTTGCTCCTCTTGATGTTGAGATTTTAAAAACAGGAAAGTTTTTAGCTACAAGTAAGAACATCGAAGAAGCAATGCTTGAGATGGGAAATAGAATTGGTTCTGAAAAGATAAGAAAAACCATGCTTCTTATTGTTTCAGGAATAAAATCTGGAGGAGATTTGGCTATTCTATTGGAGGAAACTGCAATAAATATGAGGGAAAGAGAATTTTTAGAAAAAAGAGCTTATTCAAATGTGTTGATGTATGTAATATTCATATTTTTAGTTGTCTCAGTATTTGCTCCCATCTTATTTTCTCTATCCAATTTCTTAGTAGAAATTTTAAGTAAAATTTTAGCAGGAATTCCAAAAGTTGAAAGTTCTATGAATATGCCATTCACCTTATCTACTTTATCTGTTTCAATAACATTTATTAGAACATTTTCAATAGTTTTTATTCTCTTGATTGACGTTCTAGCTTCAATGGTTATTGGTCTTGTAAGTAAGGGCGAAGAAAAGGAAGGTCTGAAGTTTTTACCAGCAATAGTAATTATTAGCATGTCATCATTTTTTATAACAAAGTTCTTAATTTCAAAAATAATGTCTGGATTTTTTTAAAAGTAGTTCTTTTTAAAAAAATATTTTATGTTTTAATTTTGTTTATAATCCTAATTATTAATTGGTTCCTCAATATCAACCAAATCGAGATATATAATATTAAGAAAATAGGTTTAATTGGAAGGTTTATTATACTATTAAATTAAATCTAGTATTTCACCTTCAAAAGATTTTTTATCAAGATATATCCCGCCATCCTTTATTTCAAACCCCCAAATCTCTTTTGAGTGATTAGTTCCTCTCATCTTAAGAATCTCCATATATCTTTTTCTTTCTTTTTTAGATCTTAAAAAATATAATAATATAATTGAATCTGATTCAAATTCAAGAACTCTTGAAGTTGTTTTTACATCAGTAATAGGAGGTCTTTCATAAGTCATAATTACTGTACAATCCCATTTTCTTAATAGATTATATAGTTCAAGAGCTGAAGATCTTTTTTCAACATCATTCTCAAATAAAAGCGCAAAAGAAGTTATACTATCAATCACCACTCTTTTTATTTTCTTGCTCATAATTAATGTTTCAATTACTCCCCCTCCTTCTTCAAGCATTGTTTTAACTTTTTCCGGAGTATATTCAACAAAATAGAATTTACCTTCTTTTTCATATTTTTCAAGATCCCATCCTAATGAAAGCATATTAGAAAAGAACTCTTTCTTTTTTTCTTCAAATGTTATATACATGCAATTCTCTTTTTGTTTAATTCCTTCCATGAGGAACTGAGCTCCGAATATTGTTTTACCAGATCCGCCTGTAGCAACAAGAAGATTCATTGAATTTTTTTCAAATCCCCCATCTATTAATGGATCTAACCCATTTATTCCTGAAGGAACTCTTGGATTAATTCTAGGATCTTTTTTAGAAATTTTTTTACCTTCTTTTTTCATTATCAATTAAATTATTCAAGCTATAAAAATCTTATTATTATCTAAAATTTAATCTAGATCTTAAAATATTACTATTGTTACATTGGTAATATTAATTATTCTTGATTATTAATTCTAGCTAATAGGTTATCCCCTCTAGTTTATTTAAATATTCTATAACTGAATAATAAGAATAAAAAAATAGAAAGTTTTTCCTTAAATCTAAGGACTTTTTTACTTTCTTATATAAATAAAATGATTAAAAAAAATAAAAATAAAATTATTGTACTTGTGCAGTTAATGAACCTGTAGATGATAGATCATATCCACCAGACGCTTTTCTATAAGATACAGTTATATCTCCTTTAAATTTGCTTCCAGCAGTTGTTGAACATCCAGTCAAATATACTGATTGCGGCGTACCACTTGCAGGCAAGGTCCATCCAGCACCACTATTATCATTAGTTGTACATCCAGTTACAGCAACACTATTTACTATCAAAGCTTCACCTTGACCATTAGTAATCATCATATGAACCCCAGTAGTATTTACTACATAAGATTCACAACCGAACGGATTATTTAGAACGCATGCTGTTGGCATCCATTTTGATGGATTAAAAACTCCAAAATATGCGAGTACTCCTATTGCAATCACTGCAGCAAGGATAGCCCAACCATAGGTCATTAAGAACTCCATAGCAGCTTGTCCTTTTTTGTTTCTTGTCATTTACCTCTTTTAAACCTCCTTTCATAAAGGATTATCATTAATAATAATATTTCATTATAGGGATTTTAGTATATAAACATTTCTCTTGAATATAAAATTAAATTATTTTATTTTTTTCATTAACTTTTCATAACTTTTTATTATTATTGTAATATTTGTTAATATTATAAAAAATAAACCTAAAATAACTGGAATTTTATAATTAAAATTTGAGAAATACAATAAAATTGCTAAAATAATAGAAAATAAAGATAGAAGATTTAATCTAAATCTCCATTTTGTAATTTCATCATTGCATAATTTATATAAAAATAATCCCGCCGGATAAGATAGAGCTAAACCTAATAAATACAAAATAATTTTTAACATAATTAAGAAAATTTATTATTCTATATAAAACTTTACAAATTTTTATTTCTATAATTATTTTTAATGAACCATAAGGCTTATTTATTACTAAAATCATCTTTTATTATGAGATTTGCACTTGCTTATGGAAAAGATAATATTGCTGGAAAAAATATAGCAGAAGATTTTAAAAAATTAGGATTTGCTCCAGATATACCAGTTATAGAATTGCCAAAAGATGCTATTTATTCAGATAATATAAATGAAAAAACTTACCCAGAATTAAAAAATATAGATTTTATAATATTTTCTTCAACTCACAAGTCTGAAAAAAATTTTCCTTCCCTATGCCTTCATGCACCAGGTAATTGGAGAAAAGCGGATTAGGCGGACATCCAGGAAAAATATCTAAGACTTCTGCATTTGTCTTGAAATATTTATTTAAAAAATTAAATGAGAATGCTAAAGATTTAATTAATTATAATATAACTATGGAAGCAACTCATCATGGGCCAAATATAGATATTCCTTGCTGTTTTATTGAAGTAGGAAGTAGTGAGAATGAATGGAACGACAGGGAGGCTACTTCTGCTGTAGCTAAAACTATTCTTTCTTTGCAAAAATACGAAGATGATATTGAATGGATTCCTTCTTTTGCAATAGGCGGTCCGCATTATTGTCCTAATTTTAATAAAATTCAATTAGAATCAAAATATGCAATTTCACATGTAATTCAAGAATATGCATTTCCAGTTACAGAATTAATGCTTAGAGAAGCTGAAGAAAAAACAATTGAACAAATTAAAGAAGTTATAATTGATTGGAAAGGTTGTGGTAAGTCTGAAGAAAGATCAAAAATTATAGAACTTATTAAAAAATCAGGACTACATCATAAAAGAACTTCAGATATTTAAAAAAAAATAAATATTTTTTTTCATCAACTTCTAGTGATAAAAATTACACACATAAGTTTATATTTAAGTTACCCTTTTATATAATGAAAATGAAAAAGAGAGTGATATCCTTAATCGTATTCGTATTTTTGTTATTGTCCTTATTAACAAATTTAATTATTTCTCAAGAATTATTAAACCCTTCACCAAATTTTTCAATTAAAATAATTCATCCTGAAAATAATAATATTTTCAATAAAAGGCAAGTTTTTATTTCATTAGAATCTAATATAGTCCTAGAAGAAATTAGTTTTATTGCTGAAAATGGAAAAATTCATTCAGAAAGGACTCTTTGTAAAAACTGTAATGTATTCTATGGTTCAAGAACTTTTGATGAAGGTGAACAATTTCTTAGAATAATTGGAAGAGAAAGACTAGATTCAATTGAATACAATATTTCATTTTTTATTGATTCAACTAAACCAAAACTAGCAATAACTCAACCTAGAAGCAGGAGTTATTTTAATGGTAGTAATTTTATGGTTCAAGTTATAGAAAAAAATCCAAAATCATTATTCGTTTATTATGGTGATAGTTTTGATCTTTTAAGATCTTATGAAGTTAATCTTTCATCTCAATGCATCTTAGAAGAGAATAAAAATTTCTGTAATTTTGATATAGACTTATCAGAATTTAATGAAAGAAAAATATATTACAAAATGATTTTAACTGATATTGCAGATAATATATTTGAATCAAGACCTACTGAAATATTTGTTGATACTCTCCCTCCTAAAATAAATAATCCAAACTCATTTTTTACTATGGATAGAAATTATATGCATTTTCAAATAGATGTTGATGAAAATAACTTAAAATCAATTAGTTATATGGATTCTCTGGAAGATAATCCAAAACATAAATTATTATGTTCAACTCTAAAAAACTATCTTTGCGATAAAAAAGTTTCAACAAGATTAATCAATCATAATATTACTTTAAGAGTTCTAGATAAAGCAGGTAATTTTGCTGAAGCAAAATTATCTCATGCAATTTAATTTTTATTAAATTGCAAAGATAATTTTTCATTATCTTTAATATTTTATCATTCTAAAATTATTTTCTATATCAACTCATCCTCATAATTATCTTATTAACATTACTGATATTATTTTTTTCATTAACTTTAAATATAATCTTTCATAATATTTATTATGGAAAAAGGACGTGAATATTCTTATCTTACAATTCTAATCATCTTTCTTCTAGGTTTTCTTACATATTATTTTATTAATGTAGGTTTTAAGGAAAAATTTCCAAGTTTTATTATAGCATCAGTTTTTGTTTTATTTTGTTTACTTGCTTATAGAAAAAATCTTTATTTACTCACATTAGTTATAGCTTCATCAGTATCTATGTTTATTGCTTTAGGAGTAAGTTTTTCTTCACCTTATTTAGGAGATTCCCCTATTCATTTAAAAATCGTTTTATCAGTTTGGCAGATATTTTTTATTACTCTTATTTCAACAGTTCTTGTATCAATCTGGTATGAAAAATCCAAATATAAAAATAAATTTGAACTTATTCTTTTTGTTTATTATGTTATATTATGGATAATATTAAGTATAAATGTAACTAACTTTGATGATTGGAGACTTGAAAATTATCTTACAGTTCCATTTTTAATTATTTTATTTATAACATTTAAGAGATTTAGATTATCAAATATCTCTTACACACTTATATTCGCTTATATGGTTCTTCATATAATTGGAACTCATTATACATATTCAGAAGTTCCATTTGGTTATTGGTTGGCTGGTCAGTTTGATGTAACAAGAAATCATTATGATAGAATAGTTCATTTTTCATTCGGTCTTTTATTAGCTTATCCAATAAGAGAAATTGCAGTGAGGATAGCTAAATTAAAAGGTGTTTGGAGTTTATATTTTCCAATTGATTTTGTTTTAGCTTTTTCAGCAATATATGAACTAATTGAATGGGCAACTGTTGCAACAAGTGATGCAGCTCTTGGAGTAGCTTATTTAGGTAGTCAAGGAGATATTTGGGATGCTCAAAAAGATATGTTCCTTGCTGGAACAGGTTCAGTTATAGCAATGATCATTACAGCAATAATAATCTGGTATCTTAATTCACCAGGTTTTATTAAAGAAATAAGAGAAAGCATGCGTGTAAAAAAAAGCACTCTTCTTGGTGAAAATTACATAAAGAAATATTTAGTAGTTAAGAAAAAGAGTAAAGTTAAGTTTAACAAATAACAAATTATTCTAATAATTCTTATTGATACTATTTAACAAATTCAACATTTATTAATTTCTCAAACTCTTTATCACCAGTCAAGAATTTGATTCCAATATTTTTTGCAAGAATATAACCTATACAATCTGTCATTGAGATGTTTTTTGCTATATTTTCTATTCTAAATTTTGCTGATTCTTTTATAATATTTTCATCAAAATCAATTGCAAAAATTTTATATTTATTAATAATTTCTTCAGCTAATTCTTCATTGAATTGTTTTAAGATATTATGATAAATCTCAAATAAATTTAATTTTGTTAAAACTATTTCAGAATCTTTAAATTTATCATAATTTTTATTTCCTTTAAGAATTTCCATAACTGCATAACTATCAAAGAAGTAAGCCTTCATTATTTTTATACAGCTCCTTTTTTAGTTCGTCTTTCATATTTTGTGAAGACTTTTCAAGTTTGCCTTTTAGCATTCCAAATGTTTCATTTAAAACATTAGTTTTTTTTGAAATTAGTATACTTAGTTCCATATTTTCTTTTATATTTTCCTTATCTACAATTTCTTTTGGCAATATTATGCCAATAGAATTTCCCCACTTCCTTGTTATTACATTTGTATTTACCATAATTATACTTAGTATAATTATATATTTAAATCTTTCGTCATAAAATAAACACTTATAGCACATCAATATTTTCACAAAATTCATCTTATCTAGAAAATTCTCTCAAAAATCTCCTTCATCCTAAACCGAGTACTCCTCTGCATTATAATATTCATCCCACTCATCTCATCATTTCATTATTTTATTAACACCAGAAATTCATAATTTACCATCAAAATTCCTTCCCGACGGTTTCACATTTAAACTTATATACCATAATACCACAAAATATATAAACCATTATAACAGATAATTTCCCATGAAAACAAGATCAAAAAGATCCTTAGCTAGTATTTTAGGCGCAGGTTTACTTGTAGTTATGCCAATGAGTGAAGCTAAAGGGGAGTTGATAACTTTAAATTCGACTTTTGGTAATGGAATTAATACATCAAATGTTCAAGTAGGTCATAATGATGGAGCAACTGAAGGATTTGACGAAGATTTTGATTTTAAATATAATTTTCTTGAAAGTCCTGCAATAGATTTTTATTCAATTATCGGAGATGAAAAATTACTTATTGATACTAGGGGATTAGATAGCTTTTCTGTATTTAATACTTATATGATGGGTAATGGATTAACTAACTCTGAAGAAGGAAGATTAGATTTTTCAATTGCAGATGATACTAGTTTAAATAATAGAAAATATTTTGCCGATATTTTTAAAGGAGATAATAAAATATTATCCGGAATAGATATTTTAGATTATGATGCAAGAAACGAGTTTATTCCATTAAATCTATCAAATGGTGAATCATATAGGATAGATGTTTATTCTCAAGCAGTTCCAGAACCATCAAGTTTAGTTCTTATGGCAGGTTTAGGTTTAATGGGTGCTGGCGCTTATTTATCTAGAAGAAAAAAAGAATAATTATTCTTTTTATTTTAAAATATTTTAAATATTTCTATAACTATAATCTTTTTGAACTTTAGTTAATATAGGTATAGTCTGATTATAATTTTGTCCATTTCCAACAGATAAACCTACTTGAGAATTTTGTGCATCTTGGGTTCCACCCTTATAATATGAAAACTTAATATCTCCATTAAAATAAAGTATAGCTTTAGCCATAAAATACTGATTATCTATCCATCTTATGGATATTTTATCATCTTTTTTACAATAATAAACATGTGCAATGGTAGAAGCACCATTTACTCTATAAGGTGAAATTATTTTATGATTCCCATCTCTAAAATAAGTTAAGGTGGGCATTCCAGATAGACAACTATTATCATCAAGCCTTATCCATCCGGTTTTACATATATAAATAGAATTAACATTAAAATATCCATTATAAAAATCGAATTTATCTGAAGGTAAGTTAAACTCAAGTTTATATCTATTTGCAATAAACTCAATAAGGTCTATTTCTGTCCAATCTCCAGTAGAGCAATCATCATCATTCCAATAAGTACCAATATTTACTTCAGTGACTGAATATTGTCTTGGACATGGTGGCAATGTTCCTTCATCTTCCATTCCATCACAATCTTGATCTTCATTATCGCACGTTTCACTCGCACCGGGATTAATTAAATTTCCTCCAAGACCTAAATCATCATTACAATCACCATTTATTGGAGTCATTCCAGTTATTGCAATATCTGAAAGAGTACAAGTACTAGGAGTTCCAGTTCCAAAGCCATCATTATCTGTATCAGGATACAAGCATTTCTCACCAAATAATGGACTTATCTTTTCAGGTTTGACTATCTCTTTATCGACTTCAGGAGTGACTTTTTCTTTATCTATCATATAATATAATGAGATAGATTTAACTTCACCAAAGTTCCATGTTGCACCTGGAACAGGTTTTAAATCACCTTTAAAAATAAGATATCGTTTCATTTCAAAGACTTTGGGATAATCTGCTGTTTCATAAACATAAGTTTGTCCTGATGCTTCTGTAAACATAATCTTTAATCCAATTACATTTCCTTCTCCCCCATTTCTTTTAACTTTTATAATTGCAAATTCATTTGGTAAATAATATTCTAGTTCGCCATCAACAAGTAAACCTTCTGTAGTTATATCTGCAGCCTTATCTTTCAAGAAATTAAAATAAAAATTCCAAATACCAACAACTAAAACAAGAACCAGGAGTATTAATAATACTGTAGTTATAATTGGAGCAACCCCTCTCTTTTTCATAATATTAGATATTTTTATAATATTTAAGCCTTATTAATATTAGATATAATAAATAGAAATTGTTTGGTTGATTTTTTCCGTTGGATATTTATTTAAGCCTTATTGAAATAAATGATATCATGAAGGAACACATGAATATTCTTCACTATCTCCACCAGATATTAGCGTGCATTTTTCACCAAAATTTTCACTAATTCTATCTTTATTAACTTGGATATTATAAATTATTCTTGACGCTTTTCCACTTCCCATCATAAATCTTAAATATATTGAAGTAACATTATAGAAACTCCATCCTTCAGGAACTTCTGGAATTAATTCATCTTTAAGAATTATATATTCTCTAGTTTCAGCAATTTCCGGATAGTTATTACTCTGATAAACATATGAATCTTTAGAATCGTCATCAAAAGTGATTAATACACCCGTTATATTTGCTTCATTATAACCTCTTCTAACTTTAATTGCAGCAAATTGATTAGGTAGATAATAATTCATATCATTAATAGTTATATTGATTGGATCAGGAACAGATTCATTATCTTCAACAATTGTTTTATTAGTTGGTTTTTTTGTTTCAATAACATAATTAGTTAGATTATAAAAAATAGCGATAATTATTATTATAATCAATAATAATATCGTAACTCCAAACATAGATAACCCTCTTTTATTCATAGAATAAATTATATTCTTATATATTTAAAACTGATTGTATAGAATTACAAATTTTTCCAATTCTTTTTCTTATCCAGAAGTTTTTTCAATTGTGGCCATTGTTCTTCCAAAGTTTTTCTTTCTTCTTGGTATAATACTCCAATAGCTATTTTTCCTGTTTTAGAATTATAATCCCATTCACTTGCAAGTTTCTCTGCTTTATTCTTATCTTTATTATCCTCAATTTTATACATTAAACTTGCTCTATTATTCATATCTGTATTAAATATTAAACAATCTTGTATAATTTCTACATAACTAAATCCCTTATGTTTTATTGCTTTTTCAATAATTTCAGAAGTATGAGCTATATCTTTTGCATTGCATCTTGCAATAAATGTTGTTCCAGAAGCAAGCGCTAATTTAATTGGATTTAATGGTTTATTGAATTGACCCAGGGGTTCTATCTTGCTTTTATATCCTTGTTGAGTTACTGCCGTAGGTTGTCCTGTAGTTAAAGAAAAACTTTGATTATCATGAACAATTAAAGTCATATCTGAATTATATCTTCCAGCATGAATAAAATGTTCCATTCCTTCAGAATACATTCCACCATCTCCTGCAAAACTAATTACTTTAAGATTAGGATTACCTAATTTTAAACCAATTCCAGCAGCTAGACTTCTTCCATGCAAACCATAAATTCCGCTTAAATTAACATAATCAAATATTTTTGAATTGCAACCAATATCTGTAGATATCGCAAATTCTTCTTGTTTAACTCCTTCTTTAATCATTTTTGTTATCGCATTTTTAAATGCAGCAAGAATCATGAAATTAGGACATCCCGGACACCAAGTTATTTCATATTTTGTTCCAATATCAATATTTTTATCTTTTCCTGGCATTTTTCTTCTCCTTAATATTATTATTTTTTGATTTTAAAAATAATTTTGCTATTGCACAGGATATAACATACCATACAACTAATAATAATATTATCGCAAATGTAAATCCTATAGGATTGCTTGAAAATTGTATAACTAGATCATTATCAATTAATATCATAATTAAAAGACTCAAAATTGGTATAACACTTGAAAATAATACAATACATGGACTTGGACCGCATCTTTGCAATCCTACTACAAATATAAATGGTATTACAAATACAAATATCAATATTAATATTTTAGCAAGTGTTGGCTTAAGAAATTCTTTGCATTTCATTGTAATTTTAAAATCTCCATTTTTAATTCATCTGAAGTAAAAGGTTTTCCATCATATTTTAAAATTCTTTTTGAAATTTTTAATCCAGTTTTTTCTCTAATTAATCTTCCAAGTTGTCCTGTAACATTCGATTCAACTAATATTACATTTTTTGCTTTTTCAATTTCAGATTTGATTTCATCAGATAATGGTTTCATATATATAACTTGTAAAAATTTCCATTTGCCTTTTTCAGGTTTTCTTATTGATTCATCTATTTCATCTAAAGCATCTAAAATAGCAGTTTTGTTTGAACCCCATCCAATAATTAAATTTTTAGCATTTTTATTTCCATGAATCTTTATCATTTCAAATTTAGAAGCTTCTTTTTTCATTTGTTGATATCTCTTTATTCTTATATCCGCAGCTTTTTTTGCAATTTCAGGACTTTCTGTTGTCTCCCAATTTGAAGTATGTTCATATGAAGATGTTTTTACTATTCCCTCACCAGGGACCTTTCTTGTTACATTAACAGGAATTATCTTATTTGGAGTTCTATCTGTTCCAAATTCAGATTCAGCAACATGTTTATCACCAAGTAATATTGATAACATTCCATATTTTTCTGATAAATAAAATGCTTCATTTGTTTTTTCAATACATTCAACAGGATCTCCTGGTGCTATAACTATTCTTGGAAATTCTCCATGACCTGCTCTTAAAGCCAAATCTAAATCTGCTTGTGAAGAATATGTAGGAATTCCTGTTCCAGGTCCGGGTCTAGTTGATAAATAAACAACTAGGGGAATTTCAGCCATCCCTTGCATTGACATAGCTTCAGTCATTAAATCAAATCCACCCCCAGATGTTCCTATCATTGTTTTTGCACCAGCAAAACTTGCTCCAAGAGCTTGATTTATTACCGCTATTTCATTTTCAGCTTCAAATACCATATGACCTTTATCCATTTCTCTTGCAGCAAGTTCATGTAAAACTCCTGTTGCAGGAGTCATAGGATAACCAATATAAAGATTAATTCCAGAATTAATTGCACCTTGGGAAATTGCATAACTTCCAGTCATAATTGTTACTTTATTATTTAATTTTTTTAAATGATATCTTACTTCTTTTGATTTAAATCCATTTTCAGCAGCTTCAATAGCTTCTTTTGCATCAGGACCAAATTCTTCTTTTATTTCTTCTATTAAATTTTCTTTAGGAACTCCAAACATTTTTATTAATGCACCAGCTTGAGCAATATTTGCATTTCTTCCAATAGAACAATAATCATCACATCCAATAACAACTCCTTCTTTTTTTAATTCTTTTTTATGAAGTTCAATTGTTTTTTCATCAAGAGCAATTATAGCATCCATTTTAGATTCATAACTTCCAATCCTATAATCTGCTATAGAAAGTATATTGAAATTATGTCCGCCCCTAATTAAAGAAGGATATTCTCTATAATTGAATGTATAATATCCATATTTAGAAAGAACTCCAGAAATAATTTGAGAAACTTTATTTATTCCTTGTCCTGCTTTTCCACCGATTAAAATATTAAGTCGCATAATTTCCTCTTTTTTTTCTTATCTAAATTAACAATTTTGCTTATTTAAAGTTTACTTTAATATTTTTTATTTAAAATACTAATAATTACTTAAACTTTAAATACAATCTATCATTTTTAATAACATGAAAAAGAAATTTAGAAGAGCAGTTTTTATTGTAGCTTATTATAAAAAAGATGATAAAATAAATTATCTTCTTTTACATAGAAAACTTCATTGGAAGGGTTGGGAATTTCCAAAAGGCGGAATTGAACCTTATGAAGATAAATTAAAAGCTGCAAAAAGAGAACTAACTGAAGAAACAGGTTTAAAAATAATTTCAATAAAAAGATATCCTGTTTCAGGTAAATATCTTTATTCTTCTCTTATTCCAGATAGGCCAGGAGTAATTGGTCAAACTTATACATTATTTTCAGCTGAAGTTAAACCTGGAAAGATTTCCATGGATAAAAAAGAACATTCGGGATATAAATGGGTTAGTTACAAAAAAGCTCTAGAACTATTATCTTTTCCTAATAAAAGAAAGTGCATAAGAATTGTTGATAAAGATTTAAGAAAATGAAAAATTATCCTGAAAAAAAGATTAAATCTGTTTTCTATAGTATAGAATTTATTAATGGATTAAGAAGGGCATTAGTTTATTCTCTTGGATTATTATATTTTATTTCCTTGGGTTTTGAAGTTAAAACAATAACTTCTTTATTTGCTTTTTCTGGATTATTTTTATTAATCTTTGAATTTCCAACAGGAGTATTTGCAGATTATTTTTCAAGAAAAAAATCCATTATTATCTCTTTTTTTATAATGTCTATTGGTTATCTTGGAATTTTTATCTTCAAGGATTTTTATCTTTTAGCTTTATCATGGATATTAACTGATATTGGTTGGTCGTTTCAATCAGGAACAACAACTGCCTGGGCAGTAGATGCTTTAGACTATGGCAAAGAAAAGAAAAAATTAGCAACATTATTTGCAAGATTTTATTTTTCTGAAAAAGTCGGTTTAATTTTAGGAGGTTTAATTGGATTAATTATAGTTTCATATGAATACAGATATATTTGGTTTTTTGTTTTTATAACTAATTTTTTTATGGCAATTTTTTTATCTATAGCTATCAATGATTCTAATTTCAAACCAAAAAAATCTTCAGACAATTTTTTTAAAAAAACAATCAAGCAAATGAAAATATCTTACTTTTACACAATAAAAAATAAAGAGACTTTTGGAATTGCTTTAACTGTAATTTTTGGAGTTTTTTCCTTAAGTATATTCTCTGTTTTAACTCCTTTAATACTTACAGAATTGGGTTTAACTCCTGCTAAAATATCTGGATTAAATTCTATAATCGGAATTTTAGTTATTATCTCGCCATTTTTAGGTGAAAAATTCTCTCATAAATTGGGCCCAAGAATTACTTTATCAATCGCTTCATTATTAATTGGCATAGGAATTATTATATTTGGCTTATCAAACATTTTCATATTATCTTTATCTAGTTTAATCTTAATAAGAATATTTTTGGATAGTACTGACGCAATTCACGATTCTACATTTCAACATTCTGCAACCTCTGATATTAGAGCCTCTTTAAGTTCGTTCATAAGTGTATTATGGGCTATCTTCTTTTCAATTGGAATGTTTTTTTCAGGAATACTTGTTGAAGATCTCGGTTTAGTTTCTACTTCATTAATTAGCGGGATATTTATGATAATCTGTTCTATATTCTATTTACTTTATCTTAAACCTGGAATAGAATAATTTATTAAATCATTTTGTTTATATAATAAAAAAGAGAACATGAAAACGATATTAGAAACTTTCAAATTAATGAAGAATCTTCCAATAGCTAAGACTATCCAAATTAATTCTAATTCTGATCTAAATAAAATTCCATTTCCCTATTATATGAAAGTTTCTTTATCTGTTCATAAACTTGAAAAAAAAGCCGTTGTTAAAATTGATAATCTTGATTCAGCTAATAAAGAATATCTAAGATTAAAAAAAGAATTTCCTAATGTTCCAATAATAATTCAAGAACTTATTTCAGGTACCGAAATGATAATTGGTTTAAAAGATGACGCTGTTTTTGATAAATTATTATTAATTGGTTTTGGTGGGACTAATGCAGAAGTTATTAAAGATGTTCAGTTTAGGGCTAATCCTTCTAAAGATGAAATTTCAAAAGCTCTCACTCAATTAAAACTCTATCCAGTTTTATTTAAAAGAAAAAAGCATGCTATTGATAAATTTGTTGATTTAGCATATGAAGTATCTAAATTAAATTTAAAAGAATTAGATTTAAACCCAGTAATTTTAAATGAAAAAGGCGCATTTATAGTTGATGCAAGATCTAATTAATAATTTTTCCTAAAACTTCAGACATTTCTTTTAATTCAGAAAATACCGGTAATCTATCTTTAAGCATTTTTCTTGCTTCTTCAACCTTATATTCTCCCATAAAACAAGCTATAACCGGCTTATCTTTAATTCCAATTAAAACTTCTGCAGTTTTTTTTGCTTCAGTCATATATTGGGGGGTTAATAATACAATAAAAAAGTCAAAGAATTTTTCTTTTTCTAAGATTTTAAAAGTTTCTATATATCTTTCAGGTTTTGCATCACCTAAAATATCAACAGGATTACTTTTACTCCATCCTAGAGGAAGTATTTTATTTAATTTATTTTTTATATTTTCAGGTAAGTTAGGAAGTTCAATATTATTTTTTACACAATAGTCTGTTGTTAAAACCCCTAGTCCACCTGCATTTGTTACAATGCAAGCCCTTTTACCAATTTTTTTAAGTTTAGTTATAATTTCAGCTGTTTTAAATAATTGTTTTATAGAATCAACTTCAATTATACCACACTGTTTAAATATTCCTTCATAAACTCCTTCAGCAGATGCTAAAGCGGCTGTATGAGAGCTAGCTGCTTTTCCACCCATTTCAGTTTTTCCAGATTTTAAAGCAATAATTGGTTTTTTGCATCTTTTGCAAGTTTCTATGAATTTCTTGCCCATTCCTTTTTTCAAGGATTCAATATATAATGTAATTACTTCTGTATTTTTATCATTGCAATAATAATCAATAAAATCTGAAAAATCAAGTGTTAATGAGTTTCCAATAGAAACAAATCCAGATAAACCTACCCCACTATCAAGTACAGCAGCACCTATCGCACCTGATTGAGATATAAAAGCAATTTTCCCTTTTTTTGGCATCCCATCAAAAAAACTAGCATTTACTGAACTTACAGTATTTATGAAACCAAGAGAATTTGGTCCAATAAGATTTATTTTATTTTTATTTGCAATATCTTTTATTCTATTTTCCAATTCATAATTTCCAAATTCAGAAAATCCAGCACTAATTATAACACAATTTTTAATATTTTTTTTAACAACTTCTTGCATTACATTCAAAACAAATTCGGCCTTTATAACAATTATAGCACAATCGATTTTTTCTTTTATATCAAGAACACTTTTAAAACATTTTTTACCAAGTATTTCATTAGCATTAGGATTTACTGGAATTGCATTATGCCCTTTATCAAGAAGATTTTTTAATATAACGTGCCCCACCTTATCTTTTTCTCTTGAAGCTCCAATAATTACAAAAGACTTTGATTCTAAGACCTCTTTTATCATAAATTAATATCGGAATTTAAACTTATAAACTTTTATATCAAAAAAATATTTGTACCACGGACTTATTTTTAGAATATATGAATTTAATAATTCATATCCTTTAAAAAAATAAAAAAAATAAATTATTTTCTTTAAAATTTATTTCTTAAAAAGAAAATAAATAGTATATAATGCAGAGATTCCTACAATTATATATACAATTTTAGCTACTATTGCAAGACTGCCACTGAAGAGTGTAGTTACTAAGTTAAAATCAAGTAATCCCACCAAACCCCAGTTTATACCTCCAATAATCAATAGTACTAAAAATATCCAATCAAGTGTATTTTTTGCCATTTTATATTTCCTCCTTTCAATTAATTTTGTTATAATTTAATTAATTACTTTTAGAAATCACTTATTACTTTTTCTTCTTATTAAACCATCTATTATTTGCATAATAGCTTAAAGCTATAATTATGATTAATCCTACTAATGATAAAGAAAATTTCAATATATCTTCAGCAAAATCCCAAAATCCAACGACTCCATAAATTAAAATGCCAACTCCGCCAGCCATTAATCCACCACCAACACTAGCTAGACCAAAAACAATTGCTCCTATTGCAATTACAACTATTCCCAAAGGTAAAGCTATAAAAAATGCTCCTTTAGAATAAACTTCTCGTGCATCATCAAATTTTTGTTGACAATCACAATAGCCTTTATATGTGGGCGATTCAGGACTAGCTGGAATTGGTTTTTCAGTATATCCATCAGCTACCCATCTTGAACCAGAGTCCACACATTCTTTTTCATTAAATATTGGAGGACAGAGATCATTATATTGTGGACTTTTGCCATAAAAAGTATTAATTCCATAAACTCCAACTGAAACTGTAAGTATGAATATTGCAATTCCAAGGACAATGTTTTTTATATCAACCATTTTATTTTTAATAAGAAGTTTATATATAATATAGTCATCTAAAGTATATAAAGTTAATTATTATCTGTCTAATAAAGATTTTAGTTTTTCAAAAAAAAATCAAGAATGATTTGGTGCTAGAAGTTACTATATTCGTTAGAATCACTAAAATTAATTAATGAATATATCCGCCCTTTTGCAAATTCCAAAGATGTTTATATTCTCCACTTTGTTTTATTAATTCTTCATGAGTTCCCATTTGGACAATCTTTCCATTTTTCATAACAACAATTTTATCTGCTTTCATTATTGTTGATAATCTATGCGCAATTATAATTGAGGTTCTACCTTTCATTAATTTTTCTAAATCTTGCTGGATTTCATGTTCTGTTTCTGAATCTAGTGCAGAAGTAGCTTCATCAAGCAGCAAAACTTTTTTATTAGCAAGTATCGCTCTAGCAATAGATACCCTTTGTTTTTCACCGCCAGAAAGTCTAACTCCTCTTTCACCAACAATTGTATTTTCTTTGTCACTAAAATTTTTTATTATTTTATCAAGTTGAGCAAATTTTATTGCTTTTAAGACTTCTTCTCTAGTTGCTTTTGGATTTGAAAAAGCTACATTATTATATATAGTATCATCAAACAAAACACATTCTTGAGGAACTATTGACATCTCACTTCTTAATATTTCTTGTTTAAAATTTGTAATATCTTCTCCATCAATTAAAATCTCACCCTTATTTATATCATAAAATCTATACAATAATTTTACAAGTGTTGTTTTTCCAGAACCAGAATGACCTACTAACGCAATTTTTTTACCATTAGGAATATTTAAATTAAAATTTTCAAAGATTTTCCTTTTACCATAAAAAAAGTCCATATTTCTAAATTCTATTTCACCATCTTTTATTTTTAGTGTTTTTGAATTGGGTTTATCTTTTATTTCTTTTTCAATTTTGCCATATTCAAATAAATCCTCAAAATCAGCCATGGATCTATAAAATCCTCTTATTCCACTTACAAAACCATACATTGAACCTACAAGACTTATATATACTGTATAAATAAAGGTAATAGTTCCAAGTGTCATATCTCCATCTAAAAATTTCATTAAAGGAAAATAGATTATGAAGAATGTTCCAAGTGATAATATTAAATGCTGTCCAGAAGCCATGTACCTATATTGCTGCCAATTACTCATATAAGCAGATTTAGTTTCATCACTTAATTTTTTATATTTGTCTTTAATTAAATTTTCTTTTCCAAAATATTTTATCGAATCTATATTTGTAAATACATCAGCTATTGTTCCCTTTTCAATATCTTCTCTTTTATTTGAAAGAAGATTAGATTCTTCTTGAATTCTTTGCATAATAAAACTAAATATTATAAATGAAGTTACTGTAACCAAAACTACTATTGATGATACAAAATCAAAATAAATTATTGATAAAAAAACAACAACCATCTGAAAGATTAGTGGAACAAAATTATAGGATAAAGTATCTGTCATTCTTTCAATAGAACTATTTCCTCTTCCTAGTCTTGAAATTAAACTTCCAGTTTTATGTGTAACATGAAAATTATGGTCAAGTCCAACTAGGTGATTAAAATATTTAACCTTTAAGTCTTGCATCATATTTAGTTCTAATAGATTAATAAAATGATTTTTGTAAAAACTAGCTAAAACATTAATTATACTACTTATTATAAAATAGATTAGTATCCCTATCAATGAACTTATTAAGACAATTTTTGTTATTGTTCCAGATGAAAATTCTGTTCCTTTATCAATAACAATTTTGAACAAATATCTTATAAGTACTACATATAGCTCCTGAAAAAATACAAATAGTAAAACTAAAAATAGATATAATTTATACTTTGATAAAAACTTCCAGTATATTGATAAATTATACTTGAAATTGATTCTTCGTTTTTCTTCCATGTTTCTTTATATATAATATATAATAAAAGAAATATATTGGTTTAAAACGTTTCTGTTTTGTTTTTCTCTCTAGAAAAGTATATATATTTATTATTACTAATTATATTATCAAAATGCCAAAGTCAGATTATTTCTCAAGTATTAATCCAAAAGAAAATGAGGATTATTTAGAAAATAATGAAGATAAATTAATAGAAAATTCAGAATTTCAAAGGTTTTCTTCAGAAGATTTATTTTATTAATCTTTAATTATTTTAATTTCTTTGATTAAACCAATTTTTTTAGCAAGTGTCTTATACAAGTCATTTGCTTCTTTTTCAGTTAGTTCAACAATTCCTGAATTTTTTTGTCCTTTAAAACAAATAGATATCTTTCCTCTTTGAGTATCGAAAAGATCAGAGTGAATCATAACTTCTTTAATCTCTCCACCAGTTTCAATTCTAACTATTCTTCCGCTATGTAATTTTTTTACCTTGATTTTCATGATTTTTTAATAAAACAAACTTATTTAAATCTTTTAGTCAGATTTTGTTATCATCTAGTAGGTAAATAATATACCTAACTAGGATAAGGTTTTTAAAACACATATATTAGGATTATATTATGAAACCTTTTATTTGCAAAGATTGCGTACAATGCTGTACTGAATTTGGTTCAACTAATGGTACCGGCTATCTCCCAGTATATGAATGGGAACTGGTTATATTAAAGGATTTAGCTAATAAGAATAATATTGATTTAAAAATTAAACCAGTTACAGTTCTTTATGATAAAATATCTAAACAAACTTTTTGTGTTGTTTATGGTATTTTTAATTCACCATGTATCTTTCTAAAAAATAATAAATGTAGTATTTACAAATCTAGACCCCTTGTTTGTAAATCTTATCCTCTATTTTGGTCACCAGATTATAAACAGGTAATAACAAAATCATGTTTTGGTTTATGTCCAAATATAGATCATGATGAATTCTTATCAAATATAAAAGGAATGAATAAAGATGAAATAAAAAAATATTTCAAAAAGATTTATGGAGATACTTATAAAAATTGCAATCAATCAAATAGAATAAATCTAGCTTTAACAGACCTTCTTAAAGGACTTGAAAAAGATAAAAAAATATTTTTAGAAGAATTATATTCAAAAGATTATCCTAAAGATATTATTTCATTAACAGAGTTTTTACTAAATAATAAACTAGTTTCAAAAAAAGAGTTAGAGGAATTAAGAAAGAATATCTGAGCTATTTGTAGGAGCTTTATTATTAGTATTTTCTCCAGTTATTGTACAATCTTGGGCACAATTTTTATAAGTTTCACCAACTCTTCCATCTTTAACAAGATTATCACAAATTCCATCTCCACAATTATTTAATACTGGATTTTTTACACAAATTCCTACATCACCTATTCGTATTTCAGGAAGTTTTCTCCATCCTTGTGCAAATTGACCTTTTTTATTATTATTAAGGAAAAAGTCTTTTAAACAAGTATAATTTTCAGGACAGGAATAATCAAAATTTCCACTACACTGACAATAAATTTCACTTGTACATTTCATAGAATAAAGACTTCCTGCACATAATTGTTGATATAATCCGCTGCTATTTTCACAGGTTAATCTATTTGTACTTATATTTTGATAATTGCAATAATTAGAGCTTTTACATGAAGTTCTTCCATTAAATAAGCATTCACACTGATTACAATCTTGTAAAAAGACATCTCCAGCCTTATATCTTCCATTATTACAGGTTATATTTTTATCTTTATACAAACAAATTTTTACACATCTATTAAAATCTGAATCTGCTTTTTTAGTACATGCTCTTTTTGCATCATTACAAATTTTTAATTCCGTTCTATATCTAGTTAAGCAAGTATATTTTTCTTTTTTTGTATAACTTGAACATTCAACCATGATCTTATCTGCTTCTATCTTGCATATATCATAGATATTCAAACAATAACGACTTTCACTAGTTTTAATATCTGCACAATCATCTTTGCAATTCATTAAATCTTTAATATCCATTGCAGATACATTTCCTACTAATATCAACAAAAATAATGTTATGATTATCGTCTCTATTAAGACCTTTTTTATAGCCATTTCTATTTAGAACAACAAGATTTTAGGCTTTTAAACCATTATTATACTCTAAAAAGAATGATTTTTTATCTAGTATTTAATATAGATTTTATAAATTTGCTAGAATCAATAACCCGCCATGTATTATACCAAGCATTACAGCAATTATAGCAAGTCTAACATGTAAAGTATAACTTGCCCATTTGACTCCTTTTTTTTGAAAAAATGGAATTAATGCAGCACTAATCATAAAAATAAATGTTAATATGCCTAAATAAAATGACAAAGGTTTTCCTAAAATCATATAATAAGTTACGTTTTCAAACATAATATGTCAAAACTATTTTTATTAATAAATCTTTAGTTTAATAACTCGCCTTTATAGGTTAATCCTTCCAAAATAGAAACTTTTGATGTTTCATGTTTTCCTGTAAATGCTGATTCAAAATCTTCTGCAGTTCCACAATATGGAATTATTTTATTTTTTCCACCAGGATGTTTACCTATATAATTTGTAATATCATAGACATCATTATTATAAGATATCCAACAATCTGATTCTTTATTATGAATTGAAAGTTCACTTAATTTAATTTGATTAGTTAGAGTAGTCTGTGTAGATTCAGAATTAATATTTTCTTGATTATTATCTACATTACTCTCACTAGATTCTAATCTTATTTTATTTTCATTATTATTAACAACCTTATTCTTTTGATTATTAGAATTCATTAAAAAGAACCCTCCAATTAATATTAAAAATACTAAAACAACTCTAATAATAATATAGCTTATTTTCATAATTAATTTTGCTTATAGAAGTATATAAATTAATCGCAGTACATATAAATTAATTATTTTTTTAGCAGTACTTGTCTATTTTTTAATAAATTTGTAAATTTTATAGCAATTATAATTCCACAAAGAATACAAGCTGAATATAATAATATACTAACAATGCCATAAAGATTACTAAAATCCAAGGTAAGTAATTCTATCTCTTTCATTAATAATTTTTCTATTATATATGCAAATAAAGCTCCGCAAGCGCCCCCTAAAAATCCATTAATTATTTCTACCATTTACCAAATAATTTACTTTAATTTATATAATATTGGTAAATTTATTTGTAAGCCATTATTTTTATACTTTCAAGATTAATACCTTGGTATTGTGTCTTGCTAATTTCTTTATCTTCAGATAATATTTTTACTTTAAAACCTGCATTTTTTATTTTTTCTAAATAATCTTGTTTTTGTAAAGCTCCTGCAACACATCCAGATAATAGGTCAGGATTATTCTTTTGTTTTTTTGTAAGTTCACCTAATAATACAATATCTGAAACAAACATTTTACCATTCTTTTTTAAAACTCTAAATGCCTCATCAAAAACTTTTTCTTTATCTGGAGATAGATTAATAACACAATTACTAATTATTACATCTATAGATTCATCATCAATTGGAAGTTCTTCAATCTCCCCAAGTCTAAATTCAACATTAGTATAATTATTTCTTTTAGCATTTTCTCTAGCCTTTTTTATCATTTCAGGAGTCATATCAACACCAATAACTTGACCTTTTTTCCCTACTTTTTTTGAAGCTAAAAAACAATCAAAACCTGCTCCAGAACCTAAATCAAGAACAATATCTCCTTCATTTATACTAGCAAGCGCAATAGGATTACCACATCCAAGTCCCAAATTTCCAGGAGTTAATAACTCTTCATCAGAATATCCAATCATTTTAGCTATCTTTTCCTGATCATCTTTTTTGCATGAACATGAACAACAAGAACCCTTGTTTTCAACTATCTCTGAATATGTTTTTTTCACAATCTTTTTTATTTCTTCTTTTTTCATATAGAATTCTCTCTCCACTGGGAAATAGCCAGGTTTCCTAGTTTTTTTAAATACAACGCCTCCACTGGGGAATACCCAGTCGCCCTAGTTTATGTTAAACGCCTCCACTGGGAATTGAACCCAGGAGCCCCGAAGGGCACGGATTAGCAATCCGTTGCAATACCACTTTGCGATGGAGGCTTATTCTAAAATATTAAGGGATTTTTGAGTTTTTAAATAATTGGTTATTAAAAAAAGGGAATTTTCAAGGTAAAAATTAGTAATATTTAACTTTTTTATTATATTAGGTTCTTAGCAATATTATTTTGTTCATCTAATCCATAAAATTATATTTCAATATACTCATTCATATCCGGAATATAATTATTATACCCAAGTTTAGAAATTTTTTTAGAAAATTCTTTTGCCTGTTCAATTTCACCATGGGTTATAAAAATTTTTTTTGGTTTTGGAGAAAAATTATTTAACCAGGATATTAGTTCTTTATAATCAGCATGACCTGAAAAACCATCTATAGATTCTATTTTAGCTTTTACTTCCATTTCATATCCTAATAATCTTATTTTTTTCTCGCCCTTCTTTAACCAATAACCAAGCGTTCCTTCAGCTTGATATCCAACTAATAAAAGAGTGTTCATAGGATTATTTATTCCATACTTTATATGATGTTTTATTCTTCCAGCAGTGCACATTCCATTTCCAGCAATTATTATGCAAGGTTTTTTAATAGAGTTTAATTCTTTAGATTCTTCCTTAGTTTTAATATAAATTAAACCTGGAAAATTAAATGCATCTTTTCTATTTTTAAGAGTATTCAAAACAGAATTATTATAATATTCATGATGATTTGAAAATACTTCTGTTGCTTTCATGGCCATAGGAGAATCTAGATAAACATCAATATTTGGAATCAATCTTTTTTCTTTGAATTTTCCAATGCAATATAATATATCTTGAGCTCTTTCAACTGCAAATGATGGTATTAATAATTTTCCTCCTTTTTTATAAGTCTCATTGATTATCCTAATTAGTTCAGTTTCTCTTTCAGGAATTTTCGGATGAAGCTTGTCTCCATATGTTGATTCAATAAAAACATAATCTGATTTTGCTATTGGTTCAGCAGTTTTTATAATAATTAATTCTTTTTGACCAAGATCTCCTGAAAATGATAATATTTTTTGTTTTCCAGAATCATTAACAAATAATTGGATAGAACTAGCACCCAATATATGACCTGCATTATAAAATTTTGCATTGATATTAGGAGTTATTTTAACTTCTTTTTGATATGATACAACTTTAAATAATTTCATTGCAACTTTTACATCCATATCATTATACAAAGGCTTTCTAGGAGGTAATCCTTGTTTTTTTCTTCTTTTATTTTCTTCTTCAGTATCTCTTTTAGCAATATTTGCAGAATCCATCATGATAATATAAGCAAGTTCTTTAGTTGCATTTGTAGCAAAAATTTTTCCTCTAAATCCATATCTAACTAGTTTAGGAATCCTTCCACAATGATCCAAATGAGCGTGTGTAAGAATTAAAACAGAGTATTCTTTTGGATTAAAATTGAATTCTTCATAATTAAGTCTTTCAATATCCTTTCCCCCTTGGAACATTCCACAATCAATTAGTATCTTTTCATTTTCTAAAGATAGGCTATAGCAAGAACCAGTAACCGTTTTCCCAGCACCTAGAATTTTTATTTTCATTATTCTTCTCTTTTTATAATAATAAAAATGCAATTCGGCTTAAATAACTTTCTAGTTTTTCCCCCTTATTTGCCATATTAAACATAATTTTATATAATTGTTTTAATATATTATATTATGAAAAAAGGAATATTAATTGGTGTTTTTGCACTTTTATTGATTATATCTCTTGGAGTAGGTGTTAAAATTTATTCTAATAAATCCGCAGAAAATTGTATTGGCGAACAATGCGAAACTAAAATTAGTAAAAATTATTCTAAAATAGATGACAATTTATCTAAAATTGAGAATAAATTAAACAATCCAGGAGTTTGCGGTAATGGAATTTGTGAAGATGAAGAGAAAGAATTAATATGTCCACAGTGCGAACCTATGCCAGGAAAAACAAGTTGTCCAACAGTATGTCATGTTAGTTGTCAAAAAGATTGCGATAACAATAATTATTATTTATGTGAATCTGATAATGATTGTACAACCGATTTTAGTTGCATAGAAAAAACATTTGTTTCAAAAACTTTTAGAGTATGCGTTTTAAAGGATAATTAAAAATATAAATTTTATTTATTTATAACTATCTATTAAGAAAAATAATAATTTTTAATATTCCGTTATAATATCATCAATTCCTTTTCCAGGAGGAATTATAGGTAATATATAAGATTCTTTTTTTATTTGAACATCAACTAAATATGGCCCTTTATGTGCTAGAACTTCTTTTATCATGGGAATCATCTCTTCAGGTCTAGTAATTCTAGCTGTCTTTAATCCAGGATAAACTTTATCAAGATTAATTAAATCAGGATTATTATTTCTTTTCTTGCATGTTTTAAAACTTGAACAATTTTTAGGGCAAGTTAAATCTCTTTCAAGACAACATTCAAATAAATTACCTTCATCAAACATTTCATGCCATTGCATAGGTAACCCCCATAATCCATTATTAATTACAAACATTTTTAATGGAATTTTATTTTGTACAACAGTTCCAAGTTCTTGCATATTCATTTGAAAACTTCCGTCCCCATCTATTAAGATTATCTCTTTATTTGATTTTGTAAAATATGCTCCAATTGCTGCAGGAAGTCCATATCCCATTGTTCCAAGACCCCCTGAAGTTAAAAAATCCGTAGGATTAATGAAATTATAATATTGAGCTGTCCACATCTGATGTTGACCAACTCCGGTTGCAATTATAGATTTTCCAGAAGTTAAATTAGACAATTCTTTAATAAATATTTGAGGAATTATTTCATCTTTCTCTTCATCTAATTTTGGATTCATTTTTTTCCATTCAGAAATTTGATTATGCCAATCATTCAAATCTTCAGTTCTTGAAGGCCCATTATTAATTGCATATTCTAAAAATCTTTTTGCAGAAGTATTTATTTCATAATCAACTTTTCTTATTTTATTTATTTCAGATGCATCAATATCAACATGACATATTTTTGCATGATTTCCAAAATCTTTTACAGCAACTCTGTCATCAAATCTAACACCTATCCCTAAAATAAAATCCGAATTTTTAGCTGCATTATTAGCTTCAATTGTACCATGCATGCCCAGCATTCCTAATGATAATTTATTATCTCTTGGAATACTGCCTAAACTCATTAAAGTCATACCTACAGGACTATCATATTTTTTAGCAAATGTTTTAAGTAATTCATATGAATCATCAATTTTTATTCCACCTCCAATATAAATAATTGGTTTTTTAGCTTTGGCAAATTGTTTCAACATTTCATCAATAACTTTTTTATCAAATTTATCCTCAATTTTTTTTTCTATTGAAGAATTAATTAGAGGTTCTTCATTATTTTTACCATTAAATGCATCTTTACAAATATCTATTAAAACCGGTCCTTTTCTTCCAGATAAGGAAATATCATAAGCTTTCCTTAATGCAGATTCAATCTCATTTGCATTTTTAACTAGTATTGCTAGTTTGGTTATAGGAGAAACTATTTTTGTTATAGGAACTTCTTGAAATGCATTAGTTCCCAAATAATTTGAAGAAACTTGACCTGTTACAAATATGGCTGGAATTGAATCTGCAAAACAATCTGCAATTGGAGTAACAAGATTTGTTGCTCCAGGTCCAGAAGTTGCACAAACTAGTAGAGGCTTACCCTTTATTTTTGAATAACCTTCTGCAGCATGACCTGCTCCAGGTTCTTGCCTGAACATGATAACTTCAGGAGTTTTTTCATGTCTAGAAATTCTTTTATTAATTTCAACATACATCGGCATAATTGCTCCACCCGTATGCCCAAAAATATAATCTATTTTTAAATCATTAATAGTATCAACGAAAATTTCAGCACCAGATCTATTTTTAGGTAGGTCTTTTTTCTTTATATTGTTATTTTCATTAATACTCATCATAAAATTTCCATAAGTTTAATAGAATGATAAGTATGTTGTTGAAATTAAATCAACAGCACACTAATTACGACTAAAATAAGTAAGATATTTTTAATGTCGTTTTTCATAATTTTAAGGATATTTTTAAATATTTAAATTTAACCTTTTCTTCTTTTTATTATTCTTCTAAAGATGAAGAAAATTAAAACTAGAATTAAAACAATAACCGTTAATACATTATTGATTATGCCAACTAAGTCATACCAAGTATCTTTGAAAATATATCCGATTATAGGATAAGTTGTTGCATAAATTATTTCACCCAAAATAACCGCACTAATAAATTTTTTTCTATTTAATCTTTCAAATCCGCTTAAATAACTTACAACCGCACCTAATCCCGATATTGCAAATCGGGTAATAAATACTGTAAAAAATTCATATTTTTTCAATAATTCTCTTGCCCGAGGTTCACCATTCTTATAAAATTTATACTTATCTAATCTCTTTGCAACTTTTATAGAGAAAACTCTTGCTAATGTATAAGCAGTTATATCTCCTATTATTACTGCAATTAAAGCTATAATAATATAAGTAGACAATTGTGAAATATTTTCAGATAATGCTCCAGACGATACTAATAATAATAATGCCCCTGGAACCCCAAGAGAAGATAAAAAAGACCATAAAAAAACAATTCCTAAGTTTAGATAGTTTACATCTATCATCAATTTATTGCCTCATTTTTTTTAAGATTATTCAATTTTTCAATAATCTCTGTGCAATTTAAATGATTTTTTTTACAAGCCTGATCTATTGTTAATTTTTGATATTGTATAGTCTTTTTTAATTTTAATTCTTCTAAAACTTTATCTTCTGGAAGATTAAATCTATTTATAGCTTGATGAACATTCATCCATTCCTCAATTTTAGGTTCGGGATTTTTTAAATCATTTTTATGATCTTTAAAATTTGTAAAATGAATATAGGCCCTAAATATAAAAAATACCATTAAAATCAATAATATTACTATTAATATTACCTGTAAATTTTTTTTTGATATTTTTTTCATAATTATATTCAATTATCTCCTATTTATTTAAGTTATCTTGCCTTAAATAGATTTATCTTGATTATGATAAAATTGGTTATTATAATCATAATAATATAACTAATAAACCAAATTAAGGAATATATTGGATCTTTTATTTCTAGACCTAAATTCATGCATGATTTGAAAACACAATTTACATTATTAATTTTTTGTGTTAATAACTTTGAAAGAATAAATATAATAAATATCTGGATTAAACTTAATTTAAAGAAATCCTTTCTTTTTGTTTTAATTAAATATATTGAAAAAAAAGCTAAGGGTAATGAGTAGATATGCTGTATACTTACAAGATTTGCTAAAATATCTGTTCTAGAAAAAAAATAACTAGTTATTCCAAATAATATTTTTTTTGTAAATAAATAATAGAAAAAATCAATATTCCAGATTATGGTTGGAATTGTTAAAATATTCAATTGACTTATAATTAAAAAAGAATTTCTTGTTAATATCCCATATCCAATAATACTCCAGCCTATATAACAAAACCAGAATATTATATCCATTTCTCCCTGAATTATTGCTAGACTTATAGAAAATAAACCCATTCCAAGAAAAAATATTCCTAAAATTGATAAACTAATTTCTTTTTTAATTTTCATCTTTAAAGATAAGCTCTAGATATTTTAATAATTCTTCCTTCATCTTAACACAATACCCATGTTCACAATCTTGAGCTACAAATATTTTTTTAGGTTCTTTTGCCTTTAAAAAAGTTTTTTTTGCATTTTCTAATGGAATTATGGTATCATTTGTACCATGCAGAATAAAAAATTTATTTGGACTTATATCTGCAACATAGTTATCAGGATCTATTGAAAGAAAATAAGAATTATAAGGTAGCAGAGGATTACTTTTATAATCAAATCCAGAACTGGATATTGTTATAACTCCTTTTATTCTTTTTTCAATTGCTCCAGCAATTATTGCATATCTTCCGCCCATGCTTTCTCCTATAAATATTATTTTTGTTTTATCAATTCCTTCAATATCCTTTAGAATATCATAACTTCTTAAGGCATCGTAAGTAGCCAGATGTTGCATAGGTTCTTTTCCTTGTGAAAAATATGTATAATCTTGTTCATAACTTAAATACAATCCCCCTGTTTCACCAATTCCTCTTTGATCTATAACTAAAGTTGCATAACCTTCTCTAGCAAGCATTCTTAAAATACTATCCCTGCTTTCTTTACTAGCTCCGCCTCCTGGAAGATAAACTATTCCCTGAATATTTTCTTTATTATTTGGTTTATATAATAATCCATGAATTCTTAGTTTTTCTTTTTCAAAATCTCTTGTTTCAAAATCAATTTTATATAAAGAAAAACTCTCATTTTTCTCCTTTAAAGAAATATTATAAAATACATCTCCTCTATAAGAAGAATATGAAAACTTATTGCCTTCAAAATTATAAATATTTTTATTATAATTAGAAACAAAATATAAAATTACTAATGATAATAATAGAAAAATAATATGTTTCTTTTTTAACATTAATTAATTTAAATATTAAACTAAATAAATTTTTCTTTCTACTTCTTAGTAACTTTTTCTTCTCTTAAAATAAATTTAGCCATTAAGAATACAACTAAAGCAATTACTATAAAATTAATTAAAGCTCCTAGAAATGAACCCCATTTGATTACAATAGAACCAAGCGCAAATGTCGCTTCTTTCCATGCACCTCCGGGAATAAAAAATGTAACAATTGGCATAACAATATCATCTACAAGAGATTTAATAAGAACAGTAGCAGCAGTACCAATAATAAATGCAATAGCTAATCCAACTATTTTATATTCTTTCAAAAAATCTTTAAATTCTTGAATAAATCCTTTTCCTTTAACAATCCCTTTTTCTATCATATATTAATAAATTACATTCAATATATAAATTATTCGTTTTTTTCTTTCATAAGTTTATAATATTATTAATTTTTTGAACCATTCCCTAAAAAGCTTTATAAACTATAATATATTATTTATAATATATTTTGAAAAAAGAGTGAAATGGTATTATCAAAAATTTTTAAAAAGAATCCTCATAAGGACAAGAAATCTGAATTTGTTCTTTGGTTTAAAGAATTAGCTATAGAAGATGTTCCTTTAGTTGGTGGAAAAAATGCATCATTAGGAGAAATGTATAGGGAACTATCTTCAAAAGGTGTAAAAGTTCCAAATGGTTTTGCTATTACTGCTTATGCTTATAGATATTTTATTGAAAAAGCAGGAATAAGGGAAAGGATTAAGGATATATTAAAAGATTTAAATACTCATGATATGAAAAATCTTGAAGTTAGAGGTCAAAGAGTTAGAGAAACAATTTTATCTGCAGAAATTCCAGAAGAAATTAGGCAAGAAATTATCAAAGCCTATGCTTTTTTATGTAAGCAATATGGTCCGCATACAGATGTAGCAGTTAGAAGTTCAGCTACAGCTGAAGATCTTCCAGATGCTTCATTTGCAGGTCAGCAAGAAACTTTTTTAAATATAAAGGGAGAAGAAGCTTTAATGGATTCATGTAAAAGATGTTTTGCTTCTTTATTTACTAATCGTGCTATATCTTATAGACAAGATAAGGGATTTGATCATTTTTCAATTGCATTAAGTATTGGTGTGCAAAAAATGGTTAGAAGCGATGTAGCTTCTTCAGGTGTTATGTTTTCTATTGATACTGAAACAGGTTTTCAAGACGCAATATTTATAACAAGTTCTTATGGATTAGGCGAAACTATTGTACAAGGAGCAGTTAATCCTGATGAATATTATGTGCATAAACCGACGTTAAAAAAAGGATTTAAACCAATTATATATAGAAAGATTGGAGAAAAAGCTATAAAAATGATTTATAATTCTCATGGAACAAAACCTACAAAAACAGTTTCAGTTGATCCTGAGGATAGAAAAGTTTTTTCAATTTCTGATAAAGAAGTTTTGTTATTAGCAAAATGGGCAGCAATTATTGAAGATCATTATTCAAAAAAAGCAGGAAAATTTAAACCAATGGATATGGAATGGGCTAAAGATGGAAAAATGAATCAATTATTTATTGTTCAAGCTAGACCTGAAACAGTACAATCTCAAAAAGATAGAGGGGTTATTGAAGATTATGTATTAAAGCAAAAAGGTAAAATCTTAATTGAAGGGAGTAGCGTGGGTTCAAAAATTGGTTCTGGAAAAGCAAATGTTATTAAGGATGTTTCTGGAATTCACAGTTTTAAGAAAGGAGAAGTTTTAGTTACAGATATGACTGACCCTGATTGGGAACCTATAATGAAAATAGCTTCAGCAATAGTAACAAATCGTGGCGGTAGAACTTGTCATGCTGCAATTATATCAAGAGAACTAGGTATTCCATGTGTAGTTGGTACAAATCATGCAACTGAAAAAATTAAATCCAATCAAAATATTACTGTAGATTGTACTGGTGGAGAAAAAGGTTTCGTCTACGAGGGAATATTAAAATTCGAAATACAAAAACATGATATTAAACATATGCCAAAAACAAAAACAAAAATAATGATGAATATCGGTTCTCCAGAATCTGCATTTGAACAAAGTTTTATTCCTAATGAGGGAGTAGGTTTAGCTAGAGAAGAATTCATAATTAATTCTTGGATAAAGATTCATCCAAATGCATTGATTAATTATCATAAAATAAAAGATCCAGTATTAAAAAAACAAATTGACGAACTAACATTAGGTTATAAGGATAAAACACAATATTTTGTGGATAAACTTGCAGAAGGTATTGGAATGATTGCAGCTGCATTCTATCCAAAAGATGTAATAGTAAGAACTTCTGATTTCAAGACAAATGAATATGCTAATCTAATTGGAGGAAAAGAATACGAACCTAAAGAAGAAAATCCAATGATTGGTTGGAGAGGAGCTTCAAGATATTATAAAGAAGGGTATAAAGAAGGATTTATTCTTGAATGCAAGGCTTTTAAAAAAGTTAGGGAAGAATTTGGTTTAACTAATGTAAAAATTATGATTCCTTTTTGCAGAACCGTTGATGAAGGAAAGAAATGTATTGATATTATGGATAAACAGGGTTTAAAACAAGGAAAAAATGGACTTGAGATTTATGTAATGTGCGAGATACCAGCAAATGTTATTTTAGCAGATCAATTCTCAAAAATATTTGATGGATTTTCAATAGGTTCTAATGATTTAACTCAATTAACTCTTGGTTTGGATAGAGATTCATCAATAGTTTCAGATATTTATAATGAAAGAAATGATGCAGTAAAAAGAATGATAGCAGATGTAATTCAAAAAGCAAAGAAATATCATAGAAAAATTGGTATCTGCGGTCAAGCACCATCAGATTTCCCAGATTTTGCTCAATTCTTAGTTGAATGTGGAATTGATTCAATTAGCCTTAATCCTGATACAGTTATAAAGACAACAATAGCAATAGGCGAAAAAGAAAAAGAATTAAAATCAAAAAAATAATATTTCTTTAGAAATTTAAGTTTTATTATCTAAATTTTTTATTAAATAATTTATTTATATTATCTAACTCTTGTTAAATTTTTTATTCTTTCATTCTTTCTTGTGTGAAATCATAAATCCCCTTGGATATTTCACTTATTATCTTATTTGATTCATCTAATGATGAATTTTTGCTCATAACACATAATATATAAGGATTTTTTGGGATATAGATTATTCCACAATCATGAAATATTTTTAATTCATCATTAAATCCTACCTTATGGGCAACTTTAATATCCTTAGATAATTTTGCAGGCAATTGAGAATTAAATTCTGTATCCATCATGTTTGATAATGCGAGTTGAGAAAAATAGGGTTTTAAATAAGTTGAATAATACAATAGTCTAAGAATATTGCTGTATTCTTTTGGGCTAATATCCGTAATATTTGATAAAGGTGGCAATTCAGCTGCAATAAACGCATTATCTAAATCATCTTCATCTGTGAATTTAATAAGCGCTTTAGCAGCAGTATTGTCAGAATGTTTCATTAGATAGATTAATAACTCTTGAATTGTCAGTTCATAACCTACTCCTTTTTTGTATAACTCCCCAGAATCATAATCAATATCATTATGGGTTAATATTACTTTTTGATTTAAATCTAGCTCCCCATTTTCAACTTTTTTAAGAATCATTATCATTATTGGAATTTTTAGTAGGCTTGCAGGAGTAAATCTCTCTCTTTCATTTAATCCTATCCATGCACCAGTATTAAGATCTTCTAGATATAATCCATAATAACCAGATGATTGATTTAATATCCTAGTGATATTTAACTTAAGATGATAATAAGAAAGTTTATATTCTTCCCTATGGTTAATAAGGCCTTGAGCATTCCTCCAGGTAATATCAGGTGATAATAAGTCATTACGCTTATAATCCTCACTTTTTTGAATATATTTATTTAATGATTTATTATTTTGAATAGATTGATATGTTAATATTAAATTAATAACTAATAATATCATTATTATTACAAAAAAAACCCTATCTTTTTTCATTTATTTAATAATTGATATTTTACATTTATATAGTTAGCTATTTTTACAATTTATTTAACATTTAATAATTCCCTAGCTTCATTTATTAATTTATTAGAAATTTCATAAAACGGTGAATCTGATATTACTCTTAAAATTTTATCTTCAGTTTTAGATTGTCTAAACCATATCCAAGAATTATTTTTTATTGCCTTTAATCCTCCAGATATATCTCCAGTTTCTAAAATTTCATAACCTTGATTAATATAATATCTTTTTATTTCTGGTTTTAATAATGAAAATTCTTCTTTTAATCTAATTTTTTCTTTTAAATAATAATATTTTGGAAGTTCATAAATAAGTTCTGACAAGGATTTTTTATATTTTTCAATTATCTTCATTAAAATTAAAATTGTTAATATTCCATCTCTGCATTTTGATGGAGGAATAATTATTCCGCCGTTTGAACCCTCGCCACCTATTTGAGAATCTAATCTATCCATTTCATCAACTATATTTATCTCTCCAACCTCTACTTCATGAAATGTAGCATTATTCTTTAATGCCATTTCTTTTACAAGATAGCTGGTTGCATCATTAACTACTATACTTTTTAATAACTCTGTTTTTTCAGATAATATCTCATTACTAATTAAAGCAAGTATATCATTACCAGTTACAATTCTCCCATCTTTTAATAAAATTTCAACTCTATCTGCATCACAATCAAATCCCGCTGCAAATTCTGCATCATTTTTTTCTAATTCTTCTTTTAAATATTTTAATGATTCTTCTTTAGGTTCTATCAATCTTTTGAATTTCCCAATTTCATTATTAAGATAAATAGCTTTAATTGAATAATCTTCAAATATTTCTTTAGAAATATATCCTGCACCACCATTAGAATCAACAATAATTTTTGTATCTAGAATGATTTTATCAGTTTTTAAGATTGTCTTTAATAATTTTTTATAATCTTGAATAGCTTCCATATGATAATCCTTAACTTTCAAATTTTTACTTAATTGAATATCCCCTATATTTATTTCATGAAATCGTTTTATTATTAACTCTGAATCTTTGGGCCTAATTAAGGCTCCATCTTTATCTAGAAATTTAAATCCATTATATTCTGGTTCATTATGAGATGCAGTTATTATTATTCCCCCATCTGAACAAGTAGTTCTTACAGCATTTTCTATTAATGGAGTAGGTAATATCCCTACATCTAATATTTCACAATTTAAGACATCTTTTAATAAATTGGAAATCTCTTCTCCAGAATGTCTACTATCTCTTCCAATAACGATTTTAGGATTTTGATTTCTTTTTTTAATGAATTCAATATAAGAATAACCGTATTTTTTTACAACATCCCTGTTAAGTTCGAGTCCATAAATCCCCCTTATTCCTGAAAAAGATTCTACTAATGCCATTTTAATAAGGATTTTTTATATAATTTACAACATCCTTTGCAGAATAATTTATGCCATGCTTTTTTACAATTTCTTTAACACTTGTTAAATCTTTTCCACTAGTTACAATTGGTAATTCCTTAGGACTACCTAGTCCAATGGTCGCAATTAACGCATTGCATAAACAGACCCTTCCAACAAGATCCACTGAATTTCCACCCTTTCTAATAAAACTTTCTTCTTTTTCAGCAGGACATCTTGAATGAATTTCTTCTCCATCATGATAAAGATTAGTAAGATATCCTAAATCACATTTTCTTTCTCTTGAATTATAACCATCCATATCAGATATAGTATCTGGACTTTGGAAAATTTTAAATGGAAATCCGCTTGGAGATGCATTTGGACTTGTAAAAACTTCACCACCATTTAATATCTGTAATAATATTTTTTGTTTTAATTCATATTCAATTCCAGATTCATTGCAAAAAGCAAACGGAGTTCCAACTTGAACTCCAACAGCCCCTTCAACAATAGCTTGTTTTAATTTATTAGAATATCCTCCTGCTAACCAATAAGGTTGGTATTCTCCGTGCCTATTATCAGCATTTTGACTTAAGAGATGTTTCAATAATTTTGGATTTAAATAATCTTTATCACCATAATCTGGTTCACCATTTTCAGTTAGTCCTTTATTTCTTGCAGGGGCATTATGTCCTCCAGCACTATCATTTTCTATAATATATCCATCAGCATCAGGTAAAGCTTTAACACCAAGATGATTGCCAACAACACCTAAAAATAATGGCGAATCAAGTTTATTTCTATTTTTTATTATTGAATTAGGTTCAAAACCAATTTGATAATTTTCTTCCCCTATTACAGGTATCCCCATATTAGTAATATTTCCATTTGAAAGTTCATTAATAACTCTTTTAATATCTCTTGGAAAACCTGCACCAATTAAAAAAGCATCAACTCCGGCAAGCATTGCTCCATACATTGCAGGTAATATTGGCCATTGAATTTTATATAAATAATTAATTCCAACAGGATTATCATGTCCTTGTTTAGCTAAAGATACTTCAACAAAATTAGATGCAACAATTAATTTTTCTAGATTTTTATTATCTAAAGTTATATCCTTTCCATTTAAAGAAAATTTTGGAAATGGAGAAGTTTTATATCTAGAATCTTCTTTTTTCCCACCTTCAATAAAATATTCATCAATTATCCAATCAGATGTATCTTTATCTGGAAATAATTGTAGTGCCTCTCTTATCTCGCGAGTAGGGTCTCCATTTTGGAGTCTCCTTATCATTATTTCATTTAATGCTACTCCAGAAACAACCCCTAAACCTCCATTCTTGCACACCTCTCTAACAAGTCGGTAATTAGATACTCCAGCACCCATTCCTCCTTGGATAATTTTAGAATCTAAAACTCTTTTTTTTCTTGAATCTTGAATATTCATATTTTAATAAGTTATTAGTATCTTTTAAATATTCTTATAGAAAAGGGTATAAATAAAAATTATTTTTATCCAAGTTTTAAATATACCTTTACATAACTAGATTTTAATTCAGATGCTTTTTTAGGTAGTTCTTCAATATTCCCCTCGATAGCAATTTTATAAACCGCATCAAGGTTTGCCCTAATAGTTTGTATACTCTCTTCATTTAATTCATTTTCAACTTCTTTTAATTTAAAATCAGAATCTTTATATGCGATTATTACTCCTTCAGCATCTTTTGCATTAGCTTTATCAAGAACTATCTCCATAGAATCATGAAAATCTACCAATACTACACTCAAAATTGATAATTTATTTCTTCTTAGAATTTCATTAAATAGCGGCCTTATCTCTTCTAATTTTTTATGAGCATTTGTAAGATTACCACTATTTACATCAAAACTAACTTGATTTGTAATATCCATTGCATTTTTTAAATCTGTATTAAAATTATTATCAAACATAATTACATATGGATGATAATTTTGATACTTATTTTTAAAATTTATTAGCTCAATTACATAAGAATTATAGTATTGAATAGATTCTGTTCTTTTTTCTTGTCCTGTATTAAATAAGGCTAATTTGTATGGAGCATTCATTTTATTAAAATCTTCTAAAAATATTTTTTTAGTAAAAAAAATGCTTGCATAAGATCCACCAATAATAATTAAAAAAGAAATTATTATAAAAACAAATAAAACTTTTTTATTAACTTTTTTATTTTTATTATAAGTAGATTTTTTAAATAATTTATAAAACAAACAATTACCAGATAATGAAGTAATAATGAAATAGGCTCCAATAATACAAATAATGATTCTTATGTAACCTCCTAACCAAAAAAATCCAACAATTAAAATTAATACAGAAAGAATTAATCTAAAAAACCTATCCAAATAACCCTCATTTTTCATTCTAACCTTAATTACTTAATCTATATAAAACTAGCGGGGGCAGGATTTGAACCGTGCGACCTCCGGGTTATGGGCCCGGCGAGAACTCCAAGCTTCTCCACCCCGCTATAGATTTGTTCTAGGGGAACATTTGTTATAATTAAATTACCTATATAAAACCTACTTTAAAACCCTTATAAATCTAACTGTTCAAGAAGCCTAACTATTTAGAAAGCTTATCCTTAAATGATTTTCTTGAGTATAAGATTATTATAATCATCCATAAAATCATAGTTAATATTTCACCAGCAATTTTTGATGCAGTTGCAGCTACTTCTGCTTCAGCAGGAATCATAAGACCACTTAAAGAATTAATATATCTCCCAATATCAAAAGAATTTTTTATTATAGCTAAAGTAGCTCCTAAGGTTATAAACAATACGCATGATTTTTTCATCTTTATTGATAGAAATGCCCCAATAAAAATCATTAAACTAGATACAGCTCCAATTAATATTGTAATAAAATCAATAGTATTCGAATCATTATTGATTCCATAAAATGGACTTAAAAAATAGTATACAATATTAAATGCTCCTGCTGAAATTGCAGTTATTGACATAATTATAAAAAATATTCCTAAAAACATAACCCAAGTAGGTCTTTCTTTCTTATTTGTTATTCTATTATTAGGTTTTTTAGTCCTATTATTTTTTTTATTTTTCACCATCTTTTCTATATTATTATCGTAATATTCATATTTAAATCTTTCAATCGCATTCTATATTACAATTTTAAAATATTCAATATGTTTAAATATTGAAATCTTATTTTTCTTTTAATGAAAGTTCTTGGAATTGATGAAGCAGGAAGAGGTCCAGTTATAGGCCCATTAATTATTGCAGGAGCAATGATGGAAGAAAATGATGTTTCAACTCTAGGTGAAGTTAAAGATTCTAAATTATTAATTCATAAAAAAAGAGTAGAATTCTCAACCCATATAAAAAATCTAACTACCTATAAAATTATTCACGTTTTACCTAAAGAGATTGATGAAGCAGTAGAGTCAAAAGAAGGTATGAATCTAAATTGGTTAGAAGCAAAACATCAAGCAGAAATAATTAATGAATTAAAACCAGATAAAGTAATAATAGATTGCCCCCATCCAATTCCAAAAAAATATGAAGATCATGTTAGAAACCTTCTTAATAATAAGAATATAATAATGGTTGTTGAACATAAAGCAGATTTTAATTATCCTATTTGCAGTGCAGCTTCTATTTTAGCTAAAGTTGTTAGAGAAGAAGAAATGGAAAAAATTCAAAAAAAGTATGGAGATACAGGTCCAGGTTACCCCGCTAATCCTAAAACTCAAGCTTTTATTAAAGCAAATTATGATAAATATCCAGAAATATTTAGAAAATCTTGGTCAACATTCAAAAATGTAGCTGGAAATAAATCCCAGACAAAATTGTTCTAATATTATCATTATACAGTAGTTACAAATAGAAATATTTATAAACTATTATATCCTATAATTTTTTATGACAAATAACTCATCAGGTTGTTTAGGTAAATTAATAGAAGCAGCAGCTATAGTTGGAATTGTTTATTCTTTGTGTAATTATTTTAAAGAGGATAAACCTGTTCAAAATAGAACATTATTACCATCATTTAATAGACAAATAGAACAAAAGGATTTTTATCAAACACCAAAAAAACTTTGGGATAATGTTAAATCCAGTTTTCCTCAAAATAATACTTCTTATTCAACAGATAGAGATTATAGATCAAATCCTTTATCTGATCAAGAGATGAGAAATAATGCACCTGTTTTTCATTATTAATAACTATTCATTTATACTAATTGTTTGACTTTGATAATTCATTTTTCTATCTGTATTTGATTCTGTTATCAGCCGATCATTTATATAATTCTGATTTACAGGATTATTCTGTTTTCTTTTTGAATCATCTGGTGTAACACTTTTTTCATATTCTTTACTTTTATTAGTCAATAAACTTTCAAGATTTCTACTATCACTTTCTTCAATCATCATCTCTGATTTTTCTTTTCTTAAAGCATATATTTGAACTCCTGAATATATAGAAAAACCAATTAAAGTGCCTATAAGAACTCCGTTAATATAGCCTAATAAAGAACTATATTTTTTATTCATAATCTAGTTTAAGAATTCTGTATTTTTAAAGATATTTATTTTAAAATTATTCTTCTTCATTTTCTTTATTATGAATATCCAAGCATAATGCAAAATCTTTGTATAATCTATGTTTTAATATATTTTGAACAATAGGTTCAAGTAATTCATTCTCAAAAAAATGAATATCAAAATAAGGAGGAATTCTTTTAGTCGGATCAAATTCATATTTAGTAATTCCAAAACTTTTTTTAAAATCAACTTGTAAATCTTGATAAATTGCATCTATATCTTTATTTGATACTACATTAGAATCATAATATACTCTTAAATTAAAAAATCCGTATTTCGGCAAAGTGCTTTCAATATCTACTTTGTCATCAATAGTAGTCATAGTTTATTCATAATTAAGTATCTTTTAAATTTTTAGGAGATATATAATAAGTATTTATCTTTTAGTTACTTTGCCAACAAGGGTTAAATCTAGACCCCTAGGAATATCAATATTCATCTTAACCTCTCCATCAACATTATAAGTTCCAGTGATTATCCAATCATAATGCGGCCCAAATCTTTCATAAACTCCATTAATCTTACCATTTCCTACATCAAGTTTTAACCTGGAATCAAATTTAGGACCGAATCTATTAATATCATAATTACCTTCATTATTTTCTAATAATTTCCAGTCAAATTCAGATTTTTCAACTACCCCCTCAAGTCTTCCTTCACTATTAACTTTTGGACTAAACCTGACACTTGTTAAAAATAAATCCATGTTTGAAGAAAGCGTTTCCTTAGACGTGGTTCCATAAACTTCTGAATCCGGATAAAGAGTTTTTCTAACATCAAAATTAAATTCACTCTCACCATAAATATCTCTTGAAACTATCCCTGAAACAACTGTTGCTATAGCATTTTTTGTTCTTCCAGCTTCATTATCCTTATCAAATCCAAAAACATCCATATATTGCCCAATAACCGAAGAATAAGTAATTGCTCCAGCAGCTATTCCAATTGCTGCAATCTTTCCTATGTTTTCTTTAATTTGTCTAAATGTCATGTTTATTTTTCTCCACCTATCTATATGACCTTTATAGGATATTCTTTTATCATTTTAATTAGCCCTGGACCTTACAGGTTCATTTTTATAACTCTCAACTGACTCCACCAAATAATCAAGTCCTCTTGATAAGCAATTTTTTCTTGGAGGTAACGAATCCGCATTCATTACATAGTACGATAATGCAAGTAATGTTTGGCCACAACCCTGGAGAGTATTGGAAATATATTCTTGATTATTCCCTAAAACCGGATATTCTGGAGCTGATAACAAATTTACTCCAGATAATCCTGAAAAAAATCCTCCTAATAGAAAATTTACCCCTCTCCTTTTTTCAACATCATAACTTTTAACTTCTTTATCTTTAAATTGATTCTCAAGTTTTTCTTGATCCTTAAATATTTGAAAATTTACATAAGATAAACCAATGGATATTGGTACAGTCATAGCTCCAAATATTTTGTTACTAATTGCAACTCCCGTAGTAAAAACTCCCCAACCGCTAGTATGTAAAAATACTGCAAGATCTGATTTAGTTCCACCAGTAGTCCAGTTCCAACTTTTAACTATTTGATTAGCCCCATATGTCGCAACTTTATCGAATTTATCATATAATGTCATGTTTATTTTTCTTCCTCTTCTAACTCATCACTAGGTTTTCTAGGATCAAATTTAGAAATATTTCTTTTTCTAAATTTTCCATTTTTATCATATTCTCTAGTTTCATATCTTGTTAAGTAATAACCTAGTCCATTAGAATCAGCAATTGTAAAATCATATTTTGTATTAACTTTTCGAATAATATCTTTATCCACGTATACACCATTTATATTAGGTTCCCTTTCTTGAAAACTTATGAATATGGGGGCAATAGGCGCTTGATTAGATTTTTTAGCTAATTCAAGTTCTTCTTTTGTTAAGTTTCTTTCAAGTCCTAATGTAATTCTTTCAAGTAGTTTCATTTTACCAATCCGTTATTAAAACAGAATTATTCTCTGTTGAAATTTTATTTATAT
>JBAZYP010000001.1:0-257394 GCA_041659265.1 Candidatus Pacearchaeota archaeon | reverse complement strand
CAGACGTGTGCTCTTCCGATCTAATTATTGCAAAAATACTGGCAAAATGTAAAAAAACGTCAAAAGGAAGATTTTGAAAACCAAAATAATGCTGTAATAACGCCAAATGACCTGAACTTGAAATAGGTAACCATTCAGTAATCCCTTGAACAATACTTAATATGACTGCTTGAAATAAATTCACCATCTTAAATCAACTAGGAAAATATGCTATTTAAAATATCTCATTTAATTTATTAAAATCATTCAAACAATTATATATTAATGAAGATTAATTTAAATTTGAAGTATATAATAATAAAAATCAACTTGAAAAAATTAGAATTTATTCAACTTATAGGAATTAATTTTAAAATAAATCAATTTAATTCATCATATTTAAAAACCTGAGAAGGTTTATTTTATCGAGAAATAAATAACAATATTTATAAATTAATATTTCTTATTTAAACCATGGTAAAAAAAGAGAGGTTAGATAAAGGTTTAGCTGAAACAAAAGATAAATCTTTATCAAAAAAAGAAATTGAAGAAAAACTTATTGATAATTTCATAAGCTTGCAAAAAGTTATGACAAATCTTGCAGTAAAATTTGATGATTTATCAAACAATATATCAAAACTTCTAGAATTATTTGAAATATCTGCAAAAACATTTGCAGAAAAATATAAAGAAGGTTTCCCAGAAAGATATGGGGATATTGATACAGAATTTTTAAGAAAATTAGATTCATTACTTGAACAAAACAAAGTAATATCAAAAGGAATTATGTTAATGGAAGAAAAAGTAAAAGAAAGAAATATGCAATCACAAAGAAATGAAGATGGTTTCTCAACAGAATTAAGACCAAGACCTCTTCCAAGATATTAAATAATTTTTATTATGGGACTTTCAGAAATAAAACCAGAACATAGAATATTTTTCTTAAGATATTTTATAGAAGAAATTTTTGCAACATCATATGAGGAATTTCGTTTAGATAGTGGAATAGAAAAAATTCCATATAAAGAAAGAACTTATAATAAAGAAGGTTTTGATGCAAATTTAGAAAATAATAATGAAGAGACTGATCCTGAAACTTTACAAAAATCAGATTTTATTATTATTCAAAAAAATGATCTTCCTAAAAATTTAAACGAAACAAAATCTCAAACAAAAAATATAGGTGAATTAAGAAAATCAATTGTTTTAAGGCAAAAATATCCTTCTACAAATAATTTTTCTAAAGGAAGACAAATAATAACAAACCCAATTCAAAATTTAAAAAAAGAAACACCTAAACAAACAATTATTGAACCTCCAAAAAATCAGCCAATTGAAATTAAAGAAAAAGATCCTAAAATAAAATCTGATTTTGAAAGTCATTTAGAGAATATTCAAGAAAAATCAACAAAAGAATCTCCAAAAAAAGAATATTTTGTTCCAAATAGAAATCAAGGATTAAGACAAAGACCGGTTAGAAAAATTTTTCATCCAAATAGAAATTTTCAACAAACAAATGCAAATCCTATAACTCCTCAAGAAAATTTACCACAACAAAATATTCAACCAGCTCAACAACCAGCTCAACAACCAGTCATGCAGCCAATAATAATTCAAATGCCACAATATCCAAATCAACCGATGTATCCAAATATGCAAGGTCAAAATCCGCAATATCCAAATCAACCGATGTATCCAAATATGCAAGGTCAAATGCAACCTAATCAAAATCAAGGAAATATGAATACATCAAATATCTCTGAAGGAGGATATGAACAATCTATTGCAGGCGCAGGTCCAGAAAAACTTTCTAAAAATCTTTCTACTGAACCTGCTAAAAAAATAATTCCTTTGCAAATGAATATACCTAGTATGCCCATCCCTCAACAGCAAAAAGAAATTAAAATTATAGCCCCTCCTGTTCCAAACTTCACAGGAACAGAATCTGGATTAAAAAAAATAGAATTCTTAATGAAAGATGCTGCAGTTCAATTAATAGAATGTCCAGGACCTGGAAAAAATATTAATATTAAAAGGCATAATAAAATGATGGCAACTAAAGTAATTTTATCTCAAAACCAAATTATGGAAATAGTTAATGAATATTCTAATCAAGCTAGAATTCCACTTGTTGGGGGAATATTAAAAGCAGCAGTTGGTAACTCAGTGATATCTGCAGTAGTCTCAGAATTCGTTGGCGCAAGATTTATGATTAACAAATTAACTCCTTATTCAATTCTATACGGAAAAAACTAGAATATAAAGGAGGGAGAAGTTAGACTCCTCCCTTTTCCCCTTTTTAATAAAATTTAGTGAATTCTGGTTATTTAAATGATTTTGGTGATTTAAAGGGTATATATTAAAAACATATTCCAAAACCTTCCTTTTGATAGGATATGTTTAAAAACTATTTTTTTAATTAAATCTTAATTCAATTTTTTTAAACAAAGTTTTAAATAATTCTTATTAATTATTAATTTATGGATAAAAATTTAGATAAAGTTACAAAAGAAAAAATAGAAAAATATAGAAAATTATCTCTTAAAGCTCTAGAAATTGCAAAAAAATCAATAACTAAAGGAAAAGAAATTGAAGCTAGAGAAATTACAATGATGGTTGATTGTTATCTTGCAGATTCAATTCATTTCGAATCTAAATTAGATTATGTAAATGCATTTGCATGTCTTAATTATGCTCATGGCTGGATAGATGCAGGAGCAAGACTAAAAATATTTGATGTTGTTGATAATAATCTTTTTACAGTGTAAATTTCATCACTTTAATGAACCTTCCAATTATAATTAAAAAAATTATTTCTAAATTAATTCACTAAAAAAATAAAAGTCTATCTTCATCTTATCCATACATAAAATCTAGCTAATTATCAATATGCCATTTTTATTTTATCTATAAATTTAGGCTCTTCTCAAAGATTAAACCTGATTTTTTTTAATTAATCTTATTAAATATTAATAGTAGCTTTCTTGTTTAAAGCTCATTGAACTTCTCTAACAAAGCCATTAATTTAATAAGATTTATATAAAGATTTGAATAATTATAAATATGAAAAAGGTGATAGTAATTAGTCTTGGTGGAAGTGTAATAGTACCTGATAAAATAAATGAAAAAAACTTAGAAGAATTTAAAAAAATTATTAAAAAAAATGTTAATAAATATAAGTTTGTTATTGTTTGCGGCGGAGGAAAAACTGCTAGAGTTTATATTAATGGATTAGAAAATCAACAAATAAAAAAGAAAAAATATCTTCAATCTCTTCTAGGTATAGCTTCAACCAGATTTAATTCAAGATTTATGACATATTTCTTTGGGAAAGAGTCAAATAAGGGAATTCCAAACGATATGAAAGATATAGAAAATCTTCTTAAAATCCATAATATAATCTTTTGTGGAGCCTTAAGATATACAAAAAATGAAACCTCTGATGCAGTAGCAGCAAGACTTGCAAATCATTTTAAAACTACCTTCATCAACATAACCGATGTAAAAGGATTATATGATAAAGATCCAAAAAAATTTAAGAATGCAAAATTCATACACGAGATTTCTTATGAAAAATTTTTAGATTTAATTAAAAAAAAGAAATTTGAATTAGGACAACATTTTGTTTTAGATATTAAAGCTGCAAAAATAATAAAAAAGAATCAAATAAAGACATGTATAATCAGTTCAAATGCTAACAATTTAGATAACCTTTTAAATGAAAAACATTTTGAGGGAACAATTATAGGCACATGATTAATACAACAAATTTAAATGATTTAAGAAAACAAATTGAAAAAAATAAAAAAGAAGGAAAAGAGGTAATAGTTAAAGCACAAGATGAAGATTTTAATAGGAAAGTATTAGAAAATAAAGATGTAAATGTTTTATTTTCACCTGAATTTCACGATAGAAAAGACGGATTTAAACAAAGAGATTCAGGGTTAAATGAATATCTTTGCAAATTAGCAAAAAAAAACAATATTGAAATTGTAATAGATATAGACAATCTAAAAACCTTACAAAAAAAAGAAAAAGCAAAAATATTAGCAAGAATAATGCAAAATATTGAATTATGCAAAAAATCAAAAGCAGTTATAAAAGCATATTCAAAAGACAAAAACTCATCTAAAGAAATATCTGCATTGTTTATAACTCTCAAAAGTTCAACTGAACAATCAAAAAATTCAACTTTTGATAAAAATTTTTAGATATGACTAAATTTATAAAACATAATTTAATAGTGTTACTATGGAAAAGGATGAAAATCTTCAAAAATTAATAGAATCATTAAGTCCTAATGAAGTAAAACTTATCCCGCATTTAAAAAAATGCAAGGATCTAGATTGTCTTGGTAATGAAACTGACCTTGATAAAACATCTATTGTGAGAGCTTTAGAATTCCTTTCAAATAAAGATATTATTACTATGACCCTTCATAAAGAACAAATAATAGACATAGGGATTAATGGTCTTTTATACCTAAAACAAGGTCTTCCAGAAAGAAGATTATCTAATATAGTTGCATTAAAAAATTCAGTTTCATTAAAAGAAGCTAAAGATATTTCAAAATTAAATGAAAATGAATTTAAAGCAGCTTTAGGCGCCCTAAAAAGAAAAGCTTTGATAAATCTAATTAATGGAAATATAATTCTTTCAGGTAAAAAAGAAGAATTAACAAAAAAAACATTAGAAGAAAAATTCCTCGAAACCCTTCCAAGAAACTTAGTTGATCTTGCTCCAGAAGAAAAATATTCTCTTGAAAATCTAAAATTAAGAAAAGAAATAATAAATATAAGAGATATTTCAATAATAGAATTTAATCTTACTAAAACTGGAGAAAGAGTTTTCAAACATGATTTTTCATATTCTAAAGATATGATAGAATCAGTTACTCCTGCATTAATTAAAGGAGAGGGCTGGCATGGAAAAAAATTCAGAAGATACGACATATCAAGCCCGGTTCCAAAAATATATGGTGGTAAAAGGCATTTTGTAAATCAAGCTACAGATTATGCAAAAAAAACTTGGTTAGAGATGGGTTTTAAAGAAATGACAGGTAATATGACTGTCTCAGGTTTATGGAATTTTGATTCTCTTTTTACAGCTCAAGATCATCCAGTAAGAGAAATGCAAGACACATTCTTTATTGCAAATAAAAAAGCAAAACTACTAAATAAAAAACTTATTGAAGAAATAAAAAAATCCCATGAAGGTAAAATTAAAGGTTCTAAAGGCTGGCAATATGAATGGAAAGAAGAAGATGCAAAAAAAGTCTTGTTAAGAACCCATACCACATGTATTTCAGCTCAAACCTTAAAAAAAATTGCAGATAATAAAGAATATCCTGCAAAATATTTTGCAATTGGAAAATGTTTTAGAAATGAAACAGTAGATGTAACTCATGGTTTTGAATTCAATCAAACAGAAGGAATTGTTATTGATGAAAATGCAAATTTCAGGCAATTATTAGGATATCTAAAAGAATTCTTTAAAAAAATGGGTTATGAAAATATCCGTATAAGACCCAGTTATTTCCCTTATACCGAACCGAGTGTGGAAATAGATGTATTTCATCCTATCTTTAATAAATGGGTTGAACTAGGTGGCGCAGGAATGTTTAGACCAGAAGTTACAATTCCCTTCTTTGGTAAACATATTCCAGTTCTTGCATGGGGGCCTGGTTTTGATAGAATATTAATGGAATTTTTCAATATAAAAGATTTTAGGGATATTTATGGTTGCGATCTAAATAAATTAAGAGAAATGAAAATCTGGAATAAATAATATGGAAATTAAAACCGCTCAAGAAGATGTTGAAAAATTAATTTTGCATTATGGCGATTACTGGGAACCATTATCAATGCTAGCTAGATTAGTTGAAGAAGTAGGAGAATTGTCACGTGCAATGAATATTAAATTCGGTGGTAAAAAATCCAAATCAAAAAGCGATGGTAGAGAAATAGAAGAAGAATTATCAGATGTTTTATTTACAATACTTGCTATAGCAAATTCTCAAAAAATTGATATAGAAAAATGTTTTACTGAAAAAATTAAAAATGATTATAAAAAAATGCAAGGAGTCTATGTAAAATGACCATTCTAACTTTAAACAAAAAAGAACTTGAAAAATATATTGGAAAAATCAATGAAGATACTGAGAATAAAATTACTATGATGGGTACTCCTGTTGAAGAAGTAAATAACGAATCATTGTCTGTAGATGTTACTGCTAATAGGCCCGATTTATTATCAATGTCCGGTTTTGTTAGAGCATTTAATTCTTTTACAGGAAAAAAATCCGGTTTAAAAAAATATGAAGTTGAAAAACCAGAAAAAGATTATAAAGTTATAATAGATAAATCTGTAAAAAAAGTTAGGCCATTTACAGTATGTGCGATTGTAAAAAATCTTAAATTAAACGATGAAAGAATTAAAGAAATTATTGATCTTCAAGAAAAACTTCATGGAAGTTATGGAAGATCTAGAAAAAAATTAGCAATAGGAATCTATCCTCTAGAACAAATAACACTACCTATAAAATTTTTAGCTAAAAAACCTGAAGAAATTAGATTCCAACCTTTAGATTTTCCAAAAGAGATTACAGGCAGGCAAATATTATCTCAACATCCAACAGGAAGAGAATACGCTTCATTATTAAAAGACCAAGAAATGTTTCCAATTTTTGAAGACAGTGCTGGAGAGATTTTATCAATGCCCCCAATAATTAATTCAGATAGAACTGGAAAAATAACTGAATCAACAAAAGAAGTTTTTATAGAATGTTCTGGTTTCAATCAAGAATACCTAAAAAAAACACTCAATATGATAGTAACTTCATTATCAGAAATAGGGGGGAAAATTTATGCAATGGAAATCCAGGATAAAGAAAAATTCTTGTCTCCAAATCTTGAAAATGAAAAAATGGAATTTTCATTGCAAAATATGAATAAAATACTTGGTCTTGAACTATCTGAAAAAGATATAATAAAAAATCTTGAAAAAATGGGGATTGGTTATATAAAAGAAAAAGAAATTTCCTATGCATTAATTCCTTCTTACAGAACAGATATCCTTCATGAAGTTGATTTAGCTGAAGAAATAGCTATAAGTTATGGATATGAAAATTTTATTTCAGAAATACCAAAAATATCAACAATAGGTGAAGAAGACCCTATCTCAATCCTAAAAAGAAAAATTTCAGAAATTCTAATTGGTCTAAACTATCAAGAGATTTCAACCTACCACCTTTCAACAAAAGAAAAACAATTTAAAAGAATTGGAATTAAAGATTATAAAAATCAAGATATAATTGAAATTGAGAATTCAAAAACTGAAAATAATATATTAAGATCCTCTCTTCTTGCTCAAATAATTCAAATTTTAGGAGAAAATACAGATGCTACTTACCCTCAAAAGATTTTCGAAATTGGAAAAGTTTTTTATTCTGATGAAGATATGGAAACAGGAATTGCTGAAAGAGAATCACTATGTATTTCTATTTGTCATGAAAAATCTAATTTCACAGATATTAAACAAATAATCGATTATTTAACTAGAATGCTTGATAAAAAATATGAAATTGAAGAATGTGAAAATCCATCATTTATTTTAGGTAGATGCGCTAAAATACTTATAAAAGGCAAAGTGATTGGAATAATGGGAGAAATTGCTCCATTCATCCTTAAGAATAATAAGATAAAAATGCCTGTAGCATTGCTAGAAATTGATTTAGAGGCATTAAGATAATGATGTGGCAAGATCTAATAATTGCATTATGCAATATTCTTTTTAGCTACTCTTTAGGATACCAAGTTATTTATGGATATTTAAAGAAAAAAGCCAATCTAACCATTCAAACATCTTTATTAACAACAATTGGATTATATATCATGTCCATATGTTTCTTTACTTTAAATCTAAAATTCTCAGGAATAATCTCTTTTTTAAACGGTACTTTATGGTTAATATTATTAATACAATCTATAAAATATAAAAAATAATTAATCCCTATCCAAAATAACTTGCACCATTCTCTTTTTTAGAATTATTTTCTATTCCATTCATCTTTTTTACAATCTCTAAAAATTTATTTTTAACATTATTTTCAAATAAATTAGTACATTTAATAATAAATTCAGCTTCATTTTTTTCAGAATATTCTAAATCAAGAGTTAATATCTCAACTTCAAGTTTACCAAGAATCTCATAAACTTCTGATAATGATTCTTTATCTTTATTATCTAATTTTTTTATTAATTTAAAAAAGAACATGGGAGCATTGCTTGGATTTAAAATTATATCAACAAAACGAGCATATCCAGTTACTCTTTCTGAAATTAATCTTCTTATTTTTCTAAGTAAAAAATCAGATTCAACTTCAATTTCTTCTACATCAAAAAATTCATTTAATTTATTAAAATTAGGAAGAGGATATTTTTTCTCAAATTTAGAATATTCTAATTTCAATTTTTCCAGATTACCCATTTCATCTTTCATAATTTAAAATTAACTTAGATAGTATATAAATCTAATCGATTAAAAAAAAGAGCAATATTTATTTTAACTTCCTTAAATAAGACTTAAAATAACTTATATGCCACAAAATATGAAAAATTGATATAATCGACATAACAATTCCAGCTTCTACATGCCAAAAAAGCATATTAAAAGGAATACTTCCAAAAGTAATTCCCCATTCAATCCTAATAACAAGTAATATTCCAAGAATTCCAGAAATTAAAAAACTAACAAGTAAAAACATATTCCAAATTTTTTTATGTTTTATCATTGAAATAATATTTTTCTTAGCTAAAACCCAGCTAAATAAATAAATAAGAATCGTTACTATAGAAATTTTTAAAAGATAATAATCTTTTTCTGAACTAGTAGCAACTTCTTCAATAAATATTTTATCCCCATAAGAGAGATTTATAGCTATTTCTTTAGCTATAGTTGGTTCAAGACCATAATTATCATGAAGTAACTGAAAAGTATTATCTGGTTCAATTTTTTTATCTAAATAATTCGATAATTCATTAGAAAAAATATTAGGATCTATTTTATAGATATTAGCAACTTCTTTTACAGTCTTTTCTTTTAAATCATTTCCAGTTATTAAATCATCTAATTCTTCTCTAGTTAATTGAGGTTCTTCCTGAGAATGATCACATATACTATCCTTATTTGAATCAGTGTAAGATCCGCATATTCCGGGGTAGGAACAATTTGTAATTCCAGTTGAACAATCATCCCAAGAAATAACCATTGGTAAAGCAAAAATAATCATTAATAATAAAAATATCTTTTTCATAACAATATTATAAAAAATATCTTTTTAAAGTTTAGTATATGGAAATTATTATCAGTACAAATATCATACCAAACTTAAATTTCTTCCAGCAAACATGGAAACATCTCTCTTTAATCTACTAGATTGATAAAATACACTTTGTTTATAATCATCTATTGAGGTCTTTAAACTAACTTCTTCTTGAACAACCGATGCTAATAAAATATCAATACAATCAGAACTAATTGATTCAAGTTTACCTAAGTCATCAAAATCAAGAGATTCTTTTGAATTTTCATATTTTAATCTAATAAGTTCAAAACTATCTTCATGATCATTTAAGACGTCTCTTGCATGTTCTAAAGTGGGTTCATTATATTGAAAAAACATAAAAAAAATTTGAAAAAAGGGTTTATAAAAATGCATATAATAGAGTATAATAATTACTCTTCATCCTTATCGCCGTATTTATCTTCATCAGCATCAGTCCAACTAGACATCTTCTTTAAGCATTTTGATATTTCACTTAATTTTTCTCCGATAAAAGCTAGTTCTGATGTCAACTCTTCCATAGAATTATTTTCTTCACTCATTTTACACCTCCTAAATTTTTAATGTTATTTTAATTTTATAAATCTAATGAATAAGATTAAACTTTGATTTAGTACCTAGTAATAGTAGTAAAATAGTTTTAAATAAGGTTAAAAGTTAATACCAGAATGAAAAAAGCACAATCATCAGTAATTGTTGCAGTGGTTCTTGTAATCATCTCATTAATTTTAATTACAGTTATATTAACAGTAATTTTAGTTAAACCGTCTTTATTAGATTATAATAAAAATTATCCTCAAGAACAAAAAATTGTTGTTGAAAAATCAAATGATTATAATAACAATAGGCAACCAATATGTTATCCTCCCTATAGAACATTTGGTTTATCTTGTTGTCTGGATTCTAATTATAATGGAATTTGTGATAATGATGAAATTCCAAAACAAACAGATAACATTGAATATTGTGAATTGCCATATATCAAAATTGGTACTTCTTGCTGTCTTGATGATAATAGAAATGGTAGATGTGATTTAAATGATTATGGAAGATATGATGATGAATATTATGAAAGAGAATCAGCTTACTTGAATAGTCCATTTTTCCTTTATGATTATAGTGTAGGCACAGATAGAATTACTCTTTATATTAAAAATGAAGCATCAGAAACAATAACTTTAGTTGATTTAGAAATTGATGACTGTGAAAAAATAGATTCTGGAGACACTCTAGCTAAAAATGAGAAAAAAAGATTCTCTTTTGATTGCGATAGAGATTATAATTTTGATAGAGATATAACAATAACCTATCAAAAAGAAGGTTCAAATGGAACAAGAACTTCATCTGGTAATATCGAAAGGGACGATAGAAACTAGATATATTAAGATTTTATAAAAATCTTGAAAAACCCTAAAAAGAACATCTTTAAGATAAGGAACAGTTATTAATAAAGTATAGCCATGATCTTTAAAGATCATATATATTATCTTAGCTACCTTTTCCCCTTTATTATCTATACCATTATTATTACTACCTTATAAAAAAGAAAAAAAGCAAGAATTAATTTTATTTTTTTTTCTTTTATAATTTTAATTAATTCTTAATAATATTTATGCTCTTGTCAGGATTGAACATAATTTTAATTTAGCTAGATTGATTACGTATTAGTCATTGCGTTCTTGTTCGAAATTGATTAAACTTCTCGAACAAAGCAGGTATTTACAAATCTTTTTAAGCCACATATTTCTTTAATTTACATGCCGCAGTAGCTCAGTTGGTAGAGCGTTACATTGGTAATGTAAAGGTCTCGAGTTCGATCCTCGACTGTGGCTTTCTTAATTCATTATAAAGCCTTATAATGAAAGACACAGTCGAGTAAGACTTCTGGCTTGAACTATATGTCCCATTTTAATAGTCCTTAGTTTAAGTCTTTCAATAAAAATATTTATAAATCAAATTATTATTGGCTTTTTATGAAAAAAACACCGATTCAAAAACACATTGAAAATATTGTTACTAATGGCAGAGGTTATTCTAAAGATGAATTAGAAAAACCATTAAAAATAGGTGAGAGTAATCTTGGGTTAGAATTACAACTTTCCTTGCTCTATATGGATAGAAAATGTAATAAAATATCTTCATACGAATTTATTGAAAATTGTATAGAATTATTCCATTTAGCTTATGCATTTAAAAAAACAAATACTCCATTAAATTTAATAAAAACTGCAGACGATCTTAAATATGGATTAATGGAATCAGGGACTTTTAATTACAAAAGGTTTCGTTTATAATATTATTCAAAATTTCACCTTAAACTCCCAAAAATCACCAAATTTTACTCATTTTTACCCTTATTTTCTATCCCAATAAACTATAAATAGAAAGCATTCTATTATAATTTAATAAATTAGATATTAAGTTTAGACCGCATTATTTAAATAGTGCTATTAAACTAGTGTTCTTTACTCGCTTTACCATGATAGAAAAAAATAACCAAGATAATATTTCACAAATTGAATATACATTTCTATTAAATGAGATTCTAAAATATGCAAATATTGAAGATAAAGAAATTAGTTTTTTAGATATTTTTTACTATTTAGATAGAATAAATAAAAAAAACTTAATGAAACCTATTTGTTTTGATATAAAAAATCTAGGTTTTGAAATTATTATTAATAAAACAACTTTTGAATCAAATAGTCAATTAAATGAACATAAGTAAAATTAAGATTTTACTTTAATTCTTGCGCCTTTATTAGGAATCTGTTGATTTACAGGTTTAGATAATACCTCACTATTTTGCGGAGGTTGAAGATTATTTTTAGTTTCAACTTCATTCACATCAAATTCTTGTTTATTTTCATTAGATAAATTATTTTCAGTTTCCCAATCCATATTAACAGCATACCCTGTTATAGATTTTAAATTTCCAAAACCTCCACCTAACCAAGAAAGATATACTTTTGATGAACTAAAAAATTTTTGAGGATTAGAAAAATCTAGATTATTTTTTGTATCTACATATGTTATTGTTACATATAAGAATACAATAACAATAAAAACAGTCCAAATAAAGAATCTTTTCTTTAAATGATTTGATCTAATTAAAAAAATTGCTATTATAATTAAACTTATTATTATCAACCAGCTTATCATTAATTCATCCTCTTTTATATATTAACAACTTTTTAATATAAAAACATTTCTGTTTATTTTAATTATAGTAAACTATTTGCCTAAATTATTTACAGCAGATAATACTACGCTTATTAATGTGAATACAACAACTACTACTCCTGCAATTTCAGTAATTATTCCATTTGAAAAATCACTTATTAACGGAATAGTTAAAACCTTATTAATCATACCAAACCCTACGGCTAAAGAAACAAGTACGCCTGTTAACCATACTGTAAATCTTATAAAATTTGATGCAATTTTAGATTTTGGCATTCTTATCTCCACTTTTTCGTCATTAATTTTCCTAAATAATAGGCTGAACCAAAAACAATAATTCCAGGTAATAATGTTATTCCTAATGCAGGTATTAAAAGACTAGTTCCAATAGTCCCAAGAGTCCCAGCGCCAATAGATTCAAGCATTTCAACAGCACCATGAACAGAATCTTCAACATTCTTTTGAAGTGCATCTATTTGCATAATCATCTTTCCTTTTTTCATTATTCTTACCTTTTTATCTTCTTCAGAAATAAGAATTACTAAATTATCTCCTTTAGCAGCAGATAATCCTGCACTATGTCTTGTTCCAAAATTCTTAAATGCAGTAGTACTCTTAATCATAACCCCGTATGCTTTCATCATTCCATCCGGATCAATTATAACAGCACCATCAATTAATGCTAAAGATTCAAGAAGTTTTTGATTGTCCATAACTTTAAACGGAGGAACAGTCTGCTCAACTAAATTTTTATATTCAATATCTCCAACAACAAACAAAGCACCTTCTCCACGTTTAGCAATCCTTAAGCCTACCTGTATTAAAGATTCTTGCAATTTCTTTAAACTCTTTACATTAGGTTTTTTCTGATTCTTTTTTTCCATTTTTTATTTTCCTTATATCTATTCTAATTCAAAATAATATTTAAAGCTTATGAATATGAAAATTTTTATCGTCAGATAAAACAATTATATAAACTTAATTTATTTTTTTTTCTTTATCTTAATCAAATTAACTATATTTAAATTTTATGAATCTATTTTTATGAAACAATTGAAATATGAATTGCATTAGCTAAAGTTTCTGAGTTTAAATTATAACAACTGTCATAATTATAATAAATACCTTTATTGCCATTTTTTTCATAAATCAATAACTCATCATAATCCTTATATTTCTCAATCAATTGATCCTGATTTTGATAATAATATGAATAGCTTGGTCTTAAAAAGATTTTCACAGTTTTTTTTGAATTAGCTTTTACTTCCACACTTTTATCTGAATTCGATCTTGAATTATATAAATCATCTGGAAGATAATCTCCTTCTGAATATTCTATATTTCCAGCTTCAAGAGTTTCTTTAGCGCCTTCTAAATCTTTTAAACACACTCCCATATTTTCCAAATCAAATCTTTTTGTGATAAAATGTTGATTATCAATATAAACTTCACCAATTTTTATACTATCCCTGATATTATCCCCTTTGAAAAGATCTCTAACCAAAATTTGTTTTGAATAAACTTTATTAACAGAACCAATATCCAAACTACCAATTATTCCAATAATAATCATTAAACATAAAGGAATAACAATACCAAAGATTACTTTTAATTCCATATTTATCTCTTTCTTGATGGGATAGATGCTTCAAATCTAGCCTTCTTTAGATTAAGTTTATATGAAAAATAAACTCCAGCACCGATAAATAATAAAGAAGAAAATGCAAGCAATAATAAAATAGAATTCTTACCTAAATCAAATGCATCAATAATAAAACCAAAAGTAAATATGTATAGACAAATTGAAAGTATATACATAATCGGATAAAATTTCTTTTTAACAATAAAAAAGATTACGCTAAGGACTAATCCGATAAAAAATATTCCCCAACCAAAAGGACCTAACCATTCTGAATACATCATAAATCTTTATCAGACATAACCTCCCCTAATATGAAAAATATTATTACAGATAAAACAAGCATTACTGTCTTTAAAAAATCAGATAAATCAAATAAATAATTATATGCAAAATATGCAACAGTATAAAATAAAAAGAATATACCTATTCCATAAAATAAATATTCCAACTTCATAATTAAAAAAAGAACTACCCATATTTAAATCTTTTTATAAAATATATATTGAGATAGATATATTTATTAAGAAAAATATATTATTTTATATTAATGGGAATTAAAGAAATAATTGATAAAGCTAAAGAACAAGGATTTTCTAAAAAAGATATTTATGAGCTATTGAATAAAAAAGGTTATTCAAATTCTGAAATTGATCCTTTTTTTATTTTAAAAAAAACCAATAAAAATTACTCTAAAAAGAAATATTCTAATGAATTTGAAAGACTTTCAAAAATTATTACAGACCCAAATGAATTTTTTTCAAATATTAAATCTGAATCATTAGGAATATCTTTAAAGATATTAGGTTTATTTTGTTTAGGATTAATAGTCATAGGATTCGCTCTTAATTTTATTTTAAGTAATTTTATTTTAAGAAATAATGGATTATCATATTTCCCACTTATGTCTGGTTTTATTATAGGAGTATTTATGTTAATTCCAGGATTAATCGGGTTGTTTATCCTAGCATTCTTAATTCAAGGATTATTGCTATTAGTTAAAGGAGATGAGAAAATTGAAAATTATCAAGAAACTTTAAAGGTTATAATTTATAGTTTACTACCTTCAATAGCCCTATTTATAATACCTTTTGTAGGATTTTTAAGTATTATTTATTCAATAGTTTTAATTGTAATAGGACTTTCTAATGTACATAATATTTCTATTGGAAAAGCAATTACAGCATTAGCAATTCCACTAATAGTAATTTTAGCAATAATATTCTTAATCTTAATTTTTTTATACTTCGGTGTATTTAATCCTAGAATATTTTAATTATTTAACAATTATTTTTCCTTTAAGATATGGTTGATCTGAGCAATGATAATCATAAGTCCCTTCCTTTAGAGTTACATAAGTATAATTTTGTCCTTTGTATAATCTTGAAGATTGAAATTCAACCTTATCATCAGATATTACTTTATAAAAAACATATTCTTCATTTATCCAAATCACACTATCTCCAATTCTTGATTCAACTTCATTAGGAACAAATCCTACTTTAGTAATTTTAATAATATGAGTTTTTAATTCAGGAATCTCATTATTATTTTTATTAGTAATTATTTCTTCAGGGGGTCTTGTATAAAGAAAAATAGAAATAAAAAAAACTAAAAGTAATACTAAAACTGATAATGATATAAGAATCCAAGATAGTTGGCTTAAGGGAGACTTTTTCATATAAATTAATGAATTATTGACCTTTTTTTCTTATCTTATAATAGCCAAATACAGTTTTTAAGTCTATCTGCATTAGAGGATATATTTAATAAAATATCATTTATTGAAGCAATTTAAAAGAATTTAATTTATTCAACCTGAATATCATAATTTTCATTTATATTTTTTAATTCATTTAATAATTTATAATAAGATTTGACTATATCCATAACACTTACAATTCCAATTATTTTATCTTCATCAATAATAGGGATCTGATTAAAACGTTTTTCCAAGAATTTTTCCAAAGTATCATATATTGGTGTCCACGGATATAAATTTACAAGTCTAGGAGACATAACATTACTTATATAAATATTATTTAAATCAAGATTTTTATAAATACTCCCTAAAATATCTTTTATGGTGACTATCCCCATAGGCCTATTTTCTTTTAGTACTATTGCATATTCAGTATTTTCTTTTATAAATAATTCTTTTAACTGATTCAAATTCTTATTATCATCAATATTAATTACATTACTATTCATAATTTCTCTTGTTATTGGAAAATTATCAACAATTAAATTTTGTCTTCCAAGAGCATTTAATATATCAAAATAATCTACAACTCCTATTAATAGTCCATTTTCTTCAAATAGAATTATACCGTTTTTTGTTTTAATAATCTGATTAAAAACTTTATCAAGATTATCTTTAGGATTCCCAAATAAAAAATCTCTTTTTATAACCTCTTTTAATTTAGTTTTTGTAAGTTTATCAAAAGATAAATTATTTATCAACTTTAAAAGATCTTTTTTAACTAAAACTCCACATGCCCGATTAGCTTTAGTAATAACTATGGAATTAATATTATTGCTTGCAAAAAATTCAATTGCATCAAGTAAATTATCTTCAGAATCTAATCTATAAAAGTTTCTATTAATAAATTTATTAATTTTTAAACTACCTATATCTTTTGCAGATTTTCTAAAAAAATTAAAAGGTTTAATAAAAAAATACTTTTTTAATGTCTTGAAAAAAAAGAAATCAATTAATAAAATAATAAAAATAATTATTAATATTATCTCAAGTAAAGAAATACTAGATAGGATTTTAATAAAAATATTCTCTTTTTTAACACTATCCTTTTCTTCAATAGAACTTATTGTAGTTTTTTCTATTGAATTATTAGATAAATTTGTTTCTTCGCTTATATTAATATTTGTTTGATTTACAAAATTATCTTGTGCTAAATTTGACCCAGTTAGATAAAAGATTATTAAAATTAATAAACCAAAAAATTTCCTCTTTTCCATTTATATAAAGAATAAAATATCTTTATATAATATTCTCTAAAATTATTATTTTTATTTTATATGCCCCCACCGGGATTCGAACCCGGGTCGCAGCCTTGAGAAGGCTAAATCCTTGGCCAGCTAGACGATAGGGGCATATTGAACTAAATTTTGATATCTTTTTAAATGTTTATCATTTGAAAAACCGATTTCTTTCAAGTATTTTTTAATATCTTCTTTTCTACTAATGGTTATATCTTTACATCTTATAATTTCAGAAGGATTAAAACCTAATTTTAAAAATGAATTTCTTACATCATTCATTAAATTAGGAATATAACTCGTAAACGATATTCTTAAATTTCTATTATTTTTAGAAATATAATATATACATCCATCAGTATCAATTAAACCACGTAAAGTTGCTTTTAAATAAGAATCATTTATAAGAATCCATTTAGGTATACCCTGATTATTTCTTTTTTTATTACCTCCAAAAACACCTTTACTTTCTATAAAATCTACAATTTTCTTACCATGTAATTTAATATAGATGCTATTTTTATCCTTAGAATAAAGAATTCTCCCATTTTCATTAAATAATTTTTTAAATAGATTATTAACATATTTTATTAAATACTTTTTATCATGTCTAGAATCACCAGTAACAACAATGGAATAACATCTTATTTTTGAACCGATCTTTAATTTTTCAACATGACCATCGCCAAGAATTATTCCTATTAATTCAGCTAATTCTAAAGACTCTTTTGGCTCTTTAAAATCTTTAGTATTTCCTCTAGAGATTTTTCCTCCTTTTGATTTTCCCCAATTATTATCTAATCTTTCAATAATAAATTCATCAAAATTTTTATTTGAAATTTTACAAAGATTCAAATATAGCATTTCTGAAATTAATATTTTTTCATTCTTTAAATCGTTACATAAATATTTTTCAGAAATATTAACTAACTTTGCAAATTCTTTCCAGTTTTTATCATTTTTAGCTAAAAGAATTAATTCTCTTTGTTTACCTTTTTTTAACTTAATTTTCATTTAATTACTTACTTAAAGAATTATTTAAATCTTTTCTTGGCCACTACACTACAGGGGCTAATTAGTACAATAAAATAGTACAATATTATACTAAAAAAAACCCCATATAAAAACTTCTATTAGGAGATAATTAAGATTATATATTACTTACTCTAAAATTTTTAATGAAAAACAGAAACATTTTTTCAAAACTTGGATTAATTGGGCTTTTAGGATTAAACACTTCCGATCCAAATTCAGTTCAAGCTTCCTATAAACCAAATATTCCTAGACAAAAAATAGAATTTATTTTAGATGATTTTAATAAACAAGAATCAAATGATATATATTCAACATATTTTACATATGAAGAATGGATAAAGGCGCAAGAAAGTAATGATATTCTTGATAAAATTAATTTAAGTATTAAAGCATCAGGAATAAATGCATTAAAAGATTTATCTTATGAACTATTATCAAAGGAAGAAAGAAAAGAATATAAAGAATTATGGGAAATTTTTGATTTAGATGATTCAAAATATTCTAAGGATAATTTCTATGATAGATTAAATTTACAAGAAATATATGCTCAACAAAAAAGATTAAAAGAATTATTTAATTTTGAATTCGACTTTCATAAACCTTCAGTTGGTGAAAAAGTAATTATCTTTAAAGATATTCTTTATCAAAGACAATATCAAAAAGAAAAGAAAAAGTAAATTTATATAATTATTCGATAACAACACAATAGTTATATAGAAGATTCAGTATATATTATATATGACAAAAGAGGATTTATGTCCTAAATGTGAAGGCAAAGGTTATATTAAGGATAATAATGGAACAGTACATACTTGTTTTGATTGCTTAAATTCTGATAAATTTGAACAACACGGAAAGCCTAAAGATACAGGCATTAGATGGTAATTGAATAATATAATCTAATATTCATTATTCTAACTTAAATTATTGCTAAAAAGAGATTTATAGATAAAGGTTAGTGGTATTTAAACCACTTTATAAACCTTATATCCACTACATACTTTCTCGCTTACTTTTACACCAACTTTATCCCCAGCTTTCGCAGAACTAACTTTATCTTTATTAATTTGAATATTATCTATAACTTCTGTAAAATCTTTATCCCCTCCAACAATTCGAATTGTATCTCCTAACTTTAATGGTCCAGATAAAGTTATAGCAGCTACAGAAATATGTTCAAAATAATTAAAGACTCTACCAATTAATTTCCCTTCCATTTTTTATCTTTTATCAAGTAATAAGATATATATAAATATTTTTCAAAGATTTATTAACTTAAAAGAAGTATAAATTAAATGAATAAAAAAAATTTATTGATATATGTATTATTAATATTACCCCTAATAATCCTATTATTAGTTCATAATTTTCTTAATTCAAATTATTTCATTTCTTCAATTTATAAACTAATATTCCTTTTTCCCATCTTTTATGGATATTTTATTTTGAAAAAACCATTATTAAATATAATAAAAAAAGACTTCCATTATAAAATATTCAAAAAGAATTTTTTTAAAGTGTTATTATTAGGTTTATTCTTATCATTAATTTATTTGTCAGCATTTTTGATTTTTAAAAATTATTTAAATCTTGATAATATAGCAAATAATCTTAAATCATCTGCAGATATTAATTCGACTAATATTATATTTATTGGATTATATATTATTTTTATTAATTCAATTCTAGAAGAATTCTTCTGGAGAGGTTTTATTTTTAAAGAATTAAACAAAAAAAATAGAATAAGTTCATACCTATTAACAGGTCTTGCTTTTTCATTTCACCATGTAATTTTTTATTATTCTTGGTTCAATCTTCCAATTACAATAATAGTTACATTAGGACTAATAATCTATTCCTTATTTGCAAGTTATATTTTTGAAAAATATAAAGACCTTTTTTCATGCTGGTTAATTCATATCCTTGTAGATATTGTTCAGATTTATATTGCATTAGTCGTCTTTAAGGTAATCTAACGAAGTTAATTCTTATTGTTCAGATTTATATTGCATTAGTCGTCTTTAAGGTAATCTAACGAAGTTAATTCTTATTGTTCAGATTTATATTGCATTAGTAGTGTTTAAAATTATCTAAATTATTAAAATATATAAACAGAACAAATTTTCTCATCTTCTTTAAATCTAGGTACTGAAACAAGACTTAAAAATCTTAATCGAGAACTTTCTGCTTCAGGAATATAACTCGGATCGCAATCAATACCTGCTATAAAAGGAACTTCCCTATATAACGTTCCATAGGCCATATGTAAAAGATCTGCTCTTTGTTTAGAGTCGCTTGAAGTCTCATATTTATCCATAAATATATTTGCTTTTTCAACAAGTTTTTCAACTGTTAAATTCAAATGTTCTAACGAAGGATTCATTGTTGCCATATAATATCTAAGTAAAACTTATATTTAAATTTTACTATTTGTAACTACTATAAAGGGATATAATTTATACAAATTTTATTTTTTCCCAAATCTCTTTTTCATAGCTTCAGTAGGAAATAGTTTTGCATATAATTCACCCTGCCAATTAAAGAACTTCTTTATACAATCTTCACAAATATCTACTTCATTAAGCTCATTTATTTTTAATCTATTAAAAATAGGATTATATTTCTCAATTTGTTGTTTACATAAAATACATTTCAATTTAATATAAAAAATATAATTGAGATAAAAAACCTTTCGAATCTCTAAAAAATAGTATTAAGCTAAATTAAAGTATTAATCTAAATTTGCTTTCTCAAATTTAATTAATAATAGCCCCACTAGCTCCTAAAAGTGCTTTCTTATTTTAATTTAAATTACTAAAAGTCCTTTTACTCGGGATTCGCCCCGGGTTCCCCAGTTTCGAATTCCTGAGTTTATGATATTAATCTAAATTTGCTTTCTCAAATTTAATTAATTTATAGCGTCCGCCAACTCGCACTCCCATCTTGTTAATTAAAAAAATATTTTGTCAAGGTGAAAGATGCTCGGGATTCGATACCTACGGTTCTCATCCAGGATATTCGTAACATCTCAAAATCCAAAATGGATTTTGATTTGTTTATAGCCCCACCAGGATTCGAACCTGGGTCACAAGGTCCAGAACCTCGTATACTTGACCACTATACTATGGGGCTAAATTTATGTTTATAGAATAATAATCAATCTTTTAAAGATTACTAATTAAAATAAATTTTAAAAATAATAATTACAAATACCCTTGAATTCCAAAAGTTCTTCCACGTATAGAACCAAATTCATTATTTCCAACAAAATGAATTTTATCATTTTCAATTTCTAATAATGAAACCCTTAATTTTGGTTGATTTCCTTCTTCAATATCAAATCCATAAGAAATAGGTTTTTTTCCAGTTATTTTAACTAATTCGCTTAATCTTCTAGCACCTTCAATTCCAAATTGAGCAATAAAATATCCATCATTAATTATACTTTCATGATTCTGCTCTCCAAGATAATAGCTCCACTTTGGAGCAAATCTAAATTTACTATTCTTGCTGAACAAAACATTATTTATCTCAATTCCATTTTCCAAAATTTTTTCAAGTTCTTTTTGTTTAACATTCTTATATATTCCCTCTACTTTAATATCAGGAAAAACAAAAACCCCCATATCAGTCCAATAATTAATATTAAAAATAGAAATAGGTGATTCATTTAAAACTGTTCTAATATATTCAAATGCAGGTTCATTTAATGACTCTTTGATACAATAAGATTTATGGACAAGTTTCGCAATTTCTTCACCACTTGGAAGAATTAATTCATCTGATAATATCTGCTGACCTAAAGCATAATAATCAGCAGGCCCATATGCAGGAAGTTTAAACAAAATCTGATTTGGTTGAATTAAATCTTTCTGTGTATCCTGTTTATCTACTACGCTATTCTGTTTTTTAACTATCATTTTAATGGATTTTATATTCGATATCAATATTAAATCCCCTTTTAAAGATTGCGGTAATGTTTACTATAGATTAAATAATAAAGAAATTTTGATTAATTAAGAATTATAATAAAATTCTTTTATTTTTATATTCTAAACACTTCACAAATTTTTATTTAATCTAACTTAAAAATTATTTTATCTTAATTCATTTAAGATAAAATAGCTATTTTTATCTAATTTCACTTTAGTGAAATAAATTTATTAAAACTCCATTTCAATCCTGAGTTCCATTAAACAGAATATGAATTTGGATATCTGCATAAAATGTCTTCTAATACTTTGAGCATCTTTATTCTTAGATTCTTTCCATTTAAAATGATCATTATATATCTTATAATCATTTAATCCAAATTTAATTACATTCTCTCTATTAAACTTATAAAATAAATGATAATACATTTCAAAATGTTCTTTAACAGTCTCTATAAAAGGGACTATTTCATCAATTTTTTTTGTGGATTTTGCAATATGAGTACCTATATACTTGAATTCATCACCCATTAATTCCATTAAAAATAATGTAGAAAACATAACTGGTTTATTCTTTTGAAAACTCGAATCTTTAATTTTATTATTTATTCTACAACAATAATCAATAAATCTATCAACATTTATATCCATAGCATAAATTGTTTTACAAATCATCATATCATTGATCCTATTATTCTTAATAACACTAATAACTTTATCAAAATGATCAATCAATAATAAGAAAATCCTTCGTAATGAATTATCAAATTCTCTTGCTGAAACTTCTCCCATTTCTCTTATCACACAATATCCTTCACCATGATCAATTATCTCCATGCCAATAAATCTATTGACTAAATCAGTTAACATTTCAATAGCAGGTAATTTTTTTGTAAAATTTCCACCTATTCTTGAAAAATCAAAATGAGTTGCATAATAATTATAGACCCCTTCATATTCAGTAACATTTGGATCATATTTTATTCTTATTTCATCATAACCTTCCCTATAAGCAGATTGAAAAAATCTCCAAAGCATAGGTACAGAAAAACCAGTAATATCTAAAGTAGTTGATTTAAAACCATTATTCTGCTTCCCATTTATGACAAGTGTACCAGATTCCTCTAATAAGTCAACTTCATCCCCTGCTTGCAGATTTAGTTTTTTTGACCACTCTGAGGGCAAGGTTATGGTTAGCGTGTTATGGCCTTGTTTTATTATCCTACGTTTCATTTTGTTGTTATATTATAAAACGGAGGGCTTGAAAACATGATGTTTTCATAGTCCTTCTTTATATTGGACTCTTATTTTTTTGCTTTTTATACTCTATAAAAAGCCCTAACTTACAATTATATAGAAAGAATATATTTAAAGCTTTCCCAATATATTCACTAGTGAAAATATACTAAAATATATTAGCTATTTATATTTTAAACCTATTTAATATATTCTAGAATATATAAAAATCATAAATAAGGATCAGAATTAAATTTATACCTTAATAAGTATTCAATAATTTAATCTATTAAAAAGGAATAATATCTATTGATTTCTTCTATTATTATATAATTTATAATAAATATTATTCAAACTAATAATAAAACAATAAAATAATTTTATTCCTAATAAATTAAAAACTATATATTTTTTATTTATAAATTTTTTAATTTCTTATATAATATATTCACACTAGTTTTCAATATCCCTTTTTATAATAATATTGAAAAATATATTCACTTGGAGAAGATATCCTATATCTGTAATACTATCTTGATAAGGAAAGATATGGACAACAAATAAATTAAAAGAATTTTTATCTTCTTTATGCAATACAATCCATTTGAATTCGATAAACTTGCTAAATTATATGAAAAGATATCAAAATTAGATAATGGTTATCATCAATTAGATTCTAGAGGAAAAAATATTCCTAAGGGATCATTTAGTTTTATTGGAAATAACATTGCTAATAAATTATTAGAAAGAAATGAAAAATATTTCATGCTTTCAGGAGATGGAAGAATAAATACTCCAATTATAATAGATGAACTTACTGAAGAACTTACCAAAAAAGGTATTAATGTTATTTATGCAGGATATAATAATACTACTCCAATGTTTGATATTGAAAGGGAAAGATTAGGAATATCTGGAGCAATGATTACTGCTTCTCATCAAAGACCTGAATTTAATGGAATAAAACTTATTTTTAATTCTTTATCTAATAAACCAAAACTAGCTCATTTAATGAATGAAATTAGAAATGGATCAAAGGTGATATATGCAGAAAGATTGCTTAAGGAAGATTATATCGATAGATTAGATAAAAAAATAGGAGTAATTGAATCTGGTTCAAAAATAATATATGATGCATTACAAGGAACCTCGTTTGAAATATTTAAAGAATTAGCATCAAGAAAAGGAGTTAAATATTATTCATTTAGAGAAACTCCTAATCCATTTTTTAGATTAACTTCCGGTTCACCAGATCCATCAAATCCAGATAATTTCAAAAAGTTATCTGAATCTATAAAGGATATTTTAGAACATGATTTTATAGCAATTGTAGATGGGGATGGAGATAGATTTGGTTTAGCAATTGATGACTATCTGGTTCCTCCACCTATTATTTCAGCTTTAAGAGCTGAATTTTCTGGATGTGATAAATTTGTAACAGAATATTGTGTAAGTTCGATTATTAAAGACTATCTTAATAAAAGAGGTATTGAAGTAATTGAAAGAAAAAGAGGAAGAAATAATATTATTCCAATATGTAAAGAAAATTTAATTCCAGGTTCTGAAATTTCCTTACATAATTTTGGACCTGATGGAATTGATGATGGAGTCTATAATACCTTCGAATTCATTCATCTTAGTCAAAAATTAAAAAATGAAAATAAAACATTAAGAGAAAAAATTAAAGAAATGGGTTCAGAAATTAGAGGATTTTATCCTGAAATTAGAGTTGATACAGAAAATAACTCAGCAGAATTAGTTAATAAATTATCAAAAATTAATTCATATTCATCTTATCCAAATGATGATGGAATAAGGATTGATAATAATGAATATGGACTATTTATCAGAGGATCAAGTAATGAAAATAGTCTTACACTAAATTTAAACTGGATTAAAGGAAACGAATCAAAAGCTCAAAAAAAATTAGAAGAAGTCTTTAATGAATTAAATAAAATAGAACCCGGTTTAAGAGAAAAATTACAAAAAAGATTGGAGGAATTATTATGATAAATATTCATAAAGGTCTTGAACAAACCTTAATGGAAGAAAATATGTTTCATAATCCAATTGTTGCATGGATTACAGAAGCTACAATGGATTATAAAATTGAAGTAACTGATCAAGAGTTAAATAATATAACTCAAGAATATTTGAAAAGAGGACATATTAATGAAAATAATATTAAAACTTTTAAAGAAATTATTGAAAAAGGACTAAATTCTGATATTGAGCTTTCTTTAGATGGTAAAATTATTCAAGATGAAGTAAAAAATTTTAGAAATGGACCACGAACGGATTTAAACTTATCAAATAGCCATGTTGTTAAAACTGAATTAGGAGGAAGTCCAGCAATTTCAGCTAGAGCAGGTTATCATGCATATAAAGAATTTGGAAATGCAAGAACAATTTATTGTGGTTCAAGACCTAATTCAATTGAAGAGTTTATTAAAGAAAAAAATTTAGAAGATTTATTTAGACATTCGGTTCCTAATGACTATAAACCAAGTACATTATGCTTAGAAAATGGAAAGTACAAATTAATGTTATCGGATAAAAAAGGAAGAGAATTAAAAAATCTTAAATTAAATGATAAATTTAATATCCATATTCCGGATGATGAGGGCACTTTAGTTGCAATTGGAGGATTAAATAAAGGAGAACCAAAAGATTATCATTCATTAATCGATTATATAAAATCTAAAAATCCTAATGCAGGAATATTTATTGGAACAAACTCTTTTTCAAAATATATTACTAATAATGAATTTCCTAAATTAAATGGATATTTCGATGTTGCAAGAAGAGCAGATATTCTTTCAATAAATGAGGCTGAAGAAGACCAGTTGCATCAAGGTCTTAAAATGTGCAATGAAAACAAATCAAGAACAGAAAAACTAGAAGATATGAATTTTGAGGGATTAGTTGTTGTTCATTCTCATGCTGGAATAAAACTCTATCTTGGAACAAGTATTAACCTTGAATTTAAAGGTGAAATCAAAAAATTAGTAAAACTTGCATGTTATGCAACTACTTATTATATAGAACATGGAGAGCATGTAAAAAATATGCAAGAATTGAATCAATATTATGACGATAAAATTCATGTTAATAACTCCATGGAGTATAATGCTGTTTTTGGAAATCAAAAAGACTCTAAAAGAACCACAAGTATTACTGCAACATATCTTCCCCCTAATAAAAGAAAAGGAAACATAACTGGAGCAGGAGCTATATTTGACGGCTATCTTTGCTCATTTTTATCTCCTTATATTCAATCAATGAAAAATGGAAAATAAAAAATGGATATTATAACAATAGGAAACAAAATGAACCAAGTTAGAATTGGTGTTGGAAAAGATTTAGAAACAAAAATAAATCTAATTATAGGTGCTAATTCAGAAGAACAAATAGAAAATGAAAAAGAAAAAATATCAATTGGAGCTAGACTTGGAGTCCATACAATAATTGACCTGAGTACAAAAAGATTTCCTTATCCACTTTGGAGATATGGAATTGATAATTACCCAAATATTGCATTTGGAAAAGTTGCACCGATTCTGGTTTCAGTTGAAAACAATGGAGAAGTTACTCCAGATAAACTTTTCAAAGAAATACAAGATTCAGTTTTAGGTGGAATTGATTATATGACTATGAATCTTGTTCCACTAAGATTATCAGATCTAGATAAAATTGGAAAAAGAGACATATTAACAACAAGTAGACAGGGCGGAGTATTATTAAATTATATGATGAAAAATAATGTAAATAGTCCTTATCTACCAATACTAGATGACATGTTCAATTTATTCAAAGAATATAATGTTACTATGCATATAGGTTCTACATTCAGACCAAATGGAGTAACAGAAGCCTATGATAAAACTCACCTATGGGAACTTTCTGAACAAATGAGATTATATAAAATAGCTGATGAAATAGGTATGCAAGCAATTGTTGAACCAATGAGTCATCAACCACTTTCAGATATAGGCCCAGGAATAATTAGACTAAGAGAAGAATATGGTTCATATGTCCCATTCCAAATGTTAGGCCCCATTGTTACAGAAGTAAACAATAATTGTGATCAATATGCTTCAGCAAGTGGAGCAGCATTTGCGGCCATGTATAATGTAGGTAAAATAACAACTATTCCACCAAGAGAACATGTAGGTTTTCCGACTTTAGCTGATACTGAACAAGGAATCATTTCAACTTTAACTAGCGTTCATGCAGGAGATATGTGCAGATTAGATTATCTTAAAGAAATGGATAGAAAAATAACTCATGAAAGAAATCATAAAAGAAGTTGCAATCCAGAATCAAGTAATGCAGGATGCAATAAATGTCAAAGCCTTTGTCCATTATTAATAGAAAACTTTTATTCAAAATAAAAAATGCTAGAAAAAAAAATATTCAAAATTGCAGGAGTATCTTTAATTCTTACAGGATTATATTGGGGAATTTCTCCAATAACATTCAATACAAATAGAAATAAAAAAATAAAAAATCTTCAAGAAAAAAATCCATTAATTGAATATATAATTCCAGCTGAAGAAACATTAAAAGAAATGAATAGATCCATTTATTATTTATCAGATAATTCACTTTGTTATGTTAATGAGATGGTAATACCTTGTCCACCAGAAAAACAGGAAATAGAAAAAGCACGTTCACATCTTGAAAAAGCTATTGAAATATTTGATTCTCAAGAATTATCTGAAGATGAATCAATTATCCAAGAAATGAATTTTATTAATAACAACCTAATTTATCAAAAAAAGAATTGGCAATATGAAATAGGTTTAATAAAAAAACAAAAAGACAATATAAAAGAATATTTCAATAATAGACTTCCTAAAGGAATAGTTATAAAAGAACCTCCAAGAGATACAGATTATTTATCTAATATATTTCTTGGAATACTCGGAGTTTTTGCATTATCAATGGGTTTTTCAAAAGAGGATGAATATGGAACAAAAAATACTAGCGCTTGATATGGGGGGTACTGCGATTAAAGCGGGTTTATTCGATTTAAATGGAAATATAACTGATAAATATTCATGGAAACATGATTATAATTCATTAGCTGAAAAAGATGCTGTCGAAGATCTTGAAAAAAGAGTTTTAGAATTTACTAAAAATAAAGAGATTTTGGTTGCAGGTATTGGTTTAGCAGGATTAATTGCAACAGATAATTCAGTTTATAGATCAACAGTTTTAGGTTCATTTATTGGAAAAAATATTCCAGAAATTTTCAAAGGTATCGGTATTTCTAATACTTCAATTGATAACGATGCAGATTGTGGGGGGTTAGGTATCTTTAATTATACAAAAAAACCATTGTTATATTTAGTTCTAGGTTCAGGTTTAGGTAGTTCAGTGATTGATGAAGAAGGTACTATCTTAAATAGAATAAGATTTAATAAAAATCATATTTTTAATTCTGAAGATAATCCTTTGTTAAATGATTTAGGATTAAATCTCTCAATCCCATTAGATAAAATAGATTCATATATAAAAAAAATAACAATTGAAAAAAGTATTAAAAAAGTTCTTGAAAATGGTTCAAAAGATTATAAAATAGGTTCTTTAGTTTCAGCAAGAGGAGTTTCAAATCTATATGAAATGTTTACAGGTGAAAAAAAAGATGCAAAAGAAATTTCCTCTTTAGCTAGGGATAAATCTTCAGCTAAAATAGCGTATCATTTAATGGGAAATTTTTTAGGTTATTCAATAGCAAAAGCAAACGAAGAATTAAAACCATATAAAAAAGATTTTGAAATCATACTTTCAGGAGAAATTATGGATTCTTATAAATTATTTAAAAATGGCATATCTGGGGGATTATCTGAAGAAAAAACCTCTATAAATATAAAATCTTCAAAAGAGATAACTCAAGAAAATCCTAATTTAATTGGAGCTTATATTCAAGCTAGGAGATTATTAAATTAAAATGAAAACTGTTTCGATAATAAAACATGAAAATTATAAAGAAAAAGAGCTTTTACCAAAAGTAAAAAATATTTTACAAAGTTCTGGAATTTTAAATTCAATACATAATAAAAAAGTCCTATTAAAACCAAATTGCACAGGAATATTCTCATCGAATCAAGCAAAAACTACTAATCCGATATTTTTTAGATGCATTATTAAATTATTAATTCCAATAACAAAAGAATTAGTTGTTGGAGAATCTTCAAGTGTAAATATTGATACAATAGATGCCTATAAAAAAACAGGAATTTTTGATGAATGTAAAAAATTGAATATTAAAATGATAGACTTTAAAAAATCAAAATATAAAAAAATAAAAATAAATGGAAAAATACTTAATTCAATTGAACTGCCTGAAGAAGTATTTATCTTTGATATTGTAATAAGTATTGCTAAATTAAAAACAAATTATGTTAGTACAATCTCCTGTTCTATTAAAAATTTAAAAGGACTATTAAAAGATAAAGATAAAAAAAGATTCCATGAAATTGGTTTATCTAAAGCAGTTTATGATCTAAGTAATTCAATAAATAATGTTTATGGAATAATTGATGGAATAATAGGAAATGAACTTTATGAACCAAAAAGAGCTAATATAATTCTTGCATCAAAGGATATATTCTCTCTAGATTATATATCCGCAAGAATTATGAGAATATCTCCAAAAAAAATAGAACATCTTAAATTAATTAATAAAAATAAAATAAAAATTATTGGAGAAAGGGTTAAAGACATTAAAATAAGTTTTAAAAAAGATATGCCGGGTTTAAAATTCTTAGAAAGAGAATTTAAAGTAACTATTATAAACAATAAATCTTGCAGTAATTGTATTGGTGCATTATATCTATCTTTAAAAAAAACAAAAAAAATAGATCCTAATCTATTAAATAACCTTAAATTAAATATTGGAAAAAATAATGAGAATAATTTTGAAATAATAAATTTTGGTAATTGCTCTTATAAATCCAAGAAAATTAATATTCCAGGTTGCCCACCAAGAACATCTGAATTTATAAAAAACATAAGGAGAATAAAATGAAAATTCTTATTACAGGTGGAGCAGGATTCATCGGAAGTCATCTTTCAGATTTGCTTATTAAAAAAAATGAAGAAGTTCATATAATTGATAATCTTTCAACAGGAAAATTAGAAAATATTAATCCTAAAGCAAAATTCCATAATATAGATCTTTCAAATCACGAATCTGTTTCTAATATTTTTGAACAAGTTAAACCAGATATTGTTTACCATCTAGCAGCTCAAATAGATATAAGAAAATCAGTTGAAGATCCAATTAAAGATGCAAATATAAATATTTTATCAACATTAAACCTGCTTGAACTTTCAAGAAAAAATGATATTAAACATTTAATATTCTCTTCAACAGGTGGAGCTATTTACGGAGATACAAAAGAACTTCCAACAAAAGAAGATCATAAAGAAAATCCAGTTTCTCCTTATGGTTGTGCTAAATTAGCTATAGAAAAATATCTTAATTTTTATAATAAAACTTATGGACTTAAATATACTGCTTTAAGATATTCAAACGTCTATGGACCAAGACAAAATCCCCATGGTGAAGCAGGAGTTATATCAATATTTTTAAATAATATGATATTAGGAAAAACTCCAATAATATTTGGAGGAATTCAAACAAGAGATTTTGTTTATGTAAAAGATGTTGCTTATGCAAACTTACTAGCCTTAAAAGATAATAAAAGTGATACCTATAATATTGGTACTGGTAAAGAAACAGATATTATAGAAATTTTCTCAAGATTAAATAGATATTTTAAAAATGAATTTGATCCTAAATACGAACCAATAAAAAAAGGAGAACAAAAAAAGAGTTGCCTTGATAATAATAAAGCTAAAGAAATATTAGGATGGGTCCCAAAAGTAAATATGGAGGAAGGTTTAGATAAAACCTATTGTTGGTATCTAAAATCAATAAAATGAAATATCTAATAAAAATTAATTATTCCTGTGAAAAAATCGATGATAATGAAAAAATAGAAGGTAAATGGTTTATTATAGATAATCAAAATTTGCCAATTCTTGGTATAATTAATCATGATGAATTTGCAGGAGGCCCTCTTCCAAATCATAATTGCAAAAAACATTACGATAGACAATCATGCGAATTAGACTCCTCCTGCTACCATCAAGAAATTCAAGATATAATGCCTTTTGATGAAATTCTAGCAAAAACACTAGAAGCAAAACTTCTTGAATAATTATTAAACACTATTGAATATATACTAAAAAGTGTTAATATGGATTATTTATAAATAGGGTTAAGAATTATTATAATTATGCAAAATAAACCTCACGGATCAACAGATTGCACATTTTATAGAAACGGAGATTTAATAGAATTGCAATATGAGCATAGAGGAATTAATAGGGAAGACGATGCATATTTTTTATTAAATATTTCAGTAAAAAGCCTAACAGAAGCTGTAGAATCATTAAAAGAAAATAATAAAAAAGAAAGATATAACATAGGTATAAATGAAGAAATTACATTTGTTCCAAAGGGATATATAAAAGACCCTGATTTTACAGCCTCTATATGGGCAAATGCAAGAGAAATTAAACTAGGTGCAAAATGCCTTGATAAACTTCTTAAAAATGCAGATTCTTCACTGGTTCTTAAAAAAACCTATCATCCACATAAAAGGATTGAATAAAATTACCCCTTAATTAGGAAAAACATTAAAAAGTAATATTTATAAACCATCCTTTTCATATTTTCCTATCATATTTATATTAAAATGAAAAGATCGAGTCGTAGGTGGAAGAAGAAGAACCAAATGCGTTGGAAATGGCAAAGAAAGAGACTTAGACGTGTCAAGAAGAAAAGAAAGCAAAGAAGAACTGGTTAATTTCAATAATTTCTAAATTCTTAACAATCCTTAACATTTCAGAATAACAATATTTATAAAACAATTTTGTTTCTTTAAAATTAGATAAAAAAGATGGACCCAATAAATCAATCTGTAATTTGGACTGAGAAATATAGACCTAAAAAGTTTGAAGAAGTTGTTGGTCAATCAGACATTATTAAAAAGGTTCAGAATCTAACAAAAGCTCTAAATATTCCTCACCTATTATTTGCTGGACCTGCTGGTACAGGAAAATCAACTTTAGCTTTAATTGTAGTTAAAGAATTATATGGCGTCCATTGGAAAGAGAATTATCTTGAATTAAATGCTTCAGATGAAAGAGGAATAGATGTAGTTAGACAAAAAGTAAAAGATTTTGCTAGAACTAAAGCAATAGGTAATGTTCCATTTAAAGTTATATTCTTAGATGAAGCTGATGCGCTTACTAAAGAAGCTCAACAAGCCCTTAGAAGGACTATGGAGAACTTTACTTCAACTTGTAGATTTATTATGTCATGCAACTATTCTTCAAAAATTATTGATCCCATTCAATCAAGATGCGTAATATTTAGATTTAAACTTCTTGAAAAAAAAGATATTGAAAAAAGAGTAAAAATAATAACAGAAAAAGAAGGTTTAACTATTTCAGATAAAACAATTGAAACTTTATATGAAGTAAGTGAAGGAGATTTTAGAAGAGTAATTAATCTCTTGCAAGCATCTTCATCAATTTCAACTTCAATAACTCCTGAATTAATCAACACTCTTGTTTCCGGAGCTGAACCCGCTGAAATAAAAATAGTTTTAGAATATGCTTTAGCCGGAGATTTCTTAAAAGCAAAGGAAAAACTGCTTGATGTAATGTTAAAAGAATCTGTTTCAGGAACAGATATAATAAAATCAATACAAAAAGAAGTCTGGAACTTAAAAATAGATGACGAATTAAAAGTAAGATTAACTGAAAAAACCGGTGAAATTGAATTCAGATTAGTCGAAGGTAGTGATGAATTCATACAATTAGAAGCCCTTCTTGCAAGTTTTGTCTTAGCAGGAAGAGGAATCCGTTAAATAATAATTTTATATTCATTTTAAATAAAGAATAAGATGACATTACCATTAATTGAAAAATATAGAGTAAAGACTTTTGAAGATATCAAAGGTCAAGAGACAGCTATACAAGATGTAATAAATTTCTACAAATCTTTTCCAAGAAAAAAAGCACTTATCTTAAATGGTCCTGTTGGTGTAGGAAAAACTTCAATAGTATTAGCAATGGGTAAAGAACTTAATTTGGAATTATTCGAATTAAATGCAAGTGATTTAAGAAATAAAAGTAAATTAGAAGAAGTTTTAAAACCCGCAACCAATCAGCAATCTTTATTTAATCGAGGGAAATTAATTTTAATGGATGAAGCAGATGGAATAACAGCTTCAGATAGAGGAGGTTTACCTGAACTTATAACAATTATTGAAAAAACTAATTTCCCAATAATTATTACTGCAAATGATATCTGGCAAAAGAAATTTGGTCTACTTAGGCAAAAATGCCAGATGATTAATTTAAAAGAATTAAAAGATCCAATAATTGTAGATATAATTGAAAATATTCTTAAAAAAGAAAAAAGAACCTTAAAAAAAGAAGTAATTCTATTAATTGCAAAAAAAGCAAGAGGAGATGTTCGTTCAGCTCTTAATGACCTAGAATCAGCATTAAGTTTAGGAGAAGATGCATTTGTTACAGAAATATTTGAAAGAGAAAAACAAGAAGATATATTTAATATTTTAAAGAAACTATTCCAATCACCAACTAATGAATCAACAATTAATCTTTTCGATAATTCCAATTTAGATATGGATGAAATAACTCTTTGGATTGAAGAAAATATTCCTATAGAATATCAAGGGAAAGCTCTTGTAAAAGCCTATGATTATCTTTCAAAAGCAGATATATTCAAAGGCCGTATTTATAGACAACAGCATTGGAGATTTTTAGTCTATCAAAACTTTTTCCTAACAGCAGGAATATCATCAGCAACAAAATTAAAAGGAACCCGTTACCAGCAATACAAGCAACCTTCAAGAATATTAAAAATTTGGTTATCTAATCAAAAAAATGCAAAAAAGAAATCAATTGTTGAAAAATATGCTAAATTCGCTCATATGTCAAAAAAGAAAGCAATGAGAGATTATTTTATCCTTCCATTAATTCTAAACAAGAATAATATAAACAAGATTGATTTGGAAGAAGATGAAATAAAATATCTTGAAGAAAAAAAGGCTGCGATTATTGTTGCTAATGGTTTGAATAAGTTTAGAATTTAGATTAAATTTTCTTTCTTATTAAAAATATATTAAATCTTGAATCAGTATGTGTTGGAGTTAAATATCCTCCAGAAATATTATGATAAGAATCTGTAAAATCGCCATTAAATCCCTGAGTTTTTGTCAAATACATAGGCAAATTAATCATACTTCCATCATAAATACCTTCTAATAAAATTTCATCATAATTCTGTATATCCCTAATTTCATAATTTTCACCATTAGAATATCCTAAATTAGAAATATTAATATTTACAGAAGTTAAATTCTGCCAGTTATAAATAATAATATTTGCACGACCTATTTCATATATATTAGGTTCAATGATAATTAAATTCTGTGGCAAACTCCTTATAACTTGGCTATTTATATCATAACCAGTTACAGACTGCCAAGAAGACAAATTAAACCAATTACCTAGACTAGAACCCTCTATATGTAAAGGATTACCAGTACTATTTTTATAATATAAATTATAATCAATATTATTATTAAAAAAACAAGGCTCCATATAACAAATATAAGATAATGAATCGCTATCTGCTCTATTAAACATAGTATTATTATAAAAACTTAAATTCTGAAAATATCTAATACTTACTCCATTAAAATAATTATTTATTATATTTCCAAAATCATTAATATAATCGGGTTTTTGATAACCCAAAGCTAGTTCAGAATAAAAATAATTTGATTTCATGGTTAAATTAGTAACTGGAGCACCATACCAACTTCCAATTAGATTTGAATTTCTAAAAATAATATTTTTTTCAAAATATAAATTTGATAAATTTCCAGCCTGAGTATATGCATGAATAGAATAACCTCCTAGATTTGAAAAAACAACATTCGATATAATTCTTTTAATGTCATCATCATTTTGAATATAAAATCCATGACCATGTCCCCGATCAGGAGCATCCCAACCATTATTAAATATTATATTACCATAAATCTCTGAATACTCATTATTAGACCATGCAGAAATTCCTTGCCTCATATCATGCACATAATTATTAATAAGTCTAACATCATCTCCATAAATTATTATTCCATCTGTAAAATTAACTAAAGGAAAACTACTTCCAGATAAATTAGTTACTCTTTTTGAATTGTTAGCAAAACCAATTATTTCAAGATTCCTAACTATTAATCTATTTCCATTAATAATTATTGAACCGTTTATAATAATATGTTCGTTATTATAAGGTTGAATTATGTAATAACCACTATTTGGATACAATTGATAATTAAATAATGGAGAAGAATAAATACCTTGCCTTAATATAATAGTTAAATTATCCTTTAAAGGAAGTTTATTGGTAATTATTGTTCTAAAATCAATAGGTCTACTGATACTTCCATCACCATAAATTGTAGCATTTGGAGAAGAATAAATTATACTATCATTTTTCCAATTTCCTGGATAAGAGATAATTACATTTTCAATTGAAGAATTAGGACTAAAAAAAGAATTATCTATATACCAATCATGTATCCCTGGAGGAAAATTAATTTCCTTATCTTCAAATATTTTAACTGAATTCTTATAATAAACTACCTTAAATTGAGGTATAAAATTATTATCAAGATATTGTTCAATTGCGATTCTAAACTTATCTCCAGTTAGATAATTAATTCCTAGATCATATTGTTGTCTTGCGTCATTAGAAACAGTAGCCCAAATCCAAATATTTCCACTAGAGTTCAATTCAATTGCAAATTTAAGATCACTATCGCTAGTACTATTGCTACCATATCCAAAACCTATTTTCTTTTTTGTATTTGTTTCATTTACACTAAACTCCATATATCCTCCAAAACCATAACTTATTTTTTGAATAGACAACGCTGAAGAATCATAGCCATTACTCGTTCCTATTTTTTTTAAACTGCCATTATCATATTCAATAACATTAATTAAAGAACTCCAATTAACTTTTTCAATTCTATATCCAGTTAATGAATCATATCCAATAAATAATGAATTATTTTCAAAATATTCACATCCATATACGGGATTACATTTTTCATTTTGTACACAAAGATTATCCTGAGGATTATGTTCACACCTTGTTCCAGAAATGCATAAATCATTAGTACAGATTACATTATCATTACAATCATTATTCGAACTACAAATAGGATTACTACTACTATTGTTATTATTATCCTGATTATTTCCACTTCCTCCTCCTGAACTTCCACTTCCACCACCTGATCCTCCGCCATTACTTCCAGAGCCCCCGCCTCCTCCACTATATCCTCCGCTTCTTACAACATTAATATCTGATTTTTTAGAACTATCAATTGTTTTTGTTTCCTTAACTTCTCCAGTATTTTGATCCTTATATTTTATTGAAACTTCAACTTTTATTATTCCTTTAAAATTATCTAAACCAATATCTATTGCATTAATAGAATAATCATAACTTCCTTCATATTCAGGATGAGCAAAATAACTTAAGAATGAATTCGTTTGTTCATAAGATATCTCTCCAATTCCATCTCTTGTTTCATAAAAATATTCAGATTCATTTGTTCTAAATATAAATTTAATAGATTCAATCTCTTTAGAGTTTCCACCCGTTAATTTAATATAAACTTGTTTTCCATCATCGCTTAAAGCGATCCTTTCTATATTTGCATCATAACTATTTATTTTTGGTAAATTAGCAATATACAAATAAGCTAAAAGAGCAAATCTAAAAAATATAATTAATGCAGCAATAATAGCTAGATAAGCTAAAATCTTATAGATTTTCTTCTTATCCTTCTTTGCATTATATTTATCACCCCAAACAAGATTCTCTGGTTTAAACTTATCTACATTTAAATCTACATTAATAACAGGAATTTCTACCATCTTTTTTCTTATTAAAAATAAATAAACTATATTATAAAAATCTAATTAGAGGATTAAAGTTGAATCAATACCGATTTCACTTATACCAAAAGCAATAGATTCCAAAGCCGATTTACATAAAAAAGGTTCAGCCAATAAATGTTCAATAACCGTCATATCATGATAATTTCCAGCTTCTAATAATTCTTTAGCAATAACAATTGGATTTAATAATTGATTTATTCTTTCATTTCTAACCCTATATTCTCTTTCATAAGGAGTTCCATCAACTTCAGCATAAGTTAGTTTTAATAAATCGGATTTTACACCTAACTCTATCTCCGCTTTTTTGTATAGCTTAACAGCTTCTTGTTTTCTAGTTCTTGCTAATATTTTATTATAGTCCATTTTAAATCATAAAAAATTTAGATAATATTACATTGTAAATAAACCCTATAAAAAGCTTACCCCTAAAAAGGTGTCTGGTTTATAAACCCCTAAAAAAATTAAGAATTTTAATCATTTTATGCTTCAAAAACAAAATACGGTTTCTTCTTAGAATCTGTTAAAATATTAGCTAATTTTATTCCCTGTTCTTTAACTACCCTACCAATTTTTTTTGAATTTATCCCATTTTCAAGAATAATATCAATTACCCTATCAGGTTCAGGTGTTATAACAATCATTCCATTATTCATACACCAAGTTTTATTCGCTTCTTTTGATTTAATTTTTCCTAAATCTATTATTTCCCTAGTTATATCACGAATTTCCCATGGAGTATCAATTATTGCACCCATTCCACTTGGTTTTAATACTCTTCCAAGTTTACCAGGAATTCCACCACCAGTAATATTAACAACACCATGAATTTCTGCTCTAGGATTTCTTTCTAAATTATATCCTCCGAACAAATCAACAATTGCAGTTGAATAAATTGTTGAAGGGGTATTTAATAATTCACCATAAGTTTCTTTTAATTCGAATTTTGTTCTCTTTTTATGCCAATTTTTTCCTTTTGTTTCTTCCATTATTTTTCTTAATAAACTAATTCCATTTGATCTAAATCCATGTTCATATAATCCTATTAAATAATCTCCTTCTTTAATTTCAAAACCTGTAAATAATCTTTCTTTATTTCCAAATCCAATTACACCTGCTGACCAATTATAATTAAATTCTCCATAACCTTTAACCCGAGTAGGTAATTCTGCTGTTTCTCCATTTAATATAACAACCTGAGCCATTTTAGCAGCATTAACATATCCTTCTGCCAACTGATTAACTTCATCTAAAAAAGGTTTTCCATCTTTTCTAGTTAAAGATTTTACCTGAAGATCACTACCAACAATAACAGGTTCAAATCCCTTAACAACAGCATCATCACAAACCATTGCAAGCAAATCAAATGCAGCATACCTATGATTCTTTGTTCTTTCAGCTATTTCAGTTTTACTTCCAATTCCATCATATCCATTATATAATGCAGTTCCATTAGGAAGATTAGAAACATCAATATATCTTAATCCAGAAAAAGAATCAAATGGAGAAATTACTTCACCAAGAACAAATTTTCTAATATCCCAAGTAGCTTTTGATGCATTATAAAGGATTTCAGATACACTATCCCCGTATTTAATATTAACTCCAGAAGATTCATAGGTTGTCATTTTAATCTAATCTAACTCCATTAAAAATTGGAACTTCATCAAAATATAATCTACCCTTAATGTCTTTGGCATATCTTCCTTCAGCAATATACTCAAGTGTTTTTGGAAAAATTTCCCAATCACCAGTTGTTTTTAATGAATTTTGATAATGTTTTGCCATCATATCCATTATTATTATATCATCAGAAATAGGATAGTCTATTTTAACAGGCCTTGAAACCATTAATAAAGGCCCGTTATCAACTTTAGAGGTTATTAAGTGAGTTGTTGATCTTATTTCTTTTTCTCCTGCTTTTAACGCTTTTAACACAGCTTTATCTCCAGTATATTCTCTTTTACCTTTTTTATCTACAATTGAAAGATCAGCAGGATGAATGTTTACACCAATAGCAGAATTAACAAACAATTCTGTTGCTTTCCTCATATAACCAGCATATGCAAAAACAGGACATTCAAATTGATTTATTACATTTATAACATTTTTTTCATAATCTTCTCTTGCTTTCATATCCTTTACATCAGCTTGAATTTTTCTGCAATAAGCTTCTAAATCAAAAGTAAATACAGGTAAAGCAAAATCAGAACCGATTTTTACTGCATTACTCTTAGGATTATCTGAAAAAATTACAGCAACATGATAAGGTGAAAATCCTCTTTCATCTTTTAATTTTTGTTCATGTTCAATTATTTTTACTAAATTACTTCCACTCCCAGACATAAGTCCAGCTATCTTCATAACTCCTTTTTTTGGATCCCATAATTTTGTTAATTTATCCATACAAGAAACTAATAATTTTTATATTTAAACATATATTTACTTCAAAATATTATAATTCCAAAATATAATCATTTAAACTAAAAGAATTCTTCTTCAATAGGTTCATCACCCATTTCTTCAACTGGTTCTTCATTCTTTGTAACTGAATCAGTTATTTTTTCTATTTTACCAAATTTTCCAGAAGTAAGTTGTTTTTCACCCTGGAATTCATTAACATAACCATTAGTTATCTTTACAACATCTCCTTCTTTAAATCTTCCAGCATCATCATTCCATAAAGATAATTTAACACTTCCAGAATCATCTTCAAGCATGCAATTAACAATTGTAAGGTTCTTTCCAAACTTAGAAAATGTTCTTGGTTCACCAACTTCTTTAATTATACCACTAACTTCAACATTTCCTTGCATAGGTCTTAATTCAGAAATCTTCATTTTAAATTCTCTTTTTATTTAGCACTGAGCATCAGTTGCGCTTCCAGCAGGTGCATCAGCAGTTCCAAAACCAGGAGCAGGTGAAGCAGTTGATAACTTCTGACTACATCCAGATGGTTCAGTATTAAAACCAGAACATGCTGTCTTTAATAAACTAGCTGAATCTCTTCCAGAGTTAGCAATAACTCCATTTATAACTAAAGTTGGACTTCCTTCTACTCCATATTTTTGTGATAATTCTGAATCTTTCTTGTAATATTCTTTTGCTTTAGCTGCACTATTAGATAAACATGTATTTAATTTAGTTTTATCGATATTTGCTTTAGTTAAGCAACCAGCAGTATCTCCAGCTTCTAAGAAACAACTTAAATAAGTCATATACTTATCAGATTGTTCTTCTCTTATACATAATTGATTATAAGTTTCTTGTTCTTCCTTATCACCATGCATGAAATAATGTACAAATCTAACTTTTACATCAGCATTCTTTGATAAAGTATTAACAACAGGAATAAATCCTTTTTCAGCTTGTGTTCCATAAGGACAATGAGTCATTACAAATAATTCTACAGCTGGTTTATCAGATTTTGCGATTTCTTGTGGTGTTTCAGGAGTAGTTGGTGTTTGTTGAGTAGGATCTTCAGCACCAGCTTCTAAAGGAATAGCACCTTGAACAAAATATTTTCCATCTTTTGTTATAAAAACAGGAACATTTTGACCTTGATAAGCAACAGTAACTTGATATAAGTTTCCACCCAAATCTTCAGATGAAATATAAGTTACTCCACCACCAGTTCTTGTATTTAAGAATTCAACAAGTTTTCCACCTGCTTCATCTCCTTTAACAAAATTGCCAGTAGCTCCAGATAATCCTGGTAAACTATAACCTGAATATAATGCACCTAATATAATAACTAAACCAACAGCTAAAACTAAAGTAGCTATCATCCATATCTTTCCACTTGATTTAGAACTATCATTTGAATCAGCAGCTCTTTCTTCAGCAGTTTCTTGAAAATTATTTTCTCCAGATTCAGACTTTGACTTTTTTTCCATGCTGGATTTAAAATTCATGTATTTAAAAACCTTTCGAATTTCAACTCTATTCAAAAAAATTTAATATTTAACAGATAATTTTTAGATTTTATCAAATATAAATATTAATAATTAAATAAATTGAACTTCATAAAATTCTACTAAATAATACGAATATCTCTACTATTTATATACATTTATTTAAAAGTTATATCTAATTATTTTAAAGATAGCTCTGTTCAAGAGTTTATATTTATAATTTAGTTTACAACTTTTTTTCTAAAGATTTACTCTTTAGAAAAAAAAGCATTCTTCGTACATTTAGTACGAAACTGGCCAAATTTCATTGAAATTTGGACAAATCATTAAAGATTATTGGTTTAAATTCTATCAAAAACATTAAAAACAGATAAATACCCTATTATATATGAAAGAGGTAATTTCTAAAGAATGCCATATGATATTATAATAGGTAGAGATAAATACGATAAGAAAAAATTTGGCAACAGAGGTCTTGTTTATATTGGCAAAGGCTATGTTACTATGGGAAATTACACTTCCCTATCCAATAAAATTTGGCTAGATATTGCTAGAACTCATGTTATATTAATTGCTGGTAAAAGAGGTGGGGGAAAATGTCTTCATGAAGATACCTTAATAAGTATGTCTGATGGTTCCCTTATGCCAATAAAAGATATTGAATTTAATAATGAAAAAATAATTAGTTTAAATAATAAACTTAAAGTTCAAAATTCAGAAAAAACAGAATTTTTCTCTAGGGAAGTTAATAAACTTTTAAAAATAAAATTAAGAAGTGGTAAAGAAATAAAACTTACTCCAGAACATCCACTATTAACAATAAAAGGATGGAAAAATGCAAGTGAACTAATATTAGGTTCAAGAATTGCTACTCCAAGAATTATCCCTTCATTTGGGAATAATATAATGTCAGAAGATGAAATAAAATTACTAGCATATCTTATTGCTGAAGGACATACAAAAAAAGTAGTCTTATTTTCAAATAATGATGAAAAAATAATTAATGAATTTAAAGACTCATTGAATCGTTTTGATTCTTCTTTAGAATTAATAAATGAAGGGAAATGCAATTTTAGAATATCTGAAAAGAAATATAAAACAAAAATCCTTGAAACAAATTTATCAAGAGATGATAAAGGCCATTTTATAAAAGGAAATAAGAATATAGTTAAAAAAAGAAGTATTAGAAAACTTATCGAAAGAGAGGGCATCTTTGGAAAACTTTCAATTGAAAAAGAACTTTCCCAAAATATCTTAAGACTAAAAAAAGAATTATTAGCTTTATTTTTAAACCGTTTATTTAGTTGTGATGGAAGTATTTATTCTTCAGAAAATAAATGGCAGATTTCTTATTCATCATCTTCAAAAAAACTAATAAAACAAATCCAAAATTTATTATTAAGATTCGGAATTTTATCAAAATTAAGAACAAAGAATATTAAGATTAAAATGAAAAAATTCACATCTTATGAATTAGTTTTAAATTCAATTAATGTTGTAAAATTTATAGAAGAAATAGGCTTTTTCGGGAAAAAACAAGAAAAAGTTTTTATTGCTAAATCAGATATTTTATCAAAAATAAGAAATCCGAATCTCGATACTATTCCAAAAGAAATATGGGAAACCTTTAAACCAAATAACTGGGCAGAAATTGGTAGAGCTATTGGATATAAATATCCTAAATCGATAAGAGAAAGGATTCGTTATTCTCCTTCAAGACAAAATTTACTTCAAATAGCAGAAATTGAAAGAAATAACCCACTAAAACTTCTTGCAGAATCCGATATTTATTGGGATGAAATAATCTCAATGGAATCTTTAGAAGGAAATTTTAAGGTCTATGATATTTGCGTTCCTGAAAACCATAATTTTGTAGCAAATAATATTATTGTGCATAATAGTTACACAATAGGAGTCTTGGCTGAAGAATTATCAAATCTTCCAGAAGAAGCAAGAAAAAATATAGCCCCAATAATTTTTGATACTATGGGTATATTCTGGACAATGAAATATAGAAATGAAAAAGAATCAGATTTATTAGAAGGCTGGGATTTAAAGACCCAAAATCTTCCAGTTACAGTTTGGGCACCAGCTGGTTATTTTCATGAATATGAAAAAAGAGATATTCCTGTTGACAAGAAATTTGCATTAAGTGCAGCCGAACTTTCAATAGAAGATTGGTTATCCATATTTGAACTTGAAATGATCTCTCCTGTATCAGTTTTAATTCAAAAAACAATTGATAATCTTGCAAAAAAAGGAATATTTGATTTAGATGATATAATTAATATGATAAGAGAAGACAAGGATACAAATGATGAAAACAAAAAATCAGCTATGGCACTTTTTCAAGCCGCTAAATCCTGGAAAGTATTTGCTAGTTCAGGTGAAGAAGGTACAAAAATTGATGATTTAATAACAGCAGGTAAAACAACAGTTCTAGATCTTTCATGTTATTCATCTACAGCAAAATTTAATGTAAGAGGATTAATAATTGGTCTTGTTTCAAAAAAATTATTTGACCAAAGAATTCTTGCTAGAAAAAAAGAAGAAATAGAATCAATTCATCATGGAATAAATTCCTCTTATGAAGAAAAAAAAGAAATGCCTCTTGTCTGGCTTTTTTTAGATGAAGCCCATGAATTCTTGCCAATGCATGAAAAAACTCCTGCTACAAATGCCTTAATCCAATTACTTAGAGAAGGAAGGCAACCAGGAATTTCAATGGTTTTAGCAACCCAACAACCAGGAGTGATTCATAGGGATGTTATGACTCAGTCAGATATAGTTATCTCCCATAGATTAACTAACAAAGACGACCTTATTGCACTTAATACAATGATGCAGAGTTATTTATTAGAAGGAATTTCAAAATCAATGAACAATCTTCCAGATTTAAAAGGAAGTGCCATTTTATTAGATGATAATTCTGAAAGATTATATCCAATAAGAATAAGGCCTCGTTTTACTTGGCATGGTGGTGAAGCACCAAAAGCAATTAAAGCAGAATCAGCTGACTAAATTTATATCCTATATTAAGAACTCCTTCGGTTCGGACAAATCTTAATTTATTTTTAGTTAAATCTTAATAATAGCATCCTAGTTAAAAGAATATAGAAATTCTTTACAAAGCATGATATTGTGCTCTGTCCGGAGTTTAGTTTTCAGTTTAAAAAATGTCTAATTTTTTCGGGATTTACTCCTGAAAAAATTAGTGATTCCAAATATTTATGTTTAACTTGTTCGGAATCTAGAAAATTCCGGACAAAGCCCTATATTGATTAATTTTATATACTAATTAATCATATTTTCTAAAATGGATAATAAAGATATAACCCTTTGTTATATGGTTGCAGGGATGTCAAAAAGATTTAATGGAAAAATTAAAGCTCTTGCTAAAATTGGTCCATCAAATGAAACATTGCTTGAATATTCTTTAGATCAAGCTTTAAAATCTGGATTTTCTAAAATTGTTCTTATTGTTGGTAATGCTACAAAAGATTCAATAAAAGAAAAATTTAAAGATAATTACCAAGGAATCCCAATTAAATATGCTCTTCAAACATTTGATACAGATTCTAGAGACGGACCATGGGGAACAGGAGACGCCCTTTGTTCTGCAAAAGAATTTTTAGATACTCCCTTTGTTATTTGCAATGGAGATGATATTTATGGAGAAAAATCTTATAAAAAATTATATGAACATCTTCAAGAAAGTAAAGAAGAAGCAACACTCGGTTTTAGATTATATGATGTAATTCCAGATACAGGAAAAACACATAGAGCAATTTTCAAAGTTGATGATAAAAATAATGTTTTAGAATTAATTGAAACATTAAATATTGAAAAATCTGAAATTGATAAAAGAGGATTATCTAAAGATGATTTATGCAGTATGAATATATTTGCTCTTCATCCAAAAACTATAGATTTAATTGAAAAAAAACTTCAAGAATTCAAAATAAATAATAAAGGAGATAGAAAAATAGAATTTCTTTTACCTAATGAATTATCAAATTTAATAAAAGAAAATAAAATTAAAATAAAACTCTATAAATCTGAAGAAGATTGGTTGGGCGTAACTAACCCAGAAGATGAAGAAATTGTTAGAGAAAAAATTAAACAAAATTTAGCCCTTTCTAGATAATAACCCAAAATAAAGTGAATTATTAGTTAAAGTAATTAGACTTGATTTTGGAAAATATAATTCCAAATAAAAAATATTTCCTTGTGTTAAATTTTCACGTTTTTCAACAAATAAAGAATCATCATCTTCAATTAATTTAGCTAAATATAAACCATCTATAGAATATTTCTTTAGATAATTAAAAACTAATAAAGGATTTTGAGAATTTATTTCATTAGAATATAATGTAAGATATCTACCTGTATTAAATTCATTATTTTCAATTCTAATCAATTTATTAGTAGGATTAACCCAAACATTAAGAAATCTTTTTTCACTTTCTTCTTTCTTTTCAATAACCAATTCTAAACTCATTAATTTAAGATAAAAAAGCCATTTTTAATTATATAGCTACTTTAAGCAATATTTCTTCAAATCAATTTTTCCATTAACAATAATTACACCTTCTTTTTCTAGCATCTTTATTTTTTCTTTTATTCCTTTAGCATATCCTCCAACTCTTCCATCAGATTTAACAACCCTATGACAAGGTACTTCTAGGATATTGGGATTTTTATTCATGGAATTTCCTACCGCTCTAAAAGCTTTCGAACCTAATTTTTCAGCAATCCATTTATAAGTTACAACTTTTCCTTTGGGTACTTTTTTCAATACTTCATAGCATCTTTCACTAAAGTTTTTTTTCATAATTTAACCATAATCAAACAAATATTTAAACTAGATTTTATAAATATAATAATGAAAGAGATAAATAAATTAATTATAATTTCAATAATTCTAATATTAGCAGGAATTTTATTAGGAACTCTTTCCATAAATTTTGTTTATTCGATTATAACCGGAAAAATATCAAATAATTATAATGAGTTTAATTTTTATTCAGCCCATTTAGATATTAATGGAGCAATCATTAATGAAAAATTATATTTCAATCCTGATGAAGATTATCATACCCTCTTTAGAGATTTTGAAACTAATATTTATTCAAAAGATAATTTTGATAAAGATACAATCTCAATTTTAAATGTTAGTTGTAAAACCGGAAAATCCTACTTTAAAACAGAAGATTATTGCTATAGTGAACCTGATTTTTCTAAAAAAAATATTTGTTTTGATTATACTGAAAATAATGAATATGGTTGCACTTTTGGAAATGATTTTGGATTTTTTCCAGATAATACTTATATTATTGAATCAACCTATCGTTTAAACCCAAAAACAATCTTTAATATTAAAAATAAAAATTATATTAAATTTATTCCTTATGCAAAAAATAGGCATGTAGATTTAAACAAAGATTCAACGCTTTTTATTAAAGGAGAACATATTTCAATTTCAAATTACAATTCAAAAGATTATGTAATTATTTATATTCCTTATGAAGGAAATACTTCTAATCTGGAAATAATAATCCAAGATGATTTCGAATTTGATGAATTAAGTAAAAAAAGAATTTTTATAGCCATCCTAATTTCATTAATTGTTTTTCTTTTACATTTAATTCCATTTATTTTATTGATATATTTTTGGAAAAAATACGGTAAAGAAAATTATGAAACAGATATTCCAGATCAACTATCTGATTATCCTGTAAAAAGAAAACCTTGGGAAGTTGCTGCTTTTTTCAATCACCCCTTTGGAGATATTAATAATAATTTTTTTTCAACAATGATTTTTGATTTCTATAGAAGAAAAATTATAGATATAAAAATTATTGATAAAATCTTAAAGGACAAATTTTTAGTTAAGTTGAATAATGAACCCTCTAATCTTGATCAAATAGAAAAAAAATTTTATAAAATTTTAAAAAAATTAAAAGAATCAGATAAATCAATTTCTTCTGATAATTATTTTGATATTAATAGTCCTTCAAGAAGTTATTCAGAAAAAAAAGAAATAAGTGACTTATTTGATGAATTAAAAGATTTAATAAAAAAAGAATCAAAAAAATATATAAATAAAAAAGGTTCAGATGGTTTTTTTGGATGGATGGTTTTATTAACAATTTTTTCTTTTGTTACTTTTTTAATCCCTTTATTAATATTATCTATATTTTCAATAATTCTTGTAGCATTATTTTCCTATAAAAATCCATTTTTAATAAGATATAATGAAGATTATTATATTGAATATAAAAAATGGCAATCTTTTAAAAAATGGTTAAGTTATTCATTAACAATAAAAAAATCATCTCATAAAGGAGTAATCCTTTGGGAAGAATATCTAGTATATGGTTCAGCATTAGGTGTAGCTAAACAAGTCTTAAAAGAATTAAATAATCAAGGTATAATTGATATAAAAACAATGAAAACTTTCTCTAACATGAATACCTCCATAACAAATTTTGCAGTAAGTTCAAGAGCCTCTCATTCAAGCCATAGTTCAGGGGGATTTAGTGGGTCTGGTTCAGGAGGAATGGGTGGTGGAGGCGGAGGAGGAAGATAAAACTTATTTAAAATAAAATCAAAATATTTCTTTTCCTAATCTGTTTCAAATGAATTTTCATATAATAAAACTTCTAAAGGTTTAAATCTAAAATTCCTTACCCGAATGTCAAATTCTTCAAAAGATTTTTGATTTGTTTCAGTTCTTATATATTCTTCACTAACCTTAAGATCACCAACACAACCACATTTAGAAAAAGTATGCCATGCAGATTCTAAAACATCTCCAAATAAATAAGACCGATTTTTTTCTAAGACCCTATCTTTAGCTAAATATAATGATTTTTTACATGAATAAGGAGAGGTTCCATAAAACATTTTTAATTCAATTCCATCCTCTTCAGGAGAATCTTTTAATGCAAAAACCCAATTCATTTGATTGAGTCTCCTAGCAACCCAGACCTCATAATTCGGATCATCCATTAAATGTTTTATATTCGAAAGCGAATAAATTGATTTTAAACCATCTAAAACAGGTAAATCATAAAACTTACCAACAAACTTATTAAAACATCTAAAAATTATTGATTGAATTTCTTCTGTATCAGATAGTTCTGGTTGTTCAAAATGAACTAATCTATCTATTCTTATATCCATTATAGCTATTTTAAATAAAAAATCCATTTATAAAATATATAGAAATTAAATGAATATTTTCTAAAATATATATTAGAATATTATAACTATTTTATAATAAATTCTTAAAAAAATTATTTCAAAACCCTGTATCCAACTATTTCCTTTCCCTTATAAATAGGAACTTCAGTACCTAATTTGGATTTTGCGCCAGATTTTCCATCACCTAATAATAAAATAATACCAACTCCAACCAAAATTAAACTTGGTACAAGTATAACTGCAGGACTTACACTCTTTAAAAAGGGAATTAAATCCATCATCTTTTTTGAAGATAATGCTAAACCTACAAGGCCAATTCCAGCTGCTAAATAACCAAAAAATTTTACACCTACCATCTTTTTTCCTATTTTAATAAATAAGATAACTAGATTTAAATATCTTTCTTAATAATATATATAATAGAATAATATAATGGTAGATTCGAAAAATAAAATTTTCTCTCCCTACCATTTTAAATGAATAAAATGGCAGACTATGATATATTAGGCGATATTGCAATAATAAAAAGCGAAGGTAAAACAAAAAAACAAAAGATAGCCGAAGCTAAATTATTACTATCTAAACCTCATATAAAAACTGTTTTAGAAAAAGCTACAAATGTTAAAGGAAGATTAAGAACCATAAAAACTAAACATATTCTTGGCATAAAAAATAAAATTGCATTGCACAAAGAAAACGCTTGTACATTTAAATTCAATGTTGAGTCATGTTATTTTTCACCTAGATTATCTAATGAAAGGCAAAGAATTTCTGAAAAAATAACTATGAATGATAAAGTCCTTGTTATGTTTGCAGGAATAGGGGTCTATCCAATTGTTATTTACAAATACAAAAGACCTATGAAAATAGTTGGCATAGAATTAGGAAGAGAATGTTGTAAATATTTTAAAGAAAATTTAAAATTAAATAGAATTCCCGAAGGAAAAATAGATATTATACAAGGAGATGTTAAAAAGAAAATAAATTCCCAATTAGGAAAATTTGATGTGGTGATAATGGCTAGACCAAATCTTAAAGATACCTTTTTAGAATATGGACTTGCAGCATCTAAAAAAGGAACAAAACTATATTACTATGGATTTTGCAAAGATTCAGAAATTAATCTTTTAATTAAGCAACTTGGTGAAGAAGCTAATAAACACAAAAGAAAACTAGAAATAGTTGATATAGTTCCAGCTGGAGAAATAGCTCCATTTAAACATAGATTTAGAATTGAAATTAAATTACTAAATTAAATTAGTATTTTTATCTAATATTATTATATCTTTCAACGATAGTTTAATACTTTAGAATAAGCTAATTTAAATGAATTAACTTCAATTAAATTAGTATTTTTATCTAGCTAAAAAATATATAATATTTTTTGCTAAGGTTTAAATTCCCCCACCATGACTAAAAACATTATGAGCATTTTTCCTTGTATGCCTTATATCTTCTCTAGTTCCGTGTTTTAATGCCCTATCTAAATCTTCTAAATTCATTAGTTTTGCTCTTCTTTCAAGATTTTCAGCAGCCCTATCATAATCTGCTAATTGAAAATATTTATGCATATCCCTATCAAAAATAATACTAAATACGATTGCAACTATTCCTCCCAAATAAATAGTTCTTACTGTCCATTCTAAATCTCCACTATACCATCGAGTTATAAATAATATTAAGAAAATAAATCCATAAGCAAACCAAGCCATTCTTCTCCAAAATCCCCCAGGAACATTAGTATGAACAAATGCAAAATATATCAAGATTGGAAGAAATACTATTATTGCTGCGCCAAATGCGCCATAAGGTAATAAAATTCCTTCAAACAATTTATTTTGACCCATACTTCGTACAGCTAGTAATGAAACAACTACTGAAACAAGTAATAACGCGCCCCTATTAACATCAAAAATACCCATACTTCTTAATGACATTGCTGATACAGCTAAAATCAAAAAAAACACCAAAACTTTTGAGAATAAAAAAGCATCACTAACATCTGAACCAAATAAAGCTGCAAAGATTGTTCCAAATGAAGATCTACCCCAATCAAAAAATCTTTCTATATTATTATCAGGAATAATCCCGGTTTGAGCACTTATTATTGTAATTAAAAATATGCTAACAAACAAAATTAAGATTACAACCATCTCTTTTTTCATATTATAAAAAGTGATATAGAGTTTAAAAATATTTGTAAGTATAGAACTTTTTCTAAAGAAACATTTATAAATAAAAAATCATTTCAATAAACATGAAAAAAGAGAGTTATAGTAAGATTATTTTATTTACTATTTTAACAATATTTATTACTATAATAATTACCGAATCAATTCTTGCACAAACTACTTCAAATCCTCAATCTGACCCAATTGCACAAGCAGCAGCTAGAGGAATTCAAGGAACATTCCAAGGATTTTTTGAGATTTTTTTTGGAACTCAACATTATGCTACTCGTACTCTTTTCGGTTTATTACTTTTTTTCGTTTTAATGACAATAATTCCAAGTATTTTCGGTGAAGAAAATAAAGCAATTAATATGATAATATGTGTGATTGTAACAATATTATCAATGTTAGCTATACCTCCACAATTATATGAGGTAATGATAACCCAATATGGGGCGATGGGTGCAACCATTATTACAATTATTCCATTTATGGTTATATTAACTTTAACAGTAATGGCCCATAATGCTTTATTTGCAAGAGTATTATGGATATTTTATGCTATGTACTATTTTGGATTATATCTCTACAAACTAAGTATTAATATCAACAATTCAATTAATAGTGGATTATCTTGGTATCAAATTTGGATAACAGGAGAATATATACCCTATATATTAGCAATAATTGCAGGATGTTGTATGTTCTTATTTATTGGCCCAATAAGAAAACTAATCTTTTATGGAGAATATAGTGCAATGGAAGAATCAGGTAAACGAATAGTAGAAAAAGGACAATTACTTCATAAACTTCAATCAGACGAATTAAGAAAATCCTATGGTGTAAATTCTGGAAGATAAAAATTATAAACCAATAACGTCTTATTTGAGATATGATAAAAAAAATATTATTTATTTTTTGTTTTATAATACTATTATTCTTTTCTAATCTAAATGCACAAGTTGTAGACTCTACAAAAAAATTAGTTGATACAACAATTAATCCTGAAACAGGTCAAGTTAAAAAAATTGAAGATCTTCAAAAGAATTTTGAAGGTTTTAAAAATATTGAACAAAACAAATCCTATTTTAATCAAGAAATGTCAATTATTCTAGGAAAAACACCTGTTATAGGTCCGCTATTATTCTACACAAAACAAATTTTCTCATTATTAAATCCAGTATGGATATTTTTATTTAAAATGCCATTCTCATGGTCATGGAATTTTATACTAATTTTTCTTCTGTTTATAATTTTATTAAAACTAATATATGATATAATTGATTCTATCTCTAAATTTAATATATTTGTTAGAATGATTTTATCATTTATAATAGTTAGTTTGGTTTGTTTGTCAGGAATTCTTAATAGATTAGCAAACGAACTCAAATTTGCTATAGTAAACTTTTGGATCGGAACTATAATATTTATAATTGGAATCATAATTATAATACTTATTGATTATATAATGAAATCTCTTGGTAAAAATTTAAAAGATTCAGCTAGTGAAGAAGAGAAAAGAAGAAGAGAAAATATTGAAAGAATAAGTACTGAAAATAGAGAAAATGAATTAAGAAGGAATTTAAAAAATCCAAGATAATGGTTTTTTATAAAAATTTAAAATAAAGTTCTTTGCTGATTATTTTTCTTTATTTCATCTAGTTTTGTTAATTGGCTTTGAATTCTTTCTTCACTAAATTCAAATCTTAATAATATTTCTTTTATCTTATCTTTATCTATCTTTGGAAAATCAATATCAATTACTTTTTCTACCTTAGGTTCAATAATCTCTTGATATATTTCTTCCCAATCAAAATCCATTTTATACTTCTCATTATTTTTAAATGAATCAAATATTTCTTCTTTTGTAACAAATTCTTTTACTAATTTCAAGGATTTTTTAGGTCCTAATCCCTTTATACCTTTAGGATTATAATCTGTTCCAGATAATATCCCTAAGCATATTAATTGTTCCTGAGTTAATTCTAATTCATCTAAAACATTTTTTAATTCAATCATTTGCGGATAAACTTCTTTAAATCCAGTTGGGGTCCTTCTTTTTCTAGCTAAACTTAAATTCTGTATTAATCTAGGAGCTTTAAACATCAAGCAATCATAATCTTGACTTGAAACAGCATATACTAATCCTTGTGAAGCCATATAACTTGCTTGAGCTTCACCTTCACCAGGCGCTTGAACAATTGCTATACCCATTGCATGCAATAATTCTTTAGATTCCTCAATCTTCTGCTTATCTAAACTAACAAACGCTCTAGCATATTTTCCCATTCCTTCAACATCTTCATCAGCTTTTGCTTCTTCATATTTCTCTTCATACTTCTCTTTAGCTTCTTTTCTTATCTCCCTCGTTCTATTTTTTAACTCAGGAGCTTCTCCATCAAAAACATAAACAAGTTTAACTCCTTCAAGAATAAGACTCATATTCCTATAAAATAACCCGGAGATATGACTAGTAATATTACCCTTAGAATCTTTTAAAGGAGTTCCATCAGGTTGCCTAATAGTAGTGAGGAATTGATATATTGCATTAAATGCATCTACTGCAATAGTTTTTCCTTTTAAATCCTTAAATTCAAGTTCTTTTCTTGGTATAATTTCACCTATTTGTAAACCCATATGAAGCTTTACCTCAATATTAAAAATAAACCTAGATTAATAAAATTAATGTTATGAAAATAATTATTATTTATCCTACTCTTCTTTGACTTCCAAAATAAAAATTATCCCAATATCTTCTTTGAGTAAAATTCTGAGGAACTTCTGATAAATTATCATCTCTTTCACCATATGTTGGAGGATTAAATGTAGGATTAATCATCATTTGAACATACTCTCCAGATTCAATAGTTGCAATATCTGTATAATTCCAAAGTAATTCATTGTTTACCCAACCATAAAGAATACCTTTTTTATTTGTCTCATTAGAGATTTTAACAAACCATTCAAAATTTACCCAGATTCCTAATGGCATAATATAAGGTGTTCCATTAATATTATTAATATTTGAATATAAATGTCTAGGATTTCCATCTGCTACTTGGAAAAAGGGTTCTACATATCCAGCACCCCATCCCCCAAGACCAATATACAATCTATCATCAACTCTTGAATTACTTTGAATAATAATCTGTTTTAACCCGGTTGTATCTCCCCAAAAAAATTGAGGATCATATTTAATATGATAACTTAAATAAAATGTATCATTTTCTCCAAGTTTATCAGGCATTTGAGTAATTCTTGAAAAATCTGAATATAATCCGCCAGCAGTTGACCAACTACCAATATCATTTTGCCCATTCCACCATTGCCTATAAGATTGATTTCCCCCGCTAAGTGCAGCACCTATAGAATTTCCTAATGAATCTATTTCACTATTTACATTGATAACCGAATCATTGTCCCATGCTTCACCCCATATAGAAGAATTCCAAGCCTTTGGAAGCATTCCTTCGAATGAATCGAAAAACCATATCTTATCTGAATTACTAGAATTTATTTCACAATTATAATCTATACAACTTTCTCCATTATTGCATACTCCACAACTTCCACTACATCCATCATTACCACAAGCCTTTCCCGAACAATTAGGAAAACATTGCATATAACACTGACCATCAAGTGTGCATCTTGTTGCTTCATCAATGGTATCATAATTAGGTCCAATATCTTTCCCATCAGTTCCATTATTTTTTCCAGGGCTTATTGATAAAAGCCTATAATTTTGATTATTATAATCCATAAAACCTACCTCACTTATATTATGAACCATTAAATTATCAGGAGGATATGAACTTGAGAAATGCGTTATCCAATAAGAATAAGTTCTATCAATTGGACGATTAATTAATAAATTTCTTCTAAAAATATAATTATCAACATAATGATTTATCGCATCATTTCCAGTACCAATATTATCTCCAAATAATCCATAATTTGCATGTGTTGCAATATTATTTTCATATGTAAAATTATCAAGAACCGAATAATGAGTAATTTTTAATGGATCAAATCCAACATACATAAAACTTCCACCAGTATAATTATGTAAAAATATATTATTTTTTACAACTACATTATAAGATGGAGTATTATTATAAGGAGAAGAAAATCCAATTCCATATCCAGTATAATAATTATGATTAATAACATCAAAAATATTATTATTTATTTCAATTCTTTTTGTAATTTCAGATTTATGAAGATCATCATTACTTAAAACTCGCATAGCATAACCAAAATTTCTAATTATATTATTTGTAAAAATTAAATCTTGAACAACTGACCAATTTGCCATGCCATTTTGATTTCTAGGAGTTATTACAATTGCAGTTGCTCTTTGTCCACCACAAATTCCCCAATTATTTTCAAATATATTTCCTGAAACAATTAATCTTTGTGCATTTTTAAGTTCAAACAAATTTTTAATACACCAGCTTATGTTTTTATATTCAGGACTATTCGAATTCCATTTATCCGGCTTATAAAAATAATTTCCAATAATTTCAAAATCAGATGGAACAGAATTTAAAATGTTTGGATCAGTTCCACCAGACATAAAATTTTCACCAGTTGATTCTAGATAATTATTGACAATTTTATAAGGTCCAGGACCACTATAAACATTTATTGCTTGAGAATCACTTCTATCCTTAAAATTTGACAAATAGGAATCAATAACAGCCATATATCTACCATCAAGCATTATACCCGTTCTTGATTTTGCGCTTTCATTTGTAGAATGCAAATAACATCTATCAAAAGTAATATTATAAGGCAATTTTTCAATTGTATCAGCAACATGACCCGGTCCAGTAATATTCCAAATAGGTTCATTTAACCTAAAATAATGATATCCAAGTAAAATTAAATTATATACACATCCATCTGTTACAAATTCAATTCCTGAAAACCTATAATTATGGGCTCCCCATTCATTTATCATTGCAGTATAACAATTTGTTCCATCAGGATATGCACTAATTTTAGGCATATGAATAGAATCCTTTGAATCTACCCTATTTCCTTCTTGCAAGTTTCCTAGTTCCGAAGAAATAATATATAACCAACCATTTCCAGTTTTATTTGGTAACCTAAAATTCCCATAATAAGTTACACCTGCTTGTAAAACAATTACATCACCTAAACTTGCATTAACAAGAGCATTCTGAAAATTAACTCCATTGGTATTAATATTTCCACTATCATTAATATACCAGGTTTTTCCACCAGCAGGTAATATATATGGAACTTCAAAAGTTTCAGGAAGTTCAATTTCATTCGATACACAAGAACCACTTAAACATTTTTCTCCAGATTTGCAATTAGCAGAACAATCTAAAATATTATTACATCCATCACTCATTCTAGATCCGCACAGATTAGCATAATTTAAACAAGTTTTAGTTGGATTGCATGTTGTAATAGGTTCATTTCCACTTGTTCCTCCAGATCCTCCACTACCACCAGATCCTCCACCTCCTCCACCATATCCACCACTTCTTACAACATTAATATCTGATTTTTTTGTACTATCAACAATCTTTGTTTCTTTTATCTCTCCACTTTTTTCATCTTTATATTTTATCAAAACTTCAACTTTTATTATTCTCTTAAAACTATCAAGTCCAACATCTAAAGCTTTAATTGTATAATCATAACTTCCTTCATATTCCGGATGAGCAAAATAACTTAAGAGACGTTTATCTTCATAGGTTATTTCTTTTATTCCATCTTTAGTTTCATAAATATATTCTGATTCATTTGTCCTAAATATAAATTTAATAGATTCAATCTCTTTTTGATTTCCACCCGTTAATTTAATAAAAGCTTGTTTTCCATCATCAGTTAATGCAATCCTTTCTATATTTGCATCGTAACTATTTATTTTTGGTAAATTAGCAATATACAAATAAGCAAGTAATGCAAATCTAAAGAATATGATTAATGCAGCTATAACTGCTAGATAAGCTAAAATTTTATAAATTTTATTCTTATCTTTCTTTTCAGAATAATTTTCTCCCCAAACCAGATTCTCAGGTTTAGGAACTTCTATATTAATTATCGGAATTTCAACCATCTTTTTTCAATTTTATAAAAGATTAAGACTTAATAAGATTATTGAAAAGATAATACAATTTAAATAAATTGTTTCTATTATTAAAAAAGATTTTAAAATTACTTAATTACACATGCCATCTTTTGCGCATCTAGTTACTTCTTCAAGAGTATTAATATCAGCCCCTAAATCCTTTCCATCACTTCCAAGATTTTTATAAGGACTTGTTTGACTAAGTCTATAGTTTTTATTTGCATAATCAATAAAACCCACATTTTCTAGATTTGAAGAATTAAATCTAACATAACTTCCTTTAATAGTAATATTATCCTGATACATGTTTATATAAGGATTATTTATTAATAGATTATGAGTAAAATTATAATTATTTGAATAAAAATTTACAGACCTAATTCCAACACCTAAAGTATTTCCAAAGATTCCATAATTTCCATGAATAGCAATATTATCTTTAACATTTAAATTATTTACTTCATTTTCTCTAGCACCATTAAAAACAATCCAACCATGTTCGGGATTCGCAAGAAAAGAATTATGAATAATATTTACATTATTATATTTTCCAGGAGTTCCAGCAAGTTGAATTATAGTTGGAGAAATATTAAAACTCGTTTGATATAATAAATTATCTTTAAACAATAATCTATTTATTGATACATCAGCACTATTAAAATTAACACCATTATAAAAATTTCTTGCAACATTATTTGTAATAGTCAAATCTTCAATTTCCCCACCTCTTGGAGTTATAACAAATACCTGCCCATGTTGTGCATGTATCCATACATTTTCAAAAATATTCCCTTTTACTAATATTCTTCTACCTGCTTTAATTTCAAAAAGATTTTTTACAAGCCAATTTATTCCAGCATATGTAGAATGACCTATCATCCAAGTTAAAGGTTTATAAAAATAATTCCCAATTATTTCAATATCTTCAGGAATAATACTTACATTATTATCTCCAATAAATAAATTTATTCCAGCACCCTCAATATAATTATTCTTGATTTTAGTTGGTCCAGGAGTTATATAAATATGAATTGGATGAGATTCATATCCAACACTATGAATTTCACTAATATATGAATCAATTAATCCAAACCCCTTAACTTGATATAACATTAATCCATCTCGAATATTTCCTTCAAGAGTTCCATGAATATAACATCTATCAATAATAATATTTTCAGAAATAAAACTATTACTTCCGCCTTGTGCAACTCTTAATACCCCATATTGCGCATCATTTCTTAAACTATAATTAGTGGTTATATCGAGTCCAATTAATCTTACATTTTTTACTCCAGGATCTATTTTTAAAGCAGGATTAAATTGATTTGGACAAATAATTCTAGCCATTTTATCAGAATCATTTGAATTTACCCTATTTCCTTCAACAGGAAGTTCAGAATATCTTGAACTTCGAATATAAATCCAATCATTACCAGTTTTATTTCTAATTACATAATTACCCATAAATGAAGCTCCTGCTTCAATTTCAAGAATTTGTCCAGATTGAACACTATCTAGAGCCGCTTGAAGATTTTCCCCACTTCTTACTATAATATCTGCAGGCCGATTATAACTTTCATCATAACTTGTATCAACATAAAATCTAGGAAGTTCTGGTTCTAGTTCATTCACAATATTATTTTCACATTGACCATTTGAATTACAGAATTCTCCATTACCGCAACTTCCGCAAGTTCCATAACATCCATCACTACCGCATTCCTTATTTGCACATTGAGGTACGCATTGAGTATGGCACTTCCCATCAAGTGTGCATCTAGTTGCATACTCAATTGAGTCAATATCCGCACCTAAATCTTTTCCATCAGTTCCCCTGTTTTTTCCAAGACTTAAAGAAGTTAACCTATAGTTTTTATTAATAAAATCAACAAAACCGACTCCACCCATATCATTAACTCCAAGATTATTAGAGGGATATATTCCCAGATTTATATTTTCAATCATCAAATTTTTTCTAAAACTACAATTAGTAATATAATTTACACTATTATTTCCTTCAGCAGTGCTTGATGCCTTAAATCCATAATAACCTTTTCTTAAAATATTATTTGTAATTCTTACGTTTTCATATTGATTTGAACTATCGCCTGCAGTTATCATAGATTTAGAATTATTTTGAGATAACATAGTATTATGATCAACAATGATATCTCTTGCAATTACCCCTCCACCCCTAAATGAAACCAAAAAATCAGTATTAAATTCAGAAAGAAGATTATTATTTGAATTTGTAAAATCAATTAGATTATTTTTTATTATTACTCTTTTTATTCCTTCTGTTGTTCCACCATTATAATGTTCATTTGCACTAAACATAATTCCTGAAACTGAATTTTTTATAATATTATCTTGAAAAATCATATCAGTAAAAGTAGACCAATTAGCGTTACCACCATCATTTGAAGCTTTTAAAACAATTGCATAACCCATTTGAGCATCAATCCAAGAATTCTCAAAGATATTTCCAGAAACAAGCAACCTTTTAGCATTTTTTATCTCAAATAAATTTTTTATTCCCCAATTATAACCCCTATAACTAGAATGGTTTTCTTTCCAATAAAGTGGTTTAAAAAAATAATTTCCACGTATTTCAAAATCAGATGGTACAAGACCAATTATTGCAGGATCATTGCCTCCAGGCATAAAATTTTCTCCAGAGGATTCTAAAAAATTATTAACATATTTAAATGGGCCCAAACCATTCCAATTTAATATTGCTTGAGCATCAGCGGAATCCTTAATATTCGAAATATATGAATCAATTATTGCAATATATCTTCCATCAGCTATAACTCCGATTCTAGATCTAACACTGTCATTAATTGAATGAATATAACATCTATCAAGAGTAATATTATAGGGAAGTTGTTCAATAGTCTTTGCAGGAGTAGAATTCCAGATTCCACCTTTAATATCATATCCCATTCTTACTAAAGAATAAACACACCCTTCAGTCAAGATTTCAATACCAGATAACCTATAATTATGTGCTTCAAATAATGTAAATAACGCAGTATAACAAGATCCGCCCTCAGGATTTGCCAAAATCTTCGGCATATTTATAGAATCTTTTGGACCAACTCTATCTCCTTCAGGCATACTTGAAAGATTACTTGAAATAATGTATATCCATCCATTTCCACTCTTATTTGGAAGTAAAAAATTACCATAATATACAACCCCTGCATCTAGAATTATAACATCTCCCAAAGATGCATTATTAATTGTTGCTTGTAAATTAATTCCATTTATATTAATATTTCCAGTATCATGCACATACCAAGTTTTCCCACCAGTAGGCAAGTTATAAGGAGTTTCAAAAGTTAGTGGAAGATTTATTTCACTTGATACGCATGAATTACCCAAACAGGCTTCTCCAGTTTTACAATTAGCAGAACAATCTAAAATATTATTACATCCATCACTCATTCTAGATCCGCACAGATTAGCATAATTTAAACAAGTTTTAGTTGGATTGCATGTTGTAATAGGTTCATTTCCACTTGTTCCTCCAGATCCTCCACTACCCCCAGCTCCTCCACCTCCTCCACCAGAACCAGATCCTCCACTTCTTACAATGTTAATATCTGATTTTTTAGAACTATCAATAGTTTTAGTTTCCTTAACTTCCCCTGTTTTTTCATCTTTAAATTTTATTGAAACTTCAACTTTTATTATTCCTTTAAAATTGTCTAAACCCATATCTATTGCATTAATAGAATAATCATAACTTCCTTCATATTCAGGATTAGCAAAATAAGTTAAAAATCTCTTATCCTCATAAGTAATTTCCTTAATCCCATCTGTTGTTTCATAAATAAATTCAGATTCATTAGTTCTAAATATAAATTTTATAGATTCTATCTCTTTTTGATTCCCACCAGTTAATTTAATATAAGCTTGTTTTCCATCTTCACTTAAAGCTATTCTTTCAATATTTGCATCATAACTATTTATTTTAGGTAAATTAGCTATATACAAATATGCAAGTAGCGCAAATCTAAAGAATATAATTAATGCAGCTATTACAGCAAGATAAGCTAAAATCTTATAGATTTTCTTCTTATCCTTTTTCTTATCATATTTATCACCCCAAACCAGATTTTCTGGTTTAAACTTATCTACATTCAAATCTACATTAATAACTGGAATTTCCACCATCTTTTTCTATTTAATAATAAATTAAGAGTTAATAAGATTATTGTAAAATAAAATTAATGTTAAATATTAATATCCAAATCTTTTAAATTCTTCTAATAACTTTCTAGAATGTTCTAAATAAGATTTAGGATTTCCACCATATCTTCCAGATAAATAATAACATATTTCAATTTCTTCAGAATCTTGTTTATCACTACCAGTTCTTACTGTCCCATCTTCATTTGAAAATTCATCAGCTAATTTCATTGCATAATTATCATTTCCAGCAATTCTATCTCTTAAATTTGCAAGTATAGTTCTAGCAACTATTGGATTCTTAACTTCTCTAAAAAGATATTGGCTTACAGCTCCTGCAGATGTAGTAGCTATACTTCCACCAACCTTTGATAGATTTGAATACTCTCTTACATCGATATTAACATTAGGTAAAGCAATAATAAATCTAGCTTTTTCATTTCCTTGAGCAATTTTTTCTAATTTTTTTGCCATATTATATTTTAAATAAACCTCCGAATAAACTCTTTATATATCCTTCCTTGTGCTTATGTCTCCAATCAACTAAAGAATTTACTGATTCTTCTTTAAATTCTAATTTTAATACTGGTGCATTTTCTCTTCCCAATCTAATTTTTGCATTAGGTTCTATAATATATCCTTTAGAGAGATTATCTTCTTGACTACCTATCATTTGAAATCTATCCTTATACCCAGATGAAACAAAAGTTCCATTTAAACTAGGGCTTCCAGTATATAAACTTCCATCATATAATGCTATTTCATTTTCATTGCATTTTTCATCTTGAAAATTAATATAACAATGAAATCTTGAAACTTGAGGATGATTTACAATAATATTAGCTAACTCACTTCTTCCAATTGTTAATAATTTGCAACTTCTAGGAAGAATCAATTTTTTATTTCCTAAAGTTAATGTTAATAAACTGCTTTCCATATTATTTTATCTCCTTTGTTTTAGAATCATAACTAACTTTATTTGAAATATTTACATAATATTCTATACCACCAATTCCAATATGATCTCCTTCACCTAGAGTAATTGGTTTATCATCTAAAATTCTAGAATTATTTATAATAGTTCCATTTAAACTATTTAAATCCCTTATTGATAATAAATATTTCCTATTAATAAAATCAGGTAAAACACAATATGAACTTGGTTGATGATAAGTTATTGAACAATGCCTTCTTGAAACAAACTCATTTAATAATCTTACATCACAATTTTCACCCCTTCCAATAACTACTTCGGATTTTTCTTCTAGAAATTTAGTCAAATCAAGACTTTTTGAAGAGTCCTCATTTATCAATTTTATAACATATTCCATCTTAATTATATTAGAAAAAACATATATTTAAAGCTTTCTATTTTGTTACTATTATTTAGTAACAATTACCTATAGTAAATTTCTATAGCTAGAACATAATTATCACTTAAACCAATAAAATCTCCAGTTTTCAATTCTTTTGGTTCATTTCCTATCAAATCCCTATTTAAAAAAGTACCATTTCCACTGCAATTATCTTTTAAATAATATTTCCTATTTTGTATCAATATCTCACAATGCTTTCTTGAAACAAAAGAACTAAATTCAGAATAAGGCCCCTGAGACAAACTACTTGGAATAACTAAACTATTTTCAAGCCCCCTTCCAATAGATATTTTTTCAAAATCTCCATTGAATTCATGTCTCTTTTTTAAGAACATATCTGTCAACACTATCTTCATAATTAGACTATATATTTGCAGGTTTTAAAACCTTATTAATTAAGAATTTTTTTTAGTTTCCACAAATTTATATATTCATTTTCCTTATTTCTTTTACATGAAAAACTCATTTGAATTTATACCAATAGATTATGATTATTTTGATTTTGAAGGCAAAAATTATGCAAGAATAATAGGTAAAACTGACAAAAATAAAAAAGCATGTATCATTGATAGTTGTGATATTTATTTCTGGGCAATATTAAAACCAAATATCCCTGAAAAAAGAATAAAAGAACTACAAATTGAAATTGAAAAAATAACTATTGAAAATTCTCAGAGGAATTGTTCTGTATTATCTACTGAAATAAAAAACAAAAACTTCCTAGGAAATAAAGTTAAAGCAATAAAAATATTTATTACAAATGCAAAAGATGCCCATGATATTGCAAATAAGCTTGATTTTGAAGAAATAGATAAAAGAAGAGAATATGATTTAGATTTTATTACAAAATATATTTTAGAAAAAAAATTTAAACCACTTCATTGGTATAAAATTGAAGGAGAAATTTTAAACAATTCTAATGAATTTGGAGGCATAGATAAAGGTTTAGATGTTGATATCTGCCTTAAACTAGAAAAACATTCTTTGATAAATAAAGAAGATTTTAAGCCAAAAATTCTTGCCTATGATATAGAAACAGATGAATTTGAAATAGGCAAAGGGGAAATAGTAATGATTTCATTAATTGGAGAGAATTATAAAAAAGTACTATCTTGGAAAAAAGAATCTTTAAAACATAACTACGTTGAAAAATTTAATTCAGAAAAAGAAATGATAGATTCCTTTGTAAAATATGTTAAAGAATATTCTCCAGATATTCTAACTGGTTATTATTCAGATGGTTTTGATCTGCCTTATTTAAGACAAAGAGCTGAAAAAAATAAGACACGTTTAAACCTGGGTGTAGATAATACTCAACCAACATTATCCAAAGGAAAATTAATGACAGCAAAAATTAAAGGAATTGTTCATTTGGATATTTTTAGATTTATTAAAGTAGTTTATGGTCCTTATCTACAATCAGAAACTATGTCTTTAAACGATGTAGCTTCAGAACTTTTAGGAGATAAAAAAGTTAAGTTTGAATTCAAACACTCTTCAAAATTAACTATAGATGAATGGGAAACTTTCTTTGAATATAACCTTCAAGACTCAATTCTTACCTATAGATTAGCTGAAAAAATATGGCCTGATTTAATGGAGTTTTCAAAAGTAGTTGGAGAACCATTATTTAATGTATCAAGATATTCAATGTCAAATCATGTTGAAAATTATTTAATTCATAATATTGAAAAATATAATGAAATAATTGAAAAAAAACCTATTTCTGAAATAGGAGACAGAATGGCTGAAGAAAGATTTGAAGGAGCATTTGTTTTTCAACCTAAACCAGGTTTATATGAAGATATTGTATTCTTTGATTTTACGAGTATGTATGGAAGTGTTATTGTAACCTTTAATCTTTCTCGTTCAACTTTTAGAAACAAAAAAGAATCAGATACAACAGAAGTAGATCTTGATAAAAAAAAGGTTTACTTTTCTAAAAAACCAGGTTTTTTTCCAGAAATGTTAGGAGATATTATTGAAAAAAGAAAAAAATACAAAAAAGAATATGCTGAAAAAAAAGACCCATTATCAAAAGCTCGTTCAAATGCATTTAAACTTCTAGCAAATGCTTCTTATGGTTATCAAGGATTTTTTGGTGCAAGATACTATTGCCTAGAAGCTGCAGCTTCAACAGCAGCTTTAGCAAGAAAATATATCCATGAAACAATTGAAACAATAGAAAAAAAAGGATATGAAGTAGTCTATTCTGATACTGATTCAATTGCATTCTTAAGAGATAAAAATTCAAAAAAAGAAGTCCTTCAAACATTAAAAGAAATCAATGAATCTCTTCCAGGAATTATGGAACTTGATTTAGAAGATTTTTATAAAAGAGGTATATGGGTAACAAAAAGAACAGGAGATTTTGGTGCAAAAAAGAAATATGCTTTAATTACTGAAGAAGGAAAACTAAAGATAAGAGGATTTGAAACAGTTAGAAGAGATTGGTGTGAACTAGCAAGAGTTACTCAAAATAATGTTCTAGATTTTATCTTAAATGAAGGAACAAAAGAACATGCAATAGAATATGTAAAAGATATAATTAAAAAATTAAAAGAAAGAAAAATACCACTTAAACAGCTTCTTATTAGAACTCAATTAAAAAAATCAATTGAAGAATATAAATCAGAATCCCCTCATGTAACTATTGCAAAAAAAATGAAAGAAAGAAACATTAGAACTGAAATTGGTATGTTAATGGAATATTATATCTCAGAATCTGCATCCCATAACAAAAAAAAGAATGGTAAATCCAAGCAATTGATTAGAGAACGTGCTAAACTCCCTGATGAAGAAGGTCTTTATGATATTGATTATTATCTAGATAATCAACTGCTTCCAGCAGTTGAAAATATCCTAGAAGTCTTTGATATAAAACCAAGTGAACTTTTAGAAGGAAAAAAACAAACAAGTTTAGGGGATTTTTAATATAATATTAATAATATATTCTAATATCTTTCTTTTTCCAAAACCCTTATAAACCCATATTTATAAGATATGTTATGACAATTAAAAACAATGATAAAGTAACACTAGACTATGAAGGTAGACTAGATGACGGAACAATATTTGATTCATCAAAACATGGAGACCATTCTCATCCATTAGAATTTGTTGTTGGTTCAGGAATGGTTATTCCTGGATTTGATAAAGCAGTTTTAGGAATGAAAAAAGACGAAGAAAAGGAGTTTTCTATTGAACCTAAAGATGCTTATGGAGAATATAATTCTCAACTTAAAAAAGATATTCCAAAAAAAATGCTTGTTGCAGATGGTGAAGTTGAAAAAGGTTCAACAATTATGGTTTCTACTAATGATGGTAGGCAATTTCCAGTTGTTGTAGATAAAGTTTCAGGAGATAATATCACGTTAGATTTCAATCATCCTTTAGCAGGTAAAAAACTTATATTTAAAATTAAAATTGTAGATATAAAGTAAACCTCATTTTCAAGCCTTAATTCAACTTTACTTCTTAATATTTATATTCTAGATGAACTTATTATTATAATGAAAAATAATCCAATACCTCTGTCAAAAGAGCAATTAGAAATTTTAAAAAATAAAGCAACTGAAAAACCTTTTTCAGGTAAATTATTATATAACAAGAAAAAAGGCATATATTCTTGTTCATATTGTAATAATCCCCTATTTAATTCTATAACAAAATATGATTCGAATTCAGGTTGGCCAAGTTTTAATGATTCAATTAAAAATTCTGTTGAGTTTATTTCTGATAATTCACTTGATTTAAATAGAACTGAAGTAATATGTAAAAAATGTAAGTCTCATTTAGGTCATATATTCAATGATGGACCAAAACCAACAAATAAAAGATATTGCATAAATTCCCTAGCTTTAAATTTTAAAGAAAAATAAAAAACTAAACCCCTTTAGGTTCTAAACCAAAATATATTATCTTAAATATTATAAAACCTACAATCATGACTATTCCAGTTCTAAATAACATGAAAAGTTCAGCAAGAATTGCACCTAATGAAACAAATAAAAAAGATATCACCAAATATCCAAATTGAAAAATTTCACCAAAAGTTATATCAACTACCTTGGATGCTTTCATAAATTTATCAAGTTAAGCTAATATATAGATTTTTCCATATTAAAAAACCGCCTATTTCTAACTAGTTTCATAGTATTAAGTACTCGTTTCACATTCTTAAAAACTCGTTTCATAAAAACAGATATCTTGTTTCATCTATAGAAACGTATGAAAGCCCTAGGTTAAGGCATTGAAAGGAGATCAAAAACAAAACAATGAAAAAAATAATAGCAGCAATATCAATATTAGCTGTTGCTTTATTAATAGGTTCAGGTTTAGTCCTGGCTTATCAAGGAGACCCTACAAAAAAAGGTCCAAACTATAGTGAAGAAAGACACGTAGCTATGGAAAAAGCAATGGATAATCTAGACTATGAAGCTTGGTATAGTTTAATGACTGAAAATACCAATCATCCAAGAGTTGTAGATGTTGTTACAAAGGAAAATTTCCCAAAGTTTGTTGAAGCCCACAATGCAATTGAAGCAGGTGACTTAGATAAAGCAAATGAAATAAGAAAAGAACTTGGTTTAGGCCAAGGTCAAATGAAATCTAAGACAACTGGTTCAAATAATGGCTTAAAAAAAGGCATGAATAAAGGCATGAAAAACAATGGAAATTGTCCAAATCTTGTACAATAAAGAAATTTTTTATTTTTATTTTTATTTTTTTTAATAGAAAAACTTTTATAACCATTAAAATGACTTATATTAATACAATGCCATTAAAACTTGGAAAACTTATTGGAATTCATCCATATGGATGGTTAATTCAATTAGGTATACTTATCTTATTTTTTCTAGTAATCTTTTGGGTTTTAAAATCAAGTAAACCAAAAGAATCAGCCCTAGATATCTTAAATAGAAGATATGCAAATGGAGAACTTACTAAAAAAGAATATCAAAAATTAAAAAAAGATATCTTTGATTAAAATGGAAGTTTCTAAAACTCGATTATTAATTGCATTTTTATTAGTATTCTTACTTGGAGTAATGTTTGCAATTGTTAATGGTTATTATGCTGAAGAAACAGAATCTCAATTGCCATTAATAGTCTATGCAATTTCATTTATATCTATAATAGCTGGAGGAATAATAGTATTATTATTCCAAACCAAATTAAATAAGATTCAATTAAATAGAGTTATAAAAATTTTACCAGAGCCCCAAAATAAAATAATGAAAATATTAATTGAAAACAATAACTCAATTGAACAAAATAAATTAGTTGCTTTAACAGGTATAAATAAAGTTAAGATTTCTAGAATAATTTCAGAATTAGAATTTAGAGGAATTATAAAAAGAACAAATCTGGGAAATACTAAACTTATTGTTCTTACTGCTTAAAGTATAATCTCCTCCAAAATGTGTCTGTTTGAAAATTTATTGATTCTTTTTAGATTTAATCGTTACGTTCTTGTTCTAAGTTTTTATAACTTTGAACAAAGATTAAGATTAAAATAATTTATTAATACTATGAATCATATGTAATGAAAATATAGTAAATCCAAAGCCAACTCTTATTATCCTTGTAAACTGTCTTTTTAATGTAGCATTAGGATGTTCTATTATCCTGCAAAAACCTTCAACAGTTAAAAAAATAGCAACAATAAAAGATAATATATCAACAATTATTGGATCTTGAGAATTGCATCTATTCATTTTATCTTCATTATTTCCATTTAATTGAATAACCGTTATTAAAAATGGGAAAAAGATGCATAACCAAAGCGTTAGACGCAATGTCTTTTTCAATTGTTTCACATCTTCTTTACGATATTTCTTTTTTTTAACCATAGAAAAATTCAAATGTATGAAGAGTTAATATTGCAAACCCTATTACAATCCTCATTATCCTAGTATATTGTCTTTTTAATATAGCATTAGGATGTTCATATATCCTAAAAGAACCCTCTAATATTAAAAATATAGCAAATAAAGTTGCTAAAATATCAATTATTAATGGATTTAAATATGAACAATAGAGATTTAATTGAGATATAGCAGTTATTCTTATATAACTTGCAATAAAAATTGCAATAAATGAAAAAATTATTGTTAATAAAAGAGTTTTCTTTAAATTATTCATTTTTCTTTTTCTTCTTTCTAGATTTACTATCTATTTTCTTATCTTTTTCATTTTTCATTTCTAAATAAAGATTCTTAATAAAAAGAGTGATTAATGGGTAAGTGATAATTGAAATTAAAAAATTTAATATTAATTCAATTAATCCTAAAATAAAAATATAATCTATAAAATACTTAATCCCTTTCAAAAATAAAGAAAACGGTATGGAAATAACTATTGTTATAACCAAGATAAATATTAAATAAGCTAATGTTTCAAACCAATAATTTTCAACTAACTGTTTACTCGCCCTTATAGAATCAATAATGCTTTTTTTCTGATCTATTAAAAAATAAGGTGCAAATATCCAATAAACAATAAACATAATAAAAGGTATAAATAAAATTACATATAATACTGCAACAAAAATAAAATAAAACATTAGATAAGTATTATTGCCATAATATAAAAATGCAAACAGTATAAACAAAGGAATTAAAAATAAAAATAAAATTAATCCGAATAATATCATCATACCAAGATATTTAAAAAAATTCTTAGCTCCCCCTTGTAAACTATCGATTATACTCAATTTTTTATTTTTACTAGCATTTAATGAATAATAAATTAGAGTAGTAGCTAACCAGCAACTTAATAGAGATACAATAATCACCAAAATTATTAAAGGAATTAGATAGGGATAATTCATAATATGTTCATTTATTTGTTCAAAGGGACTATCCTCATTTAAAACTTGCATATAACTTCCAAAATTATAACTGAATAAATACATAAATAAAGAAGGTATTAATGATAATATTACAAGTATCACTAGAAAAGTCTCAAAATTTTCCTTATATTCCTTAAATGATTTTTCAAATAATACACCAAATTTTTCTATCATATAAAACAAAAAAAAATATACTTTATAAATCTATCATATATCGAAGATAAATATATTTTGAAGAACTATTTAAAAATATTTAATATTTTTCTATTCCACCAACTGCAAGCGTATAATAATAAAAAGGACCCCATAATTTATAATAAGAAAGGGGAGATTTTTCAATTTCAGATTGTTTAATAACAAATAATTTGAATTCTAGCCAATTTCTTCTATGTTCAGCTGCTTCTTTAGATTCATATAACCAACAAATATAATCATACAAGATTATACAAAATTGATAAAATATAAATAAATACAATAGAACTATTGCTAAAAAAATAAATGGAATAAGGAAAATATAATTGCCTATAAAATTACTATAGTAACTCAATGTACTTGAATCTAAATCATTTAATATTGCAGAAATAAAAATAATGGGTAAAAAAATAAAGAAGAGATAAACCAGATTAATTCTTACATATCTCCAAATAAATTTCTTTAAAAAAAAGTTTATTTCCTTTTTTTCTTCAGACATTTTTCTTAAACCAAAAAATAATAATAAAAAAGAAAGAATACCAAGAAAATTAAACATTGAAAAAAAGACTCCAAGAATTATCCTGCTGATATTTAATCCAAGAGGTTTTATATTTTCATCAGGCAATCTATTAAATTTTTTAATATATTCTGTTCCTAGTTCATTATAAGTTATATACATAGAAACATAATGAAAATTATTCAATACTTTTTTAGGAATATTTCTAAAATAAAATTTAATTTCATTATTATTTTCTAAAGAAGATAAATAATCCCAAATAATTATTTCATCTTGTTTTAAATTTTTATTATCAATTAACTTGATTAAAAAAAAATCTTTTTCAAATTTTAAAATTTTTAGATTTTTATGATTATCTAGATACATTACACTAGCAATAAAACTATTGCTTGTAACTTTAAATGTAGTAAGATATTCAGCAATAGAAGGCCTATAATTATAAGGTGGAGAAGTATAAAAACTTTCATTTTCTATTTTTATAAAACTCTCATTTTTCATAACATTTCAACCCTCTTTTTATTAATATTAAATAAACCAGATTATTTAAATCTAATAATTTTATTCACCTTCAAATTCCACAATAGAAAAAACATTATAACCATTATTTTTTAGTTTTTCACTTCCTTTTAGATCAGGTAAATCAATAACAAAACAACATTCATCTACAATTCCGCCTAATTTTTCAATAAGTCTGCATGCAGCTAGACACGTTCCACCTGTTGCTATTAAATCATCAATAAGTAAAACTCTTTCACCATATTTTAAAGAATCTTTATGAATCTCAATTACATCAGTCCCATATTCCAATTCATATTCTTCTCTAACAACTTCAGAAGGTAATTTGCCTTTTTTTCTAATAGGAATAAATCCTAAACCCAACTTACTTGCAAGAACTCCTCCAATAATAAAACCTCTGGATTCAATCCCTGCTATAACATCAATTTTCTTGTTTTTATACCTATTATATAATATATCTATTACTTTAGAAAAACCTTCTGAATCCTTTAATAAAGTAGTTATATCCCTAAACATTATTCCTTGTTTAGGATAATTAGGAATTGTTCTTATTCTGCTTTTTACAAATTCCTCATCATAATTTACCAACTTATCTATTGTCCTTAATAATAATTTTTTAACTTTATCAGAATTCTCTTCCATTCTTTTTACAATCATCTCCCAACTAACAGGTTCTTCATTTGCTTTCCAACAATCATAATCAGTAGACATTGCTATTGTTTGATAAGGAATTGATAATTCATTAGCAAGAATTACTTCAGGACATGTTGACATATTTATTATATCTGCACCCCATGCTCTAAAAACATGACTTTCAGCTTTAGAAGAAAATCTAGGTCCCTCTATTGTAATTACAGTTGTATCTAAATTAAATTTTAAATTTAATTCATTACAAACATCTGCTAGTAAATATCTTAATTTACTTGAAAAAGGTTGAGCCATGGGAGTATGAACTACTCCTGAAGAATCATAAAAAGTCATTTTTCTTTGTTTTGTAAAATCAATAAATTGATTCGGAAATACTAAATTACCCGGTTCAATTTCATCCCTAAGTGAACCAACAGCGCTTGTTGCTAAAATATAATCACATCCAAGCATTTTTAATGCATAAATATTCGCTCTGTAATTTACCTGTGAAGGAGGTATAGAGTGTCCCTTCCCATGTCTAGCAATTATGCATACTTCTGCTCCAAATAATCTCCCTATTGTAACTTTAGAACTTGGTTTCCCATAGGGTGTATCCATATCATTTTCTGAATAATCTGTAAGTAATTTTGGATCATCTAAACCACTTCCACCAATTATACCTATTTTTACCATGATTAGAGAATCCGCGTTTTATTAATAAATATATATGAAAAATATCATAACTAATTGAGTTAATAATCAATATCTTATTTAAATCTTAAATAAAAATCTAGAATCTTTAAATTAAAACAACCCAATAATCATCCCACCATCTGCAATTAGACCACCAATAGAAACAACTAATAATAAAATCTTTAGATATTTAGGTCCAATACCTTTAGTTAAATCATATATTGCTAGTCCAATCAAAAATGAAAATACAGGTATTCCCAAAAGATCATATTTAATTGCTTCAGCAATTATTGGGTTACCCATATAAAAATTAATCAATAAATATCCATCAATTATAATTCCTAAAAAAGCTATTGCAAAAACAAGATATCTTGGTAACTTATTCCTAATCTTTTTATTATTATAATCATTATAAAAAACAAATATTAAAAACATCCATAGCAAAAATCCGATATGATCAATATATAATCCAATATTTTTCATTTTAAATTTTAATGCTTCTTTTTAGTCCTATAATTAACACTTTCTGGACTTTCCTTATGAATATGAGGAAATCTTGGAACAAATACAGCTATAACTGTACCAATTGCAGCGATACTATAATATCCAAAACCTATTGCCATACCAAGTCCTCCTGAAAACCACATACTAGCTGCAGTTGTTAAATTAATTACTCTTTCACCTTCTTTTAATATTAACCCAGCACCTAAAAATCCTATTCCAGTTACAATCTGAGCTGCTATTCGAGGATCACTTGTTTCAGTTAAAACAGACATATAAGTAAAAAGCATAGCTCCACTAATTACAAAAATATGAGTAGAAATCCCTGCATCTTTTCCTCTGGATTCTCTTTCTAAACCAATTAAAAATCCTGCAATTGTGCATAATAATAAACTAAAAAAGAATCTTACATTAACATCAACCAAATATCCTTCTATCATTTTTCCTCTTTTCTTATATTATAAACACTTTTTCTCTGTATATAAAGATTATTCTTTATTGCTCTATCCAAATTGAACAGAATCTTCATTTAATTAGCATTATTTAGTCTTAAACGTGGCGTTCTTATTTGAAGTTGACAAACTTCGAACAAAGCCCTAAAAAGAGTAATCTTAATAACCCTCTTTTTCTTCATATTTTTATGAGACATAATTATGAACCTAAACCAAGATTCCTTGAAAGAATAAATCTGCTTTTAGATAATGAACAAGATGTAAAAACATTCTTTGAATATTCTAAATCAGCTCCTAAAAAATCAATTAGAATAAATACCTTAAGAACAACTCCTGAAGAATTATTATCTAGAATTAAAGAAAAAGGTTGGATTATTTCAGGAATAAAAGATTATCCAGAGATAATTAGAATAGAATCTATTCTTGAACCAGGTGAATTAGGAAAATCTAAAGAACATATTCTAGGTTATTTTTATGTTCAAGAAATAACTTCAATGATGCCGATAATAGCTCTTGACCCAAAAGAAAATGAATCTCTTTTAGATCTTTGTGCTTCTCCTGGTTCAAAAACTACTCAGGCAGCAGCAATTATGAATAATACGGGTAATATTATTGCTAATGATATATCAATGGGTAGAATTTCAATTTTATCTGCTAATCTTGAAAGGTTAGGTATAACAAACACAATTGTAACAAGACATGAAGGTCTTGAACTTTGTCAAAAATTAGATAAAATTGGTTATAAATTTGATAAAATATTAGTTGATGCACCTTGTTCAGGTGAAGGTAATATTCGTTGTTCACCTAGAACCCTTTTAGAATGGTCAGAAGGACTTTTGGAAAGATTTGGTAAAAAACAAAAAAAATTAGCATCTCGCGCTTTAGAATTATTAAAAGTAGATGGAATCATGGTTTATTCAACTTGTACTCATGCGCCTGAAGAAAATGAAAGTGTTGTTCAATATTTATTAGATAATTATGATATTGAAATTCTTCCAATAACTCTTCCAATCAAATTTAGACCAGGAATAAGTGAATGGAAAAATGAAAAGTTCTCCACTGAATTAAAAAAAGCAGCAAGAATTTATCATCATGATAATGATATGGAAGGATTTTTCTTATGTAAAATTAAAAAACTATCTGATAAAAAGAAAGGAGATATGAAATGAAATTAAAAATGGCTTCACTTCAAGATCTAGAAACCATATTTAATCTTAGAAAAGATACTATCATAAATGTAAATGGAAAAAAATTACCAAAAAAACATATTGATTATTTATTAAAACTTAATTCAAAAGAAAAAATACTTGAAAAAATAAAAAATAAACATCTTTATGTTGCTATAGAAAATAATGAAATAATCGGAACTATTGAATATTTTAATAATGAAATTTCTGGATTTTATATTAGAAGCAATCTAGTTGGAAAGGGATTTGGTAAAAAAATGATAAAATCTATGGAAAATAAAGCTAAAAAAGAGGGTTCAGATGAAGTCCATATAATATGTAATATTTCTTCAGCAGGATTTTATGAAAAAAACGGATACAAAATAAAAGAAGAAAAATCAGTTAAAGAAATAGGAGAAAATGAAAAAATTTATTTCCTGGAGAAAAAAATATGAAATACAAAAAAATATACATCATGGGAACTTCAGGAAGTGGTAAATCCCATTTAGCAAAAATTATATCAAAAAAACTTAATATCAAACATTTAGATCTTGATGATATATATTGGATAAAAAAATATACTAAAGCCCTACAATTAGAAAAAAGAGGTCCAAAATTAAAAAAATTTTTAAAAAATAATAAATCATGGATAATAGAAGGGGTTTATTCTAACTGGAGAATAGAAGCTATTAAAAAATCTGATTTAATTATTTGGCTAGATATATCCTTAAATAAAAGATTATATAGATTAATAAAAAGACATATACAAAGAATATCAAATAAGAAAACACCATCAAAAATAAAAGATACTATAGATATAATAAAATATTCTTATAGTTATAAAAAAAAGTCAAACAAACATCATTCAAGTTATTATAATCATAATAAGATCTTAAAAAAACATAAAAAAAATTATATCTTATTAAAAAATAATAAACAAATAAATGAGTTCATAAAAACAATAAAATGAAAATCCTCTCTCCATCTGATAAAAAAAGATTATTAGAACAATTAAACGAACAATATGGAATAGAACATCTACCATTTATAGTTTTAAAATTTGGAGAAGAAAAATTACGTATATTTACTTCAAATCTTTCAAATAATGAACTTTATAATCTTGATACTAATCTTAGAATTGAAACAGCAGGATTATATTTTGCAAAATGGGAAGTGGATAAATTAAGACTGACTTTTGATGGTGTACAATTCTTTAAATCGCAAATATCAAAAAATATACTTGAAATTGATAATAAAAATGCCCTTGAATGGCTAAAAGGTAATGAATTATATATACAATCAGATAAAAATTGGAAAATCTTAAAGAATAACAATGAACTTCTTGGTTGTGGAAAAGCAACAGGTGAAAAAATCACCAATTTCATGGCTAAAGAGCGTAGGATTAGATAATTAATCTAAAAATTTCAAAAGAAATTTTTAATTTGTTTTATGGCTAAAGAGCGTAGGATTAGATAGTTTATCTAAAAATTTTATAAAGAAATTTTTAATTTACTTTTTATTCACTTTTCCTTTTAACAATCTTATTAGTTTCATAATAATCCATGTATAACTGAATTACAGCTAGATTTTTATCACCAACTATAGTACTAATAAATGTAAAAGCTGCTTTATCATAACAAATACCATCTTCACCTGGAATAAGTTTTCTATAACTATCTGCAAAAACATCAAGACCTTTTCTTATTAAATCATCAGGAATAGTATCTCCAGGCGTATGACTTAAAATACTATTAACTATCTCCTGTAAATTTGAATCCATCATCCTTAAAATATCATTTATTTAGAGCCTATAAAAACTTATCTATTTAATTTAAAAAAATACCTAATATGGCTAATAGGCCTTTTATTAACAATCTTTTCTTTCACCTTTTTCAAGCATATTTTAATAGGTTTTGCAAGTTTAAAGATTTATATACCCCAAAATTTTAGACTATTCATGACAGAAAAATTATCAATTTTTCTGATGTTCATTTAATGAGGTTAAATATTACATGACAGAAAAATCATACGGAGGAAATAATGGAATTAGAGAGCATTTAGGTGGACCTGTAAAATCTAAAACAGATAAACCTAACAAAACAACTGAAAAGAAAATAGAAAAATTAAACAAAGTTTCAAATAAAATTACTAAAGAGATTGATAAGGAAATTAATAATTATATTAAAGCTGGTGAAATTGCAATAAAAGTAAAAGAATATGCAAGACCCATTATAAAAAAAGATATGCTTCTTCTTGAAATTGCACAGATGATTGAGAAAAAAACATATGAATTAGGAGGAGAACCTGCTTTTCCAGTAAATTTATCAATTAACGAAGTTGCTGCCCATTATCATCCAACTTTAGAAGATGAAACAAAAGCAACAGGATTATTAAAAGTTGATTTAGGGATTCATATTGAAGGATTTATTGCAGATACCTCTTTTTCTTTAGATTTAACAGATGATAAAAAATTCACCAGTTTAATAAAAGCTTCAGAAGAAGCTTTAGAAAATGCTATTAAACTTTTAGATAAAGATCCTACATTAAATGATATTGGAAAAACTATTCAAGAATCAATAGAAAAGAGAGGATTTTCACCAATAGTTAATCTTTCAGGTCATTCTTTAGCACCTTATACCATTCATGCAGGTGAAACAATTCCAAACCATGCTAATAATAGTCCTCATAGAATTGATCCAGGTGCATATGCGATAGAACCTTTTGCTACAACTGGTGAAGGAAAAATTCATGATGGTCCTCCAAGTAATATCTATAGAGTAGCTAATCCAAGAACTCCAAGAGGCCCTACAGCAAGAAAAATTCTAGAATACATCTGGATGAAAAAACAAACCTTACCATTTTCTTTAAGAGAACTTCAAGAAGAATTTGGAAATATCTCAAAATTAGGTTTAAAAGAACTTGTTGATACAGGTATTGTACATAGTTATCCTCAATTAATTGAAGTATCAAAAAAACCTGTTTCTCAAGCAGAACATACTTTTATAAAAACTCCTGATAACAAAATAATTGTAACAACAAGATAAAGAATATAAAGTTATTTTCCTGTTCCCCATAATGGTCGTTTTGGTTTTATTGAAGGAATTTTTTTATTTATTTTAGGAGCAATTTTTACAATCTTTTTAGGTAATATTTTTGGTGCAGTATAAAGATTTTTTCTTATTTTATAAGCCCTATAACCTAAATAAATTATAAATGAAACCAAAATAGCAGCAATTATTATTCCAATTGTTATTAAAACCGGTTCATATTTATTGGGTTTTATTCTATTACTACCTTTCTCTAATTCAGGTGCTTCCTCAAAAAGTTCTTCTTCTAAAATATTATTTTTTACTTCTGTTTTATTTTGTTTTATTTCTTGAATAAATGTTTTAACACTAATATTTGCATAAATATCTTTAGAAGATAAAAAGTTTACAATTATTTCTGATTGATTATTATTATCCAAATCAAGCAAGATATTTCCATTAGGTTTAATTGAATAATTCTTCATATCGTGCAAAGTATATACTTCTACATTATTTGAATTTTGACTAGATAAAATAAGATAATAAATATTATTTGAAATATTTAATTTAAATCTATCATTATTTCTTAAAGATCTTATATATTCATTTTCTAATTCAGTTTTATTTGGAGTATAGGTTATATAACTTGGTGCACCTCCGCCTCCACCGCCTCCTCCACCACCACTATCAACAACAGTTACTGTACAAGGATTAAGAGTTACTGAAATATTCCAAGATATTGAACTTGATAAATTTCCATCACTTACAAATGCAGTTACATTATGATATCCAGATACACCACAGCCAAATGTATGGCTTAAAATTGCTAGAGTATTATTTGTATCTGTTTCTTCAAGAATATTATTAATATACCAATAAGTATTTGGAATTGTTCCTTCATAATCAATTGAACTAACATTAAACATCATAGCACTATTTCCATTTACACTTAAATTTAGATTTGGATAATAACTTAATATCTGTGGTGCCCGATTTTCATTTGTTATTATTAAAGAAAATGTTGTACAATTAGATTTAGATAATCCAGAATTAGAACAATAATAGCTAATATTTGTATGAATATTTGTTAGATTTCTATCAATGACACAAATTGTTACGTCATGAACTCCAAGTTCACTAGAGTTTGTTGCATTAAAAAACATACTTCCATTAGAACCTATATTAAATAAATTTGTAGCTGAAAAACTAATATTATATGTAAGATTAGAATCGAGATTAGTTCCATCTTCAATATCACTTGAACTAGCAATAAAATTATAAGTTGTATTTCCGCCACTTATATATAGAGTTATATTACTAGGAATATTTTCAATAATCGGTGCATGATTTATACCAATCAAAGTTATATTAAAATTTCTTCGAGTAATAGATTCCCCATCAGTAAAACTAATATTTTCATTATAAATCCTATATCCGGATAATATTCCACCTACATTACTTTTAGTTATAATTCCAGAAAACAAATAAAATATCTCTTTAGTTAAATTATATTGAGAATTATAATTTAAATAAAAAGGACTAAGAGGATATTCAGGAATAATACTATAATTTGAAATATCCAAATTAGAATCATCATCACTTACATTAAAATAATAATTAAGTGCCTCATCTTCACAAACAAATAATTCACTAAAGTTATCAATTACAGGAGAATATGAATCTATTGTAACATTAAAATTAACCAAGCTATAATTAGTATTTCCATTACTTTCATTACACCAAATAATAAAATTATTTTCACCTAATTTTGTACTAACGTTTGTAAAATTATTTCCAGCATTAACTATGCTAGAATTCCAATTTCCACTTGAATTACTATACCGGCACTTATCAACAGAAGTCGAGTTTTCAATTATACTATAATTAATAGAATTAACATAATAATTATATTGAGAATTATTCACAGGATAACCGATTATAATAACAAGAGGATTTTGCGCTAATGTAGTAAAATTCCCACTCAAATTAACTTCCTGCCCAATTGTATCATTGCTATAAACCGTATAATTCACTTCACCAATATTCCAACTTGAGTTTGTAGGTATTGTAACACTCCATAAATTTCCGGATATAAAGGCCATAAATCCTTGCCATATTATCTGTGAAGCACCAATGGCACCTTGCCATATCTTAATCCAAAATCTATCGATTACAGTTGCATTTACAATTGTTGCATTAATTGTAATATTATCTCCTCTAACTACTGTTCCACTAACAACTCCAGATTGATTTTGATAAATTGTTTGAGTAATATTCAAACTCCTATTAAGATAATATATAACTAAACTAGAATTCATATTTCCAGAACTATCATTACAATAAACTATCCAATTATTTATTCCTTCAACTGAAACAACATTTGTAAAATTAATTCCAGAAGCTAGAGCACTAGAATTGGTATTTCCACTATTCAAGCTATACCAACAAGAACCATCAGTTACATTAACACTATAATTAATATTACTTACATTATAATTATAAATTGTTCCATTAACTGGATAAAGAATGTTTATTATTATAGGAATTTCTTCAAATATATCAAGATTCGCATCCATCCACTTATTTCCACTTAGATTAACAGAATTATTTCCATAAGAAGTATAATTAGATTTAGTCACATTCAAAGTATAAGGTGAATAATATGTTCTACTTCCACCGATATTAACATATTCAACTAATTCTTGTCTAACAATTCCACTACTTGTAGTTAAATCAGAATCTTGCAATATTCCACTTGAGTTACTTGAATTAACTTGCGCGTTATCAAGTTGACCGGTTAAATTACTTACATTAACATCCAAATACCAGTTTCTAGTTAGATTACCTCCTAATTTTACAAACTCCTTAGAAGAATCATAGGAACAATTAAGAATAGTAAGATTGTTTACATTACCTGTAACATTAATAGCAGAATAACCATATTGAATTGTAATACAATCTTTAATTATTATATTATTACCATCAGAAATCAAATATCCACCACTACTTGAAGAAACTCCAGTAACATTTTGATTAATAATTGAAATATTATTATTAGTATAAACCTCTATTGCAAAAGATGAATTTGATGATGCAGTATTGTTTATAAGAATAATATTAGATTCATAAACACCAATTCCAAAATTACTTAAAGAAATTCCAGTATTATTTATCATAACAGAATTTTGAGCAGCTAGATAAATACCAATATTATTAATACTTTTTACATAATTATCTTTAATAATAGCAATTCCACTCATATCCATGCCCCCATATATATAATTTGAAATAAAACTTGAATTTACTCCACTTGAATAAGATAAGCCAACAGAAGTACCAAATGTATTAACAAAATTATTTTCACAATTAATATTCCTATTATTCCCATTAAAATAGATCCCCGTATCATAAGAATTAATAGTATTATTAGAAATATTGATATTACTAGCCCCCCATTGAATCATAATACCTCTCTCCCAAGTACTATTTATTCTATTATTTTTTATTATCATAGGAGAATTGCTAAAAGTTGAAAACTGGAATTCAATTCCACGATAATCAAAAACATAAATAAAATTATTAATTATTTCAATTCCCTCGCTACCACTAGATATAACATATATTCCCCTATTATATTGATTAAATCTTGAGTCTCCTTGATAAATTTTACAATTATAAATCTTTGATCTATTTTGATTAGAATAAACCCCATTACTAAATTGTGGGCCTCCTTTAGAAAAATTAATTATATAATTATTACAATCCAAGGTCACATTATCCGCAGTTATATTAAAACAAGTACTATTAGTATTAACATCATTCATCAATCTATAAACCCCATTTTCTTGTCCCAATTCCCCACACTGAGTAACATTATAATTTTCAACAGTCGTAAAATTACCACTCAAATTAACTTCCTGCCCAATTGTATCATTGCTATAAACAGTAATAATTTACTTCACCAACAGGGAATGTCCAATTAGTTGGAATTGTAACTGACCAAAGATTCCCACTAATAAAAGCCATAAATCCTTGCCAGATTATCTGAGAAGCACCAATAGCTCCTTGCCATAACTTTATCCAAACTTTATCAATTATTGTTGCATTTACAATTGTTGCATTAATTGTAACATTATCCCCTCTAGCTACTGTTCCACCCGCACTTCCAGATTGATTCTGACTTATAACAGAAGTTACATTTAGAGTTGAATCAAGTATAAAATAATCATTTAATAAATTCTGACTTATAGAAAAATTCTTTGTTTTTCCACTAGCACCATATCCATTTTTACTTGCATTTAAAGTATAATTAGAATAATATGTTCTTGTTCCAGCATAATTAACATATTCAATAACTTCAGTTAGATTTGTTAAACCTAAATCATTTGTTAATAATGTACCTTGATTAACCCCACTAACATTAACTAAACTAACATTAGCTCCACTTACAGCTAATCCTCTCGTATCATTTACACTTGCTGAATAATACCCTTTTCTAATAAGTTCAGCTGAAGTTCCACTTACTATCTCGCTTGACAATGGATAACTTACATTAACAAAAGTATTATTAGATGCAGTACCAGAAGTTCTTTCAATTCTTATATAATCTCCACTAATATTTTTTAATTTAATATCTTTAAAATAATTATTCTTATTATATCCGGAAGCTGTAGATTGTATCCAAATTCCCTTTGAACTTTCATAAGAAGTATCTATTAAACCAGAAATAAACCAATTACTTTCTACATTTGTTGAAACACTAGAATAAAGATTAATGCACGAATTAATACTACTATTTGAACAATTAAATAAACTAAAATTACTAAAAGTATTATTAGAACATCCAAAAATATCAATACTAAGATTTACATTTGAAATTAAAATTCCATCAAAACTATTATTAGTTGGATCGTCATATAATAAAATCCCAGAATGAGAATCTTTTGAAGAAAGATTATAAAATCTATTAGATGTAGATAATCCATAAAGATATAATGAATTAATATTATTTTCAGAATTAATATTGCTAATAAAATTTCTAGAACTTCTTTCTAGATTAATTCCATAAGAGTTATAATCTGTACTTAAATTTTGTATAAAAGATTCAGTCGTATTATAAAAATAAACACCATCATAATTATAATGTGAAAGATTAAGATTTCTTATAGTAACATTAATACAATTAATACAATATACTAATCCTGCATTTGGTGCAGTATTTTCATCATAAATATAATTTGAGATAGAATAATTATAATAAATTCTATAATTATAATCAACAATATTTGAAGGATCAATCGTATTGTTATAATCCTCAAATATTCTAAAATTAATATCATTTCCAGAAAAATTATTATATTTTAATATATTAAATTGGCTATAATATGAAAAGAGACCGTATTGATTATAAAGTGAAGTAACATTCATAACCAAATTATAACCCGATGACGAAGACAAATCTAATCCAGACCATCTATTATATTTAGTAGTTAAAATATTAAGAGAACTATTATATCCGGATAATGTAAAACCATTGGAGTTATTATTTGTAATGATATCACTAAAAGTATTATTATACCCAACAGAATAAACCCCGTAATAGCTATTATAAGAAGATAGATTATATATATAATTATTTCTTGAATTAGTATCTATCCTAAAAGCATAGTTATTAGATTCTAAACTAATATTTGTTATTATTGAATTATTGATTCCAGCTAAATAGATAGCTCCATCTAAACTTCCATCACTACCATAATTACTTATATTTTTGATATTTTTTATATTTAAATTTTTTATATTTAAAGCATAAATTCCAAATTCATCTCCTAATTGAGCATCAAAAATTCCATGAAGATCGTATCCATTTCCATCAAGTGTTATATTATCATCAGTAATATTAAAACAAGTTCCATTTGCATAAATATCACTAACAAATCTATAATATCCTCCACTAATATTCAACTCCTGACATTCTGTAACACTAATAGTTCCATCTCCACTAACATCAAGCCTCACATCCATCCACTTATTTCCACTTATATTAACTGAATTATTTCCATAAGAAGTATAATTAGATTTAGTAACATTCAAAGTATAAGGAGAATAATAAATCCAAGTTCCATTAATATTAATATATTCAGTTAATTCTTGTCTAACAATCCCACTACTTCCAGTCAATGTAGAAACCTGCAATATTCCACTAGAATTACTTGAATTAACTAAGGAATTATCCAATTGCCCTGTAATATTACTTACATTAACATCCAAATACCATTTACGAATTAATGAGACATTTGCTCCTTTAACAAATTCCCTAGAATAATTATAACTTATATTAATAAAATAAAATTTAACTGTTTGAGAGGATCTTGTTAAATTAATATCTAAAATATTTGAATTACTAATAGATCCATCTATAAAAGTGTTATTTGTATAATAAGTTATTAATTCTTTAGGATAAATACCAAAATCACTATTTGTTATATTAAAAAATTTAATTGTATTATTTGAACCTAAGGTTATTCCACAAATAACATTATCTATAAATAAATTTTCAACATAATTATTATTCTGAAGACCCAAACTACCCTGCTCAGTGGTATATAATTCATTTGAATTATTAATAATAAAATTATTTATTAGAGTATTATTATCTTCAACATTTATGCCATAACTTACATTATTAACTACGATATTATTTTCAAGAGTATTGTTATCTTTGAGCCAAATTCCACGAGTAGTAATCATCCCTCCAATATGATTATTATAATAATAAACATTTTTTATTATATTATTATCATTTGCATAAATTCCTCCAAGATTTTCAATTGAAGTAATATTATTAACATAAATATTATCGCTATTTAACATAAATATAGCATGACATCCATAATTTACACTAAAATTTTCAATAATTGTTCCATAAACATATGCCCCACTATCATAAATTCCATATCCTGAAAAATTATTAGCATAACCATTAAAAATTCTAGAATTATTTGAATTTGATAATCTAATAAATGATTTTGTTTTTAAAAAACAAGGGTCATCTTCTACACCAGTCCAATTACTAATTATACCAAATCCATTAAGATCTAAAGTTATATTATTTGCACTGATAATAAAACAATCACTTGTTGGAGAATCATTAATTTCAATTTCATTCATCAATCTATAATACCCATTAACCTGATCCAAAACCCCACACTCAGTCAAATTAAATCCTTGTAACATTGTTACATTAGAACTCAAATTCACTTCCTGCCCGATTGTATCATTTGCATAAACAGTATAATTCATTAATCCAACATTCCAACTTGAGTTAGTTGGAATAGTAACCGACCACAGATTTCCACTAATAAACGCCATAAATCCTTGCCATATTATCTGTGAAGCACCAATGGCACCTTGCCATATCTTTATCCAAACTCTATCAATTACAGTTGCATTAACAATTGTTGCATTAATTGTTACATTATCTCCTCTTACAACACTTCCACCAACAGTTCCAGATTGATTTTGATAAATTGTTTGAGTTATATTAAGAGTTAAATTAAGCGTTTCATTCAATTCACCTATACTATAATTACTCCAACTACTTACATTAAAAATAACTATTCCAGCATTTAAAGATGAAAAATTATAACATGATGGATTAGTAGTTGAATTACAAATAATATTTCCATTCCTATAAATTTTTGGATTAAGATAACTAGTTGATAGTCCATATAATCTTAAATTCGCACTTCTATTTAATCCATTTTGACTTCCAGATTCAACTGTTATTGAATTATTTCCAATTCTAATATCATTCGAGAAATTTGTACCAGATCCACTTACAACATTTATATAACTAATTTTTCCATATAAAGTATTTTCAATATTTATTGTTGCACCAGTTCCAAAAATTGTATAATTTCCTAAATTAGAAATATCAATTAAATTTGTTCCATTATATTGTTGTGAGATATACAATGAACCATTTGGAGCATATATTGCAGAAAGATTATTAAAAGTATTATTGATAGAATTTGCATTTAAATGATTATTTACTCCGATTGCATAATCTCCAGAATAAGATATTTCTATATCCTTAAATAAGTTATAGCTTGAACTTCTTTGCAAACCAATTCCCTTTCCTAAATTTGAAGAACCATTTATTGAAATATTTATAAATTTATTATAAGAACTATCAAAAAGACCAATTATAGCTCCTCCACCTAGATAATAATTAGATAGATTATTTCCACTTATCGAACTCGATAAAATACTATTATTTGTGCTAGTACTTCCTATAAACCCTATTATTCCTCCACCTGAAACATTATTATTAGTTATATTGTTATTGGAAATTGTACTTAAAGAAATATTATTTCCCCTTCCATAATTTATTCCAATTATCCCTCCACCATAAACTTCATGATTTAATCTAATTAAATTTCCTGAAACTAAACTTAAAGAAATATTGTTATAGTGAGCACTATTCATACCAATTACCCCTCCACCAATAACATAATTACTATTAGAAATAGTATTATTAAGAATAATATTATTAAAAATAGTGTTATAACTAGAATCATAAGAACTAATTCCGATTATTCCTCCGCCATAAATAGAATCCGTTATTGTAATAATATTGCCAACTATAGTATTAATAGAAAAATTAACATACTCTCCCCAATAAGTTCCAATTACCCCTCCACCATGAATTTGAAACATAGTAATATTATTATTTGAAATATTAGTTAAAAATGCATCATTATTTGATTCTAATCCAATAACACCCCCACCATAAACATCATATAGAGTAATATTATTTCTTGTAATTGTACTATTCCATATAAAATTAGTTGATGCTTCAACTCCGATTATTCCTCCATCTATCATACTGTTTACCCTAACAATGTTACCAGAAATAAAACTTGAAGAAATATTATTATAATTTGAACCATAAGCGATACCAATTACTCCTCCAGAAACAGTATTACTTTCAATATAATTATTATTAATTGAACTTAATAAAATAATATTATTATAACTTTCTTGAATACCTATAGCCCCTCCACGAAAAGCTTGAGTGGATTTAAAAGTATTATTAAAAATTATGCTTGAAGAAATATTATTATTAGAACTATCATATAAACCAATTGCTCCACCAATAATAAAATTAGAAAGATTCATAAAATTATTACTAATATTGGTATTTCTAATAATACTATTATTGCACCCACTTGATAATCCAAACAATCCTCCTCCAAGAATAGAACTACTTCCGCCCATTATAAATAGATTATTTATTAATGTTGAATTTTCAATATTATTTCCTAATGAATTTAAATACAATCCTAATATAGGGGCTCCATAAAGATTACCAGTTGCATGAGTCACATTATTAAAATTAAAATAATTATTCCAAATATTATTATAAGAGGAACTTTCAACAAAAAGTCCAGAATTATTACTTGCATTATTATAACTATAATTTATTGCTGTTAAATTATTATAATTACTTTGTAATAAATAAATTCCAGAATAAACGCCATTATTCTCATTTATATTTAAACCCTCAATAACACTATAATTAACATCCATTAAATAAATAGCATTACTAAAATTCTTGATATAACCTCCTCTAGAAATATTTATATTATTAATTCCAGTTCCATAAACACCATAACCATTTTGTGATCCAATTATATCAAAGCCATTTAAATTTAACGTAACATTATCTGCAGTAATATTAAAACAAGTTCCAGTTGTATTTGCATTATTCTGTAAAACATAAGTCGTATTTGCCTGATTCAATTCCTGACATTGAGTTATTCCAATTGAACCATCACTACTAACATCTAGTCTAACATCCATCCATTTATTCGAACTTATATTCACACTATTATTTCCATAATCACTATAACCCGTTTTAGTCACATTCAAAGTATAAGGTGAATAATAAGTCCTAGTTCCATTAATATTAACATATTCTACTAACTCTTGTCTAACAATTCCACTACTAGAAGTCAAATCAGAATATTGCAAACTTCCAGTTCTATTTGAAGAATTTATTAAAGCATTATCAAGTTGGCTAGTTAAATTACTAACATTAACATCCAAATACCATTTTCTGAAATAATCTGTACCCAATGAAAGACGTTCTGAATCATTTGTTGTTGTAACATTAATTAAATTATTATTTAAATTTTTATTACCAATACTTTCAATAAAATATCCTGAATTTGTAATATTTATATTATATAAAGAATTATTTTGAGCTTCATTAAAATATAATGCATTTGTTCTTGAAAAATCAATCCTTGTTTCATTTACAATATTATAACTTCCTTCAACAGTCAATCCATCATCACCATAGGATACATTTTGAATAAATATTTTTTCTACATAATTATAATTTCCTACTAACCTTAATCCACTTCCATCCCCATTCAAATTAATATTTTTAATATTATTCATAGAAAGATTATTATAATTACTTAAGATAAGTTGAATTCCTGAATAAACTCCAGTTATATTATTAAGAATGATTCTATTGTAATAAGAACTAGATAAATCAATTGCACCGGTAATAACTACCATTCCTGTAAAATTTGAAATTAAATTTCCATATATAAGGCTTCTATTAGAAATTGATAGTGCAACCCCTGACCAAGAATTACCATCATTAATTATATTATTAGTTACATTTGAATCAGTTACAGCCCAAAAATATACACCAGTAGCAATATTATTTAGAGTATTATTTTCTATGGTAATAAATGTAGAGTTAACAATATTAACTCCATTAAAACAACTTTCAAAACTATTATTATAAATTAAAGAAAAATTTGAATTTGCTAAATAAATACCATCATCATAATAACTATCTCTTGACTTTGCTATAAACTTACAATTTTTAATAGTTATATTAGAAATACGATTTCCATAAATTCCATAATTTGCATCTCCACTATCACTTGAAAAATTAATTAAATACCCATTTCCATCCAAAGTCACATTATCAGCAGTAATATTAAAGCAAGTTTCATTATTTGAAACATTATTCATCAACCTATAATAACCATTCTCAACATCTAACACCCCGCACTGTGTCAAATTAAATCCTTGTAACATTGTTACATTAGAACTCATATTAACTTCCTGCCCAATGGTATCATTTGCATAAACTGTATAATTTACCTCTCCAATATTCCAAGTCATATTTGTAGGTATTGTTACACTCCATAAATTTCCACTAATAAACGCCATAAACCCTTGCCATATTACTTGACTAACTCCAACAGCACCTTGCCATAGCTTTATCCAAACTTTATCAATTATTGTTGCATTTACAATTGTTGCATTAATTGTTACATTATCTCCTCTTACAACACTTCCACCAACAGTGCTAGATATATTTTGAGAATATGTTTGAGTTATGTTTAATGTACTATCAAGTATAAAATAATCATTTAATAAATTCTGACTAATTGAAAAATTCATAACATGTCCACTAGCACCATATCCATTTTTACTTGCATTTAATGTATAATTAGAATAATATGTTCTTGTTCCAGCATAATTAACATATTCAATAATTTCAGTTAGATTAGTTAATCCTAAAGCATTTGTTAATAATGTTCCTTGATTAACTCCACTAACATTTACCAAAGAAACATTAGCACCATCTACAGCTAATCCTCTTGTATCATTAACACTTGCAGAATAATACCATTTTCTAATAATTTCACAAGTTGTTGAAATGCATCCTGAAAAAGCTTCTCCGGATGATTGATAACTTACATTAATAAATGTATTATTAATTGAATCGCCTCCAACAAGTAACCCCACATATATGATATTTCCATTAATATTTTCAATTTTTATATTCTTAAAATAATTATTTCGAACATATCCATTCATAGGCATTGTTTGAATCGCAATTCCAGAATTAGTAGTATAATTAATATTACCATTAATTAGAGAATTATCATTTGCATAATCAAAGACACCAAATAAACTTATACAAGCAAAACTTGCTGATTTTGAACAATTCCATAAGGAAAAATTATTTATTACATTCATTGAACTAGTATAAATATTAATTCCATAACCCAGATTTGAATTTGAAGTAAAATCAAATAATGTGTTATTTGAACTTGATTGAAAATAAATTCCAGAATTAAGATTTGAATTAGAAGTTACAGAAATTAATTTATTATTATTAGAATAAGAGATAAGATACATTCCATTTTGTGAATTGTAATTTGAAGTAATTATACTTAAGTTGTTATTAGAACCCGGATTAAAATAAATACCATTACTATTAGAATTAGAAGTAATATTAAATAAAGTATTATAATTAGCAGTATTAAAATAAATTCCGCTTTGTGAATTATTATTAGACGTAATTATGCTTAAGTTGTTATTATAACTAGATAGAAAATGAATTCCCTCATTATTGGATAATATACTAGAATTATAAATTAATGAATTATTAATATTATTAAAATATATTCCTGCAGAAGCAAAATCAGTTATATTATTAAAATTCTTAATAGTTAAATTAATTCTTCCATTAGCATAAATTCCATAATCTGTTCCAGAATCATCCCCATCAATACTATACCCATTTCCATCTAAAGTAACATTATCAGCAGTTATATTAAAACAAGTTCCAGTAGTATTAATCGACTGATTTAAAATATAAGTAGCCCCAGTTGTATTTAATATTCCACAATCATAAACATATTGAATCATCGAACCATTATCTATAAAAGGGTCAACAATATAATCAAAGCTAGCGGGATTATCAAGAATCTTCAAATCAAAAGTATCTTGATACAAACTTAAATTTTCAAGATATATTTTATATTCTTTCTCTTCACTAATTCCTTCAAATTTAGCAATTACGTCATTTCCATCTTTTTCATAAACTTCAATTGAACTTTCTCCACTTGTTCCTCTTGCATAAATTGTTATATCTCTTTCATTGGTAAGATTCTCTTCAAAACTTACTCTTACAAAATCACCTACACTTATTTCTTCACTAAAATTTCCATCTAAAACACTAACACTTTCATAGATATCACTAATATAATTTCTGGAACTATCCAAGTGTTCTGCTTTAGAAATATAAATTATTAATGTAGGATCAATTTCAATAATATCCCCTAATTCAATTCCTTCATTATTATTTGTAAAATCTCTTTCAATATAAACAGTTATTATGTTTTCGTAACTTATATCTTCAACAACACTTTCTTCATCAATTCCAATAATTTTAGCAGTTATTCCTGAAAAGAATCTTATAACTCCCCCAGTTATTCCTGGACTAGCTTCAACACTTCCTTCACTAGTTGATTCGCTTGAAGTTTCACTAACTGATTCGCTTAAAGATTCACTTACAGATTCGCTTGCAGGGTCACTTGTAGTTTCACTTATTGATTCACTACTTGCTTCACTACTTGCTTCAGCATTATTAGCGCCCTCTTCAACAGGAGTTTCGCTTTTCTCATTACTAGTATCTTCTCCATTATTAGCTGCTCCATCTCCAACAGTCTCATCAACATTATTATCAACATTACCAGTACTTTCATCAACAGAAGTTTCAGAATTTACAGTATTTTCTTCTACACTACTTTCATTACCTTGACTTTCTTGACTCTCATTAACATTTTCTTCCGTAACATTTTCAATATTTTCTATTGTTGTATCTTCTTTTTCAATTACTTGAACAACTTCTTCAACTTTTTCTTCTACTATATCTAAATTAGGTTTTTCAAAACTAACTTTATACCCTTGACTTTCTAAATCAGAAAATGATAATATATTTCTACCAATTTTTAAACTATTTTCATTATAAACAGAAATCTTATCTCCAGATGTAACATCAATTTTAGCTAAAAACTTATAATCATTTAATCTAACTTTATACCCCCATTTATATGAAGATTCTTTTTCATTTTCATCAGGAATCTTATCTATATTAATATCAAAATTTTCAGCTTCAACTTTAGAACTATCTGCAATAACTTCAATTTCTTCAGATTCAATTTCTTCAACCTTTTGCTTAACTTCATCAATACTAATTTCATTTTTAATTTCATTATTTTCATTACCATTAATAGAATTTTCATCAACCAAATTTTGCTCATTATCATTTTCATTAATTTTATTACTAGAATTATTCTCTTCAATTATATTTTCTTCTAAATTACCATTATCAACACTAGTATTTTCTTCTTCACTAACTACATTACCAGTTAATCCAGGATTATTAATTTGACTACTCCCTACTTGAGAACTTTCGCCATTAATTATCTTTTCTTCAATATTACTAACAAAATTACTATAATTCAATAAATCAAAATAAACTCTTATCTCTCCACTAGATAAGCTAAAATCCATCCTTTTATTCTTATTTTCAGAAACAATATTACCAAAAATCTTTTTAGGTTCTTTTATAGATAAATCTGCTTTATCATTTTTATAACTCTGCAAAATTTCTTCTTCACTTATTTCTGAAACAACATAACCTGTAAAACCGCCTAATAATTTAGAATTAGCTGCATTTGATTTAGTTACTTCATTAGAATTATTATTCATTAAAAAAAATCCAAATATTAATGCTAAAAATAATATTCCTAAAATTAAATATAATTTTTTATTATTAATTATTGAGAAAAAATCTGTAGGAGTAAAACTTTTTTTATCTTCCTCAATTACTTTCACATATCTTTTTTTTACCTTTCCAGATGAATCCCTATATGACTCATAATAATACGGGCCATATTTTTTCCCATTAATATTAAAATATCTTTTATAGGCCATTAAAATCCAGATTATAAAATAATAATATTTCTAGTAACATTATTTTAAAATGCCATGCCTCTTTTATATAAAATTAAAGAAAAAATCATTTATAAATATTCTTAAAATGTGGGAGTAAAAAATATTTTTCAATTATTTTATAGAATATAAACTATTTTCTATGCCTTAATCCTGTTGAACCAAAACCCTTTTCTCCTCTTTTTGTCTTTTCAAGGGTTTTTACTTCTTTTACTCCTACTTTAGTTACAGGAATTATTAATAATTGTGCTATTTTCATACCTTTTTCAACCTCTATCTCACTATCTGAAAAATTTACAAGTACAACTGAAACTTCTCCCCTATATGCAGGGTCAAAAGTACCAGCAACAGTATGTATATTCATTTGGGTAACTATTCCAGATCTATCCCTAATTAATCCAACATGGCCTTCCGGAATCTTAATAATTAAACCCGTTCTTACAGGTTTTTGTTCCATTGGTAAAAAACTAACATCTTCAACAGCAACTAAATCAAGACCTACATCACTATCTAAAGAATATTTAGGTAATTCTGCATCTTTATGAATTTTTTTAATTAATAAATTTTCTTTTAGATTCTCTTTTACCATTAAATAAAATATTTTCTTTTATTTATAAAATATTCTATTATCCCTAATTATTCCAAAATTTTAAATTTTTCTTAAACAAAAAATCTATATATAAGTGATACTTAAGATTTCTATAGTGGTTTATACAGTTTTTACAATACTCCCTAAAAATGGAAAGCCACATAATTAAGACAGCTGGTGCAAATGATGAGCTTGACATAAGATGTCCTAAATGCAGTTCTAATCAAATTTCTATAAAAATGAGTTCTCAATGCTATTTTGAAGTTTCTAATTGCAAAAAATGTGGTTATAAAAAAGATAAGGATAATATAATTGATTAAATTTCACTAATCTTAGTAAATAAATTATTTATAAAATTTTTTAATCATCTTTATTACTTCTTTTAAACCATTCAACCATTAAAAAAGTCCAAACAATAAAAAATATCAATATTACCATTAATCCATATAAATTACCCTCTTTAATTCCAATTAAATTTCCAGATATTGTAATATCTCTTAAAAATATAAAACTAATTAATAAACCAACTAAAGTTAATATAAAAAATAAATAAACCCCAACTCTCATAAATCCCAATTTCTTCTTAGGTTTTGTATCTTCTTCAAGAATTTTTTTAATCAATTGATCCTTTTTATCCATAATTAAATAAGGAATTAACATTATTTAATCTTTGTTAAAACGGGATTAAAGAAAGTTAATTTCATCCTCGAATGAAATGGGTGAAAGTTGATATCACAGTATAGTAGTAAAAAAACTAAAGATTTATAAAGGATTAATTCATTACTTTTGCTATGACCAATCAAAACGAAGAAGGATTAGCAACAATTAAGTATTTAGCAGATCAATTGGGAGTAAATCTTAATGATGAAAGAACTGCAATTGCTACAGCTAGTGAAAGTGCAAAAGTAAGAATGTATAATGGTTCTTTAGAAGCAAAATTAATTCCAACATCGAGAGGAGCAGTCACTATTGAATCTCCAAGATCACCAGGAATCTATATAGAATTAGTTGATCATACTAAAGATGTTTTAGCTCCAGTTGGAGCAATTTATCAAATTACCACTTATATGCCAAGTAAAAATGATTCAGGAATACAATTAAATGGAGACATTTACTCTGTTTATGTTGGAAAAGAAGGTTTAATTCTTTCTCAAGAAGCTAGAATAAGGGCAGCAAATTTACTTTAAAAATAAATCTTTTTTTCTAAAAATTTTTTAGCAAATCTTTAAAATTTTATATCCCAAAACAACTTTTATATTTAACCATTCCAGAATATTTCCATAGAAGTTGAGTTTTAGTTAAACCACTATCTTGACCTAAATGTCCTTTTGTTCTTGCATCTTGAACAGTATCACATAAATTATTTCCATTAAACACACTTGCATAATCTGAAGACATCCAAATATCAATATCAGCTGTAGTATCTTTAGCAACAATACTTCCTTGAGTAATATAAAAAGATTTATCCCAAATTCTATTTCCATTATAAAAATGATAAAATCTTAATCTCATATTTCCCGCTTTTGGAAAATCATTAATTATTGGTTCTTTAGCCAGAGTTTCTTGAAGTTTATTAAAATCAGGTAATTTATATGTATCAACTTGTGGTGGACTTGGAGCGGTAGGTTTACTTGTAGATGGGCTGCTTGGTTTAGATGTAGATGGACTTGGTGGGCTCGGTGCAGCTGAACTTGGTTTAGGCGGAGTATTTACAGTTGAACTCTGTTTAGTTGAACTAGATTCACTATTAATTTTCTTTAATTCATCAATTTTTTTCTGATCAATATAAGAATAAATTAGAATATAAGCTATAACTGCAACAATTGTTAAAATTACTAAATACTTAAACACCTTTTTTGAATTCATATTAAAATTAAATATCAAGAGTTTAAAAACTTAATTTAAAATCTAAATATAATAATATTATCTATTTATAAAATTCATTCAATTTTTTTATTTCCAATAATTTCTTCTAATTGATTCTCTAAATAAGATAAAAGCTTTTTAGCTTCTTTTAGACTTATCCTATTTTTATCATCTTTTTCATATTTTATATTCAAATATCCTTCATAAGAATTATTCCCCTTACTAATATTTTTTATTTTTCTTAGGAATTCCTTATTAGAATACGTTTCATTATTAATCAACTTCAGGATTATTTCTAATGTCCGTATCCTTAAAATAAGTGTATAAGCTATTTTATCACTTAAAATATCCAGATTTTTAGATTTTTCAAGAATTTTTTTTATTAAAATAATTTTTTCTTTAGTAGTTTCCAAATACCATTTTATATTTTTATTAGTGATTTTTACTTCAATCGATTTCAAATATTCTGAATTAAGTAAGGGTTTTGCTTCTTTTATCATTTGTCCAATTGGAAATAAATCTCTATCTAATTTTTGATATAATAATTCAGTTGAAATTATTAAAATATTATAAATTCCTTTATTAATAATTTCTTTATCAATTTTATTGGTAATAACTAATATATCAATATCACTCTCTAATGTCTCTTCATTTCTAGCATAACTTCCAGTTAAATATATTCCAATTACATCTTTTAAATCAATATTCTCGTTTAATATTTTGATTACCTCCAAAAGTATAGTTTCAGGTGTCTTTTTTATTAATTCAACCCTTACATCTCTATTTAACCATGCTCTTGGAAGAGTTACAGCAGAAGAATTTCCTGCTTTAATTGCTTTTTTTATTTGAACATCCATTATTTTTTATCCAAATATTTTTCATCTTCTTCTATTTGCTTTAAAAATTTCTCATCTATTTCCTTTTTCCAATAATCTTTTGTAGTATCTTTTCTTCCTTTTTCATTATCAATCTTTTCTTCATGGTTTTCTATCTGCTTCTTGACTGATTCTATTCTTTTAATTCTTATTTTCTTCATATGCTTCCTATCATTTCCCATATTATTATGTAAGTACATGTACTTACATATATAAAAACCTTTCGAAAGAAATAATTTTATTTATTAAAATATAATACAAACTAACTAAAGAATAATTTTTTAAAATTCAAACATAATCTCCAATTCTTGTTTTAGGAATACTTTTAAAATAATCATTAGAAAGATTTCCTTCTGAATAATCTCCAGTAGCATTACCTAAACTAATTCCTTGATAACTTGAATTTTTTGAATAATAATTTCTATTCGAATTCATAGAATAAATATTCTCTGATTGATATGAATTTTTCATATTAATCGTAAACCCTTTCTCTTTTATCTATTTTAGAAATTAAAACTATTTTTAATTCTTCTTTAAGCTTATATAAAACCCTAAATTTACCAATTCTATATCTAAATATTATTTCATTATTATCCCTACCAATAAATTTAGAATCGCTTGGAACCGGATTATGTTCTAAATTTTTTAATCTTTTTTCAACTCTTTTTTTAGTATCTTCATCTAATTTATTTAAGAAATCTTGAGCCCTAATAGATAGCCCTACATTATACATTTTATAACCTCTTAGTTCTTCCTTTTTTTAAATCTTCATCAGCTTCGTATAAAGATTCAATATCCTCTTGGGTTAAAGTTACATCTAACAAATGAGATTTTATAAAATCTATTTCTTGTTTTAATTCATCAAGTTTAGTAATAATTATTTCTTCATTTCCCATGTAATTATTTAAAAAAACAAACTATTTAATTTTTTCTATAAAAATAAATTTTATCCCAAATAAGCACTAGGTGCTCTTTCTAAAGCAGCTTTTGCACTTCTAAGATATTCAGTTTCAATTTTTCTATATCTATCCATGTCTGTTTTTGATACAGATGCAGATACTTTCTTTAGTGCTAATTCAAAATGTTTCATCTTAACTTCTTTTCCATTAATATCTTCTCTTAATGCAAGCATTGCTGCTTCTCTAACTAAAGATTCTAAATCTGCTCCAACATATCCTTCAGTTCTTTCAATAATATCTTTCATATCTACATCTTTTGCTAGAGGCATTTTCTTAGTATGAATTTCTAATATTTTTTCTCTTCCCTCTTTAGAAGGAGTTCCAACTAATAAAATTCTATCAAATCTTCCAGGTCTTAATAATGCAGCATCAAGCATATCAGGTCTATTTGTAGCACCTATCACAATTACATTTGATAAATCTTCAATTCCATCCATTTCAGCTAATAATTGATTTAGTACTCTTTCAGTTACTTTAGTTCCTTGTTCCATTCCTCTTTTAGATGCAAGTGCATCAACTTCATCAAAAAATACAATACAAGGTGAAACTTGTCTTGCTCGTTCAAAGACTTTTCTAACCCCTTCTTCAGATTTTCCAACCCACATAGATAATAATGAAGGTCCTTTTATCTGTATAAAATTAGCTTCAGATTCTTTAGCAACAGCTTTAGCTAGTAGTGTCTTTCCAGTTCCAGGAGGACCATATAATAATATTCCTCGTGGAGGTCTTATTCCCATTCTTGTGAATGAATCAGGATATTTCATTGGCCATTCAACAGCTTCCATTAATTCTTGTTTTAATGGGTCTAATCCACCAACATCATTCCATCCAATATTAGGAGTTTCAACTAAAACTTCTCTCATAGCAGACGGTCTAACAGCTTTTAATGCTTCTTGAAAATCTTTATGAGTAACTTTTAATTCTTTTAATTTGTCTTCAGGAATATTTTCATTTTCTTTTAAATCAAGATTTGGTAAGAATTTTCTTAATACAACCATTGCAGCTTCTTTTGCTAAAGCATTTATATCAGCTCCAACAAATCCATGAGTTACACCAGCTATTTCTTCCATCATCCCTTCCATCATAATAGAATTTACTTCCTCTTTTTCTTTTGATGGAAGTTCCCTAAAAACACTTTTATTTTTTATTTCATCTTCATGAAATTGTTCATGATAAAATTCAAGTCTTTCAAGAAGTTCCTTATTTCTCTTAAGTTCCTCAGCAGTATTTTTTGCTTTATTCTCTTCTTTTGTAAATCGTGAATCTGAATTTAATGATTTAATTAATTCCTTAACAAAACTTATCTTTTTTAAGATATATGATTTTTTTAAAGGTGAAACTAACGGCATATTTCTTGTATGAATCTTTAAAACCTGCAATCTTCCACTCTTGTCAGGTGCTCTTATTTCGACTTCTCTATCAAATCTTCCAGGTCTTCTTAATGCAGGATCAATTGAATTAGGTCTATTTGTTGCACCAATTACTACAACTTTTCCTCTTGCTTGAAGACCATCCATAACTGTTAATAATTGTGAAACAACTCTTCTTTCAACTTCACCAGAAGCATCTTCTCTTTTTGGTGCAATAGCATCAATCTCATCTATAAATATAATTGACGGAGCATTTTTTTCCGCTTCTTCAAATAAATCTCTTAATTTCTTTTCAGATTCTCCATAAAATTTAGACATAATTTCAGGTCCATTTAATAATAAGAAATTTGCTTCAGATTCATTAGCTACAGCTTTAGCAAGTAATGTCTTTCCTGTTCCAGGTGGTCCATGCAATAATACTCCTTTAGGTGGTTCAATTCCTAATTGTTCGAATATCTCTGGATGTTTAAGTGGAATTTCAACCATTTCTCTTATTTTCTTGACTTCATCAGTTAATCCACCAATATCTTCATAAGTAACACTTGGAATATTTTCTTCCATTACTTCCATTGATTTATTTGATAAAACAATTTCAGTATTTTCAGTTATTATACATGCTTGAGCCGGACTTAATGTAGTTATTATAAATCTAATTTGTTGAAGTCCCCTAAATCCTGGAAAACTTCCCATTCCACCAAACATTTCATTAAGATTTCCAAATAATTCATTCATGTCTCCAAACTCATCATTCATCATATCTTTTCTTCTTTGAACTCCACCAAGAACAACAACATCACCCTTAACTATTGCTCTTCCAAGTAAACCTGGTTTAAGATCACCTTGAACTTTTACACCTTTTTGAGGCGCAATAACAACTTTCTTTGCTTCCTTAATATTTGTTCTAGATATTGTGACATTTTCAGATACACCAGTTCTAGCATTTTTTCTTATAATTCCATCTATTCTAATTAGATTCTCGCCAACATCAGCAGGATAAGCCCTATCTGCAATAGCGACTGTTTCTCGTGTACCTTTAATTGTAATAACATCTCCTCTCTTGATTCCTAATTCTTTCATCACTTCAGCATCTATTCTAGCTATACCTTTATATGCATCATCTTGTAATGCTTCAGCAACCCTTAATTTTATAGTTTTAATTTTATCAGTCATTTTAATTATTCTTTTTATTTATTTGATTAAATTCATTAATCTCATCAACACTCCCTTTATTAATTATTCCATTCTTATTATTTGCAAAATTTAAAGATATTTTTCCAAAATCTTCTAAACACATACTAACCATATCATCCATTATTTTTTCCTGTTCCCTTATAAAATTAACAAGTTCTCTTGGAATTGATACAGCATAACTATTGCCAATATATCTCATTTTAACAGAAAACTCTTTATTTTTTAAATTAACAAAATCATTAAATTCATGTTCATCTTTAGGATGAATCAAAATAGAATTGCATTCAGGACAATTAACTGCTCTAAGAATAAATCCATTTTTATGCACATTAGTATTATTCATTTTTATATTGCAATTTTTGCATAAAATCGTGTTGTCAAAAATGTCATCCATTGTATCGCTTTGTTATTATTATATTTTTATTTTTGTTATCTTATTTCCTTTCAATAGAGTTTAAACCCTAAAAAAGCCAGTGTCATGCACAAAGCACGTCTTGGGCTTTTTATAGGGGAAAAGAGGTGTCTAAGGTATGGATATACCTTATGTATATACCACATATGTATACTTTATAAACTTTTCCATTAACCCTTAAGTGGTAAATTAAAAACAAAAAATAAAGTATATTGTAGAATATATATTTCCTAATACAATAATAATTTAAAATATACTATCTTTATTTTTACTATATTAAAGTTACAACAAATAAAATGAATAGAAATTATGTCGCAGGTCTTATTGGATTAACAGCAGTAGGTGCATTTTATTTAAATGGACTTCCAAATCCTAATAAAACAGAAACAAAATCAGCAAATATAGAATCAATTGCACAAGATTCATATGTACAATCAGGTAGATTTGTTGATATTAGAGAACCATCTTCTCAATATGAAAATATTCACTTTCTAAATGATACAAGAGTTCAAAAAACTAATAACAATGGATTAGTTTATATTTCTCAAGAAGGACCTTCATTAAATCCAGCAAATGGATTTGAAGAAATTCCAACACCAGATGCTTATTCATTAAATCCAACTGTTCAAGGGGAAAGTTCTGTTCTTGTCAATCCTCAAACAGTTTATACAAATCCACCAACTTCCTTTGAAGTTCCACAAAATCAAGTTTATAGAGAACTACAAGTAGTTTATTATGATAGACCCTTAGTTAAAGCAGTTGGAAGAAGTTTAAGAGGAGTTGGAATAGGTTTAAGAGCAATTTTTAGAAGAATATTTTGTGGAAGAAGAAATATAGAAACACTTCTTGTTCCAACTAATGAACCTATATATTATCAAAATCAATAATTTTATGATTATGCTCTATCTAGAGTTTAATTTTTTAACATTTTAATTAACTAATTTTTTTAGAATTAACTTCTTAAAAATTAGCAAATCTTGCGACAAATTAGCAATTCTGGAAGGAATTCTAAAGAATTCCAGACATTTCATATTATTAATTAGTTTTAAAAACCCCTTTCATTTCTTTAATAAATGTCAAATGAATTTTTTAAAAATATTCGTAAAATGTGGAGATGGATTTGGGATTCTGATTCAATATTAAGTTGGCTTGTAGCTCTAGTAGTCATTTTTGTTATTGTAAAATTTATTTTCTTTCCAACGTTATCTTTAATCATGGGTACAACTCTTCCATTAGCAGGAGTTGAATCATCTTCCATGGATCATCAAATAGTAAAAGATGATTTAGGAAGATATGCATTATGTGGAGAATATTTTTCAGAAAATCAAGTTAATCATGTTGATTTTGATGAATATTGGAAAAATTGCGGAGAATGGTATGAAAAAAGAGATTTAACAAAAGAAGAATTTTCGAAGTTCACTTTAAAAAATGGATTTAGAAAAGGAGATATAATAATAGTATGGGGAAGATTTAAACCTAAAATAGGAGATATAATAATCTTTAAACCAAATCAAGATTCATTTGCACCTAGACCAATTATTCATAGAGTAGTCACAATGGAAAATGGATTTATACAAACAAAAGGAGACCATAATCAAGATCAATTAGTTGCAGGTAATAATAATTATAGAACAGATGAAACAAAAATTAAAGAAGATCAAGTCATAGGTAAAGCCATCTTTAAAATACCTTATTTAGGTTATATAAAAATCTGGGCTTCAGAATTTGTTACAAACTTATTTACTAAAAACTAAGAATATATCTCTTTTATTTTTTCTATAATATCCCTATCAACTTCTTTTATTTTACACCCATCAATTAAAGGATTCATTATACTATTTCCAGATTTATGTGAAAAATCCAAAACATGTAAAATCTCATGCAATTCTAAATTAGGATAACCAGTACATCCTCCTGCAAATTTATTATTTGCTTTGGGATTAACATTATAAAATACAATTTCAGCTCGGTTAATATTTTCACCTTCTGAATAATAGGTAGCTTCTCCAGATTCATAAAATCCCTTAATAAAATTAATTTTAGATGTGCAAGTTATTAATATATCAGATTTAAAATCTCCTTCATGAAACTCAACTTTTCCCTCACTTTCATTTTCCAATATTAAAAATGCATTTTTTATTCTAGTTTTCATCAATTCTCCACAACTAGAATAATTAATATAATAAGTTAAAGGCATATTTAACCATTTAATATTTTCATAAGAACTATCTATAGAAATTACTCTTCCAAGAATAGATTTTTCTGAAGAAAAAGATAAAAAAAGATAACATAGAGATAATATAAATAACACAAATAATAACCTCTTTACCATTATTCTATTAGGAAAAAAATCTTAATAAAGCTTCTTCTTTCAATATATAATAATAAATAATCACTTATAAGGTTATACAAAAGTATTTAAATTATATTCAACAAAAAAAAGCATGGAATTTTGTCCAAAATGTGGGTGTGTGTTAGTTGAAAAGAATAAAGAATTTAGATGTCCTCGTTGCAACCATAAATCCAAAGGAAAGATTAAAATAGAATCTTCTGAAAAAATTGATTCTAGATTAGAGGTTGGTTTTATAAAAGACAAAGAAACAGATGTATTTCCAATTACAAATGCAAATTGCCCTAAATGCTCAAATAAAGAAGCGTATTTCTGGACCTCTCAAACTAGAGCAGGTGATGAAGCTGAAACACGTTTCTTTAGATGCACCAAATGCAAACATGTTTGGCGAGAATACCATTAATTTAATGGTATCTAAATAATAATTCTTCATTTAATTAAAGGTATTCGAGTTGAGAATACCACTAATAGTAATTCTATAGAATATAAGATTTAAAGCTACTTGAATAAAATATATCATTAATTTTTAATTTCAAGAATATTTTTCAATTCATCCACACTACTATAAATCCTTACATTATTAATTTTTGTAGGTTTATCAAATGTAACTTCATTACATCCAGGATTCCAATCACGTAAACAATAATCAAATTCAAATTCTTGTATTGCAAAATTTCTAGTATTATCTGGATAAACTTCTTCTGGTTTCAAATTTCTAAAATATTCAGAAAAATCTTTTTTAAATATTCCTAAATTAGGATATTTTTCAATCATTTTATCAATTGTTGGAAAAATAAATCTTTCATATCCTGGAAGCCATATTCCCCCTCTAATTAAATGAAAAACATCAACAGGACATGCATAAATAACAGGAGAATCAGTTTCAAAAATCACTCCTTCTCGATTTCCATAAACTTGATCATAACCATTACAAAAAAAGCTACAATAACTTAATGGACGATCTTTATAAATTGGCAATTGGGTTCCTATTGCTTTAATTTTTGAACTATGACCTTTTAATTCCCTAGTTCTAACTATTTTGTTTAATTCTCTTTTCCCATATAGAGTAGATTGAACTAATAGTCCTTTCATATTATTCGATTAATTAAACCACTAAACTAATATATCTAACATGATAAAAAATTTATTTAAAAAACTTCCTATAAATAAGATTATAACATGAATATAATCTAAATAAATTAAATAAAAAATATTTGAATTACAAAACCCCTTAGTTTATTCTTTAATATATTTTTTTATATATTCCACCGCTCTTTCTCCACTATACATAGGACATCTAGAATCTAAATCAAAATAAGTTATATCATAGAAATTAGATTCCACTTCATAAAAACTAAATGGATTTTCTTCATCCATCCTATAGACCCTGCAATTGGAATAATCATAAGGATCACTAAATCCAAAAAGTTCTAAATCACCAATATCAGGAGGGTTGATCTTTGTCTCATTTTCTCTTCTTCTAACAACCTTATTTTCATCAATTTTTCTAATATAAATTATCTCATGTTCTTCAGTTATAATCCTACCAAAAAATCTTGAATCCATTGCTTCAGGACCTAAAAGATTATAATATCCTGCTTTTTGAGCAATACTAATTAAACTTTCAATATTTGTATTCATTTTATTAATCTCACTAAATTAATTAATTCATTGATTTTAAATATTTTTATAAAAAGATAATAATTGTTATTTTTTTAAAGAAATAACCTAGTTTATCTTCTATCCAAATCCTTTTAAATATGAAAATTTTTAAAATATTATGAAAAGAAAGAAGGAATCTAATGAAGAAGAAATAGTTGAACTTAATTTTAAAGATAAAACAGTAGATGATAAAATGCAAAAAGTTTTAGATGAACTTCAAAAAGCATTTGATAGTGTTGAAAAAGAATAAATGTTTAATAATTTAACTCTCAAGAATACTTCTTTATATATAATACATCTAGAAAATATTTAAATAGGTATCTAACCAATTATTTTTATAAAAAGGTGATAAAATGGATATACAGATAAATATGGTTTCAGCTGCATCCGAGGTTTTTAATTATACTAAAAAAAACCCTAATGCAATCCATGAAGAAGTTTTTCAGCATGTTTCTGATTATATATCAGAAGGAACAAAAACAAAAGACCTTAAAATAAAATTAGCTATGATTGCTGCAGCAGGTAAAGCTTTTGAAATGGCTAAAAATAATAGAGGACTTACTGAAAAAGAACTTTTGAAATTATTTATGGAACAAATACCTTATATTTTAGAAACAATTAGTGAATGAAAATAATTACTTTTTTCTACTAGCCTTTTTTTTGCTTGTTCTTTTAACTTTAGTTTTTATTTCACTAATAGCTTTAATTAATTCTTCTTGTTTTCTAGAAGCTTCTTCTAATCTAGTATGAAGTTCAACTATATCTTGTTTAACTGATTTAAAAGATTTGGAGATTTTAGGTTCAATATTACTCATTTTCTTCTATTAGGCTTTGATTTTAATTCGCTTGCTAATCTATCAAGATTATCAAGTCTTAACATTAATTCCTCTACCTTGCTCTTTAAATGATCCATATCTCTTTTGACCATGCTAAAAGACATTTTTATGTTATGTTCTAATCTGTCCATCTTATAAAAATGATTATTATGGGGTATTTAAAACTTTCCTTTTTACCATTTTATAATAGTTACTAAATAATATATAATCTACCTTAATTTTGTTTTTAAATATATAATATGCCTAAAAAATTTCGATATTTTTTTAATGCCTACAAATCAATGATTTGTAAGAGTGAAAATCTCTAAATAAAACTGGACTCTGAGGAGATTTGAAAACTTCAAAACATGCCTGTTTTGAATGTTCCCAAGAATTTATTTTCATAATAAATTGTTAAGGATCTTACAAACATACTTGTTTGTAAGAGTGAAAATCTCTAAATAAAACTGGACGCGAGGAGATTTGAACTCCCGACACCCGGATTAAGAGTCCGGTGCTCTAACCAGGCTGAGCTACGCATCCATGTCTTCATTAAACTTAAGAAAAACTTGATTTAAAAATGTAATTGAAATCCCATTTTTATATTGAAAACTTGAATAATAACATCTAAAACTTTAAAAACAAAAAAAGACCCTATGAAACATGATAAAGAGGAGTGAATACACAAAAACCATTAGAAGGAACTATAACTTTGCATATAATTCTAAAGAAAATATTTCTAAGGTTATGCAAACTTTAGAAAAAGAATTCAATTATACTGAAAGAACAACATTAAATCGAATGAGAAAAGAAGATCCTAATCCATTCAAAATATTAATATCATGTTTATTATCATTAAGATCAAGAGACGAAACAACAGAAAAAATCTCAGAAAATCTTTTCAAAGTTGCAGATACTCCTGAAAAAATATTAAATCTTCCAATAGGTAGATTAGAAGGAATAATCTATTCAACAGGACATTATCATAAAAAAGCATTAACTTTAAAGAGCGTTTCAAAAGAATTAATTGATAGATTTAAAGGTAATGTGCCGAATAATAAGGATGATTTAATTTCAATAAAAGGAATTGGACCAAAAACAGCGAATATAGTCTTAAATTTTGCTTTCAACCAACCAACTTTACCTATTGATACTCACTGCCATAGGATTCCAAATAGATTAGGTTGGTTATCAACAAAAACTCCAGAACAAACAGAAAAAGTCCTAGAACAAATTTTACCAAAAGAATATTGGTTTGAATTCAATGGAATATTTGTATTATTTGGAAGAACAATTTGCACGCCCATCTCTCCATTCTGTTCAAGATGTCCAGTAAGTTCATGTTGTCCAAAAAAGAATGTAACAAGTTCTAGATAGTTTTATCTCGCCAATAGGCGATAGTATGTTGTCCAAAAAAGAATGTAACAAGTTCTAGATAGTTTTATCTCGCCAATAGGCGATAGTATGTTGTCCAAAAAAGAATGTAACATGTTCTAGATAAAAAAAATTTAAAGTTTTGATAATCTCTTCATAGCATCATCATAATAAGAACTTGTGTCTGGAAATATTTCCCTAAAATTATTTGTATATTTGCATGTTTTAGAATTATATATTGGTACAGCTAATCTTGGAGGGATACCAAATTTTCCACTTTCTAGATCTTTCCTAGGTTCAAGGGGTCTATTTCTTATTGATTCAATAGATTCTCCAATAACAGATTCAATAATACCTTCAAAAATTTCAAGTGACATAAAGATAATATCAAAATAATATATTTAAAGATTTATATAAAAAAATATAAGATAAAAGTTCGAAAATAAAAAAATAAAAATCACCCCTTGGAAAAAAAATCCAAATTGGATAGTTGCTTTCCTCTAAAAATCTAAAGTGAGGTATAAATAATTATAATTTTCTTCTAATGTTCTCAATGTGTTCTGCAATCTCTTCGCCTTTCTTAGTTAGTTCAATCAGCTTGATTCTTCCTTTCTTCTGGAAGTTAACCAAACCAAGACCTTCTAATGTCTGCAGTATCTTTACTGCATGCGAATAAGTACAATCTACTTCTTTTGCAAGTACAGAACCGTACCTTACCTTAGACATTTTTCTTAGAGCAACCAGCATTAATGCAGGCTTTCTTCTGAAAAAGATGTCAAAGTTGTCTTTCATGTTTTTTTGTGTTTATTTAATTTCCCTCGAAAGGGCGTTTTTTAAAAGATTAATTTCTTAACTTTCAATAACTATACTCTAAAAAGTACTTTTTTATGCACTGTTTTAGAACTATATATTTAAGTCATATAGTCATTTATAAAACTTTCTGTACGGAAAATTAACCATTGAGTAACAAAATTTAAGTACTTAAAAAAATAGTGACTTAAGTTTACTACTATAAACTTGGTTCAAAAACCTTTATTATATTATCACTTAATAGTTATTTATTTTATAAGTTTTTGCAAATTATTTCTTACAAAACTTTTATATATATTCCATCTCTCTATTAAATTCATGATAGATATAAAATATATTAGAGAAGAACCAGATAAAGTTATTGAAAATATTAAAAAAAAATTTCAAGATCCTAAAATTATTCTAGTTGAAAAAATAAAGAAAAAAGATGAAGAATGGAGAAAATCAAAATTTCAAGCAGATAATTTAAGAAAAGAAAGAAATAAAATTTCTGAAGAAATTAATAAAGCAAAAAAAGATAAAGACAATAAAAAAGCAGAAGAACTTATAAAAAAAGCAAAAGATATTCCAATTGAAATTGAAAAACTAGAAGAAAAAGAAATAAAACTTTTAGAAGAAATTAAGCATATGATGCTTCAAATACCTAACTTAATGTCATCAAAAGTTCCAAAAGGTAAAGACGAATCGGAAAATAAAGAAATAAAGAAAATAGGTTTAATTCCAAAATTTGATTTTCCAATAAGAAATCATGTTGAAATCTTAGAAAATCTTAAAATAGCAGATTTTGAATCAGCTGCATCGGTTTCTGGAAAAGGATTTTATTATCTTAAAGACGAACTAGCAATTCTTAATCAAGCCCTAATAAGATTTACAATAGACTTCATGAGAGAAAAAGGTTATAATTATATTGAAACCCCTTTAATGCTTAACGAATCATCTATTTTTGCTTCAATGGATAAAGCAGCTATAGAACAATCAGTTTATTCAATTAAAGATGAAGATTTAAATCTTATAGGTACAGCAGAACAATCATTATTAGCAATGCATTCTGGAAATGTTATCTCTGAAGAAGAATTACCAAAAAAATATTTTTCTTATTCAATGTGTTTCAGAAAAGAAATAGGGGCTCACGGAATAAATGAAAAAGGATTATGGAGAACACATCAATTCAACAAAATTGAACAATTTATATTTTGTAAACCAGAAGATTCAGAAAAATTATATGATGAGCTAATGAAAAATTCTGAAGAAATATTAACTGCTTTAGAACTTCCATTTAGAATTATAGAGATTTGTTCAGGAGACTTAGCTGATTGGAAATTTAGGAGTGCAGATTTTGAGGTTTATAGACCCACTACTAAAGAATATGGGGAAGTCATGTCTCTAACTAACTGTACTGACTATCAAGCTAGAAAATTAGATATTAAATGTATTGATAAACATGGCGTAAGAAGAGTATTACATACTTTAAATGATACAGCATTAGCAACCTCAAGAATATTAGTAACAATTATAGAAAATAATCAGCAAAAAGATGGATCAATTAAGATACCAAAAGTTCTTCATAAATACACTAATTTTAAAGAAATTAAAGCTAAAAAGAATTAAATAAAAAATTTATTCAAATTTTTTCATTTCAGAAAAAACAATAATTACAAAAGTTAGTAATCCAGATAGTAAAGGAAATATCTCTAATATCTTAACATTTGAATAATTTCCATTTGAAATAATACTTACAAATATAACTAAAGCAAAAATTTGAATTAAAAATATCAAAGTATCAAATGACGCAAGTTTTTTATTTGGATGTTTAAATCTTTTTTCAGTTACAAATAATCTAAAACTATAATCTGCACTCAATGTAAAAGCAATAATTGATGCAAGTACTACTAAAGAATCTATTTGGTATTCTATAGGGGTAATATTATCAATTAAATAAAAAATTAGCGTTAATATAACACTGCATATAAGTAAAGCAGGAAAAAAATAAAGTAATCGGATAAAAATATTTCTTAATGGAAATTTTTCTTTTACAATTTTTCTTTTCATTAATTTTCTCTTTTTCATTTTTTTATTAGTATTTTATAATATATAAATCTAATCATATATATCAACGTCTTTTTTTTGGTTTTTTATAAAATATTATATTTTGATTTAAAATTAAAATAAATAATACAATTAATCCTATAATTAATGGAACTATATCCATATATCCAGATAGAAAACTATCCTTAAATATATTAATAATTATCAGCCATGTGAATAATTGAGATAAAAATATCATTAAAAAGATATTAAAGGATTCTTTTTTCTTTTCCTTCTTTTTTAAATCTTTTAATATAGGTTCTAAACAAATAACAGATGTTATCGATAATGCAAATATCATAGCCCATAATCCTACAAATCCATACATAGACTCATAATAACCAATTTGGCTTGGATAAAACCATTGGATAAAACTAAGAACATAATTATAAACAAGACCATTACCAATAAGCAAGAATACAAAAGAATTTAATAATAAAATTATCCATATCAAAACTACACTTAATACTACTATTGGAAAAAACCAAAGCAATTTCAAAGATATTTTCTTGAATGGAAACTTATTTTCACCTCTATTTTCCATTTTCTAATATATATTTCTTAATATATAAATTATTCGATTTTTTTTTAATATAAATTTTAATAGTATAAAAAGAAAGCTTTAAAACAGAAATTTAATTTAAACATAAATGAACTCACCAAAGCATATAGCAATAATCATGGATGGAAATAGAAGATATGCAAAAAAACTTTTATTAGAACCCTGGAAAGGACATGTTTTCGGTAAGGAAAAAGTTTTTGATCTTCTTGATTATTCTAAAGAACTTGGCATTAAAGAACTAACTTTCTATACTCTATCAATAGAAAATATAAATAATAGACCAAAAAATGAACTCGATTTTCTTTATACTCTTTTCAGAAAAGTTTTCAAGGAACTTGATAATGAAAATATCCATAAAAATAAAATAAAAATTAATTTTATAGGTAACATTTCTCTCCTTCCTGATGATATCCAAGAAATTTGCAAAAATCTAATGAATAAAACAAAAGATTATTCTGATTTAATTGTTAATTTTGCAATAGCTTATGGAGGAAGACAAGAAATAATGGATGCAATAAAAAATATTTTAAAAAATAATATCCAAATAAAGGATATTAATGAAGAGACAATTAAAAATTACCTCTATCTTCCAAGCGAACCTGAAATAATAATCAGAACAGGTGGAGAAAAAAGAACATCTAACTTTCTTCCATGGCAATCAATATATTCAGAATGGTTCTTTCTTGATAAATTCTGGCCAGAATTTAATAAAGAAGACCTTTTAGATTGCATCAAAGAATATCATTTAAGAAAAAGAAATTTTGGAAAATAAATATATTAAATTTTAAGTTATTACAAAGTAAAATAACTTCCAGATTCTAGATTTACTTGTATAAATCTTGATTGATTAAGATTTAATTCAAAAGAAAAAGTTTCATATCCAAATTTTGAAATTGAAATAATATATGGCGATGAATAATTGTTGAAACTATTTGAATAAGCACCATAAATATTATATTCATTTAAGAGAATATTATTAAGATTTCCATGACTATCACTAGATCCATTAAATACTAATTTGCCATTCTTATCAAAAATATTAATATTCGCCTCATTAATTGGATTTAAAGAATTATCTTTAATAACTAAATTAAGAATCCAATCAATATAAAATGAATAATTAGACCATTTTTTATCTAAGTTTGCAAATGATGCTCCATTTAAAAATTTTGAATCTATAAATCTAGTATTATCAACACAACGTAATCCTCCACTAACATAACATCTTGCAGATCCAATAGTAGCATAATTTGAACTTGGATAATCTATATTTTTTATAAAAGTATTTGATATAAATCTATTATTTAAAGAAATTGAGGGATAACCAACAAATACAATATTTCTATAATTACTCTCAAAAGTATTGTTATTAATAAGAACCTGATTTCCTTGATAACCAGAACCGGGTTCCATCCCCCATGTATTTACATTTTGATCTAATTGTATTGCTTTTATATAATTATTAGAATAACTTATATTCTCTCCATTTGCATTATTGCAAATTCCATTAACTGTTGTTGACATTCCAGAATAAAACTCATCTACTTTTCCATAAACTAAAATATTATTATTATGAAAAGTTATATTTGAGTTACAACAACCATAATCATTTGTTCTAAATGCATCAAGACTAAAAAATCCTTGAAACGGTCCTGGTGCAGATTTTAAAATAGTAATATTATTGTTAAAAACATTATGATTATTAGAAGATCCACTAATTAATATACCTTGACCAGGATCAGCTATTATGTTATTATTATAAATTTCTGAATATTGCCCCTGATAAATCACAATTGCATGATGATTTACTAAAGTTGATCTAGAAATAAATTTATTATTATAGATATAATAATTACTTCCTCCACTTAATTGTAATCCTCCATAACCTTTTTCAGTTGAAATATTATTATTAAAAATAAAGATATTATTAGTACTGCCAAAATCTAAAGCTGCAGAAATTTGATGTCTATTAAACTTAAATGAACTTCCACCATTAATTTTTGAATTTGAGAGAGTTACATTGGAAGAATATCCACATTCTATAGCAACACTATCCGGACCATTAGTGGATATTTCAAGATTATTATATATAGCGGAACCACTGCAATATATAGCCGGATTTCTAGGTCCTCCACCTTTCCCTTGAATTATCTTTCCATTTAAAATCTTAGTGTTTTGATTATTAAATCTTAGATCTATACCAAAATTATTATGAGGTTTAATATTTAATTCGTCTATTGGAATTACACCTTTTGGTGGGAGATATGGATAACTTGACCAATTAAGTTGCTCTGCATTTAATATTTTCAATCTAAGTCTATACTTTCCTGAATAAGGAAAAGCATCAATTTCATAAAAATCTAAAGAATTATTAAAATTCAAAGAATATAAAACTGTTCCATTTTCATATTCAATATTAACAATGTAATTAGGCAAAGGTTTCATATTTGCAAGATCACTTCCAAGATATAACATTAATTTACCCTTATTTGGCAAATTTGTCCATGAAGATATTATTTCCTCTCCATTTTTAGCATTTACAAATTCAAGATGATAATAATCTATCAGGTGAATATTAAGATTAGATACTCTTCTTGCAGAAGGGGCTAATGAAAGATTCCAACCTAATGGAATTGTAGGATCATTTGAATCACTTTCTTCAAAACCAGAATTTTGAACTCCAGATTCAAAATCATCATAAATAATAGTATAACTATTTAGATCAAAAGTTATACCTTTAGCTATAATCTTAAACGCGGTTCCATTTGTTACAACATCAGTTTCAAGTATATATTTAGCTCCAGCAGTATCTAAATAATATGGACTTTTTCCCTTGCTATTAAGCCATTCTTGAGTAATATGAATTTCAGGAACACATCCATAAAATCTATCACAAATATTTCCATTAGTACATAGATTATTATTTGTTGTAATCTCGCATCTTCCTAAAGTGCATTTATCAGTCGTACAATTAATATTATCATTGCATTCAGAATCCGATTGACAAGATACGCATCTTCCAGATTTGCATGTTCCAGATGAACATATACTTCCATCACTTTTATTTACAAATGAGCAACTTCCTGAATTACAACTTTCATCTGTACATTCATTATTATCATTACATATTCCGCAAGTTCCTCCACACCCATTATCACCACAATTTTTTCCAGAACAACTAGGAGTACAAGTCGGATTATTATCACCCCCACCACTTCCTCCTCCTGATCCCCCACTTGATCCACCTCCTCCGCTATATCCACCACTAACAACTTTTATATCTGATTTTTTTGTACTATCAACAATCTTTGTTTCTTTTATCTCCCCACTTTTTTCATCTTTATATCTAATCAAAACTTCAACTTTGATTATTCCTCTAAAATCCTCAAGTCCAATATCACCTGATTTAATAGAATAATCATAACTTCCTTCATATTCAGGATTAGCAAAGTAAGTTAAAAATCTCTTATCTTCATAGGTTATTTCTTTAATCCCATCTGTTGTTTCATAAATATATTCTGATTCATTTGTTCTAAATATAAATTTAATAGATTCAATCTCTTTAGAATTTCCACCAGTTAATTTAATATAAGCTTGCTTTCCGTCATCACTTAAAGCTATCCTTTCTATATTTGCATCATAACTATTTATTTTAGGTAAATTAGCTATATACAAATAAGCTAAAAGGGCAAATCTAAAAAATATAATTAATGCAGCAATAATAGCTAGATAAGCTAAAATCTTATAGATTTTCTTCTTATCCTTTTTCTTATCATACTTATCACCCCAAACAAGATATTCGAGCTTAGGTACTTCCACATTAATTATCGGTATTTCCACCATCTTTTTATAAAATCTCAATAGTAAGTAAGATTAATAAAGCTTATACCTATTATGATAACTAGATTATTAAAATGACAAATCAAAATAAAAAAAGAAAATTTAAAATTTTAGCAGCAGGAGATTTCCATGGAGATTCAGCTGCAACAAAAAAACTTGCAGATAAAGCTTATAGGGAAAAAGTAGATTTAGTTATACTTACTGGAGATATAACTAGTCCAATTGATACAAAAAATCTTCTTAAACCATTTATAGATAAAGGAGAAAGAGTGGTCTTTGTTCCAGGTAATTGGGATTCTTCTGAAACTATTGAATTCATGTCACAATTGTATGGAATAAAAAACTTAAGTAAAAAATATGCAGTTTATGATAATGTCGGAGTTTTTGGAATTGGAAGTCCAGATTGGCAATTAGAATTAAATGAAACAAAAACCTATGAAAAATTAAAAAAAGATTTTGATAAAATAAAAGATTTAGAAAAAAAGATTATGGTTAGTCATCTTCATGCAGCTGGAACAAAATCAGAGTTTTCGGGTATAGAAGGAAGTCATGCTTTAAGAAAAGCTATTGAAAGATTCCAACCTGATTTATTTCTTTCAGGTCATATCCATGAAGCCGAAGGTTTAACAGAAAAAATAGGTAAAACCAAAGTTATATCCGTTGGTAAGAAAGGTACAATTATAGAATTATAAATTTATTCTTGCGAAGCAAATTAAGAAGGTCTTACAGAAAAGATAGGAAAAACTAAAGTTATATCTGTTGGAAAGAAAGGTACAATTATAGAATTATAGTTTAATTAATAAAATTAAAAAAATCTTAATTTATTTTCTATCACCAAAAAGGCTTAATAAATTTAAAAATAGATTAATATAATCTAAAAATAATGCTAAAGCTCCTAGTATTGCTAGTTTATTAAGAGTATCTTGATGGTTTTCATTCTTTACTATCTTTTTTAACATATAATTATCATAAGCAGTAAATCCAATAAATATCAAAACAGCAATAATTGATATAAACATATCAACAAAACTATTCTTCATAAAAATATTTATTATTGTAATAATTATTATACCTATTAAACCCACAAAAAGAACAGGTCCTAATCCTGATAAATCCATTTTTGTAAAATATCCAAATAAAGATAATAGGCCAAAAATTACAGCAGTTATAAAAAATATTAAAGCTATTGAACTCATTTCAAAAACTAAAAATATCGAAGAAAATAATAATCCCATTAAAATTGCTTGAACAAAAAATAAAACTATCCCAGTATTATAAGATAATTTCATTATTCTAGCAGATAAAAACCATATAAAACCAATATAAGCTAAAAAAGTAAATAGATAAATCCAATCATTACTAAATAATAAGAGTGAAAAAGACTTGAATTGATTAGGTACAATATATGCAACAATAGATGAAACTAATAAACCTAAAAACATCCATAAATAAACTTTCTTAAAAAATTCTTGAGTTTTTTCTTGTTCATTAATATACGATAATTGCTTTTTCATAATTAAATAGATTTTTTCATCATTTAAAAATTTTTCCACTATTCCAAAAATTCTAGAGGGGGTCTAATTTGATAATAAATTTAATTTCCTTATGTTTAAACATTAAAAAACAAATATAAGCTAAATAATAGAAATTCGATTAATTTAACAAGCAAAACTAAAATATGAATATATAACTTATTTATTCTCTATATCTTATATTTTTATTATATAATCAATCAACGACAACAAAGACAAGCCTTTCCAACAATTTGATCACATTCCCCAGCTGCACAACCCATACCAAGCGGTCTATGCTGACCACCCAAACAATTAGACCAAGCACAATAATGAATAACACCAAGCTCTTCAGCTCCAGAAAGATCAGGTTTAGACCAACCTTGAGGGCAAGTACAAACTGTACCACTAGGCTGATCGATAGTCGCAAGAGTTACATGATTAACAAAACATTGACCACTTCCACTTCCTGAACCACTACAAATCCATCCATTATTTGAAGGATTTCTTATTAATGCTTGACCAGCTAAACATCCAGGAGGCATTTCTATTTCATTTAAACTATGACCCATAGATATAGGATTAGCATTATTAGTATTATATGCATAAACTATCTGCCCAATTCCTACAATAATTAATATCGTTAAAATAGTATAAAGAATCCTATTACTTACATGAATATTAAATTTCACCATCTTTATTTAATTTATAAAACAATTCCAATTTATAAACTTTTATACAATTATATTTATTAAAATAAAAACAAAACATTTCTTAAAAATTTTTCTATTATTCCAAATATTTTTCTTAAGGATTTAATTTAAAATATTTTTTAGTTTCTTCTATTAATCTAACACAACTATCATAATCAGACTTATCTCTTTCTTTTAAATCGCCAAAAGTCTCTGTTAATGGACAACTTCCCATTTCATATCTATCCATTCTAAAAACATAAGCGCATCTTACAGATTCTCTTTTGTGGATACTAGCTCCATTTAATGGTAAAGTTTGCAATCTTAAATCCATGTCCTTAAACAATAAAAAAACAATTCTATTCTCTAAAATTTTATCTATTTTTCTAGTTCTCATCTTTGTTTTATCATAGAACACACTAAAATCTTTGATTTATCCAAATTTTCAATGCAATCCTTTCTTATCTCCTTTCTATATTTTTTAATTAATTTTCTTTTTTCACCTATCATTTCAACTGCATGTTTTATAGGTACATTTCTTTTTCCTAAAAGACAATCTTTTTCTTCATCTCTTTCATATATAACTTTACCTTTAGAATCAACCCAAAATGGATAAATCTTACAAACAAAGGGCCTATTTTTTCCTAAAGTACACCCTTTTCCTTGTTTTAAAAATACACAACTATTATCCTTCTTCTTTTTTACAGTCAACTTATATTTTTTTTTATCATGATTAACAAATCCATCAGCCCACCATTTTTCAGAAGTATCTATCATATTTTTTCTATATTTTTGAACTAATACAAAATCTTCCAATTTATATCCTAATTTCTTTATTCGTTCAATATCTTTTATTGTTAAAGGAATAAACGGGTAACTACTACAACATCCGCTATCTTTTTTAACACATTCTAAACATATATTTGGTGCAAATTCTTTCTTAGCATTCTTTCTATTATTCATATATTTCCTATAATTAATCGCACCAGAAGACAAATAAATAATATCAAAACCTATTTTTAAACCTTTCTATAAGAATTTAATAAACTTCTAAAATAAAATCAAATTAAAACAACCTATTTCATACAAACTCTAGAACATAAACAATTAGTCCCATCAAATTCAACAGATTCTATTAAACAAAAAGAGTAACCTGCTGGAAGATTATCATTAACTTTTCTTGCACAACTAGTCCAAATATCTCCAGTATTATGTAAGGTAGTATAACTATTCCTTACAAATTCAACATTTGAGGTTAAAGAACCCAATCCTTCAATTTCATCCATACTATGTCCAAAATTAGAAGGAACCGCAGGATTTGAATTATATGCATAAGTAAATCCCGTTATTAATATAATTATAAATAAAAAACTTATCAGATAAAGTAAACGATTATCAATTTTTAAATTTATATTCACCATTTTTCTTAATTTAATAAGAACATTTATATTTATAAACTTTTACAATAATCTATTAAATCAAATAGCCCATTAAATCATAATGAAATCAAAATATTCTTCATATTATACAAATGACATTGCGAAGGGATGCAAATATTGTGTAAAAGGTGAAAAATTAGTTTTATTTATTTCAGGATATTGTTCAAGAAATTGTTCCTATTGTTCGCTTTCAAATAAAAGAAAAAATATAGATGTTATCTATGCAAATGAAAAAATATGTAAATCTCCTAAAAATGCAATAATTGAAGCATTAGAAAGTAATGCAACTTCAGCAGGTATAACCGGAGGAGATCCATTATTATATCTAAATAGAACAATAAAATATGCAAAAGCATTAAAAAATAAATTTGGGAAAAAATTTCATATTCATATATACCTTCCAACAAAACTTCTTACAAATGATAAAATAAAAAAATTATCTCATTATATTGATGAAGTTCGGTTTCATCCAGAATTTTTATGTAATCCGAATAAAGAATTAATGAATCAAGATATTGAAAAAATCAAGCAAGTTTCTTTATTTTATAAAAAAGAAAATATAGGTGTTGAACTTCCAATGATACCCAATAAGAAAAAAGAAATCCTTGATTTCATAATTAAAGTTTCTCCATATATTGGATTTGCCAATTTCAATGAGTTTGAACTATCAGAAACTAATATAGAGATAGTATCCCAAAAATACAATTTAAATCAAGGAGGTTATACTATTAAAGATTCAATAAAATCAGGAATTTGGTTATTAAATGAATTAAAAAAAAGGAAAATAAAATTAAATCTTCATGTTTGTACAGCAGAATTAAAAAATAATTATCAATTTATGAATAGATTAAAACTGCATAATATTCTACCATTTGGTAAAAAATCCAAAGAAGGCCTAGTAAACTATCTTGCAATATATGTTAAAAGTAAAAAAGAATTAAATATTATTTCAAAATCTATTAAAGGTAAATTTTATATTGATAAAAAAAAGAATCGTATTATCTTATCTCAAGAACTAGCAAGAAAAATTATTAACAATGATTTATTTAAGGTTTATCTTGTTGAAGAATTCCCAACCTTTGACGGAATAGAAGTAGAAAAAGAAGTTTTAAATTAATATGAATAATAATCCAAATCTTTAATTTCTATTTCTTTTTTAGTTAACTTTCTTAATTTTATTCCAGCAATTTTCTCAAGTTCTTTTTTGCATGAATCTCTTTTTTTACCAAATCCAGCTATAGCTAGACTTCCAGATATTACTATCTCATTTCTTGAGTAAATTAATAATTTATCATAAGAATTTAACTCAAAAACACAATATCCTTCAATAACAGGATTAAGATACATTCCCCTTATGGATGAAGATTTTGGAAAAATATCGGCTAAAATATGATGTTCTTGTTGCCATAAATATTTCTTATTAAAATTAACATAATCATCTATTATTCTATTAAAAAATTCTTCAGGAGAAAAATCTTCAGGAATATAAAAAAAACTATTTTCCCTCATTTTTATTTCTTATCCAAGAATAGATGTTATTAACTTGTTCTTTATCTTCTAAATTAATTTCTCTATCAATATAATAAACATTAGAATTTTCTCTATAACTTTCAAATTCATTGCAAACTGCACTCAAATATTTAATATCAGTTTCTTTAAATTTCTTCTTTTTGGTTTTCCACCTATTTTCCAAATGCATTTTACAGGTATCAACACCTGGATTTAATAAAATAGCATTTGGTGATTGTAAACTGCCATATAAATATCTTGAATTTTCAACAAGTATTTTCCTTTGAGTTTCATTAACCCATCCAAGTTTTTCAAAAGCTTTTGAATATGTCTCTACATCATAAATACATCTATTCGCTAATATTATTTTATTTGGATTTTCTCTAGCTATGCATAAATATTCATGATTTTCAATAGCTCTCTGGCAATTCTTTAATGTTTGTCTATGAAAATCATCGATTTCATTCTCAGGAACTTCAGAATAAAATTTTCTGATCCGCATAACTAATTCTGGTACAATAACTTCAGGATTTTCTCTTTGTATTAAATCAGCTAAAGTTGTTTTTCCAGAACCATGCGGACCAGATAAAAAAATTAAATTATTCATTTTATTAATTTAAACGAGGATTTTTTCTTCCAGTTGTACTTATTATTGCAGGTAAAGTTATTCTATTTTCAAGATTCATTTTATCCTTTCCAACAATAAAATCATACTTTCGTTCATTAGTTACCAAAAGATTCATTCTCCAACCATCTTTTACAGGCGAGCTACTGTACAACCCATACGTATATCTGGCATTATCTATCATTCCTGAAACAATTTCCTCTTCAGAACCTACATTAATTTTACCTACACCAGGTATATAACCTGCATATTCTATTTCTAATTGCCTCTGAATTCCAGATTCTTCTTTTTTCCCAGGTTTTATTAAATGAGCTCTAGTAAAACTAAAAGAATATATTCTTCCATCATTTGAATCAAGAACAAAAAAATCTCCTTTTTCTTTTCTAATTTTACCTCTGTACTTAACGCCACTTTCCTTGCAAACTTCTGTTACTTTTCTTTCTACTTCTTCAAAAGAAGCAGGATATCTTAATTCACTCCTTTTAATCACTATCTCGCTATAAGGCATATCACTTTGAACAGGAGTAACTAATCCTTTTTCTTTTAAAAAAAGTCCATTCCCTTTTTCTATTACAACTAATCTTTCATCTAAATTATTTCCATAAAAATTATTTACACCTTCTGCAAAAGTATTCATAGGATCTTTGAAAAATCTTGTATTTCTTCCACATGGAAATTCAAATGCATCCATATATTCTACAATACTAGGTTCATCTCCCTTTCCTTTTAGCCTTACATCAAATTTAACTTCATATTCAATTTCAGGAAACTCCTTAGGAATATCTTTAGCATCTGTTATTCCTGCATTTTTTGCTACTTCAAGAATAAAACCTGACGGCTTTGATTCAAAATAACCTTTGTAGGCTGAAATAAACTGACTCATTTGATGATCTTTGAAATAACTTCTTAAATTTTTCTTAAAATCATTTGATACTTTTGGTTTTTCTACTGCTTCTGATTTTGCATATTTATAACTCCCATTATAACATCCTCCCATTTTTAGATTTCACCTCCTTTCAAATAATTTAATATAAAATACGCTCTTTCTTCAACTTTCATTAATGGGACAAAAATCGGATTATATCCATTAATTTTATAATATTCAATTATAAGTTGATGAATTTTTTCTGCTTCATCGTTATCTTTTTCTATTCTTACATGATTTTTTTCAAAATTGAGTCTATCAAGAACAAAAATATCATCATATCTTTTAGAACAATCAAAATTTTTAATTTCATCAGGAATTCTTCCAAGATAATATTGAGAATAAACTAAACAATCAACTAATCCCCTATCAAAAAAAACCATATTCGAACCAAAATCATAATTTTCTCTTCTTAAACTTCTTCTAAATATTAATTTCTGTCTTAATTCAATCTCTTCTGAATTTACTATCCTATCTGCCCTATCTTCCAAAATATCTGTAGCCGCTTCTTCAATTACTTGATAACCTCTTCTCCTTAATTCCCCTAATAAAGTAGTTTTACCACAACTAGCTCCCCCTGTTAGAACAAACTTCCTATCACCTTTTTTATTATCCATAATATAGTATAGAGTTGTATTATATATGAAAATTATTCACAAAAATTTGTCAATAGTGTTGTATACCAAAAAAGCTTATATATTTCAATTTATAATTATCATTATGTTAACACCTAACATAATAAAAAAAATAGAGGATTTTGTTATATCTAAACCACGTTCAGTTGATGAAATAGCTAAAGAAATAAAAAAAAATTGGAGAACAGCAGATAGATATATTAGAGAGATTGAAAAAAATTTTGGAACAATTTCAACTAGAGTTTTTAGAGAAGGTACACGTGGGGCATTAAAAATAGTTTATTTTACTGGTTTAGAAAAAGCTAGTCAATCTTTATTTCAAGAAGAATTAGAAAAATCAATTATTAATGGTAGAAGCAAATTTGATTTTGCACCATTTGATATATATCAGCATATTCCTGAAAAAGATAAATTTGCTTGGATTAAAAAAGGAGAAAACGAATCAAAAGCAGGTAGATTAAATGATTTTGAAAAATTACTTCTTGATGCAAAAAAACAAATATTATTTTATTCAGGCAATCTTTCATTCATAAATTTTGATGATGGAAAAATAAAAGTTTTTAGCGTATTAGAAAATTTAGCAAAAAAAGGAATTTCAATCAAAGTAGTATGTAGAGTGGATATTGCTAGTAAAAAAAATGTTGAAAAATTATTATCCTTAAATTATAAATATGGAAAAGAACTTATCCAAATAAGGCATAAAGAACAACCATTAAGAGCAACAATAATTGATGATAAATTAATAAATATAAAAGAAATAAAAGAACCAACTGGAAGGGATTTTGAACTTGATAAAAAAATATTCATATTTTATACAATTAAAAATAAAGAATGGAATGAATGGTTAACTAAAATTTTCTGGAAAATGTTTTTATCTTCAATAGATGCAAATAAAAGATTAAAAGAAATAAATAATATCCAAGAATAAAAAAATTAAAATTCATTTGTTTATTTAGAAAATTAATTTAAAGGCGATAAGCTAATGTTTATAAACCTAGGGTTTTAGGTTCATTTAATAAAGATTCTTTTTATAATTAAATAGTATCTTTTAAAATATGGCAAAGAAAAAAATAGCACCAGAAGCAACTGAACAAATAAAATATCAAGTATTTGACCCTGAAAAAATAAGACAAACTGTTGAAGTTCCAGTTAAACCTAAACCATCCATTGAACAAATTGAAAAAATAGAAAAAATTGGAACTATTCCTAAAGCAAAAAGAACTTTTAAAAAATCATCAACAAAAAAAACTACTTCTAAAAAAATATCTGCATCTTCCTTGGATTTAAAATCTAAAGAAGCAAAAAATGAAAATATAAAATTAAAATCAGGAGGATATATTCTTGTTATAACTGAAAAACCTCAAGCAGCTGCAAAAATTGCTGCCGCTCTATCTGAAGATAAAGAATCAAAAAAATCTGATAGTGGAGTGCCCTATTATGAATTAACAAGAAAAAATAATAAAATAGTTGTAGCTTGTGCAGTAGGCCACCTTTTTACAGTATCTCAAACAGCTAAAGGAACAAATTATCCTATTTTTGATATTGGCTGGTTCCCTAATTTTGAAGTTAAGAAAAAAGATTTTACAAGAAAATATTATAATACAATAAAAAAACTAGTTAAAGGTGCTTCAGAAATTGTTGTAGCTACAGACTATGATGTTGAAGGAGAAGTTATTGGATATAATGTAGTTCGATTTTTAGCAGGTCAAAAAGATGCTAAAAGAATGAAATTCTCTTCTTTAACAGCTAAAGAACTGCAAGACTCTTATGATAATTCTCATCCTACAATAGATTGGGGTCAAGCTATTGCAGGAGAAACTCGTCATTTCATTGACTGGTTATATGGAATTAATCTTTCAAGAGCATTAATGTCTGCTATAAAATCAACTGGAAAATTTAAAATAATGTCAATAGGTCGTGTACAAGGTCCTGCGCTTAATTTAATAGTAAAAAAAGAAAAAGAAATATTAAAATTCAAGCCAACACCATACTGGCAAATATTCCTAACTATAAATGATGGAAAAAATATTACAGATGTAAAACACAATAAAGATATAACAAAAAAAGTTGAATTAGAAAAATTTAAAAATTTATTAGATAAAAAAGCTAATGCAATTACTACAAAAACAAAAGAAAAAATAATTCCTCCTGCACCTTTTGATTTGACAAGTCTTCAGACTGAAGCATACAGGTTACATTCAATAACTCCTGCAAATGCGCTTCAAGTTGCTCAAAAATTATATTTAGCAGGATTAATTTCTTATCCAAGAACCTCTTCACAAAAAATTCCAGATGCAATGGAACCTAAAAAAATTCTAGAAAGATTATCTAAAAACTACAAGGAAGTAAAACTCGCCACTCGTTCAAAACCAGTAGAAGGTAAAAAATCAGATCCAGCGCATCCATCAATTATGCCCACAGGCAACTTTGAAAAATTAGAAGGATATGATGAAAAAATATACAATCTTATTGTAAAGAGATTTATCTCATGTTTTTGTGAGGATGCAGAATTAGAAAATAAGAAAATAGAAGTAATAATTAATGATTTAAAATTTAATGAAAAAGGTATGGAAATTCTAGAACCAGGTTGGATGAATGTCTATCCTGCAAACAAAGTTGAAAAAGAAATAAAAGATTTCAATGGAGAAGTTAATATTGATAATGTTAAAATAGAAGAAAAAGAAACACAACCGCCAAAAAGATATTCTCCAGCTTCAATAGTTTCTGAACTTGAAAAAAGAAATCTAGGTACAAAAGCAACAAGAGCAGCCATTCTTGAAACTCTTTACGACAGAAATTACGTTAAAGATACTTCAATAAAAGCAACAGAACTAGGTATAAAACTAATTGATACATTAGAAAAATTCTCTTCAATAATTATTGATGAAAAACTAACTAGAGAAATTGAAAAAGACATGGATATAATTAGAACATCTAAAAAAGATTTAAATATAAAATCAAAACATGTTCTAGATTTAGCAGAGAACGCACTTAAAACAATTTCAGAAGATTTAAGAAAAAATGAAAAAAAGATAGGTACTGAACTTGTTCAAGCAACTCAAAATCAATGGGACCAGGAAAAAGAAGCAAATAAATTAAATTACAAATGCCCAACATGTAATACTGGAGACCTAGAAATCAAGTTTTCACCTAGATTTAGAAGTTATTTTATAGCATGTTCATCTTATCCAAATTGCAAACAAACCTATAGCCTTCCATCAGGATATCTGGTTAAAAACCTCAATAAAACCTGTGAACATTGTTCATGGCCAATGGTTTTAGCAATAAAAAAAGCAAAAAGACCATGGAATCTTTGTTTCAACAAGGAATGTCCATCTAGACAAAAGAAAGAAACATTTAAAGCAGAAGACGATGATGGAACAACGTCTTCAGAATAGTTTTATAATAAAATTAATTTCTACCAACTTTCAATTTTAATTCCAATATTTTCAAAATGTTTTTTATTTCTTGTAACTAAAATAAGATTATTAGTTTTAGCAAAACAAGCAATCATCAAATCAATATTTTCAGTTATTTTACCAAGCTTTTTTAATCTTGAATATTCTTTTCCATACTCCAGAGAAACTTTTTCATTAAATTCTAACAAAACAAACGAACCAATGAACTCTTTTATTAATCTTACTTTAATTTCAGAATCTTTAGATAAATAAGCTCCCCTATATAACTCACATAAAGTTAATGGAGTAACAAATAATTCACAATCTTCATTAAGCTCATTAATTTTAAAAATTGTTTGTTTATCACCTCTAAGATAATTCACTATTATATTTGTATCAAGACAATACATCAAATTTTTACCTCTCTTAATTTAAAATTATTTCTATCCATATCTATATCTTCCATTATTTTTTCCCATTCATCATCATCTTTAAAAATTCCTGCAAACTTTTTTCTGTCTTTTTTATTCTTATTTTTAGATTCAACAAGTTCAACAACTACCTCTGAAAATGATTTTCCATTTTTTATAGCTTTCAATTTTTCATATGCATCATTTGAAAGAGAAATTACTTTTACCATACATATGCATATGCATACACATATATAAATTTAACGATTATCCAAATAAAATATATTAGGGAAGTTTTTTTACAATTTTTATATTTCCATTAATAATTTTTAACAAATGTCTCTTTCTTAAATTAAAAATCTCTTAGAAAATTAATATTACCAAAATTTCATACAAATCAAACTAAACCTAATTTAATTGAATTCACTTCAATTAAATTAACATTCTTATCTAGCTAAAAAATACTAAATAGTATTTTTTAACTAAGTTTTATTCTACATATCTCGGCATTCTTTACCTAATTTAATTGAATTCACTTCAATTAAATTAACATTCTTATCTAGCTAAAAAATACTAAATAGTATTTTTTAACTAAGTTTTATTCTACATATCTCGGCATCCTTCTTCTAATATATCTATATATAATATAGAATAATATAAATAAGATTAATCCAATTACTAAAGAAATAAGTCTTGGATCATTCAATTTTATAGGAAATTCTTCTTGTAATGCTATTTTAAAATGATCAGAAGATATTGCAGTAGTATTAGCATAGGTAACCGTTGAATAAAAGATATAATCTCCCTCATTATAGATAGGAATTTCAAGTTCTCTAGTTACAGACAATCTTTTTTGCACAGCTAATGATTCTTGAGAAAAGGATAATACCTTTCCTTCCATATCTTTTATTGAATAATAAAGTACAACATCAACATTACTAAAATCTCCCATATTAATTAAATCTATATTTGCTTTTATTTTAGTACCCGGTAATATTATCTTTCTTTGAACTTTAGTTTTTATATCAAATAAAGGTTTTTTTTCTTTTACATCCAATATCACTGAAATTGTATTCTTAGAACCATCAGAATTTTTAAGATTGATTTTTCCAAAATAAGAATCAGGATTTTCTGTTTCTTTAACATTAAAATCCAATCTAACTTTAACTGATTGTTTTGATTTTATTGTTAAACCTGGTTCAGGGATTAATAAAAAATTATCAAGTGAAGAAGAAGTTAAATTAACAAATATATCATTTAAAGCGTCATTAGAGATATAAACATACTCGGTTGAACTTTCTCCTTGTTTTAAAGATAATTTAATAAGTTCTTTATCAAACAATAAAGAAGATTTTACAAATATAGTACTTACTGAACTAACAAATGCAGCTCCACCCCCTCCACCTCCTCCGCTTGCTGGTGCAGAAGTACTTGGTGTAGTTATAACTGGTGGAGTTACATCAGGACAAAAACCACAATCATTTACACAACTTCCACAAGTTTCACCTTCATTCGAATTACACGTATTATCTCCACAATAAGGAGTTTCTTCTAAAACATAATTCCCAGAATAATTAACTAGAGTTATATAAGTTCCACCACCATAACTTACTAATTCACAGGTTAAAGTGCATAAAGAACCATCTTTTCTTAATCGCGGATTAAAAAAAGTGATTCCATTAAATGTAAGTCTTGCTGATTTCTCACTTATAGAAGTTAAAGCATTCCCATCATAATTAATATTGGCATTAGAAATATTAATATTAGAATCTAAATCTATAACATCATTAATACTATCTAAGGCTAAATTAACATGATCTAAAAATTCAATTTTTCCAGAACCACTTACTTCCAAAGTCATATTAGATACATTTTCTAATTGTTGATCAGTCATATGAATAAAATCGGTTGTAGAAAGACCATCTTTAAATTCAAAATATAATACATTTAAACCAACATCTACTCCAAAACTTGAAACTGTTGATACTGCAAAACCTGAAAATCTTGCAAAAGATAAGAACAATATAATTAAATAAACTAAACAAACAAAAAATAAAACTTTATAGATTAAATATGAAGATTCAAGAGAAAATAATGTTTCTTTTCTAGGTTTAACTGTTTTAAAATCATTAATAATTTTATTTTTCTTAAATCTAGAATTCTTTTCTCCAATTCTCTTCATGAAATTTTAATTGCATCCTTTATTATTTCTTTTTTGATTTTTCTTTTTTGATTCTATCCTTTAATTTCCTGAGTCTATCTTCATCTCTTTCAAGATCTGATCTGCTATATCTTTTATATAATAATATGATTATAAATAATAAAGATAATAAAGCAATTATCCCATAAATCAAAGCAAAATTTCTAGCATGATTTTTAGGTTCAACTTTTATTGCTAAAGGTGCTGAAACAGCCATAGCAGTAGCCGATCCACCTGAACCACCTATTTTAGTTGGAGCTTGAACAGATTTAACTAAAACTTCCCCTTTATAATTCTTAATTTCACCCTGATAATCTTTTTTACAGATGAATTTATCCATTAATAAACAATCTTCTTCATAAATAATAGGTACTTTAAAACAAAAATTTACAGGTATAGCTTGAGAACTAGGGGTATTAGCAGGAATTAATTTAGTATCAACCTCTTGTTCAATTAATATTGGTTTTAATTCTTCAGATAATTCAATAGTTACCCAGTTTTCTTCAGGCCAGGGATTATATACCTTATAAGTTATGCAGGTCTTTTCTCCTTCCTTAACAAGACTAGATTCTTTATCCCATTTTATTCCAACACCAGCACTAACTAAATTTATTGCTAATAATAATGCGATTGATATTAAGATTGTATTATTTTTCATTTTTATTTTTAGCTTCCACAAACAGCAGCTACCTCTACTCCTTTAAAGTTTACTGTATTATTATAACTTCCTGATGGAGTTCCAGAAGGAACATCTAGCCAAAATCTATAAAAAACAGATTGTCCTCTTGTTGAATTAAATCCTGCTTTTACATAACCAGTGGTTAAGGGTAACTGATCAACTAATGTAGGACTTGTTGCAGTTGTTGATGTAGCATTGCTAAAACTCTCATTTCCAGCACCTAGAGTATTAGCTCCTCCACCATCATAAAAATTAGTATTAGCTTTTATACAAAAATCAACAGGAGTATTAGAATCAGATGAAACATTTATATAAAAGGTAGATAATCCTCCATCACTATTATTATTTCCACTTGCATTAATATCAACAGCAGGTAATACATCAATAGTTCCAAATAAAATACCTGTAGTTAGATTTGGAGACATGGATATTGAAAGATATTTAGAAATTGTAACATTTGAAGTAGCATACCCTTCAACGGCAAATCCAGTCATTTGCCTATTAGTTAACGTATTTTCAACAATTATCATCATGCTCGAGACTACAAATAAAAATATAAATATCGTCAATAATGCCCTCTCTTTCATATAATCTATTTGGTTCTTATATATATAAATATTATGGAAAGAAAAAAAGGATTGTTTTAATATAATAATAGATGTTTTAAGTTATTTTAATTTATTAATTATATTAAACTATTGTAAAACTACCTTTATCTCACTTAAATTATTAATATAAAACTCCTTTGAATAGGTATCATAGCCGTTTTTACTAACTTGAATAGTATAAGGATTATAATTAGTTTTATTTCCACCGAAATAATAAAATTCATCTAAAACTAAACTAACTAAACCATTTGATTCCGTATAACCATTATAGATCTCTTGATTTAAAGCATTTCTTATTATGACATTAACACCACTTAAAGGATTATTATTTGAATCAATTATACTTAAATTAGTTGTCCAAGAATAATAAAATGAACAATTTTTATCAAGACCCATTGAAACATAAAATTTCTTATATATACTAGCATTCTTGAATACATTTGCTACATATTCATCTTGATATTTATTATCAATAAATTTTATATTACTTATCTTAGGATAATAAGTAACTGCATAACCTTGATAATTTTCAGATACAAATGGTTGAAAGGGTTCTTCTTTATTATCTCCAACAATAAAAGTATTTGAATAAAATTCAAGATTAGTTACTTCAGGAGAACTAATAAACCTATGATTTGTAATTAAAATATTATTTCTAAATAATAATGTTTCATTTTTATTATTAACTCCTGAAGAAACAAAAAATGCTTTAGCGACAGGATTAAAAGATGTCGAACTAGAATATCTAGTTGCATTAAATATATTATTTTCTACAATTATATCTTTATCTAAATTATTTCCATTTCTTCTAAATGCTGCCGAAGGACATTCTCTAGCAATTGCACTTATGTTATTCCATCTAATTATAACATCAGTTGCAGCTTCAAGTTGTATTCCATAAGCTCCAGATAAACTTCCACCTTGACATCCACTATATTCCTGCACCCTAGGTAATTCTTGGATTTCAACAATATTATTTAAGATTTTAACATTCCTCTTATTTACAGTAAATTCACTTCCAGCATAAATTCCTCTGCAAGAATTATTTCCACTACCACAATTTATAATATTTCCAATAAATGTACTATTAAAATTACCATAACCTTGAATTGCATATCCATTAGTATATCTAGATTGCAAAGTTATACTATTATTAAATACAAAACTATTATGTGAAGGAATAATTCCATTTTGACAACCACTATAAATAATATTATTAGTTATATTAACTCCACCATTAATAACCGTTCCATCGAAATAATCTCTCGAACTAATTACTTTAACATCATTATACAAACGATTATTTATTACATTTGAAGCCCCATAAATATTTCTTGAATCAGGCCCATGAACTTTTATTATCATATCTGAAACAGAACTATTATCTGCTCTAGTTATTGTTATTCCATTAGAAAAATCACTATTTCCATTTCCTTGTATCAATACCCCATTTCTAACACTTGAATAATGAGAATAAGCATATCTATTAACCTCAGGATAATGAATTGCCCTCCATGAAACAGGACCCATAACAATTCCAGGGGAACTCGCTCTAGTAATTCCAACTTCTTCAATATATAATGTATCATTCTTTGTTTTTAATGCATTTTCTAAAGAAATTCTTAGATTATAAGATTCAGGAGAATTTCCAGTACTAAAATCATGAATTAAAAAAGCAACTCCCCTATTACTTATAGTAGCATATGTAATATTTACAGATTCCCTTCCAACTAAACTAACAATAGCTCTAGCAAATTCATCACTTGGTTGTCCATAAGTATTAACGGCTTCATAAATTCTAGCATATAATGTATAATTAGTATTAGGTTCTAAATTTACTTTATTTAAACTAGTAACATATTGATCATTAGCTGGAACTAAAAATCTTAATGCCCTGTCTTCTTTATATTCATTAAGATTAACAAATGACCCATTTCCAATTATTGCATTAGGTGTATTAGTTAAATCCCAACCAGAATTTCCATTTTGAAAATCATTATTTTCTATATAAGGTGGTTCTTGATTATTATATATAATAGTATGGGAATTTAAATTAAAATCAATATTATTAGCAATAATTACAAACGCGGTTCCATTTGTTACAACATCAGTTTCAAGTATATATTTAGCTCCAGCAGTATCTAAATAATATGGACTTTTTCCCTTGCTATTAAGCCATTCTTGAGTAATATGAATTTCAGGAACACATCCATAAAATCTATCACAAATATTTCCATTAGTACATAGATTATTATTTGTTGTAATCTCGCATCTTCCTAAAGTGCATTTATCAGTCGTACAATTAATATTATCATTGCATTCAGAATCCGATTGACAAGATACGCATCTTCCAGATTTGCATGTTCCAGATGAACATATACTTCCATCACTTTTATTTACAAATGAGCAACTTCCTGAATTACAACTTTCATCTGTACATTCATTATTATCATTACATATTCCGCAAGTTCCTCCACACCCATTATCACCACAATTTTTTCCAGAACAACTAGGAGTACAAGTCGGATTATTATCACCCCCACCACTTCCTCCTCCTGATCCCCCACTTGATCCACCTCCTCCGCTATATCCACCACTAACAACTTTTATATCTGATTTTTTTGTACTATCAACAATCTTTGTTTCTTTTATCTCCCCACTTTTTTCATCTTTATATCTAATCAAAACTTCAACTTTGATTATTCCTCTAAAATCCTCAAGTCCAATATCACCTGATTTAATAGAATAATCATAACTTCCTTCATATTCAGGATTAGCAAAGTAAGTTAAAAATCTCTTATCTTCATAGGTTATTTCTTTAATCCCATCTGTTGTTTCATAAATATATTCTGATTCATTTGTTCTAAATATAAATTTAATAGATTCAATCTCTTTAGAATTTCCACCAGTTAATTTAATATAAGCTTGCTTTCCGTCATCACTTAAAGCTATCCTTTCTATATTTGCATCATAACTATTTATTTTAGGTAAATTAGCTATATACAAATAAGCTAAAAGGGCAAATCTAAAAAATATAATTAATGCAGCAATAATAGCTAGATAAGCTAAAATCTTATAGATTTTCTTCTTATCCTTTTTCTTATCATACTTATCACCCCAAACCAGATTTTCTGGTTTAAACTTATCTACATTCAAATCTACATTAATAACAGGAATTTCCACAATTAATTAACCCTTTTTAATATCCACAAAGAATTATTCATTAATAAAGATTATTGATTTCTTATTCGTTTATCATTATTTCATAAGAAATAAATTTATTTTTTGGGGTTGGAATTACAACTCCTGGATTTCCATGAAGATCTACATGAATATTTCTTAATATTGTTTTTGTTTGATAAGGGTCAATATAAGCACTACTTGAAAGCTTTACTTTTTGTTGTTCACTAAATTGAATATAAACAAATTGAATACCATCACCAGTTAAAAAATTTCTTCCAAGTCTAATTTTTTCAGTCAATACTAGATTAGTATCTAGATTTAACCAATTTCCATTAGAATAATATTCAATACTAGTATTTGGTTGATTTCTAGTATATTGAGAATCTCCTAAATAAACAGGGATAGTTAGCCAAAGTTCTTTAATTTGATCACTTTCATCACTTTTAATATTATGAATTATTTTTATACCATTAGTTAACGCTTCAAACCTATTAGTAAGATTAAAACTTCCAGTTAGTTCATTTCCTGTTTCTTCACCAGTTGAACCAGATGTTGCATTTATATCATTAAAATTATTTGTAATTTCAATATATTGAGGTGAATTTTCAGGTATCGCTATTGTATCCCTATTAATATTATTTCCTTTAAGATGAACCTGACTAAATGCTTTATCATTTTCATCTTTTCCCCAGACATGATGTGCGCCCCATTTTTCTATTTTTACCCAACATTTAGAATCTTCCATATCAGCAGAATTACATCCAGTCTTTCCATGCCTATTTAAAATAATAATTCCAGTTTTTTTTGTCCAAAATAATTCAAGTTTTCCACCATACCACCCACCATAATTTCCTTGATTTGAATCTGCTTCAACAAACCATCCAAAATCATTTGCTCCATTATAATTTTTATAAGACCAAAATTCAATTCCGGTTGGTTCTCCTCCCATTGCTTTGCTATAAGAATTCTGTCTTAATATTGGAATAACTGTACTAGAATCTGTTTTAATAGAATCAAGCCTAGTATACCAACCGCTAGGAGGTTTATATGGATAAACTTTAGGCCATGGAGACCAACCACTCCATAATGGAGCACTCGTAGTATCAACAACTCCAGCTAATGAATTTAAACTAGTAATTTTATTATTAATATCATTAACCATTTGAGAATTACTAGCTAAACTAAATGTTCCATAAGATAAAGAATTCGCTAGAGGTCTTGCTTCATAAACCATATCTGCAGCAGTTATATCTCTCCAAAAAACAGATTGCTGTCCAATTAAAGCACTAGCACCGGTTCTTCCACTATAACCTGCAGCACCATCAAACCTAGAACTATTAATAATTGAACTTCCACTTTCAGCTGAAAATGCAGGATCATTAAATGCTTGATAAATTCTCCATTCAGACATTCTTTTTAATACTTCTTTAAAAAATTCCCATCCAGGTTCATCATAAATATAACTATAGGCTCCAGTAATATGATAAAAAGATTCTCCATTATAAAACCCATCAGCCATATCATTTTCTCCAATGTAACCTGCAGGAAAAAAACTCCCCAGATTTGGATTATGATATGTGAACAATACCGCATCTTCATAACCTAATAACAATTTTTTAGCAGCCCTTAATGAAACATCTTTTAAAACAAGATCATTTGTTTTTTTAGCAATTTTTGCTGCAGCTTCAACACTAAACATATCCATATTTGTGTTAGCATCTCTTACACCTGTTTTTATTGAAAGGAGAAGATGTTTTTTAAAACCATCTTCAAATGCATTTAATATTTCTGCATCAATTTCATCCTTGCAAGCATAAACAGAATCAACCCAAGATAATAATGCTTTTCCATGCATATCATTCCAAGTTGCATAACCATTTTTATCAATCTCTTTGTCATACATAATCATATCTACTGCAGTTATAACAAGCGCCCTATTACATAAAGAAGTATGTTTATAATAAGGATTTCCATTAGATCCATTTGATAGAGGTAATGAAACTTCATACCAATAAGCAGGTTCATTTCCCCAAGATTTTTGACCATCTTCATTAGAATGCAACAATCTAACCTGTCCAGTAGCTTCGATTCCAGAACCGCTTCCATCATTTAATACCAACCATTTTGATTCTTGTCTTGTTACTCTTGATAATGATGAAGATTTATATGGTGTAAAAAAAATCCAGATGTCTGCTAAATTATCAATATTAGAATAATATCCATCCCAAGATAATTTACCATTTGGAAGATCTAAATCACTAATACTAATTGTTTCAAGCCAATTATAAAGATCAACATGATATTGATATTTTTGATATAATAATGCATATTTATTATAATTTTTTTGTGCAAGATTCCAATAGATATCAAGATCTTCAATGATTTTTAAATGATTTTCTTTATCTTTATTATCACTGATTATTAATTCAGATACATACCCTTTCCAGGAACCAATCATATTTTTAGAATCTGCGCCCATTACAAACCTAGGTTTATATCCCAATGTAAGATCAAATAATCCTCCGCCTTCAAATGAATCAACTTTTTGATATCCTTTGTATAATGAACCAGATGTTTTATTGCTATTCCATGAAATAATACTCTTTTCCCATTCAACTGGAGCACGATATTCCAAACGCAATCCATCGCTAAACCAGGACCTTATCCAATAATTATCTTGGGGGTCAGCTATAAATGCGATACCATTAAGAGTATCATAAGTACCAGGTTCCGCCAGTCCTAAAAATGTTCCAGTAGAATTACTTTCTACTACAATAAAAACACTAAGATTATTTGTATTTATTGAATTCTTTAATCCCTTACTTTCAACAACAAGGCAATCATCATCTCCATAAAAAGAAATTGCAGGTCTATTTTTCGAATCAACTATTAATACCCCATCTTTGACTATTAAAGGAGCATTAATTGAAGATTCAATAACTAAAGAAGAATCATCTGGATTTTGTGAATACCATCTAATAACTTCCCCATTTGAATTTCCAACGAAATTTAATAGACTTATAATTTCCAATTGACCTGATGAATCAAAAGTGATATTCATGCTATGTAAATCAGAAGTTCTTCTTACTTCAATTAAAGGTCCTGTATAATTTCTAGTTAATCTTCTTAAACTATATGCTGCATAAACATTAGAAATTTTTTCAAGAACATATTTATTAGTTTCATTAGAATAATTAGAAGGATTATTTCCAAAACTTCCACTTGTTCCAGGATTATTTCCACTTGTTCCACTTCCTCCTCCACTACTTCCTGATCCACCACTTCCTCCTCCTGAATATCCTCCGCTTCTTACAACATTTATATCTACTTTATTAGAACTATCAATAGATTTTGTTTCTTTAACTTCACCAGTATTTTCATCCTTATATTTTATTGAAACTTCAACTTTAATTATATCTCTAAAACTAACTAAATTAATATCACTTGCTTTTATTGAATAATCATAACTTCCTTCATAAGAAGGATTTGCAAAATAACTTAAAAATGAATTAATTCTTTCATAAGATATTTCTTTAATTCCATCCCTAGTCTCAAATACATATTCACTTTCATTACTTCTAAATATAAATTTTATAGATTCAATCTCTTTAGAGTTTCCTCCAGTTAATTTAATATAAGCTTGCGTTCCGTCATCACTTAAAGCTATCCTTTCTATATTTGCATCATAACTATTTATTTTAGGTAAATTAGCTATATACAAATAAGCTAAAAGGGCAAATCTAAAAAATATAATTAATGCAGCAATAATAGCTAGATAAGCTAAAATCTTATAGATTTTCTTCTTATCCTTTTTCTTATCATAATTATCACCCCAAACAAGATATTCTGGTTTAGTTACATTTGCAATTCTTTCAGAAATTTCCACCATCTTTTATAAAATATCAATAGTTTAGAAGATTAATAAATCTTTTATTACGGACTTTCCCCATGAGGCACAGCTTTAAACAACAAACTATTATTATATGTTCCAGCAGGTTGACCCGAAGGTGCAGATAAAAAGAATTTCAAGAATACAGCTTCTCCATTATTTAATGAATCTCCTATCTTATTATCTGAAAAATTAGTGCTAAGTCTAAACATACTCTGGCTAGGTACAGTTGAATCACTCTTATTATAACTATATAATTCATTATCTAAACCTAAAACATCCAAACTATCAGTAAGCAAATCTCCACTTGCTTTAACATAAAGGTCCACAGTTCCACCTTCAGCTGAAATATTAATATAATAAGAGGATATTCCACTTCCATTATTTCCTTCAGCAGATTGATTTACAATAGGTAATTGTATAAAGCTCCAATTAACTTGTTGATATAGACTTGATGATAATTGTATAGCAATTGCAGTTACTCGCATTGGTAAAGTAAAGACATCATTTAATTTATTCATAACAAAACTTAAATTCATACTATGATTTGCAGAAGTATAATTAATATGACTTGCAATTAAACTATAATTTCCATAATAATCTCTAGATCCACCGTAATTAACATACTCTATAACTTCAGTTATATTTGTATATCCATCTACACCTGTTGTTAAATTAAAATGTCCAGCTCCCTTTTCATATATTCTTCTAACTTCATCTGCAGATAGACTTCTATTCCAAATTGCAACTTCATCTATTGAACCGTTGAAATAAGGCATTGCTGCACCCATACTTGGTGAACCAATTGTCAAATTATATGAGGATGATTGAATAAAATCTACATTGACAGTACTAGCATTATTAAAATTAACACCATCAATAAATATTTTTAATCCTCCAGAAATATTTGCTGTAAAAGTAAATAAAACATGATGCCAATTATAATTATTTAGACTTCCACTTGGAGAAGAAGTCCAAGCCATAGTATCTCCATCATAAACTAAAACAGACATAGCATCAATGTTACCTGCTTGTGAACCAGAACCAACTGCATCATCTCTCCAAAATAAAATAGGTTGATTAGGATCATGTATACCTTTAGCTACAACATCCTGATCCTTTGAATGGTCATTAATTTTTATCCAAGCAGAAACAGTTAATTGTGTAGAAGAATCAATATTTCCGATATCTGAAGTAGAAATATAATCATCAACACCATCAAAACTATATGCGCCATTTAGTTTTCCACTTGAGTTCCATATTGCATCCCCATAAGCAGTTCCATTATTTCCATTTCCACTAAAGTCATATACTTGAGTTGAATTTTCTCCATAACTACTATCATTATTTAGATGCCATAATCCAACTAATCCACTTGCAGGATAATTATTTATTTCAGATAATCCAACAACATTTGCATTTTCTATTGCACTTCCATTTGTATCATTCACAAATGCCTTATAATACCATTTTCTAATTAATTCATTTGATAATGAACCCACATTCTCTTTAGATAACCTATAAGAACAATTCAAGAAAGTAATATTTTTTACACCAGTGAATTCATAATAAACATCATTATTAACACCGGTTACATTAATACAATCTTTTATTGTAATATTTTCAACTCCAGTTTGCCTAATCCAAAATCCATAATATCCTTTTGTTTCAGAATTTTCAATTAATAAATTACTACAACTAACTAAATAACCAACACCATAAGTACCACTTAATGAAGTAGCATTAGTTATTCCAGTTGAATTAATAAATCTAGTTCTCATACAACTATTAATACTTGATTCACCAATTTCAATTCCAGTTCCATTATTACTTATTCCAATAATATTTATTATTGTATCATTAGCGTTAGGGTTACCATTATAATGTACTGCTCTAGATGAATTACTAATTCCAATATCAGAATATGAATTAATTAAATGATTCTGATTAAAATATAATCCGGTACCAGATACACTTATTCCAGTATTATAACTTAAATTATTATAACTATTTGAAGATAATTCAAATCCATTTCCTAGTACAGAATTTCCAAAATTATAAATTATATTGTTATAATTATTATTGTTATAAATATAAAATCCTTTATTTGAATAACTTGTTCCATTATTCCCAGTTATATTATTACTATCACAATTAGCATTAAAATAAATACCATAACTTGAATAACTAATACCAGTATTATTTTTTATACTGCTATTACTAGATGAACTTAATTCAATACCGCGATTAATTCTGCTTATTCCAGTATTATTAAATAAAGTATTATTTGAGCTAGATCCAGTTGAAATACCATATTGACTACTACTATTTCCAAAATTATTTGCAATATAATCCCCATTTGAAGATCCAAAATAAATTCCACCACCATTTGGACTATCTGCATAATTGTTTGAAATATTGCTATAATCTACATCTACAAACATTATTGCATCTTCATTCTTACTGGTTCCAGTATTATATAAAATTGAATTGTTTTGACTATAATCCATAGAAAAGCCATATCCCCTATTACTTGAACCATTATTTCCAATTATTAGACTATTTGATCCAGTTGAAATATAAATTCCATAAGATTGATTACTTATTCCAGTATTATTATACATATAATTATTATAACTTCTATAAAAATAAATCCCCCTTGCATTAGTGGTATTATAAACATCAACATAATTTCCAATTATTAATGAATTATCTGCACCATAATCATTTGATCCAAAATCAATACCTCTCATCATTCCACCACCAATAACAGTATTATTAATTACACTTGAATAATCTGCGCTATCATTCATTTCAATTCCAACTGAATTTGTATTATTTCCACTTCCTACACTAATATAACAATTCTTTATAGTGCTATTATATTGATCACTAAATATTCCAGTCATATTATAAATTGAAGTTATAGAATATCCATTACAATCTAGAACAACAGACGCATTTTTGAATATCATACAATCATGATCTTCTTCTTGAACAATGTTTTGAGTTAAAATATATGTAGCGTTTCCAGTGGTTAAATTAAAACATTCTCCATAAGATTTATTCATTCTTACATCCATCCAAAGATTAGAAGTCATGTTAACACTATTATTAGAATAATCATTATATCCGGATTTAGTTACATTTATAATATAATTTCCAATATAAGTTTTATTTGCTTCTCCAGTATAATTCTGAGTATATTCAGTTAATATATATCTTAATAATCCACTACTTCCAGTTAAACTGCTATTAATAAGAATAGAACTATTACTAATATTAACTAAAGCGTTATCTAATTGCGAAGTAGAATTAGATAAATTAACATCAAGATAATATTGATTGAATAAAGTTAGATCACTATCTAACATAACCGTATCAGATTTATTATATGTTACATTAATTAATTTCAAAAAAGAATCTGATATCAAATCATTAGAAACATAGATGTCATTTGTTGAAATTGAATTAATAATTGAATCTTTTATAGTTAAATTAATCTTGTTTGTAGATACGGTTAAAGAATATGAAGTAACATTCACAGATAATTTATCAAAGATATTATCAAATGAATTTCCTTGTAAAAATACACCTGAACAATAATTACATTTTCCAGTAAGATTATTATCAATATAACTATTATTATTTGAATTTGATATACCTGTTAAATAAGTATTATAAATAGCCCCACTTATAAGCACAGAAATGGAATTATTAATTATAATATTATTATTTGAATTTGATTCTAAATATATAGATCCACCAGAAGTACTTCTTAAATGAATACTATTATTCATAAAAAGATTATTTCTAGATTCCATACACCTAATTCCATAATTATATACTTCAATTGAACTTGTAATATTATTATTTATGATTGTGTTATTTAGCCCATAAAGGAAATTAATTGTATTAGAATCTGAATAAGTTAAGCCATTATTACTTAACAGATAATTATTTTGAATAATAGAATTTGTCAAATAATAAAGATTTAATGATCGAGTCTTGACTCTAAAACTATTATTAATAATATTTGAACCGTTTATATAAAATAATGAAAATCCATTTTTATTAATTAAAGAATTTGAAATAGTTAAATTAGTTGAATTAACTATAATAAATTGACCATATTCACTTCCATTTAAATTATTTAATAAAATATTATCTACTGAAGATGAATAATAAAGTGGTAAACTATCAGCATAATTAATTCCAGAAAAATTATGATTAAATTGATTATAAGTATTACCTGTAATACTATAAGGAGTATGATTAGAAGTTACATTATTTCCACTAAAAATAAATCTGGTGGAATAAGGAATTGAAATTCCATCTGATTGCTTATTACCTATTACATTTATAGAATTATTTGAAATTATAAAATTGTCAGATCCATAAGAAATTGCAATACCATTATCATATCCAAGAACCCCCAAAACAGTAATATTATTCATATGAATAATATTATTTTTTGATACAGCATAATAATAATAAGAAATTCCATTAGAATTTGAATAATCTCCTCCTCCCAAAACAAGAATATTATTATAAGATATATTTACATTATTAACATATAATAAGTTAATTCCATTTGAACCAGCCCCAATTGTTGTAATAATATTATTAAAGATACTTGAATTAGTAGTAAAATAATAATAAATTGCAGATTTATCTGTACCACTTACTATACCTTCTTTTATCACACTATTCTTAACAACACTGTAATTCTTTTCACTATAAACACCATAACCAACAGTGCCATTACTTGAATAATTAATCATATAACCATTTCCATCTAATGTAACATTATTTGCAGTTATATTAAAACAAGTTCCTGTTGAACTTACATTATTCATTAATATATAACTTCCATTTTCTATATTCAATTCTTGACAAGAAGTAAGTTCAAATCTTCCATAAGTTACGCTAACATTTCCACTCAGATTTACTTCCTGCCCAATTGTATCATTGCTATATACAGTATAATTCATTAATCCAATATTCCATGAAGAATTGGTAGGTATTGTTACACTCCATAAATTTCCACTAATAAATGCCATAAATCCTTGCCATATTACTGTGCTAACTCCAACAGCACCTTGCCATACTTTTATCCAAACTCTATCAATAATAGTTGAATTAAATATTTTAGCATTAATTGTTACATTCTCTCCACGAACAACTGTTCCACCAACAGTTCCAGATAAATTCTGTGAATATGTTTGAGTTATATTTAATGTAGAATTAATATAAATCCATCTTGTTTCAGTAGAATTATAATTTCCTAAATTATCTTGAACATTTGCTTTTATAGAATGATTTCCATCAACTAAATTATTATAATTATTTGTTCTTACACTGGAATTATAAAGATCTAGAATTTCTTGATCACTTAAACTTCTATTGAAAATTACAATTTCATCCATTGTTCCATTGAAATCTTTTTCATTAACTAGATTCAAAGTTAATCCAGAATAACCAAAAAACATATTCCTATATTGATTTGTTTGAAATACAGAAAAATTTACTTGAGATTTATTAATTCCATTTAGATACATTTTTACTTCCATAATATTATTTATTCTCTTACTTCTCCAAACTAAATGATACCAAGTATCTTCAACTAAATCAAGATCTCCTGTTTGCGAAGTAAAAGAAGAATATCCTTCAGCAGTTTCAGTAAATAATGTTTCAGATGCTCCATTATCTCTTAATACAAAAGCAGTAACACTTCCTTCAACAACATAATAATTAAACAAGAAATAATCACTAGCATTATTCATTGTACCATTAGCTAGTTTTACCCACATAGAAATTGTTCCTTCAGTTGGTAAATTATCCGATTGCCTTAAAACAATGTTTCTAACAGCATTTGAAGTAGTATAAATCATATCATCATCCCCGTCAAAACTAAATCCTTTTCCAAACCTTCCATTATTAGTTTGTATTGAATTATTATAAGCAGTTCCATTACTGCTATAACTACTTATATCAGTTGGATAACCACTTCCATTAATATCATCCATTCTAAACCATGTAATAAGTGACCTATCTAAATCAACAAATGAATATAACTGATCAGCATTTGTAATTGTATAATTAACTGGAATAGTTCTATTATTTTGAGTTGCTCCATTAGCTGGAGTTGGAGAAATAAAATTAATAATAGGATAAGTTAATTCCATCCTCACATCCATCCAAATATTCGAACTCATATTTATAGAATTATTTCCATAATCATTATATCCACTCCTTGTAACATTCAAAGTATAAGGAGAATAATAATTTCTTACACTTCCATTGTTCACATATTCAATTAATTCTTGTCTAACGATTCCACTACTTCCAGTCAAATCAGAATCTTGCAAGACTCCGCTAATATTAGAGGAATTAACAAGTGCATTATCTAGTTGCCCTATAACATTGCTCACATTAACATCCAAATACCATTTTCGAATTAATGAAGAATTTATAACTCCAACACTTTCATTAGCTAAATCATAACTAACATTAATGAAAGTCATATTTCTAGAATAATTATTCAAATAAACTTTATAAGAATTAATATTCTCAAAAATTATGTTCTTAAATAAATGATTCTGATTAGGAATTTGCGAAAATGTATAAGCCATAGTAGCTTCAGAATATATTCCATATTTAGCGCTCAGGTTCATATACACATTATTAAAAGTATTATTATTATTAGTACCTGTCCAGTCAGTACCAACATAGATACAACCATAGTTCCCCTCACTAGAACAATTCCAAATATTTACATTATTAAAATAATTATTTGAAGTATCTCTATAGAGCTTGATGGCATACTGATAATTTGATCTCATAGAAAAATGAGTCATATTTGTCCAACCAGCACCTGAAATCAAGACACCGTTATTATGATTATTTTCTGAAACAACATTTGTCCAATTCTGATATTCCCCATAAATAATAGAGGCTCCATTCTGAGAATTATTATAAAGATAAATATGATTAAAATTTGATGACTGTCCACTATTAATACCATCAACAGAATTATTAACACAAGTGATATTATCAAAACTATGCCCATTACCGCTACCACCATTCAACGACACACCGCTACCCTTAGTGTTTTTAACTATCAAGTTTCGAATAATATTATTACTGCTATAATGAAATCTAACTCCGGCAAAACTACTCCTTCCAATTATATAATTGTTAGTTAGATTAATATAATTTGCCTGTGTACCCAATGATCCGAGATATATGCCAACATAATAATTATCAATTAAAGAATTGTTTTCAATAACCCCATAGTTTGCTTGAAGAATTGCTAGACTAGAACCAATAAGAATACCCATATATTGTTCATTAATACTATTATTTAATATTTGAAACAAAATATTATCAATTGTAATCCCATAACCACCACTTCCTTTTCCCATACTAATATTACAATTCTTCACAACAGAATAATTTTTATTACTATAAACTCCGCTGACATTAAATAAACTAGTAATAGAATATCCATTTCCATCAAATGTAATATTTTGCGCATTAATAATTATGCAATTAGAATTATTAGACTGCAGAATACTTCCATTCTGGATATATGTTGCTCCAGCGGTATTATAAATTCCACAACAAGAAGTATATTGAATAAGCGAACCATTATCTTGATGCCAGCATTGTTGATTTGATTCATCCATCCTCACATCCATCCAAATATTCGAACTCATATTTATAGAATTATTTCCATAATCACTATATCCAATATTAGTTACGTTAACAGTATATGGAGAATAATATATATAACTTGTTCCATTAACAACAGTATAACTTCTTAAAATATGACGAGTATAACCATTTATTCCAGTTAAACTTGAATTAATTAAACTTCCAAAAACATCAGTAGAATTAACTATAGAATTATCCAATGTTCCACTCGAGTTTGTAACATTAACATCCAAATAATAATGCAAGTTAAGAGTTCCATTTGCTCCACTAGACCAACTTATATTTATAGGACTTCCATCAGCTCTAGTTACATTAGTTAAATTAAGAGTATTGCTTATTCTTGAAGAACTTCCAATTATAATATCTGAACCTGAAGAATAATTAATAATACTATCATAGAAATAATTAGTTCCACCAGAATTATCTGTGCTAATTCTAACTGCTTGAATATTAAAAAAGGTATTATTAGCATTAGGACCACTAAATGAAATTGTTCCTAAAGAACCAGCAACTCCAATGGTATTATATTCTAATCTATTTTCATTAGCAGAATTCCAAAAATATATTGCAGAATTTCCTATTATTGTAGAATTGCTAATGTTATTATTTGTTGCCGAAATTATATAGATTCCATCATAAGTCGAATTTACAGATAAATTAACTAATAAATTGTATCTTGTAGCTAAAGATAAATAAATCCCTCTTGAAACTGAAACTGCCTTTATAAGATTACTTATAAGATTGTTACTAGAAGAACCATATAGATAAATTCCAATTCCATTTGTACCATTTGTATTTATAATATTATTAGAAAGATTTGTATAATTAGCTAAATATAAATTAATTCCATAAAGATTGGCTCCAGTAGTACTAATGGTATTTTCTGAAATAAAATTATTATTTGAATAACTAAAAAGATTTATCCCATAACCCTTTGTAGTATTAATAGATGAATTTATAATATTTGAATAATTTGTATAAAACAAATTAATTCCATCATTAGATAATGTAATATTTTCATAACTAACATTTGAGCAATAAGAACATATTACTTGTCCATAGGTATTTCTCCAATTCTGATTAGAATAAATATAATCATTTAATGAATAATTAAATAATACGGGCAATCCTTCAGCTAAATTTGATGTATCAATTGACTGATTATGATCATTAACTTGAGAACCATATATTAGATAAGATTGAGTATAATATGTGTTTACATGATTACCTATTAAAGTATTATTTGGAGCATTATATAAATAAATTCCTGCTTCACCATAAATATCTCCTGTTGAAATAATTGAATTATTAATTAGGGTAATATTTGTTCCTCTTAGATTTTCATTATAAATATAGATGCCATTTGAATTACTAGAGTTTATAGTATTATTGGCAATTAAACTATGTGATGTAGATATTGTTCCAGAACTAGTAGTTAAAATATCTATACCCCTAGAAGAAGAGGTACTAATTGTATTATTAATAACTTGAATATATTTACAATCATTAGAGATTTTAATACCTGAACCCGCTTGAATATCCGAACCAGAAATATAAGAAATATGATTATCCCGAATAATAACATTATCTGATGAGTAAGATATCCAGATCAATGCGTTATATCTTGAAAGAGGAATAAGATCATTATTTTGAATTAACCCATTATCTGAATTATAATAATAAATACCATGTTTATAATTACCTAAATTTGAACCTTCTCTAATTATTGTATTCTTAACAACACTGTAATTCTTTTCACTATAAACACCATAACCAACAGTGCCATTACTAGAATAATTAATCATATACCCATTTCCATCAAGTGTCACATTATTAGCAGTTATATTAAAGCAAGTTCCAGTTGAACTTACATTATTCATTAATATATAACTTGAGTTTTCAATATTCAATTCTTGACAAGAAGTAAGTTCAAATCTTCCATAAGTTACACTAACATTTCCCTCTAAACTAACTTCTTGACCTAAACTATCATTTGCATAAACTGTATAATTTACAAGTCCGATATTCCAAGTCATATTAGTTGGAATACTTACACTCCATAAATTTCCACTAATAAACGCCATAAACCCTTGCCATATAATCTGCGATACTCCAACAGCACCTTGCCATATTTTAATCCAAACTTTATCAATTGCAGTTATATTGAAAATAGTTGCATTAATTGTAACATTCTCTCCACGAACAACTGTTCCACCAACAGTTCCACTTATATTTTGTGAATAAGTTTCACTTATGTTAAGAGTAGTATTTAATGTAAAAATATCATTTAATTTATTCAAACTTAAACTAATATTCAAACCATGTGAATCATCAATATATCCAGACTTACTTGCAAATAAACTATAATTGCTGTAATACTCCCTATTTCCACCATAATTAACATATTCAATTACTTCAGCCCTATTTGTATATCCATCACTTCCAGTTGTTAAATTAAAGTGTCCCGCTCCTTTTTCATATATTCTTCTAACTTCATCAGCAGATAAACTTCTATTCCAAATAGCTACTTCATCTATTGAACCATTAAAAAACTGAGGTGTAGGTCCTCCCATTCTTCTACCAATTGAAGAAGCATTTCCAGTATTCCATTGTTCATTACTAATTAATGTAATAGTTCTATTTATACCATTAACATACACATCAACACTAGTTGCAGAATTCTGAATTAATGAAACAAAATTCCATTCATTATCTGTAAAATTACTAATTTTAACTCCCTTATTAGTTACTCCTGTCAAATATTCTCCATTAAAAAATCCTCCAGCAACCCACACACCAGTATTATATAATCCAAAATGCACTCCGTTTGTTGAAGTATTTGTTTTCATCCAATATGAAACACTAACCGGATAATTTGAAATTAAATTAGAAATACTTACATAATCATCAACCCCATCAAAACTATAAGCTCCATTGATTTTTCCACTAGAATTCCAAATTGCCCCTCCTAAAACACTTCCATTATTTCCATTTCCACTAAAGTCATAAACATAATTTGAATTCTCACCAAAACTACTATCATTATTCAAATGCCATAATCCAACAAGTCCGCTTCTAGAATATCTTGTTAATTCACTCTGACTAAAAACATTTGCATTATTAACATTATTTCCATTACTATCATTTACATATGCCTTATAATACCATTTTCTTATTAATTCAGCTCCGGTTCCAACACTTTCCTTTGATAAATTATAAGAACAATTAACAAAAGTATTATTAGTATTAGTATTAAAAGCGGATATAACAACATCAAAACTATTCCCAGAAATATTTAAACAATCAATAAAAAGATTATTTGATTCATCCCAATTACCAAGAAGTAATCCATTATTTCCAACAAGACTAATATTAATAAAAGTATTATTTTGTACAACAAGATAAAAGAATCCTCCAGTACTATAATTACTCCTTCCAGAAATATTTATGAATTTATTTCCACTAGCTAGATAAAAATAAGTTGCATAACTTGTATTACTAATACTTATATCATTAGATATATTGCTATCATAAAAATATGCCCCATATGAAATTCCTGAACCACTTAAACTAAAACCACGATTATTATTTATGGTATTATTGCCTGTAGAAGAAAATGTAATACCTGAAGAACTATTACTTATTCCAGTATTATCTTGAACAAAATTAGTATCTCCATCAATATATATACCAGCGGAAGAATTGCTAACTCCGGTATTATTACTTACAAAATTATTACCCTCCCTAATTCTCATACCAGTAGAATTTAAACTATAAACAAAATTTCCTATAAAACTACTAGACTGGTTATTACTCTGCGTGATTGGATAATGAATAGTATAAATTCCAGAACCAGATTCAGTATAAATAGTATTATAATTAAAAGCAGAATGACCATTATAATAACTATATACTCCATAACCTAAATAAGTTAAATTTATGAAATTATAACTAATAGTATTATTAGCAAGATTAAAATTCTTATAACCAAGATAAATTCCATAACCGCTATTACCAAGGATAGTATTATTATTTACAAGACTATATGAAGCAGCACCATTAATATTTATTCCGATAGCAGTTAGATTTCCTCCACTACCAACACTTATATTTGTATTCTTTATAGTTGAATTATATTGATTACTATAAATTCCACTAATATTATAAACAGAAGTTAAAGAATATCCATTTCCATTAAATGTAATATTCTGTGCAGATATTATTATACAATTAGAATTATTATATTGTACAATCGAATCATTTTGAATATAAGTTGCTCCAGCCGTATTATAAATTCCACAGCATGAAGTATATTGTACTAATGAACCATTATCAGAATGCCAGCATTGTTCAGAACTCAAATCCATTCTAACATCCATCCAAATATTTGTACTCATATTAATACTATCATTAAAATAATCATTATATCCGAATTTTGTTACATTCAAAATATAATTGCTAGTAAAAGTCTTATTATTTTCTCCACTATAATTCTGGATATATTCAGTTAATACTAACCTAGATAATCCATTAATTCCAGTTAAACTATTATTTACAAAACCACTAAAATCACTAACATTAATTAAAGCATTTTCTATTTGACTACTTGAACTACTTACATTAACATCAAGGTAATATTGATTATGTAATCTAAAATTATTATTAGTATATACAGAACTTTTATTAAATGTAGTATTAATTAATCTTAAATTTGAACCATTTCTAATATTTCCAATTGAAATTGAATTATGATATATGCTATAAACCCAATCAATCTTACTATCTATAATAGTAGTATTAGAATAACCTGATGTAAAAGATATTCCATCATTACCACCACCATTTCTAAAATGAATATTTCTAAAAATATTATCAGTGCTATTATCAGCTATATTAAAAGCAGTTGCATAACAGCAACCATCAGATATTGCAGTTAGATTACTATTATAAAAATAATTATTATTTGAATTAAGATTAAATAAAATAGTATCTGCATATCTTGAAAAAGTTATTACTGAACTATTAATAAGATTATTATAAGAACTATAATAAAGATTTATTCCATCATTATGTTTTCTTAATGTATAAATACTGGTGTTAATAATCGAATTATTTCTTGATGATACTAATAAAATTCCATAACTTGTAACATTATTATAATTATTTAATAAAGTAGAATCTGTTACATTTAGTAAACTTATACCAATTGAATTAGAACTAAGATTAGTATTTCTAATTGTTAAATTATTTAAATTAGCAAATATTATTTGACCATAATTATTATAATCTGCATTTTCAATAACTAAATTATTGGTATTTTTAGTTAAATTTACAGATCTTCCATTTGCTAAATTATCAGGACCTAATATAACATTAAATTCATCATAATTTCTTCCCTTAATAACATAAGGTAAATTTTGATTATCATTAATACTATTATTATAAAAACTGACATTTTGAGAATTTTCAATTAAAATTCCCAGACAATCTCCATAATTATCAAAACAAGTATTATTTATTTTATTATTATTGAATAGAGTATTATTACTTGATAATATATAAGCATTAGAAAATATAGCTGCTCCAATTAAACTATTATTATTATAACTATTATTATTTGAATCATATGAATAAAGACCTAAATAAGTTGATTCAAAATAATTATTTATTAGATTATTATTATTTGAAGTTCTTAAATAAAGACTAAAAGAAATTCCATAAATTTTATTATTTAATATTTCATTAAATGAACTATTCCATATATATACAGGATAATTATCCCATCCAGAATTACCTCTTGTAGAAATATTTGAATTATTTATTAAATTATTATATTTTCCATTAATAATATAAATTCCATAAGACCATCTTCCTTGAGTATAAATAATACTATCGATTATTGAACTATTTTGAATATTATCAAAATAGATTCCATGGTCATAAGTTGAAGCGAATCTTCCATGAGTAATATTACAATTTCTAATTGTTGAAAAATTCTTATTTGAATAAACTCCATATCCTGTTCCAGATAAAGAATAATTTATATTATAAAAATTACAATTAAGACTAACATTCTCAGCAGTTATATTAAAACAAGTTCCAGTAGATGTAACATTATTAACTAAAACATAAGTAATATTGCTTTCATTTAATTCTCTACATTGTGTCAATGAGACAGGTAAAATTCCTCCAGAAATATTAACATACCTTGTTTCAGTCAAATTCTCATTTCCATTATTATCTTTTGCAGTTACAAAATAAGAATAAGTTCCATCAGTTAGTCCTGTTGTAGAATTCTTTGATTGATTAACATATAGATACCATTGAGTAGAATTATATTTTTGTAAATTTGAAATATATAATTGATAAACTTCAGATTCAGATAATGTTCTATTCCAAATTCTTAAATCATCTATTTGACTTTCTAAATATTGAGCCCATGGAACACTATATCCAATAACTGTTCCCCCTAATCCAGTTAAAGGAGAAACAGGCGTTCCAATTTGATTTCCCTGAGCCCCATTTGATAGAACACCATCTATATAAATCTGGAAAAATACATTATTTCCTACAACGGTTTGACCGGCAGTAGAATTAAAAACTCCGACAATATGATGCCAAGAACCATCATCTACCCTTCTATTTCCATTCATACCTTGCCATATAGCATTTGAATCAACACCAATTGCAGGAACTCCGGCTGATGCACCAGTACAACCAGGTCCACCACATAAAGGATCTATAGCTAAAGTTATACTTGACCCAGCTCCACTTCCACGATCTTGAATAATTACTCCAGAAGGATTAGTGGTTTTCACCCATACTGAAATTGCATATTTTGTAACTGAATTTTGAAGGTAATTAGTTGTAACATAATTACTTCCAGTTAATTGTAAAGACTTATCATATTTTCCTGAATTATTAATATAACCAGATCCAACAATTACCCCATTATTTCCATATTTTGATTGATCTATAATATATGTAGAATTTTCTCCTAATGAAGAAAGATTATCAAAATTCATCATCATTAAAAGAGAATCATTATAAATAGAATAATTAATCCCATTCCAATTATATTTTATTTCATTTATATTTGATTCAACAATAGATACATTGATTTCAATAGACCTATTAGTAGTATTAAACCAATTGATAGGAGTTGAATTAATAAAATTTATCAAAGGATATATATCCTCATTCAAATTAACATCCATCCAAATATTAGAACTTATATTAACAGTATTATTTCCATAATCATTATATCCAGATTTAGTTGCATTCAAGATATAATTTCCAACATAACTCTTATTCTCTTCTCCACTAAAGTTCTGAGTATATTCAGTTAAGATATATCTTAATAATCCGCTATTTGAAGTTAAACTGCTATTAATAAGACTTGAACTATTACTAACATTAACTAAAACATTATCTAATTGGCTTGTTAAATTACTCACATTAACATCAAGGTAGTATTGATTGAATAAAGTGAAGTTATAATCAAAAAGGGAGATATCAGATTTATTAAAAGTTACATTAATAAAATTAAGGTTGTTATTAGGTTTTAATCCTACTCCCAAGGTATAAACATAAATATCTGTTCCACTAGAATAAATTTTTGAATCTATAACCGTAAGATTAGAATAATAATAAGAATAATGAATGCTTGATACAGTATTATTAAAATAAGAATTTTTTATGAGATTATTATAATTATATCCAGATAAACTAATTCCGCCTCGGCCCCTAAGAGTATTATTAATAAACATATTTCTATTTGAATCTGATAAAACAAACATATACGACCCATATAGATTTGAATAATAATCATTATTATGAGCCTTATTATCAGACCCAGATATCATGGAATATCCATGAGAATACCAAACACCTCCAGAGGTAAGATTATTATTTGAAAAAGTATTATTATTAGAATATAAAGAATACAATGATGGACCTTTAATATTCAAAGTGTTATTAAGTATATTTGAATTATTTACATAAGATAAATAAATTCCAAATAAACTTAAATTAGAATTTCTTATAGTAATATTACTAGAATTAAAAATTATTATTTGACTAAAATTTGTAGAATTAATATTATCTAAGATTATATCTCTAGAATCTCTTAAATAATAAATATAAGCCCCATCTCCAAGATTATTATTACTAATATTATTATCTCCATTAATTAAACAATATGGAGCTCCGCTTGAATTAACCCTATTGCTAAAAACAGTATTATTAACTCCATATAAAGTAATCCCACTTGTCCCTCCACAATCATATCCTGCAGAGGCAGTTGTTATTATTGTATTATTATAAATTATATTATTACTACATCCAGATTGACTTAAAAATATACCATGAGCAAACCATCCAGTAATATTAACATAATTATTAAACAAAGTATTATATTTTGAATTACCAATTAAATAAATTCCTGAAGAATAACTATTTGCATTAATATTATTATTTTCTATTAAACCATAATTGATATTAGAAAAATATATAGCATGATTATAACTTGCACTATTTATTCTTCCTTCAATAATATTACAGTTGTTAACAACACTATTATTTCTATTACTATAAACCCCATAACCTAAGGTCCCATTACTTGAATAATTTATTGTATATCCATTTCCATTAAGACTAACATTCTCAGCAGTAATATTAAAGCAAGTTCCAGTAGATATAACATTATTAACTAAAACATAAGTAATATTGCTTTCATTTAATTCTCTACAATTAGAGATTTCAATTCTATTTGATAAATCCATTCTCACATCCATCCAAATATTCGAACTCATGTTTACAGAGTTATTTCCATAATCATTATATCCGGATTTAGTTGCATTCAAGATATAATTTAAGATATAACTCTTATTTTCTTCTCCACTAAAGTTCTGAGTATATTCAGTTAAGACATATCTTAATAATCCGCTATTCGAAGTTAAACTGCTATTAACTAGTTCACTTGAATTACTAACATTAACTAAAACATTATCTAATTGACTTGTTATATTACTTACATTAATATCAAGATAATATTGATTGATAAAATTAAATCCAAAACTATAAAAATTTAAATTAGATTTATTAAAACTTACATTAACAAAATGTAAACTTGAATTACTTAGGGTATTATTTATATAAAATGAAATTGACTGATTTATTCTACTATCAATTATAGTAGTTGTTATATTTGCATTAGCAAAATAAAAACCACCAGCTACAGTTTTAATATAATCTAGATTATAAAAAATATTATTATAAGAATTAATATAAAAATAAATTCCATAAGTATAAAGATAAGTACCATGTACTGATAAAGTTGTATTATAAAATCCATTATTACTTGATGATTGGAAATATAATCCACCGCATCCCCAACCAGTGCAATTAACTAAATTATTATAAAAAGAGTTATTATAAGCATTAATTAAATTAAATCCAGATCTTTCATTTAAAGTTCCGGTTATCTGATTATTTGAAAAATTAATATTAGAAACATCTTGAAGATAGATTCCAGAACTCATAGAAATCAATTTTAATCTATTATTTAGTATTCTACTAAAATTTGAACCAGATAATCTAATCGGATTTTTATTAATGCCAGAAGACTTTCCATCAAGTAAGCTGCAATTAATTATGGTAATATTATTTTTATTACTATAAACTCCATATCCACTAATTCCAGAATAACTATAATTTATTGAATTTCCATTACAATCAAGAATTACATCATTAGCAGTAATATTCATTCCAGTTATATCGGCAGTTATATTTCCAGTTAAATTAATACTTCTTCTTAAATTAAATGCATTTGAAGTAGTATTATAAAAAGTCAAATTATTTAATTCGATTATTTCTGAACTACTTGCAATTAATATTCCATTAGAATCTAGTTCACTAATATAACTATCAATTAAACTTAAATTTCCATAAACATTAAATCCATATTCTGAATCAATATTTTCTCCATTAGTTATATTACTAGAATTTAATATTGTTAGATTTCCACCAGAAAGTACATTAATATTATATTGATTATCACTAGTTCCATTAATTCTATGAGTTTCCATATTAGATACTTCAGTTCCAGAAATATTCCAATCTCCATTATACCAAACAGTACTTCCGCCTTGTCTAAATTCAAGATATCCCCCAGATTCAACAATTAAATTCTTAACATTAACTCTGCTCTTTGATATTATTACTCTTCCACCATTTTTTACAGTGAAGTTTTCTGAAGTTATTGTGCAATTATCAAAATTAGCATTTGATGAATAACTTGCATTATTATTATAACTAATAGTTTGATTGTAACAATTGATTTCTGAAATGGGATTAGCAATTGAACAACCTTCAATTGTTGTCAAAATTCCACTCATATTAACTTCCTGACTAAAACTATCATTGCTATAAACTGTATAATTAACTTCTCCAATATTCCAAGTCATATTTGTAGGTATTGTTACACTCCATAAATTTCCACTAATAAATGCCATAAATCCTTGCCATATTACTGTACTTAATCCAACTGCACCTTGCCATACTTTTATCCAAACTTTTTCAATTGCAGTAATATTAGTTATTGTTGCATTTATTGTAACATTCTCACCACGAGCAACTGTTCCTCCAACTGTTCCAGTTATATTCTGAATATAACTAGAAGTTATATTAGGTGCTTGAGGATTAATTGTTATTAATCTAATTTCACTATTATTTTCATTAAATGAACTATCTCTTGAATTCACATAATAACTATAATTACCTAAATCAAGTCCGGTTGTCGAATTCTTAGATTGATTTATATACAAATAAAATTGTGAGGAGTTATATTTTTGCAAATTAGAAATATATTGTTGATAAATTTCAGCTCCAGTTAAAGCCCTATTGAAAATTCTAAATTCATCTAAAGTTCCATTGAAATGACGGTTTGTTGGTAAGGTACTTATATAACCTCCAATATAAGTTAAACTTGATTGAGGAATTAATGCAACTCCGCTTGAATCAGAATATGTTGAAATTCCATCAATAAATGCTTCAGGATAACCATTAGAATTAACAGTCATAGCAACATGATGCCATCCACTACCAATTGCATCATTTGTATCAATCCATCTTTGACCTTCATATAATAATATTAAATCATTACCAGAAGTATCATAATTAGTAGCACCAACTCCAATACCAAATCCTTGATTTGGAGAAATTCCACCTATTTTTACAAATGCACCATTTTTACTAGCTGAATCAAGATATACCCAAGTAGAAATAGTCAAATTTCCAATTGTTAATCCAAATGTTGAAGGAATAACAATTTCATCATCTACTCCATCAAATTTATAACTTCCACCATATCTTCCGCTAGAATTCCAAACAGACCCATTAACTGTCCCATTATTACTATATTTAGATACATCAACAACTTTTGTAGAATTTTCTCCTAATGTAGAAATTTCATCAAAGTTCATCATTAAAACAAGCGAATCATTATAAATTGTAAAATTATTGGAATTCCAATTATAGATTAAATCTCTAATATAACGATCCGAGATTGAAACATTTATTTCTATATTTTTATTAGAAGTAATAGTTCTATTTAATGGGGTAGGAGATATAAATTTAATTTCAGGTGAAATTAAATCAGCCATAATATTTATTATTCTTATATTACTTGAATTTTCATATCCAATATTATCTTTAACTTTAATTGAATAATTATATTGACCATTATCAAGTCCAGATGTTAAATTTTTAGATTGATTAATATAGAAATACCATAAAGTTGAATTATATTTCTGCAAATTTGAAAAATATAATTGTTGAATTTCAGAAGATGTTAAACTTCTATTCCATATTCTCACTTCATCTATTGTTCCATTAAAATAATCTGCACTCCAAACATTTCCTGAATGCCATTCTAAGCTAGTAGAACCTATTCTAAATGGTGTGCCAGTATAAGTCATCCCATTTCCAATATTAGAAAAATTTTCATAAACACCATCCAAATAAATACTACCATTAATACCTTTTCTGGTAACAATCACATGATACCACCTATCTGAAGAAATATTACTTATAGAACTTAAACCTGCTTGATTTGTACCAACTAAAGAAGTACCATTAACAAAAGAAAATGCAACCTTACTATTATTATATACTGAAAGAGAATATCTTGAATAATAAGTTAATGCCCCTTTTGCTAAAATTGGTTGTCTATAAACCGAACCAGGTATAGAATTAATTTTAAACCACGCTGAATAAGTAAAATCCGAATTAGTAATATCGTACTTATCTCCCAAACTAACATAATCATCCACCCCATCAAAACTATAAGCTCCACCATATTTACCATTGTTATTCCATATAGCTCCACCAATAACTGTCCCATTATTTCCTAATCTAGATAAATCAACAACTTTTGTTGAATTTTCTCCTAAATTACTTAAATTTGCAAAATTATATAATAAAATTAAACTATCATTATAAATTGTAAAATTAGTATTATTCCAATTATAAATAATCTCATTTAGATTAGTTTCAACTATTGAAACATTTATTTCAAATGATTTATTTAGAATAGTTGAACCATTTTCAGGAGTAGTTGATATAAAACTAACCTGTGGTGGATTTATATCATTTGAAATTGTTATATTTCTAAGTTCAGTTGAATTTTCAATATTATTAATATTTCTTCCAATAACTGAATAATTATAAGTTGAATAATCAAGTCCAGTTGTAGAATTCTTAGATTGATTTATAAACAAATACCATTGGGTAGAATTATATTTATATAAATTAGAAAAATATAATTGAGTTACTTCTGCTTGAGATAAACTTCTATTCCATATCATGATTTCATCAATCATTCCACCCCAGTTATAAGTTCCATCATAACCAGATTCACCAAATACAGCACTAGTAGTTACTGTTCTAGAATTAACTGCAGTACCAGTACAAAATGAAATTGTTTGTCTAACTCCATTAACATAAATTTCATTATTAGCTGCACTTGGTACTCCATTATAAAATGTAAATACGACATGTTTCCAAGTATTACTAAATCCAGTATTAGATACTCCTAAAACTTCTCCATTATAAGAATTAAATCCAACACACCCCGAATAGAAAAATATATCATATTGAGATGTCCATGTAAAAGGCATTGTTGCAGTCACTCCATCCCAATATACCCAGAAAGCTACTGTATTTTTTCCACCTGCTTGAGTATTAATTCCAAGATTATTTATTGTAATATTATCATCACTTCCATTAAATAGCATAGCACCACCATATTTTCCTATAGAATTCCAATAAGGACATTTAGTTGAAGTACAATAACTAAAATTCCTATATAATGATAAATCTCTAAATTGAGTAGAATTCTCTCCTAAAGAATTTTTATTATCAAAATTCATCATAGATAATAATGATTCATTATATATTGTAAAATTAGTATAATTCCAATTAATTTTTATTTCATTAAAATAAGGTTGAGTTATTGAAACATTAATTTCAAAACTTCTATTTGTGATATTAGTTGTAGAATTTGGAGTAGTTAATATAAAATTTAACCAAGATGTAGAAGGAATTCCATCAAGTCGAATATCTAACAAAGTATTTCTACTAATATTAATACTATTATTATAATCATAATATCTCGATTTTGTTACATTTATAGAATAATTTCCAAAATAACTTTTATTTTCTTCTCCACTAAAATTCTGGATATATTCAATTAATTGATATTTTATTAATCCAGAACTATCAGTTAAATTACTATAAATTAATCCTGAACTATTTGAGATATTTACTAATGCATTACCTAATTGAGAACCTATTGTAGAAATATTTACATTTAACCACCAACCTACTTTAAATTCAACACTACTATTCAAAATACTGACTTTAGAACTATTAAAACTAACATTAATTAAATTTAATTTAGATATAGAATCATTATTTATAGAGATATCATAATTTAAACTCGAAATATAACTATCATATATAGATGTTAAAGAATTGTTCCATAAAGAAATTGCAGTTTTTGATCCACCACCATCTGTAGAAATTATTCTAGAATTATTTATTGTATTATTGAATGATTCAAAAATATTTAAAGCACTCTGTGAATAAGCATCATTTACAATATAAGAATCAGTAAAATAACTATCATTAATATAATGTAGATATAATGGATAATATACTGATTCTACAGAATTATTTTTAAAAGTTATATTATTTGATATTAATAAGATTATTCCTTGACTTGAAGCTGCTATTTTATTAGCACTAATATTATTATTTATTATTATAGAATTATCTGAATTAACTAATTCTAATGCTGAAATCCATTGAGATTGACTTTCAAAATAATTTGAATTAGTTATACTATTTGGACTCTGAACAATATAGATTCCTCTTGATTGATAACTAAATGTATATAATCTATTATTTTCAATAGTATTATTATAACCGCCATAAATATAGATTGCATGACTTACTGAACCAAAAGGATATATATTATTATTTTTTATTAATCCATTACTAACATTTCTAAAATAAATTCCATAATTATAATCAGCTAAAGTGGAATTCCATTTTCTTATATAACAATTATTTATTCTTGAATTATTATAACCACTATAAACCCCATACATATAATATAAATTATTCCTACTAAAATTAATTTCATATGAATTACAATCTAATGTAACATTCTCAGCAGTAATATTAAAGCAAGTTTCATTTGAAGTTACATTATTTTGTAATGTATAAATAGCATTTTCTATATTCAATTCTTGACAAGAATTAATATTTATTTCACTTACTAAAGTAAAATTTGAACTACTATTAACTTCTTGCCCAATTGTATCATTAATATAAACAGTATAATTTACTTCACCAATATTCCATGTTCCGTTTGTAGGTATTGTTACACTCCATAAATTTCCACTAATAAATGCCATAAATCCTTGCCATATTATAGTACTTAATCCAACAGCGCCTTGCCATATCTTTATCCAAACTTTATCTATAACTGTAACATTGAATATTGTAGCATTAACTGTTAAATTCATTCCTCTTTCAACTGTTCCACCAACAGTACCAGACCGATTTATAGATATAGAAGATATATTTGGAGATATTTCATTAACAGTTAAATTTAATGTGCTTTCAGCATAAATTCCATTATATGTTAAATTAATCTTAACTGGATAAATTCCAGAGAGTTTATTAACTTCAAAAGTTAAATTATAATTTCCATTAGAATCAGTTGATGTAACAAATTCATTAGATAAATAATTAGTTCTTGTTGAATTATAAATGGATAAAATCTCATCAGCAGATAAACTTCTATTATAAATACGAACTTCATCAATTGACCCATTCCAATAATCTGAAGTATATCCTCTATCATGTCTTCTTCCAATTCTCCAACCATCACTTCCATTAGGCAATTCTCTATTAAAATCAGAGGATACTGCTACTAAATTTCCATTTAAGTATACCCTTATATAATTACCATCATAAGTAGCAACAGAATGTACCCATTGTCCAAATGGAAAAGGAGTTGTACCAAAAATTAAATTCCAAGCACCATCATAAAATCCGGCACCTAAATAATGATTAGTTCCATTTAAAAATAATTCAAATTCTACATTTAAGTCCCCGGTATATTTTTCAGAAACAATTGCACGATAAGTACTAGGTTCAGAAAGATTATTTAAATAAGACCAGGCTTCAATTGTAATTGAATTTGTTATAGAATTAGACAAAGTTGAAGGTAGTTCGATAAAACTATTATTTCCAATAAAACTATAAGCTCCTCCATATTTTCCACTACTATTCCAAATTACAGTCCCATTAATTGTTCCATTATTTCCATTAAGAGAAAAATCATATATTTTAGTAGAATTTTCTTGATAAACACTTGAATTATCAAAATGATAATTAGAAATTAAATTTTTATCAGGATTAATAAAATTTATCTTATAATTTACAAGATTGTTGCCATAATAACCATAAATAGTATTATTTGAATTTCCAGTAATATTTGCATAAACCCAGAATATAGTATTACTAGTATTACAAGTAGAAGTTTCAAAAGTATATTCAAGTTCAACACCATTATTATCGCTAAATCTAACATCACTACAATCAGATTTCATTTTTCCTTGAATAATTAGATCATCAGTTGAAAAATTAATTAAAATTAATAGATTAGTTTGATTGGAATTTACGCTAGATTCAACTATAATATTTTTTCTATAATTCCAAGAATAATTCCACCAATTATCACCATGATACACCTCTTGTCCGTCAAACCAAACATTAATACCAGAATTAATTACATCTTCTCCATTACTAATATTAACATGACCATTAACTGAAACATTATATCTAGGATATTCATCAACATTATTTGGATCAATTGCCTGACTTATACTTATATTTGCAGCAACCTCAAAATATCCAATTGTAGAATTTCCTTCAAATGCCTGTATGTCTGAACAATTAACGTTCCAATAATAATTTCCATTATCTAACTCCATTAAACCAAAACTTTGATTAATCTCTTTTGAAGAATTATATAATGTTGAATTATAAATATCATTTACATATAATGAACAATTAGCAATATCAGCTAAACTACTAACATTAAATGTAAAATTAACAATATGAGTATTTGTTAAAATAGAATTAACCGGATAAACCAGATTGATTATTGGAGCTATTTCTGATACTGAAAAATTCCCAGATCTACTTACTGTGTTATTACTAATATCAGTTACATTCATCCAATATCCCCATTCTCCAGATTCATTTAATACAAAACCAGATGAATTCCAAATATTTCCATCATAAAAAGTTCCATTCAGATTATCAATATACATAACTCCAGTAGGAGATCTTAATGAAAAATTTACTGAAATAATATTATTATCAATATCAGTTACATTTGTATTTATGACAACACTTCTTCCATGAACAGGAATATTTGGAATAGTCTGAATATTATTAATTACTGGAATTGAATAAACCATTATTGAAGAACTAATAAACTGACTATCATATCCAACACCTTCGCAACTTATATTATAAGTATAATTTCCAGGAGTACTAAAATTCTTATCAGTTTTCCATACCTTTTCAGTATGATTCCAAGTCATATTATAATTTGTCGAATCATTAAATCGAATATTGCAATAAACTGGATGTAAAACAGATATTCTTCCTTCAATAGTTGAAACAGCAAAATCTTCAAGACCATCTCTATTAATATCCCCTATATTCATTCCCTTAATAGTACCTAAACTTAAATTCCAAGAATAAATTTTATTAGCATCACTCTTATTAACTATTCCAATACCACTCTGACTTCCACCATAAACAAGATACGATTTTCCATCACCCATAAAATATCCTTCTTTTAATAAATAATAAGTTTCACTTATATCTGAAGTATGATTAAACACCTTATTATAACTAGAATTATATCCGACTAAACTTCTACCAATCTGAACAATAAATTCATTATTATAACCATCATTATTAATATCTGAATCAAAAATTATTGGAGTCCATCCAATTGATAAAGTATTAGTTAAGGTTTTTGAATAATTATAACTTCCATTCCATCTTTCATAATACGCATTATAACTTCCATAAGCCCCTCTAGATAATATTAAAGTGTCTTTTCTTCCACTATTATTTGAATCAAATATACCTAAATTAGAAGAATAAGATGAAACATCATAATCGGCCATCTTGGTTCCATTTCCAGTATAAAGAAACGTATAACCATATGATCCTAAAACAATAATATCTTCAATATTATCATTATCAATATATGAAGTTAATATTCCAGTAGGCCCTCCAGCAACAGCAATATCATAAGTATAATTCCATAAATTAGTATAACTAATTCCATTATTTGTAGTAAATACAAAAATATCTCCCCAACTATATCCTCCAGATTCAGCTACAACAACATCATCTTTTAATCCATCACCATCAAAATCTCCAACAGCATTATAATGATAAGCGTCACTTCCTGGAATGTATAAGCTTGTTATAATTCCTCCTGTTCGATTAAACATAAGAGTAGAACCATACATTGCAAAAGGAGAAATAATAAATTCATCCTTATTTTTATCATTATCTGAATCAAATACTCTTAGATAAGATGGATCCTCATAACCTGTAACATTCCAATATTTTGTTCCATTATTTAAATATCCATAGATTAAACCATCCATAACTACAACTAAATCATCTTGAAAACCATCTTCATCTAAATCGATTAAAACAACACTCCTGGTATCATTAGTTAGATCAAGATCATCAGATTGCCATATAATTAAACCTAATTCTTTATTGTTTAATCCAGTTCCAGAAATAGGAATATTTAATGAACTATAATTAATATTAAAACTTAAATTCTGATATAATACTGAAGATAAAGTAAGATTGCTTATAGAAATATTTGTTGAATAAGTTTGTACACTAACACTATCAATTCTTGTTAAAATTCCATTGCCATAAGAATCATCATGACAAGTAATGTTATAAGAATAATTTCCATAAGGCATGCATGAATGACCTATTTGATAACCACAATCTCCATAAAATTCATACAACTTGCTAATATTATTAAAACTCATATTACCAATTCTTCTAAATGAACCAGATCTATTTTGAGATAATTCACACCATATTTCACTGCCATTTAAACTAACTCCACCAGCAGTATAATTTGCATAGAAAATAGATTGATTTGGATAAACAATTAGATTATCAGATAAATCAAATATAGATAAATTAACATCTCCAATATATGAACCAAGATTAATATCTAATCTTACATTACTACTTAAATTAACTGAAGAATTTCCATATTTTAAATAACCTGCTTTAGTTACATTTATAATATAATTTCCAATATAAGTTTTATTTGCTTCTCCAGTATAAGTTTGTATATATTCAGTTACTACATGCCTTAATAATCCGCTTGAATCAGTTAAATTACTATAAACAACTCTAGAACTATTGCTGACATTAACTAAAGCGCTATCTAATTGGCTAGTAGAATTACTAACATTAATATCTAAATAATTTTTATTATATAATTTTAAATCACTATCTAAAATTACTACATCAGTTTTATTAAACGTAGTATTAATTAGATTAATAAAAGAACCAGCAGAAATTGTATCAGAAACATAAATATCATTTGATGAACTAGAACTAATTATTGAATCTATAAAAGTCGCATTAATTAAATTTAAATATACAAATAAAGCCTGAGTAGAACCTGAATATAATCTTAAATTACTAAAAACATTATCATAACATGTTGAATAAATTCTTAATCCATAACTAGCATATGATACTGAGTTTTGAATAATTCGAGTATTATTAAAGATATTTTTTGATGAACTATAAAGATAAAGCCCCCTTGATTCCTGCCCATTACCAGTTCTAGTAAATGTATTATTATTATAACTATTATTATTTCCAGAATAAGAATAAACCACGTCAGATACCGCACCAGTTGTAACATTTATACGATTATTATTTATCCGATTATTATCTGAATATAAAATAAATAATCCATATCCTGAAACATTAATTGTATTATTTTCAATTAAACTATTATTTACATAAAATAAATAAACCCCATTAATAAAAAATTTAGAATTTATTATTGAAATATTATTTCCTCCAGCAATAATAATTTGACCATATTCACTACCATCAAGATTATCAAAAATAACATTACTCGTATTAAATGTATAATTAACTGGTTTTCCAGTAGCAAGATTATCTGGACCTAAAATATGATAATAATCATTTAAATTAGCTCCATTAATGTAATAATTGTATTTACCACTTGCATTTACATTATTTTCAAAAAAACTATTATTTTTACTATTAATAATATTAAATCCTACAGCCCATCCGCCTGATGCATATAAAGTATTATTTCTAAAGATATTATATGAAGAATTTGAATTAATATAAACAACTGCATTATTTACAGAAGCTACATTAATGTTATTATCACTAAAATTATTATTTTTACTATTAGTTATAATAATTCCTGAAGCATAATAACCTAGAGTAGTAATACTATTATTTAATATTAAAGAATTATCTGAATTAATAAAATTAATTCCATGATCAGATTCAGAACCATATAGATCCATTCCTTGTTTTATAATACAATTCTTAACAACACTATAATTTCTATTACTATAAACCCCATAGCCAACAGTTCCATTACTAGAATAATTTATAATATAACCATTGCAATTCAAAGTCACATTATCCGCAGTTATATTAAAACAAGTTCCAGTAGATACTACATTATTTTGCAAAGTATAAATTGCATTTGATTCAAATAATTCACCACAAGTATTAATCTCATATTTATCTATAACACTTATATTACTGCTATAATTCTTTTCACTTCCTAAACTATCATTAACATATAAAGTATAATTAACATTTCCAATAGGCCATGCCATATCTGTAGGAATTGTTACACTCCATAAATTTCCAGATATAAATGCCATAAACCCTTGCCATATTATCTGTGATATTCCAACAGCACCTTTCCAAACTTTAATCCAGACTTTATCTATTGCAGTATAATTTATTATTGTAGCATTAATACTAAGATTTGCTCCTCTTTCAACTGTACCGCCAACTGTTCCAGTTTGATTAATAAAAATAGTTTGTGATATATTAGGAGTACAATCCGGAGTCTGCCAAGTTGCATTTGGATCTAATATTAATCCATTAAAACTAGAAAAACAATTTGAATAACTTATACTTATTGATCCATTAGAAACAACTCCGCTTGCATTATATATTCCAGATAAGTTCATAAAATAAGAAGTTAAATTTAGATTAGAGATTGTTCCATTATATCCAGTCAAGGATATATTTCCTGATAAAAATAAACTCTGAGTTGCATTAATGTAAACTGTTCCAGCTGTTCCTATTGAACTTCCATTACCTCCGAAATTATCTATTGAATTTGTTAAATTGATTATTTTTGCGTGTATTGCAATTCTTCCTCCACCACCACCATACCCAGTTGGTGATGAGGTTATATTACCTCCAAAGGAAGAAATATATCCACTACCAGAGATATTATCTGCGATTAATAATAAACTTCCTCCAGATCCTGCTGCCCAAGTACCAGCTGCATCACCTCCTTTAACACTTAAATTGCCTTCAATAAAAATATTGCCTGTTGAATTAATAAAAATTGCAGAACCTCCTGCACCATTTGAAATTTGATAAGAGCTATAACCTCCACTTCCTAAATTTTTAGGATAAGTTACACTTCCATAAATTCTTGATAAATTAGTTTGACCGCCCCCAAGTCCACCATAACTTCCGCCAACTCCTGATGAACCATAACCAATTCCAGAACCAGGTTGAAATCCAAGAAAATCTCCAGAAATACTTGATCCATCTTCAATATAAACCTCATTTGAATTAATTTCAACTCCAGTTCCATTATTTAAAAATGTAAGATTTGGTTGTATCTCTAATGTTGAAGATCTTGTTATATTTAAAATAGGAATTATATAACTTCCACCTGCTAAAGCCATATTTGCTTTAACAGTAAGATTATTTCCATCTGAAAAAGAATAAGTTCCATGCCTTCCAGGATTTGATGAACCAGTTCCACCTGAAACAGAAATAATTCCATTAAAATTATTTATATTAAAACTATTTCTAATCCTTCCGCCACTTCCACATCCACCAGCACCCGTTGTTCCACCACCATTAGCTAAAACATATCCATTTCCTTCAAGATTATTAGTTATTATCCAAATACTTCCTCCAGATGCTCCAGCATAACCCCCACTATCTGAAAATCCATTTGAACTAATATTTCCATTTATTATCAAACTAGTTGTAGAATTAATAAAAATTATTCCTCCACTATTTGCAGATCTTCCAGTATAGCCACCACTACCAAAATCATTTGGTGAATCAACTGAACCATAAGATTTACTCCAATTCTTTTGTAAACCTCCTAGTCCCCCATAACTGGCCCCCATTGTTGTTGAACCGCCATATCCTATTCCAACTCCCCCCATATTGCCTAATCCATCAGTTATTATCTTTCCACCGCTCTGTACATCAATATTATCTGCAGTTATAGAAATATTTCCAGAACTTATATTTCCACCAGAATAAATTGTCAAATTTCCAGTTAATTTTAAAACAATACTGCAACCATGACCAGTTCCAGAACAATTCGTAATATAATTTGATAAACTTCCATTTTCTTTTATTATAATATCGCTTGCATTAATTATTCCACCATCAATAATATCATGATTTCTAGTAATATTACAAGTAGTTGATAAATCTCCTTCATCACATAAATTATAGATTATATTACAAGAAGTTTCAACAATTGGAGGGATAGGATTAAATCTTGCATTTGAAATATTGCTAGAACAGTCAGTATAATTCAAAGTTATTTTTCCATGATTATAAAAATATGCATGATTATCATAATAACCATAGAGATTGATAATTCTTGAAGTAATATTTATCCTAGAAGTTAATCCATTATATCCAGTTAGATTAATATTTCCATAAGAAAATATATTTGTAGCATTAATATAAACAGTACCAGCTGAACCCCTATCAAAATCTGTAGTTACATCTTGAGTATTAATTCCCCCTTTATTCAATATATTTGAATTATTTCCAAGATAAATATTATTTGAATGTAATGCTATCCTTCCTCCAGCTCCAGCCCCTTCCCAATTATATGCACTTGTACTTCCACCTATTGAAATTAAATCTCCAGTAAGATTTAGATTGTCACTAATAACCAAAATACTTCCTCCAGCACCTCCACTATAACAATTACCTTCTACACAAGAATATCTTGTTCCACCATTAACTCGTATTGTACCTTTAATTGTTATATTTCCAGAGGTATTCAAGAATATAGCTCCTCCACCAAATCCTTCTGCACCACTTCCTAAACTAGTAGGATAAATTTCATCTCCATAAATTTTTAATAAATTTGTATTATCACCGCCAAATCCACCATGACTTCCACCAATAAGATCAGTTCCAGAACCCTGTCCACTATAATTAATAAAACCTTGATTATCTCCAATAATCATAGAACCACTATCCAAATAAACTTCTCTAGAATTTATTATAACTCCTGACCCATTTCCAACAAAAGTTAAATTAGGTTGTATTCCTAATTTTTTATTTGTTGTAATATTAAGATAAGGAATATTATAGGTGCCTGTTGCTAAAGCCATATCTCCTTTAACAGTTAAATTATTACCATCAGGAAAAGAATATGTTCCATGATAATAACATGCATTAGATCTTCCAGGATTTATTACACTTGATACAGATATTACCCCACTAAAAAAGCTTTCATTATAAGTTGTTCTTATTCTTCCACCTGATGCACAACTATAATCTCCAGAACTTCCACTATCTGCAGTTATATTTCCATTACCATATAATAATTTTGATATCGACCAAACACTTCCCCCAGTTCCAGGACCATTATTTTGTCCACCATTTAATCCATTAGAAGTTAATAACCCACTTACATTAAAATTATTTGTTGCATTAATAAAAATTATTCCTCCAGCTGCAACAGCTCCACCACTTCCAAAATCAATTGGAGCTTCAACACTTCCATAAACTCTACTCCAATCCATAGTACCAGTTCCTAAATGACCATAAGAGGCCCCATTAGGTAAACCATTTGCACCACCAATTCCTAATCCTGCCATATATCCCAATCCATCACTAATTATCTTTCCACCACTCTGTACATCAACATTTTCTGCAGTAATAGAAATATTTCCAGCACTAATATTTCCTCCAGAATAAATTGTTAAATTGCCAGTTAATTTTAATACAATACTGCATCCATGACCTGTTCCAGAACAATTTGCAGTTGTATTAACTAAACTTCCTCCAGATAAAATATTTACATTATTATATTCAAGTACAGATCCATCTTCAATATAATGAACAGTTGTAATATTACATTCACTAATATTATCCCCTTGATCGCAAGTTGAATTTGATTCTGTAGGATCCACTATATAATCAAATTCAACAGAATTATCAAGAATCTTCAAATCAAAAGTATCTTGTAAACTACTAAGATTATTTAAAAATATTTTATATTCTTTCTCTTCACTAATTCCTTCAAATTTAGCAATTACGTCATTTCCATCTTTTTCATAAACTTCAATTGAACTTTCTCCACTTGTTCCTCTTGCATAAATTGTTATATCTCTTTCATTGGTAAGATTCTCTTCAAAACTTACTCTTACAAAATCACCTACACTTATTTCTTCACTAAAATTTCCATCTAAAACACTGACATCTTCATAAATATCACTTATATAATTTCTAGAACTATCTAAATGTTCAGCTTTAGAAATATAAATTATTAATGTTGGATCAATTTCAATAATATCCCCTAATTCAATTCCTTCATTATTATTTGTAAAATCTCTTTCAATATAAACAGTTATTATGTTTTCATAACTAATATCTTCAACAACACTTTCTTCATCTATTCCAATGATTTTAGCAGTTAATCCTGAAAAAAAACTTATAACTCCCCCAGTTATTCCTGGACTTAGTTCACTACTAACTTCAGAACTTACTTCACTACTAGATTCACTCGTTGTTTCACTAACAGATTCACTTACAGTTTCACTACTTACTTCACTATTTGCTCCAGCATCATTGGTACCATCATCAACAGAAGTTTCGCTTTTCTCATTACTAGTATCTTCTCCATTATTAGCATCCTCATCTTCAACAGAATTATCAACTACATTATTTGTAATATCACCAGTACTTTCATCAACAGGATCAACAACTTGATCAACAGGAGTTTCTACATTACTAGTATTATCTTCAACTACGCTCTCATTATTATCATTTTCAACACTACTATCACTTTCATTATCTTGATTTTCTTGAGTCTCATTAATAATATCATCTGTAACATTTTCATTATTTTCTATTGTTTCATTTTCAATTACTTCAGAAGTGATATTTTCTTCTTCAACAATTGATTCATTATTTCCTTCAACAATATCTAAAACAGGTTTTTCAAACCTGACTTTATAACCTTGATTAGCTAAATCAGAAAAAGATAAAATATTTCTTCCAATCTTCAAACTATTTTCATCATATATTGATATTTCATCAACAGATGTAACATCAATTTTAGCTAAAAACTTATAATCATTTAATCTAACCTTATATCCCCATTTATAATAAGGTTCTTTTTCACTTTCTATAGGCAATTTATTTACATTAATATCAAAATCTTCAGCTTCAACTTTAGAATTAGTTGCAATATCTTCAAGTTCAATATCATTTATTTCTTCAACTTTTTGTTTAACTTCATCAATACTTATTTCATTATCATCTTCAGTTGCATGATTATTAAAATTATTTTCATTACTATTCCTAGAATTACTATCTTCCTCGCTAATACTATCCTCAATCAAAGCTTGCTCGCTATCATTTTCAAAGGTATTGCTATTATCAGTTATCTCTTCACTAATATTACTTTCTTCAATTTCTGTAATAATATCATCACTATTATCTTCATCTAAATTTTCTTCAGTATATTCAACACTAGAATTATCACTTTCACTAATTACATTCCCTGTTACCCCCACATTATTGTTAACTAGAGTACTATTTTCTACTTCAGAACTTTCAGAACTAATTATCTTTTCTTCTATTGTATCAACAAAATTACTATAATTCAATAAATCAAAATAAACTCTTATCTCACCACTCGATAAGCTAAAATCCATTCTTTTATTCTTGTTTTCAGAAACTATATTACCTAAGATTTTCTTAGGTTCTTTTATTAATAGATCAGCTTTATCATTATTATAACTTTGAATAATTTCTTCATCAGATAATTCAGAAATAACATAACCTGAAAATCCTTTTAAGACCTTTAAATTGCCCTTACTATTTTTACCAACTTCATTAGTATTGATATTCATTAAAAAAAATCCAAATACAAAAACTAAAAACAATATTCCAAGAACAAGATATAATTTTTTATTTCTTAGTAATTCATATGAAAAAGTGGGGGTAACAGCGTCAGGATCTTCAGTACCTACATATCTCTTTTTTACTTTGCCAGAGGAGTCCCTATAGCTCTCATAATAATAAGGTCCACAAATTTTCCCGCCTCTTTTTATATATTTTTTATATGCCACAAGTTTGGCACTAAAACTTATCCAAAATCCTTTTATTATTAAGTAAAAATGGCTTTTTAAAGATTATTGAATTATAAGTGTGGGGGTAACATATAATCTTTTATCATAATTACCATTTATTTTTAATTTTATCGAATATAAAATAAGATAACTTCTTGATTATAGGTTTATCACTTCTTAAATTATCATTTCGCTATCTAACCTGAATATTTATTAATGGTATTTTTAAAAAATAATCTTGATAAAATCAGATTATTTTTTAGATTTAGAATTAAACATAATTATTTAAAACAAAATCCCTCTTTTTCTTATACCTTCATTACAAACTTCAAAATTAAATTCTTTTTCAGGCATGCTCCTATGTTTCCTTAATATTGCTTTTTTCTTTCCCCTATTATTCTGAAGTTCAATTATACATTTTGACCAATATTTCAAAATATCTCCCCCAACTACATTAACTCCAGGAGTTTTACCAGCCATATAATCTTCATCAGATAAAAATTCTGAATATATCTGAGTGGTAATTAAAACAGGAATATCCATTTTTCTAGCTACTTCATATAATATCTTCATCTGATTAGCAAGTAAATTATTTATTCTTCTTACTTCATCAACTCCTTTTTTTCTTGCTTCAGCTAGTTCAAGCCGATAAAACATAACTAAACTATCAACAATAACAAGCCCAATATTTTTGCTCCTAGTTTCTCTTAGTAATTTATAAAATACTTTATTCTGTTCATAAAAATTAACTGGTTTAAATATAATAATATTTTTAAGTATATATTCAGGAACTCCTCCAGATATCTGCTTGACCCTATCAACTGAAAAACTTCCTTCAGTATCAATATACAAAACCTTTTTATCTTTTTTAGCTAAATGACAACTAGCTAAAGTTACAAAATTAGATTTTCCAGATGCAGCAGGCCCATAAAATAAGGTTATTACTCCTTTTTCATAGCCCCCATTTAACCAAATATTAATATCCCTACTTCCAGTCATAACTTTACTTGTATCTAGCTCTTTTAATTCAAGATTATCCATAATTAACTAACATTTTCCTAATATTTAAGGACTATCATAATAATTAATATATCCTAGAATTAATATTTAATTTCTATTATAGAACTTCCCTTCCTAAACCTTATATACTATGAATATTAACCCTAAACATACCGAAAACTATATAAATTCGTATGATTTACATTTCATATGAATATTTAATCATATTCATTATTTGGATTATTTAAATCCAAAATCCAATAAAGGAGTTCCCTTCTGACACCATCAAAGGGAACCCTTCCATATTCAACTCTTAAATAATATGAAAAACAGAAATGTTGGTTTTTTAATTGCAGGAATAGCTCTAGTATTAATGTTAATTATATTCATGTTTAATCAAGCATTAAAAAGTATTGTAAGTGAGACATGCTCTCACGGACCTTCATGCACTATGTATACAACAATATCAACTCAAACCTATATTAGTCTTGCAATAACAGGATTTGTCCTTTTAATTGGAATTTTCTTTATATTTTCTAAAGAAAATGAAAAATTAGTTATTAAAAGAATAAAACCTTTAGGAGATATATCTCCAAAAAAATTCAATAAAGAATCTTTAAAAGGATTATCTATAGATGAAAAAAGAATTATGGATTTAATCCTAAATAATAAGGGTAGCATTTATCAATCTGAAATTGTATCTAAACTAAACCTAAATAAAGTTAAAGTTACTAGATTATTAGATAGTCTAGAATCACAAGCATTTATCGAAAGAAAAAGAAGAGGAATGACTAATATTGTAATGCTTACAAAACATGAATGAAATAAATCCTAACTCAACAAATATGAATAAAATAATTACATATACATTGTCCTGGTGTCCGCATTGCAAAGAACTTAAAGATTACTTATCTGAAGAAAATATTGAATATGAGGATATCGATGTAGAAAATAATGAAGATGCAGCAGAAGATATTATTGAAAAAACAGGTCAAGACGGATTTCCAATAATACTAATAAATGAAGAGGTTTTAATTGGCTTTGATAAAAAAAAGTTAAATAAAATATTAAAAGATGATTAAAATAAACGAAAAAGCACCAGATTTTAAAGAAGACGCATTTATAGATGGAGATATAAAAAAAATTTCCTTAAGCAATTATAGAGGAAAGTGGGTAATTCTATTCTTTTATCCAGCAGATTTTACTTTTGTTTGTCCAACTGAATTAGGAGAATTAGCTAATAGATATCATGAATTTAAAGATTTAAATGCAGAATTAATTTCAATTAGTACTGACACAGCTTTTGTTCATAAAGCCTGGCATGATGCTTCTGAAACAATAAAAAAAATAAAATATCCAATGCTTGCAGATCCAACTCATAAAATTTGTAATGATTATGGGACATATATAGAAGAGGAAGGATTATCATTAAGAGCTTCATTTTTAATAGATCCAGATGGAATTGTTAAAGCATTTGAATTTCATAATAATAGTATTGGAAGAAATTCAGATGAATTAATAAGAAAGCTAGAGTCAGCAATATTTGTTAAAGAACATTCAGGTAATGTTTGCCCTATGAATTGGAAACCAGGAAAACCCACATTAGTTCCAGGCGTTAATTTAATAGGAAAAATTTAATATTTAACATGAAAGAATCAATAACAAATATAATGGATAAAGAACATAAAAAAATTGATTTAATATTAAAGGAATTTGAATCAATTTATTCTAAAGATAAAATAACCTCTAAAGAAATATTTTCAAAATTCAAATGGTCTTTAGAAAAACATTTCTTTTTAGAAGAAAAAGCAATATTTAATTCAAATATATTAGATGAAGAATGGATTTCAGATATTTCAAAAGTCTTAGATGAACATCAAGAAATAATAAATCTTTTAGAAAAAACTGAAGATGCACTTAATCATAATAAAAATCCAGAGTTAAATAAATTAAAACAATTAATTCATGTTCATTCAGTATATGAAGATGAAGTTTTCTATCCTAAAATGGAAGAATTTTTATCAGAAAAACAAAAAGAAAATATTATTAATAAGACTAAAGAAATAATTCAAGGTTAACTATGGAATACAAAGTTAAAATAATAAATATAGAATCTGTTACTCATGATACTAAAAAATTTATTTTAGAAAAACCATTAGAATATACTTTTACTCCAGGTCAAGCTACAAATCTTTCTATAAATAAACCGATTTGGATGGATCAAACTAGACCCTTTACATTTACCTCCTTAAATTCAGAAACTAATTTAGAACTTATTATAAAAACTTATCCAGAACATCATGGAGTTACAAAAAAACTATTTGAATTAGTTCCAGGTGATGAACTTTTTATATCCGATCCATGGGGATATATGCAATATAAAGGAGAAGGTATTTTTATTGCAGGCGGAACAGGTTTAACTCCATTCCTGGCAATTTTTAGAGAATTAAATAAAAATAATAATCTTAATGAAAACAAGCTTATTTTTTCCAATAAAACAAAAAATGATATCTTATTAGAAACCGAACTAAAAAATTTGTTTAAGAATAATTTGATTCTAACTCTAACTAAAGAAAAATCTCCCAATTATCTTAATGAAAGAATTAATGAATCCTTTTTAAAAAATCATATTAAAGATTTTTCTATATATTTCTATATTTGCGGACCTCAAGAATTTACAGATGAGATAAAAGATACCCTCATAAAACTAGGTGCAAATCCTGAAAAAATAATTACTTAATATTGTAACTAGTTTCGTAACTAGCTTTATAAATAGTTTCAAATCTTAAAATTCAAGAAAATGATAAAAACATTCAAAATAAAAAATATCACTTGCAATTCATGTGCAGATAGAATTGAAGAAGTTCTTAAACCTAGAGTAAACAAGATTAAAGTTAGTTATTCTAAAGGCGAAGCAGTTATAGATTATGATCCAAATAAAATAACTGAAAAAGAAATTAAAAATGTGATTAATGAAATAGGATATGACCTAGTTGAACATAATAAACCAAATAAAAATAACATGGATATTATTGGTTATATAATAACTATCCTAGGAGTAATTTTTATAATGTTTTTATTATATTATTTTATTTCTAATGCTCTTTCAAATGTTGATTTTCCTGAATTTGGAGATAATGCAAGTTATATTCTAATATTTCTAATTGGAATACTTACAGGATTTCATTGTATTGGAATGTGCGGCCCATTTGTTTATTCATATACATCAAATAACGCATCAAAAGGTTATAATGGATATCTCCAGCATTTTATCTATGGAGGTTCAAAAACTCTTTCCTATACAATTATAGGAGGAATTCTTGGTTTAATAGGAGGATTATTTGCATTTAGAATTGGTTTAAGGGCTTCTATTGCTATTTTAGCAGGAATATTTATGATATTCTATGGATTAAGTATGTTAGGACTAAGTTTTTTTAGAAAATTCCAAATAAATCCTAAATTCTTAACAAACTTTATTAAAAATTCATCAAAATCAACTAAAGGATATTATAAGGCACCTATGACAATAGGTTTACTTAATGGCCTTTTTATTGCATGTGGACCCTTGCAAGCAATGTATATCTATGCAGCAGGAACAGGAAGCTTCTTTAAAGGTGCAACTAGTCTCGCTGTATTTGGTTTAGGAACAATTCCAATAATGATAGGTTTTGGAAGTATGATAACTAATATAAACCACAATACGACAAAAAAAATCTTAAAATTTTCAGCAGTTATAGTAATCATTCTTGGATTAATTATGTTGAATAGAGGGTTAACTCTTTTAGGTTCAGATATTAATTATGAAACTATCAAAACTAAACTAATTTCAGCTAAAACCAATAATGAACAAAATAGCAATTCTTTAATTAAAGATGGTTATCAAGAAATTAATATGGTTGTTGATGCAAATGGATTTACTCCAGATACTTTTGTATTAAAAAAAGGTGTTCCAGTTAAATGGAATATAGATGCTCAACAAATAACTAATTGTAATAAGGAAATTATTGTTAGAGATTATAATTTAGATATTAAATTAAAAAAAGGTTTGAATGTTGTTGAATTCACTCCTAATGAAGCTGGAACAATTAGATGGAGCTGTTGGATGGGAATGATTCCAGGAACTTTTGTTGTTACTGAAACTGGAATTGCTACCACTGAAGAAGTTAAAATTGCTACTCCAAAATCAACTGGAGGATCTTGTGGAGGAAGTTGTGGAGGTTCAAGTAGCGGTGGTTGTGGTGGTTCTTGTGGAGGTTGTGGAAAATGAAATCAAAATTAAATTTAGGAGGTAAAAAATGGATAAAATAAATTTTATTTTAACTAGTGTTTTAGTTATGTCATTAATATTATCAAACCCTATATGTGCAGTTCCATATGGATCTGGATTCTGTGGAGGAGGTATGATGTATGGCACTTATGGCCCTGGTTACGCTATCATAGGTTGGATAACTTATCTGTTAGTTATTGCTTTAATTATAGCATCTATCTACTGGTTAATTAAATCTGCAAATAAAAATCATAAAAGAAAATGAAAAATATAATTGATATGATAGAATATCCTAAAGAAGGAATATTAAGTAAAGAAATAATAAAAACATCTAAACTTAATGTTACATTATTTTGTATGTCAAAAAATACAGAAATGTCTGAACATACTTCAACTAAACAAGGAACAGTTTATGTTATTGAAGGAAATGGGATATTTAATCTAGAAAATAAACCAATTGAAATGAAGAAAGGAGTATTAATACACATGAAAGAAAATCAGATTCATTCATTAAATGCAAAAGAAAATACCTCTTTTATTTTAACTCTAAATTAACAATGAAAAAAATACTAATATCAATTCTAATAATATTAATAATCTTAGGATTATTTACATTTAATAGAATTCAAGCTAGTGGAAATACTATTAAAGAAGAAAAAGTCCAAAAAATAACCCTTAGTTTCAAAGATTATAATTACTATCCAAATACAATTAGAGTTAAAGAAGGAATTCCAGTTGAAATTACACTAGATAACTCAATTGGAGGATGTTTCAGGGCATTTAGAATTAAAGGATTAGGAGTATCGATAAATTCCATTAATCCTCAAGATAAGATAATTTTCACTCCAAATAAAAAAGGTACCTATGAATTTGCATGTAGTATGCGTATGGGATATGGAACCATTATAGTAGAATAAATGTTAAGGAGGATAAAAATGAAAAAATACAAATTAACTATCCAAGGTATGCATTGCGCTAGTTGTGCTTCAAATGTAGAAAAAGCTGTAAAAAAAATAAATGGAATAAATGAAGTTTCAGTTAGCTTGATGACAAATAAAGCAATAATACAAGCTAATGACAATGTAAATCCTGAAGTAATAAAAAATGCTATATCTAAAGTTGGATATAAAGTTACTAATATAGAATAAAATGAAAAAATATCAAGAAGTTTCTCCTGAAGAAAAGGAATATAGATTATGGAAAATTAAATTAGTTTCAGCTTGGCTTTTAACAATTCCAATTGCATTATTAATGGTTGCTGAAAAATTTTCTTTATTAATGGATTTTGAATATTTGATGACCTATATAATTCTAGTTCTAGCTTTTCCAGTTATTTTTATAATTGGTTTTGATACAATAAGATCAGGAATAAGGGGTTTTACTACTCTTTATTTTAATATGGATTCTTTAATCATGTTAGGTACAGTTATAGCATACCTAACAGGAATAATAAGTTTATTTTCATCAATTCAAGATTATTCAGGAATTGCCTCTATGATAATGGCTTTTTTTATTACAGGAAAATATATTGAAAATAAAGCTAAAGGAAAAGCAAGTCAAGAAATTAAAAAACTTCTTGAATTTGGTGCAAAAAAAGCAAGGATTATTAGGGACAATAAAGAAATAGAAATTGCAATAGAAGATTTGAAAATTAATGATATTATGATTATTAGACCTGGTGAAAAAATTCCAACAGACGGAATTATAATTAAAGGTTCTAGTAGTGTAGATGAATCAATGATTACAGGAGAATCAATTCCAGTTGAAAAAAGGATTAATTCAAATGTTATTGGTGCAACAATTAACCAAGACGGAATATTATATGTTAAGACAACAAAGATAGGTAAAGATACCTTCCTATCTCATATTATAGAATTAATAGAAGAAGCACAAAGTACAAAAGTTCCAATTCAAAAATTTGCAGATAAAATTACTAGTATATTTGTTCCAGTTGTTCTTGTTATAACAGTTCTAACATTTTTTGGTTGGTATTTGTTTTCGCAAGATATTTCAAAATCACTTGGTATAGCTATAGCAGTTTTAGTTATAGCATGTCCTTGTTCACTCGGTTTAGCTACACCAACAGCTTTAATGGTTGGTTCTGGAATTGGTGCAAAAAAAGGAATACTAATAAGAAAAGGTGAAGCCATTCAAACAATGAAAGAAGTTAAAACTATTGTATTTGATAAAACAGGAACTTTAACAAAAGGAAAGCCAGAAGTTACAGATATATATTCTAAAAATGAAAAATATCTTTTAGATTTAGCTGGTAGTATAGAACATCTTTCAGAACATCCTATAGCTAAAGCAATAGTAAAAAAAGCAAATTTAAAAAAACCATTAGATGTTAAAAATTTTAAAATAATTAGAGGCAGAGGCATAATTGGCCAAATTAAAAATAAAGAAGTAATTATTGGTAATGAAGAATTGTTTTATGACAAAAAGATTTCTCTTAAAGGCTATACTGAAATAATTAATTCATATCAAAATCAAGGTAAAACTACTATGATAGTTTCTGAAAACAAAAAAATCCTAGGTATTATTGCTGTTGCAGATACATTAAAAGATTCATCAAAAAAAACAATTCATATTCTTAACAAAATGGGTTACAAAACTGTAATGTTAACAGGAGATAATATTAATACAGCTAAAGCAATTGGTAAGGAAGTAGGAATTAAAGAAATTATTGCAAATGTTCTTCCTGAAGATAAAGCAAATAAGGTTATAGAATTACAAAAATCAGGAATGGTTGCTTTTGTTGGAGATGGTATAAATGATGCGCCAGCATTAAAACAAGCTAATGTAGGTATTGCTATGGGTTCTGGTTCAGATATAGCAATAGAATCAGGAGATATTGTTTTAACAAATGGAAATCCTTTAGGAGTTGTTGCATCAATTAAATTATCAAAAGCCACCTTTAGAAAAATAAAACAAAATCTCTTCTGGGCTTTTGCATATAACACTTTAGCTATACCATTTGCAATAGCAGGTTTTATTCATCCAGTTATAGCGGAAATTGCTATGGCAGCTAGTTCAATAACAGTTGTAACAAATGCTAATTTATTAAGAAAAGAGAAAATCTAACGGAATTTTTTATTTAATTTATTAGTTAATTTTCTAGCAATATTTTCAGTTAAATCATCATATAATACTAAAACATCTTCTAATAATTCTGGTTTAGAGTCATATAAATATTCTGGAGAATATCCAAATTCGCCAGTTAAATCCCTATAAACAATGTACGAATCAAACATGATAATTTTAAAATAGAATTTATTTAGCTTTCTTTAATTCATCACTATATTTGTCTAAATCTTTTTTAGCTTTAGCAATTGCATCTTGTAATGCTTTTTTAGCAGTCTTACCTTCTGAAATTACTTTTAACTTTAAAGGTCTGCTATAATGTTCCTTTTTCCAAACCCCAAGTTTAACAGCTTCATCCTGATTCAAATATCCCCTAATAAGTTCAGCAACTGTCTGGTTATCTATTTGAATTTCCAGTTCATTCTTTTCATCCTTAAGAATTTTAACTTCCATGAAAATCATAGAAAAAGTAGGTTTTTAAAGCTTATGTTTAAAAGATTCTGTCCAGATCCTATTAGGTTTATTATTTTAAAGATATGTTTTGTCTTATTTTTACTTATTTCCCCTCACTTAAGGGGGAGAAAAAGTATAAAATAAGTGAATTAAAATATTACATCTCATTAATTCTAGAAAAAATGTTTAAAACATTTTTTCAATTAAATATATATGACGTGATAAAAAACCATTATTATCCCCTATTTTATTAAAAAAAATTTAGATTTATTATTTAATAATCTTTAATAATTTATTCTTTACCCAATAATTCAGCTCCGCCAAGCATAGAATCTATATCCTTTGATTGTTTTTCTTTAATCAATCTTAATTCTTCTTTTCTTGCTTCAATTAATCTTTCTCTTTCTTCTATTCTCCTCTGTTCTTCTTTTCTTTCTTCTTTTGTTGCTTCTATTTTCTTTTTATGCATCTCTCTCATCTGTTTTATAGTTACATGACTTAAATCATGCCTTTTAATATCCAATTCTCCACGTTGTTCAAACTCTATTTCAGCAGGACTTTTTTCTTCTATAATTTCCAAACCCTCTATATTAATATCATCATCTAATATTTCAATTTCAGGTTCAGGGATATGTTCTAAGATATTTCCTTCAGAATCAAGTAATACAGGTTTAGTCTCACGAGATTTATTCAAAATATCTAATTCATTTAATTTTCTTAATTTAATATTAAAATATTGCTCTAATTTTCTTACAACTCTTTCAGAATCAAGCATTATCAATCCTTTTTCCAAGGACTCAATTGACTCGCTTTTTTCACCTATATTTTCAGCTAATTGTCTTTGGGATAAACCTCTTCTTCTACGATTAGTTAATATTTCCCAATGAAAATGTTCAATTAACTTCAAAGGCTCTTTCTTTGGTAAAATTTTCGTAGGATCTTTATCCAATTCTTTTAACTTATCAGCCCTTTTGAAAGTATCATTACTATTTCCCTCATCACCCATTCCAGACAATCTTTTCATCCTCTCATAGACCCCAATACCCCTCTGAGATTCGCTTATTTGATTTTGATTAGGTTTAGTTATAAGAGGGATATTTTCAATTATAGAACACCGTTCACACAACAAATTAAGCCTTCCTTCATATATAGCATCATAGAGTTGAATCTTGTCTTCCTTTACCCTGCATCTTGCACATTTTTCCATTATTAATCTAAACAAATATAAAATTTATATTATTCCTTTTATTAGAAATGATAGCCATCGTTTTTATTCTTTTTTATAATTAAAGATATATTTTAATTATTTAAATTATTAGAGAATTTTTTAATGATAAAGGAATCTCTTGATTTTTGGTTTTATTTAAGACAACATGCTTTTTTTCAAAATATTTTTCTAATTCATCAATATTAGTAAGTTGATTAATTTTAATTTTTTCATCAATTAATATAACCGGTAATTCATCTTTACTGATATTATATCTATCCATCAATAAAGCAATAGAGGATATATTATTATCTGAAGCAAGAGGGATTAATAATACCTCTGAACCTTTTCTTTCCTTTAATTCTCCTAATAATTTCGAAAATACAGTTTCTCTTGCTATCATTTCAAGTTCACCAGAATGATATTTATAGATATAAACCACATTATAATAACTAGCATTGCATTGATTCTTAATTTTTATTGAATTTATCCACAATAAAGCTCTTAAAATATCATATTTTTCATGTTGTAAAACAATCTCTTCAGTCTTTAATACACTAGATTTCTGATACCTATCTAAAACCTTAGATTCATTATATACTTTATCTGCAAATAAAATATTTTCACTAATTGCTTTTTCACAATTATAAAATCCAGTTGAATAAACTTCGGTTTGAGCTTTTATATCTAACATACTAATTTCAGATTTAGAATAAAGATCCTCAACTTTTGAATTTCTCCAGTTTTCAAGTATCAACCCAAATATTATACCTAAACAAAAAATTAATATTGTAAATATAAGTGCCTGCCAAAATACATGTTTTTGTGACTGTAGCATTTATAGTTCTCTCCTCAAACTTTTATAAAGTTTGATTTTAAATACCTGTTTTTGTGACTGTAGCATTTATAGTTCTCTCCTCAAACTTTTATAAAGTTTGATTTTAAATACCTGTTTTTGTGATTGTAGCATTTTCTTTTTATCTCCAAATCCTTTTTCCTCTAATCATATGCCAAATTGCAGTAACTAGTATAAAAGGATACACTGTTAGATATATTATCATATAAAAAGGGATTATTAAAAGGTTTTCTCTTTTCAATAACTTCTGTTTCAATATATTCAATATTAATAATGTGAATATAAGACTGAAAATAAAAAGAGTTATTCCAAGATAATTTAAAAAATTTGGGGTAATATAAAACTCTTTAAATGTTACAATTGGAGTTCCTGCAATTATTGAATATTTTGTAAAAAGATATTTAGATATTATTCTTGTAGTTGTTAAATATCCAAAAATTGTTAATCCAAATAAACCTAAAAAAGTTCCTAGAATAAAAAAAGGTACAATAAAAATTCCAAGCATTCCTTGTTTACCTAATGATTTTCTAAATTTATATATGCATTGCATACCCCCAACATTCCATCTTCTTCTTTGCTTAAACCATGGTTTAAATTTGGTTGGTACAGTGCTTGAAACGCTTGTATCAAGACACATTCTTCTATGCCAACCATTAGCAGCCAAATGCCATGTAGCTTCAATATCCTCAGTTAAATTCTTTGTATCAAATCCGCCAATATCAATTAAAGCAGATTTTCTATAAAGTGCTAATGGACCAGGAGTACACCAGATTGCATCTACAAAATCAAGAAGTTTTCTTGTAAATGCTATTACTCTATATTCAATAGCTTGAATTTTTTCAAAAAACTTATTCTCATTTCTAGCAACTATTACGCAAGTTACAGCACCAACTCTATCTTCATTAAAAAATCCAACCATTTTTCGTATAGAATCTTTATCAGGATAAGAATCCGCATCTACAACAGCAAATAAATCGCCTTTAGCTATTTTCAAGGCAACATTCATTCCACCACCTTTACCAAGATTAACTTTGTTATTAATTAATTTTAATTTCTTATATTTTTTCTTTAATCGTTCAACAATTTTACGAGTATTATCGCTAGATTTATCATTAACAACAATTATTTCTTTTATATAAGGATAATCTAAATCATTAATATGTTTTAAAGTATCTTCAATTGTTTTTTCCTCATTATAAGCAGGAACACAAAAACTTACCCATAATTTTTGATTTGATTCAGGATAACTAAAAAAATTTTTTCTATTTTTAATATATAACATTAAAAAAAGAATAAGCATATATAAAGAAATAAACATATAACTTAGATAAATAATTGGTAAAATATTCATTTTTAATTTCCTTCCTTAGTTGTTTCATCCTCTTCTTCATCTACAGCAGATATTCTTCTTCCATCTTCTTTTTTTTGCAAATGGAAATATTCAAAAAATTCATCGCTTAATTTCAATTCAAGTGTATGACCAACTCTTTTAGATTCAACTAAACCAATTTCAATAAATTTCTTAATATGTTCATAAGATTTATTTCCCCTTATATTAATAACAACTGATTGTTTTACTGGTTGTTTATATGCGATTACAGCTAGAGTTTCTTGTTCAGAACTAGTGAATTCTGCTGAGCCAGTAGCAAGCTTATTTATCATAGAAACATATTCTTGTCTAACATCCATCTTCCACATATTATCTTTTACTAATATCTCAATAGCAGAATCTTCCATATTATATTTATTTATTAATCTTTGAAGTAATTCTTTAACCATTAAAGGATTAATATCAGTTAACATAACTAATTCTTGTAAATTAAGATATCTTGCAGAGATAAACAAAGCTGCCTCTACCTTTTTTAAATTCTCTACTTCTTTATCCTCTTCAAGTTCTTTAGCAGTTTCAGAAGATAAACTTTCAATTTCAGTGTATTCTTCACTCATTTTTCTTTATTATTTCACCCTTATTTATCTTAATTAGAACATGTTTTAAAAGCTTATCATACTATAATAGATAGTAAAAATGAGATGGTTTAACTCAATAATTAGAACAATATCTGTAATATTTCTAATTTTATTAGTTTTTACACTTCTTTTATTTACAATTAGATTATTTTCAAATAGGCAAATAGATGATGTTTCTTCTCTTATCCCATGTGAAGAAAAATATTTATTAATATCCGATGAATTATATATTGTTCCTAATTTTAACAATATCCCAATTTCAAATAATATCTCTTGGTGCAATTATATTCTTTCGTTAAATAAAACCCTCGCTCTCCATGGAGTTTATCATGAATATAAAGAATTTTCAATTGATAGAAATCAAGATTATCTTGATAAAGGAATAATTATCTTTGAAGACTGTTTTAATAAAACTCCCTCTAGTTTTAAACCTCCTCAACTAGCTATCTCAAATAATAATAAAAAATTAATAAAAAATAATTTTAATCTTAATTTAAGATTTAATCAAATAACTCATAAAGTATATCATTGCAATGATTCAGGAATATTTTCAAATAAATTTATTGATTGGTTCTAGATTTTTTTATATTTGAAAGATTTTTTACTCTATTAATGTCTTTCAATATCAAATACGCTGCTAAAATATTAATGATTATAACAATTATTGATATTAATAGATTTATAGAAGGTTCAAAAAAAGATCCTTTGCCCCTTAATTCTAATAAATATATAAAAGAAACTATTGCAGATGCAAATATATAAAAAATTCCCCTATAAAAATACTCTTTAGGATTTTTATCAACAAGGGCTCTATCTTTTAATTTTGATTCTAAAATTTTTTTATTTGAGGCCCGCATATAACCAAGAATCAATGAGATAATAAAACTTAATATTGAAATTACAATAAATATTTTATTTTTTGAAAATAAATATATAAAAATAGAAAGAATTGACAATCCAATAAATTCAATATAAAAATCGTATAAAAAACGATCTAATCTAAATATAGCTAAGGCCATATTAATTTAATTTATTATTAATATTTAAATTATTGCAACTTAAACCTTAACATAGCACCTATCCCGCCTAAATTAAAAAATTGTACTCCTTCATCTATATCACCAGATATAAGTTCAATTTTTACAGAAGTCTCCTGAGCTTTTTTCTCATACTCCCTAACCTCTTCTTTAGTTAATTTTCTAGAAATTAATAAAGTATCAACAGCCCCATATTCAAGTGCTTTCATTACAGCATCTTTACCATAAGCAGTTTTATCTCTTTCTTTACCAAGCATATTAAAAAATTTCTCTAATAATTTCTGTTCATGAACTATTTCCTGGCCCTCTAATATATCTTGTGAAACTTCTACTAATAATTCAAGCCCATGTTCATCAGCATAACCAATATCTTTAACAGCTAAAACTTTATCAGCTAGTGCTGTAGCTAATTGACCTTCTTTTAAAAAATCTTCTTTAGTTGGTCCAGGTCCTCCAACTAATATTCCTTTTAATCCTTTCATATTAAAAAAAGCATCTTTAGTCATTTCAGCTATTTTCCTATAGAAATCTTTAGCAAGTCCTTCAGTAATTCTATGGAATCTCTGAGAGGAATTATGTACAATCAAGCCATTTGCAATAAAATTATGATTTTTTGTTTCAATATCAATTGTTTCAAAATTTCCAATATTTTCTATATTAGTTATCTTGACTGCAATAAGATTTGATAAATAAAACATTTCCAATCTTTTTTTTAATTCAGAGTCTTTAATTTTATCAAGAATATTTTTTTTAAAGACATCTTTACTCATCTGTTTTTTATTATTAAAAAAGTCTGGACATTTAAATTGCCTCGTATTTAGACCGGAATTTCTAATTATCCTGGCAACTTCCTTGCCATTAACCGCTATCTGTCTAACTTTATTCCGATTACTTCTTGATTCAATTAACTTCTTGACTTTTTCTTGTTTTTCTTTAGAAGAAAAACCTATATTTTCATTAAACCTATTAAGTGAAACAATATCATCAATAGCTAAAGTATATCTTGTTTTATCTGAATAAGGATTTTTACGATTATCATACTCATTAATTGAAGAGATTATTCCCAATCTTAATAAAGAAAATTGTAATTGTCTTGCCAAAAAATTATTATTTATTCCTAATGCAACCCGATTATTAGATACATAGCCCTCGGCATCAAAAAATCCAGATATAAAAGATGCTAAAATTTTATCTGGAGATTTTAAAACTATACTAGGTATAACTCCTTCTAAAGTTTTATTTTTTGTAGAAAAATAATGATTAAAAAATTGAGAAATTACCCTACTATAAACCCTTATTTGATAATAATTTTTGCTTTCTCTAAATCTTAAATCAGAAGTTATTCCAAATATCTTTTCTAATAATTCTTTATAATATTCAGCAACTTCCACTCTTTGCTCAAAAAAAGTTATTCTATCAACCTCATAACTTCCATCACCAAGATAATAACCAAATACTTTCGCGATATTCTCATCCATTACATTTGAGATATTAACTTTTTTCATGTTAAATTCCTGTTTTATTTCTGGAATAAAATCTATTTCTTGAATAGATAGAGATAAATTTATTTTTTCAGGCATTAATAAAAAATCTCCTTTTTTAATTTCAGATAAAGGTTTTTCCTCGATTCCAGAACTTGTCCTTACAAAAAACATATGTTCATCTGAAGACTTGATTTCAAATTTAGGATAAGTTGTAGTTATTTTAAATAATTCCTTATTATTCCCCCATTTTGCAATTATTGGTGTTTTTTCTGTCTCTTCAGAATTAAAATTTTCAGACATTACTAATAAAGGATTATGTGAATCCTTTATTTCAATAAGTTCTCCATTATCTTTCATTATTATAGTATCAGGAGAAAGGCATTGACCTCCTGCTCTAATCTTTCCAGGAACAAATGAATCAACATGTTGTATAACTTTTATTTTTTTACCAACAAGCATCCCAATAGTAGCTTCCTTTCTTTCAATAACAATAAGTCCATATAACTCTTTTACTTCAAGCATTTCAAACAAAGGATCAAGTACAAAAGTCTGATCACATCTATATAATCTAACACCAATTTCTTCAGGAGGTTCAAATGCTTCAACAATAAAATCATCTTGACCTTCAATCTGACTAACATTTCCAGCAAATAAACAAATACCATTTGGAGGAGTCCTTTTTGTTTTAGCAATTCTAATCAAACTTTCAAGTGCATCCTGCACATTCTTTCTAGTTGAAGTAGATTTAATATTTGCTGCAGTAGATTTTTCAGCTTCAAGTTGTCTTGTAATTAAATTAAGATCCATACCCTTAGGTACATAGACAGTTATAAGTTCAGTATGTCTAGCTCTATAACTTTTCATTCTTTCCAAAAAGTCTTCTAATTTGAATTTCTGTTGTTCGTCAAGTGCCATAGTTATTTTATCTAACCCTCAAAAAAACTTCATGTTTTTTTGAATTTATTTCTAATTTGAATTTCTGTTGTTCGTCAAGTGCCATAGTTATTTTATTATTTTATTTTATCAATAATATATCAAGATAATTTATATAAAAATATCATTAGAACATATTTTATAATTGTTACGTTATAAGCTATTCTTCATCAATTCTGGATTTATTAATGATTATCATGATTCTATTAAAAATAAGGGTTATATAAGGTTTTTGAATTGAGGAATATTTTATAAATAATTATAACCTTATTTTTAAATGAAAAAAAGAAGTTCAGATATAATAGGCTGGATATTATTAATATTGGGAATAATAGTATTTGGAATGATAATTTTTTTGTTTATAAAAAAATTATTTATCTAAAATGAGAAAAATTTATGATATTTTAAATAACTTCTCATATATTTTAGCTACAACCTCATTTTTTTATTCATTATATACCACTTCTATAGAATGTTTTAATGATACTAGTATTTATTTTTCATTACTAACATTTATTTTTTCAATAATACTTTATTTATATTCCGTGCTAATGAGAGAATAATTATTATAATTCTTCAATAGCTAAAAATGTAACATACACATCAACCACACTTTCTAAATCAACTTCATCAAGATTACTATGAATAAGTTCCCCCAAATCAATCTTAGTTCCACCTAAAAATATATCTTCGTTTCTTAATTTTTGTACAATTCTTCTTCTATCATCAGGAGGTATTTTTGGAACTCCAAACATCTTTTTATTATCAATTTCATAATTTAATAATAAGGGTAACCTAGAAACAAAATTTCCATCAATATATCTATAATTTCTGGATAAGATTCTTTCAAAAAACAAAAAATCTAGCCCCATTAATATAGCTCTTGAACTCCTTTCTTCAAAACTTAAACCTTTAACCTCTTTTCTAACAAAATCACCAACTCTTCTTTTTACACCACTATATCCTCCTGAAAAATATCTAAGATAATCTTCAGACTTCGCCATTCCAAGATCAACTGGATGATAAATACATTTAATTAAATAATCTTTTATTTGACGAAAATTTTTCATGAAAAAATTATAAAAACAGAATATAAAAATATTATTATGATAAACTTATTTTAAACAAACTCAACCTTAAAAATTCCTTCTTTTATTTCTTTAGCATTTGTTACATCCTTTAAATCTTCTAAAATATCTTTTATTTTGTTTATAGTTTCTTTTTCTAAATGTAAAACTATTTCAGCTTTCATTGATTTTTTAGCTAGTGTTTTTTCTTGTCTGACTTTTCCAAGAATTTCAATAAATAAATCAAATTCACTAGAATTTTTTTCTTCCAAATATTCTGGCCATTTTGATATATGGATACTTTTATCTTTTTTATCATTTTTAAAATAAGATAAATAAATCTCTTCAGTTATAAAAGGCATAATTGGAGCAATTAATTGTAGTAATGTGTATAATCCCTGATAAAGTGCATATTGTGCAGATTCCTTTCCAGATTTATTCTCATAAACTCTCTTTTTAACTATCTCTAAATAATTATCACAATAAATTTGCCAAAAGAATTTTTCAGTTGCTAGTTTTGCTTGAGCATATTCATATTTATCAAATGCTTCACTTGAAATTTTTACTAAACTATTTAATTTTTCCAAGAATAACTCATCAATCCTTTCTAATTTTTTTGGTTTTTTAAAATCATATCCTTCTAAATTCATGAAAACAAAATTACTTGCATTCCATAACTTAGTCTCAAATTTCTTTCCAGCAACTAAATCTTTTTCTTGATAATCTAAATCTTCACCAAGTTTTGAACCAGATGCCCAAAATCTCATAGCATCAGAACTATATTTTTGCATTACTTCTTGAGGAGAAATAGTATTTCCCTTGGATTTAGACATCTTTTCCCCACCCATTGTTACAAATCCAGATATTGATGTATTTTGCCAAGGAACTTCATTCTCATGATATAAAGATTTAACAATAGTATAAAATAACCAAGTTCTAATAATATCATGTGCTTGTGGTCTTAAAGAAAAAGGAAGTTTAATCTTATTATCAACTAAAGAACTTGCAATTATTGGTGAAATTGAAGAAGTCATCCAAGTATCAAAAACTTTTATTTCTCCACTAGCTTCGCATTTGCATTTCAAGCATTTCTTTTTAATTTCAGTAGGGTCTGTTGGTAATTCTTTTTCATCTGCAAATATTAATTCCTTGCATTTATTACATTCCCATACAGGGATAGGTACTCCAAAATGTCTATCTCTAGAAATATTCCAATCCCATTCCAAACCATTAACCCAATTATCATATCTTTTATGCATAAAATCAGGATGCCAATTTATTTTATTTCCTTGTTTAATTAAATCTTCTTTTTTATTTAAGATTTTTATAAACCATTGACTTGTTGGTAAAAATTCTATTTCTGTTCCACATTTATCATGTGTATTAACTGCATGAACTATTGATTTTTGTTCATGAATTAAACCCTTTTCCTTTAATTCTAATAATATTTTTTTTCTTGCATCTTTTACCTTTAATCCAATATAATCTTTCAATTTAATTGTTCCATCAAAATTCAAAATAATTTTAGGTTCAAGTTTATATCTATTAATTGCTTCTGCATCATATTTATCACCATAAGAACAAACCATTAATACTCCGGTCCCTTTATCTATTTGAGCAGATTCATCTTCGATAATTGGAACTTCAAAATTAAATAATGGAACTCTTGCTTTCTTACCTACATAACTTTTATATCTCTTATCTTTAGGATTAACAAATACACATACACAAGCACCTAATAATTCAGGCCTAGTTGTAGCAATTAACAATTCTTTTTCTTCAACATTAAATTTTACAGTTGTAAATAAACTTGGTATTTCTTTATCTTCAAGTTCAGCTTGAGCTACAGAAGTCTGACATTCAGGGCACCATAAAGTCGGAAACTCTTTTTTATAAACAAGCCCTTTTTTATGCAAATCTATAAAAGATTTTTGTGCTAATCTTCTTGAATTATCATCAATAGTTGAATAATATAACTTATAATCACAAGATACCCCTAAATCTTTCCAATCTTTAATAAAATCCGGAGTTATTTCTTTTAAAGTTTTAACACATAATGTGATAAACTCCTCTCTTTTCATTGACTTACTTTTAACATTATTTAATTTTTCTACTAATCTTTCAGTAGGTAGCCCATTATCATCAGTTCCAAAAGGATAAAATATATTACCATCTTTCATTCTATGAAACCTAGCAATAAAATCTTGTTGAGAATAAGAATATGCATGACCCATATGCATATTTCCAGATAAAGTTGGCGGAGGAGTATCAATTGAAAATATTTTTCCTTTTAATTTAGAATTATATTCATAAATTTTTTCTTCTTCCCAAAATTTCTTTATCTTTTCTTCAACCTTCTTATTATCATATTGTTCTGCCATATTAAATCCAAATAAACCATTATTTTAAAGCTTATGTTTAAAGAGTAAGCTTTAAAAATACCCCTATACTCTAAATATCATGGCAAATCAGAACCTAAACATGCCTTCAAGTTTTGGAGGATTAATGAGATATAATGAAGAATATAAAAGTAAACTTATGCTTAAACCATCTCATGTAATCTTATTTGTAATGTTAATTATTCTTTTTGTTTTTGCCCTTAAAATTTGGTTTGTAATACCACAATAAAATGATTCCAGGTCTTGATCCAAAAAAAATGCAGGCTATGATGAAACAAATGGGCATAGCTCAAGAAGAGATTGATGCAATTAGAGTTATAATTGAAACTGAAGATAAAAATATTATAATAAATAATCCTTCAGTTATTAAGATAAAAATGCAAGGTAATACCAACTTTCAAATTTCTGGTGATATTTCTGAAGAAGAAAATGGAGCAAATTCTGAAGAAGATATTAAAACAATAATAGAAAAAACCGGTTGTTCAGAGTCAGAAGCAAAAGATGCATTAGAATCTTCAGGCGGAGATTTAACTGAAGCTATTCTAAGTTTAAGTTAATATTCTATTCTCGCTTTTAGCGAATTTGTTCAGGCGGAGATTTAACTTAAAGCTTTTTCTAAGTTTAAGTTAATATCCTCACTCTCGTTAGAGAATTAGTTCAGGTAAAAATTTAACTTAAAATTTTTTCTAAGTTTAAATTATTTTATATAATAAATATTTTTATTAATCATCTAATCTTAAGGATAATTATGAAATCTAAAGAATATTTTATTGAATCAATTAATCATATAAAAACTTCAGAAAGAATGACCTATTACATTTATCCAATAATTGATGATAAAAGGTTTATATTAAAAATCCTTGATTCAATAAATAAATCCCTATTTTCTTTATTTCAATCCATCTTAATAAATGACAACCTTGATAAAAAACTTAAGAATTCTAAACAAGATAAAGATTTTCTTAAAAATTATTCAATTAAAATAAGGAAAAAATATAATTTATCAAATAAAGACATAAAAACAATTCATAAACTTATCAATCTTTCAATAATAAGGAAAAAAAGTGCAATAGATATTGTAAAGGATAAAAAAATCATTCTAATGATGGAAGATCTTAACACTTTTGTTTTAGAAATAAGTTCAATAAAAGAATATATAACATTCATGAAAAATTTGCAAAAAAAAGTAGAATTTATTATAAAATAACTCTAATTTATTTAAAAAGGTTTAAATAGAAGTGGGCCCTTAATATCATTACCTAAATGTTCCAATTAAATCTATTAAAAAGAGGTATAGAGAAACTTATATAATTTTGGAGAACAAAAATATTTATATAGCCCTCATACCTACAACAAAAACCCCTTTTCTTAAACTTTAGGAGAATTTCCTATTTAAAGAGGGCTATCTATATCAAAATGTCAGAAGAAGCACTAGAAAAAATAATTAAAGAAAAAATTAGCGCAGATCATCTTTTATACGTAAGTATGAAATATACGAAAACTTGCGACGTTATGATTAATCTTATAAAAAGATGGAAAATTATGATGGATTATTCTTTTGATGGTTTACTCGAAAAAGCTAAAAAGAAAAAAATGATAAAAGCTATTCCAGATGCACCAAAATTAAAACTTGACCTAATGAAACAAACTTTTAAAGAAATAAAAGAAGTTGAAGATGTTATTGAAGTCTATGAAATGTTTAAGTTAATAGATGTAATTAATAAAACTAAAGAAGGTGAATTTAGAAAAGGGGTTTGTTTAAGAGTAACTTATAAAATGAAAGAGATTCCAATTAACTTAGAAAAATTAAAAGAATATGCAGAGATCCTCGAAAGATTTATAAATTATACCAAACTTTTTCTTTTATCAAAGTAAAGGGGGAATATTCTTAAAAAATCAATAAAATGGCTAAAATTTATGCTATAATCTCGGGTAAAGGTGGTGTTGGTAAAACTACAACTACAATTAATTTAGGTACCTCCTTAAATCATTTTGGTCATGATGTTGTTATTGTTGATGGAAACTTAACTACACCTAATGTAGGAATTCATTTAGGTGCACCAATTGTTCCAATAACCTTAAATCATGTTCTAAATGGTCAAGCTGAACTTGAAGAATCTATTTATGAACATGAATCAGGTACAAAAATAATTCCAGCATCTTTATCTTTAAAAGAATCTGAAAGAATAAATTATAAAAGAATAATTGATGTTTCAAAAAAATTAAAAAGAATCACCGATCATGTGCTTATAGACTGTGCAGCAGGTTTAGGAGAAGAAGCTAGAGCCTCTATGCAAGCTTCAGATGAAATAATTATTGTTACAAATCCAGAAATGTCAGCTGTTACTGATGCTCTTAAAACAATCAAACTTGCTGAAGAAATGGGTAAAAAAGTTTCAGGTGTTATTATAACAAGATATAGAGGTAAAAAAGTTGAAATGACCCTTTCTAACATCAAAGATATGCTAGAAATTCCAATAATAGGTATAATTCCAGAAGATGAATCAATAAAAGAATCTCAAGTTATGAAAAATTCAGTAATTCATACTCATCCAAAAAGTCTTGCGTCTAGGCATTATTTAGATACAACAAGAAGACTTCTTGGTGAAACAGTAAGATTCGATTCTTTAATAGAAGAAAATATGTTCTATAGAGCCTTAAGAAAGGTAGGTTTAAGACCATAAAATTATATTTTTAAAATAACAAAATATTTAAAACCACTTTAAAACATATATTTATTATGGATACAGTAAAATTCCCTGAATGGCAAAAATTAGATTTAAGAGTAGGAGAAATTATGGAAGTTAATGATGTTCCAGGTTCTTCTAAATTATTCCAGTTAAAAATAGATTTAGGTACAGAAACAAGGACTCTTGTTGCAGGTTTAAAAGGCCACTATCAAAAAGAAGAACTTGAAGGCAAAAGATGTATAGTCTTTTGCAACCTTGAACCTAAAAAACTTAAAGGAATTGAAAGTCAAGGTATGATACTTGCTGCAGTTAATGATGACCAATCTACAGTAAAACTTCTTCAAGCAGATGGTGAAATTGAATTAGGTTCTAGAATTTCTTAAAATTTACACTCTAGCGAAGAAGTTCGTCATTAGGGTTAATTTACATCAATTAAGAGAATTTTGTCGAGAAGAATTATAAATCATGATTTTTCATTCAAAACTTAGAATTTTTAATATTCTAAAATAACTAAAAGAAAAAAGTTTATAAATAAATAAAATACACGATATTTATGCCATCCATGAATATATACACGAGCAGAGAAAAGGTTAATTTCTTAGAATATATTCTACCAGGACTTCGAGAATTTACCGCTCAAGAACTATCCTGTGAAAATAGAAAACTAATTAGTAATGAAATAAGTTTAAGAGTTATTGTACCTGTTGCATCCTTATCTATTGCAGATACCGAATTAGAAATAAAAGCATTTAGCTATCCTGAGCGGATTCAAAGACAAGATAAAATTTGTTTATCAATAAGAGATTATGTTCAAAGGACTTGCCCCCAATCAGGTTCTGTATATGTCTGGTTACAATTAAGTGAACTAGGTGCAATAGTATAAAAAAATAATTATTATAATTTATAATTAGGTAATCAAAGCAGTATTGACCTTAAATTTATTGAACAAATCAAATTCTTTTTTTTATATTAAGTAAATATCTTTATTCAAAATAGCTTTTCAAATCCTAAAGATATGTTTATTGTATATTCTTTTATCCTTAAGATTAAATCATTCCATTTATTTTTCAAATTATTTATATTAATCTAATATTCCTTATGAGAAGAACTATCTTCTTTCATAGATTTCCTAAGTTTTTTTAAAATTTTCTCATATCTACCTTCTACACTTGTTTTTGAAATATCCAATTCTTCAGCTAATTCTTTAAAAGATTTTGCCTTCAACACACCATTAACAATTTTTTGTTCTAAATGACTTAAATTATTAATATGACTTCTTACATAATCCTTAATTTCATTTTTCATCGCACCATAATCAGATTTATCATCTTTTCCAATTAAATCAAGAAGATAACTATCATCTTTTCCAACTGTCTTAAATAAAGAAACAAGTCTTCTTGTCTTTTTTCTATGACCTCTAATTTGATTATTTATTGAACCAATTATTAACCATGATACATATGTAATGACTTCAGCTCCCCTATTTTCATCATATTCATGAATTTTATCCCTAACATTTAATATTGCCTCTTGAACAAGGTCATTATAATCTAATTCAGGATAATCTTTTGCAAATGATTTTGAAAATTTAAATGCAAGACCCATATAATTTTGAGCTAATATAAATCTGCTATCCTCATCCCCATCTTGAACTCTTTTAACAAGTTCCCTATCTCTCTTATAAATTTCTTTTTTAGATTTTTCTTCCATATTTTAATCTCCTTAAATTTCCTTTCCAACCCTATCTTTTCCCCAATTAAGATCCGGATCTAAAAAATCTATTTTCTTATTTGAAAAATTAGATAAATATCCAAATAAAGAAAACTGCTTTAAATCTTCAATATTAAATTTTTTTGAACCCATCATCATCTGACCTATCCTATTGCATTCTTCATCAGTTAGTAAAACTAATCCTATTAAAGGATCAATACGATTATCTTTAAAATAAGATTCACCTGAAAAAAAATCATATATCTTTCTTAATATTGCTCTGTTAATAGTATTATCAATTTTATGATATACATTATCAAACATAAAATTCCTTGTTAAATTAAAATCTCTAGCAACTTCCCCCTCACTTAATTGAACTTTTCCAGTTCTTTTTGATTCTTCAATCAAAGCTTTAACAATTTTCATATCCCTTTCCTCTTGAGTTTTTCCAAGCCTTAAAATAAAATCAGGTAATTTATCTTCAAATAAATATCCACTTCTAATTGCATCATTTATATCAGATGAAGTATAAGCGATTTTATCAGCATTCATTACAACATTATATTCATGAGGAACATTTAAACTAGCTTTAATCTCTCGGGAATTAGAACGTGAATGATATAAAATTCCTTCTAAAGTTTCAAAAGATAAATTACATCCCTTCCCCCTATTTTCTACATGTTGTAAAACAACAACACTTGCAACATTATGATGAAATGGTTTTCCTATAATTTCAGATATTACACTTTCTCCAAGATGTCCATATGGAGCATGACCTATATCATGACCTGTTGCAATTGCTTCACATAAAGAAGTATTTAATCCAAGTGATTCAGAAATTCTAATTCCAAGACTATCCACTTCCTGTGTATGCGATAATCTTCTTCTAATATAGAAATCTTCAGGTGAAGGCATAACTTGTGTTTTTGAACCAAGTCTTCTATAAGAAGGTGTCTGATAAATTCTTGTCCTATCTTCTAAAAAAGGATTATCAATTTTAACAAGACAATTCTCCTCATATCTTCTTCCTTTTGTAGAATCAAGAGCTTGCATAAATTAGAAAACCTTTGTCTTCTTTTAAGCTTTTATATAATAAATTACTTTAAATAAATTCTGTTCTGTTATTAATCAATAATCCTTTTTATTGACATTTAACTTATTTTTACTTATTTCTCCTCACCTAATGGGGAGAAAAAATATAAAATAATCGAATTATGATAAGATATTATTTCAAAACAGAACCTAGAATATAGAATGCTTTTTACTTATCTTTTATAAGGTTTAGTTAAAGCAAAATATATTAGAGAAAGTATGCTTAAAGCTATTCCAGTATGATAATAAGTTACTCTAGTTACAGTATAAGAAAAAAATGGAAACTCTAATGAACTATCATGAAAAAATGCTAATAATCCCCCAGATAATATAACCATTAAACCAATTATTCCAACTATTCCAAAAATTCCATCAAAAAATCCAAGATTGCTTTTTCTTTCATAAACAGATCTAAATGAAATAAAAATAAATATTATAAAAGCAGCAATAAAACCAAACCAAAAAGCAGAAGTGGATAAAACATTATAATCTCCAATTACTGTAGGATAAACATCTAACCCATTATCCATAATTTTATTCAAGTTTACATCTAATAAAAATAAACATAAAACAAATAATATTAATGCTAGTATCTCCATTCTATCAATTATAAAATCTTTAACACTAAATGCAACTTTTTCTAATTCGTTCTTTGTCTCTTTTTTATTATCAGCCATCTTTTTATAAATATATAATATCCTCTAGTATTTTTAAAGGTTAGTTATCAATTTTTTTAAACAAAATTTCCCCTTTCTTGATTTCCTTTATTTTATATTTTTTTCCAATTTCGTTATAATCAATTTTAAAACCTAATTGTTCTGAAATTTTTTCACTAGTCTCAATTAAAAAAGGTGATAATAAAATTGATATGGTTTTTATTGAATCAACAAGTTCATATAATACCTTCTTATCATGACTTTCCCAGGGTTTTTTATCCTGTACAAATTCATTGCATGAATCTACAAAAGCAAATATTTCTGCTAATGCTTTATCAAGTTCATAATTATCCATTAATTTTTCTATATTTTCTAATCTTAATCTTTTTAATAAACTATTTTCTGTTTCTTCAATTCCATATTTTTCAGCAAGTGCAAAAACTCTTGAGACAAGATTTCCTAGTTTATTTGCAAGTTCATTATTATGTCTTTCAATTAAAATTTCTTCAGAATAATCTGTATCTTCAAATACTGAACATTTTAATAATGAATACCTCAAACTATCACTTCCATATTTTTCAGCTAAAACAATTGGATCAATTACATTTCCTAATGATTTTGAAATCTTCTGTCCCTTCGTATTAAGATAACCATGAACAAGTAAAGTTTTTGGTAATTTATATTCTGCAGACATTAACATTCCAGGCCAAATTACAGAATGAAACCAATTAATCCCTTTCCCAATTATATGAATATCAGCAGGCCAATTCCCTTCAGCTCCTGAAATATAATTAATCAATGCATCAAACCAAACATAAATTTTGAATTTAGAATCAATTGGTGAATCAATTCCCCAATCAAGCCCAGTTCTTGATACGCATAAATCTTTTAGAGGTTCGTCTCTTAATCTAGCAAGAATTTCATTCTTCTTTGATTCAGGTACAATATAATTTTTAACAAATTCTTCAATTTCATGATGATATTTGGATAATTTAAAAAAATAAGCATCTTCACTCATAAATTGAGGTTCTTTATTATGTTCAGGACACTTCCCATCAACTAAATCTTTTTCAGTGATATAAGCTTCACAACCTAAACAATAATATCCTTCATATTTGCCTTTATAAATTTCTTTTTTATCATAAACTTTTTTAAATATTTCTTGACTTATTTTTTTATGTTCTTTTTCAGTTGTTCTAATAAACCTAGAATAATCTACATTTAATTTTTTACATAATTCAATAAAGATTTCTGAATTTTTATCTACAAACTCTTGTGTGGGAATTCCTGCAAGTTTTGCAGCTTGAGAATTTTTCTGAGCATTTTCATCAGTCCCAGTTAAAAAAAATGTTTCATAACCTCGTAAATTTTTCCATCTTACAATACTATCAGCAAGAATTTTTTCAAATGCATGTCCAATATGAGGTCTAGCATTAACATAATCAATTGCAGTTGTTACATAAAATTTTTTCTTATTTTTTCCTATCATTCTTATCTCCATACCCCTATAAGAATCTCACCAAAAAGTGGTTAATAAATTTAACTTTTTCTTCTAAAACTACAAACTGATTGTAATCAGATTTTTTAATATGAACATTTATATATCTGTATATACTTGGTATATACATATGAATACAACAATATTTAAATAGAGTATATACTATGTATATACATAAATATCTAAAAAGATATTGGAGATTTTAATATGGATTTAGAAAAGTTCCTAGGCTCTTTATAGGGAAAAAGAAGGTGTAAAAGCTAGGGGGAGGTGAAAAGACCCCCTAGCACTTATTTAATAATTTATGAAAGAAAGAAAATTTGATGTTAGACTTAGAAAAGTTGGAAATTCTTATGTAGTTACAATCCCAAAAGATACAATAGATAGATTCGAACTTACAGAAGGAGATTTTATTGCATTATCTTTTGATTCTAATGAAATAAAAAGAGGTTCATCAAAATGATTAAAAAAAATTTCCATACTTTTGTATATCTTATAATGTTAACATTAATTTTAGCAATATTTTTTCAGATAATATCAATTTCAGAAGAATATAAAAATAATAATAAAAATTCTTTGGAATCTATTACTGGATATTCAATTATTGAAATTGAAGATAATAATAATTTTTCTAATGAAGCATATTATAGATATTATTTATTTATATGGGGGCTATTAATCACAATAGGATTATTAAGCGCAAGACTTATAATTCCAAGAATTAAGAGTATTATTTGATATGGCAAGAAAAAAAGAGGAAACAATAGATATCTCTTATCTGAAAAAAAAATCAAGGGAATACAGTATAAAAGACGGAATTTTTGCAACATTAAAAGATTCATTAGGAAATTCTTATATCTCTCCATTTGCTATAGCCATGAATTCTTCTGATTATTTGATTGCAATGCTTTCATCTATTCCAGGTTTATTAGGACCGATCTGCCAATGGAAAAGTTCAAAACTTGTTGAAAAATATCCTAGAAAATTAATTGTTGTTAAAGCAGTATCTATTGAAATTTTAACATGGATTCCATTAATTATTCTTTCATTATTATATTATTTTAATATATTAACAAATCTCCTTCCATTTTTATTATTAATATTTTTTTCAATTTATATTATTACAGCAAATTTTGGTGCTCCTGCCTGGTTTTCATGGATAGGAGATATTATAGATGATAAGGATAGGGGAAGATGGTTTGCAAAAAGGCATTTTATATTTGGTTTTGTAACACTTATTTCAACATTATTAGCAGCAATATTTCTTGATGTTCTAAAAAAATATGATCTAGCTATGATAGGTTTTGGTTTATTATTTTTTCTTGCAATGATTTCAAGAATTATTTCTAGATTTTTTTTAAAAAAGATGTATGAACCTCCAATAAAATTAGAAAAAGGATATTATTTTACATTTAGAGAATTTATTAAAAAAGCACCACATAATAATTTCGGCAGATTCACAATTTTTAGAGCATTAATAGGATTTTCAACGATGATTGCAGGCCCATTTTTTGCAGTCTATATGTTAAAAGAACTCAAATTCAATTATCTTACATTTATGTTAATTACAATGTCTCAAACTTTCTTTACGCTTATTATATTAAAATTTTGGGGAAGATTTTCAGATAAATTTGGAAATTATGAAGTCTTAAGAATTACTTCTATTCTTATTGCAATCTATCCAATAACCTGGTTAATATCAGATAACCCTATTTATCTGATATTAGGTCCTCAGTTAATAGGAGGATTAGGTTGGGCAGGATTTAATCTATCTGCATCAAATTATATATTTGATTGTGTAACTCCTCAAAAAAGAAGTCTAGCCCTTTCTTATTACGAACTTATGAATGGAACAGGAATACTACTAGGAGGAATTTTGGGTGCATTATTAATTTCATATCTAAATATTTCTTTTATGAACATAATTTTGTTTGTGTTCTTAATTTCAGGCCTAGCAAGAATTTTAATCGTAGTTATAATGATACCAATGTTTACAGAAGTTAAAAATAAAGAAAAATTTGAAAGTTCAGAACTTTTCAAAAATTTAATATTTAAAACAATTAGATTACCTTCTCACGAAGCAAATCAAGGAAATCATGAATTAAGATTTCATCATAAAAAATTATAATTAATTATTAAACTTGTGCAAGCTCTTTTTGAACTTCTCGAGAATATTTTGAAGCTAGATGCATAGGTTCAGGATGTTTATGAGGAAGTTTAATCAAATTTTTTGATAATTCCACAGCTTTTTCTATTGAAATATTATTACCCGGACTTATATACATAGGCCTACTTCCTTCTTTAATAACTAAAAGTTTTCCAACTTTTTTCCCATTCTTTAATATATCTTGATTATCAACTTCACATTCAACAATAGTATCTGATATTCCTATTGTAGGAATTCCAGTAGTTAAACCAAAATGACTTGCAAGACCTAATCTTTGATGAGTTATCCCTTGGGCAGATACAAAAATTATATCCGGTCTTTCATTTAATTTTTCAAATGCTTCCATCATCGCAGGTATCTCTCTATAATTTCTAAAACTAGGTATATAGGGGAATTTTACCTTATCATAAACATATGCCCTATCAATAACTTCAAATTCTTTATTACAGACAATTATCGAACATAATATTTTATTTCCAATAAAAGTAGTATCAACTGCGCCAAATCTATCTGCTAAATTAAAATCTATCTTATCCTTAATTTCAAGACCTTTAGCTAATTTTATTTGTTCTTTTTTTAATTCTTCTAAATTAATATTGAATTTTTTTTCAAATTCTTTTTCTCTAATGATATTTTTTTCCATATTGATATTAAAAAATTATTTATAAATTTTAACAGTTATAATAATCCTAACTCATTTGTTTTTAAAAACTTTCTCCTTAAAACTTATTTATATTATAAAATTTTAAAATTCTTAATATCCATACATAAAAAGGTATTTAAACGATTTCAAACTACTTTATAACATGTTTAAAAAGAAATGTAATAAATGCAATAGTAAAATAGATAATAAATTCGACTTTTGTCCTTATTGTGGGTCTAATTTCAAAGGAGACTTCAATAATGAAGACTATGGAATTTTAGGTAAAAATGATTCTATTGAAGAAGAGATTTTTCCAATGATGAATACTTCAATGATGGATAAGATAATGGAAAATGCCTTTAAAATGGCTGAAAAAATGATAGAAAAACAAATGAGAGTTATGTCAAATGAACAAGAAAAAGTTAGACAACAGCCTCAAAATCAACCAAATCCTAATAATAAAACATCTAATCTAGATATACAATTTTTTGTTAATGGAGAAAGAGTCTTTCCTCAAAAAATAGAAGAAAAACCAAAACCAATAAAAATAAAAAATAATATGGAGATGAACGGAGAAACAATTCAAAGATTAACAACTCTTCCAAAAAAAGAACCAGTTTCTAAAGTAAGAAGATTATCAGGAAAAATTGTATATGAATTAGAAGTCCCTGGTGTAAAAACTCTTAATGACATTTTCATTAACCAACTTGAAAATTCTATTGAAATTAAAGCTTTGTCGAATGATAAAGTATATTCAAAAACTTTAAACATTAACCTTCCAATTCTAGGTTACAAACTTCTAAAAGGAAATTTAATTCTAGAACTTCAAGAAAATAAATTTAACTAAAATTCTTATTTTTATATTATCATCCTCAACAAAGGTGACAAAAAGAAACTAACTTCCCCTGTTGTTGATATCTATTAGGCTTAACCAAGCCATCAAAATCATCTTATAAGATTTTCCTGGCCCCGAAAACTTTTTAAAGAGTTTTCGTGGGATTTGAAAAACATCAAAAATAATGTTTTTGAATGCCCTAAAAATTTCATGGAAATTTTTACTGTCTTGGCAAATAAGATCATTGTTATATGAGGCTGCCAAGCCTTCAAAATTTATTAGAAAATTTTGTGGCTACGAAAAATTCTAAAGTTTTCGATGGATTTGAAAAATCTTGACAGTAAGATTAGAGTTATATGAGGCTGCCAAGATTTGAACTTGGGACCCCTGCCTTATCAGAGCAGTGCTCTAACCGGGCTGAGCTACAGCCTCATTTCAAGTTAGATATAAATTACTAACAAATTGGTTATTTAAAGGTTTTTAATATGTAAAAAAGGATAATCTCTTTATAATAACGAATTTGAAATTGGTTTTATAGGTTTTTTATATATGTAAAAAAAAAGGAATAAATAGCAACCTTTAAAAAGCAATATTTTCTAATGATTCCATGACAAAAGGATTATATCATCATTTAAGAGAAGCCTGGAAAAAACCGGATAGTAAAAGGCTTATGGAATTAATGATTGATTGGAGAAAATCTGAAGCAGTTACAGTTGTTGATAAACCACTAAGGCTAGATAAAGCTAGAGCTCTAGGTTATAAAGCTAAAAAAGGTTTTGTAGTAGCAAGAGTTAGATTAAAAAGAGGCGGAAGACAAAGACATAGAACAAATAAAGGAAGAAAATCAAAAAGACATACTATTATTAAAACATTAAAAATGAATTATAGATGGGTTGCTGAAACAAGAGCTCAAAACAAATTTCCAAATCTAGAAGTATTAAACAGTTATCCATTATCAAAAGATGGAAAGCATTATTTCTTCGAAGTTATCTTAGTCGATTATTCAAGACCAGAAATAAAGAATGATAGAACAATAAACTGGATTTGTGATAAGAATAATCAAATGAGAGTTTATAGAGGTTTAACTTCTGCTGGAAAGAAATCAAGAGGAATGAAAAGCAAATCAAGAACAAATAAAGCTAGACCTAGTGTAAGAAAAATGTATGCTACTAAAAAAAGAAATAAAGTAGTTCATAGAGTTAATTGATTTTTATTCTAAAAAATATATATTATCCAGTTAAATTAATTTTAAATAATCTCATTTATCAGATTTATTTTAATGAGACTTGAAGACTTAACAATTTTTGTAACAGATTTAGGTGGAACAAAGTTTAGAGTTAAAGAAGCCTATGCTTCATTAAAAGAAGGAAATATTAATTTAGAATTAGGCCCTAATCTTTTTAATGAAGAAATTTATACAAGAAAAATAGAATCATCAAAAAACCTGAATAATAAGTTTGATGAAGCATTAAAACCATACTTAGATCAAAAAAACATATACTTCTTTAATTCCATTGCAGGAAGAGTCGATAGTAAAACTGGAGAAATCTTTCCTTCTAATATTAAATTCCCACTTGATTTTCCAAAACATTTAAGAGATAAGGGAATTATTGTTTACGATTTCAATGATTTAGTTGCAGGAGCAACAGGATTAGCTAGAGTTGGACCGGGTATAGAGTTTAATAGATTAGCTGTTTATAACGGAGGAACTGGAAATAATATAGCTATAGCTGAAAAAGGAATAGTTTATACTTCATGTGAAGTTGGGCATGTTTGTGAAAATGAAGATTCAGGATTATTTTGCGGTTGCGGTGGAGTAGGTCATAGAGAATTATATGCTAGTGGATCAGGTGCAGGTTTAATGGCAAAAGCTTTCTTCCTTCAAACAGATAAGAGAGATCATTTAATTTTAAAAAATACATTAAAAAGATGGAATGAATATAATTCAGAAAATATTCCAATGATAGCTTTAGCAACAGACGATAGTTTATTTAGGGAAATTGTTTGGGAAATTGAAGGAGGAGATGTCTATATGGCCTATAGACAAGATAAAAAAATAGCTAAAAAAGAAAATAGGCCTATTAGAAGCCCTCAAAGAGAAATAAGAAGAATACAAAAAAATGCTATAGCAAAACAAATTGGAGATATTGCATCTAATTTTAATGAACTAGATGGAATGATTATTAGGGGAGGATTATTTACGACATTCTGGAATGAATTAACAAAGCCTGCTATTGATAGATTTAGATTAAATTATAATGATTATCTCCATTATTCAATAAAAGAATTCCCTATCTTAAAAAAAGAAGTTGCAAATGATGGAATGATAGGTGCTGGTTTAGCAGGTATAGATAAACTAGTAAATGATAAAATAATTTCTTTAAAATAATTTATTTTTTCTATCTAAACATTTAATAATATTCTATAGTTTTTAATATAATGTTATATTTAGAACTATGTGAAATTTATAATGAACTAGAATCAAATCCTTCAAGATTAAAAAAAACAGAAATCTTATCTAATTTTTTAAAAAAAATAAAACATGAACAAAATAAAGAAATTATTTATCTTATACAAGGTAAAGCATTTCCAGATTATTCAGAAAAAGAATTTGGTATTTCAGATAAATTATGTATAAAGGCCTTGGAAAAATCTTCAGGGATTTCCTCTAAAGAAATAATTAGTAAATGGAGAAAAATAGGGGATTTGGGTAAAATAGCTGAAGAAGTTATGAATAAGAAAAAACAAAATACTTTATTCACAAATAAATTAACCACTGAAAAAGTTTTATTAAATCTAAAAAAACTCCCAAGTTTAATTGGACAAGGTACTATTGATAAAAAATTATCCCTAATTTCAGAATTACTAACTTCTTCAACAGGTTTAGAAGCAAAATATATCATTAGAACATTATTAAATGATTTAAGAATAGGTGTAGCTTCAGGTACAATTAGAGATTCAATTGTTGAAGCTTGCCTTGAAAAAACAAAAGAAAATACTAATGCAGTACAAGATACTTATGATAAAACAAATGATCTTGCTTTAGTTTTTGAAAAGGCTTGTTTAGGTATAAATGAACTCTTATCTACAGAACTTATTCCAGGTAAACCCATTAAAGTTATGCTAGCTCCAAAAGCAGATTCAATTGAAGATGGTTTTGATAGAGTAGGTAAACCTGCTGCATTTGAATATAAATATGATGGATTTAGAATGCTAATCAACAAAGATGATAAAAATATAATAAAAATTTTCACAAGAAGACTTGATGAAGTAACAAAACAATTTCCAGAAGTTGTTAAATATATTCAAGAAAATATTGATGCAAAATCATTTATCCTTGATTCAGAAGCAGTTGGTTATGATCCTAAAACAAAAAAATATCGCCCATTTCAAGATGTTTCTCAAAGAATAAAAAGAAAACATGATATTGAAAGATTATCAAAAGAACTTCCAGTTGAAATAAATGTATTTGATATTTTATATTATAATGGAAAATCTTTATTAAATGATCCATTTAAAGATAGAGCAAGATTATTAAGAAAAATAATTAATGATAAAAAATATCATTTAAAAGCTTCTCATCAATTAATTACTTCAGATATAAATGAGGCTGAGGCTTTCTATAAACAATCTTTAGAAGATAATCAAGAAGGAATAATGATAAAAAATTTAGATTCTCCATATAAACCAGGTGCTAGAGTAGGTTATATGTTGAAATTAAAACCTACTGACAATGAATTTGATTTAGTTATTACTGGTGCTGAATATGGAACTGGAAAAAGAGCAGGAATATTATCATCTTTTACTTTATCCTGTTTTGATGAAAAACAAAATAAATTCGTTGAAATAGGAAAAGCTTCAACAGGACTAAAAGAAAAAGAAGAAGGTTTATCTTTTTCTGAATTAACTGATGCAGTTAAACCATATATAATTGATGAAGAAGGAAGACTTGTTAAAATTAGGCCAAAAATTGTTGTTACAATAATTTATCAAAATATTCAAATATCCCCGACATATGAATCAGGATATGCATTAAGATTTCCAAGAATTACTAGATTAAGAGCTGAAGAAGATAAACCGATTAAAGAAATAGCAACTTTAGAAGAAGTTAAAAATGAATTTAAAAGAATTGAATCCAAAAATAAATATTAGAAAATATATTTTTTCTTAACAAATTCAATTTTCAATAATGTCGTAATACCCTATCTTTGACTACCCAAATGTTTAATTAAGGAAATAATAGTATATATTCGATTACAATGTTAAAAACACAATATAAAGATGTAAAAAACAAGTCAATATCTAGTATGACTTCAGAAAAAACATATAATTCTGGTTACAATATGCAAAAAAAAATAATAGCTGAAGTAGACGATGAGATCTCGACTTTAATTAGAAGAGTAGAATTAAACTATGGTTTAACTTATGAAGAAGCAAGAAATTCTATTAATCTTGCGATTAAAAATCTAGAAGCTAAAAAAATATCTAATATTTAATTAATCGATTTTTTTTATAGATAATTTTTTTTAAAGGATTAACTTTTTATTATAATGAAAAAAGTTTCAAAATTTTAAAAATCTTGATTGTTTAAAAAAATTAAAATTATTATTTATTCTCCTTATTTCATTGCTTTTATTAGGTATTATTTTCCTTATTATCTCGATAATATTCTAAAATCCATTTTTTTCATCTATTTTGAGTAGTAAATAAAGCTTAAATATAAAAATTTACAATAACAATAATGGATATTATAGAAAAATCGAGGTTAGAAACAATTATTTACAAGATAGTAAATAATATAGAATTGAATCTTATAGAAAAAGAAATTGTTAATAAGATTAAATCAGGAAAAAGATTATAAGGGTTTTATAAGGAGGAAAAATTTTTCTTTTATAAAAAATAATAAATAATAAAAACACAGTCCATAAACTGGGTTTTTGTCCTTAAATAAAGAAAAGTGTCTATAAACAAAAATTTTTAAAGAGTTTATTCTAAATAATAGTATATGGATACGTGTCTAATATCAATACTACTTGGAATTATCTTGTTGCTGTTAAGCATAGGTTCTTCTGTTAGATTTAAAATTGGCAGTTTTTTAATTCCAGGAGGGTTAGGTGCAATTCTTATAGCATTTGGTATAATGGGTAAAATAATTGTATTATGTTAAAATGAAAACAAAAACTAAAATAATTCCTATCAATGAGTTAAGATTGTGTACTAGTATATTTTTAGATTTTACTATAAATATTGTATTAACAATTGCCATATTTTTAGTTATGTTTTTTGGCTCTAAATTTATGCTTTGGATAATATCTTATTTTGGAAATGGTCAAAATGCACAATGGATGCTATATTCGACAATTACTGATGCAATTTCACTAGGGTTATCTTTACTGGTATTAGTAATCCTATCAATACGTTCTTTTAAAAAGTATAGGAGATTATTAGATGAAGAATAAAAAATATTTATTTGAAATATTAGCATTTATAATTAATCTATATATATTTTTATTTTTAGCTACAATTATTATCGATTATATTATAAAAACTAAGAATAATATCTCTCTAAGCGTATTATTCGGCATAATAATAATTTTTTATGGGATTATCTTATATGATCAGATTCAAGAGCTATTAAAAAGATTTAAGAAATTTTAAAGTTAATATATTTATAATATATCTTTCTAAAAATACCTTACAATAACCATCAGATTATAAACTAATATCTTTAACAACAATTCATTAAATCTAGAATTAGTCTGTCTTGATCTTAGATAATTAACATGTTTCTTTTTTATACTACTAAATATTCCTTCTACAACTACCCTATATCTATATTTTTCATGCCATATATCTGGATTTTCTTTGAATACTTTTAATTGCTTCATCCAAGGAGTTCTTCCATCAGATCTTAATTTTGCTCTTGATTGGAAATCAATAAAAATATTTGAAATATTAACATGATTACAAAAAGCATAATTTGCTTTACTTGAATAACCTGCATCGGTAAGTAAATTTTTGATATTAAATCCGTTATTTATAACATTCATAATCAGTTCTTTTAATATTGGAGAATCATGCTTTGTTCCATCTGTTACTTTTGCAAAAGCAATTATTTTAGAATTTTTTAAACATGCAATATGAACTTTTGTACATTTATCAAGTGGAGCATGTTCTTTATCATAAACTAGATGATAACCTCCATGATACATGTGATGCCCTAGCCAGGTTGAATCACAAATTATAGTGTCTTCTGAATCAATAAAGACTAAAGAAAATAACTGAATTAGTCTATTAAGTATTTTAGTTAAATCTTTAGAGCAGACATATTTGTTTAAAGTGCTTATCTTTGGTATAGAATGAATCAATCCTTTATTGTAAAGCTCTACAAAGTCAGATTCTGCTCTCCCATAACTCATACCATTAAAACACATTACTAACAAGCACTTAGTTAGATCTTGTATATCTGATCTTGGTCTTCCTATCTCTTGTTTTTCACTAAAATCAACAGATTCTATAAATTCGTTCAAAGTCTTTAAAAAATTGGATTTTTCCTATTCAAGAGATTTAGAATCTTTTTCAAGTCTAACTAAATCTTGTTTCTGTCTGAAATGTCGTTCTGTAATTGAATTGAATAAATTATTTTGTATTTCCATAAGAAATTAGGTACCTACTTATTTATATATCTTTCGGTACCTAAGAGAAAATAAATAAATAAATAAATAAATAAATAAATAGTATATTCCTACAAATATAATGAGAAGAGAAGATAGAACTGCAATAATTATATTATTCCTTTTTTTATTAATTATTTTAGGGGTGGGAGGAATATTAAGTTTTTCAGGAGAAGTTGAATTTTTAGGTATAGGAATAAAAATTCCTTTTCTAAAAAATCTATTCTCTAACGATGAAGATTCAATTAATTTCACAACAGATGGACCAAAAATTATTAGGTTAAATCCAATAAAAGATATCTCCATTAAAGAAATAAAAACCAGAAAAAATATATTTTATCCTGGAGAAGAAGTTTTTATAGATTTTGAGATAAATAATAGTTTAAATATACCCTATAATATCACCGTTAACTGGTTTAAAGAAGATAAAAGATATAATGGTTGGAAGAATGTTTCAACTAATTGGTACAATTCAAGTGATATAACTAACTATTATTATTCAAATATAAAAGTTTATGAGACTGGAGATTGGGAAGTCCAAGTAATAATCGATTATAATATAGGTAATAAAGATTACTCAATAGATAGAATAGCTTACTTTAAAGTCATATAAATATAATTGGTACCTAAAAGTTACAACAAACCTTTTTAAATATAGGTACCTATACTAATTATAATGAAATTACAAAAACAGCTTTCTAGAAAAGTAGGTAATAAAGAATATGCAAAATATGTTGCAGTTATTCCTCCTGAAGCAATTGATAAACTTAAATGGAAAAGTGGAGAAGATTTAGAATTCGAAATTAAGGATGGAAAACTAGTTTTAAAAAAGAAATGATTTTAACATTAATTGGTTTGATATTGAATTTTATTGGCTCTGCTTATTTAGTGTATGATAATCTAACAACATTCGGGAAACCAAAATCAGTAACATCCATTATCTATCACGAAGAATCTAAACCTCCTGAATGTATTCGCTATAAAAGATTAAAAGGTGGTTGGCTCAAACAGGTTAAGATAACCCCTGAAGAAATAAAGCTTATTATTTCTTTCTCTTTAATAAGCTTAGGATTTTTATTACAAATTTTAGATTTCATACCAAAAGAAATTTGGATTAATTTAAAATTCTAAATCTTAAATTGTCCAGATTTAAAAAGGCTCTCAAAATCAGATATTTTTGAACTAACTTGGTTTAATAAATGATCAACTTCCTCATTATCTAGCTCTTTTATTTTATATTTTTCTAACAATTTTTCAATTGCTTTTTGATCTTGGTGATTAAAATTTTCTGGGACTATCACATCTGGAATATAACAAACTTGAGGAAGAAATTCTTCATTAAAACCAACACTACTATCTAGCTTCATAGATTGAATAAATTTTATTATGAATATACCAAGTTTCGCAGTTTCTTCCATAGTCATGTTTTTATTCCACATCTTTTTTAGAAACAATGACCCATAGGGTTCTCCATGACCTATTGCTCTATAAGTGTTTACTGGCTCAGGAAATCCATAGGGGTTAAAAGTGGTCAGTGTTGCGACATCTCTGTTCATTCTTGTAGCACATAAAATCATAAGATTATTTATAATCAAATGTCTATCTTCATCATAATCTGAATGCATATTTCTTATGATTTGATTAACTAGAACCCCAAATTGTTCTTCAGTTATTATCAATTGACGAGCTTCTTCATGGGCGCTTCTTTCTGCCTGTACGACTGCTGAAACAATTCTATTTTGAAAATCCTTATATAATCCACCAATTCCTGCAGCACCCATAACTACCGTAGTCAAAGGATTAGTTATTTTTTTAGAATAAGCATAATCTGCTCCATCTTCTATAGTTATCTTAGTATCAGCAACTAAAACCACACCGTCAGAACATCTTGCACCTAAAATATAAGTCATGTCTTTTTTAGGTTACTTAAAGTACATAAACTTTATGCGTTTCTTTTTATTATTTTTATTGTATATATTATTTATCATTTTATAGACACTTTATGGACATTTCCTGCTTTATAGACTGTATTTATAAAAAATCCTATTTAAAAATAGCTTTTTTATTCCTCGATAAAAATAGAAACATTTATAAATAAATCTCATTTATAAATACTAAGATGACATCAGGAAAAAATTCATTAAAAATTCAAAATATTGTAGCAACAACTTCTTTAGGTAAAGATGTTCCTTTAACTAAACTAGCTAAAACTATTCCAAATACTGAATATAACCCTGAACAATTTCCAGGACTGGTTTTAAGAATAAAACAACCAAAATCAGCAGTACTTGTATTCTCATCAGGTAACCTTGTTTGTACTGGAACTAAATCTTTAGCTCAAGTTAAACTTGTTATAGAACAAGTAATAAAAACACTTAAAAAAATTAATGTAAAAGTTACAGATAAACCAAAAATAACTGTTCAAAATATAGTTGCATCAGGAAATATTGATATGATGTTAAATTTGAATTTTCTAGCTTTAGAACTTGAAAATACAGAATATGAACCAGAGCAATTCCCAGGTCTAGTCTATAAACTTGTAGAACCCAATGCTACTTTCTTATTATTCTCAAATGGAAAACTAGTTTGTACAGGAACAAAAAATAACCAGCAATTAGAAGAATCAATGGAAATATTAATTAAAAGAATTAAGTTAGCTAACGAAAATAAGAAATAATTAATTTTAACTCTTTAGTACTCAAATATTTTTATATACATTTTTTATATAATAAATAATTCTATTAAAACTTATAAACTGATGTAACCTTCATTTCAAATGGAAAAAAGAGTAAAAATAAGAGGCGAATATCTTATCGAGGATATCAAATTTCTTTAAATGGAAAAAAAGACAAATGAAGAACTAATTAGTGAAGCAAAAACCTTTTTTGAATTATATAAAAAGAAAATGGGAGATAGTAAAAGAAAAGGTTTAAAGGTTTTATTTGTAGATTTTGAAGACCTTTCAGCTACATCTCCAACATTAGCAGAACTATTTATACAAAACCCCGAAGATATTACAATGGTCCTAGAAACTGCTTTAGAAGAAGTAGGAATCATTCAATCAGCTAGAGTAAGATTTAATTCATGGCCAGAAACTCAAAAAGTAAAAATTAGAACAATTAGAGCAAGCCACTTAAATAAACCAATATATTTTGAAGGAATAGTTAGACAAGCTTCAGATGTAAGACCTCAAGTAGTAAATGCAAAATTTGAATGTCCTTCTTGTGGTACAGTAATTTCTGTATTGCAAATAGAAAAAAAATTTAGAGAACCTACAAGATGTTCTTGTGGTAGAAAAGGACAATTTAATCTCCTAAGTAAAGCAATGGTTGATGCTCAAAGATTAGTTATTGAAGAATCTCCAGAATCATTATCAGGAGGAGAACAACCAAGAAGAATGAGTGTTTTCTTAAAAGAAGATTTAGTTGAACCAAAAATGGAAGAAAAAACTACACCCGGAAGTAAAGTTAGAGTCTTAGGAATTTTAAAAGAAGTACCAATTCCACTTCCAACAGGTTCAATATCAACTAGATTTGATTTAGCTGTTGAAGCTAATAATCTTATACCATTAGAATCAACTTATGAAGAATTAGATATATCTGAAGAAGATGAAAGGCAAATTCTTGAATTATCTACAGATCCAGAAATCTTTAAAAAATTAAGAGATAGTATAGCTCCAAGTATCTGGGGCTATGAAGAGATTAAAGAAGCCCTTGTTATGCAAATGTTTAGCGGAGTTAGAAAAACTTCTCCAGATGGTACGGTTTCAAGAGGAGATATTCATGTATTATTAATTGGAGATCCGGGAGTAGCTAAATCTGTAACATTAAAATTCGTTTCGAATATCGCTCCAAAAGGCCGTTATATTGTAGGAAAAGCAGCAACTGGTGCAGGTATAACCGCTACAGTAGTTAAAGATGAATTCTTAAAAGGTTGGGCATTAGAAGCAGGAGCAATGGTACTTGCAAATAAAGGAGTTGTTTGTATTGATGAAATAGAAAAAATGGATTCAACAGATAGATCAGCTATGCATGAAGCTTTAGAACAGCAGACAGTAACTATCTCAAAAGCAAATGTCCAGGCTACATTATCAGCTCAAACCTCTGTTCTTGCAGCTGGAAACCCAAAATACGGTCGTTTTGAACCAAGTCAACCAATAACTCAACAAATAGATTTGCCACCAGCGCTTGTAAACAGATTTGATCTGATTTTTGTTTTAAGAGATCTTCCAAATAAATTTCAAGATGAATCAATTGCAACCCATGTTTTAAACATGCATCAAAGAAGAGATGTAAAATCTGCAATTGATAGAGATTTATTTAAAAAATATATTGCTTATGCAAAACAAAAAATAGAACCAAAATTAACAGAAGATGCAGTTGATGAAATAAGAAGTTTTTACATTAAAATGAGAAGTATGGAGTCAGTTGGAGAAATGGCTACAATTGCAATATCTGCTAGACAGTTACAAGGTCTTGTTAGATTAGCTGAAGCTCATGCTAAAATGAGATTAAGCCCAACTGTAGATAGAGAAGATGCAATAGCTTCAATTAAATTAACTAATTATTATTTAATGCAAGTAGGTTATGATGCTGAAACAAAAACTTTTGATATAGATAGATTTACAACAAAAATTTCTTCAAGTCAAAGAAACAAAATTATGCTTATTAAAGATACAATAAAAAAACTTGAAGAAAGATTTGGTAAACAAGTTCCAATGGAAGATTTAAAACTAGCCCTAGGAAATCATTTTACAGATTCAGAATTCGATGACGGTCTCCAAAAACTAAAAGAAAAAGGCGATATTTATGAACCCAAACAAGGTTTTATTCAACAAATAGGTTCAAAATAAAATTTATTATTATCTCTGATGTCTACAAGCATAATTCATATCTAAATCAAGATTTTTACATAATGAACTATCATTTCTTGTTCTTGCAAAATATGATATACAATAATAATCATTAAGATTAATACAAGTTTCTAAATCCTCTTTAGCTATTGAAACTTTGGAAATACAGTTAAATTTAGATGCTATATCTAAAGAACTTCTTATCTCTTCACATATTGAATAATCTTTAAGATCCACTGCATTATTAATTATTTCAGCTTCATCCTCACTTGATAATCTTTGTTTTTCATCAATAACTCTAAATGAAATTATAAATATTAAAACTAAAATTATTAAAAAAATTAATATAAACCAATAAATTTTAATATTTACCCAAGAATTATTCTTATTTTTTATTATCCCATATATTTTACCAAGTATTAATCCTACTAAACCTAATTCCAAAAAGACGAGTAATGGGAATAATAAAAAATAACTCCAAGGATTATTGCTAATTATTTTACATTGATTATAAAAAAAAAGATTGAAATATCCTACCGAGAATATTAATCGGGAAATCAATAAAAGTTAATATTAAAATTATCAAACCAAATAATAATCCTAAAAACATTCCTTTATTTGAATATTTCATTTTAATAGCATTTATCTCCTTTTAACAACTTTCTTCTTATGTTCTTCACTAGAATTAATCCATCCAACAACACTAGCTAAAATAACTCCCCATATTTCACCTATAAGAATATCTGTTCTTAATAAAAAATTATAATCATTCTTCATAAATAATGGTATAGTTATTATAGAATCAAGAATAATAGCTACTACAAATAAAACTAATCCAAATAATAATCCCTCTACAAATCCTGTTTTAATTTTTTTAGGATATCTAAAATAAATAACTGATATTGCTATTGTAAATAGACTTAAAAATAAAAAATGCATTGAAGAATAAATATTATTAGGATAATTTAATTTAAAACCGAACATTAATACACTAACTTCGAGAAATATCAAAACCCATAAAATGATTCCTAAGAATATTGCTTTTATTAAATTCATAAAAAACTAATGAAATCTAACTATTTAAATTTTAATGATAAGTTTATTACTTTAATTATTTATAAAAATTAGTTTTAGTTAAGAACCTAAATATTTAAAACCTCAAATTTCTTTTTTCAAAAAAGAAGTATATATAGAAATATAGAAAAAATGGTAGAATTTAAAAAAAGAGAGATAGCTTACAAATTAAGAATAAATGACCTATTAAGGGCAAATCCTGTATTCGAAGATATAGAAGGGGGAACTAGAAAACTTAAATTTGTTGAATTAGGGGTTAAAAAAATAGTAAGAACTAATATTATAGGTAATGTTATAGACAAATATCAAAGCGATGGTGAAAGAAGATTTGGTTCAATTACTCTTGATGATGGCAGCGGACAAATAAGAGTAAGAGTCTTTGGAGATGATATTAATAAATTCGAGAATGTTGCCCAAGGAGATACTTTAATTATTATTGGAGTCTTAAGAAACTATAACAATGAACTTTATATTCTTCCAGAACTAATAAAAAAACAAGATCCAAAATATCTTTTAATTAGAAAACTTGAAATTGAAAAAGAATTTGGAGCAACAATAGCAAATCTTCCAAAACCAGAAAAAACAGAAATTAGGGCATTAAGAGATGAAATTATAGAATTAATAAAAAATTCAGAAAAATATGAAGGTATAGATAAAGAAGATCTTATACAAAAAATTAATTCTAGACCTGATTTAATTGCTCAAGAGATTAAAAAACTCTTAGAAGAAGGTATTATCTACGAACCTAGACCTAGTATAGTAAGGTATTTAGGATAAATTATCTAGCTCGCGATAGCGATCTTTAAACCTAGACCGAGTATAGTAAGGTATTTAGGATAATTATTATATTCTCGCGAAAACAAATTTATAATTTTGTTATTTATATATGATTTTTTCACAATATATTATTTTATAAATACTTTTTTTATTTCCCTAATTATGAAAGCAAGAAAATTTAATTCAGGATTAATGCCAAAATTAAATCATGAATGGGCAGCGAGAGTATTAAATATGGAAGTAAATCCATCCAAAGGTCCTGATTTAATTTCTGATGAAAAATTTATTGAATTAAAATTTTGCTTAACAGATGCAAATAAAAAATATCCAAAATCTTGGACAGTTTCAGATAAACAATTAGAATATGATGAATTTATTATTGGACAGGGATTTTGGGGACTAGGTTTATATGAATTAGATAGACCTGTTAAAGAAATAAAAACAATTTCTCCAAATAGATTAGAATCAATGGTTTTAAAACGAGAATTATATATTGTTAATTGGTCTTGGATGACCCAATTTTCACCTCATGAAGTTTCTGGTAAAACCCCAATTTCAGAATGGGAAGATGTCTTTAGATATCCTAAATTCAATAACTTACCAACAATATCTAAATATTATAAAGTTGAAAAAGGTTTTATATACCTAACAGAAAATATTCCTGATTATTTATTTAATTTTTAAAATATTTATTTAAATACCTTTTTAAACCATAAAATTCACTACTCACTATGGAAAATTATGAACAAATGATTAATGATGCATTTGAAATTATTAAACCAATTTCACATAATGGAGAAAGATTTGAAATACCCAAGATAGAAGGGCATCTAGAAGGAACAAAAACGATTCTATCTAATATTCCTCAAATATCTTCTTACCTAAGAAGAGATCCAGACCATTTCTTAAGATTCTTATTAAAAAATCTTGCTACATCAGGAACGTTTAGAAATAGTATTGCAATTCTTCAAACAAAAATATCCTCGCAAAAGATTAATGAAAAAATAGAAGATTATGTTAAAGAATTTGTTGTTTGTAAAGAATGTAAAAAGCCAGATACTGAATTAGTTAAAGAAAAAGGATTTACCATAATGCATTGTTTAGCTTGTGGTGCAAAACATCCGGTAAGAACTAAATTCTAAATATTATAAAAAAAATATTAAAATTTCTTTTAATGAAAATAAATCCCATATAGAATTGCTTGTTGTATAACTCTGCAATAACTGTAAAATCCCATAACTAATAAGCCAAATTGCAATAATTCTATTTAATAATTTAGGAAAAATAAAAATTACAATTCCAAAAATTATTGATAAAATAGCAGTAGAAATTATAAAAATAGCCATTTTATATAATTAATTTCCAGATTTATATACCTATCTAATAGGGATTTATAGTAAATTAGCCAAATATAAACATTTATAAATAAAATTTACACTGTTTTAACAATAAGTAATCCTTAAAGGAGGTTAAAAAATGGTACAAGCAAGATGCATGAAATGTAAAGAGCCTAAGGAGATGAAAACTCCAGAAATTGTACAAACTGCTAGAGGGGGATATATGGCAAAGGGAAAATGTCCAACTTGTTCAACAACAATGTGTGCTATGATGTCCAAAGACAAAGCAGAAGAAGCAATTAAAAAAGGCGCTAAAAAATCATTCTAAATTTTTTTTATTTTTGATTTTATATTTTATTTTTAATTAGGTTAATATGCAAATTAAAATTCACGATGCTTATAGGAGAATAGTAGCACTTTGCGACTCAGACCTAATAGGAAAAACTTTTACAGAAGGTAATAGACAAATTAAAATTCATGAGCATTTTTTCAAAGGAGAAGAGAGAAGCTATGAAGAAATACTTGAACTTCTTATTGATATGGAAAAAGAAGACGCAACATTTAATATTGTTGGAAAAGATTCTGTTAATGCAGCATTAGATGCAGGAATAATAACTAAAGAAGGAATTATAGAAATTGAAGGAATTCCTATAGCCCTTGTATTAATGTAATATTATATAAATCCTCTTTTCAGAATGATTATTTTATGAAACTTTTGTTTTATAAATTCTTAATAATTGCGTTCTTGTTCGGAGTTTAAAAAACACCGGACAAAGGATATATAAAGATAGATTTTTAAATCAACTTTCCTATAAATTCTTTATCATAAGAAATAGACTACTTAGCAAATACTCTCACTTCAAAATAAAAAATATTAAGTTTGCCTTAAAATATGAAACCAAAATCAAGAAATAAACCCAATAGAACGAGAAATGCTCTTCCTAGTCAACCACAAGAAATAATTAGAGTTAAAACTCCAAGAGATAATGAAGTTTTAGGAATTGTTGAACAAAGGGTTGGTGCTAATAGAATGATTATAAAATGTCTTGATGATAAAGAAAGAAATTGCCGAATTCCAGGGGCATTAAGAAGAACCCTTTGGATTAGACCAGGAGATACAGTTATTGTTAAACCCTGGGAATTTGAAGGGGATAAAAAAGGAGATATAATATTTAAATATACTCCTGCAGCAGTAGAATGGTTAAAAAAACGTGGATTTTTAAAAGAAGATAGTGCATCAGAATTTTAACTTTTAATATCCTAATACTCCATTATGTTCTTATACAGAGTTTAATTTTTTAACATTTTAATTAATTTTTTTCTAGTTTTAACTTCAAAAAAAAAATTAGCAAATCTTGCGACAAATTCAATAGTTCTGGAAGGAATTCTAAAGAATTCCGGACATAACACTCCATTAGCAACTTTTAAATACTATTCTATAGACCAATAATTTTATAATTAAACCTTTCTTTAATTACATATGCAACAAATTTACGTAAAATCGATTGGAAAACTCTTATCTAATAAGAATAAGATAGCAAAAGAACTAGGTATAAAAATTTCCAATAGAGGTAGGGAAGTCTTTATTAATGGAGATGCTGAAAAAGAATATATTGGTTTAAAAGTTCTAGAAGCTATTGATCTTGGTTTTACCGTTGAAGAAGCATTATTATTAAAAAACGAAGAAGTTCTGCTGCAAATATTAAATATTAGAGATTTAACAAAAAGAAAAGATCTTCATGAAGTAAGAGCAAGAATTATAGGTACATTTGGAAAAACAATTTCCAATCTTGAAAATCTCTCAAATTGTTTTGTTGCTCTAAAAGATAATAATGTAGGTATAATTGGAGATGCTGAAGAAATTGATGAAACTATTCTAGCTATTAAATCGATTATTCAAGGTTCCAAACAAGCAAATGTCTATGCTAGATTAGAAAGAGAAAAGAAAAAGAAAAGAGTACAAAAACTAGTTGCTATAAAAGATGATACTGATGAAGATAATGAAGAATATTCTAAAGATGATGATGAATCTGAAGAAAAAGAAGAATAAAACTATAAAATAATCCATGTTTTTTAAAATAAATACCTTTAAATATCCTTTTTCATAAAAATTCTTATAAGTCCCGGTAGCTCAGTTGGTAGAGCATTCGACTGTTAATCGAAGGGTCAGAGGTCCGAGTCCTCTCCGGGACGGTTATTATCATATCAACAAAGTTGATATAATTTAATTCTTCGGAGATGGCGAGTTTTAAGAAGTCTGAGTCCTGTTCAATCTTATATAAGTTGAACACCCTAAAAATTCTGAAGAATTTTTTATGTCTCCGGGACGGTTATTATCATATCATTGAATTTCTAAAATTTCTTTATTTCCAGCTAACTTTTATAAAACCATCTTTCTTTAAATTATAATGAAAATAAAATTACCTTTGCTTATTTCAACTCCATTTTGGAAAAAGATTAAAACAAGAGAAGATGCCCTATTCCTAATTAAATCTGCTGCATTTAGTTTTTTTGCTGCATCTTTTTTATTCATCATTTTTGGTTTAATATTTAAAAATAATTATGCTTTTTTAGATGCAGGACTATATCTTATTTTAGGACTTTTAATTTATTTTACAAAAGGAAGAATAATTTCAATTATTGCAACAATTATAACTTTTTCAGCATTTACTCTTACTTATTATAATAAATTAAGATTTGCTCCAACTTCAAAATATGAAGCATTTTATGTTTTATTAGCAGCAATTCTCTTTTTTATTTCAATAAAAGCAGTTCAAGCCTCTTTTAAGTATAAAAAATTAAAAAAGTAATTTAATCAACATTTAAAAACAAAAAGCCCCTTATTTATTAATGAGACCTCAAAAAACAGATATGATAAATAATTGGATTGTATGGTCCATTTTAATTTTAGTTATTGTTTTATTCTACCCTAAACCTTGTGGAACAATTCCATAATCAAAAACTTTAGAAAGTGATTGTTATGGAATAAATAAAATTTTTAAATCATCAGGGGAAAATAATACTATTATGAACTGGTGTTCAGGAATCTGTGTTAACAAAATAAAAAATCCATCCAATTCAACTAGCGAAGATAATCTGCCTGATCAATATATCGGAGGAGTTTCATCAAGTTTCACGCAACTTTTACCTAAACTATTTCTAGTGCTGGTTTTAATTGCACTAGTTAAAATGTTAATGGATATGAGAAAAAATAAAAAATCAGGCGATATACAAGTAATTAAACCTAGCAACATTAAATAAATAACTATTTATATTATATTAAGTTTAAAATAAATATGGAATTAAAAGAAGCGATAAAAAAAAGAGCCTCAATTAGAAAGTTTTCAGATAAAAAACCTAATATTGAAGATATAACTAGGGCAATTGAATATGCAAACTTAGCTCCTTCTCCAGGAAATCTCTCTATAATTAAATACCTTATTGTTGAAGATGAGAAAAAAATTGAAAAAATCTCTGAGATCTGTCAACAAGAATTCATTAAACAATCTAAAATGCTCCTAGTAATTTGTTCTGAAGATAAAAGACCTGAAATTATGTACGATAAAAGAGCAAAAAAATATATTAAACAACATGCAGGGGCAGTTATTGAACATCTTCTATTATATTTCACAAGTATAGGGCTAGCATCCTGTTGGGTAGGGGCTTATACCGACGATTTATTAAAAGATTTATTAAAAATCCCTCCAGAAATTGATATAGAAGCAGTTCTTCCTATAGGTTATCAACATAAAGTTGATAAAACTAAACAAAGAACAAAACCAATTTTAGTTGAAAGAATATTCTTTGATGAATATAAAAACAAATGGAAAAAACCATTTAGAAGCGCGGTTGATTAAAAATTAATTCTTTTTTTTAGCTCTGTTCAAGAGTTTATATTTATAATTTAGTTTACAACTTTTTTCCAAGATTAACTATTTAGAAAAAAAAGTATTCTTCATACATTTAGTACGAAACTGGCCAAAGTTCATTGAACTTTGGACAAAGCACTTTTTTTACTATTGAATTAAATAATAAAAAATTTATTTAATTATCTAATAAATAATTTTTGTAATTGAAAAAGATTTATATTCTTAATTTATATAATTCCTATATGAACGCAAATAGGCTTTATAATCTATTAGAAAAAGACTTCATAAATCCAAATTTATCCGATGAATGGGCCAAATATATGGATGAAGTAAAAGATTATCTTAGTGAAAACTTTAAAAAAAGATCTATAGGTCTTGTCTGCGATAATTCCAAAATCATTAATAAAGTTTATACTGCAGTTTTTCCAACTAATGAAGTGATGAAGTTTATATTATCAAAAAGAACAAAAAATGCTTTACTTTTTGTCCATCATCCTTCTAATTGGGATATATCAAAAGATCCTAACGTATTCCAACAAATGAATAGAAATTTATTAAATAAATTTAAAGAAAATAAAATATCAATCTATAATCTCCATGTTCCACTGGATAATTTTGGAGAATATTCAACGAGTAATTCATTAGCAAAAAAATTAGATATAAAAAATATTAATCCTTTTGGTTATTACAGGGGAAGTTTATGTGGGGTATATGGAAAAACTGACATAAATACCACTCAAGAATTATCTAAAAAATTTAAAGCTATTTTAGGTCATAAAATAAAATTATATCCTTATGGGAATAATATTATAAAAAATAACTTGATTGCTATTGTTGCTGGTGGAGGAAACGATATTGATATGTTAGAAGATATAAAAAAATACAGAATAAATACGTTTATTACTGGAGTAACCTCCTTAAATTCTTACTCTAAAAAAGCCCATGATTTTGCAAAAAAGAATAAAATTAATATAATTGGTGGCTCTCACTATTCTACTGAAAAATTTGCTTGTATTGCAATGTGTGATTATTTTAAAAAACACGGGTTAGATAGTGTTTTTATTGAAGGAAATTTTGATTTAAAAGATTTATAAAATTATTCTTTTATTTTTATATAAAAAAAGAGCCCCTAAAAAATAACGGGGCAAAATTTAAATTAATTTGATTTTTTTACCATCTATCTCTAACCATCTCTATACCGAGATCCGAGAACTCGTTGTGATGGCTTTGCCTATTATCATAGTCTCTGTATTTCTGTTTACCCAATATATATGGGCTTGTTACACCAGTCATTATTGTAATTACTCTAACTCTTCCTTCAAAATCTTTATTGATTCTAGCTCCAATAATAACTTGTGCTTCAGGTGAAATATTTTCTGTAACAAGTTTACCTACCTGGCTGAACTCTTCTAGTTTCATATCAGGTCCGCAAGTGATGTGTATTAAAGCGCCGTTAGCACCTCTGTAATCCACGTCTAACAATGGATGTGTAAGAGCTTGCCTCACTGCCTCGTTTATCCTATCACTTGAATCAGACTCTCCAATACCAATTACAGCTACTTCTCCTTTTTTCATTATTGCAGAAACATCAGCATAGTCAAGATTAATCAAGCTTGGTAAAGTTATGGTTTCAACAATTCCCTTTATCATTGTACTAATTAATTCATTAGCAACAGCAAAGGCTTGTTGGATAGGTAACTGTCCAGCGATATCAACTAATCTATTATTATCAATAACAATAGCAGTATCTACTTGCTCTCGAAGTTCCTGAAGACCAAACTCAGCTTTATCAATTCTTGCTTTCTCACATTCAAATGGCATAGTTACAACACCAATAACAACTGCTCCAGTCTCTTTAGCGACCTGTGCTAATACCGGCATTGTTCCAGTACCAGTTCCTCCGCCTTCTCCGCCAATTATAAAAATCATATCTGCATTATGAACTGCTTTCTTTAATTCAGATATCGACTCTTTGGCAGCTTCTCTTCCTACTTCAGCTTTTCCACCTGCACCAAGTCCTCTTGTAAGCTCCTTACCGATAAGGATCTTATCATCAGCTTTTGTGATGCTAAGGTGTAATGCATCTGTATTCATTCCATAGACTGTAGCTCCATTGATTCCTTTATTGAATAACCAGGTTATAGCATTACAACCTGCTCCTCCACAACCAAAAACCTTTATATTAGCTTTTCCGGCCTTTAAGTCATCAAAGTTGATACTATGTGTCTCTACATTATTTATTGCCTCTTTTGCAAAGTCTAGCATTTTTTATCTCCTCCTTTCATCTTTTGTTTTGTTAACCACTACCTTTAAATAATAGGGTTACCTTTATTTATTGTAAGATATACTTACAAATAAGAATAATCAGGTAATAACCTCTTTCAAGATATCAATTTTTTTCATTGGGGAATGGGTAAAATTGAAATTTATTAAGTATATCTAATCTTTTTTCTTTAAAAAGATTTCTTATTTCTAATCTCTATTATATTTTTATAAAAAATAGTCATTATTAACTTAAGAATGATAAAATAAAATCAAGATTTTCAAATTGTTTTATACAATTTAGCTATTTTTTCCCAGACCCTATCCAGTTTAGAATTAGCTTGTTCAATTATTAATTTCAAATAATTATCATCAACTAAACTTTTTTTCTTATCCATAATTGGTAAGCACATTGATTCAGTCGAATGTAATTCAACCATAAATCTTTCTCCACCCGTCATAACTCCGCTTCTTTTCCATCCTGCTTCTTTTGCTTTTCTTACTAAATCTAGAGCATCTCCCATTGTTCTGCATGCAACATGCATTATGCATGAAGTCTGCTGAAATTCAACTAATCCATCATATTGCATCGAATCTAAAACATTTTTTAATTCTTTAAAACTGCTTTTATCATGAGTTCTAAAAAGAAATGCATCTTCTATTTTTTTATCAGATGCCTTCAATAAAACAATTCTTCCTGAACAAGAACTTGTTGTATAATAATTCTTTTTCTTATTTAATTTATTGCATAAAGGAACAAGTTTCTTATCCCAGCTACCAATATTAGATCTATCGCTCTTTGATAATTGTTTATCTTTTCCAAATGCAAATGTATCTATTTTCATGTTCAATAATTAAACCTCTTTTCATAATCAGTATGACTAAACCATTCTAAAATTACTGCTAATATCTCTACTTTATTCGGAGTAGTAATCGTATAAATCAGCCTCCAACCATCAGGAAGATCATATTTCCATAAGTTTGTAATCTTATATTTTTGAAAATACTCCTTAGGAAATAAACGTTTTGGAATTTGAATCCCGCAAAAAGCATTTTCTTGAATATCTTTTATAGCTCTAGAAATATATTTTCTTATTTCATTATTTATATCTAATTTATAAAATTCTTTTTCTATTTTATCATTCGCAAAAACAACATTTGATGGTTTTAATATTCTCATATTTTTATCCTCTTTCTTTTTGAAAAGATTTTTGCAGATTCAAGAGACCAGATATAAGCTATTTTTCCTTCTGAATCAATAGCTATTTTATTTATACCTTGCAAATAATCTAATATCACCAAATAAGTTTGCCACATGATTTTTTTAGGAAGTCTTTTCCATACTTCTGTTCGATTATACTCTCCACTATTTTCTTCAATAAATTTTTCAGTCATAATTACAGTATCTAAAGTAGGACTTCTAGCAAGATTTGATTTAAGATAATTTTCCATTATATATAATATATCAATTGATATATAAAGTTATTGATTATAAATATTTTAAATAAATTAATCTTATTTATCTGTAGCTATTATTACTGATGCAAATACTATCAATAATAATGAAAGCCCGGTCCTCAAACTTACTTTCTCATTTAAAAAAACCATTGCAAAAATCATTGCAAATACGATCGATAATCTATCAATTGATGCAACTTTAGCTACTTGGCCTGATTGCAAGGCTAAAAAATAAAATAACCAAGATAATGCACCAGCTATTCCAGATAAAACAATAAAAAGCATTAATTTCTTTCCTGAAACTATATCCATTACTCCAACAAGTTTACCTTGATAAGCTATAACTAAAAATAAAAATACAAACATAACAAATGCTCTTATCATTGTTGCAGTTCCAGAATCAACTCCTTTTAATCCTATTTTACCAAATATTGCAACTAGTCCAGCAAATATAGCAGATAATAATGCATATATAATCCATGAATATTCCATATTCATATAAATTTATTTTTATTTATATAATTTACCTAATAATTAAGTTTATAATATGTTCATATTTCTTTTTTATAATGAGAATAACATTATTAGGACCCGGAGAAGTTGAATATCATTTTCAAGAATTATTAAAAATACCAAAATCAAAATTTATTTCTGAACTTGAATCTATCTCTCAAACTTTAGTAGATTCAGATGTAGAACTAGATCTTTTACCAGATACCGGCGTTTCTCTAGAAATAGCTAGACTTTACAAAAAACATGGTGGAAAAAAAGTAGTTGCAACACTTCCACTTTCAGATAAAACATTTGGAATTAAACACTTGGAAAAATATAGAAATGAATTAATCAATGGAAAACAACTTTTCGATGAAGAAATTGATACTGGTGATTGGTATAAGCATGATTTGACTAAAGGCTTATTCGGCAATGCTATACTCTATCTCGGTAATTCACCAGGAACTGAAATTGAAAGAAATGGTGCAGTTTATTTATATAAATTAATGAAAGGTTTTAAAGAAAATCTTGATTTAGCTAGAGATAAAATAAATCCCAATATAATTGCAGATAATAATCTATCTTTATTAGTTTATTCTCCTTTTATTATTGGAGGAAATCTTTCTAAAGAAGATGAGTCTTATATAGAAAGATTTGGTATAAAATTGTTCTATATAAAAGATTCAAAAGAATTAAAATCAATTATAAATAAATTAAGATAAAGAATTTAGATTTTCAAGAACTTCTTGATATTCTCTTGCAGCTTTGCTATTTCCATATTTAGTCCAATAAAAATTTCCAACCTGTAAATAAAGTCTTGTTTTATCAAGATCTTCCTTAGTTAAATTTACCCTATTTATTAAACCAATTACAGTCTTAGATTGAATTTCCATTCCATTAACAGCATAATCTGATATCAAATCTAAAACATCAGATGAACTAGGAATTGCTACAGATTCTAAATCCTTGAATGTTTTTACAGTCATATTATTTTTTATTGAATTTAATTATTTTTAAATTTTCTTATTCAAACATTTTAGCAGCTTCAAACAAGAATAAATCATTCCCTTTCTTGGCAAAGATTTGCATCCCTATGGGTATACCTGAAACTTCTTGAATAGTTTTTGAAGTTTTAGGGACAGAAAAACCTTGTTTTTCTGTATCATCTTTACCTTCAACAATATCTCCACATGGTATTGATATTCCAGGAATTTCAGCAATATTAGCTAGAACCGTTAAAGAATCATAATTATACATATCTTCAACACTTATTTTTTCTCCAAATTCATGAGGCGCCCTAGGTACAGTAGGAGTTATTAATATATCAAATTTATCAAATGCTTCACTAAACTCTCTTTCAATTATTTTTTTAGCTTTTAATGCTCTTCTATAATATTTTCCAGCAGATTCAGCCTTTGAAATCTCTTCACCACCAACTATTCTCCTCAAAACTTCTTCACCACAACTATCTTCAATTTTAAGTCCATATTTCCTTCCTTCAAACTTCCTTGTTCCTGAAAATAATTCAACATAATTAATAGGATAATAAGTTTGTATTCCTAAATCCATATGTTTTAATTCAATATCTTCCTTTTTCCAATTATTTTTTTTAACTACTTCATCTACTTTATTTAATATTATATCCCAAATTTCTTTTCTAGCTCCTGCTTTTAATATTCCTACCTTCAATTTTTTAATGTCCTTAATTTGACTTGCATAATCTACACTTATTGCATCTCTTTCATCTTTTCCTTTTATTATTTCAAATATCATTCTAGAATCTTCAACATTTTCAGTTAATGGTCCAATTTGATCTAAACTCATAGATAAATCAATTAAACCAAATCTAGATACAGCACCATAACTTGGTTTATATCCTACTATTCCACAATGACTTGCAGGATTTCTTATAGACCCCCCTGTATCTGAACCTAATGAAAAATCACAGAATTTGCTTGCTACAGCTGCAGCACTTCCAGAACTTGAACCTCCTGGAATTCTATTTAAAGCCCTTGGATTTTTTGTTACTCCAAAAGCAGATGTTTCACCACTACTGCCACATGCAAATTCATCTTGATTGGCCATACCAATAATTATTGCATCTTCTTTCAATAATTTTTCAATTACAGTTGCATTATAAGTTCCTTTATAATTTTCAAGAGTCTTTGATGCACAATTTACAATTAATCCTTTAACATTAATATTTGATTTAACTATAAAACCTATACCAGCAAGTTTTCCAGCTTTTCCAAATTTAATTTTTTTATCAATTTCTTTTGCTTCATTTATTGCATTTTCATTAATATGTAAAATTGCATTAATCTTAGGATTTTCTCTTTTTATTATATCTAAAAAATTCTTTATATTTTGTTCTGCAGATAATTTTCCAGTCTTTATCAATTCTAATTTTTCATTTATCATTTTACAGCTTTTCTTTGTACCTTTCTTGTTTCTTCGAATATAAAATTATATAATTTTTTAACAAATCTCTTGTCAAAACCAGATTCTTTTGTTACTTTTTCTATAATCTCCATTTCTCTTTTAGAATTTTTTATTTTCATTCCTAAAGGTTTTTTAATTTTCCATATCTTTTTAGCTATTTCAAATCTTTTCTTAAAATATTTAATTAACTCCTTATCTAGGATATCAACCTCGTTCCTTAATTTTTTAAGTTCTTGATTAGTTTCCATTATTTCCAGCTCCCTTTTTCAGCAATTATAAAATCATCATCTTTATGTGGTGCATTTTCAAGAATTCTTTCCTTAAATCCTTTTTCACTAATATATCCATCTTTTTCTTCTCTAAAAAATTCTTCCCTATCAATGTAACTATCTTTTCCTTCTTCTTTTTCTACTTTTTCTAACACCTTTGCAAATTTATCAAGAATATGCTTTGCTTCAAGTCTTACTTTATTTTCATCAACTTTAAGATTCATAATAAGATTAGAGAATAAGCGCTTTATAAAATTAATTAATATTAGAATAGGTTTGGATTAGACATTTTTAATATCTAAACGACCTTATCCCTGAAATAACCTTTATTTCCAACACCAAGTTTTATAGCATGATATAATGATTCAAGCTCATTTATTGTTGCTTCAGGATTAACTATTAATCTTGCTGCTAAATAACCAGGTCTTCTTTTTTCAAAACTAGGAAGATTATAACTAATATTTCCTCTAAAAAATTCATCGCGAGTTTTAACAACAGCAAGTTCATTAGTCCAATTTCCACCAATATAAAAAGGATTTACTCCCCAGATTTTATATTCCATACCCCTTTCAATTTCATTTGCATAAGTTTCCAAATTTTCAAGTATATTTTTAGTAGTTTCATCAATTACTTCTTTTGGAATATTTCCATATAAAAATCTAATAATTCCAGTAGTAGTTCTACCTGCAATTACTTCAAATTCAGGTTTAATTGGTTCATGAAGACCTGTTTTCATTCTTAATTCCTTCCTTATCATAAAAATCCTAAAAATTATCCCTTTATAAGTTTAATTATAGTATTTTTTTAAAAATTACCTTTTAAAAAATCTTCCAAATTCCATCTGTAACTTGAATAAAAATCAATTGATTCAAAAGGCCCTTTTAATCCAATTTGATTTAAAGCTAAATTTCCTAAATTTTCATCATCTATTTTAGAATCTAAATTGTCAATTTCCCCTTTATCAAATATTTTTTGAACATAAAGAAATTCTTTAACAATAGCAGTGGTTATAACATTCAAATCTTTCTTCTCTATTTCAGATATTCTTTTGAATTGTTCTTGCGTAATATTATATCCTATCTTTTGACATTCTTTTATCATATGCATTTCTGCAAAAGGTTCTAATTGAGTTGATAAAACTTGATGCATTAAACAAGCATATTTTTGTAACAAATTATGCTTATTTTCCATATCTAAATTTAAAATTATTGGATATCTTGAAAAATCAATATTAAATTTTGCTTCAACAAAGCCATTTTTTTTAATACCTTTTATTTCCAACTCATGAGGTTGATTATTGCTATAAATGATTCTAGAATATTTATATATAAAATTATTAAAATCAAATTTATAAATTTCTTTTTCACTTAATTCAACATTTCCTCCTGAAAAAATATAAGTTTCTCCTATAGGTAAAACAACAGAATGAAAAACAGATCCATCAATTTGATATAAATATCCTAAATCCCTTACAGGTTTAATTTCTATTAAAGGATTTTTAAAAAAATTAGGTAATTTTAAATTAAAATAATCTTCTTCTTTTTCAGGTATCATTACTTTTAAATCCGGAATAAACCATCTCTTGCCTTTTAAACGAAATTGAGATTGAATATAGTTATTAAGATTTTTAACACCATCTAAATAAAAATCTAAAGTTCCATCATAATCATCTTCAGGTCTTAATTTATTAAAATAAGGTCCAACTAAACTAGCTTCTGTTACATCAATTCTTGTAGGTTTTCTAAAAACCCCATAAGGAGATTTTAATACATTTACTCCAGATTCTATATCTTTCCTTAATACTTCTTCTATTCCTAACCTCAAATCATTAGTCATATCCCCTTAACTCCCTTATTCTTTATAAATCTTACCAGTTTGTTACCTTTCTACAGTAATTACAAAACCGAAAGATTTATATAGTAGTTGTTACTACTTAATAGTATAATTAATTTCACCTCTTTTCCCCAGGAGAGAAAAGACAAGCTTTTTTAGCTTGAAACTAACTCTCCTAGGGTTTTATTCAACCAACTAATGATAATTCTATTAATTGATAAACTAGAACAATATTATTTAGAAACTTTATCTTAATATTTTAAGGGGTCAATCTATCCCTATCTCTTGGGAAAAGAACTGCTTCTCTAATATTAGGTAAACCTAATATTAACATAGTCATTCTTTCAACACCCATACCCCAGCCAGCATGCATAGGAGCACCATATCTAAAACTATCAATATAATCCTTAAAATTATCTACATTCATACCTTTAGCTTTAAACCTTTCAATTAATAATTCCGGTATATGTATTCTTTGCCCGCCTGAAGAAATTTCCATACCCTTATAGATAGCATCAAATCCATTGGATAATTGTTCTCCATTAGGTCCCTTCTTTTCACTAGGCATTATATAGAAAGGTTTACCTGATAAAGGCCAGTCATGTACAAAAACTATTGTATCAGGATAAAGTTCTCCTAATTTTCTTTCAGATTCAGGAGATAAATCATCTTTACCAACATGTATCTTATGTTTTTTCATAATATCAGAAACTTCATTAAAAGTCAAATATTTTATTTCAGGAACTTTTAACTTAATATCATACATCTCAAGTTCTTTAGGATGTTTTTCAATAACTTTTTTAACCATATGTTGTACACATCTTCCAAGAACATCCATTACAACCTTATCATCAGCAAAAGCCATTTCAAAATCATATTGTCTTGATTCATTCAAATGTCTAACAGTATTATGTTTTTCAGCTCTCCATACTGGAAAAACTGCATAGACTTTTTCCATAGAACAAGCAAGCATTTGTTTGTACAATTGACAACTTTGAGATAATAATGCTTTTTTTTCAAAATATTGTACAGGATAAACTTCAGTTCCACCTTCAGAACTAGCACCGATTATTGATGGAAATATTGCTTCAATAGCTCCTTCATTATCCATGAATTCCCTAAATGCTTGTAAAATAGTATGATTAACTTTGAAAATTGCTTGAGCTCTTTCGCTATGCAAATCAACAAACCTATAATCTAATCTTTTTGGTAATTCGGTTTTAGAATGATCACTTACATCTATTGGTAAAGGATGACTTGCAATTGCAATAACTTCGATTTCACTTGGTGCTAATTCTTTTCCACCAGGAGCTTGTTTAGCATCTTTTAAATGACCTTTAATCTTAACAACACTTTCTCTAGGAATTTCGCCCATTTTTTCAAATATTTTTTCATTAGTTTCACCCTTAACTCCAACAACCTGCATTCTTCCAGTTATATCTCTTAGTACAATAAATCTTATTTTTGATAAATCCCTTATATCATGAACCCATCCATAAAGTTCAACCTCTCCAGTTTTACTAAATGCATCTTTAATATAGGTTCTTTTATGTATATCTGCCATAGCGGTTTATTTAAGAAAAAAGGGTTTAAAAATTTATATGATAGCTAAAAATAAAGAAAATTAATAAATAAATTACTTTAAAAAACTAATATTTTTTTATACAAATATATAAAAAACCTTTTTTATTTTGAAAAATAATGAAAGATATTACAAGATATTTAACTCAAGATAAATTCACAAAACCTAAAGGAACTAATGCTTTTATTAACAATAATCTTGATGAATTATACAAACTCTTTCAAGAAATTGTTGCAAAAGAAGGGGTCTTAAACTTAAGATTTATAGGAGATTCTATAGCAAAATTATATGAAGATTATGATAGTAGCGAAGCTAGAACTAGATTGTATAAGGCTACAGATATTGCTTCTCAAAATTATGGATTAAATAGTATTAACCTAGAAAATGCTTTAAAGATTGCATATCCAGATTTAGAAGGATTTCAGATAATTAATGGTATATCTAAAGCCGGTAGAGGGCAGATTAATCTTACAAGGTTTTTATATAAAGAAGAACCAAGATTAACCGAATTCATTCTATCTTATTCTGAAAAAGTAAAATTTAATGATAAGAAATTTCCAGTCATAAATGTAGAAAAAATGTTTAAATAAAATTTATTTTTTTATTAGTTTATTTAAAATTTCTGTAGCTTGTTTTCCATTAACTTTTCCCTTATATTTAGCCATAATTAAACCCATATAACCAGATATTGTTAAGCCAGGTTTTTCTTTGACTAGTTTAGCAATCTCTCCTTCAATTTCACTATTATCAATTTTTTCTAGTTTTATTGCATCATCAAACTTCTTTCCTTTCACAATTTCTTCCATAACATGTTTAATATCCTCTCTTTGAATTATTCCTTTTTTAACAGATAATACAATATGTTCAATAACATCTAAATTAATTATATCATCTATATTTTGAATATTTTCATGACTTGCAATATCTCTTGGAATTAAAAACAAGACTTTAGCTATAAAATTAGGATCGTTTATTATCTTCAATAATAACTGAAACTCTTCAATTTTATCTCCATGAGATAATAATTTAATCATTTCTTCAGATAATCCTTTTTGTTTTAATTCTCCCCTTATTTCACTTCTTAATTTAGGAATTGAAGATTTAACTTCATTTAATAATTCTCTTGAGATTTTTAATAAAGGTAAATCTGTTTCAGGATACATTCTTGCTTTTCCTGGCATCGGTCTTAAAAAACTAGATGAACCATCTGGATTTGCTTGTCTAACTTCAGGCATTGAAGAATAAACTAATTGAACTCTAGCTCTTGTTAAAGCAAAATCAATTGCTTTTCTTGCCTTATTTTCTTGATCAGCAACAATAATAAAAGAATCTTCATCTTTTAATCCTAATTTATCTCTTACATTTTTTATTTCTTCATCACTAAAATTATATTTATTCTTGTCTTCATCAGAATGAATTATTCCACCAATTCCCGCTACTTTAGAATATTCAGATATCTCTGTTCCAAATCTTCTATTTTCATAAAATTCTTTTCCTAGTATTCCATTAAATCCAACTAATTTTACTCCAAGAACCTTTCCATTTCCTTCAATTACTTTTTTTATAATCTTGCATTCTGTATTTTTAAATATCTCACTTAAATCTTCTATATTTTCACTTACACTTGCTTTTCTTTTTTTTAATTCTTTATTTATTTCAATTAATCCTTGTTGTCTTTTAACTTCTTTTTCTATAGTTGGTAAAAACATTTTAACATCTTGAAATCCTTTAATTTCAATTCTAGGATGTCCTTCAATTGAAATATTAATATCTTGTCTAATTGTTCCAAGTCCTCTTTTAACTTTGCAACTTCTTAATATATCTCCTAATGCTAAAGCAACTTCTTTAGCTTGTTCTGGACTTTTTATATCAGGTTTAGTTCCGATTTCAATTAAAGGTATTCCAAGTCTATCTAATCTATAAACAACCTTATCTCCTTTCCTCTCAATTATTCTTGCAGCATCTTCTTCTAAATTAATTCCTTCTATTCCAACTCTGCCCATTGGAGTATCAATATATCCATTTCTTGCAATTAAAACAGTTCTTTGAAACCCCGAAGTATTTGAACCATCAACAACCGTTTTCCTCATAATTTGTGTAATCGGTAATATATCACAATTAAGAAATAATGCAACCTGCAACCCAATTTTCAATGCTTCTTTATTAATTTCATGCGGAGGTTCTTCATCTAGTTCAACTAAACAAGTAGTATCATATCCTTGATAAATAAATTCCCTATCTCTTGCTGCTTCATGTTTAGCTGCAGCATCAACTTCTCCAGTTTCGCCCTTAACAGCATGTAATCTTCTTTTTATCTCGAATTTAGGATTATCACTTCTTAATATTGAAGGGCATTCACAAAATAATTTATTTGTATCAAGTTGCTGATGAATTTCAATTCCAGATTTTATTAATGTCATATTAGATTCTCCATCCTTGCAAAGCAAATTTCTCCTATTCCTGATTTTATGGTAGTCATAATTAAAAAAAGAAATATAGTATATATAAAATTATACTAAATACTAATTCTGAATAAATAAAATAGATTAAACCTTTTAATAACTCGTTATTAAATTATAATTTAAATAATAAATTATAATTGGGATTTTTTAAGTCTTCACGTGTTATTTTATAATCTATAGAACCATTACTAGTATATTTCTCTTTATCTTCAACAAGATTAACTAAATCTTCCATAGAATAAATTCCAAATTTTCTTGTTGATTTTACCGTGGATAAAGTAGATTTTATTTCTTCTTTTGTCGGAATTTCTAAATAAGCATTAATTTTATCATTGCCATTAATAAGGTTCCATACACATCTATGATTTCCATCTTCAACATAATACCAATTACCTATTTTTCGTACAATAGGGGGATTTAATTCTAAAAATTCCAATGTTCCAAAAGTCCTATAAACTTGAGTTAAAAATTTTAGAGAAGGTTCCCTTACATAATCCTCAAGTGGAATTAAATCTGGAATATGAAATGTTTCTTTGATCATGATTATTTTAATGTTCTTTAGTTAATTCCCTAAATTCTTTTCTGCAACAATCATTTAATCTTTTATTTGATTGTTGATTAAATTCTTGAACAAATAAATCTCTTAATTTTATAACTAAAAAATCATAAAAATCTCTTTCAGATTTAGAAAGATTTTGACTAATTAATCTAACTCCTAAATCTCGATAATAAGAAATTTCTTTTAAAGTGACACTTGGTTTTTCTATTCCCCTCAAAATTTTATTATAATCAGAACATGCATCATCCCTAAATCTAGTTATTGTATCATTATGCGCTAGAACCGCATTAGAAACTAATCCTAAATATTCTTTTCTATCATCCATATCAATTGTTATTGGTAAAAATCCATTTTTATTTAAATAAAGATTTTGAACAAGTCTTGCAGTTCTTCCATTTCCATCACCAAAAGGATGAATCCTAGCTATATGAAAATGCGAATATACTGCTTTATCAATCGGATTATCAAAACAATTTAAAAAAAACAAAAAATTATTCATCTCACTTTCAATCTTTTCACATCCCGGAGGTATAGCTCTAGATCCAGTTATAATAACTCCAGATTCCCTATAACCCCATTTATTTACATTTGGTTCAACTCTTTTTCCTATTTCAATAATATAACTTTCAGAAATCTGATCCTGATAATTAGCATGACCCCATCCATTAGCCCTTAATAAATTTTCCATACATCTTTTTCTTTCTTTTTTAATTCCACGACTAGTTAGTTCTCCTGCAAGTTCAATTTCGATTGAATGTTTTATTGAATCAAGCTGTAATTGTTGTCTTCTATCTAAAAAACAATCTGGACAATCTCTTACAAATCTATCTACATAAGGTTTTTTAGATTCTATCTCATTTAATAATTTAGGATTTGCAAGCGAATATTGATTATTTGACATTTCAAATTATACCTTTTTTTATTTATAAACCTTACTATTTGTATCTACTAGATAGTTACATCATATACCTCTTTTAAACCTTAATAAAAATGCTCTCCTTAGTATTGTTCATAATTTTCATTTAATTAGTCTGATTAAGTCTTAAATCGTGGCGTTCTTGTTCGAAGTGAATTGAACTTCGAACAAAGCCTAAAACAAATTAAAAACCTATATAAATCTACTTTTCCATTTAATAATATGAAAAAAGAAGGGTTTCATCCATTAATAAAGCATACAAGAACATTTGGAGAAAAAGCATCAGATAATTTATCGAAAATATTAGGTAGCTGGTCATTTATTATATTATTCATATGTTTTATTGCAATATGGATGACTACAGAGGGTTACTTTTTATTAAAAATTGTTAATGGTGAATTAAAAGATCCTTTTCCTTTTATCTTGTTAAATCTTACATTATCCTGCCTTGCAGCTTTGCAAGCACCAATAATTCTTATGAGCCAGAATAGGCAAGCAAAAAAAGATAGGCTTCATGCTGAATATGATTATCAGGTCAATAGAAAAGCAGAAAAAGAAATTGAAGAATTAAAAATTCAATTAGATAGAATTGAAAGAAAAATTTCTAAATAAAAATAAGTTCAATTCCAAATTGACTTTATCCTTTTTTTTCTTCATCACTCATGAACTAATAATAATTTCCCTTCTTTATCAAGTTCAATAAACTTCTTTACACTCCCAATTCTATAAGCTTTACATTGATTCTCGATTTTATTGTCTTCTTCATTTCTTGGGGATGAAACAATATCAACAGCATACTCTCCACAAGTTCCAAGACACTGACTATTAAAGATAGTCCCATTTAACTTAGCAAGATTATATTTTTCATAAGCGCAATTTATAGCATTTTTTTGTATTGCAACATAATCAGGCATTATTGCAGGATTACCATGTTCTTCATACATTCCTTGGCTATTTCTCATCCAATTATCTTCTTGAATCCTGAAATACAAAAACCAAGCAATAATAATTAAACACAAAATTATCAAACTGACCCAAAATAAATAATTCCCTTTTAATTTTTTTGATATCATTTTAAACTTTTTAATATTCCTCATCTAATCTTTTATTAAATTCATTAGATAGATTTTCAAGCATTTTTTTTGGTGTTGCTACACTTCCTCTCCATTCTTTATGAGCTAATACATATCCTAATTTTACATAAGCAGTTTCAGGTAATAGATCTTCTAAATAAATAACTCCAATTTCTTCAAATTTTCTACCAGGTGAATAAACTTTGGGATTTAATCTTCCATATAAAGTCTGAGGACAAGCGCAAACAAATATTCCACTTTTAATTACACTCCTAAGTTCATCTATCCAATTTAAATTGCCTTCAGAACATACATGCCCTAAACCAGTCATTTCAATAACAATTCCCTTATATCCTTTTTTTCTAAAATAATCTAATATACTTGGATCTTGACCAGGATAAAATTTTAATAATGCGACTTTTTCCTCAAACACTGCATCAACTTCTGGTTTATCCTTATTTCGTTTATTATAATCCCCAAGTATCTCTAATTTTCCATCTCCCCAAATTTTAGCTATAGGCTTAGTATTCATGGGCTTAAATGCATCTCTTCTTGAAGTATGCATTTTCCTTACCTTAGTTCCTCTTAATATATTGCAATATTCATCATTAGTATTAGCATGACCTACTAAAACAACTTCTGCAATATCTGATAAAGCAGTTCTTGCAGCACATATTAAATTCAATCTAGAGTCTGAACTGCCTCTATCTGAACTCCTCTGAGAATAAGTTAAAACAACTGGTTTATTAATATTTTTTATCATAAAGGATAATGCAGCACCAGTATAATGAAGTGTATCTGTCCCATGAGAAACAATTACTCCTTTTACATTAGGATCTTTTAATGATTTTCCAACAATTTTAGCTATTCTAATCCAATCTGAAGAATTCATATTTTCACTTGATTTCATAAATGGATGATGTACCCTAATATCTGCTATTTCAAAAATTTCTGGATATATTGAAAATAATTCTTTTGCATCAATAAGCCATTTAACTCCGCCTGTTTCAGGATCTAGTTTAGAACTTATTGTTCCACCTGTAAGAATAAAATCAATTATAGGTTTTTGACCTGTTAATTTCAAATCCTCTTTTTTATCTTGTTTTTTAATCCTTTGTTCAATAATTTTTATTTCACTTATATCTTCTTTCTTTAATCCAATATTATATCCATTATCTAATTTTAATAATAAAACCCCTACTTCATGAGAATCGAGTAATATTCCTATCTCGCTCTTACCATTAATTATTACTTCAATCTTATCTCCAGGTTTGGGATTCTTGAAAGGTTTTTTTGATACCATAATTTAATTATTTAAATTTAAGTTTTCTTTATCTTATCTACTACAATAAACCTTATATTCCTATAAAAAACTTGTGTTATAATGGAAGAATCTGATATTAAAAAAATTGAACTAGAATATGCTATAAATCATATACATGAACCTATAAAATCATGGGGAAATGCTAGAAAAAATAAAATATTAAGAATTTTAAAAAAACAAGGAATTCAAATATCACTTGAAAATATTCCAGAAATAATTAGACAAACTAGTTTTTATTCTATGGATAAAAAATGTTCAGATATTAATAAAGATAAAGAATGCCAATCTTACTGCAACCTAATAGGTTCAGGAAAATCCTGCCATCCTGAAATTAAGGATTTAAATTGTTTTCTTTGTGATTGCCCTAATTATGATACAGAATTCTTATCAAATAAAACCAATTCTCAAGATTATCAAATACTAATCGGAAGATGCCTTCATAAAGATAATAAAGGTAAATATTATTTCTCAAAAGAATTTCCTAGAGTAGGTGTTTGGGATTGTGACATATGTCCAATTAATCATGATCCATTGGAATTGGAAAAATATCTTAGAACTAACCTTCAATCATTAAAAGAGGCTTATGATAATATTATATTAGATTAATTAACTTTCATTGACAAAGTTCCTGTTGAAGTTCTTTCTATCATTTCTCCAGATTTTGAATATTTAACAATAATATCTTCCTTAAATCTGCTTCCCCTAACAAGATTATTGCATCTAACTAATATCTGGAGGTTAGTTTTATCAAGATTCCACCCATTTCCCTGATTAGTATTTATTTCACAATTGCTTAAAGATACACTATTAATCTTAATTGAAATATTTTCTTGATTTTTTATTGTTATTAATACTTCACTTAAATTATTAACTCTAAAACTATCACAGCCAAAAGGAACACTTATCATACAACTATCTGCAATAGCTTCATTTGATAGATTATTATTTTGTCTAAAATATTTTTCTAAATAATATCTAAAAATAGGATTATCCCCATTCGCTTTAGTATAAGTATAACTTACCGTACCATCATCATTAATTTTCCTTTGAAATTCCTGAGTAATTATTGTATCATATTTTAGACTTGGAAAAAATAATAATTCATGATCTTCCAATCTATAAACAGTATTTTTTTCAAAAAATTCTTTTCTTGAAGAACTACTTAAATATTTTTGATGAAGATCTTTAGATTTTTCATAATTATACAAAATAACAAACAATCCTTTGTCTGAACTTGAATCAACAAACTCTAACCTATAAGAATAATAACATACCTCTCCACTATATTTTATCCCTTTGGTAGGATAGTCTTTAGAATTTTCACAAGTATAAATTGAATTAATTTTATTTATATCAGTTAATAAAGTATAACTCCCGCTTTCAAAATTAACATCCTCCTTATCTATTTCGTATATATTAGTTTCATTTATTTTAAAATTACAATCTTCTTCAACTTTTATTAAAAGGCCCTTCCCTAAATCCACATTACTTATTCTTTCTTCAACTAATCTTTTATCAATAAGCATATTAGTATATCCGAGATCATTCTGATATGAAAATATTTTGTTGAATTTACATTCATCTGAAAAACTTAGAATATTTTTATCTACCATAGCTGGACTTATAAAAATAAAATTCCAACCCTTCTTAAGATTATAATTATTTATTTTAAAATTCAAATAACTATCATTTTCACCCCAATTTAAAAGATATTCTCCATCTATTTCAGAATATATCCACATTGAAGATCTTATATAATAATCTTCAAGTCCATCTATAATTAATATATCTTCATTTTTATCATTAACCCATCCATTATTATATACTAAAATATATTTATTCTTTAAATTATCAAATATAAAACCATAAGAAAAATTAGACATTTTTATATTACTATTAATATTTTCTAATTTCCATGAATAAGTTGGTATAAGATTCCATCCTTTTTTAATATCAATATTTAAAGTGTTATTATTTATTTGAGAACTAGCAGAAATTAGATTAATTAACATTACAATTATAAGTATAAAAATAACTTCTTTTTTCATAATATAAACTGATTTTTTAATATTATAAAACTATCTAAAAAAATAAAAAGTATCGATAACTATTAATAAAATAATTAAGAAATATAAAAAATATCTTAATTTTTTCTTAGAATCTTGTTCTTCTTTTACTATTCTTTTGATTATTATTGGTTTTATATCTTCTTCACTAAATTGTCCTTCTTCTATTATTTTCTTCTTTTTTGGCATATTTCATTAAGGAAATCCACTTTATATAAAGATTATTAAATTATATCATATAAAAGACTTAAATTTACTTTTTTCTAGCATTTTCCATATTATTGAAATATTATAAGTTAATTCACTTATTTTTACTTGTTCCTCCTCACTTAGGGGGGAGAAAAAATAAAAATAAAACAAAATATCCCCTAAAATAATCAATCTCTCAGAATCCTTACATAATTTTTCTTCCAAAAACTTATTAAATACCCATATTATCTTCTTAAATATGACAACAGAGAATCATCTTATGATTGGGCTTGAAATCCATGGTTATATTGATACAAAAGAAAAATTATTCTGTAGATGTAAAAATTTTCATGATATGAAACAAATTAAACCAAATACTAATATCTGCCCTACTTGTACAGGTCAACCAGGTTCAAAACCAATGTTACCTAATAAAGAAGCAGTAAAAAAAATAATTGAAATAGGTTTAATGTTAAACTGTGTCCCCAATCTTGTTGATAATGAAAAACCCCTTATATTTCAAAGAAAACACTATAACTGGCCAGATATGCCAACAGGCTATCAAAAAACAAATTCAGGCGCGCATTCTACACCTGTTGGAGAAAATGGAAAATTTCTTGGTATTGGTATAACTGAAGTCCATTTAGAAGAAGATCCAGCAGCATGGAACCCAGATACAGGTTTTATAGATTATAATCGTGCAGGAGTGCCACTTGTTGAAATAGTAACTGAACCAGATTTCAGATCATCAAAAGAAGTTGAACAATGGTTAAAACAATTAGTCCTAACTCTTTCTTATATCAAAGCATTAAATAAAGATGCAGGAATAAAAGCAGATGTAAATGTCAATATTAAAGGAATTTCTAAAAGAGCTGAAATAAAAAACGTTAATTCTATAACTGAAATTGTTAAAGCTATTGATTCAGAATTATTAAGACATGAAAAAGAAAAGCCATCAGTTCAAGAAACTAGAAGATGGAACTCTCTCAAAAATAAAACCGAACTTATGAGATCTAAAGAAAATGCTCAAGATTATAGATTTATTCCAGATCCAGACCTTCCAGCTCTAAAAATAACAAAATTATATACTGAAAAAATTAAAGCTTCGTTACCTGAATCACCAATGCAAAAATTAGAAAAAATAATTAAAAAATTTAATATTTCAGCTTCAGATGCAGAAGTTCTAACAAAAAATCTAGAAATTGTCGAATTATTTGAGAGAGTTGTTGAAAAAATAGAACCAAATATTGCTCTTCCATGGATAACTGTAGAATGGCTTTCAGTATTAAATTATAATAAAAAAACTTCTGACGATGTTGAAATTAATCCCGATCATATAATAACTCTTTTAAAAGCAATTGAAAATAATAAAATCACTCCATTAAAAGCAAAAGATATTTTAAGAAAATTTATTCCAAAATCATTTTCTCCAGAAAAAGAAATAGAATCAGAAAAAACTATCAATAATGATTCTGAAATAAGAAATATTGTTAAAGAAATAATTAAAAACAATTCTAAATCTGTTGAAGACTTAAAATCCGGAGAACAAAAAGCAGTAAATTTCTTAATAGGTCAAGTAATGCAAAAAACTAACCGTAGAGCAGATTTTCAAACAGCAAAAAAAATTCTAGAAGAAGAACTAAAATAATTTAATAATAAATTTTCTAACTAAAATTATTCTTTATAAAAATAAAAACACCTAATACAAGTAAAGTAATAACTATTATTGAAATTACTATTATGATATTATCCCTTATAGAGGGATTTTGTTGAAAATATCTTTGAAAACCAGCTGTAATTAAAAAAAATCCTATTGCAACTGAACAAACAAATAAAATAGTTAGATCAGCAAAAAAATAAGATAATAACGAGATTAAAACTATAATTATTCCAGAATATATTAGGGTCTGTCTTGATTCCTTGAATAGTGCTGATTCACTCTTTTTTTTAAACTTCATTCCAAAATATATAATAGAGAACTATTAATAAATCTATCTGTAAATTAATAATAAAACTTTTTTTATAAATTAATAAACCTTTAAATATTAATAACTATTTTTATTAAACATTATGGAATTAATAGATTTTGCTCTTGTTTTGCAAATATTTGCTTTGATAAACCCATTATCAAGCTTCCCAATATTATTATCTGCATACAAGAACAAAATGGATGTAAAAAAAATTGCAATAAACGCAGTTGTTGTTGCATTCTTTATTGCTCTTGTTATAGCTCTTATTGGAACTTATTTATTCAATCTTTTTGGAGTAACTCTTGATTCATTTAGGATTGCGGGAGGAATCATCCTATTATTATTAGGTCTTGATACAGTAAGAAGCAAAGGAGACAAAAGTGAAGAATATAAAAACATCGGAAAAATGGATAGCATCATCTCAATAATAGCTACTCCTCTCTTAACTGGTCCTGCAACAATTTCTTTTATAACAATAAAGACATTTGAAATCGGTCGTGTATCTATTATCCTTGATCTTCTTTTAGCTTTTATACTTGTAGCAATAGTATTCATAATATTTGGATTCTCTGTAAAAAGAATAAATCCTAAAGTTATAGATATCTCATCTAAAGTATTTGGGCTTTTCCTTACAGCAGTAGCTATAGAAATGATAGTAAAAGGTATTACGGGATTACTTAGAATTTAAATAATAAAATAATATCAAATTGATTTTTTGTTTTATGAACTTTTTAATTAGACTAATAATTAGAATAATTATATCCAACTAAATTTTAATTTTTATAACCTTAAAAAAGAATAATTTAACAAGTGCTATTCTGAATATTATTGCAATAACCAACATTTCCTAAAATAAATATGCAACTATCTATAGTACAAGATATTTTATCATCACAATCAAGATTTTTATAACAATTATTCGTTGATTCGCATATATCATTTAAGCAATAATTATAATATTTATTATTAGTCACTTTGCCGCATTCATAACCTCCACAACGGCAAGAATAATTAAATTCTCCATTAGGACATGTTGAAAGATTTTTTAATTCTATCCAATTAGCTATCTTTTTTCCAGGATCAGTTAAACATATTTTATTTGTCCAATTCTGAATTTTTGTTAAAGTGCTATTAGTTGAACATTTACATTCAGTACAATTTAAATCACAAATTTCCGTTGCGATTTGGCCAGGTTTAGCTATGCAAGGTTCTATTTTCTGACTTTCAAAATTTATTTTGCAATAAGTTAAACAACATTTAGGATTATCCACTGCAACAACTGTTTCTCCGCCACATACCTGATTAGAAAAACAATTTTTTCCTCCTAAAGATATGCATCTTCCTTTCTCAGCATAAATATTTACATTTGAATCATTATTTGTTAAATCATCATTTGAAGAATCCAAATTATTAGAATCATTATTTGAAATATTCAGACTAATAGGATCATAAATTGTTGAATTATTATTATTATTATTATTATTATTATTATTATTATTATTATTATTATTATTATTAGAATAAATATTTTTATTTATTGAATTAATTATGAATGTTATACTATTATTTTCAATTTTTTCAAGACCAAAAATTATATCTGTTTTATTATCTGAATCATAATCGATAGTTGATTGACTTCCTTGTGAAAGATTAAAGGTTTTATCATCTATTCCAATATTTACTCCACCAAAATTAATCTTATTTAAAACTATTACATGTTCCTTATTATCAATAATAAAATAAGATTTCTTACCAATATTTATTTTAGAACTTTTTCCAACATCAATATTACTAGGTTCATTACTTGAAATAAAAAGATAAAAGAATATTCCTAGAGTAGTTATTAAAACAAACCCAATAACAATCATTAATATTAAATTAAAATTTTTATCTATAAATGATGTCTCTTCGCTATTAACAAATTGCTCTTTTTTTGCCATAAATACTGATATAATAATCTCATGATTATTAAAAATTATCTTTTAATTTTTCTTTTTAATAAATCTAAAACCTTTCCTATTAAAAACCCCCTTTCTTTTTGAAAAAAATCAAATGCAGGAGTAGAATTTACTTCCAATAATACCCATTTTCCTTCTTTTTTCAAGAAATCTATTCCACAAGCATTAACCTTTGTAACATTTATGGCTTTCTTAACTATTTTTAAAAGTTCTTTATCAACTTCAAATTTTTTGAATTTTTTTTCATAAACCCCTGTACATTTCCATCCATGATTTTCTTTTATTGCTGTTTGGACTATCTCCCCACCAATTACAGTAACTCTATATGAAAAAGAAGGAATAAATTCCTGCGCAATAATAGGAATCCTCTCACTTCCCATTTTCCAAAATTTTTTAATTATTTTCTCTGCATCTTGCTTGTTTTCAGCTTTTTCTACATAATTGCCACAAGTTCCCTCAATTCTTTTCAATATTACCGGCCAATGATTAAATTTAATCAAATCCTTTTTTGCTAAATTTATATTTTCTGATAATAATATGGTATTAGGTGTTGATATCTTATTTTTCTTGCACTCAAGATAAAGCATCCATTTATCTTCAATAAAATAATAAGTTTTTGATGAATCTACAACAATTTTTCCAAGTTCTTCTAATGTTTTAACAAACTCTATAGAAAACTCTTCAGCACTATTATTAAAAATAATATCACACATTTTGGCTTTTTCTTCTATATCTTCTTCATTAAAATCTTTGGAAATATTAAAAAAAACTATCCCTAAATCTCTTTTTTTAGCTTCTTTTAAAAAAGCTTTTTCATCAGGACCCAAATCTTTTTCACAATAAATATAACCTACCACCCTCTTTTTCATAATAATATCATGTTTTTTGCATTTAAAACATTTAGCTTTATAAATAACTAAAACTTATTTATAAAAAAGAGAAAATGATATACTTGCCAATTATTGGAGCATCACTTGAAGCAATAGGTTCAATTATTGATAAAAAGATTGTTTCAAATAAAAAAATTAATGTAAAAAATTATTCAGTTTACGGTTTCTTAGCTCTTGTGATTGTAATGTTAATAATGTGGGTATTATTACCCCTTGTAAATATTTTTATCCCTGAATTTAAATTTTGGCAGTTATGGCCTAATTACAATAATATAGATAAAATAATAATATTCATAGCTATTGTAATAACCTCTGTATTTGCAAATCTTTTAATGATTTATGCATTAAAAAGAGAAGATTTGACAGTTTTAGAGCCAATTCGTTTAATGCAACCATTATTTACAATAATTATTGCTTTTACATTAAGCTTTTTTTTAATTGAATATTCTAAAGAGAATAATCCATTATTATTAATATTAGCATTTATTGCATGCCTAACTTTAATTATTTCACATATTAAAAAACATCATTTTGATTTTGATAAATTTATTTTAGCAGCTTTGCTTGGAAATTTTTTATTTGGTCTAGAACTTGCACTTTCCCCTTTATTACTTCCTCAATTCACAAATTTTTATTCATCAATTAGCTTTTCATTTACATTCTATTTGTTAAGATGTTTTTTTATATTCTTTATTTGCCTATTAATATTTAGACCAAAACCTAATTCATTTCCAAAAAAAGAAATAATTCCAACTTTAATTGTTTCAACTATCTGGGTCATATTTAGAATAATACTTTATCTAGGATATTCAACATACGGAGTTGTAAAAACAACGATTTTATTATCTGTATTAGCACCAATATTTATCTATATTCTTGCAAGAATATTTTTAAAAGAAAAATTAGAATTAAGAAATATAATTTCAGCAGTTATAATAGTAATATGTGTTGTTGTTGCTTCAATTATTCAAAAATAGATTTTTATAATTTTTAAATTCTTTAAATTTAAAACGTTTAAAAATATCTAAAATAAATTTTTATAATTTTTAGATATTTGTTCTTCAACTTGTTTTAATTTTAAATTCTTTATTTCTGCTATCTTTTTATAACTTTCAACTACATTCGCAGGTTCATTAGGCCTCTTTCCCTTTATAGGATGTAAAAAAGGGCTATCAGTTTCACAAAATAATTGTTCTATTGGACTAATTTCAACAACTTTCTGAAAATGTTCTGAAAAAGTTATATTAGTTGGTATTGATAAATACCATTTATTTTCAATAATTCTTTTAACTAATTTTAAATTTCCACTAAAACAATGCATAAGAACTTTTTTAACTTTTTCCTCTTCTAATATTTCAATTGCTTTTTCCTCTGCTTTTCTAGAATGGACTATTATCGGTTTATCTAGTTCTTTAGCAAGTTTAATAAATTTTCTAAAATTCTCAATTTGTTTATCTTTTTCATGAATTTCAACAAAATCAAGTCCAACTTCACCAATTCCAATAATCTTCTCTTTATTTTTTTTAATAAAATCCATCTGATTTTTAATCTCGATTTCACTTAATTTTAAACAATCAATAGGATAACTTCCTAAGCAAGCTTTTACTTGTTTATATTTATTAGAATAATTAATTACCTGATTATCTATTAAATTATTTGTTGAATTATTTACAATTATTTCAACCCCTGCTTTTTTTGCACTATTAACTAAACTATCTATTTCTTCTTCCTTAAATAAATCTAAATGACAATGAATATCTATAAACATATTAAAATAAATAAAAAGCTTTTTTAAATAGCTTTTCCCTATTTAATTAATGATAAAAAAAAGAGATTATTTTTTAATTATAAGTATCCTATCTTTAATCCTATTTATTATACTAACCTATTCTATAAATTCGATTAAAATAGATTCATTTGATATAATCGTAAATAAAGAAATTTCTACATTTAGATTTAGTTTGCTTAATGAAGCAATGTTGCAGATTTCAGATTTAATTAGTCCAATAGCATTACTTGTTTTTCTAATAACATTATGGATACTTTTATCTTATAAAAAAAGAATTAAAGATTTTCTTATGATTGTTTCAGGAATTGTTCTTGGAAGTATTTTAAATTTTTTAATTAAAGATATAATAGAAAGGCCAAGACCTGAAAATTATATCAAATACTTTTCAGATTATAGTTATCCAAGTGCGCATTCACAAATGGCAATGATTTTTTTCTTTTTATTAGCATATACTTTTTCAAAAAAATTAAACAAAAAACTAAAAAAAATATTTATTTCCCTTAATATTTTCATTATATTGCTTGTAGGTTTTTCAAGGATTTATCTTGGCGCCCACTGGCCTACAGATGTATTAGGAGGCTATCTAGTTGGCCTTTTCCTAGCTAATCTTTTAATCTATTTATCAACTTTAATCAAACATGAATAATTAATTAAACAATTATTAAAAAAATTAAATAAACTAATATGAATAAAGACCTTATAGAAAAAATAAAACAATTTGCAGAAGATTTAGAATCAAAAAGACAAGAATGCGCAAATAATGAACATAAAGATATTGTTTGGTTTACCTACACTGTTTCAAATAAGAGTAATCCATTAAAAGACACAGTTAGTGGAATTTGCAAATATTGCATAACCCCATTAAAAAGACCCCTTAATCAATATGAAAGAAACAATATAATAAGATTTCATGAATATATGTTTAAGTAATCTCTTATCAAAATAATTTTCCAAATTTTATTATTTATTTATTTAAATTTTTATAATTATTTTTTTTATATAAAATTAATAATTTATAAAGAAATATAATCCCAATTTATCTATTAAGATTTATGACTGAATTAAATTCCTTATTGCATCCAGGGATAAACCATGAACATCCAATATATAATGGAGAAATGGATAAAATTTGTGAAATTTTACAAGGAGAATTTGGAACAACAGATTACAATAATGAAACTCCGGTTCTAGCAACAGTTGGAATAGGCCCTTGTTTAGGTATAGCAGGTTATGAAAAAGATAAAAAGATTGGATTTTTAGGTCATTTTGATAATGGAGAACATATGAATGAAACTTTATCAAGAATATATTATGCAATTGGAAGCAATACTTTAGGTGAAAAATCAAAATTTGATTTAACAATATTAAGGGGATATGATTATACTGGAAATGAGTCAACAAAAACCCTTGATTATCTAAAAAGATTTTTTGATGCTATGAAAAATCATTCAATGGAATTTAATATCATTCATGAAGATTTAGGTCCTAATTTTGGTAGAATTAATTCAGCAGAAGATAGATTTGAAGAGCGAGAAAAACTAACCAAAACTCTTCTCATAGATTCAAGAGATGGAAAAATATATAGATATGATATTACCAAAAATCCTTATACATTATCAAATAGATTTCAAAATTCCAATAATCTTGAAGAAAAAACTATGATAATAAATCGTGTTAATCTAGCATTTAATTGTATTGCAAAACCAATTAATCTAATAATAAATTAAAAGAAATTATTCTTGTTTTAATAAATCTATTTAACTTTCAATTCCTTTTAATACTTAAACGAGCCTGCTTTGGAATACTTCAATCTCTTTAGAGTTGAAGTCCCCAAAAATTTCTTTGAAATTTTTTAGGGTGTTCAATTCCTTCAAACGAGCCTGCTTTGGAATTGAACGCTTCAAAATTCTAATTTTGAATGCTGCCGGGGATTTTCTTTAAAATCTCCGAGCACTTTCAATTCCTTTTAATACTTAAGCGAGCCTGCTAGGAATTGAACCTAGATCACCTGGGCCGAAACCGGGTGTTCTATCCGTTGAACTACAGGCCCATCTTATTTTAAAAATAATTTAAGGCTATTTAAAAAGCTTATACTTCATCATACCTTAAGTTTTGATTTTAGTACCGGCTCCTATTAAATGATAAAATTCTTGTATTAATAAGATTATCTCTAGATCTGTTTCATGCAAATCTTATTATTTTATTTCCATTCTGGAATCTTAGAAATATCATTATTAAGTTTTCGCTTAGCTTTTGGTGGAGTTATTTTTGGTTCATAAGAATAATCTAAAGAAGCAAGAATATCTGATTCATAATCATGATTTGAACTATTATTAGAATTCAAGGTAATTGTTACATTCTCTCTTTGAATCATTCCAACTAAACCGCTTGAATTTCCTGATACCCTGATAAATAATTTATAATTAGCTAGATTAGGATTTTCAAGATATCCTTCAACATAATATCCTCCAATAGATAGTAAAGAAACTGTAGTTCCAAATGAATGATTTGATACAATAGTTTTAATTTCTCTCTTCATGTCTGATGATTATTAGAAATCCCTTTTAAACCTTTCCAAAACCTAAATTTTTACTTCAAAAGAGTTTTTAAATACCCAATATTTATCTTTAAATAGATAAAATGGCAGATAAAATAACTTTTAATATAGATAAGGACAATAAATTTTCAGAATGGTATTCTGAAATAGTCGATAAAGCTGAAATTACAGACTTAAGATATAATGTTAAAGGATTTGTAGTTATAAGGCCGTGGGGAGCAATGACTATTGAAAAAATGTATAAGTTATATGAAAAAGAACTTCAAAATAAAGGTCATGTTCCGACTTTTTTCCCAACTGTAATTCCAGAAGAAAATTTCAAAAAAGAATCCTCTCATGTTGAAGGTTTTACTCCAGAAGTATTTTGGTTGGAAAAATTTGGTGAAGAAAAACTAGCATTAAGACCTACTTCAGAAACAGCATTCTATCAATTATATAATCTTTGGATAAGCGGTTGGAGAGATTTACCATTAAAACTCTACCAAAGAGCAAATGTCTTTAGATTTGAAACAAAAGCAACTAGGCCATTAATAAGAGGTAGAGAATTCATGTGGATTGAAGCACATGATGCATTTGCATCAAAGGCTGAAGCAGAAAAACAAGTTAAAGAAGATATTGAAATGACTGAAAATATCATGCATCAAAAATTTGGAGTTCCTTTTTTACCAATGAAAAGGCCTCAATGGGATAAATTTCCTGGTGCAGAATATACAATTGGAAGTGATTCAATATTACCAGATGGAAAAATAATCCAACAACCTTCAACACATTTATTAGGAACACATTTCTCAAAAGCATTTAATATTAAATATAAAGATGAAAAAGAAAAAGAAGAATATGTCTGGCAAACCTGTTATGGTCCAGCAATTTCAAGAATTCTTGCATCAGTTATTTCAATGCATGGAGATAATTCTGGTTTAGTTCTTCCATTCTCAATTTCTCCAATACAGGTTATAATCGTCCCAATATTTAATGATAAAAACAAGGATAAAGTTATTAAAGAATCAGAAAATATAAAAAAAACATTAGAAGAATCAGGTATTGATGTAAAAATAGATTCTTCTATTAAACGGCCTGGTGAAAAATTCTTTTATTGGGAAATGAAAGGAGTCCCTTTTAGAATTGAACTTGGTGAAAAAGAAATCGATGAAAAAAAACTAACATTATTTACACGTGATACAAAAGAAAAATCAAAAATAAATATTAAGGATATAGATAAAGAAATAAAAAAATTAGGAAATGATTTTGATAAGAGATTATTAAAAAAAGCAGACGATATGTTCAAAGATGCAATAACTAATTGTAACACTAAAGAAGATGTAAAAAAAGCATTAAATAATAAAAAAATAGCCAAGTTCAACTTTTGTTCAATGGAAAAATCAGGTGCTAAATGTGCTGAATATTTTGAAAAAGAACTTTCAGCTAGAGTAATGGGAACTAATGAAAATAATAAAGAAAAACCTTCTGGAAATTGCATAATTTGCGAAAAAAAAGCAACAGCAATAGTCTATGCAGGTAAATCCTATTAATTTCTAATTCTTTTTATAACAAAATATTTAAACCAAATAATTAAGATTAAATCATGAATTACAATCTTTCAATGTACCAAAGAATAGAACATATGCATCCAGAATTAAAAAAAGCATATCCCGATGTACAATTGCAAAATCTTTCTCAAGGACAATTAGAAAGATTAGTTAGAGGTGATGAACTTTATGAAGTTTTAGGGCCTTCAGAAGATAAAGAATATAATTCAAGAGAAAAAACTAAAATCGAACAAAAAAGATTAATTAAACAACCATCTAGAGGATATTCTCTTAAGTCCCATTCTAATATAAAAATAAGTAAAAATCCATCAAAAAAATCAAGTAATATTGGAAACTCAAATTATTAATCTAATAAAAATAATTATCTAGCAAAAGTTTTTGATACAATAAGTGGAAATAATATGGTTGCATCCCCAAATACTTTTATTGCTTCACCATCATCTTTTATTTTTCCCCATGAAACCGCTTCATCAGGTCTTGCTCCAGAATCAGATCCATCCCATTCACCAAATGAATTAATATATACACTATAATCAGCACCATTTCTCATCATATTAGCATTATTTATATGATGTTTAACAACCCCTCCACCAAGGATAATTGAACCAGTCTTCTTCTGAACAATCGTAAATTCATTTAAATTATGCACATCTGAAGCAATATCCATTTTAAAATCCGGATGTTTATACATAAAGAAATGAATCATATCCCCAATACTTCCATCAATTATTGCAGGACAATAAACAGGAATTTCATTTTTATAACACCAATAATATATACTTTCTTTATTATTAATTTCTTTTCCAAGTTCTTTAACAAAATCAGATACATTAATTATATTTCCAGTTTTTTTCTGATTTTGATATAATTTTTCAAGTATAGGAGTCATAAATTCTTCAAATTCACAATATCTAGAATTTGGAATAAAAATATTTCCAGCCCTATTAACACCTTCCTTATTCAATAATTCTCCGCTAGCTGAAAAACTTCCAAGTTTAAAATCACCTAAACACTTTATTATATCTTCTTCAATCCCTCCAGCAGTTGTTACAAGTACATGAACTTTTTTATTTTCAGCTAAATATCTTATAATATCTCTAACTCCAGAAGTTACCATATTTGAAGTATATCCTAAATAAATTGTTGCTTTTTCATCAATCATTTTATTTATTATACTAATTGATTTTGAAAAATATGATGCTTGAAAACCAGTAGTTAAAAAACTATCAAATAATTTATCATAATTAACCCCATTATCAAAATTATACCCTTTAATAACAAGACCTTTTGGTTCTTTAGAATCATAAAGTACGTTTTTCTTTCCTATTTTCTCTAAATTCTTATCTTTCATGAAAATATCAAAATTCATGCATATAAAAAACTTGTTCTTTTTGAAAGATGTTTCAAAATATATATGTATTTATTAAAATATAAACATTTTTTATAAAATGTCAGAAATTGAAAATATTATTACTTCAACATTATTCTTCATAGGCTTATTAATTAGTCTAATAGTTCCATTACCCATTAAAGAAGAATATAGATTAACTATAATAACCATGATTATTATAAGTTTTTTAGCAATTATTCTCTCTAAGTTTAATAAAAGATTAGTGGATATAGAAGAAGAAAGTGAAGATATTGACAAAAGATTTAAAACAATTGAAGAACTGAATGATATTAGACTTGATATAAAAGAACTAAAAAGAAAAGTATTTGAAAAATGAAGAAGAAAAATGATCCTGTAGAGATATTATTTGACCTAATAAAAATTGGGATTATAGTAGTTATTGGTTATATAATAATAAAAGCTATTTTTTCAATACCCAAATAGAATTTTATCCTTCTTTATCCACAAGTTCTTCAAATCTTTCCTTAAACTTAGGTAAATAAGATACACTCATTTTAGCCCCAGTTGCGTTTTTATGTCCACCACCAGTAGCTCCATCAATCTCAGATATGGCTTCTATTGTTAATTTCCTTATATCTCCCTGGCCCCTAATTGAAATATTAGCAACATCTCCACTTATATAAACAACAACAATTACCTTATCCTGATATTCAAAACTCAATTGATTTGCAATATGCGAACTTAAACTTAAAACCCCGCCATATTGAAAATAAATAACCTTATTTTCAACATCTTCTCGAGCTTTATTCATGAGTTTCTGATATTTTAAATCAACTTCATTATAATGTTTTAAGATTTGTTTTGTCTTTGGATTTTCTTCTAAGATATCCATAGGCCCCCTAACTTTCATCATAAATTTAGTCATATTTACAACATTAGTTATACTATCCTTTAAAGAAAAATCAAGAATTCTAGCAATCTTGCCAATTTCAGAATTATAAAGCAAATCAAAAGGAGAATCTGGATTCTTTTTAAGTAATTCAGGATATAATTTTTCAACATCCTTATAAAAATCAGGCATAAAACAATCACTAATATTTCCTACTAAAGCTAGCCAAGAATCTTCTTTTCTATTTACAATTTTATAACATAAATAAGATACAGGTTCATTAGTTCCATCATTATGAAAAGGATTATAATAATTTACAAAGGGCAATTCACACTTATCTACCTGATGATGATCTATCCAGACTATTGGAATAGAATCTGCATGAATTTTTTCTAAAAATTCCTTAGATACAATCGGTTTATCCAAAATAAACACATAATCTGGATTTAATTCAGTTATCTTCCGATAATAAGAAATATTAAGTTCAGGAAAAGATCTTATAACAACGCCTTTACCTCTATCAATAAATCTCCTAAGTAAAAGAAAGCTAATTAATCCATCATTATCATTATCAAAAAAGAATAATGGATTTTGAGCTTTTTCTAAATGTTCTCTTATCTCTTCAACTTGTTTATCTGAAAGCATAATAGAATCAAAAAACAAGAGATATATAAATATTGATATGATTTAACTCTCCTACGGAGTAGATATATTGAATATTCTTTTTTTATAGATTAAATATATATCATAACAATCTTGTTAAGAGTTTTATAAACTTCTTAAAAAATCTTATGATTTAACTCTCCTACGGAGTAGATATATTGAATATTCTTTTTTATAGATTAAATCTATATCATAACAATCTTGTTAAGAGTTTTATAAACTTCTTAAAAAATCTTATGATTTAACTCTCCTACGGAGTAGATATATTGAATATTCTTTTTTTTATAGATTAAATATATATCATAACAATCTTATTAAGAGTTTTATAAACTTCTTAAAAATCTTAGGATTTTATATCTCTTCTTTCATATATTGCATCTTAGAGAGTTTATATAATCTAAATCTTAATTTATAATGTCTAACTATTAAAGTAAAAAAAACAATTGAAGCTATTAAAACAATTAAACTTGATAAAAGCTTGGAAAAATTAAAGATTTCAGAATAAAAAGGAACTTCAAATGCTTCATCATTACATTTTGGACAAGATCCTCCACAATCAATATTCTCTTCATCATAATCTTTAATTCCATTATAACAATATGGACAATATAACTTATCTCCCAAAGCAAACTGAATATTTAATCTAGAATCTTCACCAGCAGTATATTGTATCCTTGAAACTAAACTATCATTTGAACCATAAACTTCAAGATATTCTTTAAAACATTTTTGACTTTTCTTAAAATAAACATTTGATTTAATTACACAATCTATTTTTTCAACTTTTAAAGAATTAGAACTATTTCTATCAATGCATAATCTACTCCTATAGCCCCTCAATAATATCTCTTCAAAATAAATTACATTTTTTAAATCATAAGAAGTTATACAATCACTCCAATCTCCGCAATCAGGATCATTATTTTCAAAAATTTTATCATAATCAAAATTTGTAAAATTATATACATTAGACTGATTTAAACTTTGATTTAGAGTTTGATTTAAACCTGTTAAATTAGTTTTATTTCCAGTTATTGCAATTAAACTAGTACTAGATGATCCTGATGAACCTCCTCCACTACTGCCCCCAGTGTCACCAGGAACAGTTATTCCAACTGAAACAACAAATACTACTTCATTATAATTTGAATTATCATGACTATCATTGCACCAGAATTTAGCTAAATATCCACCATTAGCTACTGAAGATAAAGTATAATCAAAATAACTAATATTCATGCTATTCATGCTATAATTTGTCTGCCAATAATCAATAGAAAATTTACAAGTACTTAAATTATCATTACTACCAATTATAAAACCAATACCACTACTGCTATAAGTAGTATTCCTGGGTGAAACTATTGTTAATTGAGGTATAGTAGATTCTATGGAAAAATTTGATTCCATGCTATCATTAATATATCCAGAACTATCATTACACCAAAATTTAATATTATAACTTCCGTCATTTATAGTAGAATTAGTAAAATTAAAACTATTATTATTAATTGCACCCATACTAATATTTGTAGACCAATTATCTAAACTAAATCTGCAATAATTTAAATTATCTGTAGAATTAACTTCAAATCTTATAATCCCATTAGATTGATTATTAAATCTTTGATTATTATAAGGAATAACTTGTAATGGAGGAATTCCACTATCATTCAAAATAAATATCTGATTGAAATAATTTCTAGATAAATTAAAAATACTACTATTTTCTAAATATCCAATTTTTGATATATTAATAGAATAATTACTATTATATCCCATATCACCACCAATATTAACATATTCATTTAAAGATAATAATCCGCTGAACCCATCAATTGAAGTAAGACTGCTTGAAGATAATGATGTGTAATTGTAAATGCTTAGATTTGCATTTATTATAGGAATGCCTGAATTATCAATAATATTAGTTTGATAATACCATTGTCTAAATAATTCTGAATCACTTGTTAAATATTCTCTTGATAAGTCATAACTGCAATTTATAAAAATTATATTGCTTGAACTTAATAAATAAGTATAATTACCATTAGCAGTTGTTGAATTTAATATAGAATTTTTAATAATATTATTTGTTGAACCAGATAAGTAAATTAGTGAAGCTCCAGAATAAGTTGAAAGATCAACTCTAGATAAAATATCGGATAAAGTATTATTAATTGAATTAATTAAAGAAAATCCAAAACCAATATTACTTCCATATATGCTATTTGAATAAAAAAGATTATTATCTGAATTAGCTAAATGTACAAGTTCTTTAGCTACCCCTCCACCACTAGAAAAATTATTGTAACTAAAATTATTATAATCTGATCTTTGCAAAAATAAGGCATAATTTGAAGTTCCAGAACAATTATTTTCTGAAAAATTATTATTACTAGAATCAATTAAGGATATGCCTATATTACTTGCAGAACTAAAAATATTTTTTTGTATAATATTTTGATTAGAATTCCCTACATATAATCCTACAACTCCTAAACTTACTGAATTATTATAAATAAATGAACTTTCAGAATTATTTAAAACAATACCGATATTAGAAGAAGAAGCAATAATTATGCAATTTCTTATAGAGGTATTTAATTTATCTGAATAAATCATAGGTTCTAAATAACCAGGTGCTCCGGCGGTTATATTAAAAGAATTGCAATTTAAAATAACATCATCCGCAGTTATATTTATACAAATCTGATCACTAGATTGAATAAAACTCTGATTCATAATATAAGATCCAGACTCATTTATCGTACCACACCTAAATACAATATTACTTGAATTTGTTGAAGTGCCTCCAAAAGCAATAAAACTAGGATCTAAATTTATTATATCTCCTAAACTTAATTTTCCATCATTATCACTATCTTCATAAATTACCCTTGAATCTATCAAATCATTTTCATTGGTAAAATCTTTTTGAATATAAACAGAAATACTATTTGCTTCGTCTAATCCAACAAGACCATTTATCCCATAAAATCCTTTAGCAATAAAACCGGTTAATACATTAGTGTTTTCATCAAGTGTTGAAGGTTCTTCCAAAGGAGTTATTATTTCAATTATTTCGCCATCGATTATTTCACCATCAAGTATTTCTTCTAAAGGATTATTTTCTTCAATTATTTCTTGTTCAGCTTTATCTTCTTGATTATCTTCTTGATTAATTTCCAAATTATTTTCAGATAATTTTAAAGAATAATCAATATTAGGTTGATTAAAATTAACTTCATATCCCTTATCTTTCAAATCTGAAAAACTTAAATAATTATTTCCAATTTTTAAAGTATTTTCATCAACTATCTCAATCATTAAATTACTTCTAACAGTTATTCTAGATAATAAATTAAACTCTTTTAAGGGTATTTGATAACCCCATTTATATTTTCCAGAATCTTTATCAACATCAATTAAAAAAGATTCAGGGATTATTTCTTCTAAAATATTTGTTTGATAAAAATTAGAATTTAATAAATCAAAACTTAATTCAATAGAGCCATCTGGAAAATTAAATTCCATAATATCATTTTCTTCTAGAATTGAATCTTTTATTTCAAGAGTGCTTTCTTCTAATAAATCTATATCACTTAAAATATTTTGATTCGCAATTTCTTTTGCAATAGTTAAATCTCTTTCATTAATTTCACTAACAACTTTACCACTAATAATCTTGTTTGAGTTATATTCAAATAAAATATTTCCACATACTAAAAATAAAAAAATAAAAAAACCTATTAATAATAAATAGGTCATATCCTTATTTTTTTTTATAGATTCAGGCTTGTAATCTTTCAAATATTTTGATATTACTCTTCCATCTTCAGTTCTATAACTTTCATAATAATATGGCCCTATTAACTTGCCATTCTTTTTTATATATCTCTTATACACCATCTTTTATTATCACTTAAAGATTATCAAGAAAAATATTTTGTAGTGTAACAACTAATAAATATCAATCTTGCATGTATAAACTAATCAAAATTTATTTATAAACCTTTCAAAATAGTCATATTGGTTACACTACAAAAAAAAGTTTAAATCTTCTTACCAACCATTATATGCTCTCTTAAAGAACTTAATTCCTTCTTTAAATCATCTGTTCTTTCTTTCATTACCTTATATAGTCCATCTTTACCAGTATTAAAAATATTATCCAAATTCTTAAAATGCTTAATTAAAAGATCAATTTCTGATTTTTTAAGATTAGTTTTTGATAATAATCTAAATCCCTTAGGTGAAATACTTGTTTCTAATGATTTGCCAAATAATACTTCTGCAATATGTTCTAAATCAAGTAATTCATCAAAAGTTAAACTATCAAAAAATTGCCTTGTTCTTGCAGGCCTTGTAACATAATCCTTAATTAAAACATCTTCTTTTTCTTCAATTCCTTTTGTTATTTCCCTCATCCTCATCCTAACTATTATTCCATCCTTTCCAAGTTCAACAATATATTCATTAATAATATTGGACATTTTTCTTATCATTTCAAGTCTTTCAAGTATAGTGCAAACATCTGCAACAGAAACAAGGCCAGTTACCTCTAAAACATTTAAATTTGTTATTAACTCATTAAAAACTTCTCTTTGTTTTTCTAATATCTGTAATGTTTCAGTTGCTCTTCTTAATAATTCATGCGTATTTTGTAATACATACCTTGAATTCCCATAATATATTGAAATACTTCCTCTTCTTTCAGATACAGCCATAACAAGCCCATTTATTTGCCTTGCAGATCTTTCAGCAGCCTGGTGTCTAGTACCTGTCTCAATTGAATTAAAGGCCATACTAGGAACTAATAAAGTATTAGCATATAATATTTTTTTAAAATCCTCAGATAATATGATTGCACCATCCATTTTTGCAAGTTCAAACAATCTTTTTGAAGTAAACTTACAATTAACATAAAAGCCACCTTTAAAGACATTAAAGGCATTAGGATTTGAAATTAAAATTAAAGCGCCCATCCCTCCACTTACAATATCATTTAATCCTTCTCTTAAACCAGTTCCTGAAGCGAATTTTTTTAAAATATCAATTTTAGTTAAAGTCTTTTCTCTTTCTGTTAGATCAAGATCTTTTATCTTTGGAACTTCTAAATAGTTCTTATCTTCAATATTAACTTGATTATCTTCACCCATTTTTTATGGTTATTTAATAGAATATTCATATATTTAAAGCTTTTTGGTTTAAAATTATCAAAAATTATTCTGCATAACTAACAAAATTATTATAATTATTATTATAATCTAATTTAAGATTATTAATTTCTTCAAGATCATTTAAATTATTAGCTTTTATATTCGATAAAGAAATAGTATAAAGAACCTCATCCATATACAAACTTCTTTGTATTTGTTTTGAATAATCTTGAAAAGGATAATAATTTACTCCACCAGGAAAATTATCTATATCATAATCATTATAGATTACATCATTATAGCCTTCTGCACTAGTTTTCCATTGTCCTAAAGTATATCCTCTACCTTGATCAATTATATTAAATTTAGTCCAAATATTCTTTTGAGCATCTATTCTTATAGCTCCAATAGCTTCTTCTTTTGCAGCTCTTAATTTTTCATAGGTTTCATCATGATGACTTATTCTTCCTCTAATACTTATATCCTTATCGTCAATATTAAGTATGTAAGCTCCTTGCCAGATTTGATCAGGATATTCATATTCAGGATTATTATAAGATCCAGATTGCTTTCTTAATTGAGTTAATGTAACCGGTATTACTAATATTCCTTTTTCCTTATCAAATAATAAAGCCTTATGATCATAAGTAACTGGACTTTCTGTACCTCTATCTCCAAGCACTATCTTAGATTTTTCAATTGGATTTTCTACATCAGTTACATCAAATAAAGATACCTTAAGACCTAAAATAGCAGTATAATAAACAGCATTATCCGAATGCACTTTATCTGCATCAATACTCTCATTTACATCTTTTCCTATTCCAATTACATGATTTTCATCATAAGGATGCAAATAATCAGAATATCCTGGAATCTTCAAATATCCAAGAACCTTAGGTTCTTCAGCATTAGATAAATCAATTACAAATAATGGGTCCACAGTTTTAAATGTAACCAAATAAGCTCTTTTACCCATAAACCTTGCAGAATATATTCTTTCACCTTTTGCTAAATCTTCGATTTTTCCTTTTATCTTTAAATCTTCATCTAAAACATATAGATTATTTCCACTTAAAGAATTCCAATTATTTCCAGTTGTTGTAGCAATCCTAAAATAATTATCATATTCATCCATCGAAAATTGATTTAATACTGTTCCAGGAACTTCTCCAGAACCTAAATAATTTATATCTAATTTATCAATACTAATTTTATTTATTGCAGTTTTTACAGATCTCTTATAAAATTCTGATTCAAAAACATTATATAAATCAAAAAATCTTTTATCAAATTCAGATTTTTCTTCTCCTTTTAGAGAAGATGAATAATCTGTTACAATATTATTCATTCTATCGATTTTTCTATAACTTTCAATTTCTGAATCTAAAATATCATTAACTTTATTTTTTTCTTCTCCAGTCAAAATTTTTAATATAACTTCTTCTGAATAAGATTTAACATATTCTTCCTGATCCCAATATTTCTGATATGTAATAAATATATTATTTTCAGATACATAAGTAGTGCCAGTTGAACCAATCATATAGACTTTAGTATTCATACTATCTTCCTCAAGATTTATTGCACTAATAATAGTAAAAACATAGCTTGAAGAATAATCTTCAAAATAATAAATATCTTTAATTGGAACATCAGTTAAAACCCCATTCCTCATATATATTGGAGGTCTTGGATTATCTTGATTAATATATTTTGAAGAAATAACATAAACATATTCTCCAACCATTCTGGTATCTTG